>CAYUNM010000010.1:113848-174774 GCA_964446175.1 uncultured Kofleriaceae bacterium
CGGCCATCACGAACGAGCCATCACGAACCAGCCATCACGAACCGGCCAACACGAACGAGAGCGACCCAACACGCACGACCAAGACGAGCGAGCGAGGAGCGCCCAAGAACGGACGTGATCATATATCGGCGCAATCATCCCTTGCGAGCAGTGCGGCGAGTGCTTACTGATGCGGGGTGGGCCGACCGCGCAAGCGACATGTGCAGCAGCCGCTGTTCAAGCGGCGCGGCGGCAAGCGCCCGGGCGCCGGACGCCCGATGACGGCTGGCCGCTATCGCGCGAGCGAGGGGCACAGGGCGCGGCCGACGATCACGAAGGCGACGCCGGTCCACATCACGTTGCGCGTCGTGCAGGTCCTCGAGGCGCTGCGCACGCGCGATGCGTACAAGGCCGTGCGCCGCGCGATGCTCTGCATCTACCGGCGGCGCGACTGCCGCATCGTGGGCATCAGCATCGACCGGTCGCACGTGCACCTGCTCGTCGAGGCGCACGACAAGACGGCGCTCTCGCGCGGCATGCAGGCGTTCGAGATCTCCGCAGCCAGGCACCTCAACGCGGCGTTCTCGAAGGCGCGCGGCTTCGCGCAGCGGCGCCGCGGCACGGTGTTCGCCGACCGATACAACGAAGAGGTCATCACGAACCGCCGGCAGGCGCGTCATGCGTGGAGCTACGTGCTGAACAACTGGCGCAAGCATCGCGAAGATCGCGTCGCGGAGCTGCGCGGGTTCGCGATCGATCCGTTCTCGAGCGCGTCGAGCTTCGACGGCTGGGCGGCGCCGGTGCACGGCTGGCCGCCGACGTACGAGGCATTACCCGTGCACGCGCCGGCGAGCTGGCTGCTCGGCGTTGGGTGGCGGATGTACGGGCTGATCGATCCACGCGAGGTACCTGGTTTGCGCGGGCGCGGTCGTTCGAGCGCAACACGCTCGCGCGGGCGATTGCCGGCTCGCGCAGATTGCAGCTGATCGCAGCGGTGGCCCTCGGTCGCGGGTGCAGCCGTCGCGACCCGGCGACACGTTCGCAGGATCGCTGGGCTCTCCAGATTCGTTTCGCTCGAGCGCGCGTGCGTGCTATCCAGTGCGTGCGCCGGCGTTCGTGCCGCGCACCCGATGACCCTCCTCGCCTGAAACCAGCCCGTTCCTGGCGCTCGCAGCGCGCGCGCCCATCCGGTTTCTCGCTTCCGAGGAGGTTCTCGTGGCATCGATCCGTCTCGAAGGCGTTGCCTTCGCGTATTCGGACGCCGTCGCCGTGCTCGACGACGTCTCGCTTCACATCACATCTGGAGTCGTCGGCATCGTCGGCGGCAATGGCGCGGGCAAGTCGACGCTCGTGCGGCTCGTCGCGGGCGAGATTGCGCCCGTGCGCGGGATTGTCGACGTGCGCGGCGAGATTGCCGTCGTGCCGCAGGACGTCGGGGACGCGGCGAAGTCGCCGGGCGAGCGGCGGCGCGCGCAGCTCGGCATGGCGGTGGCGCAACGGGCGCCGATCTTGATTCTCGACGAGCCGACCAACCACATCGACAGCGTGGGCCGCGAGCAGCTCGTGCGGGCGTTGCGGCGCCATGCGGGCATCGCGCTCGTCATCTCGCACGATCGCGCGCTGCTCGACGAGGTCGCCGCGGTGACCGTGCGCGTGCACGGGGGGACGGCGCGGCTGTACGCGGCGCCGTACTCGCAGGCGAAGGCGCTGTGGGAGGCCGAGGAGCAGCGCGCGCGCGACGTGCGTGGTGAGGCCCAGCGCGCGGCGAAGGCGGCGCAGCGGCGGCTCGTCGAGGCGCGGCGCGAGCAGCAGAGCGCGGAGGCGAATCGCGGTGGCGGCGCGCGCAAGCGGAGCCGGCACGATCATGATGCGACCGCGATCGGCGCGATGACGCTCGCGGCGTGGGGCGAGGCGAAGGCCGGGCGGCAGGTCGAGCTCGCGCGTCGGGCCGCGGAGCGCGCGGCGAGCGCGGTGCCGGATGCGCCCGTGCACGAGGAGGTCGGGCGGTCGATCTTCGTCGGGTACGAGGCGTGCCCGCGACGGTGGGTGCTCGACGGAGTTGGCGCGCGCGATCGGGTGCGGATCGTCGGGCCGAACGGGGCCGGCAAGACGACGCGGATCCGCGCGCTGCTCGCGAGCGCGACGCTGCCGGCGGAGAGGCTGCTGTACTTGCCGCAGGAGGACGAGGCGCCGCTCGACGTGCGCGCGTTGCCGCGTGAGTTGCGCACGCGCACGCTCAATGTCGTCGCGGCGCTCGGCGTCGATCCGGATCGGCTGCTCGCATCGCGCGCGCCGTCGCCCGGCGAGGTGCGCAAGCTGGCGATCGCGGCCGGGCTCGCGCGGCACGTGTGGTGCGTCGTGCTCGACGAGCCGACGAATCACCTCGATCTGCCGTCGATCGAGCGGCTCGAGACGGCGCTCGCGGCGTATCCGGGAGCGCTGGTACTGGCGACACACGACGATGCGTTCGCCGGCCGGCTCACGTCTTCTTCAGTGTCAGTAGCATCTCGATCGTGAGGTCGGGCGCGACGGACTCGTCGGGGTTCTGCGCGGGGTCGGTGCCGATGCCGAAGTCGAGGCGCTGGAACGTGTGCTGGCCCTTGATGCGGATGCTGTCTGGTGTGGTGGAGACGACGTCGAAGGTGACCGGGTACGTCTTCGTGACGCCGTGGGCGGTGACGGTCGCGTCGGCCGCGTAGGTCGTGCCGGACTGCTGCTTGACGTGGTCGATGTCGATCGTGATCGTCGCGAACTGGGCGACGTCGATGTACGAGGGCGACTTGAGGTGGTCGTCGCGCTTGGCGGAGTCGGTGTGGAGGCTCGAGAGGTCGAGCTCGATCGTCGCCTTGCCGCCTTCGATGTGTGCGGGATCGAAGTCCGCCTTCACGACGCGGAACTTCTCGAAGCTGACGCGCACCGGATCGGTCGGCTTCGGTTTCTGGTGATGGCCGAGCACGACGATGTGGTCGGCGGTATCGGCGGCAGGTGCGGCGGAGCCCGGCGCGGGCTTCGAGGCAGGCGCGTCGTCGTGCTTGTTGCACGCGAACACGAGGAGGACGAGCAAGGCGAGCAGCTTCATGGGGTTCTCCGGAGGACGAGGGAAGCGTGGATCGGGAGGCGGTCGCCGTCGAAGTCGCCGGCGTCGGGAGCGAGAGCGGTCTCGTGGATCGCGAGTGCGAAGTCAGCCTGGACGAGCAGCACGTCGCCGGTGAGGCCGAGGCGCGCGAGCGCGGCGGCGTCGGGGACCGCGAGCGTGCCGGTGACATCGACGCGATGGGTCTTGCCGATCAGCTCGACCGTCGCGGGCGCACGGAACGCGAATTGGGTTGCCGAGATCGCGCGCACCGCGACCGGCGCGTCGAGGCGCACGGTGATGCGCGGGAACTCGGCCGCCTTCAGGTAGCTCTCGCGCGCGTGCTTCGTGCGCTCGCCGACGCCGGTATCGACCGCGGCGGACGAGACCGACAGCTCGGCGTGCGACGGCGCGTGCAGGTCGCCCGGGTTGCCGTCCCACGCGCCCGTGATGTCGTGATCGAAGCGCGCGTCGAACGCCTCGCCGCCGGCCGAGAGGTGGGCCGTCAGCGACGTGCCCGCGTGCGGGACGACCGCGTAGTGGCCGGCCGGTGCGGGCAGCGCGCCTGCGATTCCCGCCTCGACGCGAACGGCGTCGGCGGGTGGCAGCGTGTCGCGGCCGTGGAGCGGGCCCGGGCCGCTGGCGAACGCCGCGATCGGAAGCGCGAGCGGGGGTACCGCGACGAGCCACAGGAGCCGGCGCCCGCGGCGCAGGAAGCGGCCGGCGAGCACGAGCGCGACGACGATCGCGGCGATCACCGCGCACGCCTCGAGCCCGATCCAGATCGGGTGCTGCGTGCTGACGCGCCACGCGACGTCGGGATCCGGCACGTAGAACCGCTTGTGAAACGCCGTGTAGACGTTGTGCGAGCCCTGCAGCACCCAGCGCGTCAGCGACGCGACGAGCGCGACCGCGGCGACGACCGCGGGGGCGTATCGAGAGCGGAGCACCTGCGTTGCGTACTACACGGTTCGTACAATTACTACAGCTGTAGTCGACAGTTCGTGAAGGGCCGGCGTTGTGCAGCGCGCGGAGCCCACCTATCGTGCGCGTCTACATTCACTGGGAGGGGCGTATGAAGAGGATCGCGTGGATTGTTTGCGTCGTGGCCGCGTGTACGGGATCGACCGGACCGCAGGGACCGAGCGGCCCGCAGGGAACGAGCGGCACGGACGGTACGAACGGCACCAACGGCAGCAACGGTGCCGATGGGCAGAACGGATCGAACGGCAACGACATCATCATCTCGGATCGTGCGAAGCACGGCCTCGACATCTCGCCGGTCGCCATCGACACGACCGGCATGACGTCGGCGCAGATCGAGGCCGTCGGCCAGGGCAGCTATCTCGTCAACGCGCTCGCCGACTGCGGGAGCTGCCACGGCGAGGCGGGGACGACGCCCGGCTTCCTCGCGGGCACGGCGTCGCAGACCGGCACCGTGTTCGCGCGAAACCTGACGCCGTACTCGGCGACGCACACGACCGGCATGCAGCTGACGGCGGATCAGTTCGTCGATGTCATGCGGCGCGGCACGAACTACGTGTGCTCGGCCGGGACGTGCGCGTCGAACGGGACCGATGCCCTCGCGACGTTCATGCCGTGGCAGGACTATCGCTGGGCATCGGATTCGGATCTGCGCGCGGTGTACGCGTACCTGCAGGCAATTCCCGCCGTCGACAACCAGGTGCATGCGGATGGCACCGGCGTCTACGGCACACTCGCCGCCGCTCCGACGACGTACGTCGAGAACCAGGCGCTGCATCCGGCGCTGCCGATCGAATTCGACACCGACAACCAGCCGGTGCCCGATCCCGACTTCGTGCGCCGCGGCCTGGTCATCCAGCCCGTCGCGCCGGTGAGCTCGACGGATGCGACGACGGAGGCCGCGATCGGCCGCGGCAGCTACCTCGTCAACAGCTTCGGCCGGTGCAACGCCTGCCACACGAGCACGCCGCGCATCGGCGGCCTGATCAACGCGACGAACTGGATGACCGGCGGCGTGGTCAAGAAGCCGCCCGCGGGCACCGAGGCGCAGAACGGCGTGTTCCACAGCTCGAGCGCGAACCTCGTCGGCGCGGCGAACGGCTTCTTCGCCGGCGCGCCGGGGCCGGACTTCGCGACGTTCTCGGGGATCCTGTCGACGGGCCTGCACATCGACGACACGGATGCGATGCCACTCGCGTATCCGATGCCGTGGCGACACATCCGCGAGCTCACGCTCTCGGATCAGGCGGCCGTGTACACGTTCCTGCAGGCCGTGCAGGCGGCCGGGAGCGTGACCGGCAACGACAAGGCCGATGTGATGGCGGACTACTACTGCACGGGGGACGCGAACTGCTCCGCCGGGTCGACCTGCGACCTCACGACGACGAACGCGACGTATCACCACTGCGTCGGCATGACCTGCTCGACGAACGCGGACTGCCCGGCGTGCCAGACGTGCGACACGACGACGACGCACACGTGCAACGCGCTGAGCACGACCGGCGGCTGCTAGCTCACGCGAGGTGCAGCGCGAGGGCGATGTGGAGCAGCATCGTGACGAGCAGGACCACCGAGAACGGGACGTGGACCTTCTTCCACGACTTGAGCAACGCCTTGCTGCGCGGGGCGAGCTCGTTGCGCCGCTCGTAGAACACGACGCGGTCGACGCGCTTCGCGATCTGCCTGGCGATGCGCGGCGGCGCCACTGCACGTAGCCGCCGGCGGTACGACCAGCGCTGCCAGACGTGGCGCATGTCGTCGATCAGGACCCAGAACAGCAGCGCGACCAGGTTGATGTTCCACGCGCGTTCGCTCCGCGCGTTCTCGTCCTCCATGATCTGGTACGCGAGGTCGCCGGCCTGCGGGTGCTCGCGCGATAGCTCGGTGATCGAGCGCCGGTGATCGAGGACGGCGAGCTCGTGCTTCGACGACATCGCCGGCACGAGCGTGTAGAGGTAGCGGCCGATCGCGCCGGAGAGCACGACCGCGACCATCGACCAGAACGGGATCGAGACCCACGTCGTCAGGCGCATCGCGGAGTGCAGCACGATGAACAGCGGCCCGACGATGCCCGTCATCAGGTGGACGTCGAGCCAGAACTGGTTCGACGCGGTCGCCTTGAACCAGCCGAACCGGCGCTGGAGCAGGTACGCCATCGACAGCACCATCAGCGCGGTGCCGACGTAGCCGCAGGTCAGCGCGAGCGTCGTGCCCGCGAGGTAGCTCACGTTGAGCTTCGCGATGCCCGGCTCGAGGTGCTCGGCGTGCGTCATCATGTAGTACGAGACGGACTTCTCCGGCCAGCACCAGCGCAGCACGACCTCGGCGAGCACCGCCGCGAATGCGCCGAGGCCGAGCACCCACAACAGCAGCGAGACCTTGCGCACCTTGACGCGCGCCTCGCCGGAGTCGCGAACGCCGAGCCCCTCCGTGAACGGCGCGAGCGGCAGCACGTCGAGCCGCTTCTTCTTGCGACCGGTCGGCTCCGCGCGCTCGCGGAACAGTGCGGCCGGCGCGATCTCGACGAGCGAGCCGGTGGGACACGCGGAGACGCACGCCTGGTCGGCGTAGCCGGCGCAGTGATCGCACTTGTTCGCGATGCGCCGCGCGGGCGCCTTGCGGCCCTTGCCGGCCCCGAACGCGAGCTTGTTGCCCTTCTCGAGCCGCGCCTTGAACACCGGGTTGAACGACGGCATCTCCGGCTCGGCGACGTTGACCATGTCGATCGCGCCGTACGGGCACGACAGCGCGCACAGCGAGCAGCCGATGCAGCGGTCCTCGACGATCTGGATCTCGCCGGTACGGGCGTCCCGCTTGATCGCGTCGTGCTCGCACGGCGTGAGGCAGCGCGCGTCGGCGCAGGTCCGGCACGTGAACACGAAGTCGAGCAGGCCGAGCTCGAAGCCGCCGAGCGTGAGGCGGCGCGAGCCGTGACGGTCCTCGCAGGCGTCCTCGCACTGCTTGCAGTCGATGCACAGGTCGAGCTGGCGCACGCGCACGGTCGGGCCCGCGACGGACAGACCGTTGCGCACGTAGAAGTCGAGCAGCTCGTGCTTGATGCCCGTGATCATCCGCAGCCGCGCGTTCGTCAGCGCGAGCGCGTTCGCGATCGTGTGCTCGATGCCGGGCGCGGCCTTCGCGAGCCACGCGACGGTCTCGCTGCCGATCAGCAGCGCGGTTGCGCGCGCGAGCGAGAACGCGTGGACGGCGTCGTCGCCGCGGATCGTCGCGACGGCCTCGAGGTTGAACAGCTCGCCCTCGCGGAACAGCGCGAGGTTCTGCTTCGCGGCGCGTGCGAGCGGGCCCGGTGGCATCAGCGTGCCGTCCTGCTCGCCGGCGATCGCATCGCGTTGCGGCCGCGAGCGCTCCGCGAGGACCTGCGGATCGAACACGCCGATCGAGATCTGGCCCTCGAGCACGAGGCACAGCGCGCCCTGGATCGCGGGCGGCGCCTCGATCACGCGGTCGCGTTGCACCTCGACGTAGTGGACGAGCCCGGCCGCCACGACCCGCTTCAGCAGCTCGTCGCGCAGCTCGCCGAACAGCGCCGTCGCGCGCAGCGCCGCATACACGAGATCCGTGCGCGGCTGCGCGATGCTCGCCTTCGGATACTCGGCGGGCGCGATCACCGCAGCCGCCTCCCATCGACGATCGTCGCATTGTCGTCATCGTACGCGTGCGCATCGCTCGTGGTCTTCTCGACGAGCGACGGCACGGGCTCGGTGCGGTCCCCGAACGGCAGCTTCTTGTCGAAGGCCGCCAGGTCCGAGGTGTCGAACCCGATGCTCGCGCGGCGCGGCGGCGGAGGCGGAGGCATCTTGTGCGAACGCGGCCGGATCGGCGCGGTGCCGACGATCGTGCGCTCGGGCGACCACGGGCTCACGCTCGTCAGCGTGCGCTGCTCGGTCCACTCGGTGCTCGTGAGCGTGCGCTGTACGCCCGTGCGTGTGTGCTCCGCGTTCGTGCGCGCGCGCTCGATGTTCGTGCGGGCTCGCGCGAGCTGACCCGGCGAGATGACCGCGGTCGGCTCGGTGCGGCTGCCGACCTTCTTGCGAGGCGGCGGAGCGAGGTCGGAGACCTTGAACACGCCGGAGAGCTCGTGGACGGCGTCGCGGAACTCGTCGCGCAGCTCGGCGACGAGGTTGCGAACGCGATGCGGCTTCGCGGTCGGGACCGGCGTGTTGCGCTGGCCGAGCACGAGCGCGATCGACTCCGCGGCGCTGCGCGGGCACTCGGTCGCATCGGGCACGAGCCGCTTCACGACTTCGTCGGAGGCGCCGAGCGTGTAGAGGTGCGGGCGCTCGATGAACCGCACGTTGTTCTGCTCGAGCCACGCGACCGGCGTATCGGCGCCGATCAGCACGAACGCGCGCTGGTTCGGGTAGCTCTTCACCGAGCCATCCTTCAGCTTGATCGAGACGGCGTCGGCCGTGAATTCCTTGACGTTGGACTCGAGCAGCACCTCGAGCTTGCCCGCGCTCGTCATCTCGGCGAGCCGCTTCTGGTTGCCCTGCTTGCAGCGCTTGAAGCCGTCGCCGCGATAGCTCAGCACGACGCGCGCGCCCACATCCGCGAGCGACATCGCGCCCTCGACCGCCGAGTCGCCGCCGCCGACGACGAGGACATCGAGGCCGGCGAACTCGCCCGGATCGTCGAGCAGCGACTGCACCTTCTCGAGGTTCGCGCCCGGCACGGCGAGCAGGCGCGGCTTGCCGCGCAGCCCGGTCGCGAGCACGACGCGGCGCGCGCGATACGTGCCGACCGTCGTCTTGACCTCGAAGATGCCGTCGTCACCGCGCTTGACGTTCTCGACGGCCTCGCCGAGCTTGATCGGCATCTTCACGGCGTCGACGACCTGCTTCCACGCGGCGACCAGCTCCTCCTTCGACGCATCGAACACCGGCAGGAACGACGCGTTGATCGCGTTGCTCGGCTCGGCCATGAAGTGCTTGCCCTTCGGGTAGCGCGAAACCGTCGACGAGATCACGTGCTCCTTCTCGAGCACGACACACGACAGCCCGCGCCTCAGGCACGTCAGCCCCGCCGACAGGCCGCCCGGGCCCGAGCCGACGATCGCGACATCGAGGATCGCCTTGTCGCGGCCCGCCTCGAGCTGCCGCGCGATGTGCTCGACGACGGCGCGGCCGAGGTTCGCCGCGTTCTTCACGAGCGGCTTGCCCGCGACCTCGCCGATCAGGTACTGGCCCGGCGTGCCGGTCTGGAAGTGCTCGTCGAGCTCGGGCACGGTCAGCATGCGCGGCGTGGTGCCGTCGCGATACATGACGAGCGCGGTCGTCGGGCACGCGTTCTGGCACTGCTCGCACTGCACGCAGTCGGTGAACCGCACGACGCGGACCTTGTGCTCGACGAGCTCGAGCACCTCGGTCGGGCACACGTCGACACACGCCTCGCACCCGATGCAGCGGTCATCATTGATCGAGTGCAGCAGCGGCAGCACCGCCTCGAGCGGCGGCTGAATCTCCTCGTCGCGCTTGCGGCGGGCCCGGCGGTCGTCGACGAGCGCGCCGAGCGCGAGCAGCACCACCGAGACGCCCGCGATCACGAGAGGCACGGTCAGCGCGATCACGGGACGTGCACCCGGAACCCCCGCGTGTGACAGCCCGCGGTGTTGCAGTTCGCGCCCGTCGTCATGTCGACCGGGCTGACCATCCCGATGACGTCCGGACACAGCGAGGCGAACGCCTTCGCCGGATACATGACGAAGCCGTCGGTCGAGAAGAAGTTGCCCTGCCCATGCGTCACCGCCGTCGCGACGTTGCCGACCTGATCTTGTAGATAGATCGTCGCGCCGGCGACCGCGTTGCTGCCGGCGGCGTCGTACAGCGTGCCGGCGAACGTGAACGGTGTCGCGCCGCCGCCCTGGTGGTGACACATCAGACAGTCGTCGCCCGCACTCCCGCCACCCGTGCAGTCGCCGGTGCCATCAGTCGGCGTCATCGGCTGCGCACACGGCGGCGGATCGATCGTCTGCAGCACGGACGCATCGAGCTCCGACTGCCCGGGCTTCTCGCGCAGGTTGCCGCTGCACCCCGCACAGACCACGAGCACGCAAATGATGCGGGTGTACGGCACGGCGGGTTCGTATGAGTTGCAACCATCGTTCCCCCCCGGTGTGCACGTGAACTGTGCAGATTGCCGCGTTCCGTTCAGTGCGGTCGTTGCACAGTACGAGCGGGACTTGCACACAACCATTCGCGATCGCGAGCGTGCGCACTTGGTGCAATCCCTGCTTACTCGTCCACGTCGATGACGCGCTGGTGGGTGCTGTGCGTACTCGCGTCGCTTGCGGCGAATGCTGCAGCCGAGCGCCGCACCACCGAAGCCGTCACGTTGCGCAAGAAGCCGGGAGAGAAGGAAGCGGCCGTCGCAAACGTGCCCGCGAATACCGAAGTAACGGTGCTCGGCACCGAGGGCCGCTGGCTGCGCGTGCGCGCCGGCGCGAACGAGGGCTACGTCGCGCGCACGCAGATCACCGACGACACGCCACCGCCTGCGCCCGGCAACACGTGGAGCGCGCACCCGCCAGACGTGCTCGGCAAGCGCGCGGAGACCGTAGCGACCGCGCCTGGTGTGGTTGCGGAGTACACACGCCCCGTGCCGCAGCGGCTCGCGCTGCGCGGCGAGCTCGGCCTCGGCTACCGCACGCTCGGCATGGACCTGACGTCGAACGCGGAGGGCGGGCTGACGAACTACCTCGTCGATGCGGACGCGATGGCGGCCGCGTTCGGTGCGACGGGCACGCTGCACCTCTCGGAGTCGCTGTTCGTCGGCTTCGATGCACGCACCGAGCTGTCGTCGTCGTCGCCGGGCATCGACTATCCGGGCCCGACCGCGACGCCGGGGCGGATCCCGTTCACGACGTTCGCCGCCGATGCCGGGGCCCGCCTCGGCATTCGCGTGCGCGACATCGAGCTCGCGGCGCGCGCCGGCGGTCACTACGACGCGTTCCTGCCGAAGAGCGTCGACAACGCCGGCATGCTGCCGCGCGAGCGCCTGCTCGGGCTCGTCGCCGGCGTGCGCGCCGAGATCGCCCCCGCGCACTCGCGCTTCGGGGCGACCGCCCGCTTCGACCTCCTCGCGATCGGCTCGCGCGCGCAGACGCCCGGCCTCGAGGACGGCAAGGACTCGACGGCGCACGCGCTCTGGGGCGGCGTCACCGTGCGCTACTCCGTCGGGCGGCTCGTGCCGTTCGCGGCATATGACTTCGGCCGCGCGACGACCTCGTGGACTGGACCAAGCGTGCGCGAGCCCTCGGTGACGAACGCGCATCGCACCGACACCACCCAACTCCTCCAGATCGGGATCGGCGCGGAGCTGTGATGCGCGTCGTCGTCCTTCTCTGCCTGCTCTGCGCCGTCGCCCACGCCGACGACTTCCTCAAGTCGTCGCCGGGCGAGCTGTCGAAGAGCCACGCCAAGCTCGACTCGCAGGATCAATGCACGACCTGCCACGAGCCCGACAACTCGATCTCCGCCAACAAGTGCCTCGGCTGCCACGAGCACGAGGACATGCGGCTGCGCGTCGCGAAGGGCGAAGGCTTCCACGCGTCGCCGAGCGTCAAGGGCCGCGCGTGCAAGCTGTGTCACCAGGAGCACCGCGGGCGCGGCTTCGATCTGATGGGCTGGGGCGGCATCGGCGGCCCGCAGGGCTTCGATCACAAGCTCACCGGCTGGCCGCTCGACGGCAAGCACGCGAAGGCCGACTGCACGACCTGCCACAAGACCGTCAACAAGGCCCAGGGCCTGCGCACGTACATGGGCACGGACCGCCTGTGCGGCAGCTGCCACGCGAAGGACCAGCCGCACGGCGCGATCCGCAAGGCGAACATGATGTGCAGCAACTGCCACACCGAGAACGGCTGGCGCCCCCAGAAGACGACGTTCACGTTCGATCACAACGACAAGGCGCAGGCCGCGATGCCACTCGTGGGCGCGCACGCCGACGTCGCGTGCAGCAAGTGCCACACGAAGGCCCAGTTCAAGCTCGCCGACTTCACCGGCAGCTGCGAGCAGTGCCACAAGAGCCCGCACGCCGGCACGCTGTTCGCGACGAAGAAGTGCGAGCTGTGCCACTCCCCTGCCCTGCACACGCTCAAGCAGGTGCAGTTCGATCACAAGCGCGACGCGCACTACGCGCTGGTCGGTAAGCACGCCGACATCGCGTGCGAGAGCTGCCACACGAAGGCGCTCGGCGCGAGCAAGCCGAAGGATAACTGCGAGACCTGCCACGCGAAGGACAACAAGCACGGCACGCGCTTCGCGAAGTTCCCGGCGTGCGCGACGTGCCACACGCAGCGCGCGTGGAAGGCCGGCATGGTCTTCAACCACACCGAGAACACCGGCTGGGAGCTCACCGGCAAGCACGCGAAGGCGGGCTGCCGCGACTGTCACCGCGGCAAGTCACCGTCGGAGTTCGAGCGCTTCGATATCAAGAAGGGCTGCATGAGCTGCCACCGCCACGAGAAGGCGCACGGCGGCCAGTACAAGAACGATCAGTGCCTGACCTGCCACAGCGCCGGCGGCAGCAAGACGCTGAAGAAGGAGTCGCTGCAGAACTTCCACGGCGAGGGGAGCTCGTTCCCTCTGCACGGCGGCCACGCGACGACGAAGTGCGAGATGTGCCACATCAACAACGTCTTCCAGGGCACGCCGACGGAGTGCGGCTCCGCGATCTGCCACGAGGACTCGCTGCACAAGGGCTCGCTCGGCGACAAGTGCTCGACGTGCCACGAGGGCGGCCAGTGGACCGCGACGCGCTTCGATCACGCGAAGACGAGCTGGCCCTTGAAGGGCAAGCACGCCGACGTGAAGGACTGCGAGGTCTGTCACCCCAAGCGCGTGTTCGACAAGGCACCGACCGCGTGCGCGGGCTGTCACCAGAAGGACGACGTCCACAAGGGCAAGCTCGGGACGCAGTGCGAGAAGTGCCACTCCGTCGAGGGCAAGAGCACGTTCCAGCACAACCGCGACGCGCAGTTCAAGATCGACGGCGCGCACACGCCGCTGTCGTGCGGGCAGTGCCACAAGTCGATCGAGTTCAAGCCGATCAGGAAGGACTGCTTCGGCTGCCACCCCGAGCCCGCCGTGCACAAGGGCATGTACGGCACGGCGTGCGCGAGCTGCCACAACACGAAGACGTTCAAGGACCTCAAGGCGCAGCACGACGTCGGTGACTTCTCGCTGACGGGCGCGCACGACCAGCTCGACTGCGCGCGCTGCCACCCTCACGGCGAGAAGCTGCGCGGCTCCGGCAACCTGTGCATCACCTGCCACCGCAAGGACGACATCCACCAGAACGCGCTCAGCCCGCGGTGCGGCGAGTGCCACACGCAGCGGTCGTTCGCGCCCGCGCGCTTCGATCACATGAGCGTCGGCTGCAACCTGATGGGCCTGCACGGCACCCTGCCCTGCGCCGACTGCCACCGCAACGGCAACTACGGCGCCGTCTCGCCGCTGTGCGTGAGCTGTCACCGCACCGATGCGCTGCGCGTCAAGCAGCCCGACCACCGCCAGTTCCCGTTCGACTGCGGCCAGTGCCACAACCCGTCCGCGTGGATCCCCGCCACGCAGCTAGGACCGCAGTCGATATGCAGGTGAAGCATCTCCTCACCTGCCTGCTGATCGCGCGGGTCGCCGCTGCCGACGACGCGTCGGTGACGGCCACGGCCACGCCGCCGTCGCGCGATGACCTCGATCTGCGGCTGACGATGTCGTCGTTCATGTATCGCCAGAGCGGCAGCGACCCCGGCGCGCTCGTCACCGAGGGCGCGCAGCCGCAGAACGCTTCGCCGGTGCGGCGGTTCTTCGGCGACCTGCGCATGGAGCTGTCGGATGAAGGGCTCGTCGTCGATGCCCGCGTGCGCCAGACGACGAGCGAGCGCTACCAGAGCGGCGCCGACGGCGGCGGCGAGTATGAAGTCCGCACGCTCGCGTATCGCCTCGGGCCCGTGATGCTCGGCCGCCAGTTCATCGACGCGGTCGGCGCGACGAAGATCGACGGCGTCTCGCTGACGCAGCCGCTGACGGCCGAGGCGAAGGCGGTCGCATTCGCGGGCGCGTTCCCGGTGCTCGGCTCGCGCTCCGTCGATACCGACTACCTGCACGCGAAGAACATCGACGGCACCGACGGCTCGCTGATCATCCCCGTCAGCGGCGGCCTCGGCCTGTCGTACGAGGGCCCGAGCATGCACGGCGATATCGGCGCGGCTGGCGTCTACGCGCCGCAGGACGTGCCCGATGCGCCGCCGGAGCAGAAGACGCGCGTCTTCACGACGACGAGCGGCTACTGGCGCGCCGGCTCGGGCTTCGACGCGTATCACTTCGTGCTGCTCGATGTAGCGCCGAGCGTGCGCCTGACGAACGGCAGCCTCGGCATCGACGCGCGTCCCACCGAGAACGTGCAGCTGACGGCCGCCGTGAATCACGTCTCGACCGACCTCCTGCAGATCGCGGCGCGCAACACGCTCGTCGATCCGGATCCGACGGCGATCGGCATCGTCCAGAACAACATCCGCCTGCTGACGATCTCGCAGGACCTCGCGCGCGCGGGCGCCAGCATCGCGATGGCCGAGCGGCGCTTCGAGCTCTCGCTCGCCGGCACGCTGCACCGCCGCCCGAGCGTCGCCGTGCCGACGGCCGACGGCACCATGAGCGTCGTGTTCCCCGAGGCGCGTTCGGCAGATGCGACGCTCGGCATCGTCGATCGCCGCTCGATCGGCGGGCTGCGCCTCGCCGCGTCGGGCAGCGTGATCGAGCCGCTCGGCACGACGTACCCGAACCGCTCGCGCGGCGTGATCGTGCGCGCGTCGGGCGCCCGCGCATTCGCCGACCTGCGCGGCTCGCTCGAGGCCGACGTGATGTACGAGCACCTCAAGGACAGCGGCGCGAACGCGAGCTGCACGACCTCGACGGATCCGCTCGCCTGCTACGGCACGTCGTCGACGACGGCGGCGCAGGCAGGCGTGCTCGTGTCGTGGCGCGTCGCGCGCGAGTGGCTGCTGATCGCCGACACGCACGTCGGCTACCAGACCGTCGGTTCTCACTATCTCGCTCCGATGAACGGTGACCCGATGGCACCGCTCGTCGATACGCCCGTAGCGTGGCCGACGGTGGTGTCGGTCACGGCGTTTGCCCGCGTGCAATGGAGGTACCGATGAAGGCCGTCATCGTCTTGCTCCTGATCGCCGCATGCGACCTCGGCCAGCACGTCGTCCCCGACGGCGGCAACCCGACCGCGCTCGGGCCCAGCGACGGCTGCTCGGGCGCGTGCCACGGTGCCGCGTCGAGCATCGCGCCGCCGCGCGACACGCAGGGCCACTCGAACCTCACCGCGATCGGCGTCGGCGCGCACCAGGCCCACCTGCAGGGCTCCGACTGGCACAAGCGGTTCACGTGCGACGCGTGCCACACGGTGCCGGCCGAGGTCGGCTCGCCCGGCCACATCCTCGTTGCGGGCGCGAACGGCCAGCTGACGAAGGATCCGCTGCCCGCCGAGGTGATCTTCACGGGCCTCGGCTCCGGCGCATCGTGGGATCACGATTCGGCCACCTGCACGAACAGCTACTGCCACGGCGACGGCCCGGCGCTCGCGATGGGCGGCGGCACGAACACGAAGCCGGTGTGGACGCTCGTCGACGGCAGCCAGAGCAAGTGCGGCTCGTGTCACGGCAACCCGCCGCCGCCGCCGCACACGCAGGAGACCGACTGCGGCCTGTGCCACCAGTCGATGAACCCCGGCGACTTCGCGGCCGGCAAGATCTCGTATCCGGAGCTCCACATCGACGGCAAGGTCGAGGTCGTCTCGACGGGCGCGTGCGACTCGTGCCACGGCAGCAACGGCCAGTCCGCGCCGCCGAAGGACACGCAGGGGAACACCTCGACGATGTCGCGCGGCGTCGGCACGCACGCGGCGCACATGACCGCGAATTCGTCGTGGCACGCGACGATCCAGTGCAACGAGTGCCACACGGTCCCCGGCAGCACGAGCGATCAGACGCACCTCGACGGCGTCACGGAGGTCGTCTTCAACGGCTCGCTGGGAATCCCCGGCGCCGCCTACGATCCGGCGACGCAGAAGTGCACGAACACGTTCTGTCACGGCGGCGGCAACAGCCTGCTCAGCGGCGGCACGAAGATCTCGCCGGTGTTCACGGCCGCGAACCTGATCACGAGCATGGGAAATGTCGATTGCCAGGCGTGCCACGGCATGCCGCCGACCTCGCTGCCGAACAACGGCGGCACGCACCCGCAGGACACGAACTGCGGCAAGTGCCACCCGACGATGACGCCCGGCCAGAACACGACGATCACGTACCCGCAGCTCCACATGAACGGCACCGTCGAGGTGATCAACGACCAGCCGTGCAACGACTGCCACGGCGATCGCACCGCAACGCCGATCGTCGGCGATGCCGCGATCAACGCCCCGCCGACCGACACGACGGGCGGCACGTCGACGACGCTGCGCTCGGTAGGCGCGCACCAGTCGCACATGATGGCCTCGACGTGGCGTGCCCCGATCGCGTGCGGCGAGTGTCACCTCGTGCCCGCGAACTTGCTCGCGAAGGGCCACGTCGACTCGGCGCTGCCCGCCGAGGTCATCTTCGGCAACCTCGCCGGCGCGACCGCGAGCTGGAACGGCTCGTCGTGCAGCAACACGTATTGCCACGGCGCGACGCTCTCCGACGGCGGCGCCCCCGCGGGCGGCACCGCGACGAAGCCGGTGTGGACCGTCGTCGACGGCTCGCAGAGCCAGTGCGGCTCGTGTCACGGCCTGCCGCCGCCGCCGCCGCACCCGGTCGATAGCGACTGCGGCAAGTGCCACCCGACGATGACCGCCGGCATGCCGGGCGTGATCACCGATCCGTCCAAGCACATCGACGGCAACCTCGACGTGCTCGGCGATCAGCCCTGCAACTCGTGTCACGGCAGCACGACCAGCAACGCGCCGCCGAAGGACACGCAGGGCAACACGGCGACGACCGCGCGCGGCGTCGGCGCGCACATGAGCCACCTCGCGCCCGGCAACCAGTTCTTCAAGGCGGTCCTCTGCCAGGACTGCCACCGGGTCCCCGCGACCGTGAACTCGCAGGGCCACATCGACACGCCGCTGCCCGCCGAGGTGATCTTCTCGACGCGCGCCGGCAGCTCGCCGACCTGGAACGGCGCGCAGTGCTCGAATACCTACTGCCACGGCTCGACGCTCACCGACGGCGGCGGCGGAGCCGGCGGCACCGCGACCTCCCCGCTGTGGGCGAAGGTCGACGGCTCGCAGGCGCAGTGCACGTCGTGCCACGGCAACCCGCCGCCGCTGCCGCACCCGCAGAACAGCGACTGCGGCCAGTGCCACGCCGACGTGATGGCCGGCTCACCGACGACGTTCACCGACGCGACGAAGCACATCGACGGCAACCTCGACGTCACCGGCGGCGCCGCGTGCAACTCGTGCCACGGCGATCACACGAGCACGCCCGCGAGCAACGCCGACAAGGTCAACGCCCCGCCGTTCGACAGCACGGGCGCCGGCACCGCGACCACGCTGCGCGGCGTCGGCGCGCACCAGGCGCACCTGGGCGGCTCGACGTTCGGTCACGTCGCGGTGACCTGCGGCGAGTGTCACCTCGTGCCGGCGAGCGTCAACAGCGCGGGCCACATCGACACGCCGCTGCCCGCCGAGATGACGTTCACCGGCATCGCCGCCGGCTCGACGTGGAACGGCTCGAACTGCAGCACGTACTGCCACGGCTCGACGCTCTCCGGCGGCGGCGGCACCGCGACCGCGCCGCAGTGGACGAAGGTCGACGGCACGCAGGCCCAGTGCACGTCGTGTCACGGCAACCCGCCGCCCGCGCCGCACACGACCGACACGAACTGCAACGGCTGCCATCCCGACATCACGACGGGCAAGCACATCGACGGCACCGTCGACGTCACCGCCGGCAGCAACCACCCGCCCGGCTACGGCATGGTCACGATGCACGGCTACGACGCCGACAAGACCGGCTTCTCGACGTGCGCGACCGCGAACTGTCACGGCACGTCGCTGCAAGGCGGCTCGACGGGCGGCCCGTCGTGCGCGACCGCCACCGGCTGCCACGACAAGGTCGGCACCGGCTACACGTGGCAGACGCAGTGCACGTTCTGTCACGGCGACATCAACACGCCGTCGGGCAACGGCGCACCACCGCAAGGCGTGCTCGGCGCGACCGCCGCCACGGATCCGACGGTCGGCGCGCACGCCAAGCACGTCGGCGCGACGAGCATGCACGCGGCGTGGGACTGCACGATGTGCCACACGAAGCCGACGAGCGCGCTCACGCCCGGCCACATCGACGGCACCGGCGCGCAGGTCCAGGCCGAGCTGCACTTCTCCACGCTCAACCCGGCGAGCACGTACAGCTTCACCGCGACGACGTGCGCGGCGAGCTACTGCCACGGTACCGGCCGCACGAACGGCACGTCGCCGGCGTGGACCTCGCAGACCGCGCTGACCTGCACCTCGTGTCACAACGCGCCCGCGCCCGGCCAGCCCGCGACGGGCATGAGCGGCGAGCACGACAAGCACATCCGCGACGAACGCATGAAGTGCTCGCAGTGCCACTCGTCGGTCGTCAACACGACGCCCGCGATCACCAACCCCGCGCTCCACGTCGACGGCGTCAAGGAGATCCAGTTCTCCGGCGGCGGCACGTACAACGCCTCGGCGAAGTCCTGCTCCGGCCTCGGCAACGGCTGCCACGGCACCAAGACGTGGTGACGTTGCACAGTCGTACGTCAGGCGTACACGTGCGACCTCGCAGTTTCGCGAGGTTGCGGCGGCGCACGCGTTGCAACTGCCCGGGCCGTGCTCGAGCTCGTCGCCCTCGCGGTCGTCCTGCCGATGCTCGCGCTGCGCCGCCGCACGACGGCGCTCCCGGTCCACGCGCCCTCGGTCCACGCGCCCTCGGTCCACACGGCCTCGGTCCACGCGGCCCCGGTCCACTCCGCGATCGTCCTGCCCGCGATGGACGTCGCGCCGCCGCGCCGCCGCCTCGCGCGCGGCTCCGTCGAGCAGCGCGTCACGCCGATGCCCGAAGACCTGCCCCGCCGCCCGGTGATCCGCCCGACGCACGCGCGCCGCTGATGACGGTGCACTCCGGGCATGACACGTGTGTCGTCACGTTCGTGGTATTCCCACGTCGAGCGCACGTGACGTCGCGGCCTTAGCGCTGGCACGACGGTGGCTAATCGCCGTCGGCGATGCGCTCCTCGATCCTTGCCGTTCTCTGCGTCGCGCGAATCGCCTCGGCAGATCCTGGCAGGCCTGCACCACCGGCGGATCAAAAGAGCGAGCAGACGGCGATCGTGCTCTCGCTGTCGACGGGCGTGCTGCTGCCGATCGCGCTGGTCGGCGCGACGCGATCGGGGAACAGCATCGCCCTCGGGTACGCGACGGTGGGCGCGATCATCCTCGGGCCCGCCTCCGGTCACTGGTACGCCGGCGAGGCCGGCGGATACGGCATCGGACTGCGCTTCCTGGGAACGGCCGTGGCGTTCGCCGGCTTCGCCACGGCGGTCAACAGCGACTGCGAGACCCAGAGCTGCACCGACGACTCGAACCGCGCGGCGTACATCGCGCTCGGTGGTGCGGCGCTCGTCGTCGGCTCGACGATCTACGACATCGCGACCGCCGGTCGCGCCGCGCGCCGCTACAACGCGAGTCACATCGTCGTCGCGCCGGCGCCCGTGTCGACGGGCGGCCCACCGGGACTCGGTCTCGCGATCGGCGGCACGTTCTGAAGGTAGTCGCGCAGGCGCGTCGTGCCGAGCGCGGGCGCGATCACGTCGTGCTGCGCGAGCCCGACCGCGAAGCGCGCGAACTGGCCGATCCGCGGGTGGACGAGCGAGAGCAGCGCCGCGCCGGGCTTCGCGAGCCACAGCGGCAGCCGGCGCACGCCGCGCCGCCCCGCGGCCTCGGCGACGAGATCGTAGATCTCGCGGCGCGTGAGCACCTCGGGACCTCCTGCCGAGACGTCGCGCGGGCCTTCGCCGCCGAGCGCGACATCGACGACGATCTCCGCGAGGTCGCGCTCGCAGATCGGGTTCGTGCGCGCGCCGCCCGTGCCCACGTCGGCCGGCAGCCCGGCACGCACGAGCGGCACGAGTGACGCGAACGCCGAGTAGAAGCCGGTCGCCCGGACGACCGCACCGTCGAGGTCGTGCATCGCGGCCGCGACCTGCTCGTGCGCGTCGACGTAGGCGCAGCCGCGCAGCGCGGGCGGATGGTGCGCGGCGACGTAGATCATGCGCGCGTTCGTCGCGCGGGCGTGCGCGGCCACGGAGAGGCCGAGCGGCACGTCGACGGCGCGGTAGCCGCGCCAGCCCTTGCCGAGTGTCATCGCGACGCTCGCGCCCGCGCAGTGAACGATCACGTCGGCGCGCGCGAACTGCCACCCGCGGCGATCCGAGATCGCGGCGCGGCCGCGGCGATGTGCGATCGTGTTGTGGCCACGCGCGGCCAGCTGCGCACGCACGAGCGACCCGAGCGTTCCCCCGGCACCGAGCACCAGCACGTCCATGAACGTGCGATGCAGCGCCGGGAGCCGCGGTTGCGCGGCAATGCGTCTCAGTGCGAGACGGCGTCGATGCGGGCGCGCGCCCAGCCGCTCTTGGCGACCAGGTTCGTGTAGTCGCCGTCCGGCGCCTTGTCGCCCCACTTCGCGAGCTCGGCATCGGCGGCCGCGAGCTCGCGCTTCGCCGCCTCGACATCGACTTCGCTCGCGGGGACCGCCTGCTCGACGAGGATCTCGACGGAGCCAGCGGGATCGATGCGCAGGTAGCCGGGACCGACCGCGTAGCGATTGCGCGCCTTGCTGCCGATCGTGAGCACGCCCGGCTTGAGCGCGGTCAGCATCGGGACGTGGCCCGGGAGCAGCTCGAACTCGCCGAGCTCGCCCGGGGCCTGCACGCTATCGGTCTCGGTGTGCGCGACGACGCCACGCGGCGTCACCAGGTTCACTCCGAGGAAGCTCGAGGTCGCCACGACTAGCCCTTCTTCGCCAGCTCGGCCGCCTTCGCGCGGACGTCGTCGATCGTGCCGGTCATCTCGAACGCCTGCTCCGGCAGGTCGTCGCACTTGCCCGAGAGCACTTCCTCGAACGAGCGGACCGTGTCCTCGCGCGAGCAGTAGATGCCCTTGAGGCCGGTGAACGTCTCGGCGACGTGGAACGGCTGACCGAAGAACTTCTCGATCTTGCGCGCGCGAGAGACCGTCACCTTGTCATCCTCGCTGAGCTCGTCCATGCCGAGGATCGCGATGATGTCCTGGAGGTCCTTGTAGCGCTGCAGGATGCGCTGGACCTCGCGGGCAACCTTGTAGTGACGGTCACCGACGACGGCGGCCGTGAGAATCGTCGACGTCGAGTCGAGCGGGTCGACGGCCGGGTAGATGCCCTTCTCCGTGATCGCGCGGTTGAGCACCGTCGTCGCGTCGAGGTGGGCGAACGCCGTCGCCGGCGCCGGGTCCGTGAGGTCGTCGGCGGGGACGTAGATCGCCTGCACCGAGGTGATCGAGCCGTCCTTCGTCGAGGTGATGCGCTCCTGGAGCTGGCCCATCTCCGTCGACAGCGTCGGCTGATAACCGACGGCCGAGGGGATACGGCCGAGGAGCGCCGACACTTCCGAGCCGGCCTGCGTGAACCGGAAGATGTTGTCGACGAACAGCAGGAGGTCCTGCTTCATCACGTCGCGGAAGTACTCGGCGACCGTGAGCGCCGAGATCGCGACGCGGGCGCGGGCGCCCGGCGGCTCGTTCATCTGGCCGTAGATCAGCGCGGTCTTCGAGAGGACCGAGCTGCCGTCGAACAGCACGGCTTCCTTGAGCTCGTGATAGAGGTCGTTGCCCTCGCGGGTGCGCTCGCCGACGCCGGCGAACACCGAGTACGAGCCCGACTTCTTCGCGACGTTGTTGATCAGCTCCTGGATGAGCACCGTCTTGCCGACGCCGGCGCCGCCGAACAGGCCGATCTTGCCGCCGCGGCGATACGGAGCGAGCAGGTCGATGACCTTGATGCCGGTCTCGAACATCTCGACGTTCACCGACTGGTCCGTGAACTTCGGAGCCGAGCGGTGGATCGACATCTTGTTCTTCGCGGTGACCGGACCCGCCTCGTCGACGGGGTCACCGACGACGTTGAGGATGCGGCCGAGGACCTCGGGGCCGACCGGGATCGTGATCGGCGCGCCGGTGTTCTTCACCGCCTGACCGCGAACGAGACCGTCCGTCGTATCCATCGCGACGCAGCGAACCATGTGCTCGCCGAGGTGCTGAGCGACCTCGACGGTGAGGTTGTCGGAGCGCGCGTCGATCGACTTGTTCGTGAGCAGGAGCGCCGTGTTGATCTCCGGCAGCTCCGCCGAATCGAACGCGACGTCGACGACGGGGCCGATGACCTGGACCACGCGGCCCATCGAGTTGGGGGAGTAATCAGTCGTAGCCATTGGTACTTACCCTTTCAGAGCCTCGGCGCCGCCGATGATCTCGAGCAGCTCCTTCGTGATCGCCGCCTGACGAGCGCGGTTGTACTGAAGCGTGTAGCGGTTGATCATCTCGCCGGCGTTCTTCGTCGCGCTCTCCATCGCCATCATCTGGGCGCCGAAGAACGCGGCGATCGATTCGAGCACCGCGCGATAGATCTGGATCTGGACGTAGAGAGGAACGAGCCGCGTGAGCAGCGCTTCCTTCGACGGTTCGTACGTGTAGTCCGGCGAGTACGACGCTTCGCCCTTGTCCTTCTCGGCCTGCTCCGGAACGACCGGGAGGACCTGACGGACCTGGACGCGCTGCGTGCCCGCGTTGATGAACTCGTTGTAGACGAGGTAGACGCGATCGACCTTGCCGTCCATGAAGTCGGCGATCGCGCGGTTCGCGGTCTCGCGCGCGACGGTCAGCGCGTTCGCACCGACCGGCAGCGGCTCGTAGCTCGCCACGCGCGCGTTGCGGCGCGTGAAGTGCTGGTTCGCCTTCTTGCCGATGATGCGGAGCGTGACTTCTTCGGCCTTCGACAGCTCGTTCGCCGCGTAGCGCTCGACGGCCTTGATCACGTTCGTGTTGAACGCGCCCGCGAGGCCGCGGTCGGCCGAGATCGCGATGATCGCCGCCTTGCGGAGCTCGCGCTCCTCGAACAGCGCGTGCGCGTCCTTGCCGGCGACGCCAGAGAGCTCGGAGACGACCGAGGCGATCGCCTGCGAGTACGGGCGAGCCGCAATGATCGTGTCCTGCGCACGGCGCAGCTTCGCAGCCGCGACGAGCTTCATCGCACGCGTGATCTTTCGCGTGTTCTTGACGGATGCGATCCGCTTACGGATTGCCTTGAGGCTCGGCATTACTTCTTCTCGTCAACGCTGAACTGCTTCGCGAACTCGGTGAGGGCGTCGCGCAGCTGCTTCTCGAGGTCGCCCTCGAGCTTGCCGTTGTTCTTGAGCTGCGTGAGGACGTCGGTCTTGCGCGCCTTCATGAAGCTCAGCAGCTCCTGCTCGTAGCGGCCGAGGACGTTGACCGGGTAGTCATCGACGAAGCCGTTCGTACCGGCGTAGATGACGACGACCTGGTCTTCCATGGTCATCGGCTGGAACTGCGCCTGCTTGAGCAGCTCGACCATGCGCTCGCCGCGCGCGAGCTGCGCGAGGGTCGCCTTGTCGAGATCGCCACCGAACTGCGCGAACGCGGCCTTCTCGCGGTAGGACGCGAGCTCGAGGCGGAGGCGACCGGCGATCTTCTTCATCGCCTTGGTCTGCGCGGCGCCACCGACGCGCGACACCGAGATGCCGACGTTCACGGCCGGGCGGACGCCGGAGTAGAACAGGTCGGCCTCGAGGAAGATCTGGCCGTCGGTGATCGAGATGACGTTCGTCGGGATGTACGCCGACACGTCACCGGCCTGCGTCTCGATGATCGGCAGCGCCGTCAGCGAGCCGCCGCCCTTGGCGTCCGACATCTTCGCGGCGCGCTCGAGGAGGCGCGAGTGGATGTAGAACACGTCGCCCGGGTACGCCTCGCGGCCCGGCGGGCGGCGGAGGAGCAGCGACAGCTGGCGGTACGCGACGGCCTGCTTGCTGAGATCATCGTAAACGATGAGGGCGTGGCGGCCGGAGTCGCGGAAGTACTCGGCCATCGTGACGCCGGTGTACGGCGCGATGAACTGCAGCGGGGCCGGCTCGGACGCGCCGGCGATGACGACCGTCGTGTATTCCATCGCGCCCGCCTTCGTGAGGCGGTCGACGACGGTGGCGACCGTGGACTGCTTCTGGCCGATGGCCACGTAGAAGCAGTACATGTTCTGGCCCTTCTGATTGATGATCGCGTCGATCGCGATGGCCGTCTTGCCGACGCCGCGGTCGCCGATGATCAGCTCGCGCTGGCCGCGACCGATCGGAATCATCGAGTCGATCGCCTTCATGCCGGTCTGCATCGGCTCGTGGACCGACTTGCGCGCGATGATGCCGGGCGCCTTGATCTCGACCTGGCGGCGATGCGTGCCGACGATCGGCTTGCCGCCGTCGACCGGGATACCGACCGCGTTCACCACGCGACCGAGGAGCTCCTCGCCGACGGGGACCTCGACGATGCGACCGGTGCGCTTGACGGTGTCGCCCTCGCGGACGCTCTCGAACTTGCCGAGAATCGCGACGCCGACGTTGTCCTCTTCGAGGTTGAGCACCATGCCGCTGACGGTCTCGCCACCGGCGCCCTCGAACTCGAGCAGCTCGCCGGCGAGCGCGCCGGAGAGGCCGTACACGCGCGCGATACCGTCACCAGCGGTGAGCACGGTGCCGGTCTCGGTGACCGAGACCTTCTTGTCGTAGTTCTCGATCTGCTTGCGGATGATGTCGCTGATTTCTGCGGCGCGGATGTCCATGGTGCGTCCTTACTTGCTGAGCTCGTCACGCATGTTGCGGAGCTGGGTGCGGAGAGAACCGTCGTACACGGTGTCGCCGAGCTTGGCGACGACACCACCGAGCAGGTCCGGATCCTCGCGGTGCGAGACCGAGACCTTCTTGCCCGAGAGCTTCTCGAGCGAGGCGGTGATCTGCGAGAGCTGCGCGGGATCGAGCGGCTTGGCCGACACGACCTCGGCGGCGATGCGGCCGGCCTTCGCCTCGATCATCGCGTCGAGCTCGCGCGAGATCGCGACGACCGAGTGCATCCGCTCGCCTTCGAGCAGGATGTACATGAGGTTCGTCGTCGTCGGCGTGACGGCGATGCGCTGCATGACGGCGTCGAGGATCTTCTTGCGGTCCTGGCGGCGGATCGCCGGGGACGCGAGCGTGGTCTCGAGCTCCTTGCTCTCTCGCATCGCCTTCGCGAACGAGCGCAGGTCGGCGCCGATCTTGTCGAGGTTGCCGCCCTTGTTGCCGAGCTCGAAGACGGCCTTGGCGTAGCGGCGGGCGAGGCTTGCGGAGACCATACTCAGGCTCCCATCCCGGAGATGAAGTTACCGACGAGCTTCTTCTGATCGTCGGGGGTGACCTTCTCGCGCAGCAGCTTCTCGGTCGCCTGCGACGCGGCGACCGCGACCTCGCGGGCGAGCTGCGCGCGCGCCATCTCGATCTCGGCGGCGATACGGAGCTCGGCGTCGCGCTTCATCTGCGCGGACTGGCGCTCGGCATTCTCGAGGATGCGCTTCTTGTCTTCGTCCGCGGCGGCGCGGATGTCGTCGATGATCTTCTTGACCTCGTCGTCGACGTTCTTGATGCGGCCCTCGTACTCGGTCAGCTTCTGCTGCGCCTGCTCGCGGAGCTTGGCGGCCTCGTCGAGCGCGGTCTTGATCAGATCGTGCCGCTCCTGCGCGGCCTTCGTGCCGGCGGGCGCGAGGTACTTCGCGAGGATGATCAGGAACAGGCCGAAGTTGATGAGCATGAAGATGAAGGGGGGGCTCATCGGCTCCTCCTCCGCCTTCTCGACGACCGTGTGCGGCTTGCCCGTCGCGGGGTCGATCTCTTCCTTCTCCTCGGTGACGACCGAGCCGTCGGCGCGCTTCATCACGTCATCGCCGAACGTCCCGCCGTACTCGTCCTTGCCCGAGTAGTGGATGTTGAACCAGTTGAAGTGCTCCGTCGGGTCGACCGGCTGCGGGTTGACCTCCGACGCCTCGGTCGTCTCGCGGGCGACCTCGGGGCTGTTCGGCTGCGCGAAGGCGACGCCGCCGAGCGCGAGGAGAAGTAGAACGACCTTCTTCATTACGCGACCTCCCGGCCGAGGAGCTTCGACGCGATCTGCTTCGCGAGCGCGTTCGCCTGCGGCAGCAGCTGGAGGCGAGCAGCCTCGGCCTCGGCGCGCATCTTCGCGGTCGCTTCATCGATCGACTTCTGCGCCGCGGCGCGCGCGGTGTCCGTCGTCGACTTCTCGTTCGCGGCGGCTTCCGCGCGGACCTTGCGGCCCTCTTCGTTGGCGCGATTGCGCGCCGTCGCGAGCTGCTTCTCGTAATCGGCGAGCTTGCTGTCGGCCTGCGCGGTCATCCGCTCGGCCTCGGCGCGCGCTCCTTCGATGCCGGCTTTCCGGCGCTCGCGGAGCTGCAGGTAGGGCTGGAACAGCCACTTGTTGGCCACCAGCAGCAGGAGCAAGAACAGCCCGAACTGAACGAATACGGTCGAATCGATATCGATCAGGGGGTGGGCTGCGGCGAGCGTCGAAAGAGCCTGATGCATGGCAACCTATCGAGAATTCTCGGGACTTGGGGCGGGGTGCTTATAGTCTCGGCACCCGACGCTGTCAACGGATCGATGCCCCGCGTTTCGACGTCGCTGCTGCGACATAGCGCCACGCGGATGGACCTACTGTGAGGGAGCGTCAGTGGGGCCTCAGGCATCCGCGCAGTTGTTAGTGCTGTGGGACTGCCCACACGTGTCCGCAGCTTGCTACGACTTGGTGCAGATGATGCGGCTCTTGGCGGCGACGACCTTGGCCCTGGTGGCGTGCACGGATGGCGGGACCTCTTCGGTCGAGCAAGCGGCCAGGGTTCCGCGCGCAAACATCCATCTGGACACGCATCACACGGACCTCTCGCAGTCGGCGGACACGACGTGGACGCTGGCGAAGACCGGGAGCGTCGACGCGGTCGCGAAGACGGTCACCTGGACGATCATCGGGACCCAGACCACGACGGTCCAGAACCACCTCATCTTGTCGGGTCAGCTGCGGGTCCGGAACACCGGCAACGCGCCGGCCCCGATCGGCAACATCGTCGTCTCGCTGCAGACCCGCCAGGGCGTGACCTGGAAGACGCGGGCCGCCGACGTCGCCGATGCGACGCAGGGT
Source organism: uncultured Kofleriaceae bacterium (assembly GCA_964446175.1). Taxonomy (GTDB): domain Bacteria; phylum Myxococcota_A; class Polyangia; order Haliangiales; family Haliangiaceae; genus JABFXX01. The sequence goes on from CAYUNM010000010.1 coordinate 141,198, forward strand.
GATGCGGCGACGGTCGCGCACACCGCGGACGGCGATGTCACCGAGTCCGCCGCCTCGGGATCTCTCGGATTCACCGATGCTCACAACAACTCGGTGTTCTCGCTCGTCCCCGAGGTCTCGATCGCGCCGGGCGCGCGCGTGACGCTGAACTTCACCGCGAGCTTCGACAACAGCGTGCTCGGCCTCGCGACGGGCACGCGCGTCCGCAGCTACGTCGCGGTCTCGTTCGGCAACCACGGCTCGGGCGCGCACGACGTCGACATCAACGGCAACGGCGTCATCGATCCCGACGAGCAGTACGTCCGCACCGTCGACACGCGCGACGAGGACCGCGTGCCGTGCGCGACGACCGGCAACACGACGGCGACGCTCACCGACGCGGCCTCCGACATCACGACGACCGGCACGGTCACGTTCTCGAACGCCGTGTTCGACCTCGCGGGCACCTCGGGCACGGTCACCGTCTCGTACGACGGCGGCACGAGCGGCGGCGACATCACGAACTGCGCGCACCTCGTGACGAGCGCGGGCCAGACGCTCCAGGCGTGCAACACGCAGACGATCGGCGCCAACGTCTGCACGCCGGGCGCGCCGGGCTGCGGCTGGAAGGACGGCGATGTCGTCACGTACACGCAGTTCGACTACGGCGATCCCGCGAACACGGCGGCGGCGCTGCTCGAGGCGCAGTTCGCAAACCTCTACACCGAGCTCGACGTCGGCCTGCCCGGCCACGAGATCCAGCTCTCCGACGCGATCTCCGTCATCCAGTACATGCCCGACACCGGCCCGTTCCTGCAGCCGCTGCAGCAGGTCTACTTCGATCCGCAGACGACGGAGGCCGGCGACTTCGGCGCGGATGTCGTCGCGCTGCGCCTCGATGTCGATCTCGCGGCGGCCGGCAAGACGGGCGCGGCATCGGCGATCCCGCTCGGCAGCTTGCTCTACTGCGACACGAGCTCGCCGCTGAACGGCCAGACGGTCGCGCAGATCCTCGACACGGCGAACACGCTGCTCGGCGCGGGAACCGCGAGCGTCACCGTCGCCGACATCGCCCCGGTCGTCGCGAACCTGACCGCCGCGTTCGATGCGGGCGCGGTCAGCGTGTTCGCCCAGCAGCACGTGTTCTCGGGCAGCTGCCCTTAGTTCTCGAGCGCGGTGATCGCGCGGAGCGTGTCCGCGTCGATCGTCGGGCGGCGCACGACGAGCTTGCGCGGCGCGACCGGCGCCTGGGGGCAACCCGCCTGCGCCGCGAAGCCGATCTGCTTGTGATCGACGTCGACCACGGTGAGCAGGCCGGCGAGCAGCGTGTTGCCGAACAGCGAGACCTTCTGCGAGCTGCCGAACAGCTTGCTCGAGTCGCTGAACGTGAAGCAGTACATGCCGCTGCCCTGATCGAACAGGTACGCGCGCGTCGCGGGGATCGAGATCGCGGTCGTGCCCGAGAACGTCAGCGACAGCGGCGGCAGCGCCGCATCGATCTGCGTGCTCGTCATCGTCGTGTTGAGGCACGCGCCGTCGGCGAGCTGCTGCGTGCCGAACACGCTCGAGTAGCCGGGCGAGCCCTTCACGCCGTTGATGACGGCGGTGACGACCGCGGCCGGCACGTAGGTCAGCGTCGTGCCGGTGTCGATGATCGTCGGACCGAAGTCCGAGCCGGTCAGCGCCGTCCCGCCCGTCATCGACGCCGCGCCGACGTTGACGATGTAGTACGGCGCGACAGAGCTGATCGCGGTGAACGCCGGCGCGGTGGCTCCCTTCGACGAGTCGAACCCGCCGAGCCACATCGTGCCGCTCTCGGGACACAGCTGGAACGCGACCTGCCCGGTCATGCCGCCCGCGATCAGCTTCGTCAGGTACGACGTCGTGTGTGGGAGCAGCAGGCCATCGGGGCCGAGGCCGAGGATGCCCTCGTAGCCAGCGCCCTGGAAGAAGCCGGTCTGGCTCGTGATCGACGCGAAGTCGAGCGCGACCGCCGAGCGCGTGCCCATCACGGCGCCGTCCTCGAAGACCTTGCCCTGCCACGAGCCGCTGCCGTACTGCGCGCTCGCGGTCTGGTGCAGGTCGGTGCCGGTGCTCGACGTGTAGGTCGGATGCACGCCACAGTTCGTGCACGTCGCGTCGGCGACGGCGGTCGTCGTCGAGCCGGTGTCGACGATCACGTCGAACGCCTGGCCCCCGAGCTCGAGCTTGGCGGTGTAGCCGCCGCCGAGCGCGGTCAGCGGGATCCCGACGACGCCGTCCTGGTGCGGCGGCGCATCGATCATCGGCGGCGCCGCATCGATCGCGGCGTCGGGTTTCGGCGCATCGTGATTGCTGCCGCAGGCGGCCGTGCTCAGGGTGATCGTGAGTGCGAGCTTCGAGATCCGCATGACACCTCCGCGCGATCGAGCGCATGCGGACGGTATGCGAGACGGCGATTCACGGCGCGCCCGGTGCAGCAGCACGCGCTGACCGACTGCTACCCGAAGGTTGCGGCAGCCGCGCAGCGCGTCACGGCGAATAGCGCAAGACGATGCTCTTCCCGACCGCGAACACGTCGTTGCCGACGCCCATGATCGCGTCGAGCGTCGGCTGGCCGCTCGCGGCGGTCGTCCATTGCGTGCCGTCGTAGTGGAAGATCTGCCCGATCCCGCTGGCATCGTTGCCGACGGTCCACACGTCGGTCGGACCGGAGCCCCAGACGCCGAGCAGGCCGATCGTCGTCGAGACGGGCAGCGTCTGCTGCGTCCATTGTGCCCCGTCGAAGTGGACGACGACCGACGGGCCGACGACGAAGACGTCCGTCGGTGACGAGGACCACACCGCGCGGAACGCGGCGAGCACCGGGATGCCCATCACCTGCGCGAACGTGCCGTTCGTCGCGTGCCACACGGCGCCGCCACCGCCGACCGCCCAGACATCGGTGGGCGAGCTGCCGCCGACGCCGATGAACGAGGGCGCGCCGCTGCCGACGGCGGTGTCGGTCCAGGCGGCGCCGTCGTAGCGCGAGATCGTGCCCATGTTGCCGACCGCGTACGCGTCGGAGCCGGCGGCCCAGATGCCGCGGTACGTCGCGCCGGCGGGCGCGGTGTGCACGCTCGTCGCGGCGGCGCTGCCGACGGCGTCGACCTCGCTCGAGTAGAGCGCGTACGGTTTGTCGGCGGTGGCGACGCCGATGTAGTCGAGCGTGCTGACCGAGACGGTGGTCCACGCGATGCCGTCGTAGCGTGCGACCGCGCCCGCCTTGCCGACCGCGATCGCGGTGCGCCGATCGGTGAGCCACACGCCCTTGAGCTCGTCGCCGGTGTAGCCCATCGGGGCCCACGCCGGGACGCTGCAGCCTTCGTAGTCCGTCTCGCACGCGCGGCACACCTTCGCGATGCACACGCCGCTGCCGATATCGGCGGTCGAGCAGGCGTCGTGCGCGTCGATCGTAGAGGCGGCGCACGCGTCGAGGTCGGCCTTCGCGGCGCAGAACACGCCGGCGGGCGCGCACGCGAGGCCGTCCGGACAGGTCCAACCTTCCGGGCACGTCGTCGAGGAGGGCTTCAGGCAGCCCGCGAGGGCGAGCGCGACCCCGAGCAAACGACGCATCGCGGTCATCATGCCATGGCCCGTGGTGTTACGATCAACGCCATCGAGACCGGGACGATCTTGCACGATCGCTGGCGCATTCTCGCCGAGCTCGGACGCGGCGGGATGGGCGAGGTCTTCTTGGCCGAGCACATCAAGCTCGGGCGCAAGGAGGCGGTGAAGATCTTGAAGACGTCGCTCGCCGCCGACGCGCAGTTCGTCGCGCGGTTCCGGCGCGAGGCGCGTGCGGTCAACCGGCTGCGCCACCCGAACATCATCGCGATCTACGACTTCGGGCAGCTGCCCGACGGGCGCTTCTTCCTTGCGATGGAGTACGCCGACGGCGAGAGCGTGCACACCCTGCTCAAGCGCGACGAGCACTTCGCCGTGCCGCGCGCGCTCGGCGTGCTCGGTCAGCTCGCGTATGCCGTGCACCACGCGCACTCGCGCGGCGTGCTCCACCGCGATCTCAAGCCCGATAACCTGATCCTCGTCGGCCCCGACGAGACGCTGAAGGTGCTGGATTTCGGCATCGCGAAGATCGTCAGCATGGACGCGCCGGAGAGCGTCGCGCTGTCGACGGGCGACATGGTGTGGGGCTCGCCGCGATACATGTCGCCGGAGCGCGTGCGCGGCGTCGGCAAGGATCCGCGCAGCGACATCTACTCGATCGGCTGCCTCGCGTACGAGCTGCTGCTCGGCGCGCCGCCGTTCGTCGGCACGAGCGACGAGATCATCCGATCGCACCTGACCGAGGATCCGGAGCCGCCGAGCAAGTGGCGTCCGTCGCTCGGCATCCCCGGCGAGCTCGATGCGGTCGTGCTGCGCTGCCTCGCGAAGGATCCGGCGGAGCGCTACCAGAACGCGGCCGAGCTGTTCGCGGCGTTGACGAAGGTCCCCGGCTATCCGCCGGCGAAGGCCGAGGGGCGGCGGCGGTTCGTGCCGGTGCCGAAGCGGCCCGAGACCTTGCCGTCGGAGGGCTACCGCAACGTGCGCGGTGCGCTGCGCGGCGCGGCGGAGCGGCTCGTCGATCTCGGCGAGAACGACGCGCGGCTCGTCACGGGCATCGCGCAGCTGCGCGACCAGGAGCAGCAGCTCGCCGCGATCGAGGCCGCGCAGGATGCGCTCGAGCACGAGGCGACGGCGCTGCGCGATACCGGCGGCGATCGCGAGCAGAGCCTGCGGTTCGCGCTCGGCGAGCTGCGGATCGAGGCGCAGAAGCCGGAGCGGCCGGCGGACATCGCGGTGCAGATCCGCGATCTCGAGGAGCGGCTCGAGGTCGCGCTCGCCGTGAGCAAGCGGCTCGCGGAGATCGAGTCGGCGATCGAGAAGACGGCGGAGCAGCGGTCGCTCGCGCTCTCGCGGCTGAAGATCACGTACGGCGAGCTCGAGACCGTCGTCAACGAGCTGTCGGGGCAGCACGGCAGCGACGAGCCGCTGACCGAGCGCCTGACGATCCTGCGCGCGAAGTCAGAGTGACTGCAGCGCCTCGCGCGCGCGTGTGATGCCGGCCTGGATGTACTGCTCGCGCAGATCCTCGTCGAAGAAGCCGGAGAACGACGAGCCCGGCAGCTCCTCGAGCGGGCGGACCTCGACGATCTTCACGCTGCGAAAGCCGTCCCAGCCGATCGCGGTGCGGACCGCGCCGAGCTGCGTGCTGTCGAGGATGCCCTGCGCGACGAGCTCGTCGAGACGCGCGAGCGACGCGTTGACCTCGGCCGCATCGTGCAGATCGCGATAGAGCCGCTCGCCGATCAGCATGTTCGCGAGGTGCGACGCGAGCTCGAGCGTGTGGAGATCCGCGGGCGGCGGGCCGAGGCGCAGCTCCGGCGACGTCGCGACGACGACGATCGCGTCGATCTGATCGTGCTGCGTGCCGTCGAGCGCCCACTTCAGCGGCGTGTTGTTGACGGCGCCGCCATCGACGCACGGGCCGAGCCCCTCGACCTCGACGGGCGCGAACACGAGCGGGAACGCGGACGAGGCCGTCGCGCCGTCGAACACGCGCGCGAGCGAGTCGGTCGATACGAAGTCCTTGCCGGTGAACTGCAGCATCGCCTCGTACGTCGTGGCCGGGCGCAGGCCGATCGTGCCGGCCGTGCCGGCGAGCGGCGCGACGAGCAGGCGCAGATCGATATCGGCGCCCGCCGGCGAAGGCGTGATGTACCGGCGCAGCAGGTCGAGCACCTTCGCGCGGTCGCTGACGCCCTGGCGCGTGCGCAGGACCTCGAGGCTCGCGTGGAACACGTCGGTCCAGCCCGCACGGTCGCGCCACAGCTCGACGAGCTGCGCGGCCCCCTTGGCCAGCTCGTGCTTGCGGACGGCGGAGGCGAGCAGCGTGCCGTTCAGGGCACCGGAGCTCGAGCCGACGATGCGCACGATATCGACCGGCTTTTCGGCGAGCGCCTGGACGACGCCGGCCTCGAACGCGCCTTTTGCGACCGCGCCTGCGAGCACGACGGAGATCCGGAGCTTGGACTTCGACATCGGGCTTACCCTGGCATATCGGTGATAAAATTGGCGGGCGCGTGATCGGGCACGTCGTCGACGGCCACGAGATTCTCCGCCCGCTTGGCGCCGGCGGCATGGGTCAGGTGTATCTCGCGCGCGACGCATCCGGAGCGCTGCGCGCGTTCAAGGTCGTGCGCGCCGACAAGTCCGACGCCAAGACGATCGCGAGGTTCCGCCGCGAGGTGCTCGCGCTCGGCAAGCTGCGTCATCCCGGCATCGTCCAGATCCTCGATGCGGGCTCCCTGCCCGACGGCCAGCTCTACCTCGGCATGGAGTACGTCGCCGGGCCGGATCTGCAGGCCGCGATCGGCTGGGACGGCCCGCTCGCCGTCGCCGATGCCCTGCGCGTCCTGCTCCAGCTCGCGAACGCGCTCGCCTACGCGCACGCCGAGGGCGTCGTGCATCGCGACCTCAAGCCGGGCAACGTGATCCTCGAGGGCGGCGATCCGGGCAAGGCGAAGATCATCGACTTCGGCCTCGCGAAGGTCGCGGCAGAAGAAGGCCTGACGCGGCTCACCGAAGATCAGCAGGCGCTCGGCTCGCCGCTGTACTGGGCGCCCGAACAGTCGAGCAATCGCGAGGTCGGGCCCGCCGTCGACGTGTACGCGCTCGGCGGCGTCGCGTACTTCGCGCTGTCGGGCGTGCCGCTGTTCAAGCCCGCGCCGCCGGTCGCGCTCGTCTACGCGCACGCGAACGAGCCGCCCGAGCCGCTCGCGCAGCGCTGCCACGGCGTCGACCTGCCCGCGGGGCTCGCCGAGCTGATCGCGGCGTGCGTGATGAAGTCGCCGGCGTCGCGGCCGAGCGCGTCGCAGATCGCGAGCGAGCTGGACCGGATGCTCGTCGACATGCCGACGTTCGACGGCTCGCGCCGCGTCCAGCGGCTGTTCACCTCGACGAGCGCGAGCGACTTCGCGCAGGCGCTGCAGGCGCAGATCCACCAGGTGCTGCTCGACCTCGCGGCGACGATCGACCACCCGCTCGACGACGTCGAGCGCATCAGCAGCGAGCTCTCCGAGCTGGAGCTCGAGCTCGCCGTGCTCGAAGCCGACGCCGACGACCGACTCGCCGCCGCGCAGGCCCAGGTCGCGGGGCTCAAGGGCGCGCTCGGCGATGCCTATCGCGATCTCCACGAAGCACTCGCGGCGCGGCGCGGCGGCAGCCCGGCGGAAGCGGCCGGCCTCTACGAGGAGCTCGACTCGCTGCTCGAGCAGTACCGGTCGCTATGAGCCGTCCGCTCGACCGCACGACGATCGACGCACGGCCTCCCGCGCACGAGGCACTCGCACTCGCGCCTGGCACGCGCATCGAGCAGTACGAGCTGATCCGCGAGCTCGGCAAGGGCGGCATGGGCCAGGTCTTCCTGGCTCGCGACAACAAGCTCGGCCGCCGCGTCGCGATCAAGTTCCTCGCAGCGAAGAACAAGCAGCACGCCGAGCGGTTCCTCGTCGAGGCGCGCGCGACGGCACGCTGCAGCCACGAGAACATCGTGATCATCCACGCCGTCGACGAGTACGCGGGCGTGCCGTACATGGTGCTCGAGTACGTGGAGGGCGCGACGCTCTCGCAGCTCGCGCGCGACAAGCGCATGCCGCCGGGGCGCGTCGTCGAGCTGATGGTGCCCGTCGTGCGCGCGCTCGCGGCCGCGCACGCCGCGAACATCGTCCACCGCGATCTCAAGCCCGACAACATCCTCGTCACGCAGGCCGGTACCGTGAAGGTCCTCGACTTCGGGATCGCGAGCGTCGGCGAGGGCGCGGCGCAGTCGTTCGCCGGCACGCTGCCGTACATGTCGCCCGAGCAGCTCGGCACCGAGCCCGTCGACACGCGCAGCGACCTCTGGGCGATCGGCATCATCCTCTACGAGCTGCTCGCGGGGAAGCATCCGCTCGAGCCGCTCTCGCAAGGCGTGCTGTTCGCGGCCGCCGCGAGCAGCGATCCGATGCCGTCGCTGGCCGACGATGCGCCGGGTTTGCCGGATCGGCTGGTCGCGATCGTCGCGCGCTGTCTCGAGAAGAAGAAGGCCGCGCGCTACGAATCGGCGCAGGCGCTGCTCGCCGATCTCGAGCCGCTGCTGCCGAACCGGCGCGCGCTGGCCGCGGAGGACAGCCCGTATCCCGGCCTCACCGCGTTCCAGGAGAGCGACGCGGCGAAGTTCTTCGGCCGCTCGCAGGACATCGCCGCGCTCGTCGCGAAGCTGCGCGAGCGGCCGCTCGTCGGCGTGGTCGGCCCGAGCGGCGTCGGCAAGTCGTCGCTGCTGCGCGCCGGCGTCGTGCCCGCGCTCAAGGATGCGGGCGAGTCGTGGGAAGTGATGATCATCCGGCCCGGCCGCTACCCGCTGACCGCGCTCGCCTCCGCGCTCGAAGGCCTGCGCGACTCGCGCGACTCCGATCCGATCATGGACGCCGATCCGGCCGCGAAGCTGCGCGCCGAGCCCGGCACGTTCGGTGCCCGCCTGCGCGCGCGCGCGCGCCGCCGCCGCTCGCAGATCCTGCTGTTCGTCGACCAGCTCGAGGAGCTGTACACGCTCGTCCCCGATCCCGCCGAGCGCGCCGCGTTCACCGCCTGCCTCACCGCCGCCGGCGACGATGCGGCCGGGCCGTTGCGCGTCGTCGTCTCGATGCGCTCCGACTTCCTCGATCGCGCGGCCGAGGACCGCCGCTTCGTCGAGGAGCTCACGCGCGGCCTCGTCTTCTTGCAGCCGCCCAACGCCGCCGCGCTCGAGCAGGCGCTCACCCAGCCGCTCCAGCTGCTCGGCTTTCACTTCGAGGACGGCATCGTCGACGCGATGGTCGACGCGCTCGCCCAGACGCCGGGCGCGCTGCCGCTCCTGCAGTTCTCCGCCGCGAAGCTCTGGGAGCAGCGCGATCGCCAGCGCCGCGTGCTGACGCGCGAGGCGTACGTCGCGATGGGCGGCGTTGCGGGCGCGCTCGCGACTCACGCCGACGAAGTGATCGCGCGCCTCTCCGCCGCCGACCAGCGCACGGCACGCACCCTGTTCCAGCGGCTCGTCACGCCCGAGCGCACGCGCGCGCTCGTCGAGACCGCCGAGCTGCGCGACATCTCGCCCGATATCCCGCGCCTGGTCGCCGATCTCGTCGAGGCGCGCCTGCTCGTCGTCCACACGCGCAGCGGAGGTGCCGTCGAGCTCGTCCACGAGTCGCTGATCACCTCGTGGCCCACGCTCCGCCGCTGGCTCGACGAGAACCAGGACGACGCCGCCTACCTCGCGCAGGTCCGCGCCGCCGCCAAGCAATGGGACGCCCGCGGCCGCGCCCCCGGCCTGCTCTGGCGAGGCGAGGCGCTCGACGAGGCGCGCGTCTGGCGCTCGCGCTACCAGGGCGACCTGCCGCCGCGCGAGAAGGACTTCCTCGACGCCGCGACCGCGCTCGCGACCCGCGCGACCCGCATCCGCCGCGCCGCCGCGCTCGCGACGATCGCCGTCCTCCTCGCCGTGATCGCGGGCGGCGCCTACGCGCTCGTCCAGATCCAGCACAACAAGCGGCTCGCCCAGCAACAGGCGGCCGCCGCCGAGAAGGCCCAGCACGACGCCGAAGCCCAGCGCGTCCTCGCCGAGCAGCACGAGCAGGAAGCCAAGCGCGCGCTCGCCCAGGAGCAAGCCGCCGAGGCAGCCGAGCGCGTCGCGCGCGAGCAAAAGGACGCCGCCGTCACCGCGCAAACCCAGGCCGAGAAGCAAGCCGCCGCGCAGCAGGTCGCCGCCGCGAAGAGCAAGGCGGCCGCCGCCGAGGCGCAGCGCACGCTCGAGGCGAAGCAGAAGGCCGAGGCGGCCGCGAAGAAGCGGCGCGACGCGACCGGCGCGATCGACAAGGGCGGCCTCTAGCCAGCCCCGCGCGCACGTGCGACGCAGCCCACCTCGAGCGATCTCGCCGCAAGAAATAGCGCTTCGCTTTTTTCGAGAAGACCAGAGCCGCGAAACGGGCGCCGAGGTTGGACAACGGGCTCCACGCCGCCAGCTACGGCAGGCCGATGCTCGCGACGCGCAGTTCGCTGACAGTCGCATCGCCGCAGCGCCGGCATCACGGGTGCCAACCTCGCGGGTCCACCTCCCGCGCCATCTCGCGCAGCAACCTCGCGCACCAACCTCGCCGGTCACGGCGGAAGCCGTCCTTCGCGTCAAGCTCGCGTCGCGCGCGCGCCGGGCACCTCGTACACACCGACCGGCCCGCCCCCGCGCCGCCACCCTTCGCGCAGCAGCCACGTCTGGGGATATGCGATCAGCATGGGCTCGTACGTGTCGCGCGTCTTCCACGCGAACGGCGAGTCACCGCGCTCGGTCCAGCCGCCGAACGCCCAGCCCGACGAGAACGGATCGACAAGCCAGCCCGACGCGCGCTCGCGCCGGTCCTCGTGGTGCTTGCGCCAGTTGTTCAGCACGTAGCAGAGCGCGTTCCGAGCCTGCCGCGGCGTCGCGATGATCTCTTCGTGGTAGCGGTCGGGAAACACGCTGCCCTTGCGACGCCCGTCGATCCAGCAGCGACGCTTGGCGTTCCACCAGCGCTCGCGGCCCGCGCGGCTGGCGCCCGTGCGAGCGGCCCACCAGCCGACCTCCTTGGTGCGGCCCTTCGACAGCGCGACGTTGATCCGTTTCGCGGCGCTGATCCCGAACGCCTGCCCGAGCACCCGAGCACCCGAGCACCCGAGCACCCGAGCACCCGAGCACCCGAGCACCCGAGCACCCGAGGCCCGAGGAGCGTGTGAGAAGCCTCTAGAACGTGCCGAGCAGCGACACGCCCGCCGATTCCTTGCCGACAGCGGGAACCGCGACCAGGTGCCCCTGGTTCATCAACACCATCGTGATGCCGGCCGCGATCACCGCGCCGCCGGCCGCGATGCCGCCGTACGCGAGCGCGCGATCGCGGTCGCCGCGGCTCCGTGCATCCGTCGCGAACTTGGGCGTCACAGGCTGCATGCCCGTCATCTGCGCCTGGTCCCACGCCTGCGCGACGCCGCGGTCGTACTCGTCGTACTGCTTGCTCGCGCGCCAGGCGAAGATGCCGCCGGTGCCGGCGAGCGCCGCGCCGCCGCCGACGACGGCCCACGGGACCCACGTCGACCAGCGCCGCGCGAGCTTCTTGCCCTGCGGCAGCAGGTGCAGCTCGATCACGAGCGTCGTCTCCTGGCCCGGCTCGAGCGTGATCGTGCGCGTCTGCGTCTCGTAGGTCGGCTTGGCGGCGACGAGCTGGTGCGGCGTATTCGCGAGCACGTGCATCTGCGCGGCGCCAGGCGAGGCGGCGATGATGACCTTGCCGTCGAGGCTGATCTGCGCGCCGTTCTGGCGCGACTTGATCTCGAGCGACGCGACGCTCTTCTCGAGCTCGGTCTGGAGCGCGAGCGCCTGCTGGTAGACCTCGTGCGTGAACGGCGCGGCGCCGTACTTCAGCGCGGCGAGCAGGTGCTCGTACGCCTCGACGAGCCGGTCCATCTTCTTGAGGCAGACAGCCGCGTTGTAGTGGATCTTCGGGTGATCCCACTTCGCGAGCGCCTCGTTGTAGAGCTCGAGCGCCTTCGGATAGGCGCCGTCCTCGAACAGCTGGTTCGCGGCGTTGTAGAGGTCGAGCGCGATCTTCTGCGACGACGCATCGACGCCGGCGGCCCACGGCTTGTCGTCGGCGTGCGCGACGCGCGGCCCGAGGCCCAGCGCGAGCACGAGGACGACGGCTGCTCTCATTTCACCGGTGTTGGCTTTGGCGTGGCGGCGGCTGCGGCGGGCTGCGCGGCGGCGCGCGGTTGCGCGAGCCCTTCCATGAAGGAGCGACCCTCGAAGATGACGCCCTTGTCGATCTGCAGCGACGGCGTGTGGAGGTCGCCCTTCACGCGACCCGGCGCGTGGATCTCGATCGAGCGCTTGGCCGTGATGTTGCCGACGACCGTGCCCTGGATGATGACCTCGCCGACGTCGATCTGCGCCTCGACCTGCGCGCCCTCGCCGATCACGAGGACATCGTCGGAGAACACCTCGCCCTTGAAGCGGCCGTCGATCCGGACCGTGCCCTCGAACGTGAGCTTACCTTCGAAGGCCGCTCCGCGCCCGAGCAGGGTCGTGATCTCACCGGCCGCCGGTTGTCTCGCAGCTACCATGGCTGCGAATTGTACGTCAGAAGATGGACCCGACGCACGACGCGATGTCGAAGAACATGAACGCCAGCGCCTTCTCCTGCGCGGTCAGCGGCGCCGTCGAGCAGCTGTTCGGGTACGGCGTGCCCGGCGCGGAGCCGGAATCGGCGGAGACGTGCATGTCGGAGAACACGACCTTGCCGCAGCGCTGGTCGGGCTGGACGTTCTGCGGCGTCGTGAACTGGAAGTTCATCGCGCTCTTGGTCGTGATCGTGCCCGGCGGATCGGCGGTCGCGGGATCGAGGTAGACCCACTGCTCCGCCTTCATCGGATCGACGGCGGAGCACGTGTTGCGCGACTGCGCGACGGTGAGCTCGCCCGGCGTCGTCGAGCCGCCGACGTTGACCATCCACGTCGCGAACGACATGCCCTTCGGGTTGTTGACCTGATCGATCATCGCGGTCAGCGTGTCGGGGCTCGGGTTGCCGGCGAAGCTCCATGTCGCGACCGACTCCCAGTCGGGCATGCCGTGCGCCGGCTTGCCTTGCTCGCCGCTGATCCAGATGTTGTGCCAGTGCGACGCGAACACGCGCCCACCGACGTCGGCGTAGTCGTGCATCGCCTGCAGCGACGTCTGCGGCTTCGTGCCGGGCCCCTGGCTGCCTTCGCACGACAGCATGACGATGTCGTACTTCTTGAGGTTGTTGACGTCGTTCCAGAACGTGCGCGAGTCGGTCATCGGATCGGTGCCGCCGGGCCAGTTCGCGCGGAACGTCGCCGCGCCCTGCCCGTTCCCGGGATCCGTGTAGAGATGGATCATCGTGTCGCGCGTGCTCGCGCCGATCTCCTTCGGAGCGATGCCGAGCTTGAGGATCAGGCACTCGATCGCGTCTGCGTTGCCGGTCGAGACCGCGATGCGCGGCATGTCGACCTTCGTCGTCATCGGCGTGAGGTCGTCGCGGCTCTTCGGCAGCGTCGTCTCGGTCGCGTCGAGCGGCATCACGGTGCACGCCGCGATCGCCGGGATCTTCAGCTGGCGGCGCCACTTGCCGATCTGGATCACGAGGGGCACGTCGGAGGTCGCCGGCACGTTCGTCAGCGTGAACTTGCCGTTCTCGTCGGTGACGGCGGCGGCGAGCGCGCCGCCCTGCAGGCCGGCCGCGCATTGATCGCAGGTGACGCCGTCGGGCAGCGGACCCGGATCGCTCTCCGGCACGTAGACGTTGACGCCGTAGAGCGGCAGCGTGCCGTTGGGCGCGTAGACGGTGCCGGTGAGCGTCGTCGGCGGCAGCGGATTGCCCATCGGATCCTGCTTCGACGCGCAGTCGAACTGGAAGCACGAGAGGCCCACGCACGCATCGGGCACGTACGCGGCATCGCTATCTCCGGCGTCGCTGTCGTGATGGTGGTGGGATGCGCAGCCGACGAGGAGCACTGCTACGCACAGCGAACGGACGCCCATGGTTTACATGATAGCAGTTAGCGTTCCAGCTTGTGGTCGATGTCAATCTCGCCGTTTGCGGGCCAGCTGAGGTCTAGCAGGTAGGGTCTGTAGTCCTTCATGCGGAGCTCGAGCCGCTTCGCAGAATTCATGTCGATGTCGTTGATGGTGGTAGGCGCACGTCCACGCAGCTGGCCGTCGATGTAGATCTCGGCGCCGTCGGGATGCGTGATGACGCGAAGCTTGCCCGTGATCGGCTCCATCACCGCCGTCACGCTCTGCTCGCCGCCGGTCTTCGGGATGTCGACGTTCTCGACGTGCGGCTTGTGGCGGGGCAGCTCGACGCGGATCTCGTGCCGTGTGCCGACGGGGACGGAGTCGACGGTCATCGGCGTCGTGCCGGTGAGTCGGGTGCTGTCGTACACGACCTCGGCGCCGGGCGGCACCGACTCGATGTGGATCGAGCCGACGGTCGGCGTGTCGTCGCGCGTCGCCTTGATGATGAAGAACGTGACGGCCGCCGCGAGCGAGACCGCGATGACGCCGGCGATCGCGAGCTTGAGCCACTTCGGCCCGCCCGAGACCTTGTACTGCGACGGCATCTCGTCCGCCTCGAACAGCCGCAGCTGCCCGGTCAGGCTCATCGGCTGCGGCGGCGGCGCACCGTACGGTTGCATCTGATACAGCGCGCCCGGCGTCATCGGCTGCTGCGGCGGCGGATACGGCTGCTGGTAGTAGCCGTACGGCGGTTGCTGCTGCTGCTGGATCGCGTAGGGCTGCAGGTGCGGCGGCACGCCGGGCACCATCTGCACGGGATAGCCAGGCGGCGGCGTCGAGACGCCGAGCGGCAACCCCGATGCATCGGTCGCGTAGCCCGCGTAGCTGTTCACCGGCTGCGTCGGCGGCGCCATCGCCGCGTTCGCCTGTGGCTGGCTGCCTTGCGGGAACTGTGGCTGCATCTGCTGCTGCTGCATCTGCTGCTGCTGCATCTGCTGCTGCTGCTGCATCTGCATCTGCTGCTGCTGCATGTGCGGCGGCGGCGGCTGCGTCGGCTGCTGCGAGCGGCCGGCGACCGGCGATGGCTGCTGCGAGATCGTGCTCGCGCTGGAGTCCTCGCTGCGCGAGCCGCGCGCGGGGGCCGGCATCGGCTCGCTCGCCTGCGATCCGACGATCGCCTGCAGCACGTTCGCCTGCGGCATGCCGGCGCCCGGCGTCTTGCGCGACGCCCGCGGCTTGCGCAGCTCGCTCACCGCCGGCGCATGGATCTTCGCCGCGAGCGCGGGCGGCGCCGGTGCACGCTTCGGCGCCTTCACGGCGGGCTTGCGCTGATCGACCGTCGGCGGCTCGCCGAAATCACGCTGCACGGTCTGCGCGCCGTCCTCGAAGTCGCCGGCCTCTTCGAGAGGCGTGTCGTCGTTGCGCTGCGGAGCGCGGCCCGCGAGCGTCTCGCCGTCCTCGCTGTCGGGACGCGGCGGTGGGCCGCCGGTGACCATCGTCGCGTCGACGCCCTCCTCGCTCGCGACATCCATCATGAAGCCGCCGCCGGAGAACCCGGTGACCATCGTGCGCTCGCCGATGTTCTCGAGATCCTCGTCGTGCGTCTCGCTGTGATCGCTCGTCCACGTCGGCGGCGTCTTGACGTCGAGCAGGCCGCTCTCGTCGCCGCGCGGCGGTGCCGCCCCGACCTGCCGCGTCTCCTCGTTCGCGAGGCGCGGCTTGCTCGGCGGACGCTGCGGCTGCGCCTGCGGCGCCGGTGGCGCGATCTTCGGGATCGCCTTCGACGGGATGAGCGGCGTGGTCGGCCGCTGTGGCGCGACATCCTTGAGCTCCGCCTGCCGCGTCACGCGACCCGCGGGCGAGCCCATCGCGGGCTTGGCCTGCTGCTTCTGCTTCTCGAGCTCGTCGATCCGGAAGATCACGCTGTTCTCGTCGCGGATCTCTTCCTTGTCGTGGATCAGGTCGTCGGGGTTGAGCGTGTACGTCGCGACCGGGCCGTCGCGCACCTCGACGTCGTACTCGGGGATCTCCTGCGGCTCGCCGATGATCTGCCGGATCACCGTCGCGAGCTTCGTCGCCGTGAACACCGGCGAGTACGCGTGCAGGAACCGCTCGAGGTCGGTCGCGAAGTCGCCCGCCGTCTGATAGCGATCCTCCGGCTTCTTCGCGAGCGCGTGCATCACGATGCGCTCGAGCTGCGGCGGGATCCCGCGGCGCAGCGTCGACGGCGGCTTGATGTCCGCCTTGCGCGCCATGTCGAGCAGGCGATGCAGATCCTCCTCGAGGTAGAGCATCTGCCCGGTCATCATCTCGTAGAGCACGATGCCCGCGCTGAAGATGTCGCTGCGCGCGTCGAGAGGATCGCCCCACGCCTGCTCGGGGCTCATGTAGTAGTACTTGCCCTTGATCACGCCGACGGCGGTCTGGCGCGCCTTCATCGTCGCCTTCGCGATGCCGAAGTCGACGAGCTTCACCTCGCCCGAGTAGCTGATCAGCACGTTCTGCGGCGACACGTCGCGATGGACGATGCCGAGCGGCTTGCCGAAGCTGTCTCTCTTGCGGTGCGCGTGATCGAGCGCGCTCGTGATCTCCTTCGCGATGAACGCGCAGACATCGAGCGGCAGCTCGTAGTCCGCCTCCGATCCACGCCGCAGGACCTTGTACAGATCCGCGCCGTCGACGAACTCCATCGTGATGTAGTACGTGTCGCCGACGCGCCCGAGGTCGAATGTCTGGGCGATGTTGCCGTGGTTGAGCTGCACGGCGATCTTCGCCTCGTCGACGAGCATCTCGATGAACTGCTCGTCCTCCGCGAAGTTCGGATGGATCATCTTGAGGGCGACGTACTTCTCGAACCCCGCGATGCCCTTCGTCTTCGCGAGGTGGATCTCGGCCATTCCGCCGACCGCGATCTGGCGGACGAGTCTGTAAGGTCCGAACTGCCGTTCAGCCACCCGGCTGTCCCGCCGCCGTCTCCGGCGTCGGCCCCTGCTTCAGCATCTCGGCACCACCAGGATGCACGAACACGCCGACCAACCGCAGGGGCGCCTTCGCACCACGATCGAACGTACAGACCACTTCCGTCGCGATCCCGTACGCGACGTTGACGATGTAGCTCGCCGCCGCATTCGCGACGAGATACAGACCGAGCCCCGCACCATACGTCTTGCGATCGATCTGGTTCGGCGACTTGATGCACTTCTCGATGTAGCTGAGGATCGTGTTCTTCGCGAGGCGACCGAACCGGTCGCGCACCGCGATCGCGAACATCTGATCCGTCGCCGCATAGCGGATCGACACCGGCCGCGGCGACCGCGAGTGCACGCGCTCGTGCGGATCGACCTCCGCGAAGATCGGGTTGCCCTCGTTATCGACGGGCGCGTCGTACAGCGCGTTCATCAGCAGCTCTTCGCAGACCTGCCCGATCGCGCTCCGCACCTGCCGGCGCATGTTCGACTGCTCGGCAAACTCGAGCACCGTGTCGATCGCCTTGCCGCGCCCCTCGAAGTCGCGCAACCGCGCGTAGTTCACCGGTGTCCCCTCCGGCAGGTACTTCTCGATGCCGAAGATGTCGCCGGTCAGGAGCTTCTGCGCGGTCACGAACACGCCGCGATCGAGCTCCTCGCCGACCACCACGTGGTTGATCCGGTCATCGCGGAGGTAGTTCGTGAGATCCGGCAACGACGCCTTCTCCGTCACGACCGTCACGTGCGCGTTGTCGCGGAGCTTCTTCACCAGCGGCTTGATCGCCTCGACGCCGCCGCCCGCGGCCGCCGAGTAGAAGACATACCGGTGCGGGATCACATCGCCGGCGATGGCCTCGGGGCTGCGCACAGCGTCGACTTCTGCCCCCGCTCGTTCGAGCGTGGCGACGATACGGCGCAATTGTTCGAGGTCGTTGGAGATCGCGAGGACGCGGCGCTTCGACAAGATTCCCCGTGCCACGGCGCACAGATGCCGCAGCGTCCTCAATCATAGCAGTGGCCCGTACAATCGAGGGGTCACGCGACCCGCGAAGTGGCGGATCCACGAACGATCCCAGCGTTTTTCGGTACCCCACACGTAACCCGGAGTCGCCCCCTCGCATACATCGGCCCACGTCCGTTTCCCGACCTGCTAGCCTCGCGGGCATGAAGCTCGGCATCGCCGTCGCGCTGCTCCTCGCGGGGCGCCTCGCGTTCGCGGACGTGTCCATCGGTCACGTCACGATCCGCAACGCCTCGAACTCGGAGGTCGGGTCGGTCGACTCCGACGGGACGATCCGCAACTCGTCGAACAGCTCGGTCGGCAAGATCGAGAAGGACGGCACGGTGCGCAACTCGTCGAATAGCTCGATCGGCAAGATCGAGAGCGACGGCACGGTGCGCAACTCGTCGAACAGCTCGATCGGCCGCGTCGAGAGCGACGGCACGATCCGCAACTCGTCGAACAGCTCGATCGGCAAGATCGAGAGCGACGGCACGATCCGCAACGCCTCGAACAGCTCCGTCGGCAAGGTCGACGGCTACTCGAGCGACCTGCGCGGGATGGTCGCGGCCGTGCTGTTCTTCGGCGGCAGCGTCAGCGTCCTGCGTCAGTAGGCGTACATGCCACTGAGGTAGGCGCGGAAGCTCGGATACGGGTTGCCGAGGTACTCGAGGTGCGGCTCGTAGTCGTAGAACGCGTCGGGCTGGTACGTGTGCTCGTTGAGCGCGTTGTAGACGGTCGCGCGGAACGTCAGCTTGTTCGTCGGCGTGTACTGCAGGCCGAACGTCATCTCGGCCGCGGGCGGCAGCAGATCCATGACGAGGTCGGTCGCGTTGACGGTGACCGGATTCATCACGTTGCCGTCGGCGCCGAGCGTCGCGTTGCGGTACTCGACGAGACGGTTCGGATCCTCCATCGAGCCGACGATCTTGAGCGTCGACGTGAACGTCAGCTTGGACGGCACGAGGGAGAACACCGTCGCGAGCGAGAACCAGTTCTCCGGCAGCGCGCGAATCTCGCCCTTGTCGGACGTGTACGCGCGCAGGTAGGTGTAGCCGAGCTCGATGCGGTGACCGCCCTGGATGTAGAGCTTGCCGAGGAACTCGCCCGAGATCAGCGCGCGGTCGCCGGAGTTCTGGTACGCGCCGCCGGTCACCTGGATCAGGTCCTGGAGGCGCGTGTAGCTGCCGTCGACGCGGAACGAGAGCTCGCGGATGCGGCGGTCGCCCTTGAAGATACGGGCGTTGATCTCGCCCTGCGCCGCGTCGGAGTGCTCGACGAGCAGGTCCGGGTTACCACCGATCTGGACGGCCGTACCGTTCGCCGACGTGCTGTTGAACACCGGCGGGCGGAAGCCCTGGGTGAAGTTGGCCTTCAAGTGCCAGTTCGGGATGAAGTTCCAGACGATGGTTCCCGCGAACGTCGGCGTCATGTCGTAGCCGACGGAGCCGAGCGAGCGCGGCGAGGCCTGGATACGAGCGCCCACGTCGAAGATCAGCTTCTTGTTCGGGCGCCACTGCGGGTCGACGTACGCACCGAACACCGTGCGGTCGGCCGGGAACGCGAACGTCACCGGGCAACCCGCGATGGGAACGATCTTCTGGTTGGTCGCGTCCCAGGTGCGCGGGCAGAGAATCGGCAGGCGCGTCAGATCGTCGGGCGAGAGGAAGTTGGCCTGGTTACCGTTGCCCTGGATCGAGGTGGTGACGTCGTTCGGCTTCCACTCGTGGAACGCCTCGGCGCCGTACAGCACGCGCGCCGTGCGGTGGAGCTCGACGTCACCGTCGAGCTGACCGCCCACGCGATACGCGTCGAGGTTCGTGTTGAACGCCGCGCCGCCTTCGATCAGCGCCGACGGCGGCAAGAACCCGAGCGGGCGGAAGTCGCGGATGAACTGCTGCGCGTACGCGCGCGCCGTGATGCCCGCCTTGTCGTGCGCGAGCCGCGTGCGGTACTCGAGCGCCGCGAAGCGGTCGAGCATGGTCAGGCCGGCCTTGCGCGCGTGCCCCATCGGGTCGTTCGGGTTCGCACCGTCGATGATCGGCGTGCCGACGAACCCGAGCGGGTTGTACTGCGTGCCGAACGGCGCCTGGACGCGCAGGACGAGCTTGCCCATCGTCAGCTTGCCGTCGAGGTCGAACACCATCGACTGCGCCTGGTTCGACGAGACGACCGGACCGTAGATGTTCGGCGAGTTCGGCTGCGGCAGCGGGTTCTGATAGAGGAGCAGCGGGTTCGACATCTCCGCGCCCTGGTACGTCGTCACGCTGCCGTGGACGAACGCCTTCACCTTGCCGCCGGCGAGGTCGGACTTGCCGGCCATCACATAGGCGCGTGCGTAGTTGCGATCGCCGGGGCCGGTGCCGACGGAGGCGCCGGTCTCGACACCCTCGACGTCCTCGGCGTCCTTCGTGATGACGTTGAGAATACCGAGCAGCGAGTTCGAGCCCCAGAGCACGCCGCCCGGGCCCGTGATCATCTCGATACGCTTGATCGTCTCGATCGGCTGCCCGCGACCGATCGCCGGCGTGTTCGTGAACGGATCGAACAGCGACAGACCGTCCGACAGGAACTGCACGGCGAAGATCTGCCCGCGCACGGCGGTGCTCGGGAACGTCGAGTGCTCGAAGTCGAGGCGCATCCAGCCCGGGACGGTCTCGACCGCGTCGATCAGATCGACGTACTGCCGGTCCTTGATCTCGTCGGACGTGATGACGGTGACGATCGCGGGCGCTTCCTGGACCGTCGTGACGCCCTTCGCGGCGGACTGCACGACGTTGGCGAGATCGAGAGCCTCGTCCGAGGACTGGCCTGCTGACTCGCTCTGGTCGAGCACGAGCTGCGGGACCTCGACGTCGTTGGCGGGCTGAGCGGCCGCCGGCGTCGCGATCAGTAGTGCGAGGAGGATCTTCTTCACGGTGCCCCCTGCTGCGCCTTGATGAAGTCGACGCGTTCGTTGATCGCATCCGACGGGCTCGCCGAGCCGAGCGGACGATCGGAACCGATCGCGACCGCCTGGATCTGCGCCTGCGGAATCCCTTGCGAGACGAGGAAGTCGAGGATGGCTTGCGCGCGCTTCTGCGCGGTCGCCTTGTCACGTCTCTTCTGTGCGTTGACCGCCGCCGCGTTCGTCGACTTCGTGCCGAGGGCCGTGTGGACCTCGACGCGAACCGTCAGCTTGCGCGTGCGGATGATCTGCGCGACCTGCGTCAGCAGCTGCTTGGCCGCCGGCGTCAGCTTGCCGGCGCGGTCGAACGAGACCTGCGCCCCCTTGAGGTCGATGCGATCGGGCCGCTCTTCGGGGCCGGTGGTCGCACGGACGTCGGGGCAGCCGTCGTCGTCCTCGAAGCCGTTCACGGTCTCGGGATCGTTCGGGCACTTGTCGACGTTGTCGGGGAAGCCGTCACCGTCGTTGTCCTGATCGGGGCAGCCGTCGTCGTCCTCGAAGCCGTCCTTGTCCTCGGCCTCGTTCGGGCACTTGTCGGCGGCATCCGGGATGCCGTCGTTGTCGTTGTCGCGCTCGGGACAGCCGTCGTCGTCCTGGAAGCCGTCCTTGTCCTCCGGCTCGTTCGGGCACTGATCCTTCGAGTCGGGGATGCCGTCGCCGTCGTTGTCGAGATCGGGACAGCCGTCGTCGTCCTGGAAGCCGTCCTTGTCCTCCGGCTCGTCGGGGCAGGCATCGACCGAATCGGGAATGCCGTCGCCGTCCTTGTCGCCCCGGCCGGGCGCTGCGACGCCCTCGGGCTGCGGCGACCACACGAGACCGGTCGTCACGCGGAAGTCATCGCCGCGCTCGCCGACCTGACCGGTGCCGACCATCAGGTTCGCCGTGAGATCCGCGGACACGCGGAGCAAGAGGCCCGCGGTCGCGAGCAGCGTGAGATCGCCGTGCTTGGCGCCGCTCGCGTAGTCGGTCGACTTGAGCGTCGTGCACTTCGCGCCGCTGTAGAGCGTGCAGTCGCCGTAGGAGAGCGAGTCGGGGAGCGGAATGAAGCCAGTGACCTCGCCGGCGAGCACCGCGCGCGGCGCGAGCTCGTACATGCCGCCGACGCCGGCAACGGCCTCGGTGCCGACGTCGAGGATCACCTTCGCGTCGGTCGGCATCTGCATCGCCGGGTCGTACGACTGCAGGACGCTGCGCTCGCGGATGCGCACCGCCGCGTTCGCGACGACGCGCGTCGAATGGACGCGATCCTGACGCCACTCGTAGGCGAGCTTCGGCTCGTAGACGAGGTTCGCGTCGCCGAGCAGCATCTGGTCGTTACCGAACGGCAGGAACACCGAGCCGACGAACGCCAGTGCCGCATTCGTCGACGACATCAGCCCGATCTTCAGGCCGACGCGCGTATCGAGCGGGCCGCCCTGGCCGTCGCCGAGATCGTTCACGCCGGTCGCCGACGGATCGATGTTCGTCAGCGGCCGCAGCGAGAGCAGGCCGGTCGACGGCTTCGCGATCGTGCCGTTGGCACCGTACCGGCCGCGCTGGCCGAAACCGACGCCCGTCGCCGTGCGATAGCCGCCGACGTCCATGCCGAACGCGACGTGCTCGCTGAGCGACATGCCGAAGACCATGTCGAACGTCGCGACGTAGTTGAGCACCGACGACGAGCCGGTCCCGATGCCGGGCACGGTCAGGTCGAGCGGTGACTTCGCATAGCCGGCGAGGAACTTGAACGACAAGTCGTGCTTCGGCATGAGCCGAGCACCCTCGACGGAGAAGATGCCACCCGTGTCGTACGACGGCCGGAACAGCGCCACGTCGACACCACTCGTCGGATCCGCGTGAGCGGCTCCGGCGACGAGCAGCGGAAATAAGTAACGAAGCTTTATTCCGTGCACTGTTTACCGAGCTGGTTAACGGGCCGGTACACCTGGAAGAAGACGATGTTCGGGAGCGAGGCCGCGGCCTTCGTGTCCCACTTGCAGTTCGTCGGGTCGCTGAGGCCACCGTTGCCGGTGTACATGATGTTGTTGTTGACCGACGCGTTCTTCAGCAGGCCGGTGCCGTTCGCGCCGGTCGCGGTCGCGGCAGCGTCGACCGTCGTGTGGCCGGTCTCGGCCGCCGTGAAGTAGTAGTCATCGTTCGTGAGAGGCTGCGTGCCCAGGTACATCGTCACGCCGGCCTGGTTCGCGAACTTGTCGCCCGTGCAGTTGCTGCCGTTCGCGTCGCACTTGTGCGCGCGGAAGATGCCGACGTAGATGCCGGCCGCGACCGTCGGACTGCCGCCGCCGGACGACGTCCACATGTCCGTCGTCGCCTTCGGCGCGATCCACGCCTCGAGGCCGTTCGTCGCGGTGTCAGGCGATGCGGCCGTCGCGACACCGGTCGTGTTCGTGATGCCGGCCGGATCGCCGACCATCGTCGCGTTCTTGTCATCGAAGCCGAGGCCGATGAACGCCGACGGCACCGTGATGTTCTTGACGCGGTAGCGGCCGCAGTCGTCGATCTCGACGCCGCCGTTCGCGAGCACGGCATTCGGGTCGTTCGGGTTCGAGCCGAACAACAGCGCGTCGTACGTCCCGATCTTCAGCGCGCAGGGGCCGGTCGTCTCGCTGCCGGTGCATAGCGCGCCGGTCGCGGCGCCCTGGAACGGCTTGTTGTCGGTGATGTCGTAGATCTGGCCGCAGATCGTCTGCTTGCCGGCGGACGGCGTCGGGCACGCGAACGTGCCGCCGCAACCGCCGCCACCGGTGCCGACGCAGATCGTGACACCGGGGTTGTTCGGATCCGGCATCTCCGCTGTCGTCGCCGGATCACACGTCGTCGGCGGCAGCTCCGGCTCGCAGCGATCGCCGACCAGGATCGTGCCTTCGCCACATGTCGCGGGGTTCGTCATACCGTCTGCCGGGTCGCACGTGCCGTTGCGTTCGATCGTGCCGGGGCCGCAATCGACGCTCTTGCAGCCGGATGCACCGGCTGCGAGGACGAAGAGGAAGATCGCGTGGCGCATGGGGCTCCTAGAAGTGGGTCGTGTCCTGATCGAGGTTCGCGAAGATCGCGAGCTCGGCCGTGAGGGCAGAGGTTGGGCTGGTCATGTGGGTGTGCAGCACGCCGCGCGTCGGCATCGTCGGCGTTCCGTAGAGGAGCAGCTGACCGGTGGGGTGCTTGTCCGCGTCGGGGAAGCCGGCCGGGTAGTCCGGCACGCCGTTGTTGTCGGCGTCGTCGAACTGCCAGTAGAGCGCGAAGCCGGTGAAGCCCGCGAGCGCCTCGTCGACGAAGAACTGCGCGCCGCCGACCGGACCCTGGTTGATCGGGTTGCGGCCGTCAACGTAGCCGTGCGTCGTGCCTCCGAGCGCCTGCGTCAGCACGCGATCCGTGCCTTCGTAGAACCCGGGGTTCGCCTTCCAGAACGCCTGGCACATGTCGAGGCGGCGCTTGTTCGACGCGTCGTCCGTGCACGTCGGCGGTGGGATCTTCGACGTGTCGTTGCAGTCCGCCGCGACCGCCGGATACGAGGCCGCCGACGCGCTCGTCACGGCCTTGAGCCCATCGTCGGCGCCGAGCGCCGTGATGTTGAGCATCCGCTGGTGCGCCGTCACCGCGATCTCCTCGTCGGTCGCGGACGCGCCTGCGGGCGGATTCATGTAGTCGGGAATGCCGACGTCCATGTCCGTCACCTTCTCGTACTGCGACACGTGCAGCCCCGGATGCTTCACCCCGGTGCCGAAGTCGATGTAGCAGGGCGAGTCGAGATCGATCACGTGATGGATCTCGAAGTCCTGGACGGCGAACAGATAGCCGGCCATGGGATCGTCCTGGAACGCGTACAGCGTGTAGTGCACGTTCGTCGGAAGATCGGTGGGTCCGGCAGCAGCGCCGGGGTTCACTTGCACGGGCATCGCCGGCGCGAAATCGAACTGCACGTTCGATCCCGCGAAATCATCGACGCACCCAGCGAGCAGGATTAATGACAGACCGATGGTACGCACGTCCCCCCACTGCGAATGGTAACCAGGCGCGCTGCGAGAGTCTAGAAGCCGTGCGCCACGGCTAGCTCGAACGTGAAAAGAGTCCCTTTGTACTCGCCCGGTGCCTTGTTGCGGTCTGCGGGGAATGCCGAGGTCGCGGCGTTGTTGTTCGGCACTGAACGACTGTTAGGCAGGCCACCGTCGATCGCGGCGTCGAAGCGCCAGCCGCTGGTGCGCACGCTCGCACCTGCGGACACACCGGTCTTCAATAAGTCGAAGTACTGGCGCTCGATCGTGCGATCGGGAACCGCGTTCGTGTCGACGTACGCACCTGCACGCACGGCGACCGCGCCGAACGAGTACTCGCCGCCGATGCGCGCCGCCCAGTTGTCCTTCCAGTCCTCGCGATAGACCTGGTCGAGCGAACTATTTGCGGGGAACCGCACGGTCAGGTCCTTGAGCTGCGACCACTGGACCCAGTCGCCCTGCACGGTGAGCTTGAGGTCCGGTGTGGCGCGCACGCCGAGCGCGACCGACGCCGACTGCGGCCACACCTGATCGTGGCGTACGCCCTCGGGCGTCTCGCCCGCCGGCAGGGTGATCGTGCCGCTGCCATCGGTCGTGATGCGCATCGGCGAGCGATATGCGACGCCAAGTCGCACGTCGTCGGTCGGCTTGAACAGCGCGCCGAGCGCGAATGCCCCACCGACGCCGTTGCCGCTGAGGTGCGCGTCGAACGGGTTCTGCGTCGCGTCGAGCGCGAACAGGCCGATGCCGAGGCGCAGCGAGGCACCGAGGACGAGCTTGTCGGAGACGCGGAAGCCGGTGCCGACGGCTGCCTCGATCACCGCGTCTTCCGTCGAGTCGAGTGCGGGAGCGCCCGTCACGGGGAAGCTGACCTGGCCGCCGTACGAGTTGTAGATCGCGCCGCCGATCGTGAACCGGCTCGGGCGATCGTCCTCGCCCGTGAGGCGACCGACCACGCCGAGCACGGGTAGCGGCGCGCTGACCGTTGCCTTCTGCGCGGGGCCTTTCGTGCCGTCGTCGGCGATTGGCGTGTAGCTGCGCGGGCCGTAGACGAACTCGCCGCCGACCTCGACCTCCTCGTCGGCGTTGTCGAGCGCGGCCGGGTTGAAGTAGACGGCGGTCGCGTCGTCGGCCCACACGTTCCACGCGCCGCCCATGCCGGTGCCGCGCGCGGAGACGCCGTTGGGGCGCTGGAGGCCGCCGGCCTGCGCGCTCGTCGCGGCCGCGAGGAGGATGACCGCGAGCTTGCGGTGATGTGCGCGGCTCACGGGGCGTCGACTCCGGCGTCGACCGTCTGTTCGCAGATGTGCTTGGTCGGGTTGCACGTCTCGCCTTGCGCGCGGAAGCAGTCGTTGTTCGTCTTGCACGTATTCGCCGGCGGATCGTCCTCGAGCAGGTTGCACGCGCCGATCGTCGTGCCCGCGGCGAGCGCCAGCAGCAGAGCGAAGCGCCTCACCATCGCAGCTCCTTCGCGACCATCGCGCCACCGTGGGTCGGTGCGATCGCGAACGGCGGCGGGACGTCGTCTCGCTCGCGCTCGCCCTTGTACATGTAGTAGGCGCCGATGCCGATCGTCACGATGGCCGCGCCGAACGAGAGGTCGGACACGAGGCCGTACGTGTGCGCGCGATCGCGGGCGTTGTTGAAGTCGGCGCGCGTGTGCTTGGGCTCGAGGTCGTAGGAGGGGTTGTTCGGATCGCGCGCGCTCTCGACGCGCAGGATCTCGCGCGCATCGTTGGACGCGTGCTCGGCGATCAGCGCCGTGACGAAGCCCGCGCCGAGCAGCACCGCGCCGCCCGCGAGCACGCCCTCGCCGACATGCACGGTGCTCTCGCGCTCGTCCGTATCGACGAATGCCGGGTGCACCTGCATCTCCTGGCCGGTCAGCACGCGCACGCGGCGGCGCCACACGTCCTTGTCGGGCGCGCGGCCCTCGATGGTGTGCTCGCCGCTCGGCAGCTCGACCTTGCCCTGCGCCGGCTTGCCGTCGACGGTGAACGCCGCGCCGGCGGGGATGATCAGCCAGCCGATCTTGGCCTCGAGCGGCTTCTTCGTCTCGTCGACGTTCTGCTGCGCGTTCGGATCGGGCTCGAGCTCGACGGCGACGTCGGTGACGATGCCCGCCGGCGCCTGCACGGAGACGTGCTTGGACTTCCAGCCCGCCTTGTCGATGTCGATCTCGAGCGTGCCGGCCGTGATCGGGCGCGGCGACAGCGGCGTGCCGCCGTACGTCAGGCCGCCGATCTTCACGGTCGCGCCGTCGACGTTGGTCGTCACCGCGATCGCCGCCGACTCGATCAGCTCGGGGCCGCTGTACGGCGTGCGCCCCGCGGACGCGCGGCAATCGGCGTGCAGCTTGCGCGTGCTCTCGGCCTCGAACGACGTCGGGTTCGCGGCGAGCGCGAGGCGCGACTCGTCGAGGCACTCCTGCCAGTGCCCTTCGGCCTGCGCGACGGCCGCGATGAACCGGTGCGGGCCCGGCAGCTTCGGATCCATGTCGCGCGCCTTCTCGAGGTGCGTGCGCGCCTCGGCGAAGTGACCTAGTCGAAACGCGTCGACACCAGCCTGGAACTCTTTCGTCAGCTCGGGCGCCGGATCCGCATAGGCGCGGCTGACGACGAGCAGAAGCACGACGGCACTTCGCCTCATCGTCTGCAACGATACATCAGAACGCAGCAGCGCACGCTATTGCGTGGGATCATCGCGACCGGGGCCGTGTCCGCCGCCGGTGCGATCCCAGATGTTCACGCCGCCCGTCGGGTTGGTGCCGCCGTGACCGCCGCGGTGGCCGGTCGGAGGTGTGGGCACGTCGACATGCTTGCCCTCGATCGTCGTCGAGAACTCGCGCGGATCGCCCGAGTCCGTCTGCACGAGCAGGCGCAGCGAGCCGCCGCGCTCGACGAGCTGGTCGTACTCCTCGTTGACGACCTTCGCGAAGCTCGCCGCGTCGACGACCTCGCGGCCATCGACCGCGAGCACGACGTAGTGCTCGGCGAGGCCGAGGTCCTGCAGCGGGCCCTGCGCGAGCTTCGTCACGATCGCGCCGTGCTCGAGCTTGCCGAAGCGCCAGCCGAGCTCGGGGTAGTAGTCGACGACGGTCGCGCCGAGCGCCTTCGCTTCCTTCGTGGAATCGGCACGCAGCTTCGCGACATCGTCACCGGAGAGCTGCACGCGCGCGAACGCGACGTACCGCTTGCCGTCCTTGCCGTCGAACGCTTCCCAGTAGCGGCCCGTCAGCGGCGGCGCGACCTTCTCGATGACGCGCGCGACGGCGCGGCGGCCGTCGTGGAGCTCGCGGCGCGCTTGCGTCGAGAGAGGATCGCGGCTGTAGGTCGAGAACGCGGCGCTGCGCGCCTGCTGGATGCCCTCGGCCCACGGGTTCGCCTTCGCATCGCCCGCAAGGTACTGCGCGAGGCTCTCGTACGCGGCATCGCTCGCCTCGTCCTCGGCCTCCGACTGGCTCGCCATGCCGAACGAGACGCCCGTGCACGCGACGCCGCCCGCGAGCACACCGCACTGCGCGGTGCCCGGCGTATCGGTCGCCGCGATCCAGTTCGCGCGCGGCTTGGCGCTCTGCTGCACCATCGGGCCAAAGCCGTACGGGCCCGGCTCGACGTTCTTGTTGCCCATGCGCTGGAACGCGAGCACGCCGGCCGCACCGCCGACGAGCAGCACCGCGGCGAGCAGGATCGGCACCGTCTTGCTGCCACCCTGCGCCGGCAACTCCGTGGTGCCGCGCGGCAGCGCGGCGAGGCCAACCGACGCCTTCTTCTCGATCTTGCGCGCGCGGAGCTCGCCGATCTTGTACTGGAGCTCCTTGACGAGCACCGGCTTGGGCAGCGTCGGCAGCACGGTCATCAGCGACTCGCCGGCCGAGCACTGCATCGCCGCCTTGCACTGCGGGCAACGCACCTCGGGCGCGGTCGCGAACTTCAGCACCTCGTGGTGCTCGGCGACATTGATCGACTGCTGCTGCGACGTCCCGCACGAGCCGCACGTGTACGGCATCGAGAAGTCGACGACCTGCGCCTTCGCGCCGAGATCGTCCTTCGAGCACAGCTTCTCCATGAAGCCGGGCTGCACGCCCAAGAGCAGCAGCTGCTCGACGAGCGGCGTGACCTGCGTGACGAAGCTGCGCCACTCGGCGGCACCTGCCGGCTCGACGCGCGGCACGGCCCCGACGTCGACGATCACCGTGCCCTCGAGGCCCTCGGCGAGCTTGTCGCGCGGGAACGTGTTGTCGAGGTCGCCGGTGAGGCGCAGGTAGGTGATGCGGCCGTCGATGATCTTGTCGACGTGCACCTTCTGATCGATGCGGCCGACGCGGTAGTCGAGCTTCGTCGCGAGGAACGAGATGACGTCGTAGTCGAGCTCGAACTGGGCCTGGCCGAGGATGAACGAGAAGAACGTGGAGCCGTCCTCGTCGAAGTACATCGCCTCCTTGCACGAGGGGCACGGGCGCTCCGCGAGCTTCATGCTGCGGATCGACTCCATGTCCTTCGCGACGTCGAGGAGCACGCGATGCTCGGAGTCGCAGTAGTCGCAGCGGAACGGCGCGTAGAAGCTGAACACGCGGCCGCCGCCCGCGAAGTTCGCGACCATGTTGAGCTGGTCGACGACCTTCGGTGCGCACTCGATGAGCACCATGTTCTTGGCCTGCTTCGCCGCGATCGTGACGAAGTCGACCCACTCGCGAATACCGAACGAGCTGATCTTCTTCACGCCACCCGTATCGAGGATGAGCGTGTTGCACGAGATCGAGCGCGCGATCTTCTTGCCGTCGAAGCCTTCGTCGATCGTGCCGGTGAACTTCAGGCACGCGATGCCGCCGTCGGCGAACTTCTCGATCGAGAGCTTGGGGCCGCCGTCGGCCGCCGCGGGTGCAGCGGGCGCGTTTTGTTGAGGGGATGGGCGTACAGCTTCCATCATGCGCTCCAGAAGTGGACCGACTTCGCCTGCGTACGAAGCTCTCGCAGGTTCATGTCGAGCTCGAAAACCGCGGTCACCTCGGTGTGACGACCGCGAGCAACGTCGAAGAACATCGCCGACGACGAGTTGTGGCAGACCATCATCCCCAGCCCTGCGCCGCCGTGCGAGTTATCCATCTCGCCCCCGGCGAGACCACGCGCGAGCCCTTCGAACACGTGCTTGCGCTCGAGGCGCCCGAACGGATCGCGAACTTGAAGCACGAGCTTGCTGCCGTCGGTGGCGACGCGCACGCTCGGACGCTCGTTATCGGCGAGCCGGATCTCGGCCTTGCGATCGAGCGCGTACTTGGGACGGCCGTGCATGTCGACGGGCGCGTCGTACATCGCGTTCATCAGCAGCTCGTGGCCGAGCTCGCCGAACATCTCGGAGATGCGCTTCGGCACCTGCAGGTTCGTCACGAACTGCTGGATGTGCCCGACGGCTGCATCGCGATCGCTCGTCGTGCGCACCTCGAGCTCGACGGCGGAGAAGCCCCAGTCGAGGTACGCCGAGATCGGCGGCGGGCCCGACGGCATCGCGAGCCGGCGCGCGATCATCAAGATCTCCCACGCGCGCGGCGCGCTCTCGAAGTCTTTGCGACCGAGCACGTTGTCGATCAGCTTCGTCTCGACGAGATAACGCAGCGACCGCTTCAGCGGCTCCGCCGTCCAGAGCACGCCGCGCATCTTGCCGTGCAAGCGAACCTGCTCGGCGACGAAGTCGGCATCGAACGTGTCCGCGCAGAGAACGTCTGCGCCGCTCAGGTGCTGCGCGATCTGCGACGGGTCCTCGACCGTCGTAGCGGTCGCGCCGACCGACATGAACAAGCGCGCGACCTTGCGGCCCACCAGCTTGTTGCGTTCAAGAATGACCGCGTGCATTTCCCCGCTGGGACCAACGTAGCATGCTCAGCGAGTATGCAACCACTCGAAGAAAAACGCATTTTTTCGAGTCCCGGTAATCGGTGTTTGCACGCGTACGTTGGAGGTCGGTCGCAGTGATTAAAGGTGCGTCCCATGCGTCTGCTACGATGAGATGGTGAGGGTTCTTCTAGCCGCGCTGGTCGCGGTGTTGTGCATGTCTTCCGCGGCCTCCGCCGACAGCGAGCTGTACCAGACGGTGTCCACGGCGAAACCGCGACGCGATCTGTCGCAGTTCCTCGTCAAGAAGGCCGAGAAGGCGCAGAAGGCGCGCGACTGGGCGCACGCGATTCCGCTCTATCAGGCGCTCGTCGTCGCGCGAGGTCCCGCGAGCCCCGAAGAAAAACAGCTCGCGACGATCTGGACGCTCGCGGGCCAGAACGAGGAAGCATCGAAGGCGTGGGCCGCCTACGCCGATGCGATCTCCGACGAGAAAGAGCGAGCCGAGGCGGTCGCGGAGTCGCAGCGCCTGCACGGCGCGCCCGACCCGTTCGCCGACAAGATCGACATCGCGGTGATGGCCGCCGACGCGAACCAGGCGTTCAAGCTCGGCCGCGCCGCATTCGCGAAGAAGCAGTACGGCGACGCGCTCGTTTACTTCCACATGGGCTACGCGCTCGCGCCCGACCTGCCCGGCTTCCTTCGCGAGCTCGGCTCGACCTACGACAAGCTCGGCGAGAGCGATCGCAAGAAAGAATTCTATCGGCGCTACCTCGTGCAGCGTCCGTTCGGCGCCAACGCGGATGTCGTACGCGCCGAGCTCGCCAAGGAGAAGGACGTGCTCGGCACGCTGATCGTGTCCTCGAGCCTCCCGTGCACCGAGCTCTGGATCAACCGTCAGAAGATCCCGGGCAAGCTGCCGGCCGCCGGCCTCGCCGTCGCCCCCGGCGACTACAAGGGCCTGTGCTTCAACCCGAAGTACGAGATGGCGATGTTCGAGTACGCGACGGTCGAGCCCGGCAAGCCGGCCGCGCTCACGTTCCGCTGGGCGGTCATCGTCAACAAGCTCGACCGTCCGTACGGCCGCATCGCGATCGAAAAAGCAGAGACGCCGGGCGTGATGATGGACCTCGGGATCACCTCGCCCGAGGTCGGCGTGCCGGTCCCGGCCGACGGCCACAAGCTCAAGATGATCCTCAAAGACGATTCAGGTGTGAGGACCGAGGAGCGAATGGTGCAACTCGAACCTGGCCAGCGACTCGTCGTTCAATGGTAAGGTCGCGAACGGCGTGGTCTCGGAGCGGCCATCACAGGAAGGAAAGTTGTCGCCGGGTGCACCGAATGATCCGGTGCCCTTCGGCAAGTACTACCTTCTTGGCCTGATCGCCCGCGGCGGCATGGCCGAGGTCTATCGCGCGCGCGCGCAGGACGCGAACAAGGTCCTCTACGCGGTGAAGGTGATGCGCCCGCAGCTCGCGCGCGAGGCCCGCTTCATCGACATGTTCCATCGCGAGGGCAAGCTCGCCATGATGCTGCGCAACCGCTGCATCGTCGAGACGCTCGAGATCGGCCAGTTCGACGGCCGCCACTACATCTCGATGGAGTACATCGGCGGCCGCGACCTGACCCAGGTGCTGCGCCGCTGCCAGGAAACCCAGCAGCGCATCCCGGTCCCGCACGCGGTCTACATCGCCGCGCGCATCGCGGAAGGCCTGCACTTCGCGCACACCCTCGCCGGCCCGGACGGCCGCCCGCTCAACATCGTCAACCGCGACGTCTCGCCCTCCAACGTGCGCCTCTCGTACGACGGCGACGTCAAGCTCCTCGACTTCGGCATCGCGCAAGCGCTGATGAAGTTCACGAGCGAGATCGGAATCCTCAAGGGCAAGTTCAGCTACATGTCCCCGGAGCAGATCCGCGGCATGCCGCTCGACGCCCGCACCGACGTCTTCTCCGCCGGCATCATCCTCCACGAGATGCTCACCACCGAGAAGCTCTTCCGCGGCGACACCGAGTTCGCCCTGATGGAAAAAGTCCGCAAGGCCGAGGTCCCGCCACCCTCGAACTTCAACCGCCGCGTGACCCCCGAGCTCGACGCGATCTCCCTCAAGGCCCTCGCGCGCGACGTCGCCGATCGCTACCAGACCGCCGCCCAGCTCGCCGCCGACCTCGACGCCCTCATCGCCGGCTACCGCTTCGACCCCAAAGAGCTGCGCCAGTTCATGCGCCAGCTCTTCCGCAAGGAATACCAAAAGGAGCTCGAGGACACCCAGCTCGCCCTCGACGCCGAGCCGGGCTTCGTCGCCCAGATCCACCGCCAGCCGACCGCCCAGCACTTCGAGCCCGCCGCGACCACCGAGACCAAGAACCCGCACATCGAGGTCGTCGCCGAGGCCACCCCCTCCGCCGAGCCCCCACCCCCCGACGGCGAGAAGCCCAAGGGTTTCTGGGGTTCCCTCTTCAAGCGGAAGAAGTAAGCTCCAGCGATGGTTGAGTCGTCTGTGCCGCCGCAACCGACCACCCGCGACGTGGCCACCCGCACCGCCCTCGTCATCGGCGGCACCGCCCTGGCCTTCAACGCGGCCTTCTACTTCCTCTCCCAGCTCTACTTCGACAGCCACAAGACGTTCGTCGCCGGCGTCGGCGAGTCGGTCGATACGACCGCCCTCGGTCACGCGCGAACCGCGTTCGGCCTCCTCTCCCTCCTCGTCGCCGGCTCTGCCTACGCCGCGTCGCTCGCCCCCCGGATCATCGGCCACACGCTCGCCGTCGCCCTGGGCCTCGCCGCCCTCTACGCCGGCTACCAGTCCTACGACCACGCGATGCCCGCCGTCATGACCGCGGTCCTGATCGTCGTCGGCGTCCTCCTTCCGACCCTCGCCCACTTCTCCTGGCGCCACTCGCGCGCCGCCTGGTCCTACCTGCTCGCGATCATGACCGTCTTCGGCATCGTGACGTTCTTCGGCGCCCCCAAGGTCCGCAACGTCCTCGACATCGGCTTCTGGACGGCGATGATCGTGCCCGGCCTCCAGTTCGTGACGGTGACGGCGCTCGCAATGGTCCGCAGCGAGTACCGCGCGACCGCCTAGCCACCGCCGCGCGCCCGCCGCGCGCCCGCCGCGCGCCCCGCGCTCCCCGCGCGCCGCCGCCCTCCCCGCGCGCCTGGGCCGCTCGCGATCCGCTCGCGCGCCCGCGCCCCCACGCACCGCACGCGCTGGTCGCATCTCCCCATGAGCTCGACACCCAGCACGCCCGGCCGCTCGCGATCCGCTCG
>CAYUNM010000011.1:0-79471 GCA_964446175.1 uncultured Kofleriaceae bacterium
CACGGCCGAGGCGCACAGCAAGGCCGTGGTAGCCAGCGACTTCGGCGCGCAGTCGTCTCTGAAGCACCTCGCCGTGCAGATTCACGCCTGGGGGGACCAGGTCCACGAGCTCTACAACAAGGGCTCCGTCGACGGGTCCGGCTACGAGATCGCAGCCCAGAGGGTCGAGGCGATCCTTTCGAGCATGGAGACGCAGGTAGAGATGGCCAAGCATGCGATTGCCGCCGTGCCCAAAGGCCCGGACCGCAACGTCATGGCGAAGGATGTCCAAGCCGTGCAGTACGAGTGGAACCGGTTCGACATGGTGCCGGTACCGAAGCTGACGGATATCCTGTCCAAGGCGGGACGTGACAAGCCCAACCTGTCGGGGATCCGGTCGACGATCGCCGATTTCACGCATCTGATCGGCTACGAGCCCGCGGATCTGCCGCTGACCGACGTGAAGGTCGACGGCGATGAGAAGTCAACTGCCAAGCAGATGATCGACGCAGAGGTGTCGGCCCTCAGCGCCGCGCTCGACTCCGTCAAAGCCGGCAACGATGACGTGCAGCGCGTGAATATCCATGCACGCATCCTGGACAACGTCGGCAGGGACGAACCCGCCCAGATCAAGAGTCACCGCGCCGGGCTCAAGAAGCTGAGCTCCGAGCTCGAGGCGATCCGGAAGGAGAACCCCACGCTCGAGCTCGCCGAAGCGCACAATCATCTCCTCAAGCTCATCAAATAGATGCGGCGGCTGTGGATCGCGTGTGCCGCAGCGTGTGCCACGGCGCCGTCCGCGCCTCCCAAAACGGCCCCGCGGCCCGCGGCCGTGCCTCGCATCGCATCCGCGGATCCGCACTCGCGCGATACAGCGCGCCGGCGCGCGGATGAAGCGCTTCGTACGGATCTGCCGCTCGACTACGAGCGTCCGTTCAAGCCGTACGTGGCCCCGGATCGCTCGGCCACTGCAGCGCTGTTCGCGCAGGCGTGCACGGACGGCGACAAGGGTGCGTGCATCATCGAGGCAGAGCTGCGTCCGCTCGATGCGACCGGCACCGCCTTTCATACCGTGCTCGCGAACTGCATGGCCGGTGACAACATGAGCTGCCGCGCGCTGCCGAAGGACGACCAGCTGCCGCGGTTTCCAAACGCGCCTGGTGCTGCGAGCCGGAGCGTGCGCTGCCAGCACAATCTCGGGAGCTGCGATATCGAGGACCTTCGCCGCGAATGCCGCGAGGGATTTCCGGCGGCATGCGACGGACTGTACTCGAAGCTCACCGACGATGTACCCGAGGGCCATGACGCCGCGGACCGGTTCGTCGCGCTCAACAAGGATGGCTGCCGGCACGGCGTCGCGTCCGAGTGCGCGCTGCTCAGTGGCGATCCGCTCTTTCGCGACGAGATGGCGCAGCGCTCGTGCGAGCTGAGCCCGGATACGTGCTCCCTCGCCGTGCCCGACGATCCGCGAGCAGACAAGGCCGTGGCACGGGACCGCTGGGAGCGAGCGTGCGAGTTCGGGGAGAATCAGTGGGGCGTCTGCATTCAACTTGGCGAGAAGTACCTTGCGGGCGAGCTCGATGAGCCGGTGCCGGGCCGGGGCCAGCAGCTGCTCGATTGGGGCTGCCCGAAGCTGATGGCGAGGACAGGACCGAAGCTGCTCGACCGCCATCCGGCCTGCAAGTCCGCGAAACGCCCGTGATCGGCGGCGGGCCTTGACGGGCTAGCAAAGTGATATCACGTTGCCATCAGGCTTCTTCGGAGGATGACGATGGCGATGAAAGAGCACGAAGCGTTCTCGATGTCGGGTGGGCTCGCGATCCTGATCGGGTTGGTGCTGCTGATCGGTGGACCGGCGTGGGGCTTCTCGCAGGTGCCGACGCATCAGCTCGCGCCCGGGCCGTACCTGGCGATCGCATTTGTCGGGTTCGTGCTCGGCGTGCTCGTGCTGAAGGGGTGCTTCATCATCGGGCCGAACGAGGCGCGCGTGCTGACGCTGTTCGGCAAGTACGCGGGGACGGTGAAGACGACCGGGCCGCGGTGGGCGAACCCGTTCACGACGAAGCGCAGCGTGTCGCTGCGGGCGCGGAACTTCGAGACCGCGAAGATCAAGGTGAACGACATCGAGGGCAATCCGATCGAGATCGCCGCGGTGGTCGTGTGGCGCGTGACCGATACGGCGCAGGCGATGTTCGACGTCGAGAGTTTTGGCAACTACGTGCAGATGCAGGCGGAGGCGGCGGTGCGGAACCTGGCGATGCACCATCCGTACGACAGCCATGACGACAATGTCGTCAGCTTGCGCGGGCAGAGCGACCAGGTGGCGGAGCAGCTGAGGAAGGAGATCAACGCGCGGATTCATTCGGCGGGGGTCGAGGTGGTGGACGCGCGGATCGCGCACCTCGCGTACGCGCCGGAGATCGCGCAGGCGATGCTGCAGCGGCAGCAGGCGGGGGCGATCATCGCGGCGCGGCAGCGCATCGTCGAGGGCGCGGTGTCGATGGTCGAGATGGCGCTCGATCAGCTCGCGAAGCGCGGCATCGTCGAGCTCGATACGGAGCGCAAGGCCGCGATGGTCAGTAACCTGCTCGTCGTGCTGTGCGGCGAGCGCGCGACCCAGCCGGTGGTCAACGCCGGCACGCTGTACTGATGGCCGAGCGCAAGCCGTTCCTCTTGCGCATCGATCCCGCGGTGCTGGAAGCACTCCAGAAGTGGGCGGGGGATGATCTGCGCTCGCTCAACGCGCAGATCGAGTTCGTGCTGCGCGACGCGCTCGCGCGTGCGGGCCGAGAGCCGAAGCCGCGCAAGAAGGATGGCGGGCCGTACCGGTAGGTAGCTACCAGTCGCACTGGGGGAACTGCTTCTTCATGTCGTCGATCGCCTGCGCGCAGGTCTTCGGCATCTCCTTGCGCGTGTCGGCGTTCTCGGCGTCCTTCTTCCAGGCGTCGCGCATCATCTTGCGCATCTTCGTCAGCCCCTCGCCGTTGGCGCCGCCGAGCTTGGACGCGCACGCGGCCATCTTGTCCTCGTAGGCGTCGCACTCGGCGACGCCGATCTTGTCGGACTTCTTTCCGCACGCGGCGAGGCAGCAGAGGGCCAGGGCCAGGAACAGCTTCGCTTTCGACATGGGCCGGCATGTAGCAAGCGTGCGGCCAGGCGGTGGCGCCGCGATTTCGCAGGGTTTCCGGCCGAGGGCGCCGTCACGTGACGTCACGTGTCAGCTCTCGCTGCTGTCGCGCGCGATGCCGTACTTGTCCATGAGGCGGTAGAGCTGGGTTCGGTGCAGGCCGAGCGTGCGCGCGGCCGCGCTGACGACGCCGTTGGCGGCTTCGAGGGCGGCGAGCACCGCGGGCTTGTCGAGCGAGCCGGGCGTCGCGACGGGGGCGGAGCGTTCGCCGCTCTGGGCGGCGGGCACCGGGACGTCGAGCGGGAGGCCGGCGCCGTCGGGGAGATCTTCGGGGCGGACCGTGTCGCGGCCGGCGTCGCGCGCGGCGAGCGCGGCCTGATGGACGGCGGCGACCAGCTCGCGCACGTTGCCCGGCCAGGGGCGCACGCAGCACGCCTCGACGAGCCGTGGGTGCGCCGCGAGCTTCTTGTCGACGGCGGCGATCGCGCGGACGATCAGGCGCGCGATGTCGAGCTTGCGCGTGCGCAGCGGCGGCACGTGGACGACGGCGCGCGCGAGCCGGTAGTAGAGGTCCTCGCGGAACGACTTGGCGGCGACCGCGCTGCGCAGCTCGCGATGGCTCGCGGCGACGACGCCGAGGTCGATCGAGATGGGCGCGTTCGCGCCGACCGGCGTGACCTCGTGCGTCTCGATCGCGCGCAGGAGCTTGGCCTGGACGGCGGGATCGAGATCGGCGATCTCGTCGAGGAACAGCGTGCCGCCGTCGGCGCTCTGCAGGTAGCCCTCGGCATCCTGCGCGCCGGAGAACGCGCCTTTCTTGGCGCCGAACAGCAGGCGCTCGGCGACGCCTTCGGGGATCGCGGCGCAGTTCACGGCGACGAACGGACCGGTGCTGCGCGGACCACTCGCGTGATAGAGGCGCGCGACGAGCTCCTTGCCCGAGCCGCTCTCGCCGTGGACGAGCAGGGTGGGGCTCTGCGCGTGGCGCTTGACCTGCGCGTGCAGGCGCGCGAGCTCGGGCCCGACGACGTGCTCGCCCGTGTCCTTCACCGCGTCGGCGTAGCCGCGGCCGTCGGGCACGAGCAGGAACACGGAGTGGCCGATGCGCACGACGACCGTGCCGTGCGCGCGGACCTCGTTCGAGATGCGCTCGCCGTCGACGAACGTGCCGTTGCGGCTGCCGCGATCGGCGATCAGCCACGCGCCGCGCTCGAACCGGATCGTCGCGTGCTCCTTGGAGACGCGGTCGTCGTCGACGACGCCACGCCCGAGCTCGAGCTTCTTGCCGATGTCGAGCACGCGGACCTCGGGCTTCGTGCCCACACAGATCAGCACGGCTACGGGTGCGCCCGGCTCTTCGCCGGCGACGGTCGAGACGTCATCGATCGTTTCGCGCACTGGTAAGCCGAGCCTATCAAACGTCGTGACACGCGTGACGCCACGAACGCCGTCCAGCGTGCCGCAAGTCCGCAAGTTGCCGCGAGTTGCAGGGCGGCATGTCCCTTGCCCTGGCGGATCTAGGCTCGAGCGCCCGCGCCGGCGGCAGCCGCGATCAGCGTGCCGTCGTCGACGAGCGCGCGGACGGCCGCGATGTCGGGCGCGAGCGGCCGGTCGACCATCATCGCGGGCACGCGCGCACGGATCGCGGCGTGTACGGCCTCGAGCGGCTTCGTCGAGGTGAGCGGGCGCCGCAGATCGAGGCCTTGCGCCGCGCACAAGAGCTCGATCGCGAGCACGGTGCGCACGTGGTCGTG
This sequence comes from uncultured Kofleriaceae bacterium, assembly GCA_964446175.1. Taxonomy (GTDB): domain Bacteria; phylum Myxococcota_A; class Polyangia; order Haliangiales; family Haliangiaceae; genus JABFXX01. Next base: position 4,861 of record CAYUNM010000011.1, read on the forward strand.
GATCATCGAGAGCTTGAGCGCGCTCGTCGCGCCCATCGAGACATGGTCCTCGCGGCCCGCGCTCGACGGGATCGAATCGACACTCGCCGGATGCGCGAGCACCTTGTTCTCGCTGACGAGCGCCGCCGCCGCGACCTGCGCGATCATGAAGCCGCTGTTGAGGCCGGAGTCCGGCGCCAAGAACGGCGGCAAGCCCGACGACAGGTGCGGGTTGACGAGCTGCTCGACGCGCCGCTCGGAGATGTTCGCGAGCTCCGCGACCGCCATCGCCGCCGCATCGAGCGCGAGCGCGACCGGCTGGCCGTGGAAGTTGCCGCCCGAGATCATCTCGCCCTCGTCGGCGAAGACGAGCGGATTATCCGTCGACGAGCCCGCCTCGCGCTCGAGCACGGTGCGCGCGAAGTCGATCACGTCGCGGCTCGCGCCGTGGACCTGCGGCATGCAGCGCAGCGAGTACGGATCCTGGACCTTGCCGCAGTCCTTGTGCGACTCCGCGATCGGCGAGTCGGCGAGCAGCGCGCGCAGGAAGCGAGCGACCGCGATCTGGCCCGGGTGCGGGCGCGCCGCGACGACGCGCTCGTCGAACGCGCGCACGGTGCCCTTGAGTGCCTCGAGCGACATCGCGCCCGCGATATCGGCGACGACGCACGTCTCGATCGCATCGAGGATCGCGAGGCCGCCGACGGCGGTCATGTGCTGCGTGCCGTTGAGCAGCGTCAGGCCTTCCTTGGCCTCGAGCAGCAGCGGCGACAGGCCCGCGCGCTTCAGCGCGTCGCCGGCGGGAAGCGTCTCGCCGCGATACTCGGCGAGGCCCTCGCCGATCATGCCGAGCGCGAGGTGCGCGAGCGGTGCGAGATCTCCGGAGGCGCCGACCGAGCCGCGCGCCGGGATCACGGGATGAACGCCGGCATCGAGCATCTCGCACAGGCGCTCGCAGCACACGGCGCGCGCGCCGCTGCGGCCGGTCGCGAGCACGCTCGCGCGCAGGAGCATCATCCCGCGGACCGCATCGCGCGGCAGCGGCGCGCCGACACCCGAGGCGTGCGATCGCACGAGGTTCTGCTGCAGCCGCACGACCTGATCGGCGGAGATCCGCACCTCGGCGAGCGCGCCGAAGCCGGTGTTGACGCCGTAGACGGCGGGGGCACGATCGCCGCCCGCGACCACCTCGTCGACCACCGCGCGAGCCCGCGCCATCGCGGCCCGGGCGCGGGAGCCGATCTCTACCTTGCGTCCGCCGCGCGCGACCTGCCCGAGAGCTTCCAGGGTCAAAGGCTCGTCACCGAGCCGAAACGATGCTTGCACGGGCGCAGGTGTAGCACGGCCAACTCCTCGGAATGACGGCCGGACGGCGTTGACACTCCGCATCGGTGGTGGTGATCTGGTGGGGCGTTGGGTTCTCCACCCGAAGATGACGCGGGCGCGGACGAGGGCGCGCCCGATTCGCCCGCTCCTCCCGCGAACAGCGGCGGCTCGCTCGCTGCCCGTATGGACGCGTTCCTGGCCGAGCACATGGGGGATGACGAGGAGGACGAGCCTGCGAAGCCGGCGCGCCCGCCGACCTCCAGCGACGCCGAGTCGATCGACGTCGACGAGATCGAAGAAGTCGAGCCGGAGCACAGCGAGAAGTCGGCGCCGGTCGTGATCCCGCCGGCGTTCAAGCCGCCGCCGCTGCCGCCGCGCCCGGTGGTCGCGATCCCGCCGCCGCGGCCGGGGATCCCGTCGCCGCCGATGGGCGTGCCGAAGATGAAGCCGCCGGCGATCCCGCCGATGCGGGCGAGCCAGCCGATTCCCGTCGCGATCCCGCCGCCGCGCATCGTCGTGCCGCCGGTCGCACCGGTCACGCCTCCGGCGGAGCCGCGCGCGAAGTCGCCGACGCCGCCGCCCGAGCCACGCACCAAGCCGCCGACCGCGCCGCCGCGCCCGCGCACCCCGACGGGGCCGAAGCCGCCGACCGGCGAGCACGCGGCGGTCCACGCCGACGAGGAGATGCTCAGCCATGGCGTCGATCTCTCGCAGCCGGTCGAAGGCGGCGTCGAGGTCGGCACGGCGACGCCGAACGTCGTCGTCGATCTGCCGCTCGAGGCGGCTCTCGAGTCGCCGACCGTCGTCGACAAGGCGCTCGGCGAGCTCGGCGAGGCCGGCGGCGAGAAGCGCGCCGAGGTGATGAGCAAGGAGCTCGAGGCGAAGGTCCTGACCGACCCCGCGGCCGCCGCGTACGTCGCGTACGAGCTCGGCGAGCTGTACGAGCGCCGGCTCGCCGACGAGGCGCGCGCGGTGAAGGCATTCGGACGCGCGCTCAACCTCGATCCGTCGCTGCGGCCGAACCTGTGGGCGATCCGACGCGTGTTCTATCGCCGCCAGCTGTGGCCGAACCTCGCGAAGCTCGTCGACGCGGAGGTCGCGTACGCGCGCGACGACGCCGAGCGCGCCGATCTGCTGCTCGAGAAGGCGCGCGTCGTCGGCCACCGGCTGAACGAGCCCGGCGAGGCGCGCAACGCGCTCGACGAGGCGATGGCGATCGCGCCCGCGCATCAGGGCGTGCTGCTCGAGCTCGAGCGCGTCGCGGCGAAGGCCGGCGATCTCGGCGCGCTGCTCGACGTGTGGGAGCGGCTCGCCGAGTCGGTCGAGCAGCCGTCGCGCAAGATCGCGTACTGGCTCGAGGTCGGACGAGCGGCCGCCGGCAACGGCGAGCTGGCGCGTGCGATCGAGGCCTTCGACAAGGCATCCGCGCTCGCCGGCTCGACGCCGGCGGCCGAGCGTGTCGCGCGCGAGCGCCTGCGCGTGTGCGAGGAGCACGGCACACCGGCCGATGTGGCCGCTGCGATCGATGCGCTCGCGACCGTGCTGCTCGCGGCGTTCGGCCCGGCCGGTCCCGCGAGCGACGCGCCCGCGACCGAGCGCGCCGCGCACCTGCGGCTCGAGCTCGTCGCGCTGCGCCGGCGGCAGGCCCAGCTCGCGCGCGCGAACGATCAGGCCGACAAGGCGTGGGAGCTGCTGCAGCAGGCGAGCGCGATGGCGCCGGGCGAGGCGATCGTGCTCGCCGATCTGACGGAGCTCGCCGAGGAGCTCGGCCGCTACGCCGATCTCGCGGAGCTCGTGCAAAGCTGGCAGGCCGTCGAGGGCGATCCGGCGCGCGCGATGGTGCTGTCGATCCGCCGCGCCGATGCGCTGCTGCGCGGCGGTGCGCGCGATCAGGCGCGGGCGCTGCTCGCGTCGCTCGAGGCGGCCGCGCCCGGTTTCGTCGTGCTGACGAGCGCCGCGGAGCGCGATGCACTCGGCCGCAAGGATCCGCGTGCGCTCGCGAACACGCTGCTGTCGGCGGCGCAGGCCGCGCTGCTCGGCACGTGGCTCGGCCCGGGCCAGGAACCGATCCCCGATCCGAACGCGGCGGCCGCGCTGTACGTGCAGGCGGCCGAGCTGCTCGCGTACGAGGTCGCGGCGGCCGATGCGCCCGAGGCGCCGGAGCTGTTCACCGAGGCGCGCGGCGCGCTGAGCAAGGCGCTCGAAGCGGTGCCCGATTATCCGCCCGCGCTCGAAGCGCTCGTCGAGCTCGACGACGCACAGGGCCAGGTCGCGGACGCGCTGACGCGGCTGCGCGGGGCCGCCGAGCGCGCGGCGAAGGCAGACAAGCGTCCGCTGCTCGAGCGCGCGGTACGCCTCGCGCGCGGTCACGGCGATCTCGATGCCGTGCTCGCGCTGGAGCAGGAGCTCGTCGCGCTCGCGCCCGATGATCTGCCGCTGCGCTGGCGCCTCGAGTCCACGCTCGCGCAGCTCGGCAAGGACGACGAGCGCGCCGCACTGCTCGTCCAGATCGCGGCCGACGAGACCGACGCGACGCGCCGCGGGACGGCGCTCTCGGGTGCGGCGCGCCTGCGCGAGCGCGCGGGCCAGGTCGAGGCGGCGACCGAGCTGTATCGCCAGGTGATCGCGCTGTGGCCCGACGACGCGTTCTCGCGCGAGTCGCTCGTCGATCTGCTGCGCGCGCAGGAGAAGTGGACCGAGCTGGTCACCGAGCGTCGCAACGAGGCGCGCGTGCTGCCCGACGGCCCGGCCGCCCGGCGCGCGCTGCGCGAGGCCGCGTGGGTGCTCGAGATCCGCCTCGGCGATGCGGCGCAGGCCGCGCTCGTCTACGAGGAGTGGGCGGCGCGCTTCCCCGACGACATCGCTGCCATCGAGGGCATCGCGCGTTGCCGCGCGGCCGCGGGCGACTGGGCCGGCGAGGCGAGGGCGCGTGCCCAGGCCGCCGACGACGCATCGCCCGATGCACGCTGGCTCCACGCGCGCGCGCTCGAGCGCGGCAACCAGCACGACGACGCGGCGGAGCAGTACCGCCAGCTGCTGCAGATCGACGAGGCGACGCCCTCGGTCCCCGCGATCGGCGCGACGCTCGCGCTCGGCGATCTCGCGGCGGCGCGCGGCGATACCGTGATGCGCGTCGAGGCGACCGCGTCGCTCGCCGGCCGAACCAGCGATCCCGTGCTCGGCAGCGCGCTCGCCGAGGACAGCGGCTGGATGTACGCGCTCGTGCTCGAGGACTTCGATCGCGCGGCCGCATCGTTCGAGGCCGCGATCACGCTCGATCCGACGCGCCGGGGCGCGCTGCTCGGCGCGGCGCTCGTCGCGGCCCGCCGTGGCGATCAACCGGCGCTCGCCCAGGCGTACGAGGGCCTCGCGGCCGCGGTCGGCACGCAGATGCCCGAAGCGGCGGCGGCGCTGCTGCTGCGTGGTGCGGCGATGGCCGCCTCGCACGGCGATCTCGATCTCGCGAACCAGCGCGTGCAGGCCGCGCGCACCGCCGCGCCCGACGATACGAGCGCGCTGCTCGTCACCGCCGAGACCGGGCAGCTGCCGCACGTCGATCCGGGGGATGCGTTCGCGGCGGTCGATCCGTTGCTCGCGCGCGCAGAGGTCCTCGAGATGCGCGGCGCGCTCGCCGACGATCCAGCCGCGCGTGCGTCGTGGGAGCTCGATCGCGCCGAGGCGCTGGAGCTCGCCGGCCGCCTGCGCGAGGCGGGCGCCGTCGTCGCCGCCGTCCTGAAGACGCGGCCCGACGATCTGCGTGCGCTCTCCGCGCTGCGCCGGATGGCGACGCGCGCGGGCGACAAGGCGTCGCAGGCCTCGGCCGCGTACGCGCTCGCCCGCGTGATCGGCGATCCGGCCGCGAAGCTCGAGATGCTGCGCGAGGCCGCCGCGATCTTCGACGGGCCGGGCTTGCCGCGGAACTCCGACTACGCGGTCGCGACGTATCGCCGGATCGTCGCCGCCGAGCGCGGTGCGATCGAGCACGAGCGGCTGCTCGAGCTGCTGCGCGAGCGCCGCGACACGCGCGGCCTCGTCGCCGCGATCACGGATCGGCTCGCGTGGCTCGACAGCGAAGGCGGCGCCCCCGAGACGGTCGTCCCGTTGCTGCTCGAGCGCGCGACGGTACTCCACGGCCTCGGTGAGACCGAGAACGCGATGGCGGATCTCGATGCACTCCTCGAGCGCGCGCCGAGGAACGTCGAGGCGCTACGGTTCCGCGCCGACCTCGCGTTCCACGCCGGCGATGTCGATACCGCCGTGTCGCTCTGGCGCCGCTACCTCGCCGCCGAGACGCGCGCGCCGCGCCGTGCGGAGGTCGAGCTGCAGCTCTCGCAGGTGCTCGCGGAGAATACCGGCGATCTCGCGGGTGCGATCGAGCAGCTCGAGCGCGTCGTCGAGGGCGCGCCCGACGATGCCCAGCTGCGCGAGCGGTTGCTCGGCCTGTGCCTGCGCGCGAACGACTACGACCGCGCGGTCAAGGAGCTGCGCGCGCTCGCCCGGATGCGCTCGACGCCGCAGGAGCGCGCCCGCGAGGAGCTGCGCCTCGGCCTGATGCTCCGCGACAAGATGAACGATCGCACCGGCGCTCGCATGGCGCTCGATCGCGCGCGCACGCTCGACCCGGTCAACCTCGATGTCGTCCGCGAGCTCGCGGACCTCCTCGAGCCGCAGGCGCGCACCCAGATGCTCGGCGCGACGGCGGTGAACCTCCGCGAGGCGATCGCGCAGGGCCCTGGCCGTGCGCCGCTCTATGATCGGCTCGCACAGGTCAACGCGTGGCAGCAGGACGTCGACGCGCGCTGGCTGGCGCTCGCCGCCTTCGAGGCGCTCGGCACGCCCGCACCCGATCAGAAGCAGGTGCTCGCGGCCGGCCGCAAGCAGCTCAAGGCTCCATCGCGCGTCAAGCTCGACGACGCCGCGCGCCGCGCGCTGCGCGGGGACGTCGGTGGACCGCTGCTCGAGCTGTGGCGCGCGATCGCACCCGGCGTGCAGGTCGCGACCGGCGTCGATGCAGGCAAGCTCGGGTTCGGTCGCGGCGATCGCATCGCCGTGAAGAAGCTCGGCGACAAGTTCGAGCCGCTCGCGACCGCGCTCGCCGCGTTCGGGATCGAAGACGTCGACGTCTACATCAGCGCGTCGCGCGCCGGCGTCGCACGTGCCGTCGCCGCGGAGACTCCGATCCTGTGCCTCGGCGCCGACGTCGCCTCCGCGTCGACGCCGCAGCAGCGCTTCCTGCTCGGCCGCTCGGTCGCCACGCTCGCGGAGGGCGTCAGCGCGCTCGCCGATCTGCGCGAGGGCGAGCTCGCGTGGACGATCGCGGCCGCGCTGCGCGCGTTCGATCAGCCGGTGCCAGCCGCGCTCGCCGAGGTCGTTGCCGGCGAGGACGCGGGCATCGCGGAGCGCGCGAAGATCCTCAAGAAGGAGCTGCCGCGCAAGGCGCGCGCGGTCGTGCAGCAGATCGGTCGCTCGGCCGGCGATGCCGATGTCGAGCAGTTCCTCGCGGCCGCGCTCGCCCTGCGCAATCGCGCCGGGCTCGTGTGGTGCGGCGACCTCGCCGTCGCGCTCGGCGTGCTCGACGTCGGCCGCGGCGGCCGCTCGATCACCGACAGCGCCGCGGCGCTCGCGCTGGTCGCGTGGTCGGTCTCCGAGGAGCATCTGAAGCTTCGCGACAAGCTCGGCGTCGCGATCAAGGGAGCGCGGTAGTCGTGAGCGACCCGAAGAAGCCGACCACCGGCCAGCACAAGCCATTCCTCGGTGACGACGATCTCAACAGCGATCTCGACGCCTGGGACAACATGTTCGATCAGCTGCACGAGAGCGGCCCGGCCGCGACCGAGGAGCAGCCGATGGCGTGGCCGGCTCCCGCGGCCGAGATCGCGTCGCCGCCGCCCGCGCGCGTGCCCGAGCCGGCGTTCGCGCAGCCCGAGCCGAGCCGTACGCTCGATGACTTCGCGCCGTTCGAGGGCCGCGAGCCCGATCTCGAGGAGCAGCTGACGCTCGACCGCGCGACGAGCGGTGAGGTCGGCGACGCGACGAGCCTGACCGTCGGTGCGACGACGTGGGACGCCGATCCGCAGGAGACCGACTTCTCCGAAGTCGGCACGAGCGGCGAGCCGGCCGCGCTCGGCGAGATGCTCGGCGCGAGCCCGACGATTCCGGCGCCCGACGAGGAGGAGGACGTCTACACGTCGGCGTCGCGTCCGGGGCTGCAGGCCGCCGATCGCGCCGGCATACCGCCCGAGGATCCGCTCGTGCCGCCGCCCGCGCCGGCCGTGCCGAGGACGATCACCGGCAAGCGCACCGGTCCCGCGATCATCCGTCGCCAGACGCCGGCCGCGGTGCCGACGATCCCGACGCCCGCGCCCGCATCGCGCGAGTCGTCGAACGACTTCGGCGAGTTCTCGGAGTCGACGCGCGTCGCGAGCCTCGACGAGATCGAGGTGCAGGCGAGTGCCACGCGCGGTCCGGATCGCAGCAAGGCACCCACCGCGCCGCCGCCGATGTCGTTCACCCCGTCGTACGGCGAGGCTCCCGAGGAACCCGACGACGACTACGAGATCGAGATCGCGGCGAGCGAGGAGCCGGTACCGACGCCCGTCGCGCCGCGCCGCACCGTCGCGCACGTCGTGCGCCGCGACTCGCGAGGCACGGCGCCGCAGCCGCCGTCGCGCCCGCAATCGGATCCGGTGATCGAGATCGAGCGCGCCCCGAGCGCGCCGCGCGGCGAGGAGGACTTCTCCGACATCGCCGAGGACGCGTACGTCCCGATGGCCCCGATCGAGACCGAGCTGCCGCCGCCCGAGGATGACGGCGTCGAGCCGGAGACGAGCATCGCGGTGCCGAAGGCGCCGGAGGCGCGCGAGCCGTCGCCCGCGGAGACGATGCCGGGCATGGCCGTGCGTCCGCCGGCGGTGCTCGATCTGTACCCGCGCGTCAAGACGCCGACCTCGGTGCCGCCGCTCGGGGGCGAGGCGCCGTCGATCGAGACGCTGCAGGGCGTCGGCGCCGACAAGCCGCGCCGCAACATCCGGCTCGAGACGCCGCTGCCCGGCGAGGAGCACGTCGAGGTCGAGCCCGCGATCGATCTCGACGCGGTCGGCGTCGATTCGACGTGGCCGGAGCAGCTGCAGCCGATGCCCACGTCGCAGCTCGACGAGGACTCCGCGCACTGGCTGCTCGTCTACGAGCGCGAGCTCGCGACGGTCGACGAGCCAGCCCAGACCGCCGCGCTGCGCATCGAGGCCGGCCGGCTCTGCGAGCGCCTCGGCGACGCCGATCGCGCGCGCTCGCACTACGACGCCGCGCTGCTCGCCGATCCGCGAGCCACCGCCGCGCTGCGCGGCCTGCGCCGGATCGCGCGCGGGCAGAGCGACCTCGTCGAGGCGACGCGCCAGCTCGATGCCGAGATCGCGGTCGCCGGTGCGCTCGAGCGCCGCCCGCTCGGTCACTATCGCGTCGATCTGTTGCTCGCGAGCGGCGAGCAGGACCTCGCGCGCGTCGCGGCCGGCGAGATCCTCGACAGCGCACCGTCGGACGTGCGCGCGCTGCTCGCGCAGCTCGAGCTCGCGTTCCTCGACGGGCGCGCCGAGGAGTTCGGCCACGCGCTCGAGCAGCTCGCGCACGCCGTCACCGACAACGAGCTGCGCGCCGCCGTCCAGCAGGCGCGCGGAGCGCTCGCCGCGCATCACAACGATACCGGCGCCGCCGCGACGTGGTTCGCCGCCGCCGCGGAGTCCGATCCGGGCTCGCTCGGCGCGCGCCTCGGTGCGATCCGCGAGGCGGTCGCCGCGGGTCACGGCGATGCCGCCGCGGTCGCGCTGCTCGATCTCGCGAAGCACATCCAGCAGGCGGATCCGTACACCGCCGCCGCGCTCGCGCTGCGTGCGCAGTTCTGGGCGAAGGGCGACGTCGCCGCCGCCGGCGCACAGCTCGCGCAGGCCGCGCTGCCCGGCGAGCCGCTCGTCGCGCGCATCGCCGCCGAGACCGCGATCGCGGCGAAGGACCCGGTCGCGGCAGGGCAGGCGCTCGCCGCGTGGGCCGCGAGCAACGCGCCGTCCGCGGAGCGCGCGTACGCTGCCGGCCGGGCTGCCGAGCTCGATCCGGCGCGAGGCGCCGACCTGTGGGCGCTCGCGCTCGAGCACGATCCGGGCGACGACTACGCCGCCGCGCAGCTGCGCACCGCGCACGTCGCGGCCGAGCAGACGCAGCGCGCGATCGAGGTCGACATGCAGGTCGCCGCCGACGTCGAGCGCGACCGTGCGCGCCTGCGCGCCGCGTTCGGCCTGATCGCCGAAGGCCAGCTCGACGCCGCGATCGCGCTGCTCGGCACCGCGCACGAGCAACGGCCCGCGTCGATCGCGCTGACGGAGGCGCTCGCGGAGGCGCTCGCCGCCGCGAATCGCTGGGGCGATCGCGCGAAGCTGCTCGCCGAGCTCGCCGCGAATCCGCCGGCCGAGGTCGACAAGGAGCTCGCCCAGCTGCGCAGCGCGCTCGCGTGGGAAGAGGCCGTCGGCGCCGCCGCCAGTGCGGAGTCGATCGACGTCGATGACCTGCAGCGCACCACGGCGTCCGCGCTCGGGGCCTGGGACAAGGTCCTCGAGGGACAGCCGAGCTCGCCGACCGCGCACGCCGCCGTGATCATGCTGGCCGGCCGCCTCGGCGACCGCGACGTGCTCGGCGAGGTGCTGCTGCGCGCGCAGAAGGCCGAGTCCTCGCCGTGGTCGGCCTCGAGCCTCGCGCTGCGGCGCTCGCGCCTCGTCGGCGACGGCGGCGATCCGGCCGACGTGCTGCGCGACGCGCCCGGCGGCATCGACGACCCGCGGCGCACCGTGCTGCTCGAGCTGATCGCCGCGAAGCACGACGAGCTCGGCGACGCCGCGAACGCGCTCGACGAGCGGGCGAACGCGCTCTCGGGCACGAAGGAGGCGGCCGCCCTGCGGCTGCGTGCCGCCCAGCTCGCGCTCGATGCCGGCGATGCGCCGCGCGCCACCGTGCTCTTGCGCATGGTCGAGAGCGCGCTGCCGCAGCTCGCGATCGTCGGCGATCTGCTCGCGGCCGCGCGCCGCCGTGCCGGCGACCGCCCGACGCCGACGTCCGTGCCGGTGCATCAGGGGCAGGCCTCGAGCGACGCATTCGCGCGCGTCGTCCGCGATGCGGACCTCGCCGCCGCGCAGGGCGATGGTGCCGCCGCGCTCGCTCTGTACCAGCGCGCGCTCGAGATGCGTCCCGGCGATCCGCTCGCGACGCTGCCGCTGATCCGCACCGCGACGCAGCTCAAGGAGCCGGGGCCACTCGCCGCGCTCGCGCTCGCGCAGCTGCGCGCCGCCGAGCAGGCCGGCGATACGCACGCGAAGGCCGAGGCGTACGAGCTGCTCGCGCGCATCGACAAGGAGCTGCGCGCCGACGCCGGCTCGGCGCAGGTCGCGCTCGAGAGCGCGTCGCAGGCCGATCCGACGCGCGTCGATCTGATGCACCGGCTCGAGCGCGAGTACACGGTGACCGATCAGATCGGCGAGCTGATCCGCCTGCGCAAGGCGGAGATCGAGCAGATCCCCGCCGAGATGGCGCAGGATCGCGCGGCGATGATCATGGACACCGCGATGCTGAGCGAGCGCGACGGTCGCCCCGACGCCGAGCTGTCCGAGCTGTACCGCGCCGCGCTCGCCGCCGATCCGCGCCGCCGCATGGCGATGCTCCACCTCGAGTCGATCGTGCGCCGCCAGGGCGCGAGCGTCGATCTCGCGCGCCTCGAGGAGCAGATCGCGGCGTACTTCGAAGGCGAGCCGCGCACGCAGGCCGCGTTCTACACGCGCGCCGGCGAGACGCTCGCCGAGGTCGGCAACATCGACGAGGCCGTGCAGAAGTTCGGCAAGGCGAGCGAGGTCCTGCCCGGCCATGTGCCGGCGCTCGAAGGCTGGCGCAACGCCGCGCTCAAGGGCCAGCTCTGGATCGACGTCGCGGAGGCCGCGAACCGCGAGGCCGCCGTCGCCGAGGATGCCGACTCGAAGGCGCGCCTGTATCACTTCGCGGGCGTCGTGCTGATGGACAAGGCGCTCGTCGGCGAGCAGGCGATGATCGCGTTCAAGAAGGCGCTCGAGGCCGATCCGTCGCACAACGACGCATTCCTGCGGCTGCGGATCCTGCTCGAGGAGGACGCGAACCACGACGATCTCGCCGTGCTGCTCGCGAACCGGCTCGAGCACGAGCCCGACGGCCGCACGAAGATCGAGATCCACCGCGCGCTCGCCGAGCTGTATCGCAACTTCCTCAGCGATCGCGACGGCGCGAAGCAGCACTACCGCGAGATCCTCGCCGCGGAGCCGAACGACCTGCGCGCGCACGCTGCGGTCGCCGACATCGCGTGGGAGCAGGGCGCGTGGCAGGAGGCCGCCGACGCGCTGATGGCGCGCGCGAGGCTCGAGCGCGATCCGCAGGTCCTCAAGACGCTGCTGTTCCGGCTCGGCCTGATCTACGCCGACCGCCTCGTCGACGTGCCGCTCGCCCTCAAGGCGTTCCAGCGTGCGCTGACGTATGCGCCCGAGGACGAGAACACGCTCGTCCGGCTCGCGGACCTCGCGACGCAGGCGCAGGAGTGGAAGCTCGCGCTCGGCGCGTGCGAGCGGCTCGTCAAGAGCGAGCAGGATGCCGACAAGCGCGCCCAGCACCTGCACCGCGTCGCGCGGATCTTCAAGCAGGGCTTCGGCGACATGAAGCGCGCCGAGCGGGCCCTGAACCTCGCGCTCGATGGTGCGCCGACGAACGACGAGGCACTGACGAAGCTCGTCGAGTTCTACCGCGATGCTGGCGACATGCAGAGCGTCCGCGTGCATCTCAACCGCGTCGCCGGCACGATGCGCACGCGCGTGCAGCAGGATCCGAAGGACGGCGTCGCGTACCGCGTGATCTCGCGTGCGATGGCCGCGCGCGCGGCGGCCGGCGTCGGCGGCTCGATCCCGATCGCCCGCGCAGCCGCGGAGCTCGCGCAGCTGCTCGGCGCCGGCGAGGAGCCGGAGCGCATCCTGCTCGTCGATGCGGTGCGCGTCGATCTCGCGCCGCTGCTGCGCGCCGAGACCGACGAGGTCCTGTTCCCGCGCACCGTGCAGACCGAGCTGCGCCAGCTGTTCACACTGCTCGGCGATCGCGTCGCGAAGCACGTCGGCATCGACCTCAAGGTCTACGGCGTGTCGCGCGGCGATCGCTTGCGCGCGAAGGACTCGCCGGTCGCGGCGCACGCGCAGGACGTCGCGACGGGCCTCGGCTTCGGCGAGATCGACGTCTACGTCTCGGCGCGCCAGCCCTATGCGATGGTCGCCGAGCCGACGTCGCCGGTGTCGCTCGTGATCGGCCAGGCGATCGCGAACATGGATCCCAAGGCGATCCGGTTCGCGGCCGGCTCCGCCTTGAAGCTCGCGCAGAGCTCGCTCGCGATCCCGGCGCGCCTACCGACCGACGAGCTCGGCGTGCTGGTCGTCGCGCTGCTGCGCATGTTCCAGGGCGACTTCCCGCAGGAGCCGCTCGATCCCGAGGCAGTCGCCGCGCAGAACCAGAAGCTGCGCCGGCTGATCCCGACGGGCCTCTCGAACGAGCTCAAGCCGTTCGCGCTCGCCGTCGACCAGACGCACTTCCGCCACGAGAACCTCGCGCGCGACCTGCGCGTCGCGGGCCTGCGCGCCGGCCTCGTCGCCTCGGGCTCGCTGCTCGCCGGCGTGCAGATCCTCGCGGCCGCCGCCGACCGTGACGTCCCGAGCTTCCTGGCCGATCCAGTAGCCCAGGGCCTGATCAGCTGGGCGCTCTCCGAAGACCTCGCCAGCGTCACGCGCTGACGGCCACTTAGCGGCTCGCGCGCGCCCGCACCGCGACATTCGCGTCGGCACGTGGCGTCGTGCCCAGCCGGCCGCGGATGGCCCGGTGGTTGCTAATTGGGGCCGGCATCCGACAGCCATCGGACCCACCTCGGAGCACCGCCATGAGGATACCCAAGCTTGCGAATCGACAGGGACTAAAGGCCCTGGCTACCGCGTCTTTGCTGGCTACTTCAGTAGCCTGCACCGGCGGCCACGCTCCCGAGCTGATGGGTCTCTCGGATCAGGTCGCCCAGGTGGGCACGGAGCTCAAGATCGACCTCCAGGGCACGGACGCCGACGGCGACCGGCTCTCGTACGACTACCACGCGGCCGATCTGACGGACCTCGCCGGCCACGCGCAGGTCACGGTGTCGCCGAGCGGCGCGGGCGTGTTTCGCTGGACGCCACTCGCGGCCGACATCGGCCAGCACGCGTTCGACTTCAAGGTCTCCGATGGCTCGAACACGACGACGGTCACGATCAACATCGACGTCAAGAGCGCGATCGGCTCGCAGACCGCGCCGGTGTTCCGCCAGCCGCTCGGTACCGGTACGACGATCGACCTGTCGAAGGCGACGTGCGTCGATCTCGACGTCGTCGTCGAGGATCAGGACACGCCGACGGTGAAGATCGGCCAGGAAGAGCCGACGATCGAGGGCGCGATGCTCAAGGTGGTCGATGGCCAGAGCGCGACGTGGCACTGGTGTCCGTCGCGCGCGCAGGAAGGCGAGGACCGCTACACGCTGGTGCTCTCGGCCGACGACGGCGACAACCCCAAGACACTCAAGGACTACCTCATCGTGCTGCGCGGCACCGGCGGCGGCCAGAGCTGCCCCGGCGCGGCGCCGACGATCACGCACACGCCCGCCGACGCGACGACGCGCCTCGATCTCACGCCGACCGCAACGGTCAGCGACGACAAGGGCATCAAGGACACGCCGCTGTTCTACTACTCGACGACGAACCCGGGCGCGACGCCCGACCTCTCGACGATGACGCAGGTCTCGATGTCGCTCGCGAGCGGCAACGCGACGAACGGTCAGTACACCGCGACGGTGCCGAACCCGGTCGCCTCCGCGGCCGCCGGCACGCAGGCGACGCTGTACTACGTGATCGTCGCCGATGACGACGACGACACGATGGGCAACTGCGATCACACGACGCAGTCGCAGGTCTACTCGATGACGGTGACCGCCGGCGGCTCGACCACGGCGGGCCTGTGCCAGGCGTGCAGCGCCGACGCGCAGTGCGGCGACGGCAACGAGTGCGTGTACGTCGGCTCGATGGGCGCGTCGTACTGCCTGCAGGGCTGCGCCGGTGGCTGTGCGACCGGCTACACGTGCTCGTCGGGGAACATCTGGTCGGTCGACGGCGCGCAGGCTCCGCAGTGCGTGCCGGAGAGCGGCTCGTGCTCGGCGCCGCAGGGCTCGTGCGCGGACGACACCTGGGAGGTCAACGACACACGCAGCGACGCCTCGGCGAACCCGACGCTCGCGCCCGACACGTACGACCTGATCTCGTGCCCGTCGACGACCTCGGATACGCGCGCCAACGACGACTGGTTCAAGATCGTCGTCGCCCAGGACTCGCGCGTCGACCTGCAGCTCGCGGGCAACGGCGAGACGGATCTCGACCTGCACCTGTATCACTCGGACGGCACGGTGGTGACCGCGTCGACGAGCCACGCCGCCGACGAGGAGATCAACACGTGCCTCAAGGCCGCGACGTACTACGTCAAGGTCAACGGCTTCGGGCACGCGCGCAGCGAGTACCTGATGAGCTACTCGACGACGGCCGAGAGCTGCAACGCGACCTGCACCGACGACTCGAACGAGGACGACGACACGTACAGCCAGGCGCGCGCGACGACGTTCCCGTCGTTCTCGTCGACCGGCAACCAGATCTGCCCGAACGACGACGACTGGTACAAGGTCTCGCTGTACGCCGGCGAGACGATGACGGTCGACCTGACGTTCACGCAGTCGACGTCGGATCAGGACCTCGACCTCCACCTCTACCAGGGCAGCGTCGACCAGTGGCCGTGCAGCCCGGCGGATCCCTCGACGTGTGACGTGAGCCACGGCCAGGGCGCGTCCTCGAACGAGCACGCGACGTTCACCGCGCCGGCGGAGTGTAGCTCCGGGTGCGACTACGACGTCGTCGTGCGCGGCTGGAATGGATCGACGAACGCGTACGGCATTACCATCGGGATCCAGTGATGCGTTCGCTCGTTCTCGTAGCCCTCGTCGGCTGCGCGAGCTCGACCGCCCCGGATCCGGGTCTCGAGGGTCTGGCGCTGTCGAAGGTCGCGCCGGGCACGATCATCCCCGGCACGAAGATCATCGTGAAGGGCGAGTCGTTCGTCGATGCGCAATGGGGCACGGCGGTGCTGCATCTGCAGGGCGGCAACGTCGATGTGTCGTGGCCGGCGACGTTCGTCGACTTCGGCACGCTGAACGTGCCGGTCGATCGCGGTGACCTCGATGCGATCGGCGGCGACGTCGAGTTCCACGGCACGGCGACGGTCGAGTACACGGCGACGAGCGACGAGCAGGTCTACAAGACCGACCCGCTGACGCTCGACCTGAGCTTCAAGAAGCAGCTGATGCCGACCGTCACCGGCGTGCTCGACGGCGTCCACTTCGTCAACGATCCGATCGAGGTCGATGGCGACGGCTTCTTGCTCGGCGGCAACGAGGGCCAGACGTTCGCGCGCCTCACCGGCTGCTTCCAGCCCGATGCGGGCGGCAGCTGCACGCCGATCACGCAGATCGACGTGCCGATGCAGCCGCTCGAAGAGCTGTCGCGCACGAAGGGGCAGTGGGCGTTCCTGCCGAAGATCGCCGGCATCCAGCCGGGCTCGTTCACCGGGCAGGTCACGATCGTCAACATGCAGGCCGGCGGCACGGAGGTCGCGGCCGCGCCGCGCGGCGTCAGCTACACGATGGTGACGTCGCAGGTGTTCGACGTCGATCCGCCGGCGGCGTCGCTCGGCCAGTACGTGTTCGTGCACGGCGGCGGCTTCGTCGGCGGCGAGGCGAACGCGCTGACCGAGCTCGAGCTCGTCGGCACGTTCAACAAGACCGGCGGCAATCCCGCGCAGGTCTCGATGCACCTGATCCCGGACTTCGTCGATGGTCCGCTCGTCCGCTACGTGCTCAACACCGACGACGAGCTCGGCCATGCCCTCGACCTGCGCAAGGACACCGGCCACTTCACCGGCACGATGACGCCGATCATCCACTACGGCAGCGACACCGCGCGCGGCACCGGCGCGCAGGTCACGTTCGACATCGCGCCCGTCAAGCAGGTCGTCTACCTGAACTTCGAGCCCGCGTATGTCGAGGAGCTGCGCGACTTCGGCCTGCGCGCCGTCGACAAGCAGATCCGCGACCGCATCGTTGCGGTGTGCAACCGCAGCTACAAGGGCGTGAACATCGAGTTCCGCACCGAGCCCGTGACGGACTTCGCGCTGTTCGAGAACGTCGACCTCGTCGGCGTCGATCCGAACGACATGGGCCTGTTCGGCTACGACAACTCGCCGGGCAAGGACAACGGCAACGTGCGCCTGTACGACCAGCTCGGCGGCGTCAACGCGGTCACGCAGCAGGACGGCTATCCCGGCTACGGCGGCGTGTTCGTGCGCTCGCTGATGGGCTTCTCGAAGCACCCCGGATCGTTCGCCACGGCCGTGCCCGGCGCCGACGATACCTTCGACAAGACGTTCGATCCGTTCCGCGGCGATGTCGGCGGGCAGCCGATCACGGCAGCCGATCTCGCCACGCCGCCGGCCGTGCTCACCGACGGCTCGAGCTGCCCGGGCAAGGATCGCGCGACGCGGGTCTCGTGCGCGATCTTCGTCATGGGGAACCTGATCGGCGGCACGCTCGCACACGAGATCGGGCACAGCCTGGGCCTCGCGAACCCGTACGCCGACGGCTTCCACGACTCCGGCGACGCGCCGAACCGCCTGATGGACGCGGGCGGCGACCGCCCGTTCCTCGAGCGCGCCGAGCTGCAGGGGCAGGGCCCGGGCGTGTTCTGCGACGACGAGTACGCATACCTGCGGCAGATCATGCCGTCGAATTCGCCGCCGGATAACTCGCCGCGCCCGAGTTGCTTCTAATATCGACGCGTGAAGCGCGACCCGCGGCCGACGATCTACGGTGCCCTCGACCAGATCTTCGCGATCATCTATGCGGTCGCGGTGTGGCGGCTGATCCCGAACCGGCTCGCGAGCGCGTCGCTGCACCTGTGGGCGCTGCCGGTGCTCGCGCAGCTGATGGCGCTCGGCACGCTCAGCGCGTGGGTGCCGCGCGCGCGGCGCTACGGGTGGTGGGCGGCCGTCGTCAGCGGCTCGCTGATGCTCGTCCTGACGGTGCTGCTGATCATCCGGGTGCTCGTCAGCGCGGCGTTCCTCGCGGGCACGTACGGCGCGTTCGGCAAGGCGGCCGCGTCGACAGCGCTGATCGGCGTCGCGGTCGTGATCGAGGTCGTCGCGCTGCTGCCGATCTTCCAGATCAAGTACCTGATGACCCGCGCGGGACGGCGAGCATTCGGGCGCTGAGACTTGCCGTCTGGCTCGCGCCGACACTTGTGTTCCTCGCGATCACGGGCGCGGTGTACTCCGCGTACCGGATCCCGCCGCCGGAGCGGCTCGGCGAGCCCGCGCGCATGCAGGTCCTCGGCGCGCTGCGCGCGGCGATGCAAGGGCAGGAGAGCGCGGCGCCCGCGGTCGGCCCGGTCGCGGTCACGGTGTGGCTCAACGGGCGGTCGCTCGCGCGCGTCGATGGCGACGATGTCGCGGCCGCCGCCGCGCTGCTGCGCGCGAACACGCTGCTGCGCACGCAGGATCTCTCTCGCGCGCGGATCCAGGTCGACGTCATTCACGGCCACGCGCCCCTCGGCAAGAACCATCCGCTCGTCGCCGCGTTCGCGCTGCCCGGCGTCAGCGATGCGCTCGCCGTCAATCCGGGCATCGATGGCATCGCCGCCCGCGTCGGCGACAAGACCGTCCGCGTGCTGCCGCACGAGCTCGTCGCGGCGAAGCTGCTCGCGACCAGCCAGCCGAGCGACGTCGTGCCCGACTTCGCGATGGGCGCCGATCTGACGAAGATCCGCATGCTCGTCGCGCTGCGCGCCGGGCAGCGCACGCCGGTGCCGGTCGGCGATCTCTACCGCTTCCGCACCGATACATTCGTCGAGGCGCCCGACCACACGCACGCGCTTCCGCTCTATCGCGGCGTGCCGCCCGCGCCTCCGCTGACCGCCGCGACGCTGCGCCAGGCCGCGCTCGACGGCGGCCGCTACCTCGTCGCGCACGAGGCGCCCAATGGCCGCTACCTGTACGAGCACGACCTCGTCACCGGCCAGAAGACCGACCCGCGCAGCACGAATTACTCGATGCCGCGCCATGCCGGCACGACCTACTTCCTCGCCGAGCTGTACCGGATCACGAAGGAAGAATGGCTGCGCGAGCCGATCGAGCGCGCGTTCCAGCACCTCGCGGATCTGCTCGCGGCCGGTCACTGCGGCGGCACGCTCCCCGACGGGACCGCGTTCGACTGCGTCCTCGACCGCAACGAGAGCGTCTCGCAGCTCGGCTCGACGGCGCTCGCGGTCGTCGCACTCGTCGAGTACGAGCGCGCGACCGGCGATCAGCGCTACCGGCCGCTCGCCACGAAGCTCGCCGCGTTCATCCTCTACATGCAGCGCCCCGACGGCTCGTTCCGCCACCTCTACAACCCGCGCACGAAGCAACCCGACGAGAAAGCCGAGCTGCTCTACTACTCCGGTGAGGCGGCACTCGCGCTCGCGCGCATGTACGCGGTGACCGGCGAGGCGCGCTACGCACAGGCGGCCGAGCGCGCGCTCGATTGGCTCGTCGACTGGTATGACTTCTTC
Organism: uncultured Kofleriaceae bacterium; assembly: GCA_964446175.1. GTDB lineage: Bacteria > Myxococcota_A > Polyangia > Haliangiales > Haliangiaceae > JABFXX01. The sequence goes on from CAYUNM010000011.1 coordinate 23,913, forward strand.
CTCGGCGGCTTCTTCTACGGCGAGGAGCACTGGACGTGCATCGCCGCGGAGGCGATCTGGCCGGCCGTGAAGAAGCCGAAGTACGAGGAGTTCTGCGACGGCTACGGCGAGTTCCTGCGCGCCCAGCAGCCCGCGCGCGGCGAGCTCCCCGACGAGGACGACTTCGCCGGCGCGTACACGTTCACGCCGTTCGTCCCGCCCTACAACACGCCGGCCGGCTCGCGCACCGAGGCGATGATCTCGGCCTACCTGCTCGGCAAGCACCACGGCGACCCCGATCCGGCGATCGCGGCCCAGATCCGTGCCGCGCTGTCGTTCGCTCTGAGCCAGCAGATCCGCCCCGACAGCGACTTCGACGCTGCCGGTAGCGCCGATGGCGGCCTTCCGGGCAGCCCGATCGACCGCTCGGTCCGCATCGACTATGTCCAGCACGTGTGCTCGGCGATGATCCGGACGTCCGAATGGATCGACCAGGACCGCCCGTAAGCTGCTAGAATCTGTCGCGGTGGCCGAGGACAAGAAGACCCAGCTGGGAACGGTCGGGCGCACGAACCGTCCGACGGGGAGCCAGGTTGCGACGCCATCGCAGACGCCCGCGCCGGTCGTCCCCGCCGCAACGCCCGCGCCGGGCTACGCGGCCAGCCACCCGACGTCGTACCTGCCCGAGGTCGCCGATCCGCTGCTCGGCCAGACGATCGCGGGCCGCTACCTCGTCGCGCGCAAGCTCGGTGAAGGCGGCATGGGCGCCGTCTACCTCGCGACGCACAACATCCTCGAGAAGCAGGTCGCCCTCAAGGTCCTGCACGGCGAGTTCGCGCGCAAGCCGGACCTCGTCGAGCGCTTCATCCAGGAGGCGAAGGCCGCCTCGCGCATCCGTCACGAGAACGTGATCGACATCAGCGACTTCGGCGCCACGCCCGAAGGCCTCGTGTTCTTCGCGATGGAGCTGCTGCAGGGCCACGATCTCCACGAGGAGGTCACGCGCGCGAAGCTCTCCGGGCACCTGCTGCCGTGGTCGCGCAGCAAGAAGATCTTCCTCCAGATCTGCGCCGCGCTCTCCGCCGCGCACGCCAAGGGCATCGTCCACCGCGACCTCAAGCCCGAGAACGTGTACCTGATCAACTTCCTCGGCGATCCGGACTTCGTGAAGCTGCTCGACTTCGGCATCGCGAAGCTCGCCGAGGCCGAGGGCGACGGCGGCCGCAAGCTCACCAAGACCGGCATGCTGTTCGGCACGCCCGAGTACATGTCGCCCGAGCAGGCGCGCGGCGAGCAGGTCGATCACCGCGTCGACATCTACGCGATGGGCTGCATCCTGTTCCAGCTCGTCACCGGCTCGGTCCCGTTCGTCGCCGACAACTTCATGGGCGTGCTCTCGATGCACCTCACGGAGCAGGCGCCGCTGGTCGCGCCGGAGACGCTCGACTCGATCGGCGCGCCGCGCGCGCTCGCCGACGTGATCGATCGCGCGCTGCTCAAGGACCGCAACCAGCGCTGGCAGACGATCGACGAATTCGCCGCCGCCGTCCGCGAGGTCTCCGGCGATCCGGCGCCCGCCGATCGCAGCCAGCCGATGCGCATCGCCTCCGTCCCCGGACCCGCCGGCGCCACCACGCGCGCGCGCCCGCCGACCGGCACCGTCGACGCCCAGCGCCAGCGCCCGCCGACCAACACGCCTCCGGTCGGCACCGACGCGCTCGCCCGCCGTCGCGAGCCCACAGGCCGCCAGAAGACGCAGTGGACCGGCAACCTCCACATCCCGGAGGTCGCGACCGAGCAGGTCCCCGCGGTCCAGCCGCGCTCCAAGCTCCCGCTGATCCTCGGCGCGCTGATCCTCGCCGGCGGCGGCGCGGCGGCCGCGTTCTTCCTCACGCGCGGTCACGACAAGCCCGCCGATCCGGGCCCAGGCTCCGCGATCGCGACCGGCTCCGCGACGGCCGGCTCCGCGACCGTCGAGCCGCCACCTCCGCCGCAACCACCACCGCCGCCGCCCGAGCCACCGCTGCCCGACATGGTCGCGATCACGCTCGACTCGCAGCCGCACGGCGCCGCCGTGATCGACATGGCGAGCGGCAAGACGCTCGGCAAGACACCGGTCAAGATCAGCGCGCCCGGCAGCCGCACGCCGCGCCAGTTCAAGCTCCACCTGCACGGCTACGGCGACGCGATGCTCGAGCTGCCGTTCACGAAGGCGCAGTTCGCGTACACCGAGCCGCTGCTCAAGGGCGCGACCACCACGCAGCCGGTCGTCCACAAGGTCGACGACACCGGCAAGGTCACCGCGCCCGACACCTCCACCGCCGTCACGCACCCGGAAGCCGGCTCCGCCGCGATCCAGATCAAGACGCCCGAGGTGCCGGGCGTCGGCTCGGCGGCCGTCGTCGTCAAGCCGCCCGAGCCGCCGAACGTGGGCTCCGCGGCGGTGAAGCCGCCCGAGCCGCCGAGCCCCGGCTCCGCGGCGCCCAAGCAGCCCGACTGCCCCGACGACGAGATGCCGTGCCTCAAGGGCTTCGGCAGCAACAAGTAGCGCGGGCGCACGTTCCGCGCTGGCCCGCGCGGCCGCGGGTTTCGCGCCCCGGAGCGCCCGTCGCGCGGTACAACGGCATCGATGTCCACTGCCGTCGCCGTCGCGCACATGACCACCTCGCGCGCCAAGGTCAACACGTACACCGCGCGCGACGGCTCCACGCGCGACGTCGAGCTCGCCTACGACGTCTTCGGCGATCGCGGCCGCCCACTTCTCCTCCACATGGGCATCGGCGCACAGCGCATCTTCTGGGACGACGAGTTCTGCGAGCAGCTCGTCGCCGCCGGCTTCCGCGTGATCCGCTTCGACGCGCGCGACGTCGGCCAGTCCACGCACCTCGACGCCCCGGTCCCACCACCGACGCCGACCCTCCTCAAGGGCCTCGCGTACCTCGACGTCCACGCGCCGTACAACCTCTCCGACATGGCGCGCGACGTCGCCGGCCTCATCGACGCGCTCGATCTCGATCGGCCGCACCTCGTCGGCGCCTCGCTCGGCGGCATGGTCACGCAGCACGTCGGCATCGAGTTCGGCGACCGCGTGGCCTCCCTCACGGCGATCATGACCTCGCCGGGCGGCCGCCGCTTCATGCCGAAGCCGCACGCGCTCGGCGCGCTGTTCGCGCCCGCGCCCAAATCTCCCGAGGAGGCCGGCCGCCACGCCGAGAAGCTCTTCACGACGATCGGCTCCAAGGCCTGGTCGGTCGACGGCGACCGCCTGCGCGTCCTCGGTGCCGAGGCCTTCTCGCGCGGCGCGAACCCGCGCGGCTTCCTCCGCCAGTTCGCGGCCGTCATGGCCTCCGGATCGCGTCGCGACCGCCTCCCGACGGTCCGCGTGCCGACGCTCGTCATCCACGGCTCGCAAGATCCGATGTTCCCGCTCTCCGCCGGCCGCACGCTCGCGAACCTCGTGCAAGATGGCACGTGGCTGCCGATCGCCGGCATGGGCCACGACTTACCGTCGCCGCTGTGGCCGACGCTGGTCGCCGCGATCAAGCGTCACGCAGAGCGCGCCGACGCGCGTGCTAACGTCTGATCGAATCGCCCGGGTGCTGAAATGGTAGCCAGCGGGGCCTTAAAAGCCCCTGCTCGAAAGAGCGTGCGGGTTCGAGTCCCGCCCCGGGTACCGCTCGACGCTGCTGACGTCCGGGTTCCGGATGTCAGTGCGTGTGGATCACGTGGGACAGCAGCTCGCCCGCGAGGTAGTGCGTGCCCTTCGGCGGCCAGCGCCTGCCCGTGCGCATGAACGTGTTGACGACCTTGCCCTCGTGGTCGCGGCGCAGCGATGGGCGATTGGGATCGCAGAAGCCGCGGCGGATCACGCCGCCACTCGCGTAGGCGAATTCGGTGACGTTGCGGTCGTCGCGCGCGATGACGACGGCGATCAGGTCGGCGTCGGTGTCGGACTCGATCTGATCGAAGACGAGCAGGTCGCCCGGTTGCGCTGGCTCGTCGAGCTCGCGCAGGCGCGACGTCTCGCGCGCCCACGAGAGGAGCGGCCCGCCTTCGCGGACGGCGGGAGCGTCGGCACCCAGCGCGTCGGCCCAGGCGATCGCGAGGTCGAACGCGTTCGCCTTCGTGCGGCGACCGACGAGCGCGCGCAGATCGGCGGGCGTGTGCGGCGCGAGCAGCGGCGTGTCGGAGGGCAGGCGGTTCGGCGCGGGCAGGCGCGAGATGACGACGCCCGAGGCGATCGGCTCGACGACGCCGGTCGCGGTCGCTCGTGCGGTGATCGCATCGGCGGCGGCGGCCGACGCGATCGGGGGCGGGGCGGCCTCGATCCCGGGCACGCCGCGGGCGCTGGTCGTGTGGGCTGGCGCGGGCGCGGCGTGGTGCGCGAGGCGGACCGGCGCGCGGTCGCGCGACGCGGGCCCGGGCGCGGCGAGCGGGGGCGGCGGGACGTCGGCGGCCCCGAGCATCGGCGAGGCGAAGCGGTAGGGATGCGTGCGCGTGGCGCAGCCTGCCAGCAGCACGACGCAGCCCGCGAGCAGGCTACCGCGCGCTAGCGCGTTGCGACCCGCGAGGAGCGGGGCGAGCAGGGCGGCGCGGCGCATGGGGGCGAGGATCGCGCCCGCCGTCGGGGCGGGCCAATTTTCGGCGGACGCGCGGGCGCGCGACCGGGCGGCGCGCGCGGGCGCGGGATTTCCCGAGCCAGCAGGGGGCCGCGTGGTAGAAGGCAGGCGTGACCCGGTACGACCTGTTCCGCAAGCGCATCGCGCCGATCGCGTTCGGGTTGGCGATCGTGCTGCTGGCACGCGAGTCGTGCATGAAGCAGGAGCGCACGCACGCGACGGTCGTGCTCGAGCCGGGCGCGGCGCGGCCAGAGATCCGGAGCGTCGAGGCGGACGTGCTCGTCGACGGGACGGAGATCACGTCGTTCCGGCGCGATGCGGTGGTGGGTGCGTACATCGGGCCGATGCAGTTCAAGGTGGCGCTGCCGGAGCGTGATGCAGAGCTGCGGCTCGATGTCGACCTGGGCGCGAAGGGGCGGCGGGCGTTCGTGCGGCACGTGCATGCCGATGAGGGCGCAACCGTGACCGTTCCGCTCGAGTCGGACCTGCGGTGATGTAATGTCGGCGGGTGCGAGCAGTTTGGTGCGCACTCGTCGTGGCCGCCGCGGCGTGCGGCGATAATTATCAAGGAAACATCTCGATCGAGACGCCCGATGCGTGGGCAGGCGCGCTCGGCGAGTTTGTCGCGCTGACGCCCGCACGCGGGCTCTCGCTCGGCAGCGGGGGCGCGCTGCGGATCAGCGTGACCGACGATGCGGCGATTCCGGCGGAAGGGTATGCGGTCGAGCCCGATGGCGCCACGCACTGGATCGTGCACGCGCACGACGTGCTCGGCGCGCAGTACGGCGTGGCCGCGGCGCTCGAGAACCTGGGGTTCCGGTGGCGGCATCCCGACGAGATCTACGCGCCAGCCGCGCCCGCCGATCGCGGGCAGGAGCTCGGGCAGGTTCACGTGCCGCAGATCCGGGTGCGCGGGCTGCACATCCACACGCTGCACCCGATCGAGGGGTACTTCGCGCTGTGGGAGCCGAGCGCGGGCAGCACCAGCGAGGCGCACCGCATCATCGACTGGATCATCAAGAACCGCGGCAACTACATCCAGTGGGCCGGGCTCGACGACATCCTCAAGCCGGATCACTACGCGGCGTGGAAGCCGTTCACGCAGGAGCTGCTCGCGTACGCGCACTCGCGCGGCGTGCGGGTCGGGCTCGACATCGAGCTGTTCGGGCAGTCGAACCTGCAGAACGCGTATGACCTGAGCGACGACCAGACCGGCATGGTGCCGATCGCCGACGAGGTCGCGGCGCGCTTGCCGCCGATCACGCAGGACCTGCCGTTCGACGTCTATGACCTGAGCTTCGGCGAGTTCTTCGACGCCGAGCCGCAGAAGCTGATCGACGCGATCGACGAGGTCGCGAGGCAGCTGCGGACGTTCGCGCCGCAGGCGGAGATGCACGCGCTCGTGCACGTCGGCGCGACCCAGCGCGTGACGTACATGGGGATGGACATGATCTACTACTTCCTCGTGAAGTACGCGGATCCGTCGATCGTGCCGGATATCCACTCGGTGATGTACTACGACCTGTTCGAGGATGCGGGCGGCGCGTACCAGCACACCGACTTCAGCGAGCACCGCCAGTACCTCGAGGATCGGATGTGCGCGGGACAGAAGGCGGCCTATCACCCGGAGGATGCGTACTGGGTCGCGTTCGACGACAGCGTGCCGATGTTCGACCCGGTGTACGTGCACAGCCGGTTCGTCGATCTCGACGGGCTCGCGAAGACGGGGTGTCCGCTCGACGAGCACCTGATCTTCTCGAGCGGCTGGGAGTGGGGCTACTGGCTCAACGACGTCACGAGCCTGCGCGCGAGCTACGAGCTCCCAGGCGCCGCGCAGGACGGCATCGTCGATGCGTACGCGCCGGACCTCGGCACGGATGCGGCCGCGATCGTCGATCGGCTCGCGACCGCGCAGCACGACGCGCTGATGGGCAAGCACCTCGCGGGCTACATGGCGGGACGCGATGCGGTGATCGATGCGGGCCGCGTGCTGCACATCGTGTCGCAGCCGGATCGGATCACGTTCGACCAGCTCACGCCCGACATGATCGACTCGTTCACCGCGACCGTGCTCGCGCCGCTGCAGGATCACATCAACGCGCTGACGCAGATCGAGCACGACTACGCGCGGCTCGATCTGCCGGATAACCGGTGGGCGCGCGAGATCCGCGACGGCATCCACATCGATCGGCTGCGCGCCGAGTTCGTGCTGCACAGCTACGACGCCGTGATCGACCACCTGAAGGGCACGAGCGGCCGGCACGTGCAGATCGCGGAGCAGCTGCTCGCGGAGGCGCAGGACACGGTGCACGACCGCCACGGCGACCTCCATGACACCCACGGCCGGCGCCTCGTCGACAAGACGACGAACCAGACGACCTACCAGTTCGGCTACCTCTACATGGCCGACTCGCTCTGCTACTGGAAGCGCGAGCTCGCCCAGGTGAAGAACCAGCTCGGCGATACGAGCGTCACGCCGCCGGCGTGCGTCTTCTGAGGCGCACGACCGTCTCGACCTGCGGTGTGCCCGGCATGAGATCGAACGGCTCGATCACGTCCGCCTTGTAGTCGCGGAGCGCGGCGAGATCGCGGCCGAGGGACTCGGGGCCGCAGCTGACGTAGACGATCGTCGGCGGCGCGAGCTGGGCGAGCAGCGTGCGCGCGCCCTCGGAGAGGCCCTTGCGCGGCGGATTGACGACGACGATGTCGGGATCGCCGAGCTCGTCGCGCGACAGCTCGCCGGCATCGCCCGCGATCGCGCGCAGCGGCAGGTTCGCGCGCTCGGCGGCGCGCCGCAGCTGGGCGACGGCCTCGCGATCGAGCTCGACGGACGTGACCGTTGCACCGCCGCGCGCGAGGTGCAGGCCGATGCCGCCGAGCCCGGCGAACAGATCGAGCGCGCGCGTGCCGCCGGCTTCCAGCGCTAGCTCGGCGACGCGCTCGTACATCGCGGTCGCCTGCGCGCGGTTGACCTGCAGGAACTCGGCGGCGCCGACCGCGATCGACACCCCCGCGATCTCCTCGACGATGTGGCCGTGGCCGAGCAGCACCTGCGCGCTCGAGCCGCTGGGGACGATCGCGCCGTCGCGGCGATCGTTCGTGATCGCGACGAGGCCGCGCAGCGCGGGATGGTGCGACAGCGCGTTCGCGATCTGCTCGAGCTTGCCGCGCGGCGTACCGCTGGCCACGACGAGCGCGATCATCACGTCGCCCTTCGCCTCGCGGAGGATCACGTAGCGCAGCTCGCCGGTCCGCGCCTTCTCGTCGTACGGGACGAGCCCCGCGCCCTCGGCGGCGCCGCGCACCCAGCTCGCGAGCTCGTCGATGATCGGCGCGACGACGCGGCAGCCGAGCGTGTCGACCACGCTGTGCGTGCGCGGGGCAAACGCGCCGAGCACGACGTGCTTGCCCGCGATCCCGACGACGTACTTGCCCTTGTTGCGGTAGCCGAACAGCGCCGGCGACGGCCGCACGGGCGCGACCGGCACGCCGGCATGCGCGAGCTCCTTCGCGACGCGCGCGTGCTTCGCCTCGAGCTGTGCCGGGTACGACAGGTGCTGCCACACGCAGCCGCCGCAGCGTCCCCAGCCCGGGCACTTCGGCTCGACGCGCTCCGGGCTCGTCGGCCCGAGGCGGCGCACGATGCGGGCCCAGCCCTCCGGCTTGTGCGGACTGACGTGGTCGATCGCGACCTCGGCGCGCTCGCCGGGCAGGAGGTCCGTCACGTGGATGCGCCGGCCCGCGCTGAGCCCGACGCCGAGGCCGGCCTCGTCGAGCTCGGTCGCCATGACCTCGCAGCGCTGGGACTTCACAGGCGCCACCTTAGCCCGACTTTGCTAAGGTGCGCGCATGTCCCTGGTGGTCGCAGCTCTGTCCGGTGGCGTCGATAGCGCCACGGCCGCGGCATTGCTCGTCGAGCAGGGGCACGAGGTCGTCGGCATGACGATGCGCCTCTACGACGCGCGCGGCACGACCGCCGCGAGCGGCCGCTGCTGCGGCCCGCGCGACATCGAGGATGCCCGCGCCGTGTGCGCGCACCTCGGGATCCCGCACCACGTGATCGATCTCGAGCGCGAGTTCGCGGATACGGTCGTCGAGGACTTCGTCGAGGCGTACCTCGCGGGCGAGACGCCGAACCCGTGCGTGAAGTGCAACCAGCACATCAAGTTCTCGCCGCTGCTCCAGCGCGCGCGTGCGATCGGGGCCGACGTGCTCGTCACCGGGCACTACGCGCGCATCATCGACGGCGGGCTCTATCGCGGCCGCGACGCCGGCAAGGACCAGTCGTACTTCCTGTTCTCGATGCCGGCGCGCGAGCTCACGAGCGTGCGGTTCCCGCTCGGCCACCTGACGAAGGACGAGGTCCGCGCCGAGGCGCACCGGCTCGGCCTGCCGAACGCGGCGAAGGACGAGTCGCAGGAGATCTGCTTCGTGCCCGACGGCGACTACGCGGGCTTCGTGTCGGCGCAGGCGCTGCGGCGCGGGCGCGCGATGCCGGCGGGCGGAAACATCGTCGACGAGGCGGGGGCGGTCGTCGGGCGTCACGAGGGCGTGCACAGGTTCACCGTCGGGCAGCACCGCGGCCTCGGCAACCTGACCACGCGCGAGAAGCTGTACGTGACGGCGGTCGATCCGGCGCGCGCCGAGGTCCGCGTGGGGACGCGCGCGGCCGCCGAGACGCGCGAGCTCGCGATCCGCGACCTGCGCTGGCTCGCGCCCGAGACCGACCGGCTCGACGCGCTCGTGCAGGTCCGCCACCGCGGTGCGCCGATCGCAGCCGCGATCACGATCGCCGATGGGCGCGCCACCGCGCAGCTCGCCGAGCCGACCGTCGCCGCGGCCGGGCAGGCCGCCGTGATCTATGCCGGCGACCGCGTGCTCGCGGGCGGCTGGATCGCGTAGGACCTCGCGCGACACGCGCGCGGCGCATGCGCGACGGCGCGACGAGCACGAGCGCGGGCTAGCCGCGCGGCAGGTTCGAGTCTTTGGCGACGAGCGTCGCCGAGGGCAGCGCGGTCAGCATCGTGGCGTGCTTGCCGCCGATCTTGAACGTCGCGTCGGGCAGCGAGACGCCGCGCTCGTCGACCGCCACGATCAGGTTGTTCGCGAGCACGAACCCCGCGTGGGCGCCCTTCGCGAGATCGGCGGCGTGCGTCGCGCGGCGCGCGATCTTCCACTGGCGCATGCCGAGCGCGAACAGCACGAACGCCCAGAACGCGATGCCGAACACCGAGCTCTTCTTGTCGCCCGGGCCGTCCAGCGTGCCGTACCCGACGATCGCGGCGAGCACCGTGGCGAACCAGAAGAGCATCGCCCACGTCTTCTTGGCGTCGGCGATCTCCTTCGCGATCGGAGGAATGCGCTCGGGCGGAATCGGAATCGACATGGTCCGACCTGTTATCACGAAAGCAGCGCTTTGCACTCGGGAAGTGAAGCGTAGGCCGAGCGCCACTCCGGGTCGGTCAAGCCGACGAGCTTGCGCGCAACCTCCGCACCCCCGCGCGCCTTGACGGTCGCGGCGCGGTCGCCGGCTCCCGCGCGCACGAGCACTTCCAGGAGGTTCGCGTAGACCTCTTCCTCGGAGCCTTCGAGGAAGCGCTGGTGATCGAGCAGCGCGAGCGCGCGGTGGACGAGGCCGCCGGCCTGCGCGAGCTGGTTGCCGGCTCGATCGCGGACGAGCGCGACCGCGTGACGCGCGAGGCCCTGGATCTCGTAGCCGACGAGCGTGGCCGCGCGCGCGACCGTGGTGCCCGCCTCGGCGTCGGCGATCGCCTTGCCGATCTGGTTCATGCGCAGGTGCACGCCCGCGCGCGTGACCAGCGCGTTCGCCTCGAGGTAGCGGGCGCCGAGCCGGCGGGCCTCGGCGAGCGCCTCGTCGAGCATCGGAAGGCCGTCGCGGCCGCGGCGCGTCTCGCACAGGCCGGCGTAGATCAGGCAGTCGGCGCGGCTCCAGCGCTGGCCGGTCTTCGTCAGCAGCTCGAGCGCCTCCGCGAACGTCGCGGCCGCGCGCTCGAACAGGCCGACCTCGAGCAGGATGATGCCGGCGACCGACAGCGCGTCGCCCTCGCGTGGACGATCTCCGTAGCGGCGGCACAGCTCGAGCGAGCGCTGCGCGCTGGCCATCGCGGTCTGGTAGTTGCCCAGGCACATCTCGCAGATCGCGACGTGGTTGTGGACGATGCGCTCGAGGTACGGCTCGTTCGCCTTCTCGACGCGCGCGAGCACCGGGCGATACGCATCGCGCGCGGCCTCGTACTCGGCGCGCATCAGGTGGATGCGGCCTCGGCCGACCATCGCGCCCATCTCCTCGGAGACCGCGCCTTCGCGGCGGAACAGGGCGCGCGCGTCGTCGACGAGCAGCAGCGCCTCGTCGAAGCGGCCGAGCCGTTCGAGCACCTCGCCGCGGATGCGCAGCGCCTCGCCGCGCGCGCGGGCATCGGAGGCCGCGACGGCCTTGTCCTCGGCCGCGACGGTGGCGGCGGTCGCGCCCGCGAAGTCGCCGATGCGCAGCAGGCGGTGCGCGCGCCGGATCGCGACATCGGCGAGCCGGCGGTTGTCGCCCTCGCACAGGCGCCACAGGTCGTCGAGGTCGGTCGGGTGGCTCACGAGATCGCCGTCGAGGCGGTGCGACGTCTCGCGCCCGGCGAGCGCCTCGCGGCGGCGGTTTCGCGACGGCAACGTCGGCGGCACGGCGCCGAGCTGCGCCTCGAGATCGAGGACGCGCGTGAAATAGCCGGCGGCCGCGCGTGCATCGGACGCGGCGAGGGCGAGCCGGCCGGCGCGCAGCCAGAACGCGGCCGCCGCGGCGAGATCGCCGCCCCTCTCGAGGTGCTCGGCGACGATCGCGGGCGGCTCCTCGCGCCCCGCGAAGAAGCGCGATGCGAGCAGGCGTCCGATCCGCGCGTGCGCGTCCTTCTGCGCCCGCAGCGCCATCGACTCGTAGACGACCTCGCGCACGAGGCCGCGCGCGAACGCGAGCTCGCCGTCGCTGCCGCGCACGAGGAAGCCGGCCTCGACGAGCTCGTCCAGCTCCAGGTCGAGGGCATTCGTGTGCTCGACCTCGCGGGCGGGCAGGGCGTCGCGTTCCTGCGCGACGAGCTCCTCGAGCAAGCGGGCGCGCGGCGCTCCGCCCATCACGGCGGCGATCCGGAGCGCGGACTTCGCGCGCGGCGTCAGGCGATCGATGCGGGCGGCCACCACGTCGCGCGCGCTCGCCGGTACGTCGTCGCCGGCCTCGCGGACCGCCTGCGCGAGCTCCTCGACGAACAGCGGGTTGCCGCCGCCGCGCGCGATCACGGCCGCGATGTTCATCGGCGTCGCCGCGTCGCCGAGCCGGTCGGCGATCAGCGCACGCAGCTCGCCGCCGACGAGGTCGCCGACCGCGATCGACACGTCGACGGCGGGCGGCGGCGGGCCCTCGGGCCGCGTCGTCAGGATCAGCAGCTCGGGTCCGGCGGCGGGCATCGCGAGCGTGTGGCGCAGCACCTCGAGCGATGCGCCGTCCGCGAAGTGGATGTCCTCGATCACCGTGATCAGCGGCCGCGTGCCCATCGAGGCGCGGAACGCGGCGAGGCCGGCCGAGATCCGCGGCCGCAGGTCGGCGACCTCGGGCGTGCCGACCGCGACGCCGTCGCGCAGCTCCATCGCACGATCGAGATCGGTCGCGATGATCCGCGCGCGCTCGTCGGGAACGCGCGCCTCGTGCTGCAGGTGGAGGATGCGCTGCACGACCTGCGCGCGCGCCGAGCGGCCGCGTGCGGGAGGCAAGCCGAGCGCGGCCTGGTACAGATCGATCACGAGCGCGAACGGTGCGGCGCGGCTCGCCGGCGTGCCCGCGGTCATCACGATGCGCGGCGCGTTCGCCGCGACCTGGCGGCGCGCGATGAATTCGGCGACGAGCCGGCTCTTGCCGCTGCCCGGCGCGCCCGAGATCAGCGCGACGAGCCGCCGCCCCGCGGCCTGTGCGCGCGCGAACCACGCCTCGAGCTCGGCGAGCTGCGCGGTACGCCCGACGAACTTGCCGCGCCGCTCGAGCCGAGCCCGCTCGCGCTCCTCGAAGCCGCGCGGCCCGACGACCTCCATGACCTTGCTGCGCCGCGCGATCCGCTTCGGGGTCGGCATCTCGCGCAGCTGGTAGAGGTTGCTCGTCGTGCGGCCGGCCGCGCCGACGAACAGCGGCCGATCGGGCGCCGCTTCCTTCGCGAGCGCACGCGCCTCCTCGATCGCCTCGGCGGGCACGAGGCCTTCCTGCTTGCCGGTGACGCCCGTGCGCGCGCCGACGCGCAGCCGGATCGACTCGGCGGCATCGCGTGCCATCGCCGCCGCATCGAGCGCCCAGCCCATCGCGATCGCGACGTCATCCTCGCCGACGACCTCGAGGCCGAACGCGATCACGAGCGAATCGTCGGCCAGCTCGAGCACGACGCCGCCGCGCTGGTACGCGAGCTCGCCGAGGCTCTTCGCGATCGGCCGCAGCGCGTCGTCGTCGCCGCCCTCGAGCAACGCGGCCGCGATCACGGTGCGCCGCCGCTCCGCGGGCACGGACGGCGCCAGCGCCGCGAGATCCTCGTCGATGACGTCGTCGTCGACGTTCGCAGGCACGACGTCCTCGGCCGCCTCCATCTCGACCTGCAGGTCGTCGAAGCTCGTCGCCTCGCCGATCACCGGCGCGGCGTGGTTCATCTGCGTCGCGTCCTCGTCGAAGCGCGCCGGCACGACGCCCGGCAGGTACTCGAGCTTCCCGTACGACTGCCGCACCGTCGATTCGTTGACGGCCGTAAACGCATCGGTGGCAGGCATCGCATCGGCGAGCTTGCCGACGCCGGCGGCCGTGCCCTCCGGGCCCCACTGTTGCGACGTGATGCTCGCCGTCCGCTCGCGCTCCCGGAACGCGGGCGCCTGAACGCTCGTGGTCGGATCGCGGTCGGAGAAGCGAGGCGCGACAGGTTTCGTCGTCGGCTCGATGGGAAATGGCGTCGGCAGCGGCGCACTGACCGACGCCGTGAGCGAGCGCGTCGACGGCCGCAGCGGCGGCTCGGCGGGCGTGTGCTTCGGCACGCTCGTGCTGATCGGATCGGGATTCCACGACAGCTTGTGTCCGCTCGGCCGCGTGTCGAGCTCGGCGAGCCAGCCCGACAGCGCGCGGGCCCCCGCGCTCATCGCCGCGCGCGCGCAGGCCTGGACGAGGTCCGCCGCCGTCCCGCGCTGCGGCGGCTCGCGGCCGAGCGCGATCGCGACCGCATCGACGATCTCCTTCGGCACGTCCGGGTTCAGCTTGTCGATCCGTGGCGGCAGCGTGCGCCGCACGGCCTCGAGGATCGACTTGAGATCGTGGCCGCGATAGAGCGGCAGGCCCGTGAACAGCTCCCACGCGATGATGCCGAGCGCGAACACGTCGGCGGCGGCCGTCGGCGTGTCGCCGTGCGTCTGCTCGGGCGCCATGTACCGCGGCTTGCCACGCAGGCGGCGCCGCTCGAGCGCGCTCGCGAACGACGCGCGCGCGATGCCGAAGTCGAGGATCTTGACGTAGCCCTCGCCCGACAGCATCACGTTCGACGGCGAGACATCGCAGTGCACGATACCGAGCGGCTGGCCGTAGCCATCGGTCTTGCGGTGCGCGTAGTCGAGGCCCGCCGCGACCTCGCCGACGATGTACGCGGCGACCGGCACCGGGACCGGCAGGTCGCGCGCGGTCGCCTGGGCGAGCGCGGTCCGCAGATCTCGCCCCTCGATCAGCTCCATCGCCATGAACAGCTCGCCGTCGGCCTTACCGAAGTCGAACACCTGCACGATGTTGCGATGGGTCAGCTCGACCGCGATCCGCGCCTCGTCGACGAAGCTGCGGATGAACCGCGCCTCGCGCGCCTGCGCCGGCAAGATCCGCTTGAGCGCCTGGATCTTCTCGAAACCAGCGATGCCGACGGCCTTGACCTTGTAGACCTCGGCCATTCCGCCCTGCGCGATCTTCTCGAGGACGTGATACTTCCCGAAACGCGCGCGCAGCGCTTCCACGACTCCGCGAGCGTATCATGGCCGATTACTCCCAGCTGGAAGCCGTCCTCGGCTATCGCTTCATCGAGCGCGGGCTGCTCGTGCAGGCGCTGCGTCATCCGTCGTGGTGCAACGAGCAGCCGGATCCGCGCCCGGATGACAACGAACGCCTCGAGTTTCTCGGAGACGCGGTGCTCGACCTCGTCGTCAGCCACCGCGTGATGACGCGCTATCCGAAAGCCCACGAGGGCGATCTCAGCGTCACGCGCCAGCAGCTCGTCAGCGAGACGGCGCTCAGCGAGGTCGCGAGCGAGCTCGGCCTCGGCCAGTGGATCATGCTCGGCAAGGGAGAGGAGCGCTCCGGCGGCCGCACGAAGGCCAAGATCCTCGCCGACATGTTCGAGGCGCTGATCGGCGCTGTCTATCTCGACGGCGGCTACCCGTGCGCGTGGGAGACGATCGATCGCGTGCTCGGCAGCCGGATCGCGGTCGTCGAGCTCAAGAACTTCTTCGACTTCAAGACGCGCCTCCAGGAGACCGCGCAGGCGCGCCTCAAGGCGACGCCGACCTACCGCGTCGTCCAGGAGCTCGGCCCCGATCACGACAAGCGGTTCGTCGTCGCCGTGACGATCGGCGAGGACGAGTGGGCGCGCGCGGTCGGCAAGTCCAAGAAGGAAGCGGAGCAGATGGCGGCCGCCGAAGCGCACTTCAAGATCGAAGGCAGCAACATCGGCGCGCCGAAGAAGCGCTGAGCCGATATCTCCGCGCCGCTCGCCTGTTCTTGGTGCATGAAGCTCGCGAGCCTGCTCCTTGCCGCGGCGGCCTGTACCTCCGCCGCTCACCCTCGTCCGCCGACGACACCCGACGAGATGCTCGACACCGCGGCCGGGGACTTCCACGCGCACGCGCACGTCACCGCGGTTCGCAACGTCCGGTTCGGCCACGTCGCGGTCGGCGACCTCACGCACGCGCTCGTCTGCGGCGACTTTCGGGAGACGGGCGACTGGGTGCAGTTCGCGACGATCTCGACCTCGGGCTACGAGCAGTGGCTCGGCGCCCCGGCGGCGCGCTGGTGCGACGACCCGCACGCGACCTGGGACGACCGCGATCTGTCGTCGGCGCTGCAGGCGCGGCTCGATCGGCGCTAGGGCTTCGGCCGGCGGCCGAGCAGGTCGGTCAGCGCGGCCTGGCTCGCCGCATCGAGCGACTCGCCGTTGCACAGCCGCTGCGTGTAGACGAGCTTCCCGCCGACGGTGACCTCGGTGTAGTCGGCCGAGTACGCCATGCAGTGGAACTTCGCGGTCGTCACCTTCCACGGCACCTCGAGATCCTTCTTCACGGTCTCGAGGTCCGCGCCCGCGAAGCAGCCGTTCTGCGGCTTCTGCGCGTTGCCGTCGGCATCCTTGCCGTCCCACGTCCACGCGCCGCCGTCGTAGATCGAGAACGTCCACGTCGCGAGCTTCGCGCCGCCGTCGACCTCGTGCGCGATCACGATCGCCGGCTGCCCCTTCGCCTCGCACGCCGGGACGGCCGGCTTCGACGTGGCGGCCGCCGCCTTCGCCTCGAGGTCCGCGCGCGCCTTCTCGCTGGCCTCGTCGAGCGTGACCCCGCTGCACAGCTTCTGCGTGAACACGGTCTTGCCGTTGACCTTGTAGACCGTGAACGCCGGCGACACCGCCATGCAGTGGATCTGCGCGGTCGTCGTCTTCCAGTCGACTTTGAGGTCCGCGCGGATCGCGGCGAGCTCGGGCCCCGCGAAGCAGCCGCGCATCGGCTCGCCGGCCTTGCCGTCGACATCCTTCGGCTCGAACTGCCACGCGCCGCTCGCGTAGATGCGGAACGCGGAGGTCGTCAGCTGCGCGCCCGGCTCGTGCTCGTGATCGATCTCGAAGATCGGCGTGCCGCGCGCGACGCAGCCCTTCGGCGGCGGCAGCTTGCGGCCGGCCGCGGGGGCGGGCGCGGCGGGCGGCGGCTCCGCACCGGCGGTGGCGCACGCGAAGCCGAGGCAGGCGAGGGCGAGGATCTTCATGGCTGCTCCTTGGACGATGCAGCCCGGTTTTACTTCACCTGCGTGTGCGCACGAGTGAGAGCACGTCATCGCGCGATGGCATCGCCTGCCAGGGGCCGAGCTCGCGGAGCGACAGCGACGCGGCGGCCGCGGCGAGCTCGATGCAGCGCGCGAACGGGAGCTCGCTGAGCAGCGCGGCCGCGAAGGCGCCGTGGAACACGCTGCCGGCGCCGTAGCTGTCGAGCACGTCGCTCGGGAACGCGGGGCAGCGGACGATCTGCTCGCCGTGGCGGCCGATCGCGCCCTTGTCGCCGAGCGTGATCACGACCGCGCGCGGCCCGAGGGCGAGGATCTCCTCGAGCGCGTCGGTCAGCTCGCCGCGCGGCGCGAGCTCGCCGGCCGCACGCTCGCTCATGATCGCGACGTTCGCCGCCGCGATCAGCTCGCTCGTGCCGTCCCGCAGCTCGCCGACGTCGAGGATCACGGGCACCTTCTGGGCGCGCGCGAGCTCGCTCGACCGGAGCTGCTCGACGGGGGCGGTCCCGTCGATCAAGAGGGCAGCGGCTCCCGAGATGGCAGCCGCCGCATCGAAGGCGACCGGTTCGCCAGCGTCCCCCGCGTAGCGCGTGCGGTGCGTGCCGTCGCCGGCCACCGTCACGAGCTCGCACGCCGACGTACCGACCGCGCGAAGCAATTCCGTATCGATGCCCGCCTCGCGGATCGCGCTACGGGCGAGGGCGCCGAGCAGGTCCGCGCCGTGCGTGCCGACCATGCGGGCCCGGCAGCCAAGGCGCAGCGCGGCGCGCAGGGCGACCGCCACCCCGGGCGCGGGCGCGGTGGCCAGGGCCGCCAGCTCGGCCGGGGGGCTGCCATCGGCCGGCAGGTTCGGTGCCAGCCCCGAGATCGCCACCCCGACACGCCCGAGGCCAACGACGAGGGGGGCTTGCACCTGACGAGCATACACCGGGGTCCTCCCGACGTGAAAGCACTCGCGACAATTGGCGTTTTGGGTGCTAGCGTGCCGACCGCCGTGCCACCGACCGGACCCGGGCAACGCTCCCCGACGGGCGGAAGTCCTACGACCGATGCGAATTCGGCGGGGGACCCCGTGACCGAGACGGCAGCGCTCGAGGCCGCACCTGCACCCGTTCTTGCCGACCCGCGTCCGCGGGTCTCGGCGCAGCTCTCCGATGATGCCCAGCTGATCGCCGCCTGCCGCCGCGGCGAGGCGCGGGCGATGGAGATGCTCTATCACCAGTTCAAGCGCCGCGTGTTCGGCATGGCGCACCGGATCGTCGGCGCGACCGACGCCGAGGAGGTCGCGCAGGAAGTCTTCGTGCGCGTGTTCCGCGGGCTCGAGCGCTTCCGCGGCGACTCCGCGCTGTCGACGTGGATCTACCGGCTGACCGTCAACGCATCGCTCTCGCACCTCGCGCGGCGCGGCCGCCGTCAGGAGGTGAGCGACGAGAACATTCCCGAGCAGGCGGCGACGCCCGAGCCCGAGCGCGACCCGGGCCTCGCCGCGCGCATCGAGGCGTGCCTCGAGCAGCTGCCGGCCGGCTACCGCGCGATCCTCGTGCTGCACGACGTCGAGGGGCTCTCGCACGAGGAGTGCGCGGCGATCCTCGAGTGCCGCGTCGGCACGTGCAAGTCGCAGCTCCACAAGGCCCGCGCGCGCATGCGCGAGCTGCTCGGCCCGATCGGAGATCGCAAATGATCCGCGGAGAGCAGCGATGAATTGCGACAAGGCCCGCGAGCAGCTGACCGCGTACCTCGACGGCGAGCTCGAGGGCGATCGCGGCACGGCCGTGCGAGGCCACCTGCGCACGTGCGACGCGTGCCGCGCGATGGCGACCGACGAGGCCGCGCTGCGCGACGGGCTGCGCTCGCTGCCGCCCGTCGATCCGCCGGCGACGCTGTGGGCGAACGTGCAGGCGCAGCTCGCGAAGGAAGAAGTCGTCGAGAGCCAGCGTCCCGCGTGGAAGCGCGCGGTCTCTCGGTGGCTGCCGATGGCACCGCGCTTCGCGCTCGGGATGACGGCTGTCGCGGCGGCCGCCGCGCTGTTGCTCGTGTGGCGCTCGCACCACCAGCCGCGCCCGCACGAGGACCTCGCGGTGACCGCGCCGCGCGAGCCCGCGCCCGTCGTTCCGCCCGCGGCGCCGGCGACCCAGGATGTCACGGCGGAGATCGCGGCCGCGCCCGCGAAGACGTCCGATGATTACGCGCAGGCCGCGAAGGAGCTGCTTGCCGCCGCGCGCACCGAGAGCGCGACCTGGACCGACGAGCAGAAGCAGGCGTTCGACGCGAAGATCGGCGAGCTGCAGGCCGCCGTCGACGGTGCCGCCGAGGGCCGTCCACGCCACAAGGCGTATCGCGACATGATCCGCTACCTGCAGGGCGCCGCGATCCGCGACGAGGTGGCGCTCCGATGAGCCGCGGCCAGGTATCGACCCGCGCGCTCGTCGCGCTGTGCCTCGCGGCCGCGCCCGCGTTCGCCGACAAGCCCGCCGACAAGCCGGCCGAGAGCGGCGCCGACGAGCACGCGCGCGTCGAGCTCGCGCCGTCGGCGAAGGCGTTCAAGCAGCTCGAGATCGACAACCCGCTCGGCGACGTCCGGATCGAGGGCTACGACGGCAACGCGATCCAGATCGAGACGCACAAGCACGCTCCCGACGAGGCCACGCTCGAGCGGCTGCGCGTGTCGCTGGTGCCCAATCCCGACGGCACGGTGCACATCCGCACCACCGCCGACAAGAACGTCGAGGCCAAGCCGGTCGCGGCGGGGAGCGTGCGCGTCGATCTCGTGATCCGGGCGCCGCGCGACGCCCGCGTCGATGCGTCGGTGATCGCCGGCAAGCTCGAGCTCGTCAACATGGATGCCGGCGGCGAGCTCGACAGTGCGAGCGGCCCCTTGAGCGTCCGCAACGTGCAGGGCGAGGTCGTCACGCACAGCGTGTCGGGGCCGATGTCGCTCGCGCAGGTATTCGGCTCGGTCGATGCGGCGACGGTTTCGTCGGATGTCGATCTCGATACGATCAACGGCGAGAAGCTCGTGGCGTCGGCGAATCACGGACGGATCGCGGGGCGCCGCGTGCGCGCGCGCGATGTCGAGCTGACGACGACCGAGGGCAAGATCTGGCTCGAGGCGGAGGCGTCGCTGCGCGGGCACCTCGTCGTGTCGAGCCTGCGCGGGGACGTCGAGGTCCACCTGCATCGCCACGGGGCCGTGCTGCTCCGCGCGCGCGGCACGAAGGTCGACCTCGGTCAGCTGCAGTCGCAGGTGCGCGCCCAGCCGAACGGGTGGAGCGAGGCGTCGATCGGGCAGGGGGACAACCCCGCGCTCGTCGAGATGCGCTCCCAGTACGGCGCGGTGACGTTCACCTGGATCGAATAGCTGCTATATCCTCCGGGATATGGAAGACGTCCCGGCGCGAGTACGCGAGTACGCCGATCAGGCGGTCGAGTACGTGCGCCGCGCGCTCGGCGTGACGATGGAGTACGACAGCGACACGCTGCCGGTCCTCGACCACTACCTGCGCGACGTGCCGCAGGACCAGGTCGCGGCGCTGCAGCTCGTGATCCTGACCAGCGGCGCCTACTTCGGCGAGGTCGTGCGGCGCCGGCTCGGCGGGCGCTGGGAGACGGCGGCCGACAGCGAGGCGCAGTGGCGCGTCGTGCTGCCGACGGGGCTCAACTTCTCGCCGCTCGGGCTGGTCGCCGCCGCGATCACCCGCAGCGAGTCCGAGGACATCGACGCCGCCCTCGACGCCCCGCTGCGCATGCGCCCGTATCTCCAGCAGGCCCTGCAGCGCATGGGCGAGGTCTCCGAGGACGACTACTACTCGCTGTGCGGCCGGCTCGACACGATCGAGCACCTGCACGAGGTCCTGGTCGCCGTCGCCGCGCAGATGATGGGCGACGAGGACGACGACGCGGCGGAGCCGCCCCCCGAGCCCGTCGCCGACGAGCCTTCGGGCCCGATCAACTAGGCGGGTTCGTGTGTTATGCCCTTGGTCATGGCCAGGGGGATCGCGCGTACGCCATCGGTCAATGCCTACCGAGGCAGCCTCGGACGGACGCAGACGAAGACCGTGCACATCACGGGAGCGCGCGGCGATCTCGTCGCGGCGACGGTTCACATCTCGGTCGACGCGGTCACCGATCCCGAGCTCGCCGAGCGCCTGCACAGCGATGACCCGTCGCTGGCGCTCAACGTCCTGCGCGTCGACGGCAGCGAAGCCGTGCGCGTGCCGGTGCCCGTCGTCTATCACGATCCCGCCGCGGAGCTGATGGTGCTCGTGCTCGGCGAGGCGCAGCGCCACCGCGAGCTCGAGGAACGCATCGCGATGCTCGAGCAGCTCGCCGCCGACGACGCGCCGGTGCCTCCATACGCGAAGGAGTTCGGCGTCGTCTACGGCGGCAACGGACTGCGCCAGTACCTCGAGTCGCGTGCGCAGCAGGCGGTCGCGGTCGTCGGTGCGCAGAAGGATCTCGAGCGCCGCAAGGGCGAGATCAGCGCGCGCGAGCAGGAGCTGCGCGAGGTCCACGCCGACCTCGTCAAGCAGAAGGATGACGTCGCCCGGCAGAAGGACGAGGTCACGCGGCAGAAGGAAGAGCTCGTGAAGCTGCGCGCCCAGCTCGATGCCGACCGCGCCGAGCTCGATCGCCTGCGCTCCGAGCAGCGCCAGAAGGTGATCCAGTCCGTCGAGGCGACGACGATCGGCCCGCCGCCCGAGCACGTCACCGCGCCGATGCCGAAGCAGCCGCAGCCGCATGACGACGAGGACGTGCAGACGTCGCTCGGGCACGCGGCGCTGCCGGCGAAGGACTTCGCGAGCGAGATCTCGACGCAGTTCGCGACGATCACGACGCCGCCCGAGAAGAGCACGAACGGCACGAACGGCGTGCACGTCGAGATCGACGACGAGATCACGGGCACCTCGATCATCCCGCCGGGCAGCGATCCGCTGACGACCGATACGATCGAGATGCCCGTCGACGTCGATCCGTGGCTCGCGATGTCGGCGACGGACCCGACGAGCGTGTTTCGCGTCGATCAGGGCAGCGTGCGCCTCGCGCTCGTCGCGGGCGAGCAGATCGCGCGCGGCCTCGGCGGCAACCTCGACATCCGCGTGCTCCTGCACCGGGCACCGACGTACCCGGTCGTCACGCTCGTGATCGGGCCGCCCGCCGCGTTCCGGGTGCCGTCGCCGTCGCAGCTCGCGCTCCTGCCGCTCGACATCAGCTCGGACCTCGACCGCGCCGTGCTGACCGCGCTCGCGAAGCGGTTCGAGATCCAGCTCGATATCATCCTGCGCGCGCAGCCGATCCGCCGCGTGAAGCTCAAGGCGCCGCTCGCCGAGAACGTCGGCTACATCCTGCGCGCCGCGGACGACCACGCGCGCGGCATCGAGGCGGATGGCGAGCAGGAGCCGAACTACCAGCGCGCTCGCGACCTCGTGCTCGGCGCCGGCTACGACCTGCTCGGGGTCGAGCACGTCGAGCACCAGGAGTTCCGCGACGACAAGCTCGCGCAGCTCGCGACCGCCCAGCAGCTGCGCCGCGCGATCGCGATCGCCCGCCGGTTCGCCCGCCCGTCGCGCGAGGACTACCTCATCTGCACGCGCGGCTTCCCGCTGACGCGCTGGCGCGACCTGCGCCGCCACGTCGTCGAGAGTGCGGTCGCGTGGGGCATCTGGATGGGCCCGGAGCTCGCGCAGGTCGCGGTCTCCGAGGGGCTCGCACGCTCGCGCCGTGACCTGATCGTCAAGCTCGAGGCCGGGTTCGAGACGCTGCGCACGAACCAGGCCGCGTACGACATCGATGCCGACGCCGCCGACGACAACACGCAGGCGATCGCCGAGGAGGCGAAGGCGCTCGGCGTCGAGCTGCGACGCAAGGGCACCAATGGCGGCGCGATCAAGTCCGAGGACGTGCCGATGGTGTCGGGCTCGATCGAGCGCACGCCGACGGGCTCGCTGCCGCACGCGCAGTCGACCGATGACCTGATCGCCCAGCTCGACGACAAGCGGAACCGCGTCCTGGCGGCGGCGGAGCTGTGCGACCGCGGCGATCCGAAGGCGGCCGCGGCCGTCATCGGAGCCGTCAAGAAGATGAGCCGCGCGGAGGCGGTGCGGATCCTCGGCAAGAGCGTCAAGTTCGGCGCGGTCGCGGCCGGACCGCTGATCGAGGGCCTGCAGTCGAGCAAGGCGTACCTGCGCCATGGCTGCGCGCTCGCGCTGGCCCTGCTGCGCACCGACGAAGGCACCCATGCGGTGATCGACCTGCTCGTCAGCGAGCCGACCGAGATCTGGCGCGAGATCGCGCGCGCGATCGGCCAGGTCGGCCCGGCGGCGCTGATGCCGCTCGCCGCCCACGTCGGCCGCATGGGCGACCGCGTACCGCCCGCGACCGCCGAGCGCATCGCGTGGGCCATGGCTCACGTTGCCGTGCGCGGCGGCCACACCGCGCTCGAGCAGATGGCCTCGGGGCAGTCGGTCGTGGCGCCGATCGCGAAGCAGGCGCTGCAGTTCCACGCGACCGCCGCCCGCGACGAGGTCCGCGTGCGCCCGGGTGCCGAGGCCAAGGATGTCACCGTGAACCGTGCGTTCTCGCGCCGGTTCTTCGAGGCGCTCGAAGCCGACCGCCCGGAGGATGCGGCCGCCGCACTGCACGAAATCGACGCAGATGGCGAGCTCCTCGACGACGCCGACCTCATCATGGACGACGAGGACGAGGTCGACCTCGACGAGTCGGATCTGATCCAGACGTAGCCTGAAAAACCAGGTATCATCGGTCAGACGTAATGAGGATCGGGATCTTCTCCGACGTCCACGCGAACATCGAAGCGATGAACGCCGTGGTCGAAGCCTTCAAGTCGGAGCGCATCGACAAGTACGTCTGCATCGGCGACGTCGTCGGCTATGGCGCCTCGCCCAACGAGTGTTGCGACCTGATCCGCGGCCTCGCCGCGTTCACGATCCTCGGCAACCACGACGCCGCGGTCGCCGGGCGCATGGACTACTCGTACTACTACGACGCCGCCCGCCAGGCGCTCGACCTCCACGCCCGCCAGCTCAAGCCCGAGAACATGGAGTGGCTGCGCTCGCTCCCGTACGAGGTCCGCGAGAGCGACCTGACGTTCTGCCACGGCTCGCCGATCAACCTCGAGGAGTTCGAGTACATCTTCTCGGTCGAGCAGGCGTCGCGCTGCCTCGATATCTGGGACGACCTCGGCATGGTCACGTTCATCGGCCACTCGCACCTGTGCAAGTCGTTCGCGCTGACGCGCGACGAGGTGTTCGAGGTCGTCGCCACGAAGTTCGTCATCCGCCCCGAGCACCGCTACATCATCTCGGTCGGCTCGGTCGGCCAGCCGCGCGACTACGACAACCGCGCGAGCTACACGATCTACGACAGCGAAGAGAAGACGTTCGAGTTCAAGCGCGTCGCGTACGACATCGATGCGGCCGCGCAGAAGATCTTCAGCGCGGACCTCGAGCGGAACTTCGGCAACCGGCTCTTCCTCGGCGTCTGACCCCTCCGGAGCTCGGCGTAGGAGCCGCGCTACTTCAGCAGCGGCTTGACGAGCGGCATCAGGCGGCGCGTGAGCTCGACCGAGTCGGCGCTCGACAGGTGCGACCACTCCGGGCACTCGAACGAGGCGAGCTGCGGATAGTCCTGGAAGTGGATGCCCGGCGCACCGGTGACGGCGAGCAGCGCGTCCCACGTCAGCTCACGCGGCATGTCGGCCTCCTCCTTGGCGAGCACGCCACCGCTCGACGGAAAGCGGATGTAGATCACGCGTCCGCCGCGCGCGCGGATCTTCTCGACGGCGGCGCGCTCGCGCCACAGCACCTGCTGCCGGACCGCCTCGCGCTCCGCGATCTGCTGCTCGACGGGATCCTTCGACGGCGGATCGGGGAACAGCCACGCGGCGCGGATCTGGTCGCGGCGCCCCGGATCCGCCAGCACGCCGTCGAACAGGCGGCCGCGCCGGTCGGCGTCGACGCTCATCAGGTAGGGCAGGAACATCGCGTTGCCCTCGGCGCCCGCGCGCTGCGGCAGGTCGAGCTGCTCGATCAGACCGCGCAGCGTCAGCTCGGGGTTGATGAACGCGAGCCGGCTGTCGAACCACTGGAACATCCGGTAGCTCACGCGCTGGGTGAGCGAGCCGCGCTCGTAGCTCGCGATCCGCTTCTTGAGCCCGCGCGTCGCGGCGTCGGGCGGCAGGAACGTCAGGTGCGGGACGAAGCTGACGAGCACGGTGCCGTGGAACGTGGGATCGGCGGCGATGTGCTCGAGGCCGGCCAGCTCGTTGGAGCCGGGGAGCGCGAGCTCGATCGGGCGCACGCCGAGCGCGCGCTCGGCCTCGTCGAGGTCGAAGTCGAACAGCATGCGCGAGGAACCGACGAGGACGATGCCGTCGCGCGGGGCCGCATCGAAGGCGCGGCGCGTGACGGCCCACAGCTCGGGCACATCGTCGAGCGCGGCGCCGAAGCCGCGGCGGCGCGCGAGGATCTCCCAGCCCGAGACGAGCAGGCTCGCGAGCACGACCGAGATGGCCGCCATGTGCAGCCACCGCCGATCGGGGATCACGCGCTCAAAACTGGAAGTAGATGAAGGCATCGCCTCCTCCTTGCGTGAGCACGATCGAGAACGCCATCACGGTCCACACCCCGACCAGCGCGTTATCCGAGACACCCGCCGCCCAGTCCTCGAGGCTGCGGTCGCGCATCTTCCAGTGCACCGCGACGAGCCCGACGATCGCGACGCCGACCGCGATCAGCTCCTGCGTCGGCATGATGGCGGGGCCGCCGCCCGCGCCGAACGCGGCCGCCAGCAGCGACGTGGCGCCGGAGAGCTCCTTCGCGCGGAAGAACACCCACGTGATGCACGTGAGCAGGAACGTCAGCAGCATCAGGCCGCCGCGCGCCGGCGCCGTCTCGAGCCACGGGCCGCCGGGGCCGAACCGTCGCACGAGGCGCTCGCCGAGCAGGTAGAAGCCGTGGATGCCGCCCCAGATGACGAAGTTCCAGGAGGCGCCGTGCCACAGGCCGCCGATCAGCATCGTCAACATCAGGTTGATCTGCGTGCGAGCCGCGCCGTTGCGGTTGCCGCCGAGCGGCACGTACAGGTAGTCGCGCAGCCAGCGCGACAGCGAGATGTGCCAGCGCCGCCAGAAGTCGGAGAAGCCGATCGCGGCGTACGGGAACCGGAAGTTATCGGGCAGCGAGAAGCCGAAGCAGATCGCGGCGCCGATCGCGCACGTCGAGTAGCCGGCGAAGTCGCAGAAGATCTGGCCGGAGAACGCCAGGATGCCGGCCCACGCGTCGAGCGCGCCCATCGGGTCGTGCGTGCCGAAGATCGCGTCCGCGGTCGGCGCGAAGATCGAGTCGGCGAGCACGGTCTTCTCGAACAGGCCGAGGGTGAGGAGGAACAGGCCGAAGCCCATCGCCTTCGGTGTCGCGCGGTGCGGGCGCTCGAACTGCGGCACGATCTCGTCGGGGCGCAGGATCGGACCGGCGACGAGGTGCGGGAAGAACGTCAAGAACAGGCCGTAGTCGAGGAACGAGCGGAACGGCTTGCAGCGGCCGAGGTAGACGTCGATCGTGTAGCTGATCGTCTCGAACGTGTAGAACGAGATGCCGATCGGCAGCACGATGTCGGGACGCGCGGGATGGAAGTCCAGGCCGATCGCGCGCGCCGCGAGCCCGAAGTTCTCGACGAGGAAGCCGCCGTACTTGAAGTAGCCGAGCAGCCCGAGGTTCACGACCAGGCTGACGAGCAGGATCAGCCGCCGCCGCGACGGCCGTTGCGCGCGATACAGCCAGCGCGCGACGAACCAGTCGACGAGCGTCGATAGCCACAGGATGAGGATGAACGGCGGATTCCACGCGGCGTAGAACACGTAGCTCGCGACGAGCAGCATCGCCTTGCGCGGCCGCCACGGCTCGATCGCGTACCAGAGCACGAGCACGATCGTGAAGAACGCGACGAACGTGAGCGAGTTGAACAGCATCAGCAGCCCAGCGCGGTGAGCTGCGCGGCGGCCGCATCGGCGGCGGTCTTGCAGCCGGTCTCGGCGGCCGTGCGCGACGGCCCGGGCTGCGCGGCCGCGGCCTGCCAGTCCCCCGCGCCGCGCGCGATCGCGGCCCGAGCGGCCGGCGACAGCTTCGCGCACACCGCGACGCGGTGCAGGTAGTCGTCACACGCGGGAATGCCGATCGCGCCCGTCGCGGCGCGCGCCGCCGGCAGGGGAGGCGGCTGGCTCGCCGGCGGCTCGTGGCGCTGACACCCCGCCGCCAAGGCCATCATCCAGAACACGACGCCCTTCATGATCCGAGCAGCGTAA
The DNA here is from genome assembly GCA_964446175.1 of uncultured Kofleriaceae bacterium. Classification (GTDB taxonomy): domain Bacteria; phylum Myxococcota_A; class Polyangia; order Haliangiales; family Haliangiaceae; genus JABFXX01. Next base: position 50,863 of record CAYUNM010000011.1, read on the forward strand.
CACTACGTGCGCGGCGCGTGGGCCTCCAGGAAGCCGTCGATCGCGCGCAGGATCTCGTTGTTGCCGTCCTGCGAGTAGCCGGCAAGCTTCGCCTCGCACGCGGGCACGGCGGCGAGGAAGTCGGTGATCGTCCGCGGGTCGTCGAGCGTCTCGGCCATCTGGCCGTAGCCCTCGTGCGCGAGGTAGCGCGCGTTGAGCACCTGCTCGAACTGGCGGCCGAGCGGCACGGCGAGCATCGGCTTGCGCAGGTAGACGGCCTCGCCCATCAGCGTGAAGCCTCCGCCCGCGATCACGGCGCGCGCGGAGGCGAGGTCGTCGATGAAGCCGGCCTCCGAGAACGGGCGATAACGCAGGTTGCCCTCGACGTGCTCGGCCTTGAGGTCGCGCCGCATGCCGTAGAGCCGGCACTCGAGGCCCGTCGCGGCGAGCGTCTTCGCGAGGCCCTCGTTGCCTTCGCCGGTCGTGTAGACGAGCAGGTGCTCGCCTGGCCGGCGGTTCGCGGCGAGGATCTCCGGCCGCAGGATCGGCGGGAACAGGCGCGTGTGCTCCTTGCGCACCGGTGGCTCGAAGAACGACGTGATGAAGTACTCGTCGCAGAACGGCAGCTTCGTCTTGATGAACGCCTTCGTGACCTCGAACTCGGCGCGATGCCCGGCGATCACGTCGTCGGGGATCAGGCACCGGTTGATGATCTGCATGTTGTCGATCGACAGCACGGGCAGCCGCTTCTGCTTGCCGTAGAAGTACGTCCACGACTCGAAGTCCGAGATCACGAGGTCAGGCTTGAAGCGATCGATCAGCTGGAAGTAGCTGATGATGTTGCTCGGTACGCCCGTGATGCCGCCGAGGATGTTCGACCACAGCGTGTGGCCGAGCCGCACGCGGTTCTCCTCGTAGATCATGTGCAGGCCGTGGATGCCGTTGACGCCGGCAAACCGCTTGCGCAGGAAGTCCGTCGCGCGACCCGAGGCCATGATCTCGACGTCGTGCGCGCGCGTCAGGTGCTCGAGGATGACGCGCGAGCGCATCGCGTGACCCATGCCTTCGCCGACGACGCCGTAGAGGATCTTCACGCCCCGATACTACTCGGTGCCGTAGCTGACGGGGACGCCGAGGCGGGCGCCGAGCGCCGGCATCCAGGCGTCGAGCGCGGGCGAGCGCGGGTTGAGATCGGGGATGATCTTCACCTCGGCCGCCGGCCCGTATGCGGCGAGCTCGCCGCGGATCCGCACCTCGAGCTCGTCGAGTGGCTCGCCGCCCGCGCAGATCACGGCACGGCGCGCGCCTCCGACGTCGAACGTGAGGGTCTGCACGTAGATGTCGTCGCGCTCCGTGTCGCCATCGGGGTCGTCGTCGGGCTCGACCTGCTCGTCGGTCTCGTCGTCGTCGTCGAGGTGGCCGATCAGCCTGCCGTCGACGGCCGCGAACACGATCGGCGAGATCGGCGGCGACTCCGCGCGGTGGTACTGGGCCTCGACGGCGGCGGCGAAGCGCGCGACCGCGTCCTTGTCCATGCCGTCACAGGCCATCAGCATGCCTCGCCGCGGGATGCCGACCGCGAGCATCTTCGCGTCGAGCAGGCGCTGCGCGGCGAGCAGGAACTCGGCGTCGAGGATCCGCTCCGCCGCGAGGAAGTCATCGCTGCAGGCGAGGAAGCGCGCCTTCTTGAACCAGCCGAGCTTGATCGTGATCGACTCCCACGACGCGCTGCGCGTCCGCAGCTGCGCGAGGGCCGCGCCATCGAGCAGCTCCGCGGGCGCGGCCTCCGGATGATCGAGGCCGAGGACCTCGAACGTGCTCGGCCGATCCCAGCCGTAGGCGACCCACGGCAGCCGGCGCGTGCCGAACGTCGCGAGCGGCCGGCACACCATCTTGTCCTTGAGCTCCCAGCCGGACGGCTCGAGCAGCGGCAGGATGTCTTCCATGCGGCGCGCTATAGCAGGGCGGCCGCCGGTCCGCCCAACCGAACGTTATTCGGCGTGCAGCGCGGTCGCCGCGAAGTGGAGGCCGCTGTCGCGCGCGGTGGCGAGCTGATCGTCGTCGAGCACGCCGTCGCGGCGCATCGCCCGCAGGATGACGTCGACGCGCGTCGCGCTGTCGGGATCGAGGCCGCCGGCGCGGCGCACGCGGCGGCTCATCGTCTCCGGCTCGCTCGTCAGCGCCGCGAGGAACGCCGCCTGCTTGATCGACAGCTCGCGCGGCGACACGCCGAACCAGTACGTCGCGGCGGCGCGCAGCCCGAACACGTGCGGCCCGAGCTCGATGATGTTGAGGTAGCGCTCGAGGATCGCCTTCTTGTCGAGGCGCTGCTCGAGCCGCCAGGTCAGCACGGCTTCCTGCAGCTTGCGATCGAGCGTGCGGCGCTGCGTGAGGAAGCTGTTCTTGATCAGCTGCTGCGAGATCGTCGAGCCGCCGCGCGCGATGCGGCGGTCGCGCAGGTCGATCTCGAGCGACTTCCCGATCTGCGTCAGGTCGAAGCCGTGATGATCGAAGAAGCGGCCGTCCTCGGCCGAGACGAACGCGAGCGGCACCCACGACGGCAGGCGCCGCAGCTCGTACCAGGTAGGCTCGCCCTTGCCGACCTTGCCGTGCGAGCCGTCGGCGAACGTCTGGTCGAGCGTGCCCGCGAGCTGCGTGACATCGGCGGCGGGCGGCTCGGCCGTGACCGTGCAGCCGTTCGCGAGGTCCGCGGTGAGATCGACGCCCTGGCCGTCGGGCGCGGCGAGATCGATCGCGAGCCGCGCGTGCCCGCCGAAGCTGCCGGTCATCGCCATGCCGTCGAGCGGCCCGCGGATCTCGGCGGGCAGCGACGCGAGCAGATCCGCGCATGGCGCGGTCGCGAGGCGGAGGTCGACCTGGCCGGAGGCAGGCTGGCCGCGGCGCCACCAGCCCGAGGCAGTCCAGTGCGCGCGCCCGAGATCGAGCGAGGCGTGATCGATGGCGACCGCATCCGGAGACAGCGCGAACGAGCCACGCACGGCGGCGGCCACGGGAATCGGCTGCTCGGCGAGCGCCTTGTGCTCGACGTGGATGCCCTCGACGCTGCCGTCGACGGAGACCTGGAGGGCAGGGCCGGCGCGCTTGACGACGAGCTCGCCCGACGCGCGGCCACCGTCGAGCAGCAGCGCGTGCGGCGCGAGCGGCGCGAACGGACGCAGCGGGATGCGCTCGCCGCGCAGCGTGACCGCGAAGCTCGGATCGATCGAGACGGAGAGCTCGCGCGCGACCCCGCCGTCCTCGAGCGCGGCGCGAACCTCGAGCGAGCCGTTGCCGGCGAGCCGGCCGAACGCGACGTCGCGCAGCGTGATCGCCTTCTCGCCGGCCACGTACAGCGAGCCGGTGCCGCCGACCGCGAGCACGCGACCGAAGTGCACGTGCGGCAGCGACACCTCGGCCGCGCTCCGCGCCAGCTCGAGATCGCCGCGCAGCGCGCCGGCCTCGCCGTGCACGCGGAGACGCCCGGTGATCACGCGCACGCCGGTCTCGTCGGGAACGAGCTCGACGCCATCGGCCGCGAGCTCCGCGACGTTCGCGATCTTCGCGGTCAGCGTGCCCGAGCTGACGACGATGCGCCGCACGCGATGCGCCCCGCCGCCACCGCCGCTGCCGCGGTGCGCGAGCTTGCGGACGACGCGTGCGAGATCGGAGTCGCCGCTGCGATCGACCTCGAGCGAGACGCGCGGCCCGGCGACGCGGATCTCGTCGGCGCCGAGCTGACCATCGAGCAGCGACTCGAGCGCGACGCTCGCCTCGATCGAGTCGGCCTCGACGAGCGACCCGAGCGCGACGTCGCTGAGGCGCACGGTACCGGTGAGGTCGGCATCGACGCCGCCGATCGTCGTGGCGACACCCGCCGCGCTGCCGAGCCGGTCGGCGAGCTGCTCGGTGCGGTGATCGACCCACGCGACCGCGGCTGTCGGGACGCCGATCGCGAGAGCCGCGGTGGCGATCAGGACGTTGCGTTCGCGCGGAGAGCTCATTCAGTGCGCAGGGGGTGCGGGCTCGCGCCGATCCTCGCCGACGAACGAGCGCTGCACGACGCGCCGCTCCCCGCGGCCGCGCCGCGACGTCAGACCGGCACCGTTGAGCATCGCCTCGCACAGCTCGCCGAACGAGATGCCCGCGGCATCCGCGATCTTCGGCAGCAGCGAGGTCGGCGTCAGGCCGGGCACCGTGTTGACCTCGAGCACGTACTCGTTGCCCGAGTCGGAGACGATCATGTCGACGCGCGTCGCCCCCGAGCAGCCGAGCGCGATGTGCGCGCGCAGCGCCTGGGCGAGCACGCCGCGATACCTCTCCGGGGACAGGCGCGGCGGCACGAAGTAATCGGTCGCACCGCGCGTGTACTTGTTCTGGTAGTCGTAGAAGCCCTCGCGCGGCGCGATCTCGACGGCGCCGAGCGCGCGATCGCCGAGGACCGCGACGGAGACCTCCTTGCCGGCGATGAATCGCTCGACGAGGACCTCGTCATCGAACGCGAACGCCTTCTCGACGGCGGGCGCGAGGTCGTCCATCGAGCTGCAGATCGTGACGCCGACCGAGCTGCCCTCGCGGATCGGCTTGACGACGCACGGGAACCCGAAGTCGCCGTGCACGCCCGCCAGATCCTGCAGGTCGTCGAGGCCGAGCGTGTAGTACGCGGGCGTCGGCAGGTTGTGCAGGCGGAACAGCTCCTTCGCCTTGCCCTTGTGCATCGCGAGCGCCGACGACATGACGTCCGAGCCGGTGTACGGGATGCCCTGCAGCTCGAGCAGGCCCTGGATGCAGCCGTCCTCGCCCCAGCGCCCGTGCAGCGCGATGAACGCGACGTCGATCTGCTCCTGGCGGAGCGCGACGTCGACGTCGTGATCGACGTAGATCGGGATCGCGTCGTGGCCGCGCTCCCGGAGCGCATTCAGCACCGCCTCGCCGGTACGCAGCGACACCTCACGCTCGCTGGAGAGGCCCCCGAGTAGCACACCGATCTTGCGGAACTTCATGTGGATCCAACACTCCAGGAACCCGCCCTAGTCCGCAATTTTTTGGCCAGAAAGCGTGGTAAGACGCCGCCCGATGGCGAAGAAGAAGAGCACCGACGACGCTGCGACCGACGGTGCCAAGAAGAAGCCCGCCGCCAAGAAGGCAGCGGCCCCGAAGAAGAAGACGGCCGCGCCGAAGAAGGCGCGCGGCAAGAAGGCGACCGAGGAGGTCGTCGAGACCGAGCCGGCCGCCGAGATCATCGAGGCCGAGATCGTCTCCGAGACGCCCGTCGAGGCGGCGCCGATCGCGTTCGAGCCGACCGAGGACGAGGAGGCCGAGGACGAGGCGCCCGCGGCCGAGCTGTCGGACGAGGAGCGCGAGCTGGCCGCGATCTACGGCGACGTCAGCGCGCCCGCGACCGCGCACCGCGAGTTCGCCGACGCCAAGACGCGCGACGAAGACCGCCCGATGCTCCCCGAGATCAACGCGCGTGAAGAGCGCAAGAACATGTGGCAGGAGCGTCGCGACCGCCGCAAGCAGCGCCAGGAAGAGCGCCGCATGCGTCGCGAGCAGCGCGGCGGCGGAGGCGGCGGTGGGGGCGAGCAGCGCCATCACCAGCAGCAGCAGCGTCCGAACGAGCATCGCCACGGCGACCAGCCGCAGCACCGCCCGCAGCAGCAGGCTCCGCAGCAGCAGATGCGCTTCGAGATGCCGATCAACGGCCACGCGCCCGAGGAGGGTCTCGCTCGCGTCGGCACGCCGCTCGGCGACGCCGCGGCGACGGTCTTCGCGCAGCTCCGCAACGGCCAGCCGCTGCCGGTCCGCCAGCTCGCCGCGATGATGCGCAAGCGCTCGCTGGTGAACCAGGATCCCGAGCAGCTGTGGCCGCAGCTCAAGGCCGAGCTCCTCGGCGACGAGCGCAGCTATCGCACGCTCGGCCTGCGCCCACGCATCGTCTACCGCGGCCGCGACCTGTTCGCGCCCGGGCCGGTCGCGATGAGCCAGACGGCCGAGGCCGAGGCGGGCGTCGCGAACGCGCTGTCCAGGCTCGCGACCGCCACGCACGGCGCGCTCGCGAACCGGCTGCGCCGCGCGTCGCCGCAGGGCTTCGAGCGGATCATCCACGCCTACCTCGTCGCCGCGGGCTACCGCGACATCGAGTGGATCAAGCGCGTCGGCGGCATCGCGTACGCGACGACCACCGCGCCGGGCATCTCGCGGATGATCCTGATCTCGGCGCGCTCCGGCGATCAGCCGATCGATCGCCGTGGCATCGGCGAGCTGCGCGTCGGCGTCGAGGCGAAGGACCTCGTCGCGGGAATCCTGTTCTCGGCGACCGAGCTGTCGGAGGACGCCGAGCGCGAGCTCGAGCGCGCCGGCCGGTCGATCAACGTCGTGTGCGGCGACCAGCTCGTCGCGACACTGATCAGCGCGGGCGTCGGCGTCGTCAGCTCGGCGGCGCCGCTGCACTACCTCGACGATCAGCTGCTCGACGAGATCCTCGCCGGCTGATGCGCCCAGTGGACTGCGTCTGGCTCGGCCGCGCGGACTACGAACAGACGCTCGCGCGCCAGCTCGCCCTGCGCGAGCAGGTGTGGGCCGGCGGCGACGGCCTCGTGCTCCTCTGCGAGCACCCGCCCGTGATCACGCTCGGCCGCTCCGCGAACCGCGCGAACGTGCTCGCGGCCGGCGACATCCCCGTCGTCCCGATCGAGCGCGGCGGCGACGTCACCTATCACGGCCCCGGCCAGCTGATGATCTACCCGGTCATACGCGTGAAGTCGGTCGTCGAGTTCCTCGCGCGCGTCGCGGGTGCGCTCGCCGAGGCCTGCGCGAGCTTCGGCGTGACCGGCGCCGCCTGGCGCCGCGACCCCGCCGGCCTCTGGCTCGGCGAAGCCAAGCTCGGCGCGTGCGGCATTCACGTCGCGCGCGGCGTCTCGACGCACGGCTGGGCGCTCAACGTCGCCACTCCCCCCGACGCGTGGCGCCGCATCGTCCCGTGCGGCCTCTCGGTGCCCCAGATCTCGCTCTCGAAGGCCGCCGGCCGCGAGATCGCCGTCGCCGACGTCGCGCGCGAGGCCGGGCCGCGCATCGCCGCCGCACTGTCATAAGGGTGTGCCATAACGCCCCCGTGGCGCAGATCGTCGTCCTCTACAACACCGACTTCGACGAGGAGCAGGCCAAGCAGACTCCGGACCTGACGTCGGTACGCGAGAGCGCGAGGGCCATCGCGGTCGCGCTCCACGAGTCCGGCCACACGGTCGAGCTCACCGGCGTCCACGGCGTCGAGGTCTACAGCGTCCTCGAGCGCCTGCACCGCGCGCGCCCGGACCTCCTGTTCAACCTCTGCGAGTCGATGGACAACGAGTCGCGCAACGAGCCCACGTTCGCGGGCCTGCTCGACCTCTTCAAGATCCCGTACACGGGCGCCGATCTGCTCGCGCTCGCGTCGTGCCTGCACAAGCACCGCACGAAAGAGATCCTGACCGCACACAACGTCCCCACGCCACCGTACCGGCTGCTGCGCAGCGAGGCCGACTTCGCCGGTATCACCTTCGATCGGCCGTGGTTCGTCAAGCTCGCGCACGAGGACGCCTCGCTCGGCATCACCGAGGCGAACGTCTGCCGCTCGCCCGCCGAGCTCGCGCGCCGCTCGCGCGAGCTGTGGGCCGAGTTCCGCGAGCCGGTCCTCGCCGAGCACTACATCGAAGGCCGCGAGGTCAACGTGACGGTCTTCGGCTGGCGCGACTCCGTCGAGGTCCTCCCGCTCCACGAGATCGATTTCGGCGCGATGCCTTCCGATCGCCCGCGCATCGTCAGCTACGCCGCGAAGTGGGACGAGTCGCACGTCGACTACGCGGGCACCAAGCCCGTCCCGATGCAGAACCTCGCGCCCGCGGTGCGAGCCGAGATCGAGCGCGTCGCGAAGGCCGCGTTCCGCGCGGTCGAGCTGCGCGACTACGGCCGCGTCGACCTGCGCGTCGACGACTTCGGCACCCCGTGGGTGATCGACGTCAACCCGAACCCCGACATCTCCCCGGATGCGGGCGTGGCGCGCGCGGCCGCGGCCGCCGGTATGCCGTACGTGCGCATGGTCGCGCGGATCGCCGAGCTGGCGCTCGCGCGCTACGCCTCGCACGCGCCACTGCCCGCGCGATAACCCGGCCGTCAGTCGTCGTCGCTCGGCTCTTCGCCAGCGAGACGCCGCAGCTTCTTCTGCAGGCCGAAGCGCGACAGCCCGAGCAGGCGAGCCGCGACCGTCTGGTTGCCCTTCGCGCGCTCCATCGCCGCCGCGATGTAGGCCTGCTCCGTCGCGGTGAGCGCCGGCTTGAGGCGCAGGTCCTCGGTCGGCGCGGGCTTCGCGGGCTCGGGGCGCGCGGACGCGGCGGCGATCGCCTCGGGGAGGTCGCCGACGTCGATCACGTCGCCGCCCATCGCGACGCCTCGCGCGAGCGCGTTCTCGAGCTCGCGGATGTTGCCCGGCCAGCGGTGGTGGGCGAGCGCGCGCAGCGCGGCGCGGGTCAGGCGCGGCGGGCGAACTGGCGCGAGGCGGGCGACGAGCGTCTCGACCAGGAGTGGGATGTCGCCCTCGCGTTCGCGCAGCGGTGGGACGGGGATCAGGATGACCTCGAGGCGGTAGCGGAGGTCCTCGCGGAACGTGCCGGCGGCGGCGAGCTCGGCGAGCGAGCGCTGCGAGGCGGCGATCACGCGGACGTCGACCTTGCGCGTCTTGCTGTCGCCGACGCGGCGAACCATGCCGTCCTGCAGGACGCGGAGCAGCTTGGCCTGCATCGCGGGTGAGGTGTCGGCGATCTCGTCGAGGAAGAGCGTGCCGCCGTCCGCGACCTCGAACAGGCCGCGGCGGTCGCGGTCGGCGCCCGTGAACGCGCCGCGCACGTGCCCGAACAGCTCGGACTCGAGGAGCGGCTCGGGGACGGCGGAGCAGTTGATCGCGACGAACGGGGCGTCCTTGCGCGGGCCGTTCTCGTGGAGCGCGCGCGCGACGAGCTCCTTGCCCGTGCCCGACTCGCCGATCACGACCACGGGGAGCGAGGTCGCGGCGGCGCGGTCGACGAGGTCCAGCATGCGGACCGTGGCCGGAGAGCGGCCGACGATGCGCTCGTAGCGGTGGCGCAGGCGATCGCGATCGGGGAGGTCGGACTTGACGCGGGCGAGCTCGGCGTCGCGCTCGGCGAGCTCGTTGCCGAGGCGCTGGTTGAGCGCTTCGACCTCGCGCGTGGTGCGGCGCAGGTCGTCGGTGAGGCGCGCGTTCTCGATCGCGATCGCGGCGATGTCGGCGAGCTCGCCGAGGACGGTCGCGGCGGTGTCGTCGAAGGCGCCGCCGCGCAGGCGGTGATCGACGTAGATGCAGCCCGTGACCTGGCCGCGCTGGCGGAGCGGCACCGCGAGCACCGAGCGGAGGCGGAGCGCGGCGACGCTGGCCGCGATCGCGAAGCGCTCGTCGACGCCGGCATCGACCGTGAGCACCGGCTCGCCGGTCTGGGCGGCGCGCTCGGCGATCGATCGCGAGACGCTGCGCTCGTTGCTGGCAAGATCACTCTCCGCACCGCCGAAGTTGCGCGACACGACGGGTGCGAGCGCCCCATCGGGCTGGCGCAGAAGCAGGAAGCCGCGCTCGGCGGCGGTGAGCTCGATCGCGGTGTCGATGACCTCGTCGAGGATGCGATCGACGTCCGGTTCGACGTTGAGTCGGCGCGACAGCGTGAGCAGGCGGCGCAGGTGCGCGGCACTGTCGGAGGCGGGCGGCGCGGCGACGCGCGCGGGCTCGGCGGGCAGCAGCGCGAGATCGGGGTCGGCGTCGAGCGCGGCGCGGAACGCCGGTGCGGCACTCGCGACGATCGCGGCGTGAGCGGCGCGGGCGCGCTCTGCCTGGGCCCTCGAGAGCGCGGTGTCGCCGGCCTGCTGCGCGAGCTTGCACGCGACGGCGTGGGCGCGGAACGCGCGCTCGAGGCGGTCGGCGGCCGAGGCGCGGGCGGCGACGTCGGCGCAGGCGCGCGCCGCGGCGAGGCGGACCGCGGGCTCGGCACCGTGGACGAGGTCGAGGCGTGCGCGCGCGATCGTCCAGCGGTCGCGGTCGTCGTCGCTCGCGATCACCGACTCGGGCGCGCTGACGGTCTCGCCGGCCTCCGCGAGCGCGATGTACGCGCTGATCTGCGCGTGGGCATCGCCGTGCTCGCGGCCGAGCGCGAGCGCGTCGGTGTACGCGGACTTCGCGGCGGCGGCGTCGCCGAGGCGGCGGTGGGCATCGCCGAGCACGAGCAGCGCGAATGCCTCGAGATGCGGCGAGGCCTCGCGCGCGAGCGCGGCTTCGGCGGCGGCACGTGCCTCGTCGGCCAGGCCGACGGCGAGCAGCGCGTTGCCGCGGTTGAGATCGGCCGCGATCTGCTCGGTCGTCGCGCCGAGCTGCGCGAACACGCTGCTCGCGGCGGCGAGGCGGGGCAGGGCCTCGCTCGCGCGCCCGCGCTCGGCGAGGACGGTGCCGAGGTTGAGCTCGGCGGTCGCGGCCGCATGGATCTCGCCGATCGCCTCGAGGCGCGTCGCGGCCTGGCGGTAGCGGTCGCTGGCGAGCGCGAGCTGGCCGCGTTGCTGCGCGACCATACCGCGCAGCGAGAGGGCCCGGCCGAGGGTCGCGTCGTCGGCGCCGGCTTCGAGTGCGGCGAACGCGCGGTCGGCCTCGTCGAGCTCGCCGAGATAGAACGCCGCGAGGCCGGCGGCCTCGGCGCGCAGCCCGGCGAGCGTGCCGCCGGCGCGTGCGATCGCGCGCGCGTCGGCGAAGCGCGACCGCGTGACGAGCAGCCGCGCGTACGTGCCGGCGACCTCGGCGTGCGCGGGATGCGCGCGGTGGAGGGCGGCGAGCGTGGCCTCCGCGGCGTCGAGATCGCCGGCGCGCTGCTGGGCGCGCGCGATCACGAGCTGAGCCTCGGCCGCGTCGGCACCGGCGTGCTGCGCCGCGCGCGCGAGCGGCTCGACCTCGCGATACGCACCGAGCGCGGCCGCGGCCCGCGCCGCGACGAGCCCCGCGACCGCCGGCTTCTCGGCGAGCACGCGCTGCGCGAGGCTGCGCGCGCGATCCGCGCGACCGCGCGCGAGCAGCTGCTCGGCGACGGCGAGCGTCTCGTCGATGGGCGGCTTCGCCGCGTGCAGCAACAGTGCGGCCTTCGTGTCGAGCGGCGCGTCGGGATCGAGCGCGCGCTCCGCCAGGGCCGGGGCCTCGGGGCGCGCGATGGCCGCCTCCGCGGTCGCACGATCGACGACGAGCGCATCGCCGATGCGCCTCGCGAGCCCGGCGCGCTCGAGCTCGACGATCTCGGCGAGCGACACGCCGGCGCGATCGAGCACGCTCGCGAGCGACGCGCGCCCTCCCGACACCGCGGCGAGGACGACCGCACGGAGCGCGGCCTCGCCGGTGCGCGCGAGCTGCCCCGAGCGACGCTCCACCGCGCTCGCCGAGCTCCGCGTCGACCAGTCGACCGCGAACGCGTCCTTCTCGCCGGCGAGCGACTGCACGAGCGCGACCGCCTCTCCGGCGAGCCCGCCCGACGCCTCGACGAGACCGGCGATCCACGTCGCAGGCGGCTCGCGGCCGAGCATCGCGACCGCGAGGTCGTGGGCCGCGGCCGCATCGAGCGCCGGGACGCGATGGACGACGATGTCGGCGCCGGCTGGCGGCGCCTCGTCGACGATCGCGACGATCGCCGCAGCGCCTCCGATCCGTGCGAGCGAAGCGACGACCGTCTTCGCGCGCAGATCGCCGCGCAGATCGACGATGCGCACCGTCTTGTCGGAGCGGAGCGCACGCGCCGCCGCGTGAATGCTCGTGCTCGGTGTGAGCTCGTCGAGCGAGCCCACGACGACGGGCGCCGCCTCCCCGAGGCGCGCTCGCGCGAGCTGGTACGAACGCACGGCCGCGTCGGCGAGCTCGCGCGCACCCGAGCCGGCCGCGCCGACGATCACGTGGACGAGGTTGTTGCTCTCGATCGCGTGCGCGAGCACATCGATCACGCCCTGGCTGCCAGGCCACGTCACGATCGCCGGCGGTGCCGCCACGGCCGGCCGCGCGCGGCGCTCGACGCCGATCGCCGGCGCGATCGCATCGAGCTCGTCGAGCACGGCGAGCGCGGATGCAGGGCGCTTCGCGAGGTCGTGGGCCATCAACCGCCGGATCACGCCCGCGAGCGGCGCCGCGAGCGCACCGAGCGCGAGCTCGCGCGACGAAAACTTCGCCGCGACCAGCGCGTCGAGCGAGTCGGTGTCGAACGGCGCGCGGCCGAGCGCGAGGTGCGCCGCGACCGCGCCGAGCGAGTACAGATCGCTGCGCGCCTCGACGACACCCGCGAACGCCTCCGGCGCCATGTACACCGGGGTCCCGCGCGCGCCGCTCTCGCTCGCGAGCCCGAGATCGACGAGCACCGCGCGTGCGTCCGTGCACAGCACGTTCCCGACCGCGACGTCGCCGTGCACGAGGCCGGCGCCGTGGATCACGGCGAGCGCGCCCGCGACCTCCGCGAGCAGTCCCCACAGCGCCTTGCCATCCCACGCACGCGCGTCGCAGCGCGCTCCCGCGATCCACTCGGCGACGAAGTACGGCGCGCCCGCCGCGACGTCGTCGATCGCCTCACCAGTCCGGCCGACCTCGAACACGCGCGGCAGCGACGGATGCTCGAGGCGCGCGAGCTGCTCGAACTCGGCGAGCAGCATGCGATCCGCGCGCGCACCGACGGCGAGCTTCAGCGCGCGACTTGCGCCCTGCGCATCGATGACGCGATACACGCGGCCGAACGAGCCGGCCGACACGCGCTCGACGAGCCGGTACCGGCCGAGCACGGCCGCCGGAGCTGCTGTCGAGACCGCCACAGCCCCATGTCAACTCCATTGGCACCACCTGTCAACGGAATTGGCCGACCCGTTCCTCGCTGCCGAAAAGCGCGTATGTTATTGTGTGCGCGTGCCGGACGACGATCGTTCCCGGCGTCGGCTCGGAGACGACACGAAGGCCCGGATCGCCGATCTCGCATCCGGGTGGACCGTCGAGTCCGAGACGGCGAAGGCGCCTGACGCGCCGGCCGCTCCCGAGCCGCGGCCGCCGGCGCCGTCCGCGACGCCGATGCCGGCGCCTGCGGCGGTGATCCCCGCCGCGTCCGCTCGGCCTGCTGCAGCCGCGCCGCCTGCTGCAGCCGCGCCACCGGCTGCAGCCGCGCCGCGCGCGAAGCCGCGCACGGTCCCGCCGCCGCCGCCGGGCTCCGCGGAGCGCAAGGCACTCGAGCACAAGATCGTCGAGTCAAGGGATCAGCACGCGTCGGGCATCGTGCGCGCGCCGTCGCCGGGAAGCACCGGCTCCGCGCCGATTGGCGGCAGCTCCGCGCCCATGCGCGCCGGATCACCGACGGGCGCACCGGCGCCGGTGCGTCCGCGCCCGCCGAGTGGCGCGATTCCGATTCCCGGGTCGAACCCACCGTCGGGGCCCGCGGTCGCGCGCACGAAGTCGCCTGGCATTCCCGCGCCTCCTCCGTCGCCGCCGCCCGCGGCGCGCAGCAAGCCGACGACGATGCCGCCTCCGCCGCCCGGCGCCGCCAAGATCGGCACGAAGAGCGGCTCGACCGCCGCGCTGCCGCTGCCCGCCGATGGGCCACCGCCGGCGGCCGCCAAGGTCGGCAGCAAGAGCGGCTCCACGGCGGCGCTGCCCGCGCGCCCGTCGCCGCTGCCCGCGCGCCCGTCGCCGCTGCCCGCGCGCCCGTCGCCGGCACCCGCGCGCCCGTCGCCGCTGCCCGCGGAGCGGCCCGCGCCCGCGAAGTTCGACGACTCGCTGACGATCCCCGAGGTCGTCCCGCCCGTTGCGCCGAAGCTCGCCGTGCCGGTCGGCGAGTTCGACAGCGGCGTGAAGACCGTCGACGAGGACAAGCTGCGCGCGGCGTATGCGCACGCGACCGTCGTGCGCGATGCGGCCGAGGCGCTGCTGAACATTCCCGACCAGGTCGTGCCCGTCGACGAGCTGCTCGACGAGTCGCCCGGCTCGATCAAGCGCGACCTCGCCGAGACCGCGGGCACGCTGCGCGGCGATCCGACGAACATCGATCCGAACACGCGGCCGTTCGAGCGCGGCGATCCGACGACGCTGGGGCGCGGCGACGAGACCGAGATCCAGGGCCACAGCGCGAGCATGGTGATGGGCGGCAAGCTGCGCACCACGGCGGCGCTGCGTCGCAAGCGCGGCGTGATGGGCGACGTGTTCTACGTGTCCACCGCGCTGTTCGGCGTGCGGCGCAGCAAGACCGAGCTCGTCGCGCTCGAGCAGCGCAAGGAAGCGCGCATGGCGGAGCGGCGGCGGCACCTGGTGACGCTCGGGCGCACCGCCGTGATCAGCGAGGGCTTCGATCATCCCGCGCTCGGCAAGACGCGCGAGTCGCTGGCGGCCGTCGAGGAGGAGCGCAGCAAGCACGCCGGTGCAGTCGCGGCGAGCGACACCGAGCTCGAGCGCGTGAAGCGCGACCGCGACAACAAGAGCAAGCAGTACCTGATCGAGCACTCCGAGGTGACGGCGGAGCTCGCCGAGCTCGGCAAGAAACTCGAGCCGCTGATGAAAGAGGCGGGCGCGGCGAAGAAGAAGGCGGCGGAGCTGCGCGATTCGCTCGCGCGGATCGAGAAGAAGCTGAAGGACACCGAGGCGCTGCTCGTCAGCGTCAAGGGCGAGAAGATGGACAAGGCGCAGATCCACGCCGACATCGCGACGCTCAAGGCGGACCGCAAGTCCGTGCAGCGCGACGAGCCGGTGATCGCGGCCGAGCTCGATGCGCTCAACCCGCGGATCGCGGGGATCGAGGCCGCCCGCGCCGACGCCGAGAAGCGCAAGCGCGAGCTCGAGCAGAACGAGACGCTCGATCAGAAGCGGACGGCGGAGCTGCTCGAGGCGATCGGCGCGAAGCGCAAGGTCGTCGACCGCGCGACCGCGGAGGCGGAGGCGGCGCGCGACAAGGTGCTGTTCGAGCTCGGCGAGCGGCTCTACGTCGATCGGCCCGCGCCGCTGAGCGCGCAGCTCTCGCCGATCGACGCGATCGATCTCGAGCTCGGCGAGGACGACCGCCGGATCATGGAGCTGCGCGAGATCCTGTCGAACATCGATCGCTGGAAGCTCGCGCGCGGCATCGGTGTGATCGTGCTGGCGCTCGCCGTGCTCGGCGGCATGACCGCCTGGCTCGTCTACATGCTCGCCTAGCCGATCAGATGGCCGATGCGATCGATCGCGGCGAGCGCGATCGCGATGCGGGCCGTGCCGAGCAGCAGGCCGAGTGTGCCGACCGTGATCGAGGCGGCGCAAGCGATGCGCTGCGCTCCCGGCGCGCCTCGGCGCGAGAAGCCGACGTAGCCGGTCCCGATGGCCGAGATGCCCAGCCCGACGGCCAGGTACAGGCCGGGGGAGGGCAGGCCGGCCGCCAGCATCGCGGCGAACGCGAGCACGAGGGCGATCCGGGCCATGCAAGGACGCTAGCGCCGGGGGCGTAACGGCGCGAGTTTTCGTGCTACACGGTGCGCCGTGGACGCGCCTGCTGTACCCGAAGTCCGGGCCGGATTCTGCGCGATCGTCGGCCTGCCGAACGTCGGCAAGTCCACGCTGCTCAATCGCATTCTGGGCCGGCATCTCGTCGCCGTGTCGGCGAAGCCGCAGACGACGCGGGATCGCATCGTCGGCGTGCACACGATCGAGCTGCCCGGCGAGACGCCCGATCACGCGCAGATCGCGTATGTCGACACGCCCGGTGTGCAGACCGGCAAGGGCCCGCTGCGGCGCTACATGCGCGACGCGACGTTCGCGGCGGCCGCCGATGCCGATGTCGTGCTGCTGCTGATCGATGCGACCGACAAGAAGGGCCGGCTCCCCGACCGCCTCGGCGACGCGGATGCGGCGGGCCTCGGCGAGGCCGCGCTGAGAAAGCCCGTGATCATCGGCCTCAACAAGGTCGATCGCGCGGGCAAGCCCGAGCTGCTGCCCGTGATCGAGGCGTGGTCGAAGTTCCAGCAGGGGGTCGAGGTCGTGCCGCTGTCGGCGCTCAGCGGCGACAACGTCGAGCGTCTCGAGCAGGTGATCGCGCGCAAGCTGCCGGCGGGGCCGCCGCTGTTCCCCGCGGACATGGTCACCGACCGGTCGCCGCAGTTCATCGCGCAGGAGATCATCCGCGAGCAGCTCTATCACCAGCTCGGCAAGGAGCTGCCGTACGCGTGCGCGGTGCAGGTCGAGACGTGGACCGAGCGCAAGGGCGAGCTCGTGATCGGCGCCGTGATCTTCGTCGAGCGCGAGAGCCAGAAGCCGATCGTCGTCGGGCGCGCCGGGTCGCGGATCCGCGAGCTCGGCATCGCGGCGCGCCAGGCGCTCGCGGGCGCGCTCGGCAAGCCGGTGCACCTGAACCTGTTCGTCAAGGTCGTCGAGCAGTGGAGCCAGGCCGAGCGCGAGCTGATCAAGCTCGGATACACGGGAGACAAGTCGTGATGCCGCTCGTCGCGATCGTCGGCCGGCCGAACGTCGGCAAGTCGACGCTGTTCAACCGGCTCGTCGGCGGGCGCCCCGCGCTCGTGCACGACACGCCGCACCTGACGCGCGATCGCCGCTACGGCGAGACCGACTACTTCGGCCGCGAGATGCGGCTCGTCGATACGGGCGGTCTCGATCCGGCGGCCGCGAAGGAGGTCGTCGGCGCGGGCATCCACCGCCAGGCGATGCGCGCGATCGACGAGGCGGATGCGATCGTGCTCGTCGTCGACGGGCGCAGCGGCGTCTCCGCGATTGACCACGATCTCGCGAAGCAGCTGCGCGCGACCGGCAAGCCGGTGTTCCTCGCCGTCAACAAGGTCGACTCGGCCGCGAACGAGGCGCTCGTCCACGACTTCCACGAGCTGGGCATGGGCCAGCCGTATCCGATCAGCGCCGCACACGGCCGTGGGATCGATCCGCTGCTCGAGGCCGTCGCGAATGCGGTCAACGCGCCGGCGCCCCCGCCCGAGCCCGAGCACGATCCGCTGTTCGACGAGCCGCTGCCCGAGGAGCCCGTCGAGGAAGATGCGCCGCTGCGCGTCGCGTTCGTCGGGCGCCCGAATGCCGGCAAGTCGTCGCTGACGAACCGCCTGCTCGGCGAGGAGCGCTCGCTCGTCCACGATCAGGCCGGCACGACGACCGATCCCGTCGACGCGCCGTTCTCGCTCGGCGGCCGCGACTACGTGCTCGTCGATACGGCGGGGATTCGCCGCAAGGCGCGCATCGAGCGGAACGCCGACATCGAGAAGCTCAGCGTGACGATGGCGCTGTCGCAGATCGAGCGCGCCGATGTCGTCGTGCTCGTGATCGACGCCGGGCTCGGCCCCGCCGAGCAGGACGCGCGCATCGCCGGCAAGATCGAGGAATCCGGCCGCGCCTGCGTGATCGCGCTCAACAAGAGCGACCTCGTCACGAGCGACGCGAAGAAGTCCGAGCTGCGCGAGCTGACGAAGGACACGTTCCACTTCCTGCCGTGGGCTCCCGTGACCATGCTCTCGGCCGCGCGCGGCGACGGCGTCGACAAGCTGCTCGATCTCGTCAATCAGGTCGCGAAGGAGCACCGCAAGCGCATCCCGACCGCGCAGCTCAACCGCTTCTTCGCCGACGTGATCGAGGAGATGCCGCCGCCGCTCCACCACGGCCACGCGGTGACGATCCACTACATCACCCAGGCGACGATCCGGCCGCCGACGTTCATCCTGATGTGCAACAAGCCCGACGGGCTCGCGCCGAGCTACAAGCGGTTCATCGCGAACCGGCTACGCGAGGCATACGGGTTCCGCGGCACGCCGCTGCGCATCTTCATCAAGGCGCGCAAGGACCGTCACAAGGACGAGTAGGCTAGAAGTAGCCCCAGCGCACGGTGCCGCGCAGGCCGAGCGTGAACAGCGTGATGTTCCCGCCGAACGACGCGAGCCGCCCCTCGATCCCCCACGACCGCTCGCGGCTCTGCAGCACGTCGAGCCCGCCGCCGAGGCACAGCACGAAGTCCGCGCCGTTGTCGATCGGACCGCCGCCCGAGATGACGCCGCCGACGCCGCCGAACGCGTAGGGCACGTACTTGAGCACGTCGAAGCGGTACGTCAGGCCGACCGCGGCGAGCCCCGCGAACGAGTCCGCGCTCTGCTTCTTGCCGTTGCCGCCGTAGAACGCGCCGCCGGCGAGGTCGCCGCGCAGCGAGATGTCGGTGCCGATCGCGTGCTCGTAGCTGACGCCGAGCGCACCGCCGACGTCGGGCGACAGGGTCGGCGGGGCCATGTTGCCCACCGGCTTGCCCGGCACCGAGAACGTCGCCCAGCCCAGATTGACGCTCAGCGCCCGCTCACCCTCCGCCCACGCCGGGGTCGAGAGAAGGAGCAGCAAGAAAGCGCCTCTCACGGGGAAAGGCTCGCACTCCGCCAGGCAACAGTCCAGCAGCCTTCGAGGTCTAGATCGTGGTACATCGAGCCCCGCCGTGGCCTCCAAGAACGACAAGGACAAGAAGCCCGCTGGCTTCGACCCGAAGCCCGTCCAGGTGGGTGGCGAGTCGCTGCTCGACCGCCTGCTGCCCCACGTGACGAAGATCGCGTGGAGCCTCATCGCGCTCTCCGCGGTGCTGGCCGTGTACTTCACGATCCGTCACTTCCAGGACCGCAAGTCCGAGAAGGCGACCGAGAAGCTGCAGAGCGTGCTCGACGTGGCGTCGCATCCGGTGCGCTCGGCCGGCGAGCCCGAGGATCCGAAATCGAAGGAGATCACGTACGGCTCCGAGAAGGAGCGTGCGGAGGCCGTGCTCGACGCGCTCGCGAAGGCGAACACCGACGCCGCGGGTCCGACGTACAAGGCGTCGATGCTGCTGCAGGCCGGCAAGACGGACGAGGCGATCACCGAGTATCGCCGCGGCCAGGGCAAGACCGGCCTCGACGGCGTGCTCGCCCGCGAGGGCCTCGGCATCGCGCTCGAGATGAAGGCGGAAGCCGAGAAGGATCCGGCCGCGCGCCAGAAGGGCCTCGAGGACGCGCTCGCCGCGTTCCGCGCGATGCAGCCCGAGGCCAACGGTCCGCGCTACGCGTTCGCGCTCTACCACCAGGGCCGCATCCTCGGGATCCTCGGCAAGACCGACGAGGCCCGCCAGACGCTCGAGAAGGCGAAGGAAGCGGGCAAGGGCAGCGAGGTCGTCGAGCTGGCCGATCAACGCATCGCGAGCCTCGGCGGATGACGTCGCCGAACAATGACGGCGTGCCGAAGGCACGACGCTCCTTACGGCGACTAATCCCGCGAAAGCGGGGGAAAGCACTCCTCTTCTGCGCACTGCTCGGCTGTGGCGGCGGCGCGCTGCGCGTCTCGAACAAGCACGCCGACGCGATGTCCGCCGAGGACCGCGAGGAGCTCGGCGAGGACCGCATCTCGCTGAAGTGGAAGTTCGAGACGAGCGATCGACTGACCGAGATCGCGCCGCAGGAGTTCGCGGCGGCCGCGGTCAGCGCCGACACGCTCTTCATCGGGTCGGCGAGCGGCACGTTCTACGCGCTGCGCATCACCGACGGCCACATCCGCTGGAAGAAGCCGCTCGGCTCCGTGGCGTGCGCGCCGCTGATCGATCGCGGCTTCCTCTACATCCCGACGACTGATGGCTTCGTGATCGCGGTCGACGCGCAGACCGGCCAGGAGAAGTGGCGGTACCAGAGCCGCGGCGCGATCGAGCAGACGCCTGCCGCCTCCGGCGACTTCATCATCTTCTCGAACGAGGCCGATCAGGTCGTCGCGCTCGACGCGACGAACGGCAAGTTCAAGTGGCAGTACAAGGCCGAGACGCCCGAGGAGTACACGCTGCGCGGCCACGCCGGCGTCACGATCGACGGCGATCTCATCTACACCGGCTTCTCCAACGGCACGCTCGCGGCGCTGCGCAAGGACACCGGCTCCGTCGCGTGGTCGACGTCGCTCAAGGCCGATGCCGACCGCTTCGTCGACGTCGATGCGACGCCGATCGTGCTCGGCCAGGTCGTGTATGCATCGTCGTCGTCGGGTGGCGTGTACGCCGTCGACAAGACGACCGGGCTCGTGAAGTGGCGCGTGCCGTTCTACGACGTGTCGATGCCGAGCGAGACCGGCAACGTCGGCGGGCTCGCGAGCGACGGCAAGGTGCTCTATGTCTCCGTCGCGGAGCTCGGCACGTACGCGATCGATCTCCAGGGCAACGTGCTGTGGCGCGTCGGCGCGCGCGGCGGTGGTGAGCCGGCGGCGCCGGTCGTGTTCGCCGACCTGCTCGTCTACTCGCTCGCGGGCGCCGGCCTGTTCGTCGCGGAGCGGCGTACCGGCAAGACGCTCGAGTACTTCGATCCCGGCGACGGCATCTCGGCGCAGCCGACGATCACCGGCGACGGCCGCATGTTCGTGATGTCGAACCGCGGCATCCTGTACGCGTTCGATCTGGACTGACGCTACAGCGGATCGCAGAACGGCAGCGCGGGCTTCGCGATCAGGTAGCCCTGCAGGTAGTCGCAGCCGAGATCGACGAGCACCTTCGCCTCGGCCTCGGTCTCGACGCCTTCGCCGATCACCTTCGTGCCTTGCTCGCGGCACAGCTCGGTGACGCTCTTCACGAGCCGCTGCTTCATCGGGTGCTTCTCGATGTCGCGGACGAGCGACATGTCTAGCTTGACGAAGTCGCAGTCGAGCGGCGTGAACGTGCCCATGCGCGCATGGCCGCCGCCGAGGTCATCGATCGCGATGCGGAAGCCGAGCTCGCGCAGCTCCGCGACGCGATAGCGCACGTCGTGCTGGCCTTCGAGCGAGTTGCGCTCCGTGATCTCGAGGACGACGCGGCTCGCGACCTTCGACAGCGGCGAGAACGGCGAGGTCAGCTGCTTGTCGAACAGATCGAGCAGGTGGAGGTTGATGAACACGATGCCGCGCTCGGCGGGCGAACCGGCGATCACCTTCGCGCACTGCCCGCGCACCGCGCGGCCGAGCGTCGTGATCTTCTCGAGGCGCTCGGCGGCATCGAGGATCGCGCCGGGATGGGGCAGGGACTTGTCGCCGCTGCGCAGCAGCGCCTCGTACGCGAACCGCGCGCGCGTCTTCGCGTGCACGATCGGCTGGAAGTGCATCGAGAGCGCGGCGAGACACCGGCCGAGCTTCTGCTCGAGCTCCGCGAGGTGCGTCGACGGATCATCGGCGCGCGAGACGTGCGGATGCGGCTCCGTTCCACGCGCGAACGATCCGAGGTTGTCGTTGTTCGGCGTCGGCGGATGCTGACGCGGCAGCGGCGGCACGCCGTGAACGTCGGTACTGCTGCGGTCCCCGGCCACGAAAAGCATCGTAACCACCGCGCGGTGCGAACGCCAAGAACGTTTCGCCCACCGTTACCCCGTCGAACATGGAGCGGATGTAGGTCAGCAGAGCCGACGGAGGTGCTCGCGAAACTCGGAGACGACGAGCGATGCCGGATGGCCATCGAGCTCGTGGCTGACGAGGTCGTCCACGATCGGAAGATCGAGTACCAGGCGGTACAGCATGAGACACGCGCGGGCAGACAGCGGCACGAAGCGCGCCTCGCCGGCCATGATCACGTTCGAGGTCGCCGGCGTCGTCCACGAGATCGTGTAGGTCGTCGGGTCGTACGTGTATTCGAGCGTGTAGCCGAGCGATCCGCGCTCCAGCTTGCGCGTGAACGCGACGCGCTCGGGGCGGCCGTCGTCGCGGCGCGCGAGGATGCGTGCGGTCTGCACGAGCGGCAACCAGCGCGGAATCTCGACGGCATCCGCGAACACCTCGTAGGCCGCTCCCGCGCTGATCGTGAGGGTCGTCGAGACCTCGCTGGTGAGGGGGGCGTCGGGGGCAAAGGCAAGCGCGGTCGCCATGGTGGAACTACTCCTTGGGATGTCGGCGACCTACAGCAACCCCTACGCCAGGGTCCGAGACGTGTGGTTTCGAGAGGTTGAGCGCGCGGCGGGGCACCGCACACTGACCACTCGTCTAGCCGCGGCGTGATCGGTGTCCGCTGACGAGAGGGGGCAGTGGGGCCTGGCAGTGGGGGCACCACCACGTCCAGCGCAGCCCGAGCATCTCGACCGCGATCGGCGTCTGACACGTGAGGCACGGCTTGCCGCCGCGCAGGTAGACACGGTAGCCGCTCCGGCCGCCGCGAACACTCTGCGTCATGAGCTCGTGTGCCGACCGGTACAGTGCAGCGATTTGCTGCAGTGCGAGCGCGCCCGTCGGTGTGCGTGGATCGACGCCCTGATCGAAGCACGCCTCGCACTTCCAGATGTTGCCGATGCCGGCAGCGATCGCCTGATCGAGCAGCGTCTCGCCGATCGCGCGGTCGGTGAACGCGACAGCCTTCGCGGCGGCACGCTCGGGATCGAAGTCGACGGCGAGGATGTCTTGCCCGAGCTGCGCGACGGCCATGCCGCGACGTGGTGCGCGGCGCGCCGCGATCTCGACGGTCTTCGCGGTGAGCCAGAGGTACACGCGATCGTGCGTCGCGATCACGAGCGACGCGCGCCCGGGCGATGTGCCGGCGATGATCGTGTCGCCGCGCGTGCGGTCGTAGTCGCGGACGCGGCCGTTCATGCCGAGGTGCGTGCGGATCTGCGTGCCGTCGTCGAGATCGATCAGCAGGTGCTTGCCGTGCGCGTCGACGTGCGTGACGGTGCGGCCGGCGAGCGCGCGCTCGAGACCCTGCGTGGTCACGCGTTCGAGCTGCTGGCCGACGAGCGGGGCCAGCCGCGTGGCGAGGCGGCGGAGGGAGTCGCCCTCAGGCATCGGCTTCTTCGTCGGCTTCGTCTTCGTCGGCGGGCTCGGGCGGCGGCGCCGCGGTCGTCACGAGACCGCGCACGACGAGCCCGCGGTAGTCGATGCGCGCGCCGGACGCGACGAGCCCCTTGTTCCAGCGCGACGCCCCCGCGGCCTCGCCATCGATCGTCTCGACGAGCAGCTCGCGGCGGCGCGCGCGGTTCGCGATCTTCGGCAGGCCGACGGCGAGCGCGAGCTCGATCTGCTCGTCGGGAAGCGCGGCGGTCGCGATGCGCTTGCCCTTCGGCTCGAGCCACAGCGCGAGAGCTCCGTCGACGAGCACCGCCGTCGCGCCGACGCGGCGGGCGGGTCGCGCGTCCGGATCGCGCAGCTCGGGCCACGGCAACACCGAGCCCCACGCGTTCGCCGGATCGACGGCGGCGAGCACGTCGACGCGCGGCGCAGCGCTGCGCGGTGCCTCGCGGAGCCGATCGATCGCGCCGGGCCACGCGTACTGCGCGCCCTCGAGCGACTCGACGAAGTAGCCGCGGCGCACCGTGCCGGCATCCTCCATCGCGCGCATCACATCGGCGACGGCGGTCCAGCCGCCCGCGAGCTCGTCGGCGCGCGCCGCTTTCGGCGAGGCGATGCCCCACCGCTCGAGCAGCCCCGTCGCCTGCGCGTGCATGCGCGCGGTGCCCGTCGGCTGGACACCGAGCGACTCGACGAGCGACCAGCGGCCGCCGAACGAGGCGTGCGCGGAGACGCGGCGGCTCGCGGGCGCGGAGAGCGAGCGCAGCGGCGCGAACGTATCGTTCGTGATCAGGCCGGCCCACACGAGGTCCCACAGCGCCTGCGTGACGTCGCTGCGCGACGCGCCGGCCGCCGACTCGATCGCGACGAGGAACGACGCGCCCGCCTTGCGGAGGTGCTCGATGATCCGGTCATGAACGGGCGAGTGGTTCGGCATCTCGCCCGGCTCGGGCGCCAGCTCGCGCGCGCGGTCGCGGCGCAGGAGCACGACGCGGCCATCCTTCGTGCCGAGCGACCCCGCACCGACCCACACGAGCTCGCCGGCCGCGCCGAGCTCGTCGAGCATCTGCGGCCGGTAGTCGAGGATGCGCGCGGGCAGGATGCGCTGCTCGAGCTCGGAGAACGGCAGCGCGACGCCTTCGAGCCGCTGGATCGCATCGCGCAGCGCGAGCGGGCCGCGACGCGGCTGATCGAGGCCATGCCAGCGCGGCAGGAAGCTCGCGTAGCTCGCGGCGCCCACGGGCGCGACCTCGGCGCGCAGCTTCGCGAGCGTGCGGCGGCGCAGCTGGCGGAGCACCTCGGGGTCGCAGCAGTCGATACCCGTGCCGCCGGGGCGCAGCTCGCCGCGCACGAGCTGACCGCGCGCCTCGAGCAGCGCGAGCACCGGCTCGATCGGCGCCGGCGGTAGCCCGAAGCGCTGCGCGACCTGCTCGGCGGTGAACGGCGCGTGCGTGTGCGCGTAGCGGCCGACGAGCGTCTCGAGCGGCGACTCGGCCTTGTCGAGGAACGCGGCCGGCACACCCGCCGGAATCACGACGCCGAGCGCATCGCGATACCGCGCGGCATCCTCGGCGGCGATGAAGCGCTCGTGGCCGGCGATCCGCACGCGCACGATCCGGCCCTTGCGCTCGAGGTCGCCGAGCGGCGCATCGGCGCGCGCCGCGATCTCGGCCTCCGTGAGATCGCCGAGCCGGCGCAGCAGGTCGTGGATCTCGTCCTGATCGCGCGCGTGGCGCTCGGGCGCGAGCTGCTGCAGCTCGGCCTCGACGGCGTCGAGCACGTCCGGATCGAGCAGGTCGCGCAGCTCGCCGCCGCCGATCAGCTCGCGAAGCAGGTTGCGGTCGAGCGTCAGCGCCTGCGCCTTGCGCTCGGCGAGCGGCGCGTCGCCCTCGTAGAGGAACGCGGCGACGTAGTCGAACACCAGCGAGCGCGCGAACGGCGACGCGCTGTCGGTCTGCGCCGGCTCGACGCGGATCGCGCGGCTGCGGATATCGCGCAGCACGCCGACGAGCGACGGCAGGTCGAACACGTCGCGCAGGACCTCGCGATACGTCTCGAGCGTGATCGGGAACGCGGGGAACCGCAGCGCGACGCCCATCAGCTGCTGCGCGCGGAGGCGCTGCGCCCACAGCGGCGTGCGCTGGCCGGGCCGGCGGCGCGGCAGCAGCAGCGCGCGCGCCGCGTTCTCGCGGAAGTGGCTCGCGAAGACGCTCGAGCGGGCCAGCTCGTCGACGAGCACGCGCTCGATGTCGTCGGGATCGGGGATCAGCTGGTCGTCGTCGGGCAGCGCGTCGCCCTCGGCGAACCGGAACGCGATGCCGTCGTCGGTCCACAGCGGATGCACCGGGTAGCCGAGCTGATCCTCGAGCTGGCGCGAGAGCACGAGCGCCCACGGCGCGTGCACGCGCGAGCCGAACGGAGACAGGATGCACACGCGGACGTCGCCGAGCTCGTCGCGGAAGCGCTCGATCGTGACCGCGCGATCCGTCGGGACGGCGCCGGTGTGCGCGCGCTGCTCGCCGAGGTACGCGACGAGGTTGCCGGCCGCGAACGCATCGAGGTGGTAAGCGTGCTCGAGCCACGCGACCGCCTCGCCGGGGTCATGCGCGAGCTTTCCGTCGAGCTCGCGGCAGAACGCGCCGAGCGCGCGGCCGAGCTCGACCGGGCGGCCCGGCCCGTCGGCGCGCCAGAACGGCATCTTGCCGGGCTCGCCCGGCGCGGGCGACACGATCACGCGATCGCGCGTGATGTCCTCGATGCGCCAGGTCGTCGCGCCGAGGATGAACGTCTCGCCCTTGCGGCTCTCCGCGACCATCTCCTCGTCGAGCTCGCCGACCTTCGGGCCGCCGGCGCCGAGGTGCACGCCGTAGAGCCCGCGATCCGGAATCGTCCCGCCGCTGACGACCGAGAGCAGGCGCGCGCCCTTGCGCGGCACGAGCACGTCCGTCTGGCGGTCCCACGTCAGGCGCGGGCGCAGCTCCGCGAACTCGTCGCTCGGATAGCGGCCGGCGAGCATGTCGAGCACGCCGACGAACGCCGCATGCGAGAGCTCGCGATAGCTCGCGGCGCGCCGCACGAGCGCCTCGAGGTCGGGCACCTGCCACGGATCGGCGGCGACCATCGCGACGATCTGCTGCGCGAGGACATCCAGTGCGCTATCCGGCACGCGGATCGCCTCGACCTCGCCGCCGAGCATCTTCTGTGCGACCACGGTCGCCTCGAGCAGGTCGCCGCGGAACTTCGGAAAGATCCGCCCGATGCTGGTGCCGCCGACGTGGTGCCCGGCGCGCCCGATCCGCTGCAGGCCGCGCGACACCGCGCCCGGCGACTCGACCTGCAGCACGAGATCGACGGCGCCCATGTCGATGCCGAGCTCGAGCGAGCTGGTCGCCGTGATCGCGCGCAGCCGGCCCGCCTTGAGCGCCTCCTCGATCTCCTGCCGCTGATGTCGCGCGACGCTGCCGTGATGCGCGCGAACGAGCTCGACGCCGTCCTGCACGACGCCGCGCTCCGTCGCGAGCTCGCTCAGCTGCTGGCTGACGCGCTCGGCGAGCCGCCGCGAGTTGACGAAGATGATCGTGCTGCGATGGGCGAGCACGAGATCGAGCAACCGCGGGTAGATCAGCGGCCACATGCCGCCGCCCTCATCCGGTCGCGTGCCCGGATTCTCCATGTCGGGAGCAGGGACCTCGATCGTCAGATCGAGCGCCGGCCTCGCGCTCGCGTCGACGATCTCGACCGGCCGGTCCCCTCCCAGATATCGAGCGACTTCGATAAGCGGACGCTGGGTCGCCGACAACCCAATGCGCTGCGGCTCGGGCATGCCGCTGCTCGTGACCAGGTGGCTGAGCCGCTCGAGCGTAAGCCCGAGATGGATGCCGCGCTTGGTGGGCGCGAGCGCGTGGATCTCGTCGACGATGATCGTCTCGACGCCGCGCAGCCGTTCGCGCTGCCGGCCCGCGAGCAACAGGTACAGCGACTCCGGCGTCGTGATGAGGATCTGTCCCGGATCCTTGCGCTGCCGCTCTCGTTCCTTCGCCGGCGTATCGCCGGTGCGAACATCGACCGTGATCGCGTTGCCCGCGCCGAGCCGCTGCAGCCCGACGAGTGGCGCCCGCAGGTTGCGCTCGACGTCGTACGCGAGCGCCTTGATCGGAGACACGTAGACGACGCGCGTCCCGCTGCCGCCTTCGCGCGCGAGCCGATCGAGACACCACAGAAACGCCGCGAGCGTCTTGCCGCTGCCGGTCGGCGCGAGCATCAGCGTGTGCTTGCCGCTGGCGATGCTCGCCCAGCCGCGCCGCTGCACCTCGGTCGCGCCCGCGAAGCTCTGCGAGAACCACGTGCGCGTCGCCTCGCCAAATGGCGCGAGCGGATCCCCGACGGCACCGTGTGGCTCCACGCGGGAGCTATAGCAAGGCTACGCGCCGCGGCCGCCCAGCAGCTCGAACAAACCTGACAGCAGGGCGACCACTGGATGCGGCACCGCCGCGCCAGGCGCCGGGACGACGCCGAACGCCATCCGATCGCCGGTCTCGGGCGGCGCGATGACCATGCCGCGCGGCCACGGGGCCGCATCCGCGAACGGCCCCGGCACGATGATCCTGCCGAGCGCGACGGCCGGCGGCTCGAGGCTCGCGCGCAGCGCGTCGGTACAGCGCGCGTGCTCGCAGCGCGGGTGCTCGGCGTGCGGCGTCTCGCGGCCGACGCGCGGCGTCTCGTGGCCGGCGAGCAGCGTGAGGGCGAGCAGGGCGCCAAGTGCGCCAAATCGAACCCGCGCGCGTGCCGCGATCGCCATGCCCGTGCAACCCACATCACGGACTCCGACATTCCCGTGCGTGTTATCGTGAAACCGATGTGGGGCCGCCTGGGCGTGATCGGCATCGCGGCGACGTCGGCAGTGCTAGCGAGCTGTTCGTTTCACGCGAACGGCGCTGCGCCAGACGACGGCTCGCAGGCGGGCACGGATGCAACCGGCAACGGCTCCGGCACCAACGGCTCCGGCGCCAACGGCTCCGGCGCCAACGGCTCTGGCGCCAACGGCTCCGGCGCCAACGGCTCTGGCACGAACGGCTCGGGCACGAACGGCTCGGGCGCCGGCGGCTCCGGTGGGAATGGCTCCGGCGGCGGCTCGAACGGCTCCAACGGTAACGGTTCCGGTGGCGGCTCGAACGGCTCCAACGGCGGCATCCTGTGCCCGAGCGGCTACGCGCTCGTCGACCTCGGCCATCCCGGCTCGTTCTATAAGAAGGTCACCGCGAGCACGACGTGGCAGGGCGCCGAGACCGACTGCGAGAACGACGCCTCGACGACCACCGCGCCCACGCACCTGATCGTGCTCGACGACCAGGCCGAGGCCGTCTTCGCCTGGACGACGAACACGAGCGACCAGTGGGTCGGCGCGACCGACCTGCAGGCCGAAGGCACCTGGCTCCCGGTGACCGATCAGCAGAGCGTGTTCACCGGGAACGCGACCGGAAACAACAGCAACAAGAACTGCCTCGAGGTCACGCAGTCGAGCGGCCAGACGACGGCCGAGACGTGCGCGAACGGACACCCGTATCTGTGCGAGTGCGACGGGAACGCGGCGAACCCGCAGAACCAGCAATAGCGCGCCGCGGAACCGGCAATAGCGCGCCGCGGAACCGGCAATAGCGCGCCGTGGAACCGGCGATTCGCGGAACCAGCGAAAGCCCCTTCGCGGGCCATCCCGGAGTTGACATAACACCGATTCTGCGACGCAACCTAACTAACTCGGGCTCCCGCCCACAGTCACGCAAACCGCGTCACGCAAACCGCACCTCGCAACTCGTCACGCATCGCAACTCGTCACGCATCGCAACTCGTCACGCA
>CAYUNM010000011.1:79571-170636 GCA_964446175.1 uncultured Kofleriaceae bacterium
CGTCACGCAAACCGCAGCTCGCCGAGCACGTCCGATGCGGCCGCGATCAGCAGGTCCGCAAACTCGGGCTCGCTCGCGCGCACGACCAGCGGGCCGCCGCCGACCAGCTCGGATGCCGGCACGGGAACGACTGCGATGCGGCCGCCGGGTCCGGTCACGATCAGCTCGCGGCCGGCGCGCCGCACCAGGAGCCCGATCGCCGACCACGCGTTCTCGAGGTCCGCGATCGGCCGGATCGGCGCCCGAACCGACGGGTCGCGAAATGCCTCGTGCCCTTCCATATCCACGAGCATCGGAACCGCCGTGTACGGCGCCAGCCCGATGCGCCGGTTCAGACGCTCCGCGAGCGCGAAGCCGGCGGCGGCCCAGCCGGCGAGCATCACGGCGAAGAACCACGGGCCGTTGCCCCGCGTGGCCTGCTCGGCCAGCGGGACGAACGACACCGCGCCGATCAGGACCACGGGAACCAGCCACAGCGGGCTCTCCTGGCCGCCACGTCGCAGCGCGCGGCGCTTGAGCGCGAACACGAGCACCGTCGCGGCCGCGAACAGCGCGAGCGCCAGCCCGCCCTTGGCCAGGCGCCGCAGCGCGCTGGCCGTTCGCGAGATCACGGTCACGCGATGCGGGAACCGGATCGTCTCGCCGCGCGTCGTGTGAATCGCGACCGTCAGCTCGAGCGTCTCGCCGACCTCGGCCGGCACGCGGTACTCGAAGAGCAGCGACGCGGCGAGCTCCGAAGGCCCTCGAACGATCGTGCCGCCGATCTCGTCGTCGTGCGCGTAGACGCGGACGCCCGTGAGCTGGCCGCTGTCGACCCGCACGCGGGCGTCGAGCACCTCGCCCTCTGCCGCGTCCGTGTCGTAGAACCAGGCCGCGAAGTGGTCGCCGGTCTCGTCCGCCGTCCAGCGCACCACGTCGTCCCAGGCGAACGCGAAGACGACGATCGCGATCGCGACGAGCGTGCCGATGCCCTGACCCAGGCGAAACGCCGACCGCGCCGTCACCCGGCCAGTCTCGCACACCGCTGCTTATGGATGTGCTCATGCAATGCGCCGCGACGACAGCGCGCGCCGCGTGCCGCGAGTGACCAGATCCTAGCGAGCGAACCGCTGGCCGAGCTGGTTGATCTCGTCCTGCGTGAGGCCGCTCGACGCTTCGATCGTGACCGTCGCGGCGTGGCCGGTGCCGACCTCGACCGCGGTGACCTCGAGGATGCCGTCGGCGTCCATCGTGAAGCTGACCTCGACCTTCGTTCGGCCGCGCGGCGCGCTCGTGATGTCGCCGAGGACGAAGCGGCCCAGCCGGCGGTTCTTCGACGCCAGCTCGTTCTCGCCCTGGTAGATCTCGATCGCGACGAACGCCTGGTTGTCCTCGGTGGTCGCGAAGACCTTCTTGGCGCGCGTCGGGATGCTCGTGTTCGCGGTGATCACGACCGACATCTTGTCGCCCGCGACGCGCACGCCCATGTTGTGCGGCGTGACGTCGAGCAGGACGACCTCCTGCAGCTCGCCGCCCATGATGCCCGAGTGGACCGCGGCGCCCATCGCGACGATCTCGTCGGGGTTCACGCCCTTGCTGCCCGGCTTGCCGAAGATGCGCTCCGCACGTTCCTGGACCGCCGGCATGCGCGTCATGCCGCCGACGAGGATCACCTGGTCGATCTCGGCTGGGGTGCAGCGCGCCTCCTCGAGGGCCTTCTGGCACGGGGCTTCGAGGCGTTCGAGCAGCGGCTTGCACGCGCGCTCGAGCTCGCCGCGCTGCAGCTCGCGCATCAGGTGGACCGGGCCGTTCGGGCCGGCCGCGATGAACGGCAGGTTGACGTCGGTCGTCATCGCCGACGAGAGCTCGATCTTCGCGCGCTCCGCCGCTTCCTTGAGGCGCTGCAGCGCGACCGAGTCGCCGCGCAGGTCGATGCCCTGCTGGGACTGGAACTCGTCGGCGAGCAGGTCGATGATCACGCGGTCGAAGTCGTCGCCGCCGAGCGCGGTGTCGCCGTAGGTCGAGAGGACCTCGAACACGCCGTTCTCGATCGCGAGGATCGAGATGTCGAACGTGCCGCCGCCGAGGTCGAAGACCGCGAGGCGCTGGTTGTTCTGGTGGTGGAGGCCGTACGCGAGCGCGGCGGCGGTCGGCTCGTTGAGGATCTGGCGGACGGTGAGGCCCGCGATCTTGCCGGCGTCCTTGGTGGCCTGGCGCTGGGCGTCGTCGAAGTACGCGGGGACCGTGACGACGGCCTCGGTGACGGGCTGGCCGAGGTAGTCCTCGGCGACGCGCTTCATCTTCGCGAGCACGTGCGCGGAGACTTCCTGTGCCGAGCGCGGCGTGCCCGCGATGTCGACCCAGGCGTCGCCGTTCTTGGCCTGAACGATCTTGTATGGAAGGCGCCGCGCGAGGTTCAAGACCTCGGGGTCGGTCGCCTTGCGGCCGATCAGCCGCTTGACGCCGAACACCGTGCGCTGCGGGTTCGTGACCATCTGGCGCTTGCTCGCCGCGCCGACGACGACCTCGCCATCGGCGTTCCACGACACCATCGACGGCGTCGTGCGGCCGCCTTCCTGGTTATGGATGACGACCGGCTCGCCGCCTTCGAGGACCGCGACGCACGAGTTCGTCGTGCCCAGATCGATTCCGATGACGCGGCCCATCGCTCGACGAGAATATAGCTCGCCTAGCGGCGGCGTTGCACTTCAGCGAGCGCTTGCTTCGCCATCGCGAGCTGGGGATCGAGCTCGAGCGCGCGCTGGAACTCGAGGGCGGCCTCGTCGGCACGCCCGGCCGCCTGGGCCTCGCGGCCTCGCGCGTACCCGAGCAGCGCACGGTAGTTCTTCGACTGCGGGACCTTCGCGGCGAGGGTCGACAGCGTCTGCCGCGCCTCGCTCCAGCTCTGCTCGTTGAGCTGCATCAGCGCCTCGCGCAGCGCCGCGCGCTCGTCGAACGCGGGCTCTCGCGCCGGCGCGACGCCGCGCACGGTGTCGGGGTTGATCGCGGCCGACGGCGTGGGCGGACGCGCTGGCGGCGTGGGTGGGCGCGTGCCGGTGGGCGTCGCCGCGCGCATCCCCGGCGTCGTCGGGCGCGTGATCGGCGTGCCGAGGGCCGGCGTGCTCGCGCGCGTGGGCTGGACGGGCGTCGCGGTGCGCGAAACGATCGGCTGGCTCGGCGTCGACGTGCGCGCGACGGCCGGCGTGGGCGGCCGCTCCGGCGGGCGATCCGTGCCGCGCGCGAGCGGTGGCGTGCCGGGCCTCGCCGGGCTCGGCGTCCCCGGCCGGAACACCGGTATCGCGCCGCTCACCTTCGCATCCGTGATCACCTGCATGCCGCCGCTCTGCATCGCGCTGCGCTTGCCGTTGCCGAGCTGCTTCATCAGCTGGTCGTGGGCGCCCTTGATGCCGAGGAAGACCTCGTTCGCGAGCCTCTGGACGTCCGTCGCCAGCCGCCCGAACCGCGCCGGATGGTACTGCTTCGTCAGCGCGAGAAACGCGGTGCGCACCTCGTCTGCCGTCGTCGCTTCGGCAATGCCGAGTGCTGCGTACGGCCCTTGGGAGATGCGCGCTTGCATCTCGTTCAGGGTGGCACGAGCCCGGGCGTCATCGTCCCCCACTTCTCTAACGATAGCCCGAACATGCCCCCGCGTCACTTCTTCTGGAGATCGACCGGGTGCCCGAGCCATTTCGTAGCACCCGCGCACGATCGTGACGGGGTGGCACGTTCGTCGCGAGGCACCGTGAGAGTTGGATCGTTCACCGACGAGGAATGCTACCTCCGAGGTGTGGAGCACCTAGGGGATGTGGACGAACAACTCGAGGCACTGCTCGACTTGCTCGCTGCGATCTCGCACGACCTGCGCAACCCGCTCGGCACGATCACCGTCGCCGCGTCGGCGCTGTGCAAGTCGGGCGAGCAGCGCACGCGCGATCACGCGGCGCGGATCCAGCGCCAGGCGTCGCGCATGGGCCGGCTGATCGATGATCTCGTCGACTTCGCGAGCGTGCAAGCGGGACGCGTCTCGCTGCGCCGTGCGCCCCATCCGGTGAGCTCGCTGCTCGCTTCGACGTACGAGCTGCTGGCGCCGGTCGCGAAGGAGCGCGGCGTCGACCTCGTGATCGACGCGACCGACGATCTGCCTCCGCTCGACTGCGATGCGCGGCGCGCCGTGCAGGCGCTCGGCAGTCTCGTGGCGAGCGCGTTCAAGGTCACCGGCGCGGGGGACACGATCGCAATCGGTGCGCGCTGGCGCGACCGCGTCGAGCTGTTCGTGCGCGACGGCGGACCGGGCGGCGGCACGGTGCGCGGCCTCGCGATCGCGCGCTGCCTCGTCGAGGCGCACGGCGGCTTCTTGCGGACTGAATCGACTCCACTGGGTGGAACGACCGTCTTCCTCTGTTTGTAGTTGCTTCCGGGCGGCGAGCATACTCTAGTATCGCGGAGACATGTCCGCGATAGCGCCAGCCGCCTCCCTCCTCCCGTCGACGCGCCGCCTCGAGGTTCATCGCGAGCAGATGGTGATCGAGGGCCACGCGCTCGAGGACGTCACGCTCGTCGGCACGCTGCTCGGTCAGCCGCTCGACGCAGGTTGCCCGGTCGTGCTCGTCGTCGGCGGGATCACGGCGTCGCCGTATGCGTTCGGCGATGCGGCCACGCAGACGGAGCCCTGGTGGCCGGCGCTGATCGCGGACGATCTCGTCGATCCGGCACGGCAGACCGTGCTCGGCTTCTGCTGGCCCGGCAACGGCTCGACCTGGAAGGCGTTCGACACCCAGCTGCCGCCGCTGTCCGCGCTCGGCCTCGCGGATCTCGTCGCCGCGTGGCTCGCCGGCATCGGCTGCGAGCAGCCGGTCACGTATCTCGGCGCGAGCCTCGGCGGCCTCGTCGGCATCGCGCTCGCGGCGCGGCATCCCGAGCGCGTCGCGCGGCTCGTCACGATCAGCGCCGGCCTGCGCCCCGATGGCTGGGGCACCGCGACGCGCCACCTCCAGCGCGAGCTCGTGCGCGACGGCCTGCGCACCGGCGATGTCGTCACCGGCATGGTGCGCGCGCGGCAGCTCGGCATGCTGACGTATCGCGGCCGCGAGGAGATCGACACGCGGTTCGGCGCGCTGACGCCCGGCCAGGAGCACCCGCCGGTCGCCGCGTACCTCGACTATCACGGCCAGCGCTTCGCCGAGCGCTTCCCGGTGCGCACGTTCCTGTTGCTCAGCGAGGCGATCGATCGCTGCCAGCTCACGCGCGACGAGCTCGCGCGCGTCACGGCCGACGTGCTCGTCGTCGGCGTGCCCGGCGACCTGCTGTTCCCGTTCGCGCTGCAGCACGAGCTCTATCGCGAGCTGCAGGCGGCCGGCGCGTCGGCCGCGCTGTGGAAGCTCGACTCCGAGTTCGGCCACGACGCGTTCCTCGCCGATCAGGACAAGCTCGCCGCGCTGCTGCGCGACTCGAAGTTCCTCGGTGCGTCCCCGCGCGCGAAGTTCGTCGGCGTCGGCGCGCGGCCGGTGCGCGAGATCCGCATCGGCATGATCGGGTGCGGCACGGTCGGCGGCGGTGTCGTCGAGCTGCTGCGCCGGCAGGAGAAGGCGCTCGCCGAGCGCTACCGCGTGAAGTTCACGATCACCCGGCTCGCGGTGCGCGACCTCGCGAAGGCGCGCCCGATCGATGTCCCGAAGACGACCCGCGCGCTCGATCTCGTCGGAGATCCCGAGGTCGACGTGATCGTCGAGGTCGCGGGCGGCGATGCGGTCGAGCCCGCGCTCACGGCCGCGCTCGCGGCCGGCAAGCCGGTCGTCACCGCGAACAAGACGCTGCTCGCGAAGCAGCTCGCCGCGCTCGGCGTGCTCGCGCAGCGCACCGAGACGCCGCTGCTCTGCGAGGCCGCCGCGGCCGCCGCCCTGCCGATCATCCGCCACCTCTCCCACCGCGCCGACGAGGTCGACTCGCTGATGGCGATCGTCAACGGCACGTGCAACTACGTCATCACGCGGCTCGAGCAGGACGAGCTGACGCTCGACCGCGCGATCGCGGAGGCGCAGGCGCTCGGGCTCGCGGAGGCCGACCCGTCCGCGGATCTGCTCGGTCACGATGCCGCCGCGAAGCTCTCGATCCTCGCGTACCGCGCGTTCGGCGCGTGGGTCCCGCCGCACGAGCTGCCCGTCCGCGGCATCGGCGAGCTGTGGCCGGCCGACTGCGACCTCGCGGAGGCGATGGGCTTCCGCATCCGGCTGATCGCGCACGCCGCGCGCACCGCCGGCACGCTGACCGGCGGCGTCGAGCCGCTGCTGCTGCCGGAGTGGCACCTGCTCGCGTCCGTCGAGGAGGAGTACAACGCGGTCTATCTCAAGACCGCGCAGTCGGGCGACCTGTCGCTGTTCGGCAAGGGCGCCGGCGCGCTGCCGACGGCGACCGCCGTGCTCGGCGACCTCATCGATCTCGCGCAGGACAACAGCGTGCAGTGGCCCGAGCCGCATCCCGCGACGTTCGCGCCCGCGCCGCCGCGCCGCCACTACGTGCGCGTGTCTGCCGAGCCGCACCCCGGGCTCGTGCGCCGCGTCGAGAGCCTCGTGCGCCGCGCCGGCCTCTCGGTGCAGAACCGCTGCGCGCGAGGCGAGCCGCTGGTCACGCACCACGGCTTTCTGATCTCGCCGTCCGACGACGCGACGATCGCGGGGCTCGTCGACCAGCTGCGCGAGCTCGGGCGCGTCGAGCAGACGCTGTGGCTCGGAGTTGCCGAATGACCAAGCCCCGCCTCGAGGACATGAGCGCGACGACGCGCGCGCTCCACGAGTCCGTCAACGCGAACGCGCCGTGGCTGCATCCCGAGCGGCGCACGATCCAGCGCGACCTCGGCGACTCGTCGAACGTCGTCGCGTGGCAGGAGGCGAAGGCGCGGTTCATCGCGCTCGGCGACGGCGCGTGGTCCGAGCTGCCGCACCTGTACGCCCGCTACGGCACGCCGGGCACCGCCGAGCTGATCGGCGAGCTGCGCCGCATGGAGCACGCCGCGTGCGGCTTCGTCACCGACTGCGGCATGCAGGCCGTCGCGCTCGTCGCGGACGTGCTGCTCGGCCATGGCGCACACGCCGTCGTGATGCGGCAGGTCTACAACAAGACGCGCGCGTTCTTCGAGTCGAGCGCGAAGCGCGTCGGCGGATCGATCACGCTCGTCGACGACGGCGATCTCGCCGCGCTCGCCGCTGCCCTGCGCCCGGAGACGCGCTTCGTGTTCGCCGAGACGTACACGAATCCACTAACGCGCGCGCAGGACGTCCCCGCGCTCGTCGAGCTCACGCATCGCGTGCGCGGCGCCCGCCTCGTGCTCGACACGACGATCGTCTCGCCCTGGGGGCTGCGCGCACGCCCGCTCGATCTGGGCGTCGATGTCGTCGTCACGTCGATGACGAAGTCGGTCGGCGGCCAGGACGCCGCGATGGGCGGCTACATCGTCACGAACGACTGCGAGCTCGGCAACCAGATCATGGACCTGATCGCGATGCGCGGCGGGATCCTCGACGACGAGCGCGCCCGCCGCGTCACGCAGAACCTCGCGCTCGCCGAGAAGAACCACGCGCGCCGCTGCGAGACCGCGACCAAGGTCGCCGCGTACCTCGCCGCGCACCCGCGCATCGAGCGCGTCTTCCACCCCTCGCGTCCCGATCACCCGGACGCCGCCGTGATCGCGCGCGACTACATCCGTCACGGCTCGCTGCTCGCGTTCCGCGTGAAGGACCTCGACGAGGCCGGCCACGGCGCGCTCGCCGATCGCCTCGTGTCGACGGGTGTGCCGCGCTACGCGCTCTCGTTCGACGGCCTCGTCACGAAGGTCAACCATCACAAGACGGTGTCGGAGTACTTCACGCCGCCCGACGTCGTCGCGCGCCTCGGGATCGACCGCCTGATCCGGCTTGGCATCGGCCTCGAGGACGCCGATGACCTGATCGCGTGTCTGGCCTGGACCCTGGATCCAGCCGCCTAGGCTCGCCAGCCTGTTCGCTCAGAGCAGCTGACCGAGGCGCGGATTCTGGCTGCGGCGCCACAGGAAGCCGTCGAGCACGTAGTGCGTGAGCTGCGGCGTCGCGAGCAGCGGCGCGAGGATCAGCGCGGCGCCGCCGGCCTCGAACGCGCCACCGAACAGCCACGGGCGGTCGTGCCAGAACGCGCGATCCCACAGCAGCTCCTCGGCGTACGCGACGAGCCACAGCGTCCCGAGGAACACGAGCACGCCGCGGCCGATCATGCGCGCGCCGAGCCCGGTCGGCGTCTCGCGGGCGGCCGCCC
This sequence comes from uncultured Kofleriaceae bacterium, assembly GCA_964446175.1. GTDB lineage: Bacteria > Myxococcota_A > Polyangia > Haliangiales > Haliangiaceae > JABFXX01. Next base: position 87,831 of record CAYUNM010000011.1, read on the forward strand.
GCGCGTACAGGTAGACGAGCACCATGTACGGGATGCCGTGGACGAACACGTTCGTCACCGTGAACGCGTAGTCGGAGTTCGTGACGACGATGCCGACGTACCAGCACGCGGCGGTCGTCGCGACGACGAGGTGCTTGCCCCACGAGACCGGCCGCTGCACGAGCGCGCGGATCACGTAGGCGGCGAGCACGCCCGCGTAGGCGATGCCGGCGGCGGTCGCGAGCCAGGCCGGGACGCCCGCGACGAAGTCGCCGTCCTTCATCCACGAGAAGCGGCGCGGCAGGTGCGCGTGCCACCAGAGGAGCGGATAGAGCGTCGCGAGGTAGATCGTCGCACCGTCGAGCAGGCGGCCGCGCCGCTCGCCGTTGCGCGCGCGATACATCATGACCCAGCCGTACTGCTGGCGGATGAAGTGGAAGACCGCGAGGTAGGCGATCGCGCGCCAGAAGATGCCCTCGCCGCACGCGTAGAGCGCGAGCGCGGCCGCGAAGCACAGGATCGGCGTGCCCGCGTAGAGCGCGGGCCGGCGGCGCAGCTCGACCGGATCGAGGTAGACGACGAACGTCGTCGACCACACGTGCGCGACGTCGACGAGCAGCACGCCCGTGATCCACGTCCACTCCGGCGAGTCGCCGCCGTGCGGGCCGACGAGCACGAGCAGCAGCGCGACCAACGCGGTGCCACCGAACGTGGTCAGGTCGATCGCCGGCGAGAACAGCCAGCGCTTCACGCGAGCACTCCGGCGACCTCGCGCGCCGCGCGCAGGCCGTGATCGAACGCCTCCTCGAACAGCGCGAGGCCGGAGAGGTCGGTGTGCGCGAAGTGGATCTTGCCGGCGGGCGCGGTCGAGCGCGGCGGCCAGCAGCTGTTGACGCGCGGGCGGATCATGCCGTGGCCCCAGAACGCGACCTCGATGTGGTCGACCTGCGCGCGGACGTCGGGATGCGCGCGCTCGAGATCGACGAGGATCGTCTCCGCCCATTCGGCGTACCCCGCGCCGGCGAGCTTCTCGCGCACGCGCTTCGGATCGTCGTCGGTGAACGGGTAGTACCAGGTCCACACCGTCGGGCCGCGATCGCGGCCGCGCTGGTGCGTCGCGCACACGTAGCCGAGGCTCGGGCTGTCGCGAAAGACGTTGTCCCAGGCCGGCGGCGCGCCGTGCCCGCGCTCGATCGGGCGGCCGCGCAGGTGCACGTTCGCGACGACCCACGCGCCGTAGTCGCCGTGAGGCTGGCCTCGGCGCGAGCGCACGATGCGGTTCGCGACGAACGTCGGCACCGCGACGATCACGGCGTCGGCGCGGATGCCGAAGGGCCCCGCGGGGCCGAGCGCGATCACGCTGCCGTCGTCGGCGACGTCCACCACGCTCGTGCCCTGCTCGATGTTCGCGCCTTGCGCGAGCGCGCGCACGAGCGCGTGGTTGCCGTCGGGCCACGTGACGACCGTCTGCGCGGCGGCGCCGGGCCCCTTCTGGCGCGCGGCGAAGTAAAAGATGCCAGCCCACGCGCTCGTCGTCGCCGCCGTCAGCGCGTAGTCGTCGCGGCACGCGTACTCGCACAGCCAGCGCAGGCGCGGCGAGGTGAGCCGGCGCTGATCGAGCCACTGCGCGAACGAGATCTGGTCGAGCACGCGGACCTCGGCGGCGTCGCTGCCCTTGCTGCGCGGGATCGCGAACGCGCGGCGGCCCTGCGGATCGCGCCAGCCTGCCCACGTGTCGATCTCCTGGCGAAACGCGGCCCACTGCGCGCGATCCGACGCGCTCGCGCCCGCCTCGAGGTACAGGCCTTCCCACCAGCGGCCGAGGTGCCACACGCGCTCTTCGGGCTCGCGGCAGCGCAGCGCCTCGTCGACGATCGGCGTGCCATCGGCCGCGTGCGCCTCGATCGCGCCCATCGACTCGAGCAGCACCGCGAGATCCTCGTCGGCGCTCTGCGGTGCGACGACGTAGTGTGCGCCCCATGGATACGGCGTCACGGCGGACTCGCCGCCGCGCGCGGTGCCTCCCGTGACATCGTCGAGCTCGAGCACGAGCACGTCCTTCACGCCGCGCCGTCGCAGCTCCCAGGCCGCGCCGAGCCCCGCGACGCCACCGCCGACGACGACGACGCGCGCCTGGCGCCACGCGGTCACCGCCGGCACCTGGCCGTCGCGCACGCGGTGGCCGCGCGTCATGCCGGTCTCGACGAGCGTGCCGGGCGGCAGCGGCGCCCTGCCCTTCGCGCGGCACGCGGCGGCCGCGCCGAGCAGCATCGCGACGAAGTCGCGTCTCGTTACTCCCACTTGCGCCACTCGCGCTCGTAGTAGCGGACGAGCGCCTGGTTATCGAGCTGGTTGACCTCGACGGGGACCGGCATCATGTCGGCCGGCATCACGAACATCGCGGCGAGCGCCTGCTCGTTGAGGTAGCGCAGGGCGACGTTCGGCACGCGCGTCGGCGGCTGGAACGGCACGCGTCGTGCGAGCGCGTAGCCCCACACGCCGAACGACGGCACGGTCACCTGGTACGGCTGCACGCTGAGGCCGGCCGCGCGCATCGTCTCGATGATGCACCAGTACGACTTGCGCGCGAACAGCGGCGACGTCGCCTGCACGACCGCCGCGCCGGCCGGCGAGAGGTGCGCCGCGACGCGCTTGTAGAACAGCTTCGTGTACAGCTTGCCGAGCGCGAACGTGTTCGGGTCCGGGAAGTCGACGATGATCACGTCCCACTGGCCGGGATGCTCGTCGAGCCACACCATGGCGTCGTCGTTGATCACGGTGACGCGGTGATCCTGGAACGAGTGGCGGTTCAGCTCGCCGAGCGCGGGGAACTTCCTCGCGAGCGTCGTCATCGCCGGATCGAGATCGACGAGCGTGACCTGCTCGACGGAGGGATGCGCCAGCACCTCGCGCAGCGCGAGGCCGTCGCCGCCGCCGAGGATCAGGATCTTCTTCGGCGGCGCGTCGGCCGTCATCATCGCCGGGTGGACGAGCGCCTCGTGGTAGCGGTACTCGTCGCTCGACGAGAACTGGAGGTTGCCGTTGAGGAACAGCTGGAACCCGGCGCGGCCGTGCGTCACGACGATGCGCTGGTATGGCGTCGTCTCCGTGAACACGACGGGGTCGGCGTACATCTCGTCCTCCGCCCACGTCGTGAAGTGCTCGCTGTACGCGAGCCCCGCGAGCAGCACCGCGATCACGACGGCCGCGCGCACGCGTAGTCCCGTCAGGCCCTTGATGCGCGAGCCGAGCAGCCACGTGCCCCACAGCCCGACGCCGGCGTTCGCCACGCCCATGATCAACGACGACCGTACGAGCCCGAGCTTGGGCACGAGCACGAGCGGGAACATCAGTGCCGCCGCGAGCGCGCCGATGTAGTCGAACGTCAGCACGCGCGAGACGAGGTCCTTGAACGCGACCTGCCCTTCGAGCAAGCGCATCAGGATCGGGAGCTCGAGCCCGACCAGCACGCCGATCGCGACGACGAACGCGAGCAGCACGACCTGGAAGTGGACGACCGAGCCGAACGCGAGGAACAGCACGGGCGCCGAGAACCCGCCGACGATCGCGACCGCGAGCTCGATCTCGAGGAACGTGCGCGCGAGGTTGACGATGAGCCTGCGCGACAGCCACGCACCGATGCCCATCGCCGACAGGTACAGCCCGATCACGAGCGAGAACTGCGTGACGGAGTCACCGAGCAGGTAGCTGCCGAGCGTGCCCGCGAGCAGCTCGTACACGAGCCCGCAGATCGCGACGACGAACACGTTGAGATACAACGCGCTCGCGCGGATCGGGCCGGCCGGCGGGGCCGGAGCCTCAGCCGTGGACGGCGGCGGCGATGATGAGGGCGATGCCAATGATGACTCCTGCCATGATCACGCCGAGCGCCACGTTCTGATCCTCCTCGATCTCCTTCTTGATCGAGAACGGCGCGACCTTGACCATGATCCACCACGCGATCGCGAACACGACGAGCCCGATCGCGGCGAACACCGCCGACGAGACCGCCGCTTCTGCCAGGTTGTCGAGCTTCATCATTTCCCTCCGTGGTAGCCGCTGTGCCAGAAGTGGTAGCTGCGATAGCCGCCGGGCGACGCGCGCACGCTCGCCGGAATCTCGTCGCGCGCCGGATCGCTGAATTCGCGGCCCGTCCAGGCGTAGACGCTGTAGCCGCCGACGACGAGCGCCGCGAACGCGAGCGCCACCCAGCGGGCGACGCCGGCGCGGGACCGCGGCACGGGCGGATGGTCGGGCTCGGTCATCGCATGGCTCCGTAGATGAGGACGATCGCCGCGATCACGAGCGCCGCGCCACCGATGATCGCGCTGAGCCCGCCCGCCGGAGGACCGTGCATCACGTTGGCGTTCTCCCAGCGCCGCGTCTCGAACTTGAACACGTGCCCGCCGACCGCCGCGAGCGCGCCGCCGAGCACGAGCAGCGCCCACGCGAACGTGCGCCAGCGCATGACGCCCTGCCGGACCTCCACGCTGATCGTCGCCTGGCCGCTCGACGCGCCGTGCTGCGACTCGAGCCGCAGCATGTACGTGCCCGCCGGGCGCGGACCGATGAACTGCGTCGTGTCGGGGTGGCCCTCGCTCCACGACTCGCCGTCTTCGTAGCCGTGGTAGTACTCGAGGTTCGCGTCGAAGCTGGTGACCTCACCGGTGTCGACGTTCACGAGGTCGACCGCGCTGTACGCCCAGTCGTTGTCGATGTGTGCGTTCAGCGTGATCGCGATGTTCTTGTCGCCGACCAGCGGGAACTGATCGGTGAACGCGACGAACTCGCTGTCGGGCGTCGCGCCGCTGCCGTCCGCCGTTGGCGGCGCGCCAGGGGGAACGACCACGGACGTGCTCAGCACGGTGCGCGTGGTCGTCGCCTGCGCGATCGCGATCGCGGCGATCACGAGGGCCACGAGCCCCCAGAACAGCATCTTGTGCGCACCGGCGAGCGGCGTCGGTGCGTTCGCCGCGATGTCGGTGACCGGCGGGAGGCCGACCGGCGTGCCCGCGAACGCGCGCTCGACCTGGTGCTGCGTCAACAGCGTCGAGAGCGACCAGTTGATCTCGTCGCTGCCGAGCTCCTTCGACAGCATCGCGGGCGGTGCGATGTAGTCGCTACCGTCGCTGAGCTCGCCCTGCTCGACCCGCCAGTAAAACTCGCCGAGCACGGTGTCGACGCGCAGCTTGCTGCTCTGGTAGAGCGCGAACCTCACGCCGCCGTAGGTCGCGGCGACCATGTCGTCCTTGACCGCGCCGGCCGCGACCGGCTGGACGTAGTTCCAGTTGCCGTCGGAGCACACGAGCCAGCGAAACCCGACGCCCGGCGCGTACAGCAGGTACTCCTCGAACGGATACCAGCTGCCGGCGACCTGCGCCGACCGCTTCACGTAGCCGATCACGGTCAGCTCGCCGTCCGCGAACGTGCCCTTCGCACCGAGCGGGATCGCCGGCAGCGGGCGCTCCATCTGCCTCGAGACCGCGGTGGCGGCGGCGCCCTCGAGTGCGAGCAGCACGTTGCAGCTCGGGCACGTCACGCGCTGCGTCTCGCCGGGCGCGCGCAGCTCGATCGGCGCATTGCAGTTCGGGCACGCGAGCCGCTGCGAGGTGATCTTCGCCTCGCGCGAGGGCCCCACCTCGCCGCCGCGTATGCCGAGATCCGCGAGCGAGACCTGGTTTCCGACGTAGATCGCGGGCGTGTCGCTTTCGTCGCCGAAGTCGATCGTCGCGAACGTGCCCTGGCCGTCGTCGAGAGAGCCATCAGCAGACGCGAGATCGACGTACCGAAAGCGCCCCTGCGGCACGAGCCGGAACGGCAGCTCGCCGGTCGCCGCCGCGTACGAAGCCTCGGTCGCCTCCGCGACGGTGAACGTCTGCGTGCGCCCGTGCACCGGCAGCTCGACGGTGCGGCCGGGATGGAGCTCCTCGAACGCCGGCAGCGCCTCGACCAGCTCCTCGAACGTGAGGTAGTAGCGGCCCTGCGCCTCGGCGAGCCAGCCCCACTTGCCGCCGTCGAGCTTGGCGTACCACTCCTGCCAGATGCCGCCGGCCGGGTGTTTGATCTGCGCCATGCCGACGAGCAAGAACCCCTGGCTGCCGAAGCGCCCCTCGGAGAACAGCTTCAGCGGCGACTCGATCGGCGTGAGGTCGGCGACCTTGCCGAGCGACGTGATGTCGCGATCGGTGCGTAGCACCGCGTTGCGGCAGTGATCGCACACGCGGACGAACGAGTCGTCGAAGCGGAACTCGATGGGCGCACCGCAGTTCGGGCAGCTCGTCGTCACGCGCGCCGCACCTCGCGCACGGCGACCTCGCGCGCACCGAGCGCCTCGCCGAGCAGTGCCTGCCAGCGCGCGGCCGGCCGTGGCGTGCAGCAGTACGCGTTGAGCGTGGCGGTGCCGGTCTCGGGGAACGTGTGGATCGTCAGGTGCGACTCGCTGAGCAGATACATCGCGGTGATCCCGCCCGCGCCGCCGAACACGTGCACCGCGCTCGTCACGACGTGCAGGCCCATGTCCGCGACGATCCGATCGAGCAGCGCGACGACGCCCTCGCGATCCCGCAGCCGCTCCGGCGCGCACTGGAGCGCGTCGACCAGCCATTCGATGCCGCCCTGCATCTCGTCGCGACGCTATCACAGCCCCACCACGCCGTTGACGCGCACGAGCACCGTGCTGCCGCCGAGCCCCTCGCCCTCGCGATGCCGCACGTCGAGCTCGATCGATCCCCAGCGCAGCGCCTGGTAGCGCACGCCCCACCCGGCGAGCCACTCGAGCGCCGGTGCCGTCGCGTCGAGGCGCGGCTCCCAGGCGAGATCGCCGAGCAAGGTCGTCTTCGGGTACTGCGGCGGCGTCAGCTCGATCCCGCCGACCGGACGCACCGGCGTGCCGAGCCGCGCGGCCCCGACGCGCCCGTCGATCGCCTCCAGACCGGCGTGCAGCCGCACCGGGCCGAGCCCGCGGCTGCCGACGAGGGTCGCCGAGCTCGCGCGCGAGTCGCCGAACCCCGTCTGTACGACGAGCGCGACGCCGCGCGCACCGATGCGAAACGCCGCGTGCGGCTCGAGGACCGCGTGCGGCGCGGCCACCGCGGGGGCGGCCGGCGGGCACGTCGGGCACTCGCGGAGATCGCTGTCGGCGCCGATCTCGAGCGCGGCGAGCCCGCCGAGGCCATAGGAGACGACGACCGCGCCCGCGCCGCGATGATCGAGGGTCGCCGAGCCGACGACGGTGTCCGCACCCGGGATCCACCCCGTCGGGGCCGTCACGACGCGCGGCAGCGGCGGATCCGCCGCCGCGACGCGGGCGACGAGCGCTATGGCGAGCACCAGCTTCACTTGAGGTCATCGACCGTGTGGCGCAAGGCCCAGCTGGTGAACGTGACCTGCCCGAAGATCTGCGCGTCGAGCAGGTTCGCGTCGGCGATGTCCGGAACGCGGACGCCTGACTCGAGGTGCATCCAGCTCGCGACCTCGTAGCGCACGCCCCACGACAGCTGCGGCCGCAGCCGGATCTGGTCGCCGCCCGTGCACTGGTAGCAGAACTCCGGCGACCACCCGAGGTCGATCAGGATCTCGCTCTTGTCGAGCGGGCGCACCTCGAGGCCGCCGAACGCGCGGATCTGATCGCCGATCGTGTGCGCGGTGCGGTCGTGCAGCGACGTGTCGACGCCGCGGCCTTGCAGCGACGCATCCCAGAACGCGCCGCCGAGGTGTAGCGCCGCGCGCGGCCCGAGCTTCTTGCTCGCGACGAGCGTCAGCTCCGCGATCCGCGTCTTGAAGTTGTCGTGGCTGCGCTCGAACGACTTGACGAAGCCGAGCACGAGACCCGGCTGGCCGTCGAACAACCGGTCCTCCGCGACGCCCATGCGAAACGTCGCCGTGATGTACGGCTCGATCGGCTCGGCCTTGTCGGTCATCAGCGATCGTGCGCGCACGCGATCGCTCGTCGCGACGCCGAACTCCGCGACGTCGCCGAGGCCGACGCGGTTATCCGAGCTGACGCCGCCGCCCGTGTCGAGCGCGGTGCGCGAGTACAGGACGGCCGCCGGCAGCAGCCATCCGGTCGGTGTCGTCAGCACCTCGGGCAGGTTCACGGGCGGATCCTTCGGGCGCGGCTTCGCCGGCTGCGCCGCGCGGGCGTTCGCGTCGACCGGCGCCTCCTCGTAGGGGTTCGCCGGACCCGTGCCCGCGCGCCCATCGCGCGCGCCCGCCGAACCCATGTCGGCGTCCGCCCCCGAGCCCGTGGCCGAGCTCGCACCGGGCGGTGGCGGTGGCGGCTGATCAGGCCCGGGTTGCGCCGACGCGATCGCGACGAGCGCACCGCAGCCGGTCACGGCAACGACGACTCTGGCTACAAGGACTCGCTTCATAGGTGACTCTCCTCGCCGCGCGCGGCGCAGCGTCGTGACGGCCGCTAGTCGCAGAACGCTCCGGTGGCGCGGCAGGCCAGCGCGCCCCACGGCACGAACACCTCGGCACCGAGCCGGATGTCCCAGGCAGAAACGACGTCGCGCGGGCCCTCGCCGAGCCCGGAATTCTCCGCGAGCTGATAGCCGAGCGTCGCGTCGAGCGTGACCGACGGCAGCAGCTTCCACCGCACGCCCGCGCGCGCGAGCATGCCGTAGCCGATCGTGCCGGCCATGCGGAACTGCGGCGCGGCCGTGGCCTCGACGACGAGCCGCGCGTCGCGGTTCATGATCGCCTCGGCGCCGGCGGCGGGCAGCCACACGGTGCGCTGCTTGTCGAGCGTCTGATCGCCGCCGAGCACGAGGTGCGCGCTCGAGACGCGCAGGCCGCCGTGCAGCACGAACACGCCGAGGCGCTCGCGCGCGACCGCGTAGAAGTCGTGCACGGTCTCGTCGACCGTCGTCGCGCCGACGAGCTCGCGGCGGGCCACGCCGACGCGAAGCGCGAGGCCGAGCGCGGGCACGTACGGTCGCTCGGGGATCGGCAGCTTGAGCTGAACGCCGGCGGCAGGCACGGGCGCATCGACGCCGGTCACGCTGATCGCGGCCGTCTCGCGGTACTCGAGCTGGGCGAGGTCGCCGAAGCCGACCGCGACGACCGCCGCCGACGTCAACCTACCCGGCTGCTGGAGCAGCGACCCGTCGCCCGAGAGGCTGACGATGTAGGCGCCGATGACATCCGCGGTCGGCATCGCGAACAGCCGCGACGAGGCGAACGGCCCGCGGAACATGTCGGCAAACGACGCATCGGGCCGGCGATCGTCGGCAACTGCCGTCGCGCTGGCGAGGACACCGAGGATCGCGAGTTGCCGCACACCCCCTTGTCGATCGCACCCGCGTGAGGACCCCAGGACGGCCGCGTGAGAAGCGCGTGATCGAGCCAGCGGCGGCGTATGCTGCGTCCGATCGTGGAACCGGTGGCAGAACCAGGCGGCTCACGCCGGATGATCCCGGCGCTGTGGGGAAGCGGAGGCTCCGACGAGGAGGCCCGCGAGCACCTGCGCGCGCGCTTGACCACGCTGTGGAAGGTCATGTTCTGGGCGTTCGCGGCGCTGATCGGCTCGCAGCTCGTGCTGTACGAGCTGTACGAGCCCTCGATCAAGCCGATCCACCAGGACCGCATCTACATGATCGCGACGATCGGCCTCGTGATCATGGCCGTGATCTGGCGCGGCGTGCTCGCGCGCAACACGAAGCTCTCCATCGACCAGCTCTACGCGATCGACACGTTCTACTCGACGGCCTCCGGTGTCGTCCTCGGGTTCGCCGCGATCTGCGCCGCCGACTTCCCGCCGTCGCACTACGTATGCCTGATCTACGCGGCGTACGCGGTGTTCGCGCGCGCGATCGTCGTGCCCTCCTCGGGGCGGCGCACGCTGATCGTCGCGACGCTCAACTTCGTGCCGCTCGTCGCGGCCGCGCTGTACCTCGCGCTCTACGGCACGGTCCAGATGCCGCGCTCGGTGTTCTTCCTCGGCGCGACCGCGCTCTGCGGCGTCGCCGTGATCCTCGCCGCGCTCGGCTCCGATCGGATCTACGGCCTGCGCCAGAAGGTCACCGAGGTGATGCAGCTCGGCAAGTACGTCCTCGGCGAGAAGATCGGCGAGGGCGGCATGGGCAAGGTCTACGAGGCGCGCCACCTGCTGCTGCGCCGGCCGACCGCGATCAAGCTGATGCACGCGAACAAGCCGGAGAACATGCAGCGCTTCGAGGACGAGGTGCAGGCGATGAGCGAGCTGACGCACCCGAACACCGCCGCCGTCTACGACTACGGCCAGAGCGACGGCGTCTTCTACTACGCGATGGAATACCTCGGCGACGGCATCGATCTCGCGAAGCTGATCCGTACGTACGGCGCGCAGCCCGCGGGGCGCGTCGCGAAGATCCTCGAGCAGATCTGCGGCGCGCTCGCCGAAGCGCACGAGCGCAAGCTGATTCACCGCGACATCAAGCCCAACAACATCATCCTGTGCGAGCGCGGCCTCTTGCCCGACATCGCGAAGGTCGTGGACTTCGGGCTCGTCAAGGACATCGCGCCGGAGGCGACCGGCCAGTCCACGCAGGTGATCGTCGGCACGCCGCACTACCTCGCGCCCGAGCAGCTGCTCGGCCGCCCGATCGGCCCCGCCGTCGACCTCTACGCGCTCGGGCTCGTCGGCTACGAGCTGTTGACCGGCAAGAAGCCGTTCGAGGGCAAGACCGTGATGGAGTACGCGACGAAGCACATCACGCAGAAGCCGCCGGCGCCGTCGGCGGTCTCCGCCGTGCACATCCCGCCCGAGCTCGAGGCGATCATCATGAGGTGCCTCGAGAAGGAGCCGGAGCAGCGGTTCGCTAGCGCGGCCGAGCTGGCCGATGCGCTGCGCGCGCTGCCGCCGAGCGAGGACTGGACGCGCGACGACGCCCGCCGCTGGTGGCGCGAGTACGCGTCGAAGCGCAAGGCGGAGGTCGTACTGTCGCAGCAGGCGACGCGCGAGATCACGGTCGACCTCAAGCAGCGCGCGTGAGCTTCACGTGAACCGCGGAGCGCGGTCGAACCAATCCGCTACACCATGGCCATGGCAGCGGTTGTTGGCATCTTGCTCGCGGTGCTCGTCGTGGCCGTCGTGATCGATGTGGTCACGCGGATGGAGAAGTCCCTGCCGCGCGAGGCCGCGTCGACGACGCAGAAGATCATCGTCGATCTGACGAAGCGACACTGACCGGGCATGCGATGTAGTAGCCGCGCCCCGGCGCGACCGCGAGCGCACTCTCGACGCCGAGCTCGCCGAGCTCCTGGCGCAGCCGCCGCACGACCTGGCGCACGTTCTCCTCGTTGGCGTACTTCGACTGGAACGGCAGGTCGCGCGCGAGCTGCTTCGTCGACACGCAGCCGCGCACCGCCGACGGCATGTTCGCCTCTTCCGTCGCGCGCGCACACAGCGTCCGCAGCAGCTGGTACTCGAGCTTCGCGAGCGTGCGCTCGTTCCACTTCTCGCTCCCCTCGCGCCGCGACAGCAGCGCGCCGCCCGCATCGGGGTCGGTCGTACCGACGAGACACAGCTCGACCTCGCCGGGCGTGATCTGGAAGCGCACGAGCCCGCCGCCCACGCTCTGGGTCGTCATCGACGGCGGAGGCAGCGGATCGACGCGCACCTCGCTGAGGAACCACATCGCGACGTCGCCGATCGTGAGCACGTGCCGGCCAGCCAGCGGCACCCTGCCCTGCACGCGCGCACCGTCGACGAACGTGCCGTTGCGGCTGCCGAGGTCGCGCACGGTCCAGCCCGCATCGCTCTTCTTGAGCTCGGCATGCTCGCGCGACACGCTGCTCGCGAGGACGATCAGCTCGCCTTCGTGGTTGCGCCCGACCGTCGTCTTCGCGGCGATCGCGTGCGGCGCGCCGAACCCGTCGACGACCCACGTCTCGGCCTCGTCCGCGTCGACGTTGCTGCGCACGTGCTCGGCGATGAGGCCTTCACACGGCGGCACCTCGTGCGCGCACGCACGGCAAAGTGCCCCGATCTCCGCCCCACTACCACAACACAAGCAGCCCATCGCGGCCATCGTACCTCAAGGCCTGCGTTCACGGGTACGGCTGTATCAGAACCTCGTTCGACGTCGAGAGCGGGATGAGCACCTGCTTGCGAAGCGAGTCGTAGGCGATGCCGGCCGGCGTGCCGAGGTGCTCGATGGCCATCACGGGCTTCTTGCCCGCGACGACGTGATAGATGCCGTTGCCCTCCCAGCTCGTGACGAGCAGCGAGCCGTCGGGCATCCGCGCGAGGCCGTCGAGCTCGCCGGTCGGCAGCGTGGCGACGAGCGTCTTCTCGCCGTTCGGGCCGAGCCGGAACACGCCGTTCTCGGTGCCCATGAACTCGACGACGGTCATGCCTTCGGGCGTGTTCTCGATCCCGTTCGGGCCGTGCAGGTCGTCGCCGGTCGCGATCGCGACGGGCTTGCCGTCATCGAAGCGGTAGATCGCGAACGGGCGCGTCGTCACGGGGCCCGCCGGTGTCAGCACGATGCCGGTCTCGGTCACCAGCACGTTGCCCTGATCGTCGATCGCGAGATCGTTGAGGAACACCGAGCCCGGGACCTCCCACGTGCCGGTGGGCTTGCCCGTCTTGCGATCGAAGAGCCGCACCGCGTGGTTGTCGGCGACGTACAGCGTGTCACCGCCGATCACCATGCCCTTCGGCGAGTGCAGCGTGATGTCGGGCTGGCGGCCGTCGATGAAGAAGCGGTCGAGGAACGCGCCGTTCGGCGAGACCTTCGAGATGTAGCCGTTGTCGTCGTCCCACGCGGGATCGCCGTTCATGTTCGAGATGAAGTAGACGTCCTGGTCGGGATCCCACACGACGGTCTCGGGCAGCGCGAGCCCTTCCGTGATGTCGACCGTCATCGGCGTGCCCGCCGTCGGCGACGTCGCGGCCATCTCCGGGTGCTCGTGTACGCTCGGGCCCGGCAGCTGCGCCTTGTGATCGCCGCTGCACGCGCCGAGAAGGAGCAGCGCGAGTCCGCTGGTCCTCCTCATTGCAGTGTCCTCAGGAACGCGACCAGCGACGTCAGCTGATCACCGGTGAGCTGGTCGAGGTTCGGCATCAAGCTGTCGGGTTTGAGCGACTGGGCGCGCACGATCCACGCCGCGAGGTACGCGTGCGTGTTCGGGATCGCGTTCGAGGCGAGCTCGGCGCGGCCGGCGACGTGCGTCAGGTCGGGGCCCACCGTCGCGAGCGCCCGCGTGCCGCGGATCGTGTGGCACAGGCTGCAGCCCTTCTGCTCGAAGACCTGCATGCCCGTGATCGCCGGCTCGCTCTGCGGCAGCACCGCCGGCTGACTCTCCTTGAAGAGCCACTCCTTGTACTTGGCATCGCTCTGCGCGACGACGGCCATGCGCATCAGCGCGTGCTCCTCGCCGCAGTACTCGGCGCACTGGCCTTCGTAGCGGCCCGGCACGTCGGCCTCGATCACGATCGTGTTCTTGCGGCCGGGGATCAGGTCGACCTTGCCGTGCAGCTCGGGGATCCAGAACGAGTGGATCACATCGCTGCTCTGGAGCTCGATCGTCACCGGGCGGCCGGCCGGGATGTGGATCTCGTTCGCCGTCGTGAAGACGTTCGGGCCCTCGTAGCGGACCTCCCACCACCACTGGTGGCCAGTGACGATGATGTCGGGATGCATCGCCATGTGGTGCTGCTCGTGCGTGCCCTCGACGGGGACCTCCTCCATCACGATGATCGATGCGATGAAGCAGGCGACGAACACGAGCCCCGGCGCGACGACGCCGCCGAACACGATCCAGCCCTTGCCGCCTCCCTCGTTCCACGGCATGTGCTCGGCGAGCGTGCCGTGGCGCCGGCGGCGCAGCATCAGGTAGCCGATCAGGACCCAGATCGCCGCGACCACCGCGAGGAACACGAGGAACACGACCCACGCGAGGCTCGCCGTCCACCGCGCGCCCGGACCGCTCGGATCGCCGAGCCAGTCGGTCGTGCCGCAGCCCGCGAGCGCCAGGATGGGTAGGAGCCGCTTCATTTTCCCGGCTCCGGCGGCGGCGGGTTCTGCGTCTGCGGGCGCGCGAGGCCGGTCGCCGTTTCGGGCGGCGACTCGGTGTCCTCGGCGATCGAGGGCTTGTCGGGCTCCATCGCCGTCCGCATCGAGCGGATGTACGCGACGATCTTCCACACGTGATCCTCGGGGAGCTTCGTGCCCCACGACGGCATGCCCAGCCCTCGCCCTTCGGCGATCGAGTCGAAGATCTGCGCGTCGGTGTCGCCGTAGCGCCAGTCGACGTCGCGCAGGCTCGGCCCCATGCCGCCGCCGCCGTGATCGCCGTGGCAGCCGCTGCAGTTGTAGTGCGCGAAGAGCTTGAACCCTTCCTCGACGGCGATCGGGTCGTTCTTCGTGTACGGGTTCGGGTTCGCCTGAGAGGCCTCGCCCGGGCCGGGTACGGGGCCGACCGGCACGTCGATCGCCGGCGTGGCGCCGCTCGTATCGCGATGCTTCGTCACCTCGCACGCGGCGAGCGCGAGCAGCAGGATGTACAGCTTCTTCATCGCTTCGCCTCCTGAGCCTGAAGTCGCGGCACGCCGTAGGAATCGAGGATCGCGGCGATCGCGTGGTCTTCCTTCGCGATCACCTGCTCGACCTTCGCGCGCAGCTCGCGATCTTGCTTGCGCACGCCCATCGCGATGCCGAACGTGAACCGGTTGCCCGGCGGATCGACCGCGGGGATCACCGCGTGGAGCTCGAGCGGCAGGCGCTTCGCCGCGTAGCCGGCGAGCGGGCCCCACACGATGGCGAGGTCGACGTCGCCGTGCGCGACCGCGTCGATGATGTTCGTTGCGGGGTTCGCCTGAGAGTAGTCGCCGTAGATCGGGAAGCCGACGACGCGGTCGTAGAGGCCGCGCTTGGCGAGCGCCTCGACGGCCGGCGGGTTCTCGTAGTCGTCGCCCGTGATCTGGACGCCGATCTTCATGTCCTTCAGCCGCGGATCGTCGAGCGACGTGATGCCGAGCGCGCGATCCTTGCGCGACACGAACACGTACGTCGAGCGGTAGTACGGTTTCGTCGGCGCGACGAGCTCGTAGCCCGCGGGCACGCCGATCACGAGATCGCAGCTGCGCGCCTTGAGCGTGCGGCGGATGAAGCCGCGCCGCTGTGGCATCCACGTGTACTGCAGCTGCTCGCCCAGATCGTCCGCGACGAGCTTCGCGATCTGGTTCTCGAACCCTTCGCCCTTGTCGTTCGAGAACGGCAGGTTGTTGGGGTCCGCGCACACGCGGAGCACCGGCGGGCCCGCATCGGCCGCCGTGCACGCCGCGAGGGCGAGGCTAAAGACTAAACACGTAGAGCGCATCACCGGGTCCCGTGAATTTCTTGATCTCCTGCATCGCCCCGACGACGCCGAGCGCGGCGTACGGGTCGTCTTCCGACACGTCGGGGAACGCGACCGCGCCCATCCACCCGCCGACGCCCGCGTAGATCGCGACGTACTGCTTGCCGTCCGGACCGAGGAACGTCATCGGGTTGCCGACGATTCCGCTGCCGAGGCGCATCTGCCACATCACGGCGCCGGTCTTCGCGTCGACCGCCTTGAACCAGCCGTCCATCGTTCCGTAGAAGACGAGGTCGCCGCCGGTCGCGAGCACGCCGCCGGTCAGCGGCAGCACGGGCTCCTTGATCGACCACGCCTTCTTCTGCGTCTTGAGGTCCCAGCCGATCAGCTCGCCCTGGTAGCCGCCGGGGCCGGGGTACATCTTCACGCTCGCGCCGAGATACGGGGTGCCCTCGATGTAGTTCGCATCGACGCCCTCGTAGTCCATGCACGTGTTGTGCGCCGGGATGTAGATCATGCCGGTGCGCGGCGAGACCGCGCTCGGCGAGAACTCCTTGGCGCCGGTCGACGACGGGCAGATGTTCTTCACGACGACGCCGTGCTTGGTCTGCTTCGTCGGATCCTTGACTGCCTCGCCCTTCTTCGTGTCGTACGAGAACGCCCAGTTCGTCGGCTCGAACTTCTCCGCGCTGAGGATCTCGCCGGTCTCGCGATCGATCACGAACATGAAGCCCGAGCGGCCGGGGTGCAGCAGGACCTTGCGCATCTTGCCCTGCCACTCCATGTCGACCGCGATGTTCTCGTTGATCTCGTCGTAGTCCCACGAGTCGTGGTTCACGAGCTGGGTCAGCCACTTCACGTGGCCCGTCTTGACGTCGCGCGCGAACAGCGTGCACGACCATTTGTTGTCGCCGGGGCGAACGTCCGGGTTCCAGACACCGGGGTTACCGGTCGAGTAGAACAGCGTCTGCGTCTCGGGGTCGAACGAGATCCAGCCCCAGACCGTGCCGCCGCCGAGCTTCCATTGATCGACCGGCCACGTCTTCACGCCGAGGTCCTTGCCGCGGTCGTGCGCGTAGAACGGCTTCGTCGTGCCGTCGATCAGCACCTCGTTGTCGGGGCCGGTGTTGTAGCCGCGCCAGACCTCGTGGCCGGTCTTGACGTCGAGCGCGACGACCTTGCCGCGCACCCCGAGCTCGCCGCCGGCATTGCCGACGACCACGAGGTCGCCGACGACCAGCGCGGCCCCGGTCAGCGTCTCGCCGCGGTTGATGTCGCCGACGGTCGCGCGCCACACCTCGGTGCCCTTGTCGGCATCGACCGCGACGACGTGGCCGTCGAGCAGACTGTAGATGATCTTGCCGTCCGCGTAGCTCGCGCCACGGTTGACGATGTCGCAGCACGCGATGCCAACCGAGCGCGGATCGGGATGCGGGCGGTAGAGCCACTTGAGCGCGCCGTTCTTCGTCAGGTCGAGCGCCATCAAGTTGTTCGGATACGGCGTGACGACGTACATCGTGCCGTTGACGACCAGCGGGTTACCCTCGTGGCCGTGCGGCACGCCGGTCGTCACCGTCGAGACGATCTTCAGGCCCTTGACGTTCTGCGGCGTCAGCTGGGCGAGCGGTGAGTAGCGCGTGTTCGCGAGGTCGCCGGCGGGCAGCGTCCACTCGCCGTTCGGTAGCGGAGACACCGTCTTCACCTGCGCTGGCCCTTCCGGCTGGCCGTTCGCGGGGCCGCTCGGCTCGACGGAGGCGCTCGACGAGGAGCTGCACGCCGCCGCGGCGAACAGGAGACTAATCCAGGGTGTAGAGATAGGCCGCGACATCTCGCGCCTCCTTCGGGGTTAGTCCGAGCGTGGGCATGGCGGTATGCATCTCGACCTTGTGCGGGTCACGGACCCAGCGTTCGAGGTTCTCGGGCGTGTTCGGCAGCTCGCCGCCGATGTACGCGCGCTTCGCGATGCCGCGGAGCGGTGGTCCGACGCGTCCGCCGGGCGCATCGACGCCCGGGATGTCATGACACGCCGCGCAGCCGTAGGCGCGGATCGTGTCCTTGCCGGCGCTCGGATCGCCGCCGGTCGCGGGCTCGAAGTCTCTCGAGCCGCTACAGGCGACAAGCGCGAACAGGGTAGCGACGAGGGTCTTCATTGGCGGAGGTTCGGCACGATGTAGAGGAGCGTGACGATGAACAGCCACACGATGTCGACGAAGTGCCAGTACATCGCGGCCGAGTGCAGCGGCTTGTGAGGCGGCCGGTCGGTCTCGAGCGACGGCAGGAACAGCACGTAGCCGAGCACGGCGAGGCCGACGATCAGGTGAGCGGCGTGGAACGAGGTGATCGTGTAGAAGATCGACGCGTACGAGTCGGCGGTCGGCAGGAGCTCGCGCAGGTGGTTGTGGTACTCGACGCACTGCACGACGAAGAACACGAGGCCGAGCAACACCGTGATCGCGATCGCGACGCGCGCCTGACCGTACTTGCCGACCTTGGCGCGGGACTCGCCCCAGTGCAGGACGATGCTCGACGACACGAGGATGCAGAGCATCACGATCGCGAGCAGCAGCTTCGGCGCCTTGTCGAGAGGCCAGTGCGGCTGGATGTCGGCGAGGAAGTAGTAGGCGAAGAACAGGACCCCGAACAGCGTTGCTTCGGTAGCGATGAGCCACCACATGCCGAAGCTGCCCTCGTGCTTGTCGATCGCGGTCGGCAGGATGTCGTCGACGGGCGGCGGCTCCGGCCGCTTGACCGGCTTGGGGAACTGCCACGCGGCGATGATGACGCCCGTGATCACGGCGACGCCGATCGCGATCCACTCCGCCTTGAGCAGCAGCGCCGCGAAGATCGCGGTGAAGCCGAGCGTCGCCCAGAGCGGCGTCAGCGTGTCGTCGGGGACCTGCGCGACCGACAGCGGCTCGGTCGTCCGCCAGTGCGTGGTCAGCGTCAGGCGCTCCTGATCGAACACGCGCTCGTCGTTCGGGTCGTGGGACTCGTCGTGCTCGTCCCACAGCGGGTGAGCGGTCGTGACGGTCGGCAGGTGCACGGTGCCGTAGATCGGCGGCGGCGACTCGGTGTCCCACTCGAGCGTGTCGGCGTTCCACGGGTTCCTGCCCGCGACGATGCCGCGCTTCTTGCTGACGAACACGTTGATGATGGTCAAGAGGATGCCGATCGTCAGGATCGCGGCGCCGATCGTCTCGATCTGGTTCGCGAGCACCCACGGGCGGTCGGCGCCGTAGGTGTAGATCCGGCGCGTCATGCCGAGCACGCCGGTGATGTGCATCGGGAAGAACGTCAGCATGAAGCCGACGAACATCGTCACGAACGACCACTTGCCGAGCCGCTCGTTCAACATGCGGCCCGTCATCTTCGGGTACCAGTAGTAGAGCGCCGCGAAGACCGGGAACACGTTCGCGCCGATCAGCACGTAGTGCAGGTGCGCGACGACGAAGTAGCTGTCGGTGACCTGCCAGTCGATCGGGATCAGCGCGACGATCACGCCGGACAGGCCGCCGATCGCGAACGCGCCCAGGAAGCCGATGCAGAACAGCATCGGCGTCGCGAACACCGGCCGCCCCTTCACCATCGTCCCGATCCACGCCGCGAACTGGATCGCGGAGAACACGCTGAGCACCATGCTCGCGGCGGAGAAGAAGCCCATCGCGCCGTGATGGCCACCGTTCGCGAACATGTGGTGCAGCCAGACGCTGAAGCCGACGACGCCGGTCAGCACGGTCGCGGTCGCGACCCACCGGTGACCGATGATCGGGCGGCGACAGAAGACCGGCAGGATCATCGAGATGAACCCGGTGGCCGGCAGGAAGATCACGTAGACCCACGGGTGGCCGAAGAACCAGAACAGGTGCTGCCACAGCACCGGGTCGCCGCCGTGCGACAGGTCGAAGAAGTGGAAGTGCCACTGCCGCTGCAGCTCGAGGAACGTGCACGCGACCGTGAGCGACGGCAGCGCGAACACGGTGACGAGCGACGCGGTCAGCGTCGAGTACAGCATCAGCGGCATCTTCGCTGGCGTCATGCCGGGCGCGCGGTGCCGCAGGATCGTCGCGATGAAGTTGATCGCGCCGCCGGTCGTCGAGATCGTGAGGAACACGAGTGACAGCGCGTAGAAGTCGAGGCCGAGCCCCGGTGAATAGTGACGCGTCGAGAACGGCGTGTACGCGAACCAGCCCGCGTCGGGCGCCTGGCCGAACGGCATGCTCGCGAACAGGAACAGGCCCGACGCGAGGAACACCCAGTACGTGAACGCGTTGAGGCGCGGGTACGCCATGTCGCGCGCGCCGATCATCAGCGGCACGACGTACACGGCGATGCCCGACAGGATCGGCGACGCGTACCAGAAGATCATGATCACGCCGTGCATCGTGAAGACCTGGTCGTAGGCCTCCGGCCCGAGCACGTGGCGGTTGGGGCCCGCGAGCTGCCAGCGCATGAGCGCCGCGAGCAGCCCACCGGCGATCAGGAACAGGAACGCGGTGATGATGTAGCGCTTGCCGATCTTCTTGTGATCGACCGTGCCGAAGACGCCCTTGAGGCCAGGCTCACCTTCCCACAGGTAAGTGAGGCGCTCGATGGAGCGGGGCATGCCGCGGCGAGTTGCAAGGACGTTGCCGACAGCCGCCGCGGGAGCCGCAACGCTTGCGCGCTGTTCACGTGCGCGCGGACGTCACACGTGCGGCTTCGTCCAGCGCAGCGAGTAGCGCGATCCGAAGTGACGTCTGACGAGCGCACCGGGCAGCACGCTGGCTGCGATGCGCCGGATCTCGGGCAGCGACAGCAGATCTCCTTTGTGCACCAACCATCCGGCGTGCTCGTCGACCACACGCAGAATGCCGCCCTCGACGATCGCGCTCGCCATGCGCAAGAGTGCATCGGAAAGCGGAAGGTGCCGGAGTGTGTCGACGGCGACCGCCACGTCGAATCCGCGCGGTGCGAGCTGGTTGAGATCGGCGACCCGGAACTCGATCGCGAGGTGACCCGGCGTCCGCGAGCGCGCGACGTGGATCATCTCCGGAGAGAGATCGATCGCGGTGACGCGCGCCCCGCGACGTGCCATCGCCCGCGCGAGCGCGCCCGTTCCGCAGCCGATCTCGAGCACGCGCTGGCGGAACACGACGGTGTCGGGGATCGCGCGCGCGGGCGCGGCCACGTGGTCCGGCGGCTCGCCCGCGGCGATGCGGTCGAAGTCGGCACGGAGGTCGGTCACCATGGCAGGACAACGCCCTACCCCGCCTCGCTATTTCGCCGTGCGCCCTGCGCACGCTCCGGTACACCGCGCACCTACCTTGTCTCTCACGCAGCCGTGAGGCGTAAAACACCATTCCCCTCCGTTGAACACGTAGCCACTCGCCCGGAGAATGGTCGCTGTGGAGCTCGCACGCGGCGGTGTCCGCGATCAGCCGTGGGGGCTGACACTCGGAACGCTCGCGCAGCGCTCGCTGACGGGCGAGCTGACCGTCGTCGATGGCGCGACGCGCGTCGTGCTCGTCGTGGACGACGGGTTCCTCGTCGCGGGCACGTCGACGCGCCAGGCTCCGACGCTGCTCGAGCGCGCGGCGCGCACGTTCGACCTCGCGAACGCGGCGTACGTGCTCGACGACTCGATCACCCTGCTGCGCCGCGAGCCTGCCGCCGCGATCGATCTGCGCGAGGTGATCTTCACCGGCGCCCGCCGCTACCTCGACGACGAGCGGCTGCAGCGCGAGCTCCGGCATCTCGGCACGCGCTACTCGCTCGGGCCCGGCGCGCTCGCGGAGCTGCCGCGGTTCGGCAGCGAGGCGCCGGTCGCGATCGCCGAGACGCTGCGCGAGGGCGCGAGCCTCGCCGAGCTCGAGGTCGCCCATCCCGAGGTCGACCGCCGCGCGCTGCAGGCGTTCGTGTACGCGCTCGTGTCGTGCGGCACCGTGCGCGGCATGCTGCCGGCGCGCGCGCCGACCCCGCCGCCGGAGGGCTCGCGCACGACCACGCCGAACCGCACGATCACGCCGAACCGCACGATCACGCCGAACCGCACGATCACGCCGAACCGCACGGTCACACCGAACCGCACGATCACACCGAACTGCGCGACGCCGACACCCGCCGAGCCCCGCACGGCGAGCTCGCCGAACGACAGCGGCCAGCTGCTCGCGCGCATCCCGACGGTCAACGTCGGACGCGGCCCGACGCCGCCCGGCAGCCGCGCGATCACGCCGCCGGGCACGCCCCGCACGACGACGACGAAGGACCCGATCCCGCCGCGCACCGCGACGACGAAGGACGCCATCCCGCCGATGGTCACCGACGCGGATGTGCCGGTCGTGCGCACGACGACGACGCGCGACCCCCTGCGCGACGCACCGCGCACGGCGACCACGCGCGATCCGGTGCGCGAGATCGTGCGCACCTCGGGGACGCGCGACGAGGACATCGACCTCAGCCGCACCGCGACCCGCCGCGATCCCGAGCCGCTGCCGCCTCCGCCGCCCACGCCGGCGCGCCCCGCGCAGGTACCCGCGGCTCGCGATGAAGAGGCCGCGCGCGAGCGCGACACCGGCCGCGTGCGCAAGGCGACCCCGGCGCGCGGCGCGGCGTTCTCGACGCCGTCGCACGGCGTGAAGATCATCGCGCACGACGACGAGGCACGGTACCGCGCGGGCCAGGCTGCCGATCGCGCGCGCCGCCTGATCGAGGCGCACGAATACGGCGAGGCGACGAAGGAAGCGCTCGCGGCGACGCGGCTGGTCCCCGACAGCTTCGACTACCAGGCGCTGCACGCGTGGGCGACGTTCTGCGGCTCGCGCGACAAGGCCGCGGTCGCCGATGCGACGCGCAAGCTGCTCGAGAAGGCGACCCACCGCGCGGCCGCGCCGAACGACGTGCGGATGATGCTCGGCAAGCTCGAGCGCGTCGTGGGCCGCGAGCGCGAGGCACTGCGGCACTTCAAGGCCGTCGTCGAGCGCGAGCCACAGCATGCGGAGGCCGGCGCGCTGATCCGCGAGCTCGAGGCTCAGCTCGAGGCGTTCGCGCGTCGCTAGCGTTGGCCGCGCGGCGAGGAGCGTCGTGACCCGAGCACGGCGCCGGCGATGATCAGCAGCATCGCGACCGCCGCCACGCCCGTGAACCGCTTGCCGCCGACGAGCACGAGGCATGCGGTCGAGAGCAGCGGCGTCAGGTACGCGAGCGCGCCGATGCGCCGCGGATCGCCGCGCTTGAGGGCCGCGTCCCATGCGTAGAACGCCGCGCCCATCGGCCCGATGCCGAGCGCGACGAGCACCGCGATCTCGCGCAGCGTCAGCGACACGTGCGCCTCGAGCAGCTCGTGCGTGCCCACGGCGAGCGCGCCCGACACGAGGCAGAACTGAGACACGATCGCCGACGACATCCCGCGCAGCCGGCGCGTGAGCACCGAGTACGACGACCAGATGATCGCGGCGGCGAGCGCGAGCAACAGGCCGGGCTGCCAGGTCAGGTGCGTGACGTCGCCTCCGGTCGCGATCAGCGCCGCGCCCGAGAACGCGACGAGCGCGCCCGCGACGTGGAACCAGCGCAGCGGCGGCGACATCGCGACGATCAGCACCGGCCACAGGTAGTTGACGAGGTTCGCCTCCACCGGTGGCGCGAGCCGCAGCGCCAGGAACAGGCAGAAGTGGTAGCCGAACAGCCCGTAGACGCCGAGCGCGAGCACGCGGAGATCGCGCGTGAACGATCGGAAGCGCACGAGGCCCGGGACGCTGCCGACGAGCAGCGTCACGCCGACGAGCAGGAACGGCGGCACGTGCGGCACGAGCGTCGACAGGTACGCGAGCGACGACCACAGCGCGATCGAGACGCCGGCGAGCGCGAGTGGCGGCACGCGCGGAGCTTACTGCCCGAGCTCACCCGCGCGCAGCCCGAGCAGCACGTCCGTGAAGTGCTGGATGTAGGGGCGCGGTCCGATCGTGTGCTTGACCCACGGCCCGATCTCCGCGGCCGTGTGGTGCGCGTTCGCGACGATCAGCGGGATCTCGGAGTCCTGCTTCGAGGGGCTGCCGTGCCACGACCGGTAGAGGTGCGCGAAGTAGTAGCGGTCCTCGGGCCTGGCGACGTTGCCGAACTGCGAGAGCAGCATGATGTCGCCCGCGCGCTCGCCGTGCACACCGACCGCGAGGTCGTGCAGGCGCGCCTCGAAGTCGATGTAGGTCGGGTGCGGGTGAGCCTTCAGGTACTCGCCGATCGGCATCGTCTTGCCGCCGCCGACGTAGACCTCGAACGGCCGATCGATCTCGGCCACCGGACGCGGCCGGCGCACGAGGATCAGGTCGAGCGTACCCTTCATGCCTGGATAGCCGGTGCCGTCGCGGTTCGCGCGGTAGAAGGCCTCTGCCGCGGGCAGCACGTCCTCCGCGTAGCGCGGCATGCGGTCCCACGCGCAGACGTCCTTGGCGCCCGGGCACGTCGAGCGATCCGCGAGGTACACGTATGCGGTCGCACCGCCGTACGCGAGCACCGCGCTGAACGGATCCTTGTCGTCGACGTTCTGCTGCAGCGGCCGGATGCGGAAGCCAGCTTGCGCGAGCAGCGTCGGCGGCCCCGCGTCGAGGCCCGCCTCGCCGAGTGCGTGCTGCTTGTCGTGGACGACCTGCGAGTGGCCGTGATCGGCGATCACCGTCACCCACGTGCGGTCGAGCCGGCCCTTCTTGCGCAGCTCGTCGACGATGCGGCCGACCTGCTTGTCGACCACGGTCTTCAGGTACGCGCGCCGCGCCTCGTCGGGGCCTTCCGCTGCCTGGTGCGTGTAGAGATCGGTGCCGGCGAGATACAGCGTCAGGACGTCGGGCAGCGGATCCTTGTCGAGGTGGTCGATCACGTCGTCGACGGCCGCGCTGTCGAGCGTCTCGAACAGGGCCGGCGACGGCTTCGCGTCGAGCTCGTCGAACTCCTTGCTGACGAAGCCCTCGAACGCCTTGACGAGCGCGGTCCGCTTCGCGAGCAGCATGCGATCGGCGCCGCGGAACAGGTGGTTCATCGCGACCCAGATGTTGATGTGGGGCTCGTGGCGACGCAGGCGCTCGTACACCGTCGGGACCTCGACGAGCTTGTCGAGGTAGTGGTCGGTGTAGATCGAGAGCGTCGGGTCGGCGTCCTCGAACGAGATCGGCGCTGGGCACGCGAGCTGGCGCTTCTCGCGGATGAAGTACTCGTTGCCGGCGACGCCGGTGTCGGCGGGCGGCCGCCCCGTCATCGCGGCGACCCACGCATCCATCGTCGTCGACGGCATCGTCGAGAGGAACGAGTCATCGAGGTAGGCGTGCGCGAGGTGGTCCCCGCCGAGCAGCTCGGTCATGCGCGGGAGCTCGCCGGCCCGCAGCATCTGGTACAGCAGGTCACGCGACACGCCGTCGAGCGCGAGCACGAGGATCGGCGGCGGCGCGGGCGATGCTTGCGGCGCGCCATCCGGCCGCTGCCGGAGCTTCTGATCGGTCCCTCCCGCGACGAGCTCCACGGCCTTCGTACTGCATGCGATTGTCGTGAGCGCGAGTACGAGTGCCGCGAGCCGCATACTCACACCGTAGGCGGTTCGCGCCCCGGCGCCACGGTGAGGCTATCTAATCTACGAGTGAGGCAGGAGCGCTCGCTTCGGCCACGGTACAGTCGGGACGATGTTCGCGACCACGTTCCTCGGGCACCAGGGGTGGGCGTTCCGCACGGACAGGGCGGCGATCCTCGTGGATCCGTTGCTGCGCGAGGACTTCGGCGACATCCACGCGCTCGAGTACAAGGTGTGGCCGCCGCGCGTGTGGACCCCGGAGGCGTTTCCGCGCCTCGACGCGATCGTGCTCTCCCACGAGCACGACGATCACTTCGACATCCCCTCGCTCGCGAAGCTCCACCGCGACATCCCCGTGTACCTGTCGGCGCGCTCGTCGTACGCGGCACGCACGATCCTCGAGCAGATGGGGTTCACGGTGCACGACCTCGTCCCCGGCGATTCGGTCCGGTTTGCGGACCTCGAGGTCACGCCGTTCACCGGCGATCACCTCACGACCAATTGCGGCGACGAGTGGGACACGCTGCCGTTCCTCGTCCGCTCGACCGACGGCCACGGATCGTTCTTCTCGATGGTCGACATCCCGATCACGCAGGCGCACGTCGAGTGGGCGGCCGCGAAGGCGATGCGGCCGGGCCTGCTCTCGTGGACGAACAACGCGCTCGACTGGTCGCACATGGCCGCGTACCTGCGCGAGCGCACCGAGGGTACGCAGCAGTGCTTCATGAACATGGGCGTCGGGCACAAGCTCGTCGAGCAGACGTGGGGCACGCCGCAGGGGATGATCATGTGCGCGGGCGGCTTCTCGTTCACGGGCGGCAAGAGCTGGCTGAACGAGCGCGTGTTCTGCGTCGAGCCCGAGCAGGTCGTGAAGCTGATCGGCAACGTCTACAAGAAGGAGAAGTTCTGGGCCGGCCTGCCCGGCCAGACCTGGACGCTCAAGGCGAACAAGCTCGCGTCCGTCGAGGAGCGCACGCCGTGGCTCGCGACCGAGCCGCGCGAGCAGTGGCCGCGCCGTGCACGTGGTGGCGGCACGCCGCAGGACTTCGCGCCCGCGACGGGCACCATCGCGTTCGATCGCGCCAAGCTCGAGGCCGGCCTCGCCGAGCTCGCGCAGTCCCTCGTCGGCGGCGCGCTGTTCCGCGGCCTCGCCTCGGTGCTCGCCACCGAGTGCAACGGCAAGAAGCCGACGTTCTGCTTCGTCCTGCGCACGGATGGCGAGCCGCTCGTGTACGAGTACGTCGCGAACCGCTGCGCGTTCATGCCTTCTGCGACGCGCGACACGATCGCGGGCCTCGAGTGCTACGCGAGCGATCTCGCGGCGGTGCTCGCGGGCGAGCTCGGCGCGATCGCGCTGACGTTCGATCGGTCGCGCCTGTGGCACGACCTCGCCGGCCGGATCGGCTTCGATCCGTTCGCGGAGCTGCATCGCGTCAGTCATCCGCTGCGCAAGCCCGCCGCGTACCTGCGCACGTACGAGCAGATCTGGCAGAGGCAGCGCGAGGTGAGGCCGTCGCTGGGGCGTTGAACCTCTGCACGCTCCGGACCACACCGGGAGCGTGATCAAGGACCTCTGGTACAAGAACGCCGTCGTCTACTGCCTGCACGTCGGCACGTTCATGGACAGCAACGGCGACGGCATCGGCGACTTCGAGGGCCTGATGCGGCGGCTCGACTACCTGGCCGGCCTCGGCGTCACCTGCCTGTGGCTGATGCCGTTCCAGAAGTCGCCGCGGCGCGACGACGGCTACGACATCAGCGACTACTACGCCGTCGACGAGTGCTTCGGTCACCTCGGCGACTTCGTCGACTTCACGCACCAGGCGAAGCAGCGCGGCATTCGCGTGCTGATCGATCTCGTCGTCAACCACACGAGCGATCAGCACAAGTGGTTCCAGGAGGCGCGCCGCGATCCGAAGTCGCGCTACCGCGACTTCTACCTGTGGTCCGACAAGAAGCCGAAGGACGCCGACCAGGGCATGGTGTTCCCCGGCGTCCAGAAGACGACCTGGACGCGCGACAAGGTCGCCGGCGCCTACTACTTCCACCGCTTCTACGACTTCCAGCCCGACCTCAACACACAGAACCCGGCGGTCCAGGACGAGATCCGGAAGATCATGGGCTTCTGGCTCGAGCTCGGCGTCGACGGTTTCCGCATGGACGCGATGCCGTTCGTGATCCAGGGCAAGGGCATCGACGAGCAGCACGTCGAGCACTACACGATGCTGCGCGAGTTCCGCGAGTTCCTCCAGTGGCGGCGCGGCGACGCGATCATCCTCGCCGAGGCGAACGTGATGCCGAAGCTGAACGTCTCCTACTTCGGCGAGGACGGCGATCGCCTCGAGATGATGTTCAACTTCTGGGTCAACCAGCGCCTGTTCTACGCGCTCGCGACCGCCGACGCGCGCCCGCTCGTCCGCGCGCTCGAGCAGACCCGCGACCGCCCCGACACCGCGCAGTGGGCCCACTTCCTGCGCAACCACGACGAGCTCGACCTCGGCCGCCTCACCGACGCGCAGCGCGAGAAGGTCTTCGAGGCGCTCGGCCCCGACAAGGACATGCAGCTCTACGACCGCGGCATCCGCCGCCGCCTCGCGCCGATGCTGCGCGGCGATCGCCGCCGCCTCGAGTGCGCGTACTCGCTGATGTTCACGCTGCCGGGCACGCCGGTGATCCGCTACGGCGACGAGCTCGGCATGGGCGATAACCTCGCGCTGCCCGAGCGCAACGCCGCGCGCACGCCGATGCAGTGGTCGACCGAGCCGCACGCCGGCTTCACGCGCGCCGACAAGCCTGCCCTCCCCGTCATCGACGACGGCCCGTACGGCTACCACCAGGTCAACGCCGCCGATCAGCGCCGCGATCCGAACTCGATGCTCAACTGGACCGAGCGCCTGATCCGCATGCGCAAGGAGGTCCCCGAGCTCGGCTGGGGCGCGTTCGAGGTGATCGACGTCAAGAACCCCGGCGTGCTCGTCATGCGCTACGACTGGCGCAACAACACGGTCCTCACCGTGCACAACCTTGTCGACGAGACTCTCGAGATCACGCTGCCGTTCAACAACAAGCTGACGTCGCTGTTCGACACCGCGCACAGCGAGCCCGACAGGCGCTCGCACCACCGCATCATCCTCGAGCCGTACGGCTACCGCTGGTATCGCGCGGGCGGCCTCGGCTACATCCTCGACCGCCGCAACTTCTGACCGGGCTAGTCGCGCTCGGTCGCGACCGCCGAGCCGCCCCCGCAGTCGCGCCCCGCGGTCTCCACGCAGTGCATCGCGATCGGATCCGGCTCGTCGCTCGGCTCGAGCTCGCTGATCTCCGGCACCAGCGCGTGGAGGTCGGACTTCACGAAGCCGTCGAATTCCTTCTGGACGTCCGTGAGCTCGCGGCGCAGCACGTCGATGCGCGCGACCTGGTACGGCGCCGGTCGGCCTTCCCAGCCGTTGAGCGCGCCGTACAGCTGATCCAGGTGCTCGCGGATGCGCTCCTCGCCGGTGATCGCGCCGCCCTCGGTGGTGGCGACGACCTCCTTCTTCATCGCGTCGAGCTTGGCGCGCGTGTCGCGGAGCTTCTTCGCCATCGGATCCCGGTCCGGCGTCTTGTGCTCCTTGTCGTCGAGCGCCTCGCGGGCCGCATCGATCCGCTCGACGAGCTTGCTCATGTCGCCGAACAGCGCGTGCGCCTTCATCATCGCGTCGAAGTGCGCCTTGCGATCGGCGAGCGTGTACGGCGCGCGGCGGTCGAGGCCGATCGCGAGCTTCGTCGTCTGCACGTCGGCGCCGCGCGTGAGGCGCACCGTGTAGGTGCCGGGGACGACGCGCGGGCCCTGCGACGAGCCGAACGCGACCTGCGCGGCGCGCGGGACCTTCGGCGGCTTGACGCGCATGTTCCATACGACGCGGTTGATACCCGGGTGCTTGCTCGGCGTGATCGTGTCGACGACCTGCCCCTTGGCATCGAGCACCTCGAGCTTGATCGGCCCGTAGATGTGACGCGAGCGCAGGTAGTACTGGATGACCGCGCCCTGCGGCGGGTTGTCGCCGACGAACGTCGCGTCGCCCTCGACCCAGCCGCCGTTCGCGGGCATGCGCTGCTGCACGGGGCGCCCGGGCAGGAACGCGGTCGGCTGCTGCAGCGTGGCGTCGGTGAGCGCGCGCAGCGGCGTGAGGTCGTCGATGATCCAGATGCCGCGGCCGTGCGTCGCGAGCACGAGGTCGTTATCGCGCGGCTGCACCTGGACCTCGCGCACCGCGACGTTCGGGAAGTCGTTGCCCTTGAACTGCGCGAACGACTTGCCGCCGTCGATCGAGATCCACAGCCCGAATTCCGTGCCGAGGAACACGAGGTCGCGCTTGACGGTGTCTTCCTTGATCGTGTGCGCGTAGCCGCGGACGTTCTGCGTCCCGAGACGCGTCCACGTCTTGCCGTAGTCGGTCGTGCGGTAGACCCACGGCGTCATGTCGCCGAACGTGTGGCGATCGAACGTCGCGTACGCGGTCGCCGGATCGAAGCGCGAGGCCTCGACCCAGCTCACCCACGAATTCTTCGGCAGGCCGGGCACGTTCCCGACGACGTTCGTCCACGTGCGGCCCGCATCGCGCGTCAGCTGCAGGTTGCCGTCGTCGGTGCCGACCCAGATCACGCTCGGGTTCTTCGGCGACTCGCTGATCGAGTAGATCGTCGTGTGCATCTCGGCGGCCGAGTTATCGACGGTGATGCCGCCCGACTGCTCCTGCTTCTGCTTCTCCGGATCGTTGGTCGTCAGGTCCGGCGAGATGCGATCCCACGTGTTGCCGCGGTCGCGCGAGCGGAACAGGAACTGCGCGCCGATGTAGATCGTGCCCTTCTGCGTCGGAGAGATCGCGATCGGCGTGTTCCAGTTGAAGCGGAGCTTCTCGTGGTAGCCGGCCTTCGGCTGGATGTCGCGCGACGCCATCGTCTTGCGGTCGATGCGATTGATGTAGCCGCCCTGGCTCTCGCAGTAGACGGCATTCGCGTCCGTCGGATCGACGAACGCCCAGAAGCCGTCGCCGCCGCACAGGTTCTCCCAGCGGCTGTTCGTGATGCCGCCGGGGTACGCGCTGTCGCCGACCCACGAGCTGTTGTCCTGGAGGCCGCCGTACACGTGGTACGGGTCCGCGTTGTCGATGCTCACGTGATAGAACTGCGACACGGGCAGGTTGTTCGCCTTCCACCACCGGTTGCCGCCGTCGTGGGAGATCCACAGACCGCCGTCGTCGCCGCCGATGATGTGCTTGGGGTTCTGCGGATCGATCCAGAGGTCGTGCCAGTCGCCGTGCGATCCGCCGCCGCTATCGGCGAACGACTTGCCGCCGTCCTCGCTGACGATCAGACCGAGGTCCGGCTTGAAGATCCGGTTCGGGTTCGTCGGATCGACGACGAGCCGCGCGAAGTAGAACGGCCGCCACACCATCTTCTGGCTCTTGTCGCGCGCGTCCCAGGTCGCACCGCCGTCGTCGCTGCGGTAGAGGCCGCTCGACTTGCTCTCGATCATCGCGTAGACGACGCGCGGGTTGCTCGGCGCATACGTGACCTCGACGCGGCCCCACGGCGCGAGCGGCAGCCCGCGATTGCTCTGCGCCGTCAGGGGCGTCCACGTGCGGCCGCCGTCGACGCTGCGGAACATGCCCGAGCCGCTCGGCGAGTCGGGTGTCTCGCCGCCGGAGCGGAACGTCCAGCCCTTGCGGCGGAAGTCCCACATGCCCGCGAGCAGCACCTCGGGGTTCGCCGGATCCATCGTCACGCCCGAGCAGCCGGTCGACAGGTTCGGGCCCTTGAGCACGAGCTGCCAGGTGGCGCCGCCGTCGACGGTCTTGTAGAGGCCGCGATCGGCCGAGTCGCTCCACATCTTGCCGGGCACGCACGCGTACACGACGTTGCTGTTCTTCGGGTGCACGAGGATCTTCACGATGCGCTCGCTCTGCGGCAGGCCCATGTTCTTCCAGGTCTCGCCGCCGTCGGTGCTGCGGTAGATGCCGTCGCCGATCGACGTCGAGTTGCGCGTCCAGCTCTCGCCGGTGCCGACCCACACGTTCTTCGAGTTGCGCGGATCGATCGCGATCGCGCCGATCGACTGCACCGCCTCCTTGTCGAACACCGGCTTGAACGTCGTGCCGCCGTCGTAGCTGCGCCACACGCCGCCCGACGCCGCGCCAACGAAGATCGTCGTCTTGCCGCCTTCATTGACGGCCGCGACCGCCGCGATGCGGCCGCTCATCGCCGCCGACCCGATGTTGCGCGCACCGAGGCCCGCGATCGTGCCCGAGTCGAACACGGCCTTGCCCGTCGGCGCTGGGACGTTCACCGGCTCCGGCTTCGCCTCGCCCGCCGGCGGCTTGATCACCGCCGCGACCGCGCTCGTCGGGATCCGGAACCACGTCGGGTCGACGGGGACGTTGACCTCGGCGTGCTCGACGCTGATCCGGCTCGTCCGCGGACCACCCTTGCTGCCCGACTCGACCGCGAACGGAATCCACACGCCGGCGACCTGCTGGTACCCGCCAAGGTCGGTCTCGCTGATCTCCTCCGCGCCGCGGACCTTGTGGATCTTCGTGATGCGCACCTCGAGGTACGTCGCGGGATCGAGATAGACGTACCAGACGTCGCCGTCCTTGCGCGTGACGCGCAGCTTGTACGCCGGCGTGCCGTCGACATCTTCCATGCCGAGCGCCTCGACGCGGTGGCCCTTCGCGCGCCACTCGACGAGCGGGCCGTCGAGCTCGGCTTGCTGCGCGAGCGCCCTCGCGTCGTCCTCGCTGGCGCGCTCGGCGTCCTTGCGGCCCTCGAACGGCGACACGCGCCAGGCCTGGTGACCGTCATACGCGCTGACGCTCGTCAGGCCCTGCAGCGTGACCTCGCTGCGCACGTGATCGGGCCGCTCCTGCAGCTCGCCCCACGCCGCATCGACGGAGAAGTCGCCGCCGCCGAACACGATGCGGCCGGTCAGCTTCAGCGACTTGATCGCGCGCAGCTTGTCGGCGCCGCCGCGTGCGGCGAGGTTCTTCGCGAGGAGGTCGTCGGTCGGATCAGCATGCGCGACGGCGCACAGCGCCGCGAGCACCACGAGGCTTCGCATGGCGCGCAGTATCGATCAAAACGCGGCGCTGATCGCGAGCGTGGCGGCGGGACCTGCCTCGAAGCGCTGTCCCACTTTCTGTACGCCTGCGACACCTGCGACAGCACTGATCGCGACGCGATCGACGACGATCGTGGCAACCGCTCCAGCGAGACCGTCGCGCGCGAGCGGCTCGCCGGTCGTGCCGAGCGCATCGCGGTAGCGCGCCATCGCACCGGCGAACACGCGATCGGCGATCGCGAAGCGAGCCGCGACCGCACCCTCGACGTCACGGTTCTTCGCATCGGCATCCTGGCCGAACGTCAGCGAGCCGGCGAGCGGGCCGCGCGCGAGCGCGAGCGCACCCTCGACCTCGCCCTCGGGCTCGCTGAAGCCCTCGGCCTTGTAGAGCACGTACGCGGTCGCATACGGCGCGAGCACGTACGCGAGGCCGGCGCCCGGGCGACCGTTACCGGCGAAGTCATCGATGCGGAGCACGGCGCGGAGGTGCCGCCACACCGGGATCTCGGCGCCGCCGGTGAGCCGCAAGCCCGAGACGCTGTTCCAGTCGCTCTGGCCGAGGACGAAGCCGCCGCCGTCACCGGCGCGCGTACCGGCCGTGATGCCGACGAGCTCGAGCCCATCGCCGCTCGCCTGCCCTTCGCTGCCGGCGTGCGCGACGCCGCCCAGTGCCGCCATCAAGATCAGAGCCCGCATGCGGCCTCGAGCTCGGCGAGGGCTTCGCCGCAGTACACGGCGAGGCGCTGCAGGTGCGGCACGGTATCGCGGCATCCGGTGAAGCCGAAGCACATCGATCCCGCGTAGCTGTTGCAGGTGATGTTCACGGCCTGCCCGTGCACCGGGATCGACATCGGGTACGCAGCATCCAGCTTCGCGCGACGGAAGTACAGCGGCGTCTCGGGGCCCGGCACGTTCGAGATGACGACGTTGAACGTCGGTCGCACGTGGCCCGCCGTCGACGGGATCATCTGGGCGAGCGACGGCGCGAGCAGCATCGCGCTGTACTGCAGGATCGCCGCCTTCGACATACCCTGCAGCTGCTGCTTCGCCTCGCGCGTCGAGGCGACGATCTCGGCGAGACGCTCGCCCGGATCTTCGATGTCCGTCGCGAGCGACGCGAGGATCGCGCCGACCGCGTTGCCACCGCCGGCGTCGTCCTTCGCGCGGATCGCGACCGGCACCATCGCGATCAGCGGCTCCTCGGGCAGCGCGTCGAGCTCGAGCAGGTAGCGCCGCAGGCTCGCCGCCGACAGCGCGAGGATCACGTCGTTGAGCGTGCCGCCGGCCGCCTTCGCGACCGCGCGCATGCGCGCCGTATCCACCCGCTGCGTCGCGAAGCGCCGGCTGCGCGAGATCCGCGCGTTGAGGATGCACTTCGGAGCCTGCCGCGGCGTGACGAGGCCGTCGTGCTTGCCGGTCAGCACCTCGCGCAGCGCGCGCAGCGCGGTCTTCGAAGCGCCGTACTGCTCGCGGACGAGTGCCAGCAGCTCGGGGAAGTGCACGCCGCCGTCGCCGTCGCTCTCCTCGCGGCGCGGGCGCTCGGGCGGTGGGATCGAGAAGAACAGCGGACGATCGCGTTCCTCCGGATCACTCGACAGCGCCGCGTTGAGCAGCTTCATCGCCGTGAATCCGTCGACGAGCGAGTGATGCACCTTGACGTACAGCGCGTAGCGCCGCCCCTCGAGACCCTCGATCAGGTGCATCTCCCACGGCGGGCGATGGAAGTCGATGTGATGCCCGTGCAGGCGCGACACGACGATGCCGAGCTCGCGCTCGTCGCCCGGCGACGGCAGCGCCGTGCGGCGCACGTGATACTCGAGATCGACGTCGACCTCGTTCCACGCCTGCAGTGGATTCCACAGCAGATCCGGCGTGCGCAGCCGCAGGTTCCACGGGCGATACACGGGCGCGCCGCGGCGCACCTCGTCCATCAGCGCGCGCATGGCATCGGGTGGCGCGTCCGGCGGCGCCGTGAACGTCAAGAGCCCGGCGACGTGCATCATCTGCTCGCGCGACTCGCCGTACAGGAACATCGTGTCGCTGGGGCTCAGGCGCTTCACGGTCGCACCAGCGTATCAGCGATACGGCCCGCCGGAAGGCGGCAGCGGCTCGGGTTCCGCCGCGCGCCGATCGTCCTTCACCCGGCGCGCAATGACTGCAGCTTCATGGACGCCCTCGTCGTTCCAGTCCTCGCGATGAACGAGCGTCTCGAACCCGAGCTCGCCGACCCACGCCGCCAGCTCGCCTTCCTCGATGAGAAACCGCCGGCTCGGCCGCGCGTGCCGCTCGAGGTTCTTCACCGTCTGCTGCACGTGCACGAGCAGCCCGCCGTCGACGAGCAGGTGTGCGTACGCGTCGCGTTGCTCGCGGCTGAGGAAGTGCACGATGACGACGAGATCGTAGAGCGGCGCCAGCTCGAGCGGCTGGTCGAGATCGACACGGCGCGCGCGCAGCTTCACGCCGGCGCTCGCGGCCTTCGTCTCGGCGCGCGTGATCGCGACGTCGCTGACATCGACGAGCGTGACATCGAGCCCGCGCCGCGCGAGCCACACCGCGTTGCGTCCCGCGCCGCCCGCGATGTCGAGCGCCTTGCCCTGCGCCGGCAGCATGTGCGCGTGCTCGACGAGGAACGACGCGGGCGACTCGAGCTCGCCGGCGCGCTCGCGCCACGTCGCGTTCCAGCGCTCGCGATCGCCCTCCATTCAGGGCGTGAAGTCTTGCGCGCAGACCGTGACGTTGTACGGCGTGTCGCCGCTCGCGCCCATGAACGCGCCGACCCACAGCAGATACTCGGTCTTCGGCTTCACGGCGAACGTCTGGATCTCGCCTCCGCCCGCCTTCGTCGTCACGGCGAGGCCCGCCGGGGCGAGCGTGCCGGCCTCGAGCACGGCGGCGTCGAGGTCGTTCATGCCGTCCCAGTCGAGGCGCAGCGTGAGCTCGTTCGCGTCGCCGGTCTTGAAGTCGTAGACGTCGTTGTCGACGTACTCGCCTTCCATCGTGCCCGCGCTGGCGGTGCCCGCGATCAGGTAGCTCGTGTTGCCGAACGTCTGCTTCGTCGGCTCGGCGGTGCCGGCGGCCTGCGCGAACGGTGCGGTCTTCGTGAAGTCGGCGGACACCGCATCGTTCGGCTCGCCCGCTTCCTTGTAGCCGCCCTTCGTCTGCGCCTTGCAGAGCAGCGACGGATCGGGCGTGAAGCGCAGCCGGTACTTCAGCGTGCCGCCGCTGATATCGCCGCCGGCGTGCGCGAGCACGCGCACGTCGTAGTCGCCGGGCGGCACGACGGCGATGAACGCGGCGTGATCGTACTGCGGGACGTACGTCGCCTCCGCGTACAGCCGCGGGTTCACGGCCGTATCGAAGACCTGGACCGTGAGGTCCGTGAATGCCGCCGCATCGGCGAGCGGATCGAGATGGATCACGAGCTCGCCCGTACCGCCGACCGTCACGCGATAGCGATCGACGTCGACCGTCTGCGCCGTCGCGTCGTAATGGCCTCCATCGACCTGGCCGCAGACGATCTGCAGCTTCTTGTCGAGCATGAAGCCCGTCATCTCGCCGGTCGTGGCGTTACCGGCATCGTCCGCTTCCGTGTAGTTACACGGCGGCGGAGAGTCGTTGCCACCACATGCCACGAGGAGAACCACCACAATCGCGAAGCGCACGAACGAAACCGTACATGACGAAGCGAGACTTCGGCTAGACTCGCGCCACATGTCTCGCTGGGTCGTGTTCGTCGCGCTTTCTGGGTGTGCCGTGCCGGGCGATCCGGTGCCAACTTCTGCCGTTTCGTCGGCCACGGTGACGCTCGCCGCTCCGGCCGCGCAGCCAAAGACGTGGAGGCCGGTGACCACGCCCCCGTTCCCGGGCCCGGCCGCACCGGTGCTGCTGACCGATGGCACCGTCATGGTGCAGGACGCATCGACGTCGAACTGGTGGCAGCTCAAGCCGAACGACATGGGCGACTATGCGGCCGGCACGTGGACGCAGCTCGCGTCGATGCCGGGCGGCTACGCGCCGCTGTACACCGCGACCGGCGTGCTCACCGATGGCCGCGTCGTCGTGCAAGGCGGCGAGTACAACGGTGGCCAGCAGGCGTGGACGACGCAGGGCGCGCTCTACGATCCGGTCGCGAACAGCTGGAAGAGCGTGCCGGCACCCGCGGGCTGGCAGACGATCGGCGACGCGTCGGGCATGGTCATGGCCGACGGCCGCTGGATGATCACGGACTGCTGCGGCTCCGAGAAGGGCCAGGCGTACCTCGACTTCGACACGATGCACTACACGCCGACGGGGACCGGCAAGCTCGACATCCACGACGAGGAGAGCTGGGTCGAGCTGTACGACGGCACGATCCTGACCGTCGACTGCAACAACACGGCGGACCTCACGGCCGCCGAGTCGTACGATCCCGCCACCGGCATGTGGACGCCCGCGGGCCACACGCCCGTCCAGCTAGCCGATATCGATACGGCCGATAACTCGCACGAGATCGGGCCCGCCGTGCTCCGCCACGACGGCACCATCCTCGCGCTCGGCGCCACCGGCCACAATGCCACGTACGATCCGGCCACGAAGACGTGGGCGGCCGCACCCGATCTGCCGGGGACGGCACCGAACCAGCTCGACCTCGCCGACGGCCCGGCCGCGGTGCTGCCGAACGGCAACATCCTCGTCCCCGCGAGCCCCGGCATCTTCAAGACCCCCACCTCGTACTTCGAGTGGGACGGCAGCTCGTTCACGCCGACGGCGTCGCCTCCCGGCGCGTCCCAGCAGACGACGTATCAGCTCAACCTGCTCATGCTGCCGAGCGGCGAGATGCTGATGACCGACACGACGACCGACGTCGAGATCTACACGCCCGCGCCCGGCCACCCCGACAACGCGGTCCCCGTGATCACGCAGGCGCCGCAGCTGATGACGGCCGCGATGCAGGTCGACACGAGCGATCCGTCGTCGCGCACGTCGCAGGTCGCGACGGCCGACGGCATCACGCCGGTCTCGAACCTGTTCCTCGGCCGCGTCTACAAGCTCTCGCTCGATCGCATGAACGGCATCACGCAGGGCGCGTACTACGGCGATGACGCGCAGACGTTCTCGAACTACCCGATCATCCGCCTGACGTATCAGGACACCGGCCACGTCCGTTACCTGCGCTCGCACGATCACTCGAACCGCGCGATCGGTCCCGACAAGCACGGCACGACGCTGTTCGACGTCCCGCCGGATGCCGAGCGCGGCCTCGCGATCCTCGAGTCGGTGGCGAACGGCATCCCGTCGACGCCGATCCTCGTCAACGTGAAGTAGTCAGTAGTTCTGCTGCTCGACGATCGCGCGCGTGAGGTCGAGATCGATCGGATCGGGCCACGCCTTCGTGGTCCACGTCGTACCGCTCACCGAGTCGATCACGCCGACGTCCCACCGCGATGACGTCAGCGCCTCGTACTCGCTGTCGACGAACTTGTCGCGCGCGTGCTCCGGTGGCGCGAACAACACGACGGGCGCGCCCGCCTTGAGGTCCTCCGGCTTCGCGAGGCGCGTCTTGAACACGAGCCCGCCCTTGTCGATCTCGTCGCCGCGCCACGACCACCACTTGTTCTCGAACTCGAAGCACGGCGTCGCACGGTAGAAGTTGCCCGCGGAGAACTTCGTCGCACAGAACCACGCATCGCCGCGCTGACAGTGGTCGCGCGACGTGTCGCACAGCGGGCCCGTCCCGATGTACACGGGACCGCCCGGGCCGTGGACGTGGCCGTCGTCTCCCCGGTACGCCGGCTGTCCGTTGCCGCCGACCTTGGGGGCCGCGTCGCTGGGCGATCCCGCGGCCACCGCGGACCCGCTGCCCTCCCCCTCGGCCGCGTCCTTGAAGTGCGTGACGCTGTGACCGGAGGACGGCGTGGAGGGCAGCTCGGTCGCCATCTCTCGCTTCTTCTTGCAGCCCGCTCCCGACACGACGCCGACGATGACCAACGCTCGTAGCAACACGCCCCGAGCGTACAAGGCACATGCGCTCGCGCGCGAGGGCACACCGTGACAACTACGCGCGTTCCTGGGCGCCGAGATCACAGCGGAGGCTCCCTACAGCGTCGCGACCCAGGACCGGACCGCGGGCTCGGCGCTCGGCATGTTCGTCCGGATCTTCGCGTGCTCGCGGCGGAATCGAACCTTGTGCTTGAGCTCGAGGTGCCGCAGGAGCTCCCCGATATCCGCGAGCGCCGGCGTCAGCCCGAGCAGATTGTAGTCGTCGCGCCCGTGCATGAACGGCTGGTCCGTGACCCGCACCCACGAGCACCGGCCGGCGTGGCAGAAGTAAAAGCCCCACTCTTCCGAGTAAATGTCGATGTGAAAGCGGGTTGCCGTCGCTTCGTCGTGCTCGCTCGGAGCCCGCCCCTCGAGCACGTCCAGCAAGATCTCGACATGCCAGCGCGTCCCGGTGGGCGTGGTCACGCCTCGCTCGCCGATCCAGGACGCGGACGCACGCGAGCCGGCCGACATCCAGCTGGCCTGGCTACTGGCGCGGGTCGGTACCGCGGAGCCGCGCGAACGCCCCATCGATTCACTTGTATCACTCCCCTCTCGCCGAACCATTTTCTTTTCCTACAGAAATTGCCGTGCGAGTTCGCTCGGCGTGCGCGCGCGCCACAACCGCTGTGCTGGCCTGACACATGCAAAATCCCTGATCGACACCCCCTAACCTTCGCCCGGTTTAGCTCGATGAAAGTCCTGCTCGTCCGGCCCTGGATACACCCCCTGGCGCCACTCCGAGACGCCCTGCGCGTCGCCGGTCTCGACCCACGCTTCACGCGCGTCGACATCGAGCCGGCTCTCAACGCCGCCCTCGCGCGCGGCCCTCACGACGTCGTGCTCTTCGATCCGACAACGCCTGCCCTCTCCCGCCCGTTGATCGAAGCGCGCCTGCGCGATCACCGTGTCGACATCCCGATCGTCGAGCTCGATCGCGAGCCGGCCTCGCTCGGGGATCGGATCCGCGCCGCGCTCGTCTCGCGTCGCCACTGACGCGCGGCCGCCGCGCGCATGCCGTGCACGCGCTCCCGACCGCAGCCCGACCGCAACGCGCTGGTTGCGCGAAACTTCGCCGAAACCGCCGAAACGCGCGGGCGCGCCACGTGCACAACAACCGATCAGCGAGAGCGGGCATCCGGTGCCTGCGTCTCGGCGACCGAATCAAGCCGCCCGACATCGCAAGGAGGACCGAGTCTGAGACACGAATGACTGTGAGCTATGCGCAAGCGACGCCAAGTCGATCCCGTTGCTGCGCCAGCCCTGCTACCCGGATCGACGCCCTCGCGCTAGCCCAGTGCAATAACGCGACGGGCCCGACCGAACGCACCGGCCGACGGGGTCTGCAGGACGCTCACACGCACTTGTCACGTACGGACGCGATGCCGAGCGGTTTGCTTCGATCGCCGAGACGCACTCTCGTGTTGGATGCTGCGCGCGCTTAGCCGCCCTCGCCGGGCGTGCTCTTGCGCGGGTCGACTTCTTCGACGCGCACGAACATGTGGATCTCCTGGCCGGGGATGGGCAGCGGCGAGAGCCAGATCGTCAGCTCGAGCGGGTTCTTGCTGCGGCCGCGGTAGACCTTCGCGCGCCGCTCGCTCGGCTTGCCTTCGGTGTGCACGGCGCGCAGCGCGCGCAGCAGGCCGGGGACATACGTCGCGATCGACAGGTCGGTGACGGCGAGGCCTTCCACGCCCTTCTCGCCGACGTTGACCAGCTTGTTGAACGCCTTGTTCGACGCGGCCATCGTGCCGTCGATCGAGAGGAGCGCCTGCGGGATGCGCGACCGCTCGAACGCCGTGCGGAGCATCGCCTCGCGCGCGTTGGTGGGCTCCATCGCGCCCGAGCCGCGCGTCGGCCTGCTGCGGCGGCCCATGTCGAGCATGTCCATCACCGTGTTGAGCTCGTAGCGGAACGCGGCGGCCGTCCCGTGGCGCTGCGCCGGATCCTTCGCGAGCGCGCGCGCGATCAGGTTCTCGACCTCTTCCTCGATCTCCTCGCCGCGGCGCTTCGCCATCGGCTCGATCGGGTTGTGGATGTGCGCCATCAGGATCTCGACGACGTTGCCGTCGAACGGCAGCGTGCCGGTGAGCAGCAGGTAGCCGAGGACGCCGAGCGCGTAGATGTCGCTCGCGACGCTCGGGGAGCCGCCCGCGGCGCGCTCGGGCGCGAGGTAGTGCGGGCTGCCGCTGACGCCCTCCTCGCCTTCGCCGTGCTCGGGGCGGCGCGCGAGGCCGAAGTCGAGCAGGCGGACGACGCGGCGACGGCGCGACTCGGCCGAGTTGCTGCTCGCCTCCGCGCTCAACATGATGTTGTCGGCCTTGACGTCGCCGTGGATGATGCCGCGCTTGTGGATGTGCTCGAGCGCGTCGGCGACCTGCGCGAGCACGTCGAGCGCGCGCTTCGTGCTCATCGGCAGCGTGCCGGCCGCGACGAGGCTCTCGCCCTCGACGAGCTCCATCACCATGTACGCGCCGTACTGGGCGTCCTCGCCGTAGTCGACGACGCTGACGATGTTCGGGTGCGAGATCTCGCTCGCGAGCTTCGCTTCCTGGTTGAACCGCGTGCGCGCCGCGTGATCGCCCGCGAACGCCGGCGAGATGATCTTCAGCGCGAACGCCTTGCCGAGCTGGATGTGCTTGGCGCGATAGACCTGCCCCATCCCGCCTTCGCCGAGCCGCCCATCGAGCGCATAACGGCCACCCACCGTGTCCATTACTTCGAGTGTAAGCCAAAGGACCGGGGCGACGGCGAATAATTGCGGTCAAACCGCGGCCGGCCTCGGTGCGCGCGGCCGCGCTCGCGGTGCTACTCGCTGGTCTTGCCGCCGCTGCCCGAATCCTTTGCGTCCTCGTCGTCCTCGTCGAGCGTGTCGCCGCCGCTTGCCGCCGCGCCCGCGGGTGCGGGGTTCGCGGACGCCGCGTCCGCCGCCGGCGTGCTCGCGTCGGTCTTCGCGCCGAAGCGCTGGTAGCGGCTGCGATCGACAGCGGAGATGCCCTTGAAGGCTTCCTTCGGATTGTCGGCCCTGAGCGCGGCCTGCCAGTTGTTGTTGCGCACGCTCGTCCACGAGATCAGGCGCTCGAGCGCGTCGGCACCGCACGCATCGCAGTGCACGAGATCCGGATCGCTCATGCGCTGCTGCACCTCGAACTCGCGTTCGCACGCCTTGCAACGGTACTCGTACGTCGGCACGCCATCCACGATGCGCAACCGGGCGGCCGTCGTCAACCGCCCGTCGGGCCGACTGATACGCCGCGTAGACAAGAACGGGCGTATCCGCTATGACGTGGACGGGCGTGGAACGCGCAACAACGCATTCCACCTCGTGTTCCCGTAGCTCAGCTGGATAGAGCAGCTCTTTCCTAAAGAGCAGGCCGGGGGTTCGACTCCCTCCGGGAACGCCATCACCCGCAGACCGTCACGGCAGCTTGGGTTCGTCGAGCTTGCCCGGGCACTCGAGGCCGCCGAGGAACGCGATCAGGTCGGCGCGCTCGGCGTCGGTGAGGCCGCGGTCGGCGAGCACCGGGTTGAGGTTCTTGTTCTTGATGCCGCCGCCCGCCATGATCTTCACGGCGTCCTCGAGCTTGGCGACCGAGCCGTTGTGGAAGTACGGCGCCGACTTCGTCACGTTGCGCAGCGACGGCGGCTTGAACGCGGCCCAGTCGGTCTGGTTGTTCGTGACCTTCATGCGGCCGATGTCGACCTGGTCGTCGGGGACGTCGGTACCGATGCCCATGTTGAAGTAGACGCCGCCATCGACGCCCATCGCCGTCGAGAAGTACGGCGGCGCGTGACAGATCAGGCACTGGCCCTTGCCGAGGAAGATGTCGAGGCCGCGCTGCTGCTGATCGGTGAGCGCGGTCTTGTCGCCCGCGGCGTACTTGTCGTACGCGGTGTCCTTGCAGAGGATCGTGCGCTCGTACTCCGAGAGCGCGACCGCGATGTCGTCGGCGGTGCCCTTGAGGCCGGCCGCCTCGAACAGCTTCTTGTAGCCGGGGATCGCCGCGATCTCGGCGGCCTTCTTGGCGAGGTTGTCCTTGCCGACGCCCATGTTGCCGCCGGACCACGCGGCCGACGCGTTGTCCTCGAGCGTCTTCGCGCGGCCGTCCCAGTACCAGGCGCCCTTGAAGTAGGCGGTGTTCCAGAGCACCGGAGCGTGGCGCGTCTGCTTCTTGTCGCCCGAGCCGATCGCGATCGGGTCGTGGCCGCCGAGGCCGTCCTCGTTCATGTGGCACGAGTAGCAGGCGCGATCCTTGTTCGCGGACAGGCGCTTGTCGAAGAACAGCGCGTGGCCGAGCGCGACCTTCTCCGCGCGCTTCGCGTCCGCGGGCAGCTCGAGCGCCGGCAGCGGCGGCAGCGGCTGCTGCGACGGGCGTACCTTCGGCGCCTCGGGTTGCGCGGGCGCAGGCGCGGCGGAGCCGGTCTGCGCGGGCGGCGACTCTTTGGACTTGCAGCCGACGAGGGCTGCGACGGCGAGTAGCGCGGCGCTCTTCATGCGCCGCAGGCTAACTCACTTCGACTGCGGTTGCAGATTCTGCAGACAGGCGAGGAACGGCTCGCACTCGCTCTCGTACTTCGGGCACATCTCGAGCACGCGGATCTGGCGGGAGCTGTAGTCGCGCTTGGCCTTGCACTTGTCGCTGTAGACCTCGGCGTCCTTCGCGACGACGACCGGCTCGGTCGCCTTGTTGTACGAATCCTGGGTGATCTTGCCGGCGGCGAGCTGCTTCTTGCTGTCCTCGACGGCGCATGCGGCGACGCGCTTGCCGACGGCGTCGCACGCGGCGTCGCGGCGCTGCTCGAGCGGGGTGCGCGTGTCGTGAACGACTCCCGCGGGCGGTTCCGTGGGCTGCTGCGGCGCGGGGGCGGGAGTGCTGCTGCACGCGGCGAGCAGGAAGATCAGCTTCTTCATCGTGCCTCCGTCCCTTCGTCGTCGAGTGGGATCAGGCAGCTCTTCTCGAGCTCGGAGACCGTCGCCGCCTTCGCGAGGCACGGCACGGTCTTCGCGGGATCCTTGGCGCAGTCGTTCATGACCATCTGGGTGTTGTCGGCGACCGCCTCGTCGACGCGCTTGGGCTCCTTCGCCTCGGCCTCGGCACGGTAGAGCTGCTCGACGCGCGGCTTGACGCCGTCGCACGTGGTCGCCGTCGTCGTGAGGACAGCACTCCCGCCGCTCTGTTGCACGGGCTTCTTCGCGGGGCACGCGCACGCGACCAGCAGCACGAGCAGGAGGCGCATCACGGCGAACCTACCACCACGCGAAATCCGGCGACGTCCCACGGCGGCCTCGTGACGCGACCGCGATCCGTCAGGTCGAGGTGCATCGGCGTGATGCTGTTGTGGCCGCGCGCGAGCGCGACGCAGTCCGTGCCCTCGACGTGCTCGTGGCCGGTCGGCCCGCCACCGACCCAGTAGTACGGCCGGCCGTGCGGATCGTGGCGCTCGACCACATCGTCCGCGTACTCGCGGCGCCCCAGCGTCGTCCACTCGTACGCATCGCTGCCGGTGTCGGGCATGTTGAGGTTGAGGACCGTGCCCGCTGGGATCGGCTCGGCGAGCGCCGCCTCGACCACGCGCGCCGCGAACTCGATGCCGCGCGCGGCGTTCTTCGCGCGAGGCGCGAGCGAGCACGCGATGCCGGCGGCGCCGCGCAGCGCGCCTTCGACCGCCGCCGCGACCGTCCCCGAGTAGAAGACGTCCGAGCCGAGGTTGAAGCCGTCGTTGACGCCGGAGACGACGACCGCCGGCCTCCGCTCGCACAGCTTCAGCATGCCGAGGTAAACGCAGTCGACCGGCGTTCCTGACAGGCTGTAGCGGCGCGGCTTGACCTCGACGAGCCGCAGCGGCTTGTGCAGCGTGATCGCGTGGCTCGCCGCGGAGCGCTGGCGCTCCGGAGCGACGACGACGACATCCGCGAACGCCTCGATCAGATCGGCGAGCGCGTTCAGGTGCGGCGCGTGGATGCCGTCATCGTTGCTGCAGAGAACGAGCGGCCGCGTCATGAAAAGGTGGACGGCTGGGGAAGCCGTCCGTCCCGGTCGAGGCGACAGGATTTGAACCTGCGACCCCCAGACCCCCAGTCTGGTGCGCTACCAGGCTGCGCTACGCCTCGGGTGGGAGACGAGCGTTTACCTCAAAACTCAGACGGGTGGCAACCCGTTGAGGATGTTCTTGAGGACCTGGCTGGGCTTGAACGTGAGCACGCGACGGGCCGGGATCAGAATCGGCACCG
This sequence comes from uncultured Kofleriaceae bacterium, assembly GCA_964446175.1. Lineage (GTDB taxonomy): Bacteria > Myxococcota_A > Polyangia > Haliangiales > Haliangiaceae > JABFXX01. The sequence goes on from CAYUNM010000011.1 coordinate 131,973, forward strand.
CGCGCTGCGGGTCACGGCCCATGCGGTCCTTCTTGTCGCGGACGACGAAGTTCCCGAAACCCGAGATCTTGATCTTCTCGCCGCGCTCGAGCGTCTCCTTCACCACGTTGAAGACGGTCTCGACGATCTCCGCGGCTTCCTTCTTCGAGAAACCGCCTACTTTTTCGTAGACCGACTCGATGATGTCCGCCTTCGTCATTCGCGCCATAAGACATCAGTAACATAGGTCTTTGCACCGTGTGTAACGCAAGCCCTGGAAACCATTCGATCCCGCGGCCAAGTGCCCGAAATCGCATACGCCTGGCATCGATGTCACATCGCTCCGCAGCGGGCTCTACCCGCCGAACCAATGCGGGAGAACATGATGCGAAGTCTGATCACGATGGGAATGGCGATGGCGCTCGCGGCGTGCACGATCGATGCGCCACCGGACGACGGCCACGACAAGGGCAACGGCAGCGACGACGGCGTCGCGGAAGCGTTCGTCGCCGGCTGGAGTGCCGCGGCCTGGGGGACCACGGCGGATTTCACCGGCCTGGATACCGGGTGGAGCTCGCCGAGCTCGACGTGCGTGTTGACCGGCGTGCTCGGCAACCTGACGCGGGGTGACTTCTTCCAGGTCGGCGACGTCCAGGCCGAGGCGGCAGCCACGGTCGGCCCCAACGGACACTGGTTCGTCGAGGGTCATGGTGGCGCGTACACGAACGATGTCAACCGCAGCGTCGCGTACGGCAACCCGGTGATGGCGGGCGTCGTGTGCGTACCTTACAAGGCGACCGCGTTCGGCTCGTGGCGCAGTCAAGATCCGATGTTCGGGACCGCGCCGCCGAAGCGGTTCGCCGATCTCGCACCGACGAGGCGTTGCTTCCTGTCGAAGATCTTCTCGGGCGCGGGCATCTTCGGCCAGTGGGCGGACTCCGCGCAGGTCGTGCGGATCGACGTCGGGCACACCGATGGCTCGCACCCGACGCCCGGCTGGTACGTGCAGGGCACGCTGCAGTCGAACACGTACACCGGCGAACCCGCGACCGTCGATGCGACGTGCATCGACTTCCCGTCGATCGACGGTGAATGGGGCGGCGCGTTTGGCGGCGCCACGAATCCGATGACAACGGGCGGTGGCGTGAAGATGTGTGGCCTCACCGGCATCTTCGGTGCGTTCAACCAGAACAGCTACTCCGACGGCGTCAGGCTGAACGCGCCGTCGACGCAGACTGGCAACTGGTCGATGACCGTGTCCGCGAACAAGTTCGCGACCGCTAACTGCGTCGAGTGAGCTGCCGTTAGCGGCGCTGTGCCGGCAGGTTCTCGACGAGCCGGCCGACGATCGCCTCGTGCGCCTTGTCGACCTCGACGTCGGTCAGCGTGCGATCGGGCGCGCGGTACGCGATCGACCACAGCATCGACTTCATGCCGGCGCCGAGCTTGGCGTCGCGGTAGTCCTCGAGCAGCCGGATCTTCCAGACGAGCGGCTCGCTGGCGGCCTCGATCACGTCGACGATGCGCGCGGCCGCGATCCCCTCCGCGAGCAGCAGCGAGACGTCGCGCTCGCTGCCCGGGAACTTCGGGATCGCGCGCATCTGCGCGGGCGGCGCGACCGGCAGCTTGTCGAGCTCGACCTCGTACGCGAACACCGTGCCCTCCACGCCGAGCTTCTTGCGCACGCGCGGATGGACCTCGCCGAACCAGCCGATGACGTCGCGGTCCAGCAGCAGCTCGCCGGCGACGCCGGGGTGCAGGTACGGCACGTTCGTCGCGGCCTGCACGCGGATGCGGGCGTCGCCCGCGACGGCGCGGATCGCCTCGAGCGCGAACGCCTTGGCGTCGTAGGCGTCCCAGGCGGCGCCGTCACCGATCTGGCCCGGGCGATGGCCGGCGAGCACGCCGGCGGCCCAGATCGTCTCGTCGGCGAGCTCGTGGAGCGGCCGCTCGACGACCGCCTCGCCCTTGCGCAGGAACACGCTGCCGACCTCGAACAGGCAGATGTCGGAGCGGCCGTACGACTGGTTGCGCGCGACGGCGGCGAGCAGGTTCGGCAGCAGCGACGTGCGCATCACGCCCTGCTCCGCGCTCATCGGGTTGTGCAGGTTGATCGGCTGCGCGCGGCGATCGAGCGCCGGCAGGCCGAGCGCACCCGCGCGCTCCGCCGACTGGAAGCCGTACGTGATCGCCTCGAACGCACCGGCGGCGGCGAGCGCGCGACGCGCGCGGTCTCCGCGGTGCGGCGGCTGCACGGGCGGCGCCTGGCGCATCACCGGCAGCGTCGACGTCACCTGCTCGTAGCCGGTGACGCGCAGGATCTCCTCGATGACGTCGACCTCGCGCGTGACATCGGCGCGGGCCGACGGCGGCGTGACGACGAGCGTCGGCGAGGCAACGGCGTGCTCGCCGGCACGCGAGACGTCCGCGATGTGCTCGGTCGCCGTCACGGTGACCTGGAAGCCGAGGCGCTCGAGCGCGGCCTCGCACTGCGTCTCGGTCAGCGCGACGCCCGTCAGCATCTGCACGCGCGGCAGGCGCACGACGACCGGCGCGACCGGCTTCTTACCCGGGTACGCATCGACGGGGTTGCCGATCACGCGGCCGCCGCCGAGCTCGCACAAGAGGCGTGCCGCGCGGCCCGAGGCGAGCGCCGCGAGCTCCGGATCGACGCCGCGCTCGAAGCGATGCGACGCCTCGCTGTGCAGGCCGAGCCGGCGCGCGGTGCGGCGCACGTTGATCGGCCGGAAGCTCGCGCTCTCGAGGAGCACGCGCGTCGTCGCGTCGGTGACCTCGGTGTCGAGGCCACCCATCACGCCCGCGAGCGCGATGCCACGATCGCCGTCGCGGATGACGAGGTCATCCTTGACGAGCGTGCGCTCGACCTTGTCGAGCGTGGTGAACTTCTCGCCGTCGCCGGCCGGCGTGACGCCGATGACGTTCGTCTTCAGCGTGCTCGCATCGAACGCGTGCAGCGGCTGCCCGAGCTCGAACAGCACGTAGTTCGTCACGTCGACGAGGTTCGAGATCGGGCGCACGCCGACCGCGCGCAGCCGCTGGGCGAACCGCCGCGGTGACGGCTTGACGCGCAGGCCGTCGATCACGCGCGCGATGTAGCGCGGGCACAGCTCGCCCGACGCGATCGCGATCTCGACGTTCGCCTGGCCCTGCCCCATGAACGCGCTGACGTCGGTATCCGGCGGCACGAGCCGGCCGCCGAGCATCGCGACGAGCTCGCGCGCGACGCCGAGGTGCCCGAGCAGATCGCCGCGGTTCGCGGGCGCGTTGACCTCGAGCAGATAGTCGTCGATGCCGAGCGCCTTCTGCGCCGGCGAGCCGAGCGCGGTGCGGTCGTCCTCGTCGAGGATGATGATGCCGCCGTGGTCTTCGCTGAGGCCGAGCTCGTCCTCGGCGCACAGCATGCCGGGCGACACGATGCCCTTCACCGGCTTCGCGGCGAGCGTCATGCCGTTCGGCAGCACCGAGCCGACCTGTGCCCACAGCACGCGGCGGCCGGGCTCCGGCACGTTCGGCGCACCGCACACGACCTGCGTGGCGGTGCCGTCGCGCTCGGTGATCACGTCGACGAGCGTCAGCTTCGCCGCGTCGGGGTGCGGCTTCTTGCCGACGACCTCCGCGACGACGACGCCCTTGAACGCCGCGCCCAGGTTCGTGATGCCCTCGATCTCGATGCCGCCGCGCGTGAGCGCCGCCGCGCCGTCCTCGACGGACGGCTGGTTATCGAGGTCGCACAGCTCGAGGAGCCAGTTCCACAGGACCTTCATCTAGGAACTCCTTGTCACGCGCCGGAGGCGCGTCGGCAAGCGAGCCTCTGAGGCGCCGCCGGCACCGCCGGCGACGCGCGCGAAGCGCGCGGGGGCGCGAAGCGACCGCGCCATCAGAACTGCTCCAGGAAGCGGACGTCACCCTCGTAGTAGAACTTGATGTCGTTGACGCCGTGGCGAAGCATCGCCATGCGCTCGAGGCCCATGCCGAACGCGAAGCCGGTGTACTTCTCCGGATCGACCTTGCAGTTGACGAACACCTCGGGGTCGACCATGCCGGCGCCGCCGATCTCGACCCAGCCGGTCTGCTTGCAGATCCGGCAGCCCGAGCCGCCACAGAAGCTGCACTGCATGTCGACCTCGGCGCCGGGCTCGACGAACGGGAAGTAGCTCGGGCGCAGGCGGATGCCGAGGTCCTTCATGAAGAAGCGCTTCACGAAGTGCAGCAGCGTGCCCTTGAGGTCGGCGAACGAGATGCCCTCGTCGACGGCGAGGCCCTCGATCTGGGTGAACATCGGCGAGTGCGTGGGGTCGTCGTCGCGGCGATAGACGTGGCCGGGCGCGACGATCCTGATCGGCGGCGGCTGCGTCAGCATCGTGCGGACCTGCACCGGCGACGTGTGCGTGCGCAGCACGATGTCTTCGGACACGTAGAACGTGTCCTGCATGTCGCGCGCGGGGTGATCCTTCGGGATCGCGAGCGCCTCGAACGTGTGCCAGTCGGTCTCGATCTGCGGGCCCTCCGCGACGACGAAGCCGAGCTCCGCGAAGATCTGTACCGCCTCGAACCGCACCTGCGTCAGCAGATGCAGGTGGCCGCCACCGACGGGGCGCGCCGGCAGCGTGACATCGACCCGACGCGCGAGGTCCTGCGCGTCCTTCGCCTCCTCGAGCTCCTGCAGGCGCTTGGCGACCTGGTCCTCGATGCCCTGCTTGACCTTGTTGACCGCCTGCCCGACCGTGGGCCGATCCGCTGCGGGGAGCTTGGAGAGCTCCTTCATCAGCTCGCTGACCTTGCCCTTCTTGCCGAGGTACTGCGCCTGCGCGGCGCGGATCGCCTGCTCGTCGGTGAGCGGCTGGATCACGTCGAGGAACTCGTCGCCGAGGCGCGCGAGCTTCGTGATCATTTCGGTGGTGTCCATGCTTTGCCCCAAACAAAAACGGCGGCCCTTGCGGAGCCGCCGTAGTGAATCATTCCGAAGACTCGCTACGCGGCGATGATCTTCTGGAACGCGACCGGGTCGCTGATCGCGATCTCGGCGAGCATCTTGCGGTTGAGCTCGACGCCGCCCTTGGTGAGCTGGCCCATGAGCTTGCTGTAGCTGATGCCGAGCGCGCGCGCGGCCGCGTTGATGCGCTGGATCCAGAGCGCGCGGAAGTCGCGCTTCTTCACCTTGCGCGAGCGGTACATGTGCATCCAGGCGTGCTGGACGCTCTCGTTGGCGATCGCGTGGCAGTTCTTCCGCTTGCCGCGGAAGCCCTTCGCCCACTTCAGCAGGCGGTTGCGACGGCGGCGGGCCTTGAATCCTCGTTTAGCGCGGGGCATGACAAACCTCTAAGTCGAAAGCGATCAGGCGTACGGAAGCAGAACGTCGATCTGGTGGTGATGCGCGGGCGGCACGTACGCGCCATTCCGGGCCTGGCGCTTCATCTTCTTGCTGCGACCCGTGAGCAGGTGGCGCTTGAAGACGTGCGCGAACTTGAACTTGCCCGAGGCGGTCTTCTTGAACCGCTTCTTGGCGCCGGAATGAGTCTTGACCTTGGGCATGACGCGAGGCTGGGTTTTATGCCTTAACCCCGCGAACCTGACAAGGCTTTTAAAGAAAAACCGCCGGCCCCTGCAGGGCACCGGCGGCTCTCGCACTTCCCCGAAGGGATGCGCGGACTTACTCCTTGTCGTCGTCCTCGTCGCTGTCGTCGACGTCGGCGTTGATCTCGTCTTCATCGAGATCGTCATCCTCCGGCGGAGGCGGCGGCGCCTGCTTGGCTCCCGGCTGGCCGTTCCGCTTGGCGGCCTCGGCGGCCATCTGCGCCGCGAGCTGGGCCTTCTTGGCCTCCTGCGCCTTGCGGACCACGCCCGGCTTGGGCGCGATGACCATGATCATGCGCCGGCCTTCCATGTTCGGCGTCGCCTCGACCGAGGCGATGTCGGAGCACAGCTCGACCACGCGATCGAGCACGTTCATGCCCGTCTTGGGGTGCGTGATCTCGCGTCCGCGGAACACGACGGCGAGCCGCACCTTGTTGCCTTCTTCGAGGAAGCGCCGGATGTGCTTCACCTTGAAGGCCATGTCGTGCTCTTCCGTCTTCGGCCGGAACTTGATCTCCTTGGTCTCGACGGTAGACGCGCGCTTGCGCGCCTGCTGCTTCTTCTTCGCTTCCTCGTACTTGTACTTGCCGTAATCCATGATCCGGCAGACAGGCGGGAACGCGCGCGGCGAGATCTCGACGAGATCGAGGCCACGCTCTTCCGCGAGGCGGAGCGCTTCGTGCGTGGGCAACACGCCGAGCTGCTCTTCTTCCGCGATGACGCGGACCTCGGGAACGCGAATACGATGATTGATGCGAAGACCCGCCTCGGGGCGGCGACGATCGAAACGTCCTCCCGGGCGCACGTTAATTCAATCCACTCTGCTGCATGTGTCTGTCGGTTCTCCTGGGCGTAGCTGCCGGACCGGGTTTTACCCCAGTTTCAGTACGGAATCTCTGCCTCTGACGTGACGGTCGCGAGGAATTGATCGAGCGGGACCAGGCCGAGGTCGGCGTCCTTCCCGGTGCCATGCTTGCGCGGGGACACCCCCCTCGCCTCGACCTCCTTGTCGCCCACGACCAGCGCGTACGGGATCTTGGCGAGCTGGGCGTCGCGGATCATGGCGCCGATGCGGCCGTGCGAGCTGTCGATCTCGACGCGGATGCCCGCCGCCCGCAGCCTGTCCGCCACTTCCTTCGCGTACGCCGAGTGCTTCTCTGCGACGACCGGGATGACGCGCGCCTGGACCGGGGCGAGCCACACCGGGAAGTTGCCGGCGAAGTGCTCGATCAGGATGCCGATGAACCGCTCGAACGAGCCGTAGATCGCGCGGTGGATCACGACCGGGCGGTGCTCGCTGTTGTCCGCGCCGATGTAGTTGAGGTCGAAGCGCTGCGCGGCGTTGTAGTCGAGCTGGATCGTGCCGAGCTGCCACTTGCGGCCGAGCGAGTCCGCGACGTCGAAGTCGATCTTCGGGCCGTAGAACGCGCCGTCGCCGGGTTTGAGCTCGTATGCGAGGCCCGTCTTCTCGAGCGCGGCCTTGAGCGCACCCTCCGCCTTGTCCCACAGCGCGTCGTCGCCGATCTTCTGCTCGGGACGCGTCGCGAACTTCGCCGTGAACGTCAGGTTGAACGCGGCGTACACCTTCGCGATCAGCTGGCTGAGCGCGAGCACCTCCTCGGTGATCTGCGACTCCATCAGGTAGATGTGGGCGTCGTCCTGCTGGAACTGGCGCACGCGCGTCAGCCCCGAGAGCACGCCGGTCGCCTCGTTGCGGTGCAGGACATCCTGCGTGTGCAGCCGCAGCGGCAGCTCGCGATAGCTCCGCCGCTTCATCTGGAAGTACAGATGGTGCGACGGGCAGTTCATCGGCTTGAGCGAGAAGCTCGCGCGCTCGTCCTCGGGAAGCGACTTGTCCGCCTCCGGATCGAGGATCAGGAACATGTTCTCGCGGTACTTGCCCCAGTGGCCGCTCGTCTCCCAGAGCGACTTGTTGTACATGAGCGGCGTCTTGATCTCCTCGTAGCCGTTGCCGAGGCACAGCCGCCGCATCGCCGTCGACAGCGTCGTGAAGATCGACGTGCCCTTCGCGGTCCAGAACACCGCCCCCGGCGCCGCCGGATGGAAGTGGAACAGGTCGAGCTCCTTGCCGAGCCGGCGGTGGTCGCGCTTCTTCGCCTCTTCCTGCTGGTGCAGCCACGCATCCAGCTCCTTCTGCGTGAAGAACGCCGTGCCGTAGATGCGCTGCAGCTGCGGGTTGCGATGGTCGCCGCGCCAGTACGCGCCCGCCACGCTGAGCAGCTTGATCACGCCGACGCGCCCGGTGCTCGGCCCGTGCGGCCCGAGGCAGAAGTCGACCCAGTCGCCGTGCGAGTACAGCGACAGCGTCTTCGCGCCGCGGTTGAAGATGTCCTCGACGATCTCGAGCTTGAACTTCTCGCCGAGCTTGCCGAACAGCGCGAGCGCCTCTTCCTTGCTGACCTCTTTGCGCACGAACGGCAGGTCGCGCTTGACCTCCTCGTTCGCGGCCTTCTCGATCGCCTCGAGATCCTCGGGCGTGAACGGCTTCTCGCGGAAGAAGTCGTAATAGAAGCCCTCGTCGGTCGACGGGCCGATCGTCACCTGCGTGCCGGGAAACAGCCGCTGCACCACGCTGGCGACGATGTGCGCCGCGTCGTGCCGGATCAGCTCGAGCGCCGCCGGATCCTTGGGCGTGACGATGCTGAGCTTGCCGTCGTGATCGAGCGGCTTCGCGAGGTCGACCTCGGCGTCATCGTACTTCGCGTACAGCGCGACCTTCGCGAGCCCCGGCCCGATCTGCGTGCGCACGAAGTCCGCGATCGTCGTGCCTGGCGGCACCGACTTCTGGGAACCATCGGGCAGTGTGATCGAGACCTGGGAGCTCATGGGCCGCAGACCTTACCTCCGAAAAACTCGACCGGCCACGGGTGCCGCGGCTCGTCGTCGTCGCCGAAAATGAAATCGGCGGCGCCTTGCGGAGCCGCCGAGTCGTAGGCACGCGCGGGATTGAACCGCGGACCCCTACCGTGTCAAGGTAGTGCTCTCCCACTGAGCTACGTGCCTGGGAGGTGCACTTAGGTAGTCGACCGCGACCGCCAAGTCAAGGGGGCGGTCAGTAGGTCTCGACCGACCCGACGGAAACCATCGGTGCGGGCGAGACGGCCTTGCGCACGCGGACCCAGTCCCAGCTGACCGTGCCGCTGCCCTGCAGCACGTGCAGGCGGAGGTTGAGCGCGGGGATGTTGCTCGTGTTCGTGTGGCTGTCGACGATCGTGTCGGCGAGGCGGAACGCGCTCGTGCCGCCGTAGGTCTCGACGCCGTAGAGGTGCGGGTTCGTATCGAGTGGCGTGGTCGCATCATCGTGACGCGTCCCCATCTCGTTGACCGACGGATGGATCGCGTTCGCCGAATCGGAGAGCCAGACGACCCACGGCGCGGTGATGTTGAAGTTCACCTCGAAGCCGATCCACCAGTCCGGGTTCGTGACGGACGCGTTCGTGGCAGTGGCGAGCCCGTCGATCGCGGTGTTCGCGCCGTACGTCGCGGTCGAGTGGATGCCGCCGTTCGCACCGATGGTCACGGAGCCGTTCGCGACGGTGACCGAGCCCGTCGAGGTCCAGCGCGAGGCGAGCGAGTTGCCCGAGAAGTCGTCCCAGACGTCGAAGACGGTCGCCGGATCGTTCGGCGCGGCGGTCGGGTTCGCGTTCGTGCAGTAGAGCCAGTAGTCGGTGCTCGTCGTGCCGGCGTCGATCTTGGCCTGCAGCGGGAACCAGGTCCATTCGGTCGTGCCGACCTCGTCGATGATGCGGGGGACGTCGGTCTGGTTCTGGTAGACGATGCGGACCTGATCGCGGCTGCCGGTGCACGGCGCGGCGTCGAGGTCGAGCGCGAGGCCGACCTGGTAGCCCTCGACGTAGGCGGTCGTCGCGGTGTTCGCGATCGTCAGGCGCATGCGCGAGCCCCACGAGGCGTTCCACCAGTTCGCGGGGTGCGTCGGGCCGTCGAGCTGGACGAAGGCGTCGGCCGCGGCGTCGGGCGGGCCATCGGAGGCGGCGGGTGCGTCGATGCTCGGCGGCGCGTCGCCGGTGCCGGTGCCGGGAGCGGCACGAGGCTGGAACGAACAACCGGCGAGAACGACCGCCGCAGCGAGCCTCATCGTGAGCGAGCGTACCACCCGTCCCGTTTGGGACGCGATGTAGGTGTGCGGTGGGATCCGGCAAGTTCGGACTGACCGCCGCGTCAGAGTCGTTCGTGCTCCCGGCTTGTCCGGGGTGCGAGAAGCGGCGTACGCTTGAGGTCTTAGACAACCTTATCGGGCAGCCGTCGAGTCCGATGAACGCAGGGATTCCGCCTGACATCCTTGTCATGGCGGGGAGCACGGTTTGATCCAGGTCGGTCAGGTCCTCGACAAGTACGAGCTGCTGGAGCGCGTCGGCCAGGGCGGGATGGCGATCGTGTATCGCGGGCTCGACCGGTCGCTGAAGCGGACCGTCGCGATCAAGGTCCTGCACAAGCACCTCGCGGACTACCAGGAGGCGCGCGACCGGTTCGAGCGCGAGGCGCAGGCGGTCGCGAAGCTGCGGCACGAGAACATCCTCGAGATCTTCGACTACGCCGCCAAGGAGAACGAGGAGGCGTACATCGTCACCGAGTTCATCGACGGCCAGACGCTCAAGCAGTTCGTCACCGAGCGGCCGATCGCGTTTCCGGAGATCGGCGCGATGATCATGCTGCAGGTATGTCGCGCGCTCGCGCACGCGCATGCCGGCGGCATCCTGCACCGCGACGTCAAGCCGGAGAACATCATGATCCGGTCCGACGGCGTCGTGAAGCTGATGGACTTCGGCATCAGCCACATGGTCGACCTCGAGCGGTTGACGGTGACCGGGCAGCTGCTCGGCTCGCCCGCGTACATGGCGCCCGAGCACGTCGAGGGGCGGCCGCTCGACTTCCGCACGGATGTGTTCGCGGCGGGCATCGTGCTGTACCAGCTGTGCGTCGGGAAGCTGCCGTTCGAGGGCAAGAACCCGCACGAGGTCCTCAAGCGGATCGCGGAGTGCAAGTTCGTCGATCCGCGCCAGGCGAACCCGCGCATCGGCAACCGGCTCGGCCGGATCATCCTGCGCGCGATGGCCGCGGCGCCCAACGATCGTTATCCGGCGATCGGCGAGATGGTGCTCGCGATCGAGGCGTACCTCGAGGAGTCGGGGCTGCCGCCCGACAAGGTCGCCGGCGAGCTCGCGCGCTACTTCCAGGCACCGGCGAGCTACGAGCAGGCGCTGCGCGAGCGGCTCGTCGATCACCTCACGCGGCGCGGGACGAAGCTGCTCGCCGACGGCGACCAGGCCCCTGCCCTCGACGTGTTCGATCGCGTGCTGACGATCGATCCGAAGAACGAGAAGGTCCTCGCGATCCTCGACGGCATCAACCGCCGCGCGCGCCTGAAGCAGATCGGACTCGCGGTGCTCGGCGTCGCCGTGCTCGCGGGCGGCGGGTACATGGTGCATCGCAAGAACCTGCCGCCGCGCGCCGAGCCGCCAGTCGCGTCGCCGGTGCCGTCGCCGCCGCACGTCGACAACCCGATCACGAGCACGCAGCACGAGGTCGTGCCGCCGCCGCAGCCGATCGTGCAGGTCGATGCGGCGCAGCCGCAGGTCGCCGTGCAGCACGACGCGGCCGTGCTCGCGCCGATCGACGCCGGGCTCGCACTGCATGACCAGCACATCCGCATCTCGCCGACCAAGAACGTCGAGTACCGGGTCGGCGACGGCCAGTGGATGGCGGTGCCCGACGGCGGCACCGTCACCGTCGCGATCGATCACGAGACGAAGGTCTACGTCCGCGACACGAGCGGCTGCTGCCAGGCCGACGACAAGCTGATCAAGCCCGGCGATCCCGAGGTGTCGTTCGAGATCTACGCGCTGCCGGCGCGCGTGAAGCCGACGTGCGCGCGGACCGTGACGGTCAAGGTCGACGGCAAGGAGACGAGCCTCGGCGAGCTGTTCTCGATCCCGTTCGGCAAGGCGCTGTCGCGCTCGCGCTCGGTGAAGGTCGAGTTCACCGACGAGAAGCACACGGTGACGAAGGAGGTCATGGTCGAGGCAGGCAAGGATGTGGAGGTCGCGTGCGACGCGCCCTGATCCTGCTGTGCCTGTTCGCGGCGACCGCCGTCGCGTCTCCGAAGGACGATCTCGATCGCGCGCGCAGCGACTTCCGCAAGCACGACTACGAGTCGGCGATGAAGGAGCTGAATGTCCTGCTCTATCCGCGCGAGCAGCTCGCCCTGCCCGGCGATCTGATCGAGGCGCGCGAGATGCTCGGCGCCTGCTACCTCGAGGTCGGCCGCACCGAGGACGCGAAGGCCGAGTTCGACAAGGCGCTGCAGATCGATCCGGCCACGACGCTCGATCCGAGCTTCTTCACGACCGGCGCGCAGCACCTGTTCGATCAGGCGAAGAGCGACCTGGAGGCGAAGCGTGCGAAGGAAGCCGAGCTCAAGAAGCTGCAAGAGGAGCGCGAGCGGCTGCAGAAGATCCGCGAGAACCTCGTGCTCGTCGAGCACCACCGCTACGCCTACAACTTCTTCCCACCGCTCGGGCAGTTCCAGAACGGCGACACGACGAAGGGCTACCTGTTCGCCGCCGGCGAGGGCATCACGCTCGGCGGCTCGGTCGGCATCTGGCTGTATCTCGTACGCAAGTACGGCGTGAACTGCCCGCACTGCGTCGCGCTCGACGACGCCGGCACCGTCCTCCACCTGCAGGAGGCCGAGATCGGGCTGGGCGTCGCGTTCATCGGGCTCTATGTCTACGGCGTGATCGACGCCGTTCGTAACTACAAGGCGCAGGTCCAGCTCGACGAGGACTCGCTGCCGCCCGAGCTGCTGCGAGACCTCGACAAGGGCCGCAAGAAGCAGCCGACCTCGTTCCTGCACCGCCTCAACATCGGTCCGATGGCCACGAGCAATGGCATCGGCATCGGTATCGGATGGGAGAACTGACATGCCCTCGTTGCGACTCACTGCGCCCGGTCAATCGCCGACCGTCTATCACCTGCACAAGAAGATCACGTCGATCGGCTCGGGGCCCGACAACGACATCGTGCTGCCCGATCCGCTCGTGCCCGACGGCTTCGCCGTGCACTTCGACGGCCAGACGTACACGGTGTTCGCGCCGAAGAAGACGGAGTTCGTCGTCAACGGCAAGAAGCGCAGCAAGCACAAGCTGACGCACGACGAGCGCGTCGTGATCGGCAGCTGCGACCTGCGGTTCCAGATGGTCGACGAAGCGCAGGCGGTACCCGAGGAAGAAGCGGCGAACACGATCGCCGACCTCGACGCGTACACGAAGCTCTACGAGTTCTCCGACAAGCTGATGCACACGCGCGACCTGACGGAGCTGCTCGAGGCTTTGATGGACGCGGTCATCCAGATCACGAACGCCGACAAGGGCTTCTTGATCCTGCTCGAGGGCGAGACGCTCGACGTCAAGGTCGCGCGCAACCTCAACCGCGAGAACATCGCTGACGCCGTCACGCAGCTCTCGGACTCGATCATCGCGAAAGTGGTTCGCTCGCGAAAGCCGGTGATCGTCAGCGACGCGATGAGCGACGACGAGTTCGCCGGCGCGAAGAGCGTGATGCACCTCAAGGTGAGCAGCGTGATCTGCGTGCCGCTGCTCGACCGCGGGCGGCTGCTCGGCATCATCTACGTCGGCAACGACTCGATCCGCGACCTGTTCCAGGAGACCACGCTGCGCGTGCTCACGGTGTTCGCGTCGCAGGCAGCGCTGATCGTCGCGAACGCGCTGCACATGAACGAGCTGCGCCACGATAACCGCCGCCTCAACGAGCGCCTCGAGCAGTACCGGTTCGGCGAGATCGTCGGCACGTCGCCGCCGATGCAGCAGGTGTTTCGCAAGGTCGAGAAGATCGCGCCGACCGATATCAGCGTGCTGATCACCGGCGAGACCGGCACCGGCAAGGAGCTGATCGCGCGCGAGATCCACAACCGGTCGCCGCGCGCCGGCAAGCCGTTCGTCACGATCAACTGCGGCGCGATTCCGGAGAACCTGCTCGAGAGCGAGCTATTCGGGCACGTCAAGGGCGCGTTCACGGGCGCGGTCGCGAACAAGCAGGGCAAGTTCCAGGCGGCCGACGGCGGCACGCTGTTCCTCGATGAGATCGGCGAGATGCCGATCGAGCTCCAGGTGAAGCTGTTGCGCGCGATTCAAGAAAAGGTCGTCTATCGCGTCGGCGACACGCGCCCCGAGGCGGTCGACATCCGAATCCTGGCGGCGACGAACCGCGACCTCGAGAAGGAGATCGCGGGCGGCCGGTTCCGCGAGGACCTCTACTACCGCCTCAACGTCGTCAACCTCGAGCTGCCTCCGCTGCGCGTGCGCGGCGACGACGTGCTCGTGATCGCGCGCTACCTGCTCGCGCGCTACTCGCGCGAGTACGACGCGAAGGTCAAGGGCCTGTCGCCGAACGCCGCGGTCGCGATCCGCAAGCACGCGTGGCCGGGCAACATCCGCGAGCTCGAGAACCGGATCAAGAAGGCGATCGTGCTGTGCGAGTCGACGGTGATCGGGCCCGACGACCTCGGCCTCACCGGCGACGTGCTGCCACAGATCCTCACGCTCGCCGAGGCGAAGGAGAAGTTCCAGCGCGAGTACATCAACGAGGTTCTCGCGCTCAACAACGGCAACCGCACGAAGACGGCGCGCGATCTCGGTGTGGATCCGCGCACGGTGTTCCGGCACCTCGAGAAGGAGTCCGACGACGGCGAGCAACCGCCGTCCGATCCCCTATGACGCGGGTGTCGTACAGCGCGTCTTCCGACGACGCCGCCACGCGGGGTTACGCCGTGGCGCGGCCGCTGCATGCGATCGCGCGCGTCGTGTTGCGCCTCGCTCCTGTGATGTTCGTCGGGTGCATCATCCCGCCGTCGCTCGGGGTCGAGCAGCAGGATGCGGGTGTCAATTCGCCTCCGTCGATCCTCAGCGTGCGCAGCGATCAGACGGAGCTCCCCGAGCCGGGGCCGATCGACCTCGAGGTCAACCAGAGCTCGCCGCTCAACCTGACGCTGCTCGACACCGACATCAACGACAAGCTGTACGTGCGGGTGTTCCTCGACTACACCGCGGACAATCGCACCTCGCCGCGTTCGACCTGCATCGCCGCGACGAGCGGCACCGCGCAGCGCACCGCCTCGTGCCAGGCCGCCGGCATCTGCATCAGCTCGGATCTCAACAAGGACCCGCACGTGATGCAGGTCATGGTGTTCGATCGAGAGCCGCTCGATGGTGAGGTGCAGCCGCTCTTCCAGGCGATGAACCCGCCCGGGCTGTCGACCGATCGCGTCTACACGCTCCACTGCAAGCAGCCCACGCAATGAAGTCCGCCGCCGTCCTCGTGCTCGCCGCCGGGTGCATCAGCATCCCGGAGAAGCAGCATCCTGCGTGCACGACGAACAGCGACTGCGCGAGCGGCGAGGTGTGCGGCGAAGGCGTGTGCTGGGGCAACCCGCCGATGGGCATGTTCGCGGCGACGCTCGTCCCGCCGAGCGACCGCGCGGATCTCGTGCAGACGCAGCTGCCGGCGCTGATGATCCCGCAGGACGGCTGGCTCGGCGACGTCGCGCTCGAGGCGCCGGTGACGTTCTCGGGCCGCGTCGAGGCGTACTGCGCGGGCTCGACCGCGTGCACGACGAGCTCGATCCCCGCGACGATCACGGTCACGCGCGGCCCACGCTTCCCGGGCGGCCCGAGCTTCCACGCGGTCGCCGACGCGAAGGATGGCATCGCGCGCGGCGCGACGTCGTTCTCGCTCGGCGTGCCGAGGACGCACGCCGGCGATCCCGACTACGTCGTCACCGTGATGCCGGATGGGCGCGGCGCGCAACCGCCGACGGACGGCACGACCTCGCCCGCCGAGCTCGCGCCGCCGCTGCGGATGACGCTGAGCGCGGCCGGCGATCTGCCCGCGGCCACGCTGACGCTCGGCACCGCCGACGCGCAGGTCATCTCCGGCACGCTCACCGACGGCAACGGCCACGCGCTGCAGAACTACCGCGTCGCCGCGATCGGCCGCTGGGATGCGGCGGAGGCGCCGCTCGAGGTCTCGACCGTCGACTACACGGCGAACGGCACGTTCTCGATCACGCTCGCGCAGGGCATCACCGGCAACGTCGAGATCGTCGCGACGCCGTACGACTCCAACGTCGTGCTGCCGAGCCTGCACCTGCCGAACATCGCGCCCTACGCGACGCAGAAGCTGCTCGCCGCGCCGCCGTCGCTCGGCAATCCGGTCGCGGTCACGATCCCGATCACCGGCGTCGCCGGCTCGGGTCAGATCCAGCCGGTCGCGGGCGCGCGCGTGATCGTGCGCTCGATCTACAACCCGACGCTCGCGGGCGGCGCACGCGCCGAGATCGTCACCGACGTGACGACGGGCGACGACGGCGTGGCGAAGCTGACGCTGCTCGACGGCAGCGCGTTCGCCGGCAACTACGTGCTGCGCGTGATCCCGCCGGTCGGCTCGAACCTCGGCGTGATCTACGACAGCCCGTGGACGCTCGACGGCAACGGCGCCGAGGTCCGCCTCGCCCAGCGCGTCGCCGTGCGCGGCACGCTGCTCGACACGCGCGGCACGCCGATCGCGGGCGCGAGCGTCACGGCGCGGCCCTCGCTGCGCTTCCAGTGGGGGCTCGTCGGCGGGCAGCAGGACTTCCTGAACCAGATCCCGGCGCCGACCGGCGTGACGACCGACTCCGGAGACTTCGTCGTGTGGGTCGATCCCTATATCGACATGACCTGGGGCACCTACGACCTCGATATCGAGCCGGCGAGCGGCGACGACGTGCCCTCCTGGACCGCGCCGAACATCGACATCCCGCGCGCCGGTCAGCCCACCGTCACGCTCGGCGCGATCGCCGTTCCCGACGCCGCGAACATCCACGGCAGGCTCGTCGATCCCGCCCAAAACCCGGTGGACGGCGGTGAGTTGCGCGTGTTCTCGCTCGCCGGCGACACGTCGGCCTGCAGCCAGAGCCAGTACCCGCCGGCCCCCTGCGTGATTCCTGCGCCGCTGGTCGGCCACGGGACGTCGGACCCGCTCGGGACCGTGCGCCTGACGCTCCCGCGGCCCTAGCTTCACCTTGACCGAGGGTGCCTGCGCGACTAGAGTTCGCGCGAACTACAGGCATTTCGTGTTGGTGATTTCTACGAAGACCAGAGCGTGCGAGCACGATGACGTGCACGCGGAGCTCTGCTTCGGAGCCGCCACGCCCGGCCGCAACCAGCGACGTCGCTTGGTTCCGGCGAATCCGGGCTCCGCGTCCCGACCAGCACTCCGACTGGATGACCTCGGAGATCCTCACAGCAAGGTTTTGATCGATGACAAATGGAACGACGCCCACCGAGAACGGTGTGGCGGACGCCGCGGCGATGATCGCGGCGCTGAACCCGACCGCCGATACCACCTCTGAAATCGCTGCCGAGCCGAAGGCTCCGAGCTTCGACGACCTGGGGCTCCACCCCGACGTCAAGCAGGCGCTCGACGACATGGGGTACTTCGCACCGACTCCGGTGCAGACCGCCGTGTTCAAGCCGGTCAGCGAGGGCAAGGACCTGCTGGTCCAGTCGCGCACCGGCACCGGCAAGACGACCGCGTTCGGCCTGCCGATCGTCAACCGCATGGTGCCCGCGGCTCGCCAGCCGCAGGCGCTGATCCTCACGCCGACGCGCGAGCTCGCGCTGCAGGTCGGTCGCGAGCTGACGCAGATCGGCAAGCACCGCGGCATCGTGATCGAGGCCGTCTACGGCGGCGCGCCGATCGGCAAGCAGATCAAGGCGCTCAAGGACGGCGTGCACGTCGTCGTCGGCACGCCGGGCCGCGTGCTCGACCACATCGGTCGCCGCACGCTCGACCTCAAGACGGTCACGACGTTCGTGCTCGACGAGTGCGACGAGATGCTGTCGATGGGCTTCCTCGAGGACATCGAGAAGATCACGTCGTACCTGCCCGAGAAGCACCAGACGCTGCTGTTCTCGGCGACGATGCCGGACGAGGTGACGCGCTACGCGCGCCGCCACATGCCGCAGCGCGAGATGATCTCGCTGTCGCGCGACCAGGTCTCGGTCAGCGACATCCACCACGCCTACTACATCGTCAGCGGCATCGCGCGCTCGCGCGACCTGCTGAAGATCATCTTCGCCGAGGAGCCGGAGAGCGCGATCATCTTCTGCAACACGCGCGACGAAACGACGCTCGTCGCGAAGTTCCTGCAGAAGCAGGGCCTCGACGCCGAGCCGCTGTCGAGCGACCTCTCGCAGAGCGATCGCGAGCGCGTCATGGGCCGCATGAAGGCGAAGAACCTTCGCTTCCTGTGCGCCACCGACGTCGCCGCGCGCGGCATCGACATCTCCGACCTCTCGCACGTCATCAACTACAGCGTGCCCGAGTCTCCGGAAGTCTACGTTCACCGCACCGGCCGCACCGGCCGCGCGGGCAAGAAGGGCACCGCCCTCTCGCTCGTCGGTCCGCGCGAGCTCGGCAACTTCCGCTACGTGCGCCTGACGTTCGGCATCAAGCCGGAAGAGCGCCTGCTGCCGAAGGACGACATCTTCATCGGCAAGCTCAAGGTGCCGCTGCCGCCCGTCGGCGTGCCGCAGCCGCCCGACCCGGTCCAGATCCTGATCCGCGGCGTCCAGGGCCAGGCGAACGAGCTCGAGACCAAGATCTTCGAGAAGCTGCTCACGTCGATGAACGGCAAGCGCGTGCTGGCCGCCCTCGTCGCCGAGAAGCTCAACACGCTGTCGACCAAGGCGTCGCCGCGGCCGCGCCGCGAGCGCCCCGCCGAGGGTGAAGGCGGCGAGGAGCGTGGCGAGCGTCGCTTCGACCGCGAGGACCGCGGCGAGCGTGGCGACCGCCCCCGCTTCGATCGCGACCGTCCGCGCTTCGGCGAGGACCGCGGCGAGCGCGGCGAGCGCCGCTTCGACCGCGACCGCGAGCGCCCGCGCTTCGGCGACGGCGAGCGTGGTGACGGCGAGCGCGGCGAGCGGGGCGACCGCGGCGACCGCGGCGAGCGCCGCTTCGATCGCGACCGCGACCGCGAGCGCCCGCGCTTCGGCGGTGAGGATCGCGGCGACCGTGGCGACCGCCCGCGCTTCGATCGCGACCGTGGCGAGCGGCGCTTCGACCGTGACCGCGGCGAGCGTCGTGACCGCGAGGACCGTCCGGGGCGCGAGGAGCGCCATGGCCACGACGCACGCGTCGGCGGGATGACCGTCGAGGGCGCGGCGCCGGCGCCGGCCGAGAGCACGAGCACCGACCTGACCGCCACGACGAGCACGACCACCGGCACGATGCCGACGATGGGCTCGGTCGAGCCGGCCCGCGAGGCCCGCGAGGAGCGTGGTGAGCGCGGCGACCGCGGACACCGTGGCGAGCGTCATCGCGACGACCGCGGCGATCGTGGCCCGCGCGAGGAGCGTGGCGCCCGCGACGAGCGTGGCCCGCGTGAAGACCGTGGCCCGCGCGAGGAGCGTGGTGCCCGCGAGGATCGTGGCCCGCGTGAGGAGCGTGGCCCGCGTGAGGAGCGTGGTGCCCGCGAGGAGCGTGGCCCGCGTGAGGATCGTGGTGCCCGCGACGAGCGTGGCCCGCGCGAGGATCGTGGCGAGCGCAGCCATCGCGACGACCGCGGTGAGCGCGGCGATCGTGGCGAGCGCCACGCCCGCGATGACCGCCACCGCGACCGTCGCGACCGCGACGACCGTGGCGATCGCCCGCGTGACGAGCGCCGCGACGAGGCCCCGCGCGCCGAGGCCGCCCCGGCCGAGGTGAGCGAGACCGCGACGACGAGCCCGAACCTCGACGAGGTCGCGCGCACGGCGACCGACCGCGCGGACAAGGGCAAGAAGCGCGACAAGCGCTCCAGCGCTCCGACCGAGGAGACGAAGGAGTTCTGGGAGACCTGGGCCGAGAACAAATCGACCGCTCCGGCGGCCGAGCCGGCGGCCGCGAAGTCGGAAGACGCCGCGGAGTCGTCGGAGGTCTCGGAGGAGCGCGGCGAGCGCAAGCGCGGCCGTGACCGCGATCGCGGCCGTGGTCGCGACAAGAAGGACGACCGCCACGCGAAGGACACGTCGCACGCCAATGACGAGCGCCACGACCGCAAGGCGAAGAAGTCCGAGAAGGACGACGAGCGCCCGGCGAAGAAGGACGACGGCGGTGCCAAGAAGGCCGCGGCGGCCGACGGCAACCAGGCGCGCCTGTTCGTGAGCCTGGGCAAGAAGCACGGCGTGAGCGCCGATGACCTGCGCACGCTGCTCGCGGCGCCGATCGGCGGCGACACGGCGCGCATCGGGTCGGTGAGCCTGCGCGACTCGCACGCGCACGTCCGCGTCCCCGAGGATCTGGTCGATGACATCATCGCCGGCGTCCACGGCACGTCGCACAACGACCACGAGGTCACGGTCGAGCGCGCCCGCGCCTGATCTCGCCGTTCCCCGCGGCCAGCAGCGTTCACGCGTTGCTGGCCGCTGTCATTTTCGGCGGCCGTAACCACCCCGCCCTGCCCGCGTAGATCGGGCATGCGGATCATCTTGGCGTCTCTCCTGATGTCGGCGGTGGCGGCGGCGGGCCCGGTCCATGGCAAGCCCAGCGACAGCGTGCTGCGCAAGCAGCTGACCGACCTGCAGTTCGAGGTCACGCAGCACAGCGCGACCGAAGCGCCGTTCCACAACGCGTACTGGGACAACCACGCGGCCGGCATCTACGTCGATGTCGTCACGGGAGAGCCGCTGTTCTCGTCGACGAACAAGTTCGAGTCGGGCACCGGGTGGCCGAGCTTCTACGCGCCGATCGCGCCGGGCATCCTCGTCGAGAAGCACGACGCGACGCACGGCATGGACCGCACCGAGGTCCGCAGCAAGCTCGGCGACTCGCACCTCGGCCACCTGTTCGCCGACGGGCCGAAGCCGACCGGGCTGCGCTACTGCATCAACTCGGCGGCGCTGCGGTTCGTGCCGGCCGATCAGCTCGTCGCGCAGGGCTATGGCGCGTTCGTGCCGCTGTTCGCGTCCCGCTAGGTCAGGCGCCGCCGGTCATCACCTGGCCGGTCGGCTCGCGGCTGTACTCGAGCAGGTAGTGCGAGCTGTACGGCAGGTTGAAGATCTCGAACATGCCGTGCGTGATCTTGCGCGTGGTCGAGTGGTGCGACGGCGTCGTGAACAGCCAGTCGAAGAAGCCCTGCGCGTTGAACGACACGCCGATGAACATGTTCTGGTGGTGGTCGTTCGGCGGGTAGCCGGCGGGCGGGCTCGGCTTGTAGCCGCGCGTCTCGAAGCCGAGCGTCAGATCGATGAACTTCGGCCACGGTGCGTACTCGTCGAGCGCGTGCAGCGAGCCGAGGTGGTACGCGAGCAGGTAGGTCTCGCCGCTGTAGTCCTCGGCGATGTTGAGGCGGCTGTAGCCGTTCCCGTGGCTGACGTTGTCGAGGTACTCGTGCGACGGGAAGTACTCGACGCGGTAGTCGAACATCTCGTCGAGGCGCGGGAAGTTGTCGAGCAGGAGCGCGGCGAGCGCGCCGCACGTGTCGCCGGTGAGATCGCTGAACGAGAACTCGTAGAAGAAGCCGTCCTTGACCTCGACGAAGAAGAACAGCGACTCGGCGAGGCCCGCGGAGATGAAGCTCGAGATCCGGTGGTCGTAGCCGCCGTAGTCGCTGAGGATGAGCGTGCCGGCGCGCGCGAGGCTCATCGTCGCCCAGGCGTGGCCGAACTTGTCGGCACCGCCGGCGTACGTGCGGTCGCCGAGCCAGCCATCGCCGCCCCACTTGAAGTAGCCGAGCGGCTTGTGCTTCGCGTACCACGCCGCGTACGCCCACGAGGAGAAGCCGACGTACAGCCCACCGACGATCGCGGCGGACGCGACAGGATGCTTGTCATCGTTCGGATCGGGCAACGGATCGGCGTGGACGACCGACGCGGCCAGCAACATCAGCGCAACAGCACGGCGCACGCCGCGTGATCGCATCGCGTCCGCGGGCGCACAACGGCATCAAATGGAACTTAATGACCAATGCGATCCGCGCCGCACGCGTGGGGCAATTGGCATCAGCTCGCGAGCGCGGCGCGCAGCGCCTCGGCAGCTTCTGCGCGCGCCTGCGAACGCTGTTCGACGACCTCGAGCTGCGCGGGCGTCGCGCCCATGCCGCGGCGAGCGCGCGCCGGAGCGCCGCGATAGTGATCGGCGAGCTGGCCGAGCGCGAGCCCGAGCTGCGGCGACGGCATGCCTCGCGCTGCCGAGTCGAGCAGCGCACGCCACCCGGCAAAGTCGCGCCCGGTGCGCTTCACGAACCCGCGCCGCACCATCAGACGCACGACGAGCGGCATCTGCGAGTACTCGGCCTCGGTCTCGTCGAGCGCGCGCCGCACGGCCGCGATCTTCTCGTTCATCGCCGCAAGTCTAGCGTCGAGTACGCGTCGCGGCGAGCAGCGCGCACGTCCGTTCGACATCGCGAACGCCCAGCCCGACGAGCGTCGCCTCTGCCTCCGCGCGCGCGGCCGCATCGCCGCCGAGCTCGGCCGCCCGCCAGCGGGAAGCCGCCGCGAACGCGCGCAGGCCGGCCCGCGAAGCGGCCTCGGCGGCCGCGAGGAAGCGCTCCGGCGACGGATCGAGCCCCGCCTCGAGCAGGATCGCCCACACGGCCGGCATCGGCGTCTTCTCGGCCGCCAGCTTCTTGGCGGCGCGCGTCGCCTCGGCGAGCGGACGCTGCCCGACGAGCGCGAGCCGGCCGCGCAGGAACTCGTCGACGACGCGGATCGTCGCGACGCGCGTCAACAGCGACGCGTGCAGGCGCGCGAAGCGCTCGTCGAGCTGCGCGCGCGGATCGACCGTGCCCGTGTACAGCACGAGCTCCCCCCAGGCGACGAGCTCGTGGAAGTGCTGCACGTGGTAGCGGTCGCCGGGCGGTCCCCAGGTCGCCAGCTCGAGCTCGCGGATCGCGCCGGGGATGTCGTCCTCCGCGAGGAACATCGACACGCACGCGCGGCGCATCGTCGACTCGAGGTACACGTCGCCGCGGGCCTGTGCGTCGTCGAGGTACTCCTCGTAGTGCGCGCGCAGCTCGAGGAAGTCGCCGACGAAGCGCATCGAGAACAGCTCGAACAGCCGCGAGGTCGAGCGCTCCCAGTTGTTGCCCGGCGCGCCCGCGAGCATCGCGATGCAGCGCCCGAAGTGCTCGGTCGCCGGCGCGGGGTCGCCGCCGAAGTACGCGGACGCGCCGCGCGCGCCGTGCATCATGCCGCCGATGTATGGGTCCTTCGGGTCGGCGCCGATCTCGAGCGCGCGCTCGATCAGCTTCTGCGCGCGTTTCGGGTTCGAGCCGGTCGCGTAGAACATCGACTCGAGCAGCAGCGCACGCGCGATGTGCTCGCGATGACCCGTTCGCAGCGACATCCGCAGGTGGCGCGTCGTGAAGTCCATGCCGCGAATCGAGTCGATCATCGCGAGGCTCGTGCCCGCCGCCTTGAGGACCTCGAGGACGAGCATCTCGGCGTCGGCGATCTCGCTGCGGTCGCGCTCGGTGAAGCCGAGGCCTCGCAGGCGCACGCGGGCGCGCGTCCACAGCAGCGACGCGATCGAGCCGCGCGGCGTCTTCGGCGACGCGACGCCGATCTCGGCGAGCAGCGACTCGAGCGCCGCCATGCCCGGCGCGATGTGACCGGCGATCACCAGCTGCTCGGCGGCGTTGCGATGACAGTCGAGGCGCGTCGCTCGGTCGGCGCCTTCGGCGGCAGACAGGAAGCACGCGGCGGCATCCGCGCTGCGGCCCGCGTGGATCAGCGCCTTGCCGAGGCGCAGCAGCACGCGGCGCCGGTCATCGGCATCGCGCGGGATCAGATCGAGCGCGGTGCGCCACAGCTCGGCCGCCTGGTCGAACGCGTGCGCGGCCTCGGCGCGCTGCGCGGCATCTTCGGCGTAGCGCGCGGCGCGCTGCGGAAGCTCGGCGAGCATGAAGTTGCGCAGCAGGAGCTGCGGATCGCGCGGCTCGGGCGCGGCCTCGAGTGCGTACGCGATGCGCGTATGAAGCTCGCGCCGGCGGTCCTTCGCGATGCCGTTCGCGACCGACTCGCGCACGCGGTCGTGATACGGCTCGAGCGTGAGGCGGCGACCGCGCTGCGTCTCGCGGACGAGCATCGCGACGCGCAGCGACGACACCGAGCGCGACACCGTCGAGTCGAGCCGGCACGCCTGCGCCGCGACATCGACGGGAATCGGCGCACCTGCGATGCACACGACCTCGAGCAGCGACTGCGCCTCTTGCTTGAGCAGCGCGACGCGCGCGGCGAGCGCGTGATCGAGCGTATCGGCGGCCGCGCCATCGCCTGACAGCGCGAGGTGCCGCACGATCTCCTGCAGGAACATCGGGTGCCCGCCCGCCTCGCGCGACACCCGGGCGAGATCGAGCTGTGCCGCCTTCTCCGGCGCGATGCCCTCCGCGAGCGCGCGACACTCGGTCTCGCTCAGCGGCCCGAGGAACGTACGCTCGACCGGGATCCCCGCCAGCACGTTGAGCGGCGCATCGGCCGCGCGTACCGTCGCGAGGACCAGGACGGGCAGCGCCGGCATGCCGCGCAGCAGCTCGCGCAGCAGCAGGAAGCTGTCGGCATCGGCCCACTGCAGGTCGTCGATCGTCAGCACGACGCGCTGCGTGCGCGCGAGCCCCGCGATCAGCTCGCGGAACGCGACGAACATGCGACGCCGCTGCTCGTGCGGCTCGCCCGGCTCCTCGGCGCGATCGCCCGCGGCCGCGATCGCCTCGATCCGCTGGAACGCGGGGAACAGGCGCACGAGCAGCGTGGGGCGCGCGGGCAACAGCGGCTTGACGTCGCCGTCGGGGCGGCGCGCGAGGTCATGCGCGAGGCCATCGGCGATGCCGTCGAACGCCTTGTACGGCACGGTCTCGCGCTCGTAACAACGCCCGGCAAACACGAGCGTCGACGGATCCCGCGTCGTCAGGTCGCGGACGAAGCGCGCGACGAGCTCCGACTTGCCGATGCCCGACTCGCCGACGACGAGGTGCACGCGCGGCTGCGTGCGGGCGACCTCCGCCGATGCCGCGAGCGCCTCGAGCTCTCGCTCGCGCCCGACGAACACCGGCGTGACGATCGGCGTCGACGTGCGCGCGGTGGCCCCGAGATCGATCGCGAGCTTGCGCGCGATGGCAGTCGCGGTCGGCCGCGACGCCGGCTCGATCGCCAGCAGCTGGCAGCACAGCTCCGACAGATCGCGCGGCACATCCGGCTTCACCTCGTGCGGCGGCTTCGGCTCGACCTGCTGCTTCTCGACGAGGATCTGCAGCGCGTGACCCTGATGCGGCATCGCGCCGGTCAGCGCCTCGTACAGCATCACGCCGACCGAGTACCAGTCCGCCGCCTCGCCGACCTGCCGCCCCGTCGCCTGCTCGGGCGCCATGTACTCGACCGTCCCGACCGGCCCCTGCGCGTACGACTGGCGCTTCGGATCGACGTGCGTCACGAGCCCGAAGTCGAGGATCACGAGCCGCCCGTCGCGCGTGATCATCACGTTCGACGGCTTGATGTCGCGGTGGACGAGCCCACCCTCGTGCAGCGCGTGCACGCCGACGACGAGCTGGCGGAGCGCCGAGCGCAGCCCGCCGAGATCGCCGCGCACGTGCTCCTGGAAGTGCACGCCATCGACGAGCTCCATCGAGAAGAACCACAGGTCCTCGGCGCACACGAGCTCGCCGATCGACACGAGGTTCGGATGTACCATCGACTGCAGCGCGCGGAACTCGCGCTTGAACCGCGCGAACGTGTCGGCATCGGCGCGCGTCAGCGTCTTGATCGCGACGACCTCGGCGCGGTCGCGGTCGAACGCTTCGAACACGTCGCCCATGCCGCCGGAGCCGAGCCGACGCCGGACCTCGAAGCGGCCGCCGAGCACCTCGCCTGCGATGATCAAGGCGACTATCGTATCTCATTGCACGCGGCCCAATCGACGAGGCGCGCGCGTTCGTCGTCAGACATCCCGAACGGTGGCATCCGACATGTGGACACCATCTCGACAACACCGCGCATCGGCGCCGCGTGACAGCTCGTGCAGCGCGCCTGCAGGATTTCCTGACCGTCGGTCGCCGAGTCGCAGCGCGGCACGATCGCGCGGCACGCCGGCGCCTGCGGTCGCGGGATCGGCGCGCTCGTAGCCGGAGACGCGGACGGAGGCGGAGGCGCCGAGCCACACGCCGCGGCGACCACGAGCAGCGCGCTACACCACGAGCGCACGATCGACCCACACCGGCGCGCCATGCTCGATCGCGACCGCGCGATATCCGAGCCCGTGATCGACCGCGCTCGCATCCCACGGCAGCGGCTTCTTCTCCGGCACGCTCATCGGCGCGGGCAGCGGAAACGCGAGCGCGCGCGCCGAGACGTGCAGCGTCTGGTTCGTGCGCGCGATGTGCGCCTGGTGGATGTGGCCGTAGAACACGGTCGTCTGCGGATGCTGGTCGAGGATCGCGAGCGCCTTGTCGCCATCCGCCGTGAACCAGTCCCACTCGCGCGCGAGCGGGAACAGCGGCCGGTGCGCGAACACGACGAGCCGCGCACTCGCGGGCACGCGCGCGACCTCGTTCGCGAGCCAGCGCAGCTGATCATCGCCGAGCGCGCCGAGCGAGTTGTCGAGGCCGATGAACGACACGCCCTTGTGCGCGAACGCCCAGCGCGAGTCGCCGAACGCCTTGCCGAACGCGGCGCCGCGGTCGAGCGCCGCGTCGTGCTCGCCGGGAAGCACGCGCCGCGGCAGGCCGAGGCCATCGAGCACGTGCTTCGCCTCGGCGAGGCGCCCTCCTGCTGCTCGTGCTGCGCCCTGCTCCACCCGGCGACGACGCCATCGCGAGCGAGGCGGCGAGCGATCACCTGCGCGTGCTCGTCGGCCACGGGCTCGGCGTCGAGGCGAGCGACATGCACCAGCTAAAACCCTGGTTCGCGGGCAAGCTCGAGTTCACGCCGACGCTGCCGTTCCTCGGCGACGAGGAGTTCCCGCTGCGCGGCGGCGACGTCGCCGTGTTCCGCGGCCACAAGGCAGCGGAGGTCGTGTACACGCGGCGGCTGCACGTGATCTCGCTGTTCGTCTTCGAGGGCGGCGCGCCCACCGGCGAGCAGACGGTCCGCGGCTTTCACGTCACGACCTCGACGCGCGACGGCTTCGGGTATGCGCTCGTCTCCGACGTCGGCTGGGACGACCTGCGCGCGCTGCGCGAGCGGCTCACCCGGTAAGCCGGGCAGCTTGACACCTGAACAGATGGTCCGTAGGGTGTCGAGCCTATGGCTCGTAGCTCGCTTGGACCTGGCCGCAACGATCCGAAGCGCGAGCCAGATTCGATCGTCGTCGAGGGCGCCCGCGAGCACAACCTGCAGGTCGATCGGCTCGAGCTGCCGAAGCACCGGCTGGTCGTGATCACCGGGCCGTCGGGGTCGGGCAAGTCGTCGCTCGCGTTCGACACGCTGTACGCCGAGGGCCAGCGCCGCTACGTCGAGTCGCTCAGCGCCTACGCGCGGCAGTTCCTCGGCCAGATGGAGAAGCCGAAGTACGAGCGCATCCGCGGCCTGTCGCCCACGATCGCGATCCAGCAGAAGAGCGCGTCGAGCAACCCGCGCTCGACCGTCGGCACGATCACCGAGATCTACGACTACCTGCGCGTGCTGTACGCGCGTGCCGGCGAGCAGCGCTGCTACAACTGCGGCGGTCCGGTGGGGGCGCGCACCGCGGGCGAGGTCGTCGACGAGCTCGCCGAGCTCCCGGAGAAGACGCAGATCACGCTGCTCTCGCCGAAGGCGGAGAACCGCAAGGGCGAGTTCCGCGAGCTGTTCGCGGAGCTGCGCAAGGCCGGCTTCGTGCGCGTGCGCATCGACGGCATGATCGTGCGGCTCGACGATGTCGACGCGCTCGAGAAGCAGAAGAAGCACTCGATCGAGCTCGTGATCGATCGCCTGACGATCAACAAGGGCGACAAGGGCCGGCTCACCGACTCCGTCGAGACCGCGCTGCGCGAGGGCAAGGGCAAGCTGATGGTCGAGGTCGCGGGCGAGAAGATCCCGCGCACCTACAGCGAAGCGAACGCGTGCCCGAAGTGCGGCATCGGCTTCCCGGAGCTGTCGCCGCAGAGCTTCTCGTTCAACTCGCCGCTCGGCATGTGCGTCGAGTGCAACGGCCTCGGCGAGCGGCTCGCCGCCGATCCCGATCTCGTCGTACCCGATGTGACGAAGTCGATCCGCGACGGCGCCGTCGCCGTGTGGGGCGATGCGATCGCGAAGGACTCGGGCTGGACGGCGAACATCGTCAACTCGCTGGCGCGCGCGTTCAAGATCGATCTCGACAAGCCGTGGAACAAGCTCGGCGAGAAGCAGCGCGAGGTCCTGCTGCACGGCACGGGAGACAAGCGCGTCAACGTGCAGTGGGAAGGCCGCCACTCGACCGGCGAGTGGGCGATGCGCTTCGAGGGCATCCTGTCGCAGCTCGAGCGGCGCCACCGCGAGTCGTCGAGCGACCGCACGAAGGCGCACTACGAGCAGTTCTTCCGCGCGATCCCGTGCGCGGTGTGCAACGGCACGCGCCTGCGTCCCGAGTCGCGCGCGGTGTTCGTCAACGACAAGTCGATCGTCGAGGTCACCGGCATGACGGTGCGCCAGGCGTACGACTGGCACTCGTCGATGAAGCTCACCGGCAGCCGTGCGCAGATCGCGGGCGAGGTGCTCAAGGAGATCCGCAACCGGCTCACGTTCCTGCTCGACGTCGGTCTCGACTACCTCACGCTCCACCGCGCGGCGGGCACGCTCTCCGGCGGCGAGGCGCAGCGCATCCGGCTCGCGTCGCAGCTGGGCAGCGAGCTCTCGGGCGTGCTGTACGTGCTCGACGAGCCGTCGATCGGCCTGCACCAGCGCGACAACGAGCGCCTGATCCGCACGCTGCATCGCCTGCGCGACCTCGGCAACACCGTGCTCGTCGTCGAGCACGACGAGGCGACGATCGAGGCCGCGGACTGGGTCGTCGACTTCGGTCCGGGCGCCGGACGTCACGGCGGCAAGGTGATCGCCGAAGGCACGCCCGAGGAAGTGAAGGAAGTCGCGAGCTCGATCACCGGGCGCTTCCTGTCGGGGCGCGAGAAGATCGAGGTCCCGGCCGAGCGCCGCAAGCCGACCGGGTGGATCGAGCTGACCGGCGCGCGCGAGCACAACCTCAAGAACGTCCATGCGGAGATCCCGCTCGGCGTGATGGTCGCGGTGACCGGCGTCTCCGGCGCCGGCAAGTCGTCGCTGATCAACGCGACGCTGCAGCCCGCGCTGTCGCGCATGCTCCACGACTCGCTCGATCGCGTGGGGCCGTACAAGGAGCTCAAGGGCCTCGAGCAGATCGACAAGGCGATCGTCATCGATCAGCAACCGATCGGCCGCACGCCGCGCAGCAACCCCGCGACGTACACGAAGGCGTTCGATCTGATCCGCGAGCTGTTCGCGCAGGTCCCGCAGGCGCGCACGTACGGCTATCAGGCGGGCCGGTTCTCGTTCAACGTGTCGGCGAAGCAAGGCGGCGGTCGCTGCGAGGCGTGCGAAGGCGCCGGCGTCCGCGAGGTCGAGATGCACTTCCTGCCGAACGTCTTCGTGACGTGCGAGGTGTGCAAGGGCCACCGCTACAACGACGCCACGCTGCGCGTGACCTACAAGGACAAGAACATCGCCCAGATCCTCGACACGCCCGTCGAGGAGGCACTCGAGCTGTTCCGGCACCACAAGCAGCTGTCCCGGATCATGCAGACGATGGTCGATGTCGGGCTCGGCTACGTCTCGCTCGGCCAGCCCGCGACCACGCTGTCGGGTGGCGAGGCACAGCGCGTGAAGCTCGCCCGCGAGCTGGCCCGCGTGCAGACCGGCCGGACTCTCTATCTGCTCGACGAGCCGACGACCGGCCTCCACTTCGGCGACGTCAAGAAGCTGCTCGAGGTGCTCAACCGACTCGTCGACTCCGGCAACACGGTCCTCGTCATCGAGCACAACCTCGACGTGATCAAGACCGCCGACTGGATCATCGACCTCGGCCCCGAGGGCGGCGCCGCCGGCGGCGAGATCATCGCGACCGGGACGCCGGAAGAGGTCGCGCGGGTCGCGCGCAGCTACACGGGCCAGCACGTCAAGCCGCTGCTCGATCGCGCGCGGCGCGGCGCGGCGTCCAACGGCACGAGCGGTGGCGGCAACGGCCGGCAGCGCCGCGATCGCGGCGAGCTCGAAGCGCGCGCCTGAGCGGACCGAGCACCCGCGCACGGTGTGGCGGGAGGGCACAATTGACGCCCTCGCGGATGCGAGTAACGTCCAACTGTGGTCGCCACGGCCGACCTGGAGCTCGCCGATTCGCGAACGCTTCTCGCGCAGTTGCCGCACGCGGTGATCGTGGTCGACGAGGCGTGGCGGGTGACCTACGCCAACACCGCGGCCGTTCGCATCATCGGCGACAACGGCGAGACCCTGTGGGACCGCTGCCCCGTGATGGACGCGACCGCGTTCGGCGGCATGTTCCGCGACGCCATGGAGACCCGGCGCGAGATCACGAGCGAGAGCGCCCTGCCCGGCGCCGGCTGGATGCAGGCGAAGATCAAGCCGCTCGACCGCGGCCTCGTGATCATGATGCGCGAGGTCGAGCCCGACACCATCGAGGCACGGCAGGCGCGGCAGGCCCTCCTCGTCGGCGAGATCGGGATGGCACTCACGCGGGAGCGCGACCTGCAGCCGATGCTCGAGCGCTGCACCGAGGCGATCGTGCGCAACCTCGACGGCGCCTTCGCGCGCGTGTGGCTGCTCGACGAGGGCCGTCACGAGCTCCTGCTCGAAGCGAGCAGTGGTCTCTACACCCACCTCGACGGCCCCCACGCGCGCGTGCCGGTCGGTGTGTCCAAGATCGGCCGCGTCGCGCACACCGGCGTGCCGTACCTGACGAACGACATCGCCGGCGATCCCGAGACGACCGACCGCACGTGGGCGCGCCGCAACGGCATGGTCGGCTTCGCGGGCTACCCGCTGAAGATCGGCGAGCGCGTGTTCGGCGTGCTCGGCCTGTTCGCGCGGCACAAGCTCGCGCGCGAGACGCTCGGCACGCTCAACGCCGTCGCCGATGCGATCGCGGTCGGCGTCGACCGCAAGCGCTCCGAGCTCGCACGCGAAGCGGCCGAGCGCGAGCTGCGCGCGCAAGCCGAGCGGCTCGAGCTGATGGTCGAGATCGGCAAGCACCTCTCCGCCGAGCACGATCTCGTCCCGCTCGTCCACAAGATCGCGAACGTCACCACGCGCCTCGCGGGCGCGCAGGCCGGCGCGTTCTTCTATCGCCGCCAGGGCCGTCTCGTGCACGCGCACGCCGGCGACGACCTCTTCGCGAGCTTCGGCGACCACCCGATGCTCGCGGCCGCGCTCGAGGATCACGAGGGCCACCGCTGCGACGACATCCGCCGCGAGACCCAGTACACGATCGATCTGCCGCTGAAGTCCGTGCTCGTCGTGCCCGTCGTCGGGCGCGGCAACACGAGCGTCGGCGCGATGCTGTTCGGTCACGAGCGCGCACACGCGTTCACCGCCACCACGGAGCGCCTCCTCGAGAACGTCGCGTCGCAGGCTGCGATCGCGATCGACAACGCCCGGCTGTTCGACGAGGCGAGCCAGCTGATCGACAAGCTCGAGCGCACGAACCGCGACCTCGATCAGTTCGCCTACGTCGCGTCGCACGACCTCAAGGCACCGCTGCGCGGCATCGCGAACCTCAGCCAGTGGATCGAGGACGACCTCGGCGACAAGATGGACGATCAGGCGCACTACCACATGCGCCTGCTGCGCGGCCGCGTCACCCGGCTCGAGGGCCTGATCGAGGGCATCCTCGCGTACAGCCGCGCCGACCGCGATCAGGGCAACGCCAGCGACGTCGACATCGCGCAGCTCGCGCACGACGTCTGGGAGCTGCTCGCCCCGCCCGCGAGCGTACACATCGCCGTTCACTCTCCCCTGCCCACGCTGCGCACCGCGCGCGTCCCGCTCCAGCAGGTGCTGCTCAACCTGATCGCGAACGCGATCAAGTACAACCGCGATCGCGACGACCTGCTGATCGAGGTCGGCGGCAAGCGCGCGGGCGAGCTCTGGGCGTTCTACGTCAAGGACAACGGCGTCGGCATCGCCCCCGAGTTCCACGACCGGATCTGGGGGCTGTTCCAGACGCTCGAGGCTCGCGACAAGGTCGAGAGCACAGGTATCGGTTTAGCTGTCGTGCGCAAGATCGTCGAAGTGCGCGGCGGCAAGGCATGGATCGAGTCGGCGGTGGGCGCCGGCGCGACGTTCTGGTTCTCCTGGCCCGCCGAGGTGACACAACATGGATGAGCGCGTCATCAACATTCTCCTGGTCGACGACGACGAGGTCGACGTCATGACCGTCAAGCGGGCCTTCGCGCGGGCCAACATCTCGAACCCGATCTTCGTCGCCACGAACGGCCTCGAAGCACTCGAGATGCTCCGCAAGGACGCGATCCCACCGAAACGCCGCATCGTGCTGCTCGACATCAACATGCCGAAGATGAACGGCATCGAGTTCCTGCGCGAGCTGCGCGCGGACCCCGAGCTGCAGCACGTCACGGTCGTCGCCCTCACGACCAGCAACGCGGACCGCGACCGCCTCGAAGCCTACAAGCTCAACGTCGCCGGCTATCTCCTCAAGCCGGTCACGTTCCAGCAGTTCGCCGAGGTGATGGCGACGATCAACAAGTACTGGGCGCTGATGGAGATGCCGTAGGCCTCACGCGAGGCCGAAGCGCTTCATCATCGCGCGCACCGTGCCGGCCGGGTCACTGGAGGCGCCGCGGCCGACCTCGCCCAGCAGGCGGGCCGCGCGAGCCGGGCTGCCGCCGGCCTTCGCGAGCGCGAGCTCGAGGGACGTCCGCTCGAGCGCGTCGCGGATCGCGCGCAGGTTCATGTGGCCGTCGTCGATCAAGCGGCCGAGCAGCGCGCGGTCGACGAGCGTGCTCGTCGCGGGCTCCTCGTCGGGCCGGCCGCGCACGACGTGCTCGGGCAGATCGGAGAGCAGCAGCTCGTCGCCGCCGAGCTTGCGCACGAGCGCGTGGAACAGCACGTTGCGCAGCTCGCGGACGTTGCCGGGCCACGGATAGCGAAGCAGCGCGGCCATCGCGGGCGGCGAGATGCGGGTGACGCGGTGGCGCGCGTCGGGCTCGTCGCGGTAGAAGCGCGCGATCAGGTGCGCGCAGAGCTCGGGGACGTCGGCGGCGCGGTCGCGCAACGGCGGCAGCTCGATGCGCACGATCGCGAGGCGCTGGTAGAGGTCGCCGCCGAACTCGCCCTTGCGCACGAGCTCGACGAGGTCGCGGTTCGTCGCCGCGATGATGCGGAAATCGACGCGCCGCCAGGCGTTCTCGCCGAGCCGCGACACGACGCGATCCTCGAGCACGCGCAGCAGCTTGATCTGCAGCGTCTTCGGCGTGTCGTCGACCTCGTCGAGGAACACGGTGCCACCGACCGCGGCGCGGATCAGGCCGTCGTAGTCGGCGACGGCGCCGGAGAACGCGCCGCGCACGTAGCCGAACAGCTCACCCTCGATCAGCTCGTTCGGGATCGCGGCGCAGTTGATCGGGACGAGCTCGCCCTGGCGGCCGCTCCCCGCGTGCAGGTAGCGCGCGGCGAGATCCTTGCCGGTGCCGGTCTCGCCGGTGAGCAGCACGGCGAACGACGTGTGCGCGGCGCGATCGAGATCGACGAGGACGCGGCGCGCCGCATCGCTGCGGGCGATGTAGCCCTCGGGCGGCGTGCCGGGCACGACCTGCACGCGCAGCTCGGCGAGGCGGCGCCGCACGGTGTCGGCGAGCTGCGAGTCGGCGGCGATCGCGTCGTACGCGCCCGCGAGCACGGCCTCGGCCGCGAGCTGCGGATCGACCTCGCGCGGCGACACCCACAGCCACGGCGCCCTCGGCGCGCGCGCCGGCGGACGGCGGCCGATGAACACGCGCAGCTCCGCGCGTTCGGGCGACGCGAGCCCCAGCGGCTCGAGCGCCTTGCGATGCGCGGCGGTCGGCGCTCCGAGGACGGCGATCGGCATCCCCGTAGTCTACCACCGAGTTCCGTAATCGATTACGGCCGCGATGGGATAGCCCCTAGCAAACCCAGGTACTTGGCGTGGCCCGACCGATGCTCTTTCCCCTGGGCGAACCCGCCAAGGAGGCCTCGCCATGATGACCATTCTGCATTTGCCGCTGTTCGCGTGGATCGCGATCGGCACCGCCGCGTTGATGCTGTTCAGCCTCGCGTTCGGTGTCGTCGTGATCAGCGAGCAAGAGTCCGGGCTCGTGATCAAGCGCTACGGGCGCGCCCTGCCCGCCGGTCGCATCATCGCGATCGACGGCGAGGCCGGGTACCAGGCGCAGATGCTCCCGCCCGGCTGGCACTTCCCGCTGTGGAGCTGGAAGTACAAGGTCCACAAGGTCCCGCTCGTCGAGGTGGCGCCGGGTCAGATCGCGCTCGTCGTCGCCAAGGACGGCGCGCCGATCCCGACCGAGCGCGTGCTCGCGCGCGAGATCGACTGCGACAACTTCCAGGACGCGGTCCGCTTCCTCAACGAGGGCGGCGAGAAGGGCCGGCAGCTCGGCATGCTGACCGCCGGCAAGTACCGGATCAACCCGGCGCTCTTTGACATCGTGACGGCCAATCGCGCGCAGCAGTTCGGCCTCTCGCCCGAGCAGCTGTTCGTGTTCCGCGTCCCCGCCGATCGCGTGGGCATCATCACCGCGCTCGACGGACGCCCGATCCCGACCGGCGACCTCGCCGGCCCGTCGGTCAGCGGCCACGACAGCTTCCAGCGCGCGCAAGCGTTCATCGAGGCCGGCGGTTGCCGCGGCCTGCAGGAAGACGTGCTCCTGTCGGGCGCGTGGAACCTCAACCCGTGGTTCGTCTCCGTCGAGCTCATCCAGCTCACCGAGATTCCGATCGGCTACGTCGGCGTGGTGGTCAGCTACGTCGGCGGCGAGCACGTCGACGTCTCGGGTGACGGCTTCTCGCACGGCGACCTCGTCGAGCGCGGCCGCAAGGGCGTGTGGGTCGAGCCGCTGCTGCCGGGCAAGCATCCCGTCAACACGCGGGCGATGAAGATCGAGCTCGTCCCGACGACGAACATCGTGCTGAACTGGGCCTCGCGGTCGGAGTCGCATCACTACGACCAGGGCCTCGATTCGATCACGGTCCGCTCGCGCGACGGCTTCAGCTTCGACCTCGACGTCGCGACGATCATCCACATCGGCATGAAGAACGCCCCGCGGGTGATCTCGCGCGTCGGCTCGATGCAGAACCTCGTCGATCACGTGCTGCAGCCCACCGTCGGCAACTACTTCCGCAACTCGGCGCAGGAGGTCACGGTCCTCGAGTTCCTGAGCGCGCGCAGCGCTCGCCAGCGCGAGGCCTACCTCCACATCCGTGCCGCGGTCGCGGCCTACGACGTCGACTGCATCGACTGCCTCATCGGCGACATCTCGCCGCCGGAGGAGCTCATGAAGACGCAGACCGACAAGAAGATCGCCGACGAGCTGCAGCGCACCTACGACGCGCAGCGCGAGGCGCAGATGCGACGCCAGCAGCTCGAGCGCGAGACCGCGGCCGCGAACATGCAAGCCGAGGTCGTGCGCAGCGAGCAGCAGGTCCGCATCCAGGAGATGGTCGCCGAGGCGCGCGTCGCTGCCGCCAAGGGTGAAGCCGAAGCCGCCAAGGTGCGTGCCCAGGCCGACGCCGAGGTGCAGCGCGTGAACGCGGCCGCCACCGCCGATGCGCTCCGCCTGCAAGCGGATGCCGACGCCGAGGCCACGCGCGTCCGCGGCGACGCGAACGCCCACGCCGAGCGAGCCCGCGGTGAGGCCGCCGCCTCGACGTACAAGGCCGGCATCGACGCGCTGGGCGAGCAGTCGTACACGGCGGTCCAGCTCGCCTCGATCGTCGGCAGCGCGGGCCTCAAGCTCGTGCCCGACGTCGTGCTCGGCGAGGGCCGCTCGAACCTCGCCGACGTGCTGCTCGCGAAGATGGCGACGAACAAGGAGGCGCCCGCCATCATCCACAGCGCGCCGCT
Source organism: uncultured Kofleriaceae bacterium (assembly GCA_964446175.1). Classification (GTDB taxonomy): domain Bacteria; phylum Myxococcota_A; class Polyangia; order Haliangiales; family Haliangiaceae; genus JABFXX01. Next base: position 167,676 of record CAYUNM010000011.1, read on the forward strand.
GACGCCGACGAACGGCCACACGAAGACCTGAGGTCGCTCGCCTCCGCGACCTGCAAGCCCCCGGCGGGAGTCACATCCTGTCGGGGGCTCTGCTACGGGTACGGTGGCTTGCTCGGGTTCTCGCAGAAACCCGGGCCCTGGCAGTTTGCCGTGCACCAGAATGCGCTGCCGAAGGCATCGTGACACTCCGCATCGCTGCTGCACTCGATGGAGCAGTACTTCCCGAGCGCGAAGCAGTGAAAACTGCCAGCCTCGGCGACGTGATTGACCGGGATGGACATCAGTCCAGCCGCGCACGTGCCCGTGTCAGGGCCGACGTCCCCGGCATTCGGCGACGAGCACGCCGCGAGCACGGCAAGCACGAGGGCGCGCACGTCCCGAGGATACCGCGGCTCGCGGCGCGCGACGACAGCTACAGCTCGTCGGCGGAGAACGTCAGCACGTCGTCGATGCGCTCGGCGCCTGTGGCGAGCATCACGAGGCGATCGAACCCGAGCGCGATGCCGGCTGATGGCGGCAGACCTTCGGCGAGCGCGGCGAGCAGCTTCTCGTCGAGCGGGTAGACCGGCTTGCCCCGCGTGCGCCGCGCCTCCTGATCGCCGAGGAAGCGCGTGCGCTGCTCGGCGGCGTCGGTGAGCTCGTCGAACGCGTTCGCCAGCTCGATGCCGCCGACGTACGCCTCGAAGCGCAGCGCGGTCTTCGGGTCGCCCGGCTTGGTGCGCGCGAGCGCGGCGAGCGGCAGCGGCCAGTCGTGGAGGATCACGGCGTGCGGGAGCGCGGCGATCGCCGGCTCGACGCGCGCGAGGTACGCGGCGAAGAACGCGTCGTCCCAGGCGGCGTCGGGCGCGCACTCGATGCCCCAGGCGCGCAGCTTGCCGATCAGCTCGGCCGCCGATTCGGTGCCGTCGACGTCGATGCCCGCGTGCTCGGCCATCGCGTCGCGCACGGTGATGCGTTGCCACGGCGGCGTGACGTCGATCGTGCGGCCGTTGACGCGCGCCTCGGGCTTGCCCGACAGCGCGTGGCAGACCTCGGCGACGAGCTGCTCGGTGTCGTCGATGATCGCGTCGAGCGCGTCGAACGCTCGGTACCACTCGATCATCGTGAACTCGCTCGCGTGGTGCGCACCGCGCTCGTTCGCGCGGAAGCACTTGCACACCTGGTAGATCCGCTCGAAGCCGGCCGCGAGCAGCCGCTTCATCTGGTACTCGGGCGACGTGATCAGGTAGCCGCTGCCCGCAGGCACGGCTTCGAGGTGGATCTCGAGGCCAGGTGCGGGCACGAGCAGCGGCGTCTCGACCTCGAGGAAGCCGCGCTGCGCGAACACCTCGCGGACCTTCGCGAGGGCCTGGCTGCGCGCGCGCAACAGGTCGAGGCGGCGGCGCGGCATGCGCAGCACCTCGGCGCCCGGGGTCGGCGTGTCGCCGTGGGCGCGGAGCACCTGCTGGCTCTCCAGCTCGACGTGATCACCGGGGCGCCAGCTGCGCGCCGCGTTGGTGACGCGGACGTCGAAGAGCTCCGCGCGGACGACCGCCGTGTCGCCATCGAGGGCGAGGACACGGCCGCGCGTGCGCATTACTTCGAGATGCGCTCGTTGTACTCGTGCGTGCGCGTGTCGATCTTGACCAGGTCGCCGACGCGGATGAACAGCGGCACCTGGATGGTGGCGCCGGTCTCGACCGTCGCGGCCTTCGTGACGTTGCCCGCGGCGGTGTTGCCGGCAACGCCGGGCTCGCTCGCCGTGACCTCGAGCGTGACGAAGGTCGGCAGCTGGACGTCGACGGGACGCTCGTTGAAGAACGTCAGCACGCACGCCATGTTGTCCTTCATGAGGTCGTGCGCCTCGCCGATCAGGTCCTTGCTGACGGTGACCTGCTCGTAGTTCGTCTGGTCCATGAAGACCATGTCATCGCCCTCTTTGTAGAGGAACTGCATGTCACGGGTCTCGACGTTCGCGGGCTCGAGCTTCTCGCCCGACCGGATGTTCCGCTCGATCACGGCTCCCGTCAGCAAGTTCTTGAACTTGGTGCGGGTAAACGCCGCTCCCTTGCCCGGCTTGACGAACTGGAACTCGATCACGGTGAACGGGTTGCCGTCCATCAAGACCTTGAGGCCCTTGCGGATATCCGACGTATCGTACATGGCGGGGGACGTTTACCCTGCGACTCCGCTGGGTGTCAAACCAAGACTGTTGTAGACCAAGGGGAGTGGACGCCGCCGCGCACTACCGCAAGCTGCTTCAGCTTGGCCGGGACGAGTTCCTGGCCTCGGCAGCCCCGGCGGCGCTCGTCCGCTACCGCGCGCTCGATCCGGCGCTGACCGGCTCGCAGACGCTGACGATCGAGGAAGACTTCCCCGACGACGGCGACGGGACCCTGCCCTACGGTAAGGAGCTCCCGTCCGAGGTCGATCTCGAGGTCTATCCGCTGGCCAAGAAGGCCGGCGCGTCGTTCCAGGACAAGATCACCATCGGCCGCACGCTGAACAACGACGTCGTCGTCAACGACACCAGCGTCTCGCGCCTCCACGCCTACATCCGGCGCGAAGGCAACGGCTGGATCATCGCGGACGCCGGCAGCAAGAACGGCAGCTGGCTGCGCAACGCGCGCCTCGAGCCGCGCCGCGAGGTGCCGATCCCGTCGCACGCCGCGATCAAGCTCGGCGAGGTCGAGCTGACGTTCTACACCGCCGCCGATCTGTTCGCGGCGCTCGGAGGCAGATGAGCGTCGACGACTGGGATCAGCGCGTGCTGTGCCCGAACGGCGCCTGCAACGGCCTGATCGGGCCGGAGGGCACGTGCAAGGTCTGCGGGCACGTCATGCCGAACTGGGGCGACGAGCGCATGCGCGGCCTCGGTGAAGACGCCGACGAGCCCGACGAGGACGAGCGCGGCGACGACGACGAGGACGGCGACGACGCCGACGAGGCCGAGAGCGCCGCCGCCAGTGGCGAGCCGCCGGC
>CAYUNM010000012.1:0-51290 GCA_964446175.1 uncultured Kofleriaceae bacterium
GAGCGCAGCACGCGCACGCGCGCGCGTCTGGACGGGCTGCGGCGAGGACTTACCGTAGTAGATGAGCAGACGATGCCGCTCTTCCAGAGTGGTCGCGCGTCCCTCGAACACCGCAAGCGCCTCGCGCGCTGTGCTCGCCTCGAGAAAATAGTCCATGCCGTCAAGCGAGGACTTGCCGGTCGCACGGTCATAGCGAGCTACGGTGCAGTCCGCGTCCGACTTCCACGGGCGTCGAACGTAGATGATGTCTTCGTCGTCGAGCTCATCGAGGCGTTCGACAACGTCGTGGAGCGTCATTGGGGAATCCTCGCCACGTACTCAAGCCTAACGAACGGTGGTGCGTCTGCCTTGCCAATCGAAAGCACGACCACGGCGCGGCAACGATGCTTGCCCTGAAACTGTGACACCAGCGGTGACACTTTCTGCGGGTGCGTCGCGCGAAGGGTGCCGTGGCAAAACTGCGTGCCCGAGCTTGCACGAAGGGCTGCGATCATCGTGAGTTCGGTGGACGAGCGGGGGCGCCATTCCCCCCGCCGTCACTGCGCGCGCTTACCGATCGAAAACGTCGTCGGAGAACCGGTCTCGATCGTTCGTGCGAGCGGGGGGACTCGAACCTCGCCGAGACGATCACGAATGACCAAGAGTCGCGTGGCCTTGCAGGCGTCTCGACGGGTTACGGGTTCCCCTTGTCCGGAGATGTATGGGGTGGTCAGGACCGATGGGTCGGGTCGTGGCAAAGTTTTGCCATGCGTTCTAGCGGGGCCGCACCTGGTCGAAGGCGAGGCCGCTCGAGCCTTCGCCGCGACCGACGGTTCGACGGCGGCCGATCCAGACGAATGTGCGGCCGTCGCTGCGACGCGCGCGTTGCCACTGGCGCGTGATGCGGACGCCGCTGCGCGGGATCTCCTCCTCGTGGATACAGTAGGGTGTCGCGGGCGCGGGTACGAGGATCGCGCCACGCGGCGCGACGCGGGTGCCGGCAGGGCCGATCATCGCGCCGCGCTGGAGCTGGATCTCGCGGTTCGAACCCGTGACGTGGGTCGGCACGAATGGGATCCACGAGCGCGGGACCGTGTTCATCAGCTCGTAGTGCGGCAAGGAGCCCGTCGGGGCCGGGGCTGGGCTCGGCTCGTTCTCGCGGCCGCTGATTCCACCACCGATCTGGTCGGGCACGATGACCTCGATGGCCCACACCATGTTGGCCATCTCGTCACGGACGAGATCGACGCGTTCTATTGCTGGGCCTTCCGCCGTGGTGGCTAGCACAGGGGGGATGAAGAGACCGGCGGTCGCGCCCGCGGGGCCCGAGAGGGTGAATATGTTCCAGGGCGAACCATCGACGTGCAGCGACGGCACGGCGGTCTGCTGGCCGAACGAGTCACTGACCACCAGCGACGTGACGCGAGACAGACTGCCGACCGGAACCGAGAGTGGGACGATACTCCACTCGTTGCCGTAAATAAGGCCGAACTCCATCAACAGGAGCTTCGAGAGCTCGGTGGGGTGCGCATCGACGGCCCCGAAGTCGAGGCGCTGATCCTCGACCTCCCACCAGCGCGAGCTCGGCATTCCCGAGAACGTGACCGGGGTCGCGAGCAACTCGGTGGTCGTGCTGTTTGCTGGAGCGGGGCTCGTGCTTGCCGTACGCGAGGCGACGTCGAAGTCGCACCAGTCGAGATGGCCGCCGCGGTACTCGGTCGCTCGCAGCGTGGTGGAGCTGCCGCTGGCGGCGTGTGTCGCGAGGCCGAACTGGTACTCGAGCTGCTCGGCCACCCAGGTCTTCTCGGGGCCGGGCTGCGCGAAGCTCCGAGCGAACCAGGAGAGCAGATCGTGCTGCGCGAGCGTGACGAGCGGCTGATCGGGGGAGGCGACACTCGCGCCGTTCGCCGTCACGGACGCGGCGAGGAGCCCCGCGCGCAGGTCCTCGACGAGTTTCTTGCCATCGACGGCGCGCGCGCGTGTGGCCGCAGACCATTGAGCCGTGCGCAGGTCGTTCGAGACCGGCGCGGCGAGCGGATAGGCGGCGACGAACAGGGGCCGGTAGCGGTCGTCGCCGACATGGAGGCGCAGCAAGCGCATCCAGTGAACGCCGATCTGCATAGCGACGCGCACATCGTCGGGCAGCGGCTCGCGCTCGACACGAATCTCGAGTGGAACGTCGAGCTCGGAGGTTGTGCTGGCGCCGACGGCGTCGGTGAACGACGTGATCGGCTCGACCTCGCTCGTGACGCGAACGAGCGTTGGCGAGCCGCCGTCGACGGCCGTGAACTCGCCGACCTGCCACTGCCGGCCGAGCATCCACAGCGCGTCCCTGACCTCGACACGCAGCGAACGCTCGAAGTCGGTGCTGCGCGGGTTGCCTTCGATTCGACCCCACGTGACGATCGACGGCGCTCGTGCGCCGGTCGGAACGGCGATGCTGATCGGGATGCGCAGGCTCATACAAGCCTCTGGAGAGGGAGCGTTATCGTCACCGGATTGTCGGCGACGGGACCGACGACAGCCGGCAGGAACTGCGCGTACCCGGTGGTCGCGAGCATCGCCGGCTCGACCGCGCGCGTCTTCGCGAGATCGAGCGTGTCAGAGACAGCCGAGAGGAGGTCTGCCCATTGCCAGCCGCCGCGCAGCGCCGACGGAACGACGACGAGAAGGGCCTGCGGTGGCTCGCTCGTCGGCCGGTCGTGGTGAAGGGCGATGCCTGTCGTCTCCGCCGCGTTCGGGATCGTCTCGACCAGCTCGTCGATCACGACACCGAGTTGCGGTGCGTGCGGGTCGAATGCGCCGACCTCGTGCAAGACGAGCGACAGTGCACGCCCGTTGCGCGGCGAGGAGGACGCCATGTCGAGCCCGAGCCAGCGCGCGGCCGGATCGAACGGCACCTGCGCGACCGTGGCACGCTCGATAGCAGTTCCGAGCAGGTCGGCGTGCATCAAAACGTTCTCGTAGGCCGCCGCGCGCGGCCGGACGCGCCCCACGCCTGCGAGCCATTCCTCGACGGCGAATGGCGCGGCACCCGCCAGCAGCGACGGAGCGCCGTTCGCGGTCTGCAGCTCCGCCGCGTTGACCGGCGCGAACCTCGGAAGCGCAGGGAACTGCTGGCCGAACAGGAGCTTCGCCAGCGACACGAGCGCGTCGAGCTGCGACTGACCCGTGAGCGCGGAGGTACGCGCGAGCTCCGATGCTGCCTGCGCATGCAGCGCGGCGAGCTCGGCCGTCGATGCGGCAGCGCGATCTGCCAGCGGCGTTCCGAGCAGCCATTCGCGCGTCGCTGGCGCGCTCGCGATCGCTGCGCCGAGGTCCGCGATCGCGCTTGCGAGCCGCGTCGTCAGCTCGCCTGTGTCGTGGTGGCTGGCCCCGCCTTCGGCTGCGAGATCGCCGGCGCCCAGCGCACGCCCCTGGATCGCGACGGCGAGCGATGCCACGAGCGGCATCACCTCGAAGAGCGTTCGTACTGAGGGCGACCAGGACGGATCGCGCGTATCCCACTGGAGCTCGACGGGTGCATCGGCAGCCAGACCGCCGCGCTCGCGCACGCGCTCCTGGATCCTGCGCGCGAGGGCCGTGGGCAGCGCCTGCGACGCATCGGCGCACGTGCAGACCAGATCGATCGGTTGGATCGCGAGCTCGTCGAATCCGACCTCCTGCGGCCCGGCGGCGGTGACGACGCGCATGCGGATCAGGGCAGGTTTGCCGAGTACCCGTCCGAGCCAGCGATCGAGCTGCGGCTCGAAGCGGGCGCGTGGGGTCGACGCCGACCACGGGCTGGTGGTCGAGTCCGCGGTGTTCAGCACGAGGCAGATACGGTGCGTGACGCTCGTACCGGAGCGCGGGATCGCCGTGACCTCCGGCACCGACGGCGGGATTCCCGTGACCAGCGCGGTCGCGAATGCGTTCGCGCGCTCGTGCTTGCCTTGCGCCGCCTGGTACACGCTCTCGGCGAGCATCACGTCGGCGATCGCATCCATGTCGTCGGCGAGGACGTCGACGGCCGCAGCGATCGCCTTGCCCGCCGGAGAGCCGGCATCTGGCAGACCGGCGGCACCGTACGGGTACCCCGACGCGCGCGACTGGAGCAGCCGAGTGCCATCGACGACATTGGTCGCTTCGAGGTTATCGATCGGGTCGCCGGTCTGGACGATGCGATTGGCGACCAGCGGGAATGCTTGGCGCAGCGCGAGCACGTACTGGTCGAGTGCGAGGCTCGGGTTGCTGTCGTGGAGGCTGCGCTCGAACCGGAACCCGAGCAGCGCGGCGAGCGTCTGACCCTGTCGCACACCTTCGAGATAGCGCAAGGAGCGCCGGACCCGGGCAGAGCTCAGATCGATCGCCATCCGTTCGCGGCTGTCCGGATCCGAGTGCGTGTCGTAGCCGCTGCGCAAGATCGCGGCGGTCGTGGCGTGAGCCAGCGAGGGCGCGTGAATGAACCCGGTCGGTTCGGCCTTGCTCCGGCGCTGAACGTTCTCGAGCCAGCCGTACATTCCCAGGTACACGCCGTCGCGCTGCTTCGAACGCATCGCCTCGAGCCGCTGGGTGACGCGCCCCAATCGCCACGCGTCGAGTCGATAGCTGCACAGGTCGAGGTGCTCCGCGAACAGGCGCTCGAGACGAGCTGTCGGCAATGGCGACAGCACCGCCAGCGCGTCGAGCTGTTCGCGATACTCCTCGGAGGCATCACCGGCCTGCGGCGTCCGGGCGAAGTCCCCGGCGGACAGCGTTCCGGAGACGCCGGGGATCTTCGCATCGAGGTGATCCCACCGAGTCGCCTCGCCCATATCGCGCACGTTGACGAGCTCGAGCTCGCTGCGCGCACTCTCGGCGGCGAGGCCATGTGCGACGAGCAGCCGCATGCTCGCATCCCATGCACCGATCAGGATCGCCTGTCGCAGCAGCAGGTAGAGCAACGTGTTCGGGGCAGGCGCTCCGTAGGCCTCGTTGCGGATCGTTTCGAGGTTCCCGCGCAACCATTCGATGTAGTTCGGATCGAGCCCACGCGTTTCCGACAGCGGCGCGTCGGTGATCGCCGGCCGGTTCAACCCGAAGTGGGAAGCAAACAGCTCGAGCTCGAGGATCCGCGGGTTGCCTCCGGCGAACGCGAGACCGAGCGATGCGAGCAGTGCGCTCGATGCTGCTTGATGCGCTTGGTGACGCGGTGCCGGGTCGGTTCCCTGGAACGAGGCGAGGTTCCATAGGTACTCCGGGCCGACGAGGCGGCGGGCCCGATACACCACCGAGGATGCCTGGAGTCCGAGCACGTCGATGAGAACGGCGTCTGGATCTGCACCGCTGCCCGCGCGCGCGATTCGCCCGACCGGCGACGTCCAGGTCGTGCCGAGCTCGGCGAGGGCCGCGTCGATCTTCGAGAGCAGCGGATCTTCGCCGGCGAACGTCTGCCAGCGCGAGAATGCGGTCGTCGCGAGCACGCCGTACGGCTGGTTCCCCGCCATCAGTGCAGCCAGTCCGCCGCGGCCGCGGACGAACGTCGTCACGAGCGTGCGCGCCTGCTCGCGCAGAGGGTCGTCGATGGACGGCTTCATAAGCTGCTCGGCGAAGTAACCGAGCGTCGCGGGCCACAGCGCGCGGTTCATCGCAACCGCTTCCGCCGCATCGCGCTGGTCTGCGCCGAGCACGTGGTCGAGAGCGGCGTCGGCGATCCCCAGAGCGCTCGCGAGCCGCGCGCCATCGGTCTGCGTGAGCGGGTCGGTGGTCGGCGTGAACAGCGCGGGGCCGAGCTCGCGAGCCAGTGCCTGGTCCGGTGGCTCGCCGGAAGGGCCGGCGCTCGCAGCCTCGGTGTGGTTCGTCGGCATGCCCTGCGGAACGATCTGGACACCATCGCCGTAGCGATGCGCCTCGATGAGAGCCTGGAGCGCGGCCGCGCCGTCCGAGGCCGACGATGCGAGCTTGACGCCGACGACGACGAGCCGATCGAACGATTGCGGGCCAGTCCCGAGCGGGATCTTGACCGCCATCCCGATCTCGACGGCCCTTTCGAAGTCGGTGATCCACTGAATCGACGGATCGAGCACCAGACTGCCGTCGGTGCCGCGCGTGATCGCGACGCTCGGATCCGGACCGACGATCAGAGGGCTCGGAATCCGTGCTCCGATCGCCTGGTGTGCGACCGAGCCGTTGACGAGCAGCGTGAAGACGAGCTGGTCCGGCATCACGTCGACGCGCGGGGCCTCGGACCAGCTGTCGGGCTTCGTGTGAATGACGGGAAAGATCGGCGTTGTCGGCGGTGTTCCGGTCGGCCGGAGCGCGCGGACGATCCACAGGGCACGAGCGACGGGCCCACCTGCATACACCTTCGCCCACGCAGCCTGAACGGTCGCGTCGTCCGCACCCCACACCGTCGTCCAGTACGTCTTCCCGCGTGCCACCTCGTCGTCGGTCAGCGCGGGTTCATGCGACGAGATCGCGACCTCATCGGGGTATGCGCGAATCCACAGCTCCTCGCCGACGAATCGAGTCTCGAGGCGGAGTGGCAGGAGCACGAACGGCACGTGATCGTCGAGCTCGCCGAGGGTGCGCCTCGGGTCAGCGGCGAGCACCATGGCAGCGTGCGCAGATTCGACCGTAGCCATCGCGCTCGCCAGCTTCGTGCGTGCATCGGCCAGTTGTGCCACGGCAATCTCGCGGCGTCGCTGCTCTGCGTCTAGCGTCGGATCTGCCGTGCGGGCGAGCTCGGCAATGCGGGCGTCAAGGCGCTTCAGCGCAACGCGCCCGGCGCTGATGGTCTGCCGGGTCGTCTCGAGTTGTTGGCGCGAGGTGGAGAGCTTCGTGCGCGCATCGCTGAACGTCGTCATCGCAGCATCTCCGTGGCATGGATCGCAATCAGCACCGGATCCTGATAGAGAATCGACGCCATATCAGCCGAGGTCGCGCCCCACCTTGCTTGGTCCGGGATCGCCGCATCGCGCAGGGGCACCGTCACGTCGATCCAGGGACCGTCGGCGACGTTGCTCCACGACAGATCGTCCCAGGTACCGGCCGTTGGGGCCGATCGGGTCGCCACATCGAGCCCGAAGCGAGGCTCGCCGGGTCGCTGCTTGATGACGAAGAACCAGCCGGGCCGGTGATCAGCTGGCACGTCGGAACCGCGCGCGTCTTCGAGCCGCAGGTCGAACCCGAGGAACGAGAGATCCGGATCGATGCTCGCGCGGAACAGCGGATACTTTTCGATGTTCGTCAGCTCGCGCTTGCCACCGTTCGTGGGCCAGCTCGCTTGCACCGCGTAGATGATCGCCGTCGGGTACTTCTTGAGCAGGTCGCCGCGGATCATCAGCACGAGGCGATCGTCGCCGACCGCCGCATGCGAGCCGAGGTCCGACGTGCGAGGCCACGTGTGGATCTCGTCTATGTCGTACCTCGGCCCCGAGGTCGCGGCATCGCGCGTGTCCCAGAACTGCCGGAAGTACGTGCCGCGCTGATCGGTCGGGAACTCGCGCCACAGCAGTTCGCGCGCCATCTCGTGGTTCAGCCCGACGAGATACGACTCGACGAACCTGCTGTTCGTCTCGAGCAGCGACACGGTATTCTGGGGCACGAGGCCGACGTTCGGCAGCAGCAGCTCCGACGAGACCGCCGCGAGCGGCGCATACATCGGCTGATCGAACTGCGGCGCCCACATGATCGTCTCGAGCGGATCGGCCCGCCCGGCGAGATCAATCGTGGTTGCGCGCACGCGCGGGAGGATGCGCCGGGCGATCGACTCCGCCGGATCGATGCTGTCGGCCAGCGCCGCGCGCGCGCTCGGAACCGCCAGCGGCGGCGGTGGCGGAGGACGGCCCGCCGCCGTGCCGAGATCGGCCTGGAGCGAGAGCAACGCGTGCCGGAAGCGCGATGCCTGCGGATTGTCCGCGCCGGAGGTGGTCGGCAGAGCGACGGTGACGCCCGGCTGGGTGATCGCGAATCCCGGGCGTCCGGGGATCTGGTGGAGCGTCGCGACCGTCACGTCCCCAATGTGGCTCTCGCGCGCCCGCGCCACGGCGGGGAACCGCTGGTCGATGGCGGTGACGAGCAGCGCCGCCGTCGGATCCGGCACCGGAGACGCCGCGGTGAGGCTGCCGGCGTTCAGTTTCGCGAGCAACGTCACCGGACGCGCGGCTCCGTAGATGCGACGAGCCAGCGGTCCGCGTGGCCGCGCGAGCCTGCGGAATCCACGATCGACGAGCGCCGCGGGAACCGCACTCGCTCGCAGCGCCTGGCGGAGCGTCGCCGGTCCTGCGAGCACGCGGCGATGGAGGGCGGCCGTGATCGTGAACAGCTGGTCATCGGCGAGCGTCGCGAAGTGGCGGCCGTGTAGGGACTGCGCCGTGAACCGCGCGAGCTGCGCGAGCACCAGCAGCCGGTTTGCGGCATCCGCGGCGCCCAGCTGCTGCCACGCCGACGCCGCGAGCTGATCCTGATTGCGGCGGATCACGTCCGTGCCGAACGCAGCGGCGCTGCGATGCCTCGGGTCGCGGTTCAGCTCGTCGATCCAGGGTGGATTCCCGACGGCCTGCATCTGGGGGGTTGCCGCGTGCCAGCGCCCGTAGAACGTCGGCGTGACGATCGGATCGGTTCCGGCAGCGGTCGACTCGTTGACGAGCGCAGCGAGGCGCGTCGGAAACGTCTCGTCCGTCAGCGGCCACGGCGTCGACTTCGTCTGGGGTGTGCGCAGCGCCCCCTCGAGGCCGAGGATCGGCGGGTTCGAGATCCCGTCGAGCAGTCCCGGCGCGGGGGACGAGACGTCGACGTCACGGATGCCGACGCGCGGATCGAGCACGCGCGGCTCGAGGAGCCGGATCAACGACTCGAAGTCGCCACCCGGTCCGGTACGGAACGACCATTCGAAGTAGACGGGAAACAGATCCTGGCCGTTGCCCCATGCCGGTCTGGCACCGTCGAGCCCCGACGTGAGATCGAGCCCGAGCCCGGCCAGACGCCCGCTCTCGAACGTCGGCACGAGGAACGCCGTGTACGCGGTGTTCGGCGCGAGCCGGCGCGGGCACACGATGCGCGCCACCGCGAGATCGGGATTCGCCGAGACGACCGACTCGAGCGTGCTCGCTCCGCCGGGCAGCGGATCGTTCACGTGAACGTGCGCCCAGGCCCACGCCTGGGTTGCGGGTGGGAACAGCGCGCTCGCATCCGGGACGTGGATCGTCCTCGCATCCGGGCGCACGAACTCGCCCTGTGCCAGGACGACGAGCGCGATCCACGGGCGCAACCGGTGCTGCGCGGTCGCGCGCACGGGTGTGTAGCGCCAGGGCAAGTCCTCGTCGTACAGCTCGATCGACGCGAGGTAGTTCGGCTCGAAGTCGCTGACGTTCGGCCGCGGATCGGTGCGAATGACGGCGCGCCCGTCGAGGCCGCCGACGTCGCTCGGTCCATGGAGCGCGACGGTCCTATCGACGCGAGAGCCGCCGTTGATCTCGAGCGATACCGCCACGGAGGCCCGCACGGGCAGCGTGGGGTTGCTGGGGCCGAGAGGATCGGTGACATCGATGCGGGCTCCGATGCCACGCCGTGCCCACGACAGGAACGAATAGCGTGCGATGGGGTCGCTCATGCCGCGAGCTCCGAAACAGTGACGATCTGGAGCTGGTCGCCGGCAGCCGGTGCCGTCGCGGTCATGCGCCGGAGCTCGTCCAGCGCCTCGGCGTAGCTCACCCCCACTCGGCTTCCCGCGAGGCGCATGTCGCTGGTGGACGCGACCGCGTAGCCCTCCCGCTCGGCCGCGACGTTCACACCGAAGCCCGCGAGCGCGGGATTTTTCGCGAGCGGAGACCGGCTGACCGCGCTACCGCGCAGGAGATCGCCGAACACCGCCGGAGTGAGCGTGCTGCGCCCGCTGGGGCGCCCCGCGCTAACGCGATCGACGACGATCTGCTCGTACGAGACGTCGCGGCCCACGACGTCATCCGCCACCAGCGCTGCCGCGCCGCCGATCACGACGCCGCTGGGATAGGCCTCGAACGACGGACGCGACAGCTTCTCGGCGTCGCTCATCGAGAAGAACTCCGCCGGTGCAAACTCCTCGGTCACCGGCTGGTGGTCGAGCGAGGTGCCGCTGACCGACACATCGGTGATCGAGAACCGCGTCCCGTCGCTCGGCGTCGCAGTGCCGAGGTGATCGATCGTGAGATCGAGTGGCACGATCTTCTGGCTGACGGTGATCGCACCGGCAGGATCGACGACGGCAGCGTCGGTATCGCGCAGCGCGACGAGCGCATGGACGTGTGCGGGCACACGCGTGCTCCAGCCTCGGGCATCCGTGAGCGCAGCGACGAGTAGCGGCAGCACCTCGACCGCGGGCGCTGCGACCTCACCGCCGGTGTCGCCCCACGTCTTGTCGAAGTGCACCGAGAACGACAGGAACCAGCAGATGTCGAAGTGCGCCGATCCTTTCGCACGCCACGGCTGCGGTCCTTCGAGCGTGAAGTCGACGCCCACGCTCATGATTGGGTCGTCGCCGACGCGCACGGCGAGCGTCGCCTTGACGTCGGCCGCGAGGTGTACCGGACGCACCTGGATCAGCACGTCGAAGCCGAGGAAGCCGTAGACGTTGAACTCGCTGACGCCGACGTAGAGCTCGACGGATGCGCCGAACTGGAACGAGTTCGACGTGCGCGCGAAGTAGACCTCGGCACGCAGCCGGGGGTTGTCGCCGCCAAGCAGGCTGATCGCGATCCTGCGCATCGCCGGGACGTCCATCGGCGGCGGCGTGTACGCAGGATGGAATCCGCCCGCTGACAGCAGGTAGTTCGGACTGGGTGACAGCGCGAGCCGCGCGCAGACGTCGCCTTCGAGCGTGAACGCCAGTAGGCGTGAATCGAAGAGGCTCGCGTCGAACGACAGGAGGCCCCGATCGAGATCGACCGTGCCTAGGAAGTTGGCCTGCAGCTTCAGCAGCGGGGCATCGGCATCCGGCAGGAACGATCGGACGACGCCGACGAGCGCGATCCGGACCGGATCGGGCACCTCGATCAGGAGGCCGATGTCCGCGGTGATCAGCGTCGGCGTTCCCCAGCCGATCCGCATCGTCGGGCCGAATACGTACCGTCCTTGCTCGGTCGGGAAGATCCGCTCGAGGTCGGCAACGAGGTGCGCAGCATCGGCGACCGGGTTCGCCGGGAACAGCAGGCTCGACAGCGAGCCGTCGCGCAGACCTGCACGGATGACGTCCACCTTCACCGTGCGATGAACGCCGATGATCCCGCCCACGCCGTTCAGCGTGAACCCCAGCCCGAGCTGGATCGCGCGGAACTGCGCCCCGATCGCGACGAACAGCGAGTAGCCGTCTGTGCCGTCCGGAAGCTTCGTGTCGAGAATGCCGACGCCGGTGAGCGCCAGCGTGTTCTTCAGCGCGACTTCGACGATCCCGGTGTAGCGGCCGTGCGCGGGATCCCGCGCGATCAAGCCGCCACCCTTGAAGCCTCCTCCGTCGATCTGCAGGCCGACGCCGTCGGGGAACTTGAACCCGACGTCGAGATTGAACGGGCCTAGGTTGCCTCCGCTCCCTGGGAACGCCACCGTCGCCTCGACGCCGACCCCTTGGGCGACGGCCGTGACCGGTCCGAGCTCGACGCCGAGGTTCGCACCGGCATCGATCCGGAGGGTCCCGCCGTCGACGCGCAACCCGAGCGTGATCGAATCGAACGAGAGTGGCCCGAGCGTGGCGTGGACCGGCAGCGTGACGGCGAGCCCGCCGCTGCCGCGGAAGTACAGGCCACGTGTTGTCGACAGGCCGACGGCGAGATCGAACGGCGCCGCGACCCCGTCGGGCGGCAAGATGTGACGCAGGAACGAGTCGCCCTCGCCGGGTGCGATCACGATCCGGCCGCCGAGCAACTCGAGCTCGAGCGACAGCTCGGGCGCCGCGGCGTCGAGCCTGAGTGCGCCCACGCCGGCAACGCTCACCGCTTCGATCCGAGTCCCGCTCGCCGAGCCGACGATCGTCCACGGCGTGAGCTCCGGATCGCGATACTCAATCCGGCCGCTGACGAGCCCGGTCGCACTGCTCCCGGTCCCGTTCTCGAAGCCGGTGACGATGTCGATCGGCTCGTTCGGCCGCAGGCGGATCGCGACACCGCCTTCGAGGTCGACGCCGGAACGGACGGTGAACGCCAGGTGAGCGTCGAGTGGGAACTCCTCCTGAAACGCGCCGAGTGCGTATGGCATGACCGCGACGCCGGGTAGATGAACTCCGGCTGCGGGCAAGGGAAGCACGCGCACGCCGGCCGCCGTGAGCTCGGTGTCGGAGCCGTCGTAGTAGATCGGTGCATCGAGGCACCAGCGCCGGCGACGATCGGTGACGACTGCGCCGTCGATGAGCGCCGCCTTCGCCGCCGGGACCGGCTCGAGGCCGACCTGGATCTTGATGGCGGCGAGCAAGCCCTGCAGCGTGCCCATCAGCTCGTTCGCGTCGAAGTCGGCAGTCCCCCAGCCGAATGCATTTCGTAGCAACACGGACGGATCCGAGATCAGCGTTGCGAGGTCCGGCCATGCGAGTTGCCTGCGCAGGAATGCCGGCCGTGCGGAGGTCCTCGGAACGTGTGTCTCGCGCATCACCCCGAGCGCCTTCGCGGCAAATGCGATCGCCGGGTGGTAACGGACGAGGTAGTCGGTGACCAGCAGCTCGACGAGCATCTCGGGGAGCTCCGAACCGAACGACTGCGCAAGCAGGGCAGGATCGAAGCTGGCGCTCGACAGCGCGGCGACGGCTGCGAACACGTCGTGCACGGCCTCGAGCAACGCCACCGTGTCAGCAGCGCCCGGACTATCACCGGCGAAGTATGGCGCGAGGGCGGTTTCGAGAGACTCGAGTACGGTGCCGAGATTCGCGAGCGGAGGCGGAATCGTATCG
Organism: uncultured Kofleriaceae bacterium; assembly: GCA_964446175.1. Classification (GTDB taxonomy): domain Bacteria; phylum Myxococcota_A; class Polyangia; order Haliangiales; family Haliangiaceae; genus JABFXX01. Next base: position 12,848 of record CAYUNM010000012.1, read on the forward strand.
AGGCGCCAGCCTAGGCGCAGCGCGAGCCCCTTGAATGCCGCATCGGACCCGAGTGCAACGCGCAACGGCCTCACGGCGCGCGCGAGTTCGTTCGCGAGTGTTTCGATCGTCCCCTGTCCCATTCAGCAGTCTTCCGGGTACTCGCGATCGAGCAGGTCGTAGGCGCCAGGCCACACCGCGTTGACCAGGGCGTACTTGCACACGAAGCAGAACGGTCGCTGTCGGGTCACTTCGACGCTGTGCGGGATGATCAGCCACCAGTGCGTCTCGGTGTCCTTGTAGACGGTCTCGCGCATCTTGCAGTTGCCCGAAGGCCGGAACACGCCGGTGTTGAACTCACCTCCGCCTTCGTACAGACCGATAACGCTCTCGCGATGCTTCGGGTAGTTGAAGTCGGAGATGCCGTCGCGCGGGCTCTCACCTGCACGGTTCGCCGCCGTCGCGTCGGGCGTATTGGCGCCGAAGGGACCGTGCGCGGCCAGGTTCGCTGCCACCTTCGGGTGCACGAGCGTCCCCTTCGTCGACGGGAGATACAGCACGCTACCTGCGCGGTACGACGTGATCGGAGAGAGCACCGGGCCTTCGATGGTCAGCGTGTCGCCGGTGATGTTCTTGATCGTGTACGGACCAGCGGGCGCAACGAACGTCACGTCCGAGGAATTGATCGCGCGAACGCGCAGGAACACGCCGAGCTTCTTGTCGCGTGCGGCGTGCCATTTCATTCCCTGCGACGGCTCCAGCTGGATGGTGATCGTCGTTCCGGGATCGCCGGGCGGCGGGATCGGTACGTCGACGATGATCGGCGACGCGAGCGTGATGCGCGGCCAGTTCCACTTGATCGTGGCGGTCGTCATCGTGAGGTTCACGTCGCGTTCGATCTTCGGCGTGTCGGTCTGCTGCGCGGCGAGATTTCCGTGCGAATAGATGTCCTCGTATTCGTCCCCGAGGCCGAGCGTGTGACCGGTCTCGTGCGCGAACGTCCCGGCGATCACATCGTAGGGCGGGTGAGACAGTGCGACTCCGTGGTCGGCGATCGGGCCCGTCAGATCGATCTTGATCGCATCCAGGTTGCCGAGCGTCCACGCAAGCGCGACGCGCTTTTCACCGGTCGGGGTCGGAACGCCGAAAGAGGTACCGCCCTCGAGGGCCTCGTTGACCAAGATCGCGATCAACCCCGCATCGGCCTCTCCGTCCTTCCACACGGTCCCGACGTCGTAGTCCGCGTTGTTCGGGTCGGTCCCGTACTTGAGGGAGCCGAGATAATCCTGCATGAACTCGCCGAAGGCCTGGACCCGGTTCGGGTGCAGAAAGCCCGGCACGCTCGGGTTCTCGACCACACGCCGGTGATCCGGTGCGAGCGTGACGATTGGAACGACCGGAATCAGATCCAGGTGCGCCGCGGTCGCGGGTACGTTCGTAGATGGTGCGACGGGTGCGGGACATTCGGGACCGCACGGCCGACCACCCATCATCAACCCGTACGGCGTGTCTTTCGGACGTAGCAAGTGGCGGTTCGACTGGCGCTTCCATGCGTCGAACACGTCGTCGAGTAGCTTGGTCTTGTCGAAGCTCGGAATGAGACCTGTCCACGCGCTGCGAGCGGCACTCGCATCCGCCGGTGACTGCGGCCCCGGCGGAAACCCGACAAGCGCGGTCAGCTCGTAGATCGTGTAGTTGTTCCCGGCGTTCGCGACCATCGGGATCGGCTCGCCTTCATCGGTCACCCGCGCGGCGATCGTGACCCCGGCTCCGGGATCGACCGGCATCTCCTCGAACGCGGTCCAGACGTTCACGTGGTCGCGGAGCTGCGGGTACGGACTGTGTGCAGGCGACGTGAAGACCCGCTTCTCCACGATCTCCATGACGTGACGCTCGAACTCGTCTCGGTCCGAGAAGCCCTCGGCAAGGAACAGCAGGTTGCGACGTGTCTTGTACGGGCCCGTGTAGCGGATCGGATTGAGGATCCGGCGGTCCTGGAACACATCGGGCGTCACGTCGATGCGCACGGTCGCGCGAAGGTTCCCGGCGGTGGCGACGATCTCGTCATGCTTGCCCGCCGCCGAGAAGTCGGCATGCAGACGGCCGAATGGATCGTTCGGCTGCACTGACACGACGCCACCTCCGGTGACGCTGATCTTCACCCAGCTGTGGCCGGTGACATCGGCGATCGTGTGATCGTCGAACTGAGCATAGACGGTCGGCACGTAGTCCGACGCCCCTGCTCTCATCGTGATGTGGCTGTTCGCGAACCAGAGCTGCGTGACCGATTGATGGACCCCAACCCGCAGATACCCCTGGTCGGTCCCGACCGCGACGATCCCGACGGTCTCGCCGACCGACACCGGCGTGAACAGGCCGTTTGTCTGCTGCACGATCGCGCCGAAGTTGCTGTAGGTCGCAGTCGCGGCCGCATCATTGCCCGTGGAATTATCGAGAACGCGGATCTGCTGAGTCTGGCCCATCAACAGGTGCAGCTCGCAGCCGGGGGCGATGTGCAGTGTCATGGTGAGCCGACGCGCACCCCGTCACGGTAGTGCTCGGTGTGTTCGAGCGCGCCGTCGCGGTAGTAGAGCCAGTCGCCGTCGGCACGATTGTTCGCGCACTGCCCAACGACACGGCGTCCTGGCGCGCGCAGGTCGAATTTCGTGATCGCACCTCCATGCTGGCAGGTGTAGATCGCGCCGTCCGTCCCATCGTCCAGCCGAAACCCGCAGACCATGACTCCGGGCCACGAACAGCCGGCGGCGCCGCGGGGCGCCAGCACCGGTGGTTGATCTCCCGGATCCCGCGGCGGACAGCCGCGATGGAGCACCACGAGCTCGGTGCCGGCGTCGCACCATGATGGGCCGGGCCGCGGCGGGATACTGGCCGAGCTGCACGCGATCAGCAGCGCAATAATCCCCGCGCGACGCACCGGCGGCAGTGTACTCGCGCACCGGGCCCGCGGGGTAGCCGGCGGGCTGCCGCATTTTGCGGCACGCGATAAGCTCGGGGCGACGGGATGCAACGAGCCTCCCGCGTTCTAAGCGAAGGATCGCGAGCTCTCGTAATCGCTGGTGTGTCGCTGCGGCCGCCCGCGTTCAAACGCGAGCGGCGCGTCGAGCGGCTGACACGCTCTCTTACCCATCGTGGCAACGATTCACGACTGCGGTCGATGAATCGCCGTCGTTATCGCTGGTTCCCGGTGCGCGCGGAGGGCATCACTCCCCCCGCTATCGCGGCGCCTCGGGCAGAGTGCGAAACCTCGTCGAGGTGGCAACGTGTGTCGTTCGTGCGAGCGGGGGGACTCGAACCTCGCCGAGACGACCCACGATCTGCAATGAGTCTCGTGGCCTTGCAAACGTCTCGGTAGGTTAGCGGGTTCCTTGGTCCGCCCTGATCCGATGGGATCGGGGTGGATCGGCTGCGCCGTGGCAAAATTTTGCCACGTGCTCAAGCGCGCTCCTTGGCACCGAGCGCGGTGCGCCCGGCGGCGGTGAGCCGGTACTTCTGGAGCCGGCTGTTCGGCTTGTCGGGGATGGTCAGCTCGATCAGCCCGCGTTCGAGCAACTGGGCTACCTTCCGGTTGAAGAACCCGGTGATCGTGGTGAACCCGAGCCGTTGGGCCAGCGCCGATTTCCCCTGCTCTCCGGCCGCCAGCCCGGCGAGCAGACGTCGCTCCAGCGACTCTGCCCCCGACTCTGCCCCCGACTCTGCCCCCGACTCTGCCCCCGCTAGCCCCTGGGCAACGGGCACGTGGAATGTGACGTCGACCCCGACCCTGGAGCCCTCGAACGTCGGTGGCGCGATGCCAGCCGCCTTGCACATCTCGGCAACGCGGTTCGTTCCGCGGCCCCATCGCTCGATCAACCCGGTGCGGTGGAAGGTGTCGGCGATGATCGGATTGCGCAGCACCGACTTGTGCCGACGTCGCAGCACGTCGGCCGTGATCCCGCGCGGGAACGCACCGATGCTGCCGATCTCCACGCGGTCGTCGTAAATCGCTAGGAACATCGCGCCACCCGGGTTCGAGTAGTCGCGGTGGATGATCGCGTTCACCAGAATCTCGCGCAGCGCATCGGGCGGGATCAGCGGGGTCTCGACGCGGCGGAGCTGCGTCGGGACGATCTTCGCGGGCAGCGGGAAGTGGCGCTCGCAGAACAGCTGCGCCTCTTCGAGCAGCTTGAACGCCGGCCCGCGCACGCTGCGCTGGTCCATGAACTCGGCCTTGTCCGTGCCGCGGAACCGTGCCATGCGGAGCTCACACTGCGGGTAGTTCGGCATGAACTTCTTGCCGAACAGCACCACGGCTGCGCGGAGGAGCTTGCCGTTCTCTCGTAGCCCGAGCCGGTCGAGCGCCTCGTGCAGCGTCTTCGCCGACGGCCCCGAGATCCGGCCCGCGCCCTCGATGTTGCGCAGGATGCGGAACACCTCGATCGCGATCGATATCCTTGATCGTCACCTCGTCGGCGATCTGGTTCTCCCAGCGCCGCCGGCTGTGCATACGTTCGAGCACCAGTGCTTCGAACCGCTCGCGCGGCATCTTGCGCGTGGTGTTGTCCACGCGCTCGAACGGCCGGCCGTCGTACGTGAACGGCACCGAGTCGCTCGAGCCCGCCACGGTCAGCACGAGCACGGTCAACGTCGCGCCGACCTTCACGCGCTCGACCTCGATGTCGAGCGGCGGCTCGAACTGATCGCGCGCGGCGGCGATGTCGTGGAGCGTCTGCTCGCTGACTTGCTGACCGATGATCTCGCCGTTCGGCTTGGCGCCGATCACGACCTGGCCGCCCTTGGCGTTGGCGAACGCGCAGATCGTCTGCATCGCCTCGCGCAGCTCGCCGGTCGAACGCTTCAGCTCGATGGTCGCGGACTCGCCGGGGGCGATCAGAGCGCGGAGCGCGCGCAACGTGGTCACGGCATTTCCTTTGGTTTGGAGGCCGTTACCACTTCGATCGGCTCGATGTTACGCGCCCCGACCCTCGTTCGGAGTTTGTTCCGGTTCTCGGGCGTCATCGCGTGCGCTCTCTTCTCGAGCGCGGCTTCGAGGCCGGCTCGACCTCCGCAGGCTCGGCCAGCGCGATCTTACGCGCGGTGTCGGCCGCGGCGCGCACCAGCGGCGCTAGCAGGTCTGCCGGGCTTGAATCGCTCGCCCATGCGGCAGGTGCGCCGAGCTGGCGCAGCACCGCGCCGTGGGCGACCGGCTCGTCAAAGGTGAAGTGCAGCGCGGGCAGCGCCTCGCGCGGGCGGTCGTAGTCCGTCGTCGCGAGCTTGCCGAGTTTTACGGTCGGCACCTCGGTGGCGGCTGCACCCGTCGTGTTCGCCGTGCTCTTCTTCGTGGTTGCCGCGCTTGCTCCACCACGAGCAGCGCGTAGCGCCTCGAGCACATGCTCCTTGGTCTTGCCGCGTAGCTCGAACAACAGGAACGGATCGCGATCGAGCGCCTCGCCGAGCACGTAGTGGGTCGCGGCGACGTGCTTGCACGGATCTCCCCAGTCGGGGCACGTGCAGCTCGTCCGGAGGTCGCTCCGCTGCTTCGGAAATAGGCTCGTGCCTGCCTCGGCGAACGCCTCGTCGATCACGTGCGGCATCTGCCCGGCGAGCAGCTCGGCCGAGAACTGCGCCTTGCTCGCCATCGCGGCGATGGCCTTCGTCCACGCGGGCTCGCCGAGCTGGGCGAGCGTGATGGTGATCCTGTACGGCGTCGGTCGCGAGCCCGTCACCTTAGCCGTGACTGTGCCGCCCTTCACGACGAGATCGTGGGTGCGCCCAGCGCGCGCGTAGGTCCGGCCGCGCGCGAGGCGGCGCGCGTCGCCGCGGAGGACGTTTTCGAGCGCCTCGATCCAGCGTTGGCCCCACCAGGTGGTGCCGGCCTTCTGCAGCCGAATGCCACGCTCGGGCGGCGGCTTCTTCGGCGCCGGCTGGTACCAGCCGTACCTGCTCCAACGACTCATGGGCGAACCTCGGTGCGAGCCTTCGCGGTGCGCCGTGGACGCGGCTTCGGTGCCTCGACGGCGCTCGCGTCGTCATCGTCCGAGGCGGAGACCACTCCGGCCGAGAGCGTGAACAGCTCGCGAAGCTCGCGTCCATCGAGCTCGGTGATCCACCGTTCGCCGGCGCCGACAATCTTCGCGGCGAGCCCGCGCTTCTGCTCGAGCAGGCGATCGATCTTCTCCTCGACCGTGCCCGCGCACAGCAGCTTGTAGACGGCGACAGCGCGCGCCTGGCCGATGCGGTAGGCCCGGTCGGTCGCCTGGTCCTCGACCGCCGGATTCCACCAGCGGTCGTAGTGGAATACGTGGCTCGCCGCTGTGAGATTGAGCCCGGTGCCGCCCGCCTTCACCGACAACACGAACACGCGCGGGCCGCGAGGCTCTTCTTGAAAACGACGCACCATCTCGTCGCGCGCCTTCTTCGGCGTGCCGCCGTGCAGGAACAGCACCTCGACGCCGAGGCTCGCAGCGACGTGCTCGACGAGCTTGTCGCCCATTTCGCGGAACTGCGTGAACACCAGCGCCTTGTCGCCGGCAGTCACTGCCTCCTCGAGCATCTCGGTCGCGCGTGCGAGCTTACCCGAGCGTTTGGACAGCGGGCCGCGCTCGCCGAGGTAGTGCGCCGGATGGTTGCAGATCTGCTTGGTGAAGGTGAGCAGCGCGAGCACGCGACCGCGCCGCTCGATGCCGTCGGCCTCGTCGATGCGCCGCAGCTCCTCGTCGACGACGGCCTTGTAGAGCGTGGCCTGCTCGGGCGTCAGTGTGCACACTACCTTCATCTCGTGTTTGGGCGGCAGGTCGGAGATGATGACCGGATCGCTCTTGAGACGACGCAGGATGAACGGACTCACGATCCGCTTGAGCCGTTCGGCGGCGTGCTCGTTCCCGTAGCGCTCGATCGGCAGCGCGAAGTCACGGCGGAACGCCTCGAGGGGACCGAGCAGGCCAGGGTTCGCGAACTCGAAGATCGACCACAGCTCCGCGAGGCGGTTCTCGACGGGTGTGCCGGTGAGCGCGAAGCGGTGCCCCGCGCGCAGGTCGCGCGCGGCGCGCGCCGTCGCCGAGGCCGCGTTCTTGATGTTCTGGGCCTCGTCGAGCGCAGCGACCGACCAGTCAACCCCCGCGAGCAGGTCGGCATCGCGGCGCAACAGCCCATACGTCGTCACGACCAACGCGCCGGCCCGCTTCGGGAAGTCCTCGACAGACGTTGCACGCTCGGAGCCGTAATGCCGCACGATGTCGAGCGACGGCGCGAAGCGCAGGGCCTCGCGCTCCCAGTTGCCGACCACCGAGGTCGGCGCGACGAGCAGGGCGGGACGTTGATCGCGCGGGTTCATCTCGCGCCGTCGCAGGAGGAACGCGAGGAGCTGCATTGTCTTGCCGAGGCCCATGTCGTCGGCGAGGCACGCTCCGAGACCGAGCGAGCCCATCGTGACGAGCCAGTTGAGGCCGCGCTCCTGATACGGGCGCAGCGTCGCCTGAAGCGAATCCGGTGCAGCGATCTCCTTGTTGCCGCCACTCTTGAGACGATTCACCAGCTCGGCGAGGATGCCAGACGCGGTCACCGCGACCGACAGCTCGCCGCGCCGCGTCTCGCCCGCGAGGACGGCCTGGATCGCGTCGCGCGTGGTCATCCTCGATGGGCCACCGGCGAGGCGCTGCTGGATGTCGCCGAGCTCTCGCGGGTCGAGCGCCACCCACGCGCCACGGAACTGTACGAGCGGCGCCTTCTGCCGGGCGAGCGCGGTCAGCTCCTTCGTGGTGAGCGCCTCGTCGCCGATCACCGCTTCCCAGTCCACCTGGAGTAGCTCGTCGAGCGCGAGCCCCGCTACGCCCGCGACGATGCCGGCCACCTTCTTGCCGTTGCCTCCGATGCGCATCCTCAGTCGCACCCGGCGCTGCCCGGCAGCGGTCAGCTCGCCCGGGACGATGACGCCGAACCCGGCATCGGCGAGCGTCGCGGCGCCTTCGCCGAGGAACGTCCACGCGGTGGATGGATCGAGCGCGATCGCATCGGGTCGCGCCACGGCGAGTGACTCCGCGAGAGGTGGATAGAGCCGCGCCGCACGACCGAGCGCTTCGAGTAGTGACTCCTGCGGATCGCGGAACGCGCGACCGAGCGCTTCGAGGCTACGTCCCTTCGACTTCCAGACGTCGGACGCGGGCACGAGGAGGCTCGGGTCGTCCGGGGACTGCAGGAGGAAACGCAGCGTGAACGGCGTGCGATCCGAGGTGGGCAGCTCTAGCCGGAAGCACGCGCGCAGACGATCGCGCGCGCCGAGCGCGGGTTCGCTCCACCGTGTGAGGTCATCGACGACGGAGCGCTCGGCGAAGCCGTCCGTCTCGAAGCTGCGCTGCGACGTAGCGAGTGCGGACCGCCAGCGTTCGTCCCACCTGCCGTTGGTCTTGGTCGAACCTCTCGCTCTGGTCACGGGCAAGCCCGGTCCGCCCTGCGCGGCGCGCACGAGCGCATCGACGACCGCATCGAGATACGCTCGCAACAGCGCGTCGGGCGCCCACACCGCGTCGACGCCAGCCGGCACCGCGTGCGCGGCGGGTGGCATGCTCGTGGCGATCGCGGTTACCTTCGCGGCGTCCTCCCCGGAGGCGAGCGCCGCTGCCCAGCGCGCCTCGATGCGACCGGCGCGCCGCGAGATGGTGGGGACGACGCGTTCGCGGGCGATGAGGTCCATCGCGAGCTTGCTCGCGACCACCCACGTCGCGTACGAGCCGGGCAGGGACTCGAGATCTGCGGCCGGGACCACCGCGAGCTTCGTCATGGTCTCGAACAGCGGCAACCTCGCTCCGACGACCTCGCGAACGCCGTCCACGGTCGCGAGCGACGCGGACCACGCCACGCCCTCGAGGGCGAGCGCGGGAAGGGCGCGCGGCGGCGGCTCATTGCCCCACTGGAAGAGCGTCTCAGCGTCGGGCAGGAAGACCAGCGGCATTGGGTGTCCAATACATGCCACGCGGGGTCATCGCGCGGAAAGACCGATCACGAGCGCGCTCGTCGTTCCGCGGCGTTCGGGTTGGCGTAGTGTGCTCAGCTCATGGAAGCCAGTCGATGCACGGGTCGAAGCCCCGCGGCTCGATACGCGGGGCGAGCGGCTCTGCGCCACGTAGTTGACCGATGATTCGCGCCTCGGGATGTCCGCGTGTACCGGCGGCTGCCACGGTCGCGCTCCTCGGTATCTGGCGACAGGACCTCGCACACCCAATGCGGCGAGGAAGTTCAAGCGGGCTTTCGCGACGGTGGACTCGGCAAGCTGCGAGGGCAGGTCGCGGGCAGGGCCTCTTGGCTCGATGACACGTGCGTAAGGGCGGCCACATTCGGGTGAGTGCGGGCAGACGCCTCCCGATGGGAGGGCCGGGGGCTCCTACGAGGCGTCGTCCCAGGGGAGGTCGGGCTGGGGCGGTGCTCGCGCCGGTGCGAAGGTGATGGGTTCAGTGGCGAGGCCGAGGCCGGCGAGCAGGACACGTGCGAGCGCGGTGTCGGTGACGATGGCGACGATGCTGCGACGCCCGCCGCAGGGGCACTGGAGCACGTCGTCTGCGAACACGCGTTGGAGGAGGTCAGCCCACGGCAGGCGGCGCGCGCGTGACGCGGTACTCGCAGGTGGACGCGGCTCTGCGCAGTGGGACTCGGCCTGCTGCGTGGGATCCGAGGGCACGAGTGAGCGCAGCTTCGCGCGGTCCTTGCTCGCAGGTCCGAACACGCCGCTGTACCTGACGAGGTGGCGACGCGGCGGCGGGATGATGCCGACGAGGCGCCGTAGGAAGGCAACCGGCTCCATGACGAGGTGGGTGCGGCCGTCGGGCCACGGGCGTTTGAGCTTGTACGCGATGCGTCCGTCGGTGGTCCACGCGAGGCGCTCCTGCGCGAACGCGGGCCGCGCGCCGTACTTGCACAGTCGTTCGAGCGCGGCGCGATCGTGGGCGGCGACGACGACGCCCGCGTGCAACGAGAAGCCTTCGCACCACGCGCGGAGCCGCTCGACGCCTCGGACGGTCGCACGAGCCTCCGTCGACGAGCGCCAGGTGGTGGCGGCGTCGGCCTGCACCTGTGCGAGCACGTCGGGACGGTCGTCCTCGTCGATGCCATCGGCGTTCGCGAGGCTGGCGAGCCGGCGGGCGATCCGCCGCAGCAGGCGATCGAGGATCGCGAGCACCTCGGCGTTGGTGGGGACGGGCAGGAGCTCGAACCGCAGGCCGTGCGCCTCGTCGTCGACGAAGACGCCGTCGGGGACGACAAGGTGGAAGTGGACGTTGAGGTTCACCAGCCCGCCGAAGCGCTGCACGAAGGTGACGGCGCCGGTGCGCGGCGTGGGGAGGCCGCGCTTGCGCGCGACGCGGCGTTGCCAGGCGCCGATGGCGCGGACGACGAGCGCACCGGTCCAGCGCGTCCAGGTGGGATCGCGGGCGAGCACGAGCCGCAGCGGCTTGGGCATGGTGAACACCCACTGGCGGTAGGGTGCCAAAGGCAGGACTCGATCGACGAGGTGCGCAGCGGTGTCGGCCATGCGCCGCGAGGTGCAACTCGGACACAGTCCACGTCGCTTGCAACTGAACGCGACGACGATCTCGTCGTGGCAGGTCTGGCAGCGGACGCGCGTGAAGCCGTGCGCGAGGATGCCGCAGCGGAGGTAGGCCGCGAGCTCGCGCTCGACGTACCGCGGGAGGCCGCCGCCGTCCGGATCGGCGTCGCGCAGCTCGGCGAGCATAGACTGCGCGTGGCGCGCGACCAGCTCGTGCAGCACGGTTCGCTCGGGGGCGCGACGCTGGTAGCTGCCGAGCGGTTGTCCGGCGGCGCCGGACGTGCGTTCGTAGAGGCCGCCCGCGAGCACGCCGGTGTGCGTTGAAAGTTCCGGGCCGGCCGATCACGACCACACGTCGCACGTTTGCGACATGTGCTGTCCGCATACCGGACGTCAGGCAAGGCTCGTCGCCACGTGTCCACCGAGGCCACGTCGCCCCTTCGATCTCATGCGCGCGACCGATCGCCTCGGATCCGGACGTCAGGCAAGGCTCGTCGCCACGTGTCCACCGAGGCCACGCCGCCCCGTCGATCTCATGCGCGCGACCGATCGCTCGGATACCGAGGCCACGCCGCCCCGTCGATCTCATGCGCGCGACCGATCGCCGGATAGAGAAATCAAGCCGGACCGGCGAACGTGAGCGGGATCCCCGGTCACCCTGGAGCGCCCCTGGTTCGAGACCGATAAAGGGCACGCGCCGCATCCAGCTCGCTAACGACGGCGTCGACCAACTCGGCCGGTGAGATCGCTCGGGCGTGCGGCCCCCATTCGAGGATCCACGACACGACGGGGGCGAGGTTGGTGCACGGGAACGAGATCCGAACCGAGCCGTCGGGCTGGCTGTCGAGCGTTTGCGACCGGTGCCACTCGCGAACGCGCGCGTAGGCCGCGCGTTCCTTGCTGAACTCGACGACGACGCGGTGTGCGGCGGAGGGATCGCCGCCATAGATGTCGAAGCCGCTCTGTACCTCGTCGTCGAGGCGGAAGTCGACGGGGACCGAGAACGCATGCCCGCGGAGCGCCTCGGCGTCGGTGAATCGCTCGACAGCGAAGCGCTCAGTGGCGCCGCGCGGGATCACGAGGCCGGGGGCGGGATCGTCGAGTCGCCGGCCGATGACGTAGAGGCCGTGTTTGAACACGACCAGTGAGAACGGGGCGAGGTAGCCGCGCGAGGCGCGACCACGGCCGCCGCGGTAAGCGTACTTGACGACGCGGCGCATGAGCACACCGGTTTGCAGCGCGTCGATCACGTCCTCTTTGCCGCGGTACGCCTTGGTGCCGCCGTCGGGGATGTACGCGAAGCGATCGCGATCGGCGGCCAGCTCGGCGCGCTCCTTGGCGGTCGTGCGCTGGAGCAGCTTGGCGAGCAGGGATTCGACGTCCTCGGCGAACGGCGTGCCCTTGAACACGTCGAACATGCGGCGGATCGCGAGCAGCGTGTAGCGCTCGCGGCGCGAGATCGGCACGTCGCGCGTGCTCTCGTCTTCGAGGCGCGCTGCGGCCCGGCCGTCGATCGGCGTGCGATCGATCTGAAAGTGCGCGTCGCCCAGCTCAGCGAGGTCGCGTTTGACGGTGCGCACGTGGACTCCGACCAACTCGCCGAGTTGTTCGAGCGTGCGGCCCTCCGGGAAGCCGCGCAGCGCGTTTAGGATCCGGAACGCCCGAGCGACCTGGCCGGTTTCACCGCGCCGGTACACCCGCACCTCGGTGATCGTCGCCGCCAAGATCGCGTTCTGGAGCGGCGTTTGTCGTCGGAGAAGGCTTTCGAGAAGGCTTTCCGGGGCGTTCGGCGAAGGGATACGCGAAGCCCCTTCCGCTGGGCGCGGCGGCCAAGCGGTTGAATCGGCGAGCCCCGAGGCAGGGGGCGGAAAGGGCTTCCGGCTGGCGCCGAAGCACTACGAGCGACTTTACGAAGGCCGGGATCTGCACCGTGTGCGGCCAGAATCGCACGGTTAGCTCGCCTGGACAAAGGTTGTCCAGCCAGATGTGCAGGATGGCTTGCATGTCGATCTCAACGCCCGCCCCCGCCATTGCCAAGCCGCTGATGGTCCCGCTCGCCCGTGATCCGCACGGGAAGCCGCTGCGCGTCCCACCGGAGGCCGCATTCTGGCGCGTGCGTCGCCACACGCGAGGTCGGCCGCGCAACGTGATCGGCGCGGATCGTAAGCCGGTCGAGCTGCCGCTCGACGTCACCGAGGACGACCTCGAAGCGATGTTCGGATCGGGCACGTACCGGCTCGACCTGTACGACGCGCAGGGAGAGCCGCTCGACGTCACGGCCACGGTCGCGCTCGGTGAACCCGAGCCCGCCAACGCGAACGAGCCGGCGGAGGACACGGCCGCGATCGCGCCGGTGTTGCCGGCGAACGCAAGTGACGCGCGGCTCGTGCTGGAGGCGAACGTTCGCGCCACGCAGCTCGCGTTCGCGCACAACGAGCGCACGTTGACCGCGAGCTTGCGCATGGCCGACACGCTGCGCGACGGCATCCGCGATCTGGCGAACGCGCAGGCGACCTGGATCAACACGCTCGCGTCGGCGCGCGGGTTCTTCCGCAATGCTTCACCGCCGTTGCCGGCGCCGCCTACGTCTGTCGACGACGAGGAGGACGAGGACGGCGACGAGGAGGACCTCGAGCACGAGGCACCCCCGACGTGGATCGACAACATCAAGCCGCTGGTCGACACCGCCGCCACGTCGGCGACCCACGCTGTCATGGACTGGAGCATGAGGGCCGGTAGCAAGTTGTCGTCGCTGCTCAAGCCGAATGCTGTTGTGGTGTCAGATCCCGTGGAGGTGGCGGCCGGTGCGCAGCAAGGCGAGCCCGTGCAGGGCTTCGAGGTGGGCGACCTGATCGACTGGCGCCGCGCGGCCAAGAAGGGGAAGGCCACGCGCCAGCAGCCGTCGGTTCGGCCGATGTCGCTGCAAGCGCGGATCATGGCGGACCCGCAGTTGTACGAGCGCGTGATGGCGATCAAGGAGTTGCTGTCTCCCGCCGAGATCGCCGAGCTGTTCAAGCTCACGTCGGCGAGCACGGATCGCGAACAACAGTCGTTGGTCAACATCGTTAACCAGTACAGCTCCGAGCAAGCGGTGCGAGTGATTCGCCACGTCCTCGACGAACGGCGCGGCGCGCCGCAGATGAGGATCACCCCGATCCGTGTGCCGGCGTCTGAGGCCATCCCGGGCACACCGCCGCCCACGTCCGCCGCGCCGTCGACGCGGGACGAGCCGAGCCCATCCACCCCGAGCACCGAGCCTTGAGCGAGGAGCACGCCATGTCCAAGCACATCAACGGCGATAGCGGGCCGAAGCTCATGCCGCCGGCTGACGAGATGAACACCGTCTTACAGTCCGTCGAGGAGGCACGCGCGAGGGCGCAGCGTTCCATCGAGGAGCTGCGCGCCACGGTGCAGAAGCGCCAAGCCGAGGTCGACACGATGGTCGCAGCGCTGCGGCGCAAGGCCGAGGAAATGCAGCAGCGGGCGCGGGAGATCCGCGATGCCGAGCACGCCCGCAGGCGCAAGCACGCCCGCAAGGCTGCGCCGCCCCCGTCGCCGCCTCCGATCGTGGCGTTCCTGACCGGCTTCGTCGGCGCGCTCACCGAGAAGGTGCAGGCGATCGCTGCCGCGTTGCCGCCGAGTGATCGCGACCGCGTCCGCGCGATCGTACCGGGCTTCACCCGTGCGGTGCTCCACGACGAACCCGACGTGCGCGCGCTGGTCGGCATGTTGCTCCAAGCGGATCCGGACGTAGCCGCGCTGTTTATCAGCACGTGCCTGCCGGAGTTCGAGCGGAGGTTCGCGTCGTGAGGGCGGTTGCGCAGGTCGCGGTGAACAACAACGAGCAGGCCGAAGTCGGGGCTCGCGCGCTGCTCGAACGGGAGGCGTTCGAGGCGTTCAAGGCGTTCGTGATCGCGTTCCAGCACCTCGTGACGTGCGACGCGCCGCCCATGCTCGTCGAGGCTCGCGAGCCCGAGCGCGACTCGACCAGCGACGTGCTCACCGCCGACGAGGCCGCCGCGTTTCTCGGCGTCGATCGCAACACGGTCTACGACTACGCGGGCCGCGGCGTGATCCCGCACCAGCGGCTCGGCAAACGACTCATCTTCCGTCGCGGCGCGCTCGTCGCTTGGTTAGACTCTTCGCTGTGCAAGGCCACGTCGACTCGGAAAGGCTGACTATGCCGGTTCGACGTAGCAACGACGGGCGGTGGCGGTATCGCCACGTGGTCCACTATCCGGACGGATCGCGCGAGCGCATCTCTGGCTCGGCGCCCAATCACATCAACACCAAGGCGGCCTGCGAGCAGGCGATGCACGATCACATCGATCGATGCCTGCACCCGGAGCGCGTGCCGCTGAGGAAGGAGACGCTGACCTTCAAGGAGTGGTTCGAGGGCAGGTTCTGGAACGAGTGGGTGATCGGACGCAAGAACAAGCCGAGCGAGGTGCGGTCGAAGACCATCATCTTCGATCTTCATCTCGAGCCGCGGTTCGGTGCGCTGCCGCTCGACGAGATCACGACGGCCGAGGTCGCACGGTTCCGCGCGGACTTGGTCGGCAAGGGCCTCGGCGACAAGCGCATCAACAACATCCTCGCGGTGCTGTCCAAGCCGATGAAGTACGCGGTCGACTGCGATCTGATCGCGAAGGCGCCACGGATCGGCATGTTCAAGGTCGAGCGGCCCGAGATCGTCGCGTGGGACTTCGAGCAGTACGCTCGGCTCCTCGTGGCGGCGAAGGCCGAGGGCGAGAAGTGGTATGCGGCGATCTGCTTGGCCGGTGAAGCCGGCCTACGCGTCGGCGAGGTCAAGGCGCTGCGCTGGCGCGAGGACGTCGACATGATCGCGCGGACGATCACCGTGAACTTCCAGACTCGCAACAAGCAGACCACGACGCCGAAGGGCCGAACGCGAAGGACGATCCCGATGACGTCGACGTTGCACGACGCGCTCAAGCGGATGAGCGTCCTCCGCGAAGGGCTCGTCGTGCGCAACGCCGACGGCTCGGCCAAGACCGACGACCAGGCCGACAAGGCGATCGGTCGGATCTGCCGCCGCGCGGGCTTGCCGGTCCGCTTGTTCCATACGCTGAGGCACACCTTCGGAACCCACGCCGCGTTGTTCGGCGTGAACCCGTGGCGGCTGCAAGCGTGGCTCGGCCACAAGCGGATCGACGAGACCATGCTCTACGTGCACGTGGCCGAGGCGCACCCGCGCCAGCTTCCCATGCACGTGCGCAAGGCGAGTCGTCGCGTCGCTGATCCTGATGCGCGCGTGCTCGCGATGCTCGGTGCGCGTGGAGCTGAGGTCTCGACCACGTCGGCGACCGCGGAGCTGACCCCCAAGCCGATGCGCCGTGGCAAAACCGTGGCAAAAACATCGGCCCCGGATCTGAAACTCGTGTCTGGTTACTGAGTTAGACGTGCGAGCGGGGGGACTCGAACCCCCAAGGGCTATCGCCCGCTGCGACCTAAACGCAGTGCGTCAACCAATTCCGCCACGCTCGCGATAGGCCGTCATATAGCACAGCCGAAGCCTCCGACGCTTTCGACGAGTGCCGGCCGTAGGTGTCCGTCTGCGAATGGCAGTTCGGGCACAAGAGACGCAAGTTCTCGCGCCGGTTGTCGTTGTTGATGCCGTTGATGTGGTCGAGGTGGAGTGTCAGTGGCCGGCCGCGCCACTCGTTGATTCCACACTGCGCGCACGCATATGCGACGCCCATGGCGAGCAGACGCTTCGTGATCCTGTTGCCGTTGTACGGTGCGGCATTCTCGACGAAGACATCGCTGTCCGGCCGCATTCGCTTACGCACGAGTCGATCGATTGACGGATGCGTCTCGCGCGTTTCTCCACGCGACCAGGCGCTGCCGCGAAAGTGGCTGGTGTCGAGCGCGAGCGCCTCGATGCGTGCTTTGAGGTTGCGGTGCGCACGCCCGTGGTCCAGCAGCCCGAGCGCGACGGCGACCTGCGCGACAGACGTATGCGCCTCGACCAGATCAGCGAGGTCGTCGCGTGTCATCTTCGAGATCCGTCTCGCGAAAGCGCCGTGGAAGTGGCTCGTATCGAGCTCGAGGTGCCGGATGCGCCCGCGGATGTAGCGCCAGTTGCCGCCGGTGACGTGGAGGCCGAGCCTGCGAATGACGTCGGTTAGCGACGACGAGTTGGCGACGATGGGCGCGAGCACGTCTCTCGTGTATTTCGACTTGCGCACATCTGATCGTACGCGTTCAGTCTGACCATCTGGAGCTGCGGTTATGGACTACGCTTCGCGCCATGCAGCTTCGCATCGTGATCCTCGCGCTCGCAGCCTGCGGTGGCGCGCGCCCGCCGACGACCTCGAAGACCACGCCGCCCGCGGCGGCGCCGGCGCCGGCGCCCGCGCCCGTTGCGGTCGCGCCCGCGAAGTCGCCGTTCACCGGCATCTGGCTCGGCACGTTGCAGGCGGGCGGGAAGGGGCTGCGCATCCAGCTGCATCTCGACATGTCGACGACGCCGGCCGGGTGCGCGCTCGATAGCCTCGATCAGGGGGCGATGGGGATCCCGTGCACGAACGTTGCTGTCAGCGGGAACGCACTGTCGCTGGACGTGCCTGCGGTCAAGGGCACGGCGCGCGGCACGCTCGAGGGCGATACGATCTCGGCGACGTGGAGCCAGATGGGCGCGTCGCTGCCGGTCGTGCTGGCGCGCCGGGCCGTCGCGCTCGAGGCGACGAAGATCGCGTTCGATCCGGAGATGGGGGCGGTCGGGATCGACAAGATCCAGGAGGTGCTCGATGCGGACTTCGCGCCGCTCGTGAAGGGGGAGCTCGCGCCCGAGACGGGAATCGGGGTGACGATCGGCGTGTGGGAGAAGGGGAAGCAGCGCGTGTTCAGCTATGGCGCGGCGAAGGCGGATTCGGTGTTCGAGATCGGATCGATCACGAAGACGTTCACGGGGCTCGCGCTCGCGCAGATGGTGGAGCAGAAGCAGGTGCGGCTCGACGAGCCGGTGCGCGAGCTGCTGCCCAAGGGCACGCTGCCGGGGGCGGGGAGTGGTGCCGAGATCACGCTGCTCGATCTGAGCGCGCAGCGGTCGGGGTTGCCGCGAATGCCCGACAACTTCAAGCCCGCCGACGAGACGAACCCGTATGCGGACTACGACGCGAAGAAGCTGTATGCGTTCGTCGCGGCGCATGGCGTCGCCGCGCCGGCGACGTACGTGTTCGGCTACAGCAATGTGGGCGTCGGGCTGCTCGGCCAGCTGCTCGCAGATCGGGCGCACTCGACGTACGAGGCGCTGATCAAGCGCGAGGTTCTCGGGCCGCTCGGGATGCACGACACGGCGGTCAAGCTGACGCCCGCGATGACAAAGCGCTTCCTCGTTGGCCATGGGGCGCATCACGCGGCCGTGCACGCGTGGGATCTCGACGCGCTCGCGGGAGCCGGGGCGATCCGGTCGACGGCGGGCGACATGCTCGTGTACCTGAAGGCGCAGCTGCACCCGGAGTCGGTGTCGACGAAGGGCTCGCCCGAGGCGCGGACGTTGCCGGCGGCGATCAAGGCGTCGCACGTCCCGCAGCTGGATGCGGGTCGGGGGATGCACATCGCGCTCAACTGGTTCCGGCTCGACGAGAGTGGCGAGTACTGGCACAACGGCGCGACCGGCGGGTTCAGCTCGTTCACGCTGTTCGATCCGGAGAAGGATTTTGGGGTGATCGTGCTCGCGAACCGGTCCATCGACGATGGCGAATTTGCGGACGACATCGGCAAGCACGTCGTCGCGCGTCTGCTCGGGAAGCCCGCGCAGACGATCGTTCCGTGAGCTACGCAGGAGCGACGACGGACTGCAACCTCGCGGCGAGCGCGAGCAGCCGGTGGTCGGCGCCGTGGCGCGCGACGAGCTGCACGCCGATCGGCAGGCCCGACGTGGGCCAGGGCAGCGAGACGGCGGGCTGACCGCTGACGTTGAACGGTGCGGTGAACGCGCCGAGCGCGGCGGCAGCGCGGAACGTGCCTTCGCCGTCGAGCTGGGAGAAGGCGCCGACGTGCGGTGGAGGTTGGGCGACGGTCGGCGTGACGACGATGTCGGCGTCGCCCCAGAACGTGTGGACGTCGCGGGTGAGCGAGTCGGCGATCGCGCGGACGTCGCCGAGCGTGACGCCTCGGCCTTGCGCGCGCAGCCAGCGGGTGGAGGGCTCGAGCGAGCGTTCCATGATCGGCAGGAGCGGGACGCGCGCGATCATGCGCGCCATGAGGGGCAGGAAGCGATCGAGGGAGCCGGTGATGCGCGGGGCGTCGGTGACGTGGTGGCCGAGGCGTTCGAGGGCGAGCGCGCAGTCGTGGGCGGCGGTCGCGTGCGCGTGGGCGGTGGCGACGTTGGGGAGTGGGGCGTCGACGAGGACGCGGATGCGGAGCGGCGGTAGCGGCTGGTCGACCGCGCGTGCGAACGTGCCGTGCGAGCGCTCGGCGAGGATATCGAGCATGGCGGCGGCGTCGCGGACGGTCGTCGCGAGCGGGCCGATCGAGGAGAGGCCGATCGGATCGAAGATGCCGTACGGGTTGGGGAGCGCGCCGCGGCTCGGCTTGAAGCCGACGAGCCCGCAGAACGCGGCGGGGATGCGGATCGAGCCGCCGCCGTCGGAGCCGGGCGCGATCGGGAGCATGCCGGCCGCGACGGCTGCGGCGGCGCCCGCGCTGGAGCCGCCGGCGTAGCGCGATGGGTCGTGCGGGTTGCGCGCGGGCTTTTCGCCGTGCGCGAACGGGAGGATCGTCAGCTCGCTGCAGGAGGTCTTGCCGAGGATGATGAAGCCGGCGTTGCGGCAGCGCTTCGCGACGTAGCCATCGATCGGCGAGATCACCCACTTGAACGCGCGCGAGCCCATGCGCGTGCCGAGGCCGCGCACCGGTTCGTGATCCTTGATCGCGGTCGGGACGCCGAGAAACGGCGGGTGCTCGCCGCGTCGCCGCAGCAGGGCATCGGCGCGGCGGGCCTGCAGGAGCGCGCGGCGCGCCGCGACCTCGACGAACGCGCCGAGCTCGTTGTCGCGCGCACGGATGGTTGCGAGCGTCTGCTGGACGAGCTCGACCGCCGACACCTCGCGGCGCCGCAGACGTTCCGCCAGCTCCAGCGCACCCGTCACGGTGCGAGCATCTCACGGCGGCGTCTGTGCCGTCTTGCGCGCGCTCTGCGGATAGAGCGGGGGCGGGTTGTTCCGCTGCGAGGGATGATTCGAGTCGATCACCTCGCCTTGCGCGACCGGCGGCTCGACGTACGGCGCGTCGCTGAACTGCTCGACCTTGTACGCGGCGGTGTGGTGCGCGGAGATCACGGTCGGGCCGGGGTCGTAGTCGCCGCGCTCGTTCATGTCGCGCGTGAGCAGCACGTTGCGGACCTCGTAGGGACCGGAGATGCCGGTGTCGCGGATCGCCTTGCCCCAGACGCGCATCGTCATCCAGTGCGTGCCGGTGTCGAGGCGGGCCATCGTGCGCGTGAGGGCGATCGGCTCGCGCGCGGGGCCGACGAGCTGCGCCATCAGCGTGAACTGGCCGGGCGCCTCGACGTCGAGCTCCGCCGACAGGAACAGGCTGCCTTCGCGCGCCTCGTCCTTCCACTTGCCGGTCAGCTTCGCGCGCGGGCCGATCGTGTAGATCAGGCCCTGCGGGATGCGGCGCACGCCGCCTTCGCGCGACTCGACGATGCCCTCCGCGACGACGTGGCCGCTCAGCGCCTTCTGCTGCGCGCTCGTCGGCGTGATCGTCGCGATGTAGCGATGCTCGCCGTCGTCGGCGATCGTCGCGTCGACCCACTGATCCTCGTGATCGAACGGCCGCACACGGACGCGCGGGTTGTCGAGCGCGACGCGCTTCTTCGTCGTCGTGTCGAGCACCTCGAGGTAGAGCACGATCGGCGACGGCGCGATGACGTTGTACTTCGCCGGCAGGAACCGGATCACGCGCGGCGAGCCCTCGACCAGCGGGACCTCCTCCCACTCCGTCGTGCCGGGGACGAACTCCTGCTGGAGGCGCTCGGTGTCGGGCGGCAGCTCGATCGGCGGCGCGGCCGTCGGGATGATCGGGGCCACCGCGCCCGGCGGAGGCTCGTCGGCGCGCTGTACGCCCGGCATCGCGAGCACCGGCGGCACGCTGGGCGGCGGCGCCTGTACCACAACGGGCGCGACCGGCGCCGGCGCATCCGCCGTCTCGCGCGATCCGCGCCACCACCACACGATCAGCGCGACGACGACGATCCCGGTGACGAGGGCCCAGCGCCTACCACGCATACTGGCCGACGCACGTGCCCGGCGAGATCGCGTAGCACCCGGCCGCCGACTGATAGCCGTACTTCGCGACGTACGCGTCGTTGCGCGTGTGGCTGTGATTCGCCCACGACGCGAACCAGTGCCAGTAGTAGCCCGTGTACTGCGAGCGGAGCTTGCCGCCGTTGCTCCCGCCCGGGTTCGACGTAGGGTCGCTGTCGTACATCCAGAGGATGCCGTCGCTGTCGTCGTCGGAGCTGTAACCGATGCAGCCACACAGCGCGCCCATCTTGCCGTCGTCGACGGACTCCGAGATCGAGTCCGAGTGGTTGTTGTTGCAGGAGCCGCTGCCGCCGGTCGTCGTCACCTTGTAGATCCAGCGCGGGCTCTTGCCGGCCATCCCGTTGTTCGCCTCGCCGATGACCGTGCCGCGCGTCAACGATTGCGTGCCCGCGTTCTTGAGCGCCCAGCCGGCGACCCAGCTGACGAGGGTCGTGCAGAAGTTCGACGCGCCGTCGACGCCGTAGAGCGCGCTCGCGGAGCGGGCGCCGGCCAGTGCGCCCGAGCTCGTCACGGGGCTGCCGATGATCGCGCCGCCCGCACCGGTGAGCTGCGGCCACCAGCCGGTCGACAGGATGCGATCGAGGATCGCGCCACCCATGCTGTGCGCGACGACGCGGAACTGCGTGCGGCGGATCAGGCTCGGGTTGCAGCCGCTCGAGTTCGTGCCCGCGGCGAGATCGCTCAGGCACGCGGCGACATCGTTCGCGGCATACCAGAACGCCTGGTTCTCGCCGTCGTAGCGGATGCTGATCGCTTCCCAGTACGTCCACGAGCTGCCGTCGGTGCGGGCGGTCGCCTCGTCCATGAAGTCGTGACCGTCGCCACCGTCATTCGTCGAGTTCAGCCAGTAGCCGCGGAGATCGTTTCCGCAGCGGGAGTCGTACATGCCCATTCCGGAGTCGGTGCAGTTCGCCTTGCCGTGGATGAACACGACGGTGCCCTGTGTGCCCGCCCAGGCAATGTCCATCTTCGTGGTGTTCGCCGACGCAACGCCGGTGAGGCCGAGCACGAGAATGACAAGCGCGCTGACGCTTTTCCCCATGAGAGAAATCGTGCGCTCTGTTGATCGCGGAAATCACGACAATTCGTCGACGCAGAAATCCCCACTTCTCGTCGAGAAGACCACTCGTGCGCACACGTCGGTCAGCGTGCGCATTGCCAGTTTGTCGACGGCAACTGACCTCTTGCGCGACGTCTTCGCGCGTGCGTCATGCCGCGTGATGCGGCAGCCCGCAACGTGATTGTTACGTGACGCCGCGCGCGGGCGATGCTCGTCGGTGGAGCTGGGGCAAGTTGACGGCGGGTTTCGACATTGGATAAAACGTGAACACTGCGTGTCGTCGGCTGTGACTAGAGAGGTGGCTCCTCGAGCCGAAGCGACCGCGCGACGCAGCGAACGTCTGCCGACGCCGACGGAGCAGTGGGCGGAAGGCAGCTCGCCAAACCCGGTGTTCGTGTTCCGTCGCACCGTCGAGGCGGTCGCGGCCGACGTCGAGATGCCCCACCGCTCGACGCTATCGTTGGCCCTCAAACGATCGCTCGACCTCGTGTGCAGCGCGGCCGCGCTCGTCGTGCTCGCGCCGATGTTCGCGGTCATCGCGCTGCTCGTCAAGGCGACGTCGCGCGGTCCCGTGCTGTTCGCGCAGGATCGCGTCGGGCGCGGCGGCCGCCTGTTCCGGTTCTACAAGTTCCGCACGATGGTGGAGGGCGCCGAGGCGCGAAAGGCCGAGCTCGAGCACCTCAACGAGATGAGCGGCCCGGTGTTCAAGATCGCGCGCGATCCGCGGGTGACGCGCGTCGGGGCTTGGCTGCGCAAGTCGAGCCTCGACGAGCTGCCGCAGTTCTGGAACGTCCTCAAGGGCGACATGAGCCTCGTCGGGCCGCGCCCGCCGGTTGTCGACGAGGTCGAGCGCTACACGAAGCGGCAGGCGCAGCGGCTCGCCGTCACGCCGGGGATGACGGGCCTGTGGCAGGTCAGCGGGCGCAGCACGATCTCCGGCTTCGACGCGTGGGTCGAGATCGATCTGCGCTACGTCAACGAGTGGTCGCTCTGGCTCGACCTGCAGATCCTCGCGAAGACGCCGTTCGTCGTGATCTCGACGCGCGGCGCGCACTAGCTCATCAGATACGAATCGCCGAGCGAGATGGCCGCCGGGCCGGTGTACGCGCCCCGCGTGAGGGTCGTCGTCGCGCGGCGCGCGTGCGCGAGAGCCGCGATCATGTCGATGCGGATCGAGCCGCCGGTGATCGGCTGGCCGCGATCGAGCGCGAGCGCGATCTCGAGCGACGCGTCGCCCGTGTACGGATCGATCACGAGCGAGCGCAGGCGGCGCACCTCGAGCACGCGATCGCCGGTGGCCGTGCCGTCCCACGTGCCGGGCGCGACGACGAGGTTACGCACGCCGCCGTTGGGCTCGCGGCCGCGCAGCGCCGCTTCGCGCGGTCCGAGCGACAGGCCGGCGGCGATGCCGCGCTCGACGAGCGTCCACCGGCGCACCGCCTCGCCTTCATCGCCGAGCGGCGACGATGCCAGGCCGTACGGCAGCGCACCGTTCGACTCGATCGTCAGCGGATCGATCGCCGATGCGGCTCCTTCGGCGATCGGCGCGTGCTCGCGGTAGCGTGTCAGGCCCTGGCGCTCGGTCGCCGCGTCGGCCTGCGGCACGAACGCCGCCCACACGCCGAGGCCATCGTGCAGCATCGCGTCGGCGGCGAGCACGACGGTGCACGGTCCCGCGGCGGGTGCGCGCGCGGCAGCGAGCAGCTCGAGATCGCGCGCGGCATCGGCGAACGCGGCATCGGCGGCGAGGCCATCGGCGGTGCGCGACGCGCGCGTGATCGCGAGGGAGCGGGCGGCGTGCGTGACGAGCGCGTCGACGCGGATCAGCGTCGCGGGCCACGTGTAGTGGAAGCCGGCGTGCGTCGTCACGGTGACGATCTCGCGCAGCGCGGTGATGCTCGCGCTCGTGCCGGGGCGCGCCGGCAGCGCGGCCTTCGCGGCGGTGGCCGGATCTCGCAGCGAGCCGTCGTCGAGATCGACGCGCGCGGGCGCGGCAGGCGCGGGAGAGGTCCACGCGACGCCGAGACCGGCATGCGCGAGGGCTAGCGCGCGGTCGGCGACGGCGTCGGTCGAGCCGGCGAGCGCGTCGAGCGCGAGGTGCGCGGTGCCGCGGCCGGCGGGCGTGTCGGCATGCACGGTGACGTGCAGCCGCGTGCGCTGCTCGGTGCGCGCGAGATCCGGCTCGACGACGGCGAGGTGCTGATCGCGCGCGATGATCGTCCACGCGGAGGCGCCGCGGCGGGACAGGGCGCGGGCGAGGGCGCGCGGGTCGATCACGGCTGGCTCCGGCGGTTCACGTCGGCCTCCGGCGGGCGCGCAGCATCCCGCGCGTGCCGACCGACGGCGCGGTGACGGAGCGGAAGCGCGGCCGCTCGTCGAGCTCGTCGCGCATGCCGAACGTGTCGGTCTCCGTCGAGACGTGCGAGACGGCGGCGAGCAGCGCGCCGAGCTCTCCGACGAGCTCGATGTCGGCGTAGATCCGGCCCGTCCGCGTCTTCGCCTTGCGCTCGCGCGCGCGCGCGGCCGCGATGACGACGCGATCCGACGACGGATCGACCGTCGCCGACAGCGCGCCCTCGAGCTCGAAGCCATTGTCGAGCATCGCCTCGGCGGCGGTCTGGCCCGCGGACAGCACGAGATGCGATGGCGCGGCCTCGAGCGCGCCGAGGTGCCCGGGCCGGCGGCGCGGCGGCAGGACGCCGACGATCTGCCCGCCGTCGAGCAGCGGCGTGCGGGTCGCCGGCTCGGTGCGGTCGTCGAACGCGAACCCGCCGTACGCGCCCGGCACGAGCGGATCGTCGACGAGCGACAGCAGCGGCGACGCGACGCGGCGCCCGACCGCGAGGCGGCTCGCGACCTCGGGGCGGCGCGCGGCCGTCGAGGTCAGCAGCGTGCGCACGGCCGTATCGACGAGCAGCGCGACGAGCGACGGATCGAGCACGACGGCATGCTCGCCGTCGGGAAACGCGGTCGGCGTCATCAGCGCGAGCGCGTGGTCGCGCGCGGCGGCGAGATCCGCGTCGGACAGATCGTGCGCATCGACCTCGCCGGCCCACGCGCGCGTGACCTCCGAGACGATCGGGCGCGTGCCGTTCCACGCGACGCGCGTGATCGACTTGCGCACGCGCTGGATGCGCTGCTCGAGGTCGCGGCCGGCGGCGACCGCCCACGTGTGCGCGTCGTCGAGCTCGAGCAGCGCCGCCGAGTACACGATGCGCGACGACAGATCCTGGTCGCGATTCGCCAGCGCGGTCACGCGATCGATCAGCTCGTACTCGGCGAGCGGGCGCGGCTCCGCCGGGACGCCGGGCAGCGGCCCGAAATCCATCGCCGCCGGTTCGCGGTACCGGTCGACGAGCGCGCGCACCCCGGCCTGGATCCCGGCGCGCGACAGATCCGTCGTCACGTACTCGGCGCTGCCCGTCGAGAGCACGACGCCGTCGGTGCGCGCCGACGAGACGCCGGCCCCCATGACGTCGAGCGCGGCCCGCGTGCGGGTGCGCGTGACCGCGAGCGCGCGCGCGTGCGTGAACCCGGAGGCCTGCAGGCGGGCGATCGCGTCGTGCAGCCAGCTGCGGACGTCGGCCGCGTACACCGCGGGCTGCCGCGGCCCGCGCGGGGTCGAGCCGCAGCCGAGGAGGACGTGCGCGGCGCCAACGCCGAGCGACGCGAGGACCTCCCGGCGATTCCAGCTCACGGGGTCAGAGTATCGCGGCCCGCGCGTTGCAGTCGTGGCTGCCATGCGATTGCGCACGTTGCTCGGATTTGGCGCGCTGACCGCGGGGGCGGCGCTGATCGGGACGCTCGCGACGAAGAAGAGCGTCGACAGCGCCTGGTACAACGTCACGTTGCGGAAGCCGGACTGGCAGCCTCCGAAGGAAGCCTTCGGACCCGTGTGGACGACGCTGTATGCGCTGATGGCCGGGTCGGCCGCGCGCGTGTATCAGGCGCGCCCGTCGCGCGAGCGCTCGCGCGCACTGAAGCTGTGGGGCGCGCAGCTCGCGCTCAACGCGGCGTGGTCGGTGATCTTCTTTGGCGCGCGCAAGCCCAAGCTCGCCGCCGCCGAGATCGCCGTGCTGCTCGCGACGATCGCCGCGTACATGCATCAGGCGCGGCACGTCGACCGGCGCGCGACCGCGATGATGGCGCCGTACCTCGGCTGGACCGCGTTCGCGGCCGCCCTCAACGGCACCATCGCCAGGAATAATTAAGGCTTCGCGATCCGGCCGTGGACGTCGGTGTCGACGTGCAGCGCCGGCCGCGGCTTCGCCTTCAGCGAGATCTTCGCGCCCGCCGCGCCGGCCTCGAGCCACGCCGCGACGCGGTTGAAGTCGGCGAAGCGCGTCTGCTTGCCGTCGGCGCCGAGGAACGCGAGCACGATCTCGCGCCCGTTGAACGTCGCGGCGGTGATGTAGCAGTACCCGGCGGCCTCGGTGTAGCCGGTCTTGCCGCCGATCACGTCGTACTTCTTGACGACGAGCGGCTGGTTCGTCGAGCCGTACCCGATCTTCGGGCGGCCGCCCTTCGCGACGACCGTCTCGAACGGGTCGTTCATGATGTCGTGCAGGACGTCGTCCTCGAGCGCGGCCCGTAGCGCCAGCGCCATCTCGCGCGCGGTGGACACGTTGCCCCGCAGCCCGGTCGGATCGGTGAACTTGGTCCGCTTCAGGTGGAGGTCCTTCGCGATCCCGTTCATCGCCGCGACCAGCTGATCCGGAGACATCCCGGCCGCACGCGCGAGCGCGGTGGGCGCGCGGTTGTCGGAGGCCATCAGCATCGCGCGCAGCAGGTCGTGGTTCTTGAACGTGTCTCCGACGTCGAGGCGGGTTCGCGAGCCGCCGCGGGCGTAGTGGGCGTCGGACTTCGTGATGGTCGTCCACGCGTCGAGATCGAGGCCTTTTTTCCGGACAGCCATCGCGACGAAGATCTTGGTCGTCGAGGCAATCGCGCGGATCTCGTCGGCATCTTTGCCGAAGATCTCCGCGCCGCTCTCTGCGTCGATAGCGATCGCGGACTTCGATTTGACGTCCGGCAGGTCGTCGGCGGCAGCCGTCCTCCCGAGCACACCTACGACCACCCACAACAACAAGGTGCGCATGCATGAATAAGATAACGCGAGGGCCCCGGGCCCGCGACTTTTCGAGCGGTTGGGGCTAGTATGAGGCCTCGCGGAGAAACCATGGACCCTCAGTCTGGGCCCCCGCAAGCGGACTTATTGATCGGGCAAACCGTCGGCAACTATCTGGTCACCCAGAAGTTGGGCGAAGGCGGGATGGGATCCGTCTATCTGGCGGAGCACCCCACCATCGGCAAGAAGGTCGCCCTCAAGGTCCTTCATGCGGAGTTCTCGAGTAACCCCGAGGTAGCCAACCGGTTCTTCACGGAGGCCAAATCCGTCAACGCGATCGGCCATCCGAACATCGTCGACATCGTCGACTACGGCGTCATCCAGGCCGGGGCGGCCGGGCGCGACCGGATGGTCTACTTCA
Source organism: uncultured Kofleriaceae bacterium (assembly GCA_964446175.1). Classification (GTDB taxonomy): domain Bacteria; phylum Myxococcota_A; class Polyangia; order Haliangiales; family Haliangiaceae; genus JABFXX01. The sequence goes on from CAYUNM010000012.1 coordinate 40,205, forward strand.
TCATGGAGTACCTGGCCGGCGTCACGCTGAGCCAGGTGATCCGGGCCGAGGCGCCGCTGCCGCCCGAGCGCGCGCTGACGATCGCGCTGCAGGTCGCGGATGCGCTCGCCGCGTCGCACAAGCAGGGCATCGTCCACCGCGACCTCAAGCCCGACAACATCATCCTGATCACGCGCGGCCGCGAGCGCGACTTCGTCAAGCTGCTCGACTTCGGCATCGCCAAGCTCACCAGCGACTCGCAGGTCAGCCAGCGCACGCGCACCGGCCTCGTGCTCGGCACGCCGGCCTATATGTCGCCGGAGCAGTGCGAGGGTCGCGCGAACGTCGATCACCGCACCGACGTCTACGCGCTCGGCATCTGCCTCTACGAGATGCTGACGGGCCGCGTGCCCTTCATCGGCGAAGGCTACGGCGAGATCCTCGTCCAGCACCTCACGCAGAGCCCGATCCCGCCGTCGCAGTACCGCATGATGTCGCCGCACATCGAGGCGGTCGTCATGAAGGCGCTCGAGAAGCGTCAGGAGATGCGCTACCCGACGATGGACGAGTTCATCCGCGCGATGAGCGATCCGGTCGGGTACGTCGAGGCGCACGGCGGCGTCCAGGGCTTCATGGCGAAGCAGCTGATGCCGTCGAGCGCGCCGATGCCGCCTCCGGTGCGGCTCACGCCGGCGCCGGGCTTCGCGCCGTCGCCGACGGGCCTCATGTCGCCGGTGCCGGGCACGCTGACCACGCCGGGGCCGACCACGCTGTCGGCGGCCGCGGGACAGCCGCAGGCCCAGGGCGGTAGCAAGAAGACGGGCTTCATCGTCGCGGGCGTCGCGGTCGTCGCGATCGCGGGCGGCGCGATCTTCATGGTCGCGAAGAAGGGCAAGAGCGCGCCGGCCGCGAACGGGAGCGATGTCGTGTCGATGAACAACGGCAGCTCGCTCGCGGTCACGCCAGCGCGGCCCGATGCGGCGGTCGCTCCGGTCGTCGTCGATGCGGCGGTCGTGCCGACGGCGACGGTCGATGCAGCCGCGGTCGCCGTCGATGCGGCGGTCGTCAAGCCGGATGTCACGCTGCTCAAGCTCGAGGTCGACTCGACGCCGCAGGGCGCCGAGATCTTCCTGAACGCGGTCGACACCGGCAAGAAGACGCCGGCGACGCTGACCGTCCCGAAGACGAACGTCAAGGCGAACATCCGGCTCAAGCTGCACGGCTACGTCGATGCGGTGATCAAGGATGTCGCGCTGGATAGCGGCGACTCCGTGAAGGAGTCGGCCACGTTGAAGGTGTACGCGGTGACTCCGCCCGGGGGAGGCGGTCACACCGGTGGTGGTAAGGGGAGCGGCCAGGGAAAGACGGGTGGCCACGAGAGTAACGACACCGGTCTCGAGCGCCCCGAATAGCTTGAAAGGGACAGTGATGCGGATCAGAACGCTTGTGTGCGGAGGCCTGCTCGTGCCGATGTTGGCGCTCGCGCAGCCGAAGACGCCCGACGATTGGTACAAGGAAGGCGAGACCCAGTACAACCTGGGCAACTTCGACAAGGCCGCCGACGCGTTCAAGCAGGGCTTCGCGCTCGAGACCGTCGAGAGCAAGAAGTCGGCGTACCTCTACAACGTCGCGCAGGCATATCGCCAGGGCGGCAAGTGCCGCGACGCGCTGTTCTTCTACAAGCGCTACCTCGCGCTCAAGGATGCGGACACGGCGAAGCCGCTGTCGGCCGACAAGCGCCAGCAGACCGAGCGCCTGATCCAGGAGCAGGAAGAGTGCGTCAAGAAGCTCGACGCGAACGCGCAGACGCCGCCGGGCAACACGCTGCCGCCCGAGGGCGGAGGTAGCGGCTCGGCGACGACCACGACCACGCAGACGACGGGCGGCGGTCACGGGACGGGCTCGGCGGGCAAGGTCGTGGCGCAGAGCGGCGGCGGCGGCGACGAGGGCAGCGACTCCGATGAGGGAGAAGAGCCGACCACGCCGACCGTGCTGACGCCGCCGAAGGTGCTGTCGGCGCGCTTCGATGGCGGCGCCGCGAAGGTCAGCGCGGGTTCCGAGCTCAACCTGCCGGTCCAGGCGTCGTTCGCGCTGACGGCCGGCTATCCGGTGTTCGTGCAGAACCAGCTCGAGATCGACGCGGGCATCGCGGCGACGTTCACGCCGATGCCGTACCAGAACACGATCACGATGGAGAAGAAGAACGCGAGCTTCATCTCCGCGCTCGCCGATGCCGGTGCGACCTACTTCGTCGCGCCGCGGATCGGGCTGCGCGCCGATGTCGGCGTCGGCATCCAGATGTTCAGTGGCATCGACGAGATGGGCAACCCGTTCACCGAGGGTGGCGCGGCGACGAGTGGCGCCTTGACGATGCTCGCGGTGCGCGCGGCCGTCTCCGGCGACTACCTGATCACGAACAACGTGTTCGCGACGGTCATGCCGCTCGCGTTCACGTACAGCCCGCCGAAGGACGGCCTGCGCAGCGACATCAAGTCGATCACGCGGCTCGACTTCATGGTCGGCGTTGGCTACCGGATGTAGCCATGAAGAAGTGTCCTTACTGCGCCGAGGAGATCCAGGACGAGGCGATCAAGTGCCGGTTCTGCGGATCGATGCTCGACAAGGGGGCGGCTCCCGCGAAGGCCGCCGCGCCGGCGCAGGAGGACAAGCCTGCCGCGGCATTCTCGCGCGAGGCGGGCAAGGGTGCCGAGGTCGAGCGCAAGATGCTCTACGACGGTAGCCCGTCGTGGAAGGCGTTCCTCGGGCACTACATCCTCGCGGTCGTCGCGGCCGTCGTGATCATGGCGGTCGCGCGGGCGATCTCGGGGAGCACGGCGTCGACGAAGACGAAGGTCCTCGACGTGCTGCTGCCGGTCGCGATCGCCACCGTGTACTGCTTCGCGATCACGTTCTATCGCAAGTCGATCCGGTTCCGCGTGACGAACACGGTCATCGAGTTCGAGCGCGGGATGCTCAGCAAGCGCATCGACGTGCTCCAGCTGTGGCGCGTGCGCGACGTCGTCTACAAGCAGAACCTGGTCGACCGCATCCTCGGGATCGCCCACGTCGAGGTCATCGCGTCGGACTCGACGAACCCGGACCTCGAGATCGTCGGGATGCCGGCGTCGCGGCAGCTGTTCGAGCAGCTGCGAGATTCGATCGAGATCCAGCGCCAGTCCAAGAACGTTTTCGGCGTCGTCAGTTAGTATTTGCGCCACATGGCGCAGCAGCGGATCGCGATCCTCGGGGGAGGAATGGCGGCCCTCACGTGTGCATTCGAGATCACGAATGCACCGGGGTGGCAGAACGACTACGACATCACCGTCTACCAGCTCGGCTGGCGGCTCGGTGGCAAGGGCGCATCGGGGCGCAACGCGGAGCATCACGACCGCATCGAGGAGCACGGGCTGCACATCCTGCTCGGCTTCTACGAGAACGCGTTCAAGGTGCTCAAGGCCTGCTACGACGAGCTCGGCCGCCCGCCCGGCGCGCCACTCGCGACGTGGCAGGACGCGTTCAAGCCGCACGACTACGTCGTGCTGATGCAGCCGCAGCCGGCGTGGACGCCGTGGGTCATGGACTTCCCGCGGAACAGCGACGAGCCGGGTACGGGCGGCGTGCTGCCGACGCCGTGGGCGATGATCCAGATGATGCTCGGCTGGCTCAAGCAGCTGTTCGTCAAGTCGCCGCGGCTGCCCGACACGCACGAGGATCTCGACGAGGCGCGCGCGAAGGCCGCCTCGCGCGACAACAGCGGCGTGCTCGAGGAGCTCTACGAGCTGCACGAGTGGCTGCACGCGAAGGACCACGTCGACAACGGCGACATCGACTGGCTGCGCGACTACGTGACGGTCGACCTCGGCGTCGCCGCGATCAAGGGAATGATCGAGGACGGCGTCGTAAAGCCGCCGTACGACTACTTCAAGCTCGACACGCTCGACTTCCGCGACTGGCTGTCGAAGTACGGCGCGAAGCCAGTCAGCGTGAGCTCGGCGTACATCACCGGCATGTACGACCTCGGGTTCTCGCTCGAGGGGCAGGTCGGCGCCGGTACCGCGCTCAACGGCATCCTGCGCATGTGCTGGACGTACAAGGGCGCCGTGATGTGGAAGATGCAGGCCGGCATGGGCGACACGATCTTCGTGCCGCTCTACCAGGTGCTGAAGAACCGCGGCGTGAAGTTCGAGTTCTTCTCGCGCGTCGATGCGCTGCGGATGTCGCCGGATGGAGCCGTGGTCGATCGGATCGAGATCGGGCGGCAGATGCGCGTCAAGGGCGGCGCCGAGTACAACCCGCTCGTCCCCGTGAAGGATCTGCCGTGCTGGCCGAGCGAGCCACGGTTCGAGCAGCTCGAGCGCGGCGAGGAGTTGAAGGCGTCCGGCGAGTGTCTCGAGGACTGGTGGACGGCGTGGCCGGATGCGGAGAAGCGCGTGCTGCAGAACGGCGTCGACTTCGATCGCGTCGTGCTCGGCTGCTCCGTCGGCGTGTTCCCGTACATCGCGCAGGACGTGATGAAGGCGAGCCCGCAGCTCGCGGAGATGGTCGCCGCGCTCGGCACGACGCAGACGCAGGCCGCGCAGCTGTGGCACTCGTGCGACCTCGAGGGCCTCGGCTGGACGCTCGACTCGCCCGTGCTCGACGGCTACGCCGAGCCGATGGACACGTGGGCCGACATGACGCACCTCCTGGTGCGCGAGGACTGGGGCGACGCGGTGAAGAACCTCGCGTACCTGTGCAGCCCGCTGCCCGATGACTCGCCGCCGCCTCCGCGCAGCCAGCACGGCTACGCGCAGAAGCAGAACGAGCGCGTCAAGGCGAACGCGATCGAGTGGCTGACCAAGTCGGCGAAGGGACTGTGGCCGAAATGGGACTGGTCGCTGCTCGTCGGCAGCGATGCGAAGGGGCCGGCGCGGTTCGACTCGCAGTACTGGCTCTCGACGTGGAACCCGAGCGATCGCTACGTGCTCGCACTGCCGAACAGCGTGTTCAAGCGGCTCGGCGCCGATGGCGCGGGCATCGCGAACATGGTGATGGCGGGCGACTACCTGCGCACGGGCATGAACGTCGGGTGCGTCGAGGCGGCGACGATGGGCGGCATGCACGCGTCGCGCGCGATCTGCGGGCGCCCGGAGGTGATCGTCGGCGACGATACGTCGACGTTCGCGATCGATGACGTCGACGACGACGCGTGCGGCCCGAGCTACATCGAGCGCGGCGGCGATCTGTGCATGTCGCCGGCACTCGAGCTGTCGAGCGCGACGATGTACTCGTTCCTCGTCGGAGCCGACAAGGGCGCGCTGACGAGGATGTGCGACGAGCAGCTCAACGCCGTCACGTCGCCGCTCGGCATCTACTACAAGCCGCTGATGCCGATGGTGTCGATCGTGTGCGCCGACATCGCGAAGTCGTACTCGCTGACGCCGCCCGACTCCCAGAAGGGCTGGATGGCGGAGCGCGACTTCGGCATCTGGGTGCCGGTCGTGAAGTACGAGGCGGGCAAGCCGGGGAAGATCGGCTGGTACCTGCCGTACGTGTTCGTCGATAACGTCGCGGCGATGGTGACGGGGCGCGAGGTGTTCGGCTTCTTCAAGCAGACGGCCACGCTCGCGATGCCGGCGTCGCCGGATGGCAAGGGCGACTTCTCGATCGAGGCGCTCGCGATCAAGAGCTACTCGCCCGCGTCGGAGGCCGCGCCGATGGAGCTGATGAAGATGACGTCGGTGACGGGAGCGGCGGCGAGGGGCGCGATGTGGAGCGGCGCGAAGGACGCGGCGGAGGCGGTGTGGGGCGCGGTGAGAAAGTCCTCATTCGCCCCCACGCTCGACCTCGTGTGGGACCTCGTGAAGAACATGACCGAGGACCTGATCACGGGAGACGTGCCGATGGTCTTTCTCAAGCAGTTCCGCGACGCGGGGAACACCGACCGCGCGTGCTACCAGGCCGTGATCGAGGCGCCCGCGCACCTGCAGAAGTGGTACGGCGGCGGCTTCACGAACCCGCACGACATCACGATCCAGCCCGCCGACTCGCATCCGATCGTGCGCGAGTGCGGCCTGGCCGGCGCGCAGCTGCGTGCGGACCTCGGCTTCTGGACGAAGATGGACTTCGTGATGCAACCGGGGGTAGTCGTCGCCGAGAGGCGTTGATGAGGCAGCCGGACTTCATCGGGGACTACCGCATCGTCGACGTGCTCGGGCGCGGCGGCATGGGCGTCGTGTATCGCGCGCAGCACCGCGACGGCTCCGATGCGGCGGTGAAGACCGTGCGCACGGCGAAGGAGTCGACGCTGGAGTCGATCCGGCGCGAGATCCAGACGCTGCGCGAGCTGCAGCATCCCGCGATCGTCGCGATCCGCGATCACGGCATGGCGGAGGGCGTGCCCTGGTACGCGATGGATCTGCTGCACGGCCGCACGCTGCGCGAGTACTTCCGCGCGTGGTTCCCCGAGACGAACGTCGAGGCGACGACGAAGGATCTGCTCAAGCCGGGGCGCGTTGTCGAGGAGCCGGTGGCGGCGCCCGCGCTCGATGGCGTGCCGCCGTGGTCGTTCGAGCGCGTCGTCACGCTGTTCCGCGCGATCTGCGAGCCGCTCGCGTACGTGCACGGGCAGGGCGTCGTGCATCGCGATCTGTCGCCGGTGAACGTGTTCCTCGTGGCGCCCGATCGCCCGGTGCTGTTCGACTTCGGCCTCGCGGCGCAGTTCCGCATCGACAGCGCGCGCGACGTGCTCGAGGTCGGCGGCATGATGCGAGGCACGGCGCACTACATGTCGCCCGAGCAGGTACGCGGCGAGGTCGTCGACGCGCGCGCCGACATCTACGCGCTCGGCTGCATGCTCTACGAGGCGCTGACCGGGCGGCCGCCGTTCATCGCCGAGCAGGCGCTCGCGGTCGTCATGGCGCACATCGAGACCGAGCCGCAGCCGCCGAGCGCGTTCGCGACGGGCTTGCCGCGCGGCACCGACGAGCTCCTGCTGCGCATGCTCGCGAAGGCGCCGCGCGACAGGCTCGGATACGCGCGCGATGTCGCGTCCGCGCTGGAGCGGCTCGGCGCGGCGCCCGTCGCGGCGCCGGTGGTGCCGCGCTCGTACACGTACCGCCCGTCGCTGGCAGGCCGCACCGCCGAGCTCGAAGGCCTCGACCGCCTGCTGCTGCGGCTCGCGAAGGGTCTCGGCGGCGCCGCCGTGCTGATCGGCGAGAGCGGCGCCGGCAAGACGCGGCTCGCCGCGGAGGCGGCCACGCGGGCGAGCGCGATGGAGATCCGCGTCATCACGTGCGAGTGCGAGCCCGTCGGCGACGAGGTCCACGGCGCGCCGCTGCACTCGCTGCGGCCCTTGCTGCGGGCGATCGCCGACGTCTGGCGCGAGGGCGCGAACGAGCGCACCCTGCGCGCGGCGAGCGTGCTCGCGGCGTACGAGCCGTCGCTGGCCGAGCTCGCGCCGCCGCTCGACGAGCACATCGATCCGGTGACGATGCGCTTCCGCGTGCTCGCCGTGCTGCGCGACGTGCTGGTCGAGCTCGCGCGCGAGGAGCGCGTGCTGCTCGTGATCGATGACCTGCAGCTCGCGGACGAATTGACGCTCGCGTTCCTGCAGTCGTTGCGCCCGAAGTTCCTCGCCGAGTCGCGCGTGATGGTGCTCGCGACGGTGCGCGCGGAGGAGTCGACCGCCTCGGTCGAGGCGACGCTCCAGGCGATGGACGCGCAGCGCTTCGAGGTCGCGCGCCTGCGCCGCGACGCGATCGGCTCGCTCGTCCGCGACATGCTCGCGCTCGACAGCGACGCCCCGACCCTCACCGACTTCATCTCCGCGCGCTCGTCGGGCAACCCGCTGTTCGCGGCCGAGTACGTGCGCTCCGCCGTCGACGAGGGCCTCCTGCACCGCGATCTCGACGGACGCTGGCGCGTCGGCGCGGGCAGCGAGTACGACAAGCTGCCGACGCCGGGCTCCGTCCAGGAGCTGATCCATCGCCGCCTCGGCGGCCTGCCGATGCGCGCGCGCGAGGTCGCGTACGCCGCCGCGATCCTCGGCCGCACGTGCGCGCCCACCGTGCTCGCCGAGGTCGCCGATGCCGCGGGCGAGGTCGCGCGCGCCGCGATCGCCGAGCTGATCAAGCGCCACGTCCTCGAGGAGCTGCCCGACGGCGACCTCCGCTTCGTCCACGACAAGCTGCGCGAGCAGGCGTACGCCGAGCTCTCGGAGATCGCGCGCCGTCGCTATCACAAGCGCGCCGCCGCCGCGCTCGGGGGCCGCGCCGGCCATGCCGAGCTCGCACATCACCACGAGCACGCCGGAGATCTCGAGCGCGCGATCGACGAGCTCGAGCTCGCCGCCGACCAGTCCCTCGCGGCCGCCGCGTTCGGCGAGGCCCGCGTCCTGCTGCGCCGCCTGATGGCGCTGCCGGTGACCGTGCCGCCGCCACGGCGCGCGCGCTGGAACCGCCAGCTCGGCGAGGCCTGCTTCGCGCTCGGCGACCTCGCGTCCTGCGCGTCCCACATGCAGGACTCGCTCGGCCAGCTCGGCCGCTCGCTCCCACGCACGAAGGCAGGCTGGACCGCGACGGTCGCGACCGGCATCGCGCGCCAGCTCTGGTCGCGCACGCTCGGCCGCCGCCCGCGCGAGACCGACCCGCAGACCGTCGAGGCCGCGCTCGCGGCAGCGCGCATGACCTCCTGCTTCTTCTTCAACGACGACTCGCTCGGCCTGGTCGGCTCCGCCCTGGCCGCCGCGAACCTCGCCGAGCGCGCCGGCAACGAGGTCCCGATCGCCGAGATCTACTCGCAGCTCGGCTACATCGCCGGCCTCGCCCGCCTGCACGGCGTCGCGAACGCGTACTTCCACAAGGCCCGCGCGACCGCGGATGCCACGCGCGACCCGGTCGGCCTCGGCAAGGCCCTCTACTCCGAAGCCGCGTTCCACGTCGGCGTCGGTGCCTGGCAACCCGCGCGCACCGCCGCCGCCCGCGGCCTCGAGATCGCGACCGAGCTGCGCAACCCGCAAGAAGCGGAGGTCGCCCACACGATCCTCGGCCACGTCGAGTTCGCGACCGGCGCCTACGAAGCCTCGCGCCGCTCCGCACTGCGCCTCTACGACTCCGCCCACGCGCGAGACAACCTCCAGCACCGCACCTGGGGCATCTACACGCAGGCCCGCGCCGCGCTCTACCTCGGCGACCTCGACGCCGCGATCCGCGACTTCGACGCCGCGATGCGCCTCCTCGAGACCCAGTCCGACCACGCCTCCCAGATCCTGTGCGGCGGCATGCTCGCCTGCGCGCTCGCCCGCGCCGGTGACACCCAGCGCGCCCGCACGTACGCCGACGCCACCACGGAGCGCATCGGCAAGCGGCGCGCCCCCGTCTTCACGATCGCCGAAGGCTTCATCGGCGCCGCCGACGCGTACCTCGAGCTGCTCCGCCGAGGCGACCCGACGTCCGCCGCCCCCGCGCGCATCGCGCTCGCGAACCTCGCGCGCCTCTCGCGCATCTTCCCGATCGCCGCGCCCGCCGCCACCACGCTCGCCGGCGTCCACGCGCTGCGCACGGGCTCCCGCCGCCGCGCGGCGCGCCTCCTCCGCAAGGGCCTCGCGCTCGCCGAGCAGCTCCAGATGCCGTACGACCAGGCGGTCGCCCACGCGGCGCTCGCGGAGGCCGGCGTCGGCGAGCACGACGCGCAGGCGCGCGCGCTGTTCCGGCAGCTCGGCTGCGCCTGGCACCTCGGCCGGTAGCAGGACCGCGCGAACGCACCCGGGGCGGGGGCCCAGGATCGCGGGGCGGGCGGCCCAGGATCGCTCGTCGGGATGGGCGTTCGGTGGCTGGGTCGAGCGCGGCGACTCGCCGTTCGCGTGGAAGACGCGCGAGACATACGAGCCCATGCTGACCGCGTATCCGCAGACGTGGTTGCTGCGCGAGGGCTGGCGGCGCGCAGGTGGGCCGATCGGCGTGCGTGATGTGCCGGGTTCGCGCGCGCGTGCCGTCGGCTGAGCGGAGGCGGCCGTTGGTGCGCGGCGCGGCAGTTGGGGCGCGGTCGTCGGCGCGGCGTTGCGCGGCCGTTGGCGTGACGCGGCCGTTGGCGTGACGCGGCCGTTCGCGTTGCGCGGTGGCGGGCGGCCTTGGCGGCCGGCGCGCTACTCGACGAGCTTCGCCTTCGCGAGCAGCGCGTCCTTGTACTTCTTGTCGGCGCGCTTGTTCAGGATGCCGAGCACGAGCACGAACGCGACCGCGCCGAAGAATGCGGTCATGAAGTAGACGAACTTGTAGCCGCCGTAGGTCGCCTGGTGGTCGGGGTCCGCGAGGCGCCACGTGTAGAGGTACGTGCCCGTGCCGACGGCGGCGCCCGCGAGGAGCGCGAGGAACAGGCGACGGGCGCGGCCGCCTTGGTCCATCAGGTCGGGTTGGGGGAAGTCGCTCATCGCGTCTCCTTGAATGCGCCGCGTCTCCGTGGCGGCGGCGCGCGCGGCGCGCGTCACTTCTTGATGGTACCGCGAAGCTTGACGGGATCGACGCCGGTCAGCGTGAGCTCGCCCGTCGGGCCGATGCGGACCTCGGCGATCGGGGTCGCCTCGACGTCGGCGAGCGTGTAGCGGTCGGTCAGCAGCCAGATGCGCTGGTTGGCGGAGCCGCGCAGGCCGGTCGCGAGGCGGTCGGCGGCGAGGTAGCGGCCGTCGACGAGGACGTCGAGGTGGGCGAGGACGGCGGCGCCGAGCGGGAGGGCTTCGATCTCGGCGCGCGTGTAGCCGGAGAACATCAGCGTCGAGAGGCCGCGGGCGCGGGCGAGGCGGAGGAGGGCGAGCGCGGCGTCGGGTTGCTGCATTGGCTCGCCGCCGGAGAGCGAGATGCCCTCGACGTCGCCGAAGTCGAGGGTGTCGAGCGCGAGCTCGCGGCCGCCGGCGGCGTGGGTGCCCGGGTTGAAGCAGCCGGCGCAGCCGAGCGTGCAGCCCTGGAACCAGAGGACGAAGCGCGTGCCCGGCCCGTTCGCGCGCGAGCGCGGCTCGATGGCATGGACTCGCGCGGTGGTCATGGGGTCGTGGCGCGCACGCGCGCGGTGGTCATGGGTTCGTGGCGCGCACGCGCGTGCCGGGCTCGATGGCATGGACGCGCGCGGTGGTCAT
>CAYUNM010000012.1:51390-85878 GCA_964446175.1 uncultured Kofleriaceae bacterium
TCGTGGCGCGCACGCGCGTGCCGGGCTCGATGGCATGGACGCGCGCGGTGGTCATGGGGTCGTGGGTGGCGCGCGATGGCGCATGCACGCGGGCGATGCGCATGGCGCATGCGCATGCGCGCGCGGCGGGCATCTACTTGGTGGGCGGGCGCGGGACCGCGGGCGTCGGGCGCTCGCCTGCCGTCGAGCCGTAGACGTCGAGCTCCTTGACGAGGAGGTCGGGGGTGACGACCGCGCTCTCGATGCCGCCGGAGGGGACGAAGCCGTCGTCGGTGCCGCCCTGGAGGCGGAGGCTGAGCTGCGAGTCGGTCGCGGCGAGGAAGTTGTAGACCGTGCGGTCGGTGGAGGTGCCGATCACGTCCTTCCAGACGCGGATCGGGATCTCGGCGAGCTGGGTGCCGCGCACGAGCTCTTCCTTGCCGCCCGGGTAGACCTTGTAGGCGACGATGAGCGGCGGCGGGAGGCTCGGGTCCGTCGTCTTGATCATCTGGACCAGCTCGCGGCGCGTGAACTCGGGCGCGCCCGTGATCGCGGCGTCGTCGAAGCGGCGCACGACGATGCCGTACTTGAGGCCCTCGGCCTTCGCGGCGGAGACGAGGCGGGCCTCGAGCGCCTTGCGGCCGACGCCGCCCTTCGCGGAGAGGAAGAGGTTGGTCGCGCTGCCGTGGAAGGCGCCGCCGTCGGCGGTGCGGCGCGCGTGGCCGTTCGAGGTCTGATCTTTCTGGGACGGGGTGCGCGAGGTGAGGAGGGTCTTGAGGACGCCGTCCTTGATCACGTCGACTTTCTGGGCGGCGACGCCTTCGTCGTCGATCTTGTAGCCGCCGATCAGGGCGTGGTTGTCGCCGTCCTTCGCGGTCGGGTCGTCGGTGACCGAGAGCTGGGGGGACATCACGCGCAGGCCGACCTTGTCGGTGAGCGCGCCGCCGAACTGGCGGGCTTCCTGGGGAGAGAGGCCTTCGGGGACAGGCGTGCCGCCGAGGTTGGGGGCGAGCGAGAAGCGCACGAGGCCGACCGCGCCTTCGGCTTCGAAGAGGACCGGGCCGGTGTAGTGGTCCATCACCGGGGCCTTCGCGAGCGCGGCGATCGACTCGCCCAGGTGCTTGGCTTCGCCGGTGAGGTCCTTGTCGGTCGGGAGGTCCTTGCCGGTGTGGCCGTAGCGCATGAAGTAGTTGTGGACGAGCTGGCCGTCGTCGGCCTGGCCTTCGACCTCGATGAGGACGCCGGAGGCGCGGCGCGTGTCGGTGACGCTCGTGCCTTCCGTCGTGATGTACCAGCGGCGCTCGAGGTACGACGTCAGGGCGACGTGCGACTCGCGCAGGCCGGACTGATCGCGGAACGTCGCGGAGATCGTCTTGGCGCGCGCTTCGAGCTCGTCGAGCGACTCGAGCGGCGGGACGAGGACCGGCTCCTCGGAGACGACGGGCTTGGTGTCGGTCCAGGCTGGCACGTCGGAGGGGCGCAGCGTGCCGCCCGCCTTGCGTGCCTCGATCTTCGCGTTGAGCTGGATCAGCGCTTCCTTGTAGGCCTGGTCGGTGACGAGCCAGGTCGAGCGGCGCGCGATGCGCTTGTCCATCTCGAGCGGGAGGTTGATCGCGGCGGTGCCGTCGATCTCGGCGGCCTCGGGGACGACGAAGTTGCCGTTGTCGAGCTTGGGGCTGCCGACGCGGACGCGGGCCTCGAGGTTGACGAAGTGGCGGTTGCGCCTCGACATCGTCTGGCCGAGCTCGGCCGAGACGTCGTTGACGTCGACTTCGGTGACCTTGTAGGAGATCGAGTACGGCTTGGGAGCGCCGGGGATCTCGAGCTCCTTCATGTCGCGGTTCATCTCCTCCGCGATCTCGTCGAGGACCTCGTTGGTGACGGCCTTCGACGGCGGACCGGCGGGAGGCTCGGGCAGCTTCTTCGCGAACGCGATGCTCGGCGCGGCGAGCAGGACGAGCAGGCACAGCGACTTCACGGCTTCTCCTTCTGGATCGCGGGCGCGCCGAGGATCGGCGGGCGGTCGGGCGGGATGAAGCCCTTCTCGATCTCGAGCTTCTCGAGCAGCAGCGACGGCGCGGAGGCACTGACCGGCACCCAGCCGGACTCGGCGCCGCACACGCCGTTGAACGTCTCGATCTGGCGCGAGGCCGCGCGGATCGACTGCAGCGCGACGAGCGGCGTGCCCGAGATGTCGATGCCGCGGACCAGCTCCTTGTGGCCGTCGGGGTAGAGGCGATAGGCCATCACCGGGTTGACCTTGAAGGCCTGCGGCGCGAACGCCGAGGTGTTCGTGAAGCCGCCGCTGATGTCGGTGAACACCATGCCGTAGGGACGGTGCTGCTTCTTCACTTCCTCGATCAGCATCTTCTCGAGGTCGGGGTACTCGACGGACTTCGCGGCCTCGACGACGAGGTTGCCCTGGCGCGCGACCGGCGGCAGGCCCGGCGAGCGGCGGCCGTGGCCGTTGGAGTGCGCGAAGCCGGGGATCGGATCGCGGCCCATGTCGAAGCCGACGAGCTTGCCGTGATCGATCAGCTGCGCCTTGTGCGCGCGCACGCCTTCGTCGTCGTAGCGGTAGAAGCCGTTGACCTGGACGCCGTTGAGCGTCTCGATCTGCGGGTCGTCGTAGACGCTGAGCCACTCGGGCGCGATGTCCTTGCCGACGTAGCTCGCGAACGTCTGGCCGCTCGTCGTGTCCTTCTGGCGGTGGCCCTCGATGCGGTGGCCGAACACCTCGTGGAAGAACACGCCGGAGGCGCGGCCCTGGAGGATCGCGGGGCCGACGTACGGCTCGGCGAGCGGCGCGTCGTGGAGCGCGTCGAGGTCGTCGGTGACCGTCTTGATCATCTTGTCGACCTCGCCGTCGCCGGGCAGGTCCTTGGGCGCGACGCCGAACCGCTGCTCGAGGCGCGACAGGTTCATGCCGTCGTCGGCCTTCACGCCGACGGAGACCGAGAGCTGCGCGTTCGTCCACGACGTCTGGAGCACGGTGCCTTCGCTGTTGACGAAGTAGCTCGTGTTGAGCTGGAAGACGACGCCGCACGTGCCGCGCGTCGCCGCGCCCTTGAGCGCCTTCGCCGAGCAGCGCTTGAGGCGGTCGACCCACTGCGCCTTGTCGAACTCGAGCTTGGCGGGCGCCTCGACGTGCGTCTCGGGCGGCTCGTGCGAGAAGTCGGGCTCGCTCTTCTTTGCCTTCTGCAGCGTCGCCTGGTCCTGCTTGACGTAGCCGAGCGCGGAGACGGCCTCGTGGTAGCGGCGATCGGTCTCGACCCACAGCGCCTGCGAGATCGCTTCCTTGTCGTCGCCGAACGGGACGTCGCCGCGGCGCGTGAGCGGGGCGTTGAGGCCGTTGGTGTCGTCGGCGAGCGGGCGCGTGTTGTCGAGCTCGGGCGAGCCGACGCGGACCTCGACGTCGAGGTTGCGGTTGACGTCATCCTGGTCGGTCACCAGCGCGCCGCCCTCGGCCTCGAGCGACACGATGCGCTGCTCGACCAGCTGGTACGCGAGGTAGTAGGCAGGCGTGGGCGTCTTGGCGAGCGCCGCCATCTCGCGCTCGTTCTCCGCCTTCATGACGTCGAGGAGCGGCGAGCGCTTGTCGGGCGTGTTCGCATCGGTCGGCGCGCTCGTCACCACCTCGATCTTCGCCGGGATGTTGGGCAGCTCGGTGGCCGCGACGTTGCCCGGCAGGGGCGGTGGAACGGGCTTGGCAGGCAGCTTCCCGCCGGCCCCGCCCGAGCAGGCGGCGACCACGACGAGCGCGAACGGCTTTCGCATATGTTGCAAAGCCTAGGATGCGAAGGGCACCAAATCAAACGCCAGGCCCGTTATGATCCAGCGAGATGACGGGTCGTGCCTCTGCGCTGGTCATCCACGATGACGGCGACGTCCTCGACCTGCTCACCCGCCTCTTCGAGGGGGCCGGCTTCGAGGTCATGGCGGCGCCGAGCGCATTTCGCGCGCGAACGCACCTCGATGGCAAGCGTCACGTCGAGGTCGTGATCGCCCCATGGGACGTCACCCGCGCCTCCGGCGGCGAGACGTACCGCTGGGTGCTCCAGAACCGGCCCGACCTGCGCAACCGTTTCGTGTTCATCGCCGAGGAGGTGCCGCCCGAGTTCGACTCCGTCGTCGGCGGGCGCTGTCTCGCGGTGCCGCTCGCCGCCTACGACGAGATCGTGCGCGTCGCGCTCGGGATCGTGCGCCGGGGTCGCACGCCGCCGCAGGGCTATCCGATCGTCAGCGATCGGCCGTGCGTCCTGCTCGCCGATGACGATCCGCTCGTCCTCGAGGCCGCCGCGGGCCTCCTGCATGACTCCGGATACTCGGTGATCACCGTCGAGAGCGGCGGCGAGGCGTGCATCCGGCTCGAGCTGCGCGACTTCGACGCGATCCTGCTCGACTGGCACATGCACGACGGGAGCGGCGCGGACGTCTACCGCTGGATCCTCGCGCACAAGCCCGCGCTCGCGAGCCGCGTGATCTTCCTCAGCGAGGCGGACGCCGACGACTCCGGCCCCGTTGCGCCGGGCCGCCCGATGTTCCGCAAGGGCCAGGACTCGCGCGCGCTGATCGAGATGCTGCGGCACCTCGTGCGCAACGTCAGTGGCAAGTAGCGTTGCCGAGCGCGGCCGTCGTCGCGTCGGTGCAGAACGTCAGCTGCGACGCGCCCGTGGTGAACGTGCAGCACTGCGGGTGCGCCGCCTCGGTGCACTCCGACGAGACGTGGCAGATCTGGACCTTCGTCGTGTCGCTGCACGTCGACTGCAGGTGCGTCGGGCAGGCCGCCGCGGTCGTGCACGAGGTGCCGAGGCTGGCGAAGTCGCACTGCGGATACGAGCCCTGACCGTTACCGACGGCGACGCCGCAGCAGACGGGCGTGTTGCCGCCGCACTCGTCGGGGCCGTCGCACGTGATCTTGTCGGCCGCGGGGCACGAGGCCGGCGCGTCGCAGCTGAACGTCGTCATCGTGTTGCTCGGATGCGTGCAGCAGACCTGCGACAGCGTGCACGTCGCGTCGCCGCAGCCGAAGTCATACACGCCGCTACCGCTGCCCGAGCCGCTACCGCTGCCGGAGCCGTTGCCCGAGCCGCTGCCTTGCTGGCCGTCGACAGGAGCGTTGCTCGATCCGCCACAGGCCAGGAGAGCGAACACGAAACAAACGGACGCGCAGCGGCTCATAGGCGGGCCATGCTAGCCGGTCCGGATCGCGATCGGTGCGCGGAACGTCCTCGCAACGCCTCTTCAAATGATGCGCATCATGCGCACCGGCAGGCGAGGCCTAGTTCGTGCCGAGGACTTCGCGAGCGATGTCCTCGAGGTGCGCGAGCGCGGCCGCGAGGTCGTACAGCGGGTGCTCGTCCTTGCTGAGCACGAGCACGTAGCCCGGTTCACCGCCGCGCGTGCGGCCGCGCGGGTCGTAGATCAGCCAGTCGTGCGGCTGGCCCCAGCACGCGAGCGGCACGCAGTCGGCGACGCCCGCGGACTGCATCCAGTGGACGGCGCGCGCCGCGAGCGGCGTGGTCTCGCGGAAGTCGCCGGCGCCGAGGAACTCGTGCTCCCACAGGCGCATGCCGTTCGTGATCGTGAGCAGCGCGCGGTAGTCGTTGGGCAGGCTGATCTTGCGTGCGCGTTCGGCGTCGAGGATCGCGTCGAGGCGGACCGGCGGGCGCAGCTCGACCTTCTCGCCGAGCTCCTTGAGCGTGCCGACGAGGCTGTCGAGCGCGGCGCGCACCCCGGGGACATAGGGGTCGACGTCGACCGGGATCGCGGGGACGTCGGCGCGCGCGAGCAGCAGCGCGAAGTCCGGATCCTGCTGGTACGCGAGGAAGTCGGCGTCGCGGCGGAACTGCGCGGAGGTCGCGCCGGCCTCGAGCGCGCGCTCGACGGCGTGCATCATCGCGACCTTGTCGCGCGCGACCGCGTGCGCGCGGGCGAGATCGAACAGCAGCTCGCCGCTCGCGTCGTCGGGCACGAGCGCGGTCAGGCGGGCGATGCGATCGCGGTCGACGCCGATCGCGGCGAACGCGTGGCGCAGGAACTCGCGCGCGTGAAAGCCTTCGCGGCGCCCGCCGAAGTCGTCCCACCGGTGGAGCACGAGATCGACGAGCTCCTTGACCTCGCTGCCGCCGCGGTGCTCGCGCGCGATCGGCAGCAGCATCAACTGTGCGGCGCCGAGCGCGATCTGCGCCTGCTGCTGGGTCGCCTCGCCGCGGATACTCTCGAGGAAGCGGCGCAGCGCGACGATCGGGTGCGGATCGTCGAGGATCTCGACGACCGGCGAGCTGCGCATCATGCGGTCGCGCGCGAGCAGGCGGCGGCGCGAGGTCTCGGTCGTCGGGATCGCGACGGGGACGGCCTCCGAGACTTCCTCGACCTCTCCCACCTCGACGACCGGGGCGGCTGGCGCGCGCTTCTTCTTCGGAGCCGGCTTCGCCTTCTGCTTCTTCGGTGCGGCCTTCTTGACGACCTTCTTCTTCGCGGCCGCCGGCTTCGCCTTCGCCTTCGCCTTCGCCTTTGGTTTCGCCTTCGGTTTCGGCTTCGCCTTCGGCTTGGCTTTGACGCGGGACTTCACTTCTTCGCCCCGAACATCCCGTCCTTGTACTCGACGATCTCGCCCGCGACCGCGGAGGCCGCGACGGTCAGCGGAGACGCGAGGTACAGCTTGCCCGGGCCCGAGCGGCCCTTGTAGTTGCGGTTGATCGCCGACACCGTCACCTGGTCCCCCCGATCGCTGACGCCCGGGCCGCAGCCGATGCACGCGCCGCAGCCGGGCTTGATCACCTGCACGCCGGTGCGCGCGAACAGCTCCGTGTAGCCCTTGTCCTTCGCGTACTGCTCGACTTCCTGCGAGCCGAACTGGATGAAGAACTTCACGCCGTCGGCGACGCGCTTGCCCGCCTTCTCGGCGTCGGCCATCACGCGCGCGTACATGTCGACGTCGTCGCGCTTGCCGGCCGTGCACGACCCGCCGTACGCGATGTCGAGCTTCACGCGACCGATCTCGCTGACGAGCGCGCCGTTCTTCGGATCGCTCGCGATGCCTCGGTCCGGATCGCCGGGCGTGGCGACCATCGGCGTGATGGCCGCGAGGTCGATGCGATGGATGCCGCCGGCGTGCTGCGCGCCCGCGTCGGGCGTGACGACCTTGCCGCGCAGCGACTCGACGGTCACGCCGGGCCGGCGCGCCGCCATCCACTGCAGCATCGTGTCGTCGACCTCCATGACGGCGCCGCGCGCCGAGCACTCGGTCGCCATGTTCGCGAGCGTGGCGCGCTCGTCGGGCGACAGCGCGAACAGGCCGTCGCCGCCGAACTCCATCACGCGGTTCAGGGTCTCCTCGCGCTTCGCGTACGTCGCGAGGATGTGCAGCATGACGTCCTTCGCGGAGACGCCGGGCCGCAGCTTGCCGGTCAGCTCGAACCGGATCGACTCGGGCACCGCGAGTGGCGTGAAGCCCCAGTAGAGCAGCGCCGCGTACTCGGTCGCGCCGACGCCCCACGCGAGCGCGCCCGAGGCGCCGCCCATGCACGTGTGCGAGTCCGTTGCCTGGACGAAGTCGCCCGGGTCGATGAACTGCTCGCGCGCGACCTGGTGGCAGATGCCGGGCGACACGCCGTCGACCGCGCAGTAATTCCGCACGCCGGTCTTCGCCGCGAACGCCTTCTGCAGCGCGCGCAGCTTCTCGATCTTGTCGGCGAACTTCGCCATCGACGCGACGCCGGTCGCGTAGATCAGGTGATCCTCGAACACGGCGAACTTCGTCGGGTTCTGCAGCTTGTAGTCGGCGCCGTACTCGTCGACGAGGAACTTGTCGACCTGCGCGCTCGTGAACTCGTGCGAGTAGCCGGCGTCGACCTTGACGAGCACCGCATCGCCGGGCTTGACGTACTCGCCCTGGCCGGGCAAGAGCTTCGCGGCGAGGATCTTCTCCGTCAGGTTCATCGGGCGCTTGCCCGTGCCCGGCGCGGGGACGCTGATCTCCTTCTTCGCGAGCCGCGCGCAGAACGGCAAGAGGCCGCCGCTCTCGATGATCAGCACGGTGATGGGATCGTGACCGGCGGTGAGCTCGGAGAGCGGGATGCGCTCACCGGCCTCGAGGCGGCGGATCATCGCGTGATCGCCCATCAGCTGGCCGATGTTGATGTTGTTGCGCGCGTGGATCGGCGCGAACGAGCTCGCGATCGCGAGCCGGCTGCCCGAGAACACCTCGCACTGCGCCGCCTGCTCGCGCGAGCTGCCGACGCCCTTCTGCGCGCCGGCGACGATCACCTCGAACCCGCCGTCCGCGATCGCGCCCTGCGGGATCAGCCGCTGGCCGTTGATGATCAGGCCGGCATACGCGTTCTTCGCGATCTCGCGCGGGT
Organism: uncultured Kofleriaceae bacterium; assembly: GCA_964446175.1. Lineage (GTDB taxonomy): Bacteria > Myxococcota_A > Polyangia > Haliangiales > Haliangiaceae > JABFXX01. The sequence continues at coordinate 59,736 of CAYUNM010000012.1, forward strand.
CGTAGTCGAAGCAGACCCAGGCCGGAGTCATCGCGTCGGTGTTGATGTCGTCGAGAAGATCGTCGGGCGAGAGGTCGGACATCCGCAGCGTCAGCGATCCGTCGAGCTGACGGCGGATCTTCTCGGGATCCTTCGTCAGATACAGGACGCGCTTGCCGGGAGTCAGGGCGAAACTGCGCTCCATCGGGGGGAACCGTACCTCACTGGCCCGGCCAGTGCATCAGAAGGGGAGCGCGGGCTTCGCCGAGCCCTGATGAGGCGTCTCGACCGGCGGCGTCGTGGTCGTCGTGGTCGTCGGCGCTGTCGGCTTCGTCGCCGGCTTTGACTTCGTCACCGGCTTCTTCACCGTCGCCTGCACGGGCGGCTTCGCCGGCGGCTTCGCGACCTCGACGGGCGCCGGTGGCGGCTCGGGGGGCTTGACGATCTCGGGCTGCGTCTCGACCGGCTTCGCGGGCTCGCTCGGTTGCACGGCCGGCTGCGCGGTGGGCTGCGCCGGCGGCGTGGGCTGCACCGGCTGCGAGCCACCGGCACCACCATGCACGAGCGCGAACACGCCGCCGGCGACCGCGAGCACACCGGCCGCGATCGCGGGCACGAGCCACTTCCTGCTCTTCGTCTGTGCCGGCGGCGCGGACGGCTCCTCGATCGCGACCGCCGACGCGCGCGGCGGCTTGACGAGCGTGTCGTTCGTCGCCGACATCGTGTCGCCGCTGACGAGCTTGTGCATCTCGCTGATGCTGCGCGGGCGCTCGCCCGTGCGGATGCGGTTCGGCGAGGTCGGCGGGATCGTGTCGTCCGTGACGAGGTCGGCCGTCGTCTTGGGGAACGGGCCGATGCTCGGGTTCGTCTCGCCGGCCATGGGCACGCCCAGCGCGGGCGTCTGGAGGCGCCCGTCGAGCGCGGCCTCGAGCGCCTCGCGGTTCTCGGCGGCGGTCTGGTAGCGCTTCTCCGGATCCTTCTCGAGCATGCGATCGATGACGGCGGCGAGCGCGGGCGACACGCCTGTCATCGGCGGCGCGGGATCGCTCGCGTGCATCGCGATCAGCTCGTGCGCGGAGCTCGACTGGAACGGCAGGCGGCCGCTGCCGAGCAGGTACAGCACGCAGCCGAGCGAGTACAGATCGGCGCGGCCATCGCACGGCTGGCCGAGCGCGAGCTCGGGCGGCATGAACGCGGGCGTGCCGAGCAGCGCACCGGCGTTCGTCATCGTCGTCGAGGTCTGATCCGGCGCGACGCTCTTCGCGAGCCCGAAGTCGAGCACCTTGACGAGATCGCGCCCGCGATTGAGCAGCATGATGTTCGACGGCTTGAGATCGCGGTGCACGATCGACAGCGCGTGCGCGCCCTCGAGCGCGTCGCACACCTGCGCGCCGATCCGCACGACGCGCTCCGCCTTGAACACCTTCTCGGCCTTGAACACCTGATCGAGCGTGCGTCCCGCGACGAGCTCCATCACGAGGTAGAACACGCCGTCGTCGGTCTGGCCGAAGTCGAGCACGGCGACGGCGTTCGGGTGCGAGAGCCGGCTCGCGAGCTTCGCCTCGCGCAGGAAGCGCTTCACGACATCCGCATCGGCGACGAGGTGCGAGCTGACGACCTTGATCGCGCAGTCGCGCCCGACCGAGTGCTGCGAGCTGCGATACACCGCGCCCATGCCGCCCTGGCCGAGCTTCTCGAGGATCGTGTAGCGGCCGTCGAGCTCGCGGCCGATGAATGGATCGATCGCGACCTTGAGCTTGACGAGCCGCGTGCCGTCCGCCGGGCAGCGCTCGCCGGCCGGATACTGCTTCTCGCAGCTGGGGCAGTAGTACTCGCCCGGCGGGCTCGAGTCCGCCGCGGTGTTCATCTCGGGTCCTCGCTACGCTCGGCCCGAGATGCAAGCCCACCCAACCCCAACACCCCGCAAGCTGCGCTTGCTCTCCTCATCGGGTCCATCCGACCGCCACCATCCCGCCTCCGTTCGTCGGCATCACCGCAACGGACGCGTGCTCCTGCGAGCTCGGCCACAGCAGGCCGGTGATCACGGCCGCGCCGCCGACGGCCCACAGGCCGATCGTCAGGCCGCGCGACAGCGAGTAGTTGCCGTCGTGCGCGTCCCACTGCGCCTGATCCTGCGTGCGCAGCTTCGACCACTCGTAGCCCATCCAGCCGTAGGTCACGAGGCCGGCGCCGAGCAGCACGGCGCCGCCGATCATGACCTTGCGGCCCGTACCGCCGGTGCGCGCCGGAGGGAGCGGATGCTCGGGCACCGAGACATCCGGCAGGTGGGCGGCCGGCGGCAGCAGCTCGATCGTGACCGTCTGCGGATCCTTCGTCTCGATGACGACTTCCTTGCGCGCGGTCTCGTAGCCCGGGGCCGACGCGATGATCACGTGGTGCCCCGGCGGCAGGTGGATCGTGCGCGCCGTGAACGTCTCGTCGGGCGCGAAGCTCGACACCGTGAGCTGCGCGGTCGCGGGCGTCACCTGGATCGTCACCGGCGCGGCGTTCGCGGTCGCGAGGCGCTCCTGGATCTGCTGCTCGGCGACTGGCACCCAGTCGGGCAGCGGGTCGGCGGGCGTGGCGCGCTCGTGGCAGCGCGCGAGGAAGATCTCGGCTTGCGACCACAGCTCGCGGCGCGTGTACGCGAGCGCGATCAGGCACGCGTGCGAGGCGGTCGGCTGGAGCTTGTCAGCGGCCTTGAACGCGTCGATCGCCTCGGAAAACCGGCCGTCCTTCGCGAGCTGCTCGCCCTGCGCCTGGAGGTCCGGCGCAGACGGATCCGCCGACGCCACCGAAGTCGCGGTCACGAGGACCAGCGCGAGCACCCTCACGCCGAAAGCGTAACACGAGCTGTCCCTGCATCGCGGCGGACGCTGTCCCTTCGCGGCGCCGTCCGGCCGGGCTATCACCCACGCATGAGCCGCTCTCCCTACATCCGGTTGCGGATCGACGCGCCCGGGCGCCGCGCGACCTCGGCCGACATCGTCGCGAGCGTGCAGCGCGAGATCCAGGGCGGCGCATTGCCCGCGGGCAGCCGGCTCCCGCCGGTGCGCGCGCTCGAGGCGCAGCTCGGGCTGTCGAAGAACACGGCTCAGGCCGCGTACGACGAGCTGGTCGCGCGCGGTCTCGTCGAGGCGCGCGAGCGCGAGGGCGTGTTCGTGCTCGCGAGCGACCGGATCGGTACACCCGAACCGATCGCGAGGCCGCCGCTGCCGGCGTTCGTGCCGCCCGTGCTGACCCGGCCGGATGCGCCGCCGAAGGACGCGATCCCGCTCTCGACGGTGTTCATCGATCCCGCGCTGCTGCCGACCGAGCGGATCGCGGAGTGCGCGCGCAGCGTGCTCCGCGAGAGGATGCCGGCGCAGTACGACGCGCAGGGCTACCGGCCGCTCCGCGACGCGATCGCGAAGCGTCTCTCGGCGCGCGGGCTCGACGTCGAGGCCGACGAGGTCGTGATCACGACCGGCTCGCAGCAGTCGCTCGACATCGTCGCGCGGTCGCTTGCCGTGCGGCGCATCGCGTGCGAGTCGCCGGTGTACGCGTACGCGAAGCTGCTGTTCGAGTCGCTCGGCCACGAGATCATCGGGCTCACGCTCGATCCATTCGGCGGGATCGATCTCGCGGCGTGGGATCGCGCGCTCGCGCTGAAGCCGTCGCTCGCGTATCTCATCCCGAGCTTCCAGAACCCGACCGGCTATTCGTACACGTCGGCGGAGCTGCGCGGCGTGCTCGAGCTGTGTGCGAAGCACGGCGTCGCGATCCTCGAGGACGACTGGGGCAGCGACATGCTCTCCGACGGCGACTACCGGCCGATGCTGCGCATGCTCGGCGGCAAGGATGTCCTGTACGTCAACTCGTTCACGAAGAAGCTGCTGCCGTCGCTGCGCATCGGCTTCGTCGCCGCGCACCCGTCGCTCGTGCCGACGCTCGTCGCGATGAAGCGCCTCTCGACGCTCGGCAACGCGTGGCTGACCGAGGCGGTCGTGGCGGAGTTCCTCGATCGCGGCTACTACGACACGCACCTCGCCGCGCTGCAGAAGGCGCTCGACGAGCGCTACGCCGCGTGCCTCGCCGCGCTCGACGAGCTGATGCCCGACGGCGTGCGCTGGACCCGCCCCGGCGGCGGCCCGACGCTGTGGCTCGATCTGCCCCGCACGATCGACCTCGCGGCGCTCGAGGCGCACCTCGCGAGACGCGGCGTCGTGATCACGAACGCGGCCGCGGCATTTCTGGGCGAGGCGCATCTCCACGGTTTCCGCATCGCGTACGCGTACCTCGATCCCGAGGTGATGCGGCGCGCGCTGACGATCGTCGCCGCCGCGGTCCGCGCTATGCTGCGGCCGTGAGATTCGTCGCGTGCCTCTGTGCAGTCGCTGCGTGCAGCTCTGCGCCCGCCGCGACGACGAATTTCTTCGGCCCCCTGCCGGCGCCCCCGCGTGGGCTCGAGAAGATCCACCCCGGCATGAGCGTCGCGGAGGCGAAGTCGCTCGTGCCCAAGCTCCACGAGCCCGCTCGCAAGGGCGTGCGCGACGAGCTCGTGCTCGACTCGGGCGTTGGCGACGTCACGCTCACCGTGCGCGTCGATGCGGGGACGGTCACCTCGATCGTCGCGATCGTGCAGGGGCACGGCGCTCGCGACCTGCTCACGCGCGCGTGGGGCGAGCCGCAGATCGCGCGCGACTCGCTGGGCCAGCCCGAGGTTACCTGGGCGAGCGAGCGCACGGGCTGGAAGGTCAAGCTCGACTGCCTCGAGCGCAACTGCCTCGTCGAGTACACGCCCTACAAGGTCCTGACGGCGGAGTTCTTCGGCGCGCACGTCGTGCCGCCGGGCGATCTCGCGAAGCTGCGGATCGGCATGAAGCTGGCGGATGCGAAGGCGGTCGCGCCGGGCCCGGTGGCCGCGCGCCAGGGCCTCGCGACGGAGGTCGACGGCGTGCGCGAGTTCGTCGGCATCGACGACCGCGCGGCGACCGTGCGCTCGATCTATCTCAACCTGCCGCCGCACGCCGAGGACGTGATCGCGGAGGCGTGGGGCTCCGGCGCCGACTCGACAGAGCCCGTCGGCAAGGCCGTCAAGGTGTGGCCGGATCCCGAGACCGGCTGGCGCGCGACGCTGCGCGAGGCACTCGGCTACTCGCACGACCTCGCGTTCGACAACTACATCCCGGCCGCGCAGCTGTTCGGCGATCAGCCCGACTCGCTCGACGGCCTGCACGAGCCCGTCCTCGGCAAGACCGTCGACGAGGTCAAGAAGGCCTACAAGGACGAGATCACGCAGCAGGGCAAGGAGCTGATCCTGACCTTGCCACCCACCGAGTGGGATCGCTTCGGCACGCGCCTGACGCTCGGCATCGCCGGCGGCAAGGTCCACGAGATCAGCTTCGCGGTGCCGTGGCGCGGCCATCCCGAGGCGCGCGACACGCTGTTCGAGCTGTTCAAGCACAAGTGGGGCGAGCCGCAGGAAGTGACCGACGACGGCAAGACCACGCTCGTGTTCCGCGACGAGGATCCGCACGTCGAGGTGCGCGAGGACACCGAGCACGGCGCGTGGCAGATCGAGATCAAGTGAGCTAGACAACGCGCGTGCGGGAGAGCCGTTTGATCCTGCTGCTGTCGCTGATCGCGGCGATCACCGTCGGCAACCTGTACCTCGCGCAGCCGCTGCTCGCCGAGCTCGAGCACGTGTTCACGGCGAGCCCGGCCGCGGCGGGCGCGGTCGTCACGCTCGGGCAGGTCGGCTACGGCCTCGGCGTGCTGCTGATCGTGCCGCTCGGCGACCTGCGCGAGCGCCGGCAGCTGATGCTCGTGCTGTTCGCGGGCTGCACGGTCGGCCTCGTCGCGTCGGCGCTGGCGCCGTCGCTCGTCGTGCTGATCGTCGCGAGCTTCGCGGTCGGCGTGTTCACCGTGATCCCGCAGATCATCATGCCGTACGCGGCGTCGATCGCCACGGATGACCGGCGCGCGACCGTGATCGGCACCGTGCAGAGCGGGCTACTCGTCGGGATCCTCCTCGCGCGCACGGTGTCGGGCACGATCGCGTCGCTCGCGGGCTGGCGCGCCGTGTTCGTGTTCGCGGCCGTGCTCGGGCTCGCGATGGCGGCCGTCGTGTGGGCGAAGTTCCCGCGCCAGGCGCCGAGCGCGAAGCTCACCTATCGCGAGACGCTCGTCTCGATGCTGCGCCTGCTCGCGCGCGAGCCGGTGCTGCGGCGCGTGGGCCTGTCGGGCGCCGCGAACTTCGCGGTGTTCTCCGGGTTCTGGACGACGCTGCCGTTCCTCATCAGCTCGGCGTACGGCTACGGGCCGGGCGCGGCGGGCGTGTTCGGGCTCGTCGGCGTCGTCGGCGCGATGTCGGCGCGCTACGGCGGGCGGCTCAGCGATCTGCGCGGGCCGCGGTTCACGCAGAAGCTGTCGCTCGTCGTGACGCTCGCGTCGTTCGCGCTGTTCGCGTTCGGCGATCGCTCGCTCGTGCCGCTCGTCGCGGCCGTGATCGTCCTCGATGCCGGCTGCCAGGCGAACCACATCTCGTGTCAGGCGGAGGCGTTCACGCTCGACGCGAGCGCGCGCAGCCGCATCAACGGCATCTACATGTTCCTGCGCTTCCTCGGCGGCGCGGTCGGCTCGGCCGTCAGCGCGTTCGCGTGGAACCACGGTGGCTGGCACGCCTACTGCGTCAGCGGCACCGTGCTGTGCCTGCTCGCGTTCGTTCCGTACGTCGCTAGATCGAGCCGCGATCGATCGAGCGCTGCGCCTGAGCCGCCAGCGCCTGCACGACGAGGTTGAGCGGCGCGAACCGCGGGTCCTTCGTCAGACCCTTCGCGAACCGGTAGTAGATCTGCTGCAGGATCACGGCGGTCTTGTACAGGCCGAACGCGTAGTAGAAGACGAGGTGATCGGTCGAGCGGCCGGAGCGCTCGAAGTAGCGCGCGGCGACCTCCTCGCGCGTCATCATGCCGGGCTTCATCGTCACGCCGAATAGCGGGATGCCGACGAGCACGCCGTCATCGGCCTGCACCCAGTACGACAGCGACGTGCCGAGATCCATCAGCGGATCGCCGATCGTCGCCATCTCCCAGTCGAGCACGCCCGTGATCGTCGAAAGCGACGGATCGAAGATCACGTTGTCGAACTTGAAGTCGTTGTGGATCAGCGCCGCGCCCGACTCGCCCGGCTTGTTCGCGTCGAGCCACGCGGCGGCGCTCGTCATCGCCGGCACGTCGTCGGTCTGCGAGTTGCCGTAGCGCTCGATCCACCCCTTGACCTGCCGCTCGACGTAGCCGGCCGGCTTGCCGAAATCCCCGAGCCCGGCCGCCTTGTAGTCGACCGCGTGCAGGTCGACGAGCGCGTCGACGAGCACCTCGCACGCGAGCCGCGCATCGGCGCCCGGCGGTAGCTCCTTGCGCAGGATCACGCCGCGCCGCCGCTCCATCAGGTAGAACGGCGCGCCGAGCACGGCCGCATCGTCGCAGAACGCGATGACCTTGGGCGCGCGCGCGTACACCGGCGCGAGCTTCGACAGCACGCCGACCTCGCGCCCCATGTCGTGCGCGCTCTTCACCTTGCTGCCGAACGGCGGCCGGCGCAGCACGTACTCGCGCTCGCCGTGATGCACGAGGTACGTCAGGTTCGAGTGCCCGCCCGGAAACTGCTCGACGGAGACCGTGCCGTGCGCGCCGACGTGCTGCTCGAGGTACGTCGTCAGCACGCCGACGTCGATCTCCTCGCCCGGGCGCACCGCCTTCGGCGCGTCGATCACTGCTTGTACCTCTGCAGGATCCGCTTCGCGACGACCATCTTGTGGACCTCGTCGGGGCCGTCGTAGATGCGCGCGCCGCGCTCGTGCACGTAATAGAACCCGAGCACGGTGTCGCTCGTGATGCCGAGCGCGCCGTGGAGCTGGATCGCGCGATCGATGACCTTCATCATCACGCCCGCGACGTAGAACTTGATCAGCGACACCTGCTCGCGCGCCGCCGAGAAGCCCTTGTTCTCGATCGTCCACGCGGCGTTGAGCACCATCAGGCGGCTCGCGTCGATCTCGGCGCGCGACTCGGCGATCCACGCCTGCGCGATCTGGCGCGTCGCGAGCGTCTTCTCGTCGTCGATCTTGCGGCGCGTGACGTGGCGGCACATCGCGTCGAACACGCGCTCGCAGATGCCGATCCACCGCATGCAGTGATGGATGCGGCCGGGACCGAGGCGCTCCTGCGCGATCAGAAAGCCCGCGCCCTCGGGGCCGAGGCGGTTACTCTGCGGCACGCGCACGCCGCGGTACCAGATCTCGCCGTGCGACGCCCAGCCCTTGCCCGCATCGCCCATGATCGGGATGTTGCGCGCGAGCTCGAAGCCCGGCGTCTCGGTCGGCACGATGATCATGCTCGCCCGGCCGTGCGGCGGCGCCTCGGGGTTCGTCACCGCCATCACGATCGCGAACGCCGCGCCCTCCGCGGAGCTCGTGAACCACTTGTGGCCGTCGATGACGTAGTCGCCGCCGTCCTTGCGCGCCATGCAGCTCAGCAGCGTCGGGTTGGAACCCGGGTTCTCCGGCTCGGTCATCGAGAAGCAGCTGCGCAGCTCGCCCTTCGCGAGCGGCTCGAGCCACTTCGCCTTCTGCTCCGCCGTGCCGTACTTGTGGAGGATCTCGAGGTTGCCCGCATCGGGCGCCTGCGCGCCGAACACGAAGTGCCCGAGCGGCGAGCGTCCCAGCCGCTCGCTGACGAGCCCATGCTCGACGAGCCCGAGCCCGAGGCCGCCGAGCTCCTTGGGGATCTGCGGCCCCCAGAGCCCTTCGGCCTTGCACTTCGCACGCAGCGGCGCGAGCGCGGCCTCGTCGAAGCCGTGCCCGAGGAGCGACTCCGCGGGCATGACGTGATCTGCAACGAACCGCTCGACCTTGTCGAGCAGCGGCTTGACCGACTCGGGGGGATCGAAGTTCACGCCCGATCTGTATCACTAGTACTCGGTGTGCAGCTCGGGCGGCAGGTGGCCGATGCTGTTGAACGTCAGCAGCGACACCTGCTCCGGGTTCCACGCGAAGCTCGCGCTGCGATACACGAGCTCGCTGATCGACGCGTTCCGCACGACGACGCTCGTCCGCACCATCCGGTGCTCCTCGACGCCGAACACGAGGCCGACCGCGACGCCGATCGGCCCCGCCGACGTCACGACGCCGACCTTGCGCCCGCCCGCGATCGCGATCTCGAGCCCGCGCCGCACGCGCGCCGCGAAGTCCGTCACGCGCTCGACGCCGTCGACCTGCCACTCGTCGCTCCCCCACGCGTGGAGGATGCGATGGAACGCGCGGTCCGCGAGCTCGCGCGTCGGGTTCGTCGGCAGCGCCGCGAACGCCGGGTCCTCCGCGACGAGCTTCGGCAGCATCTTCGTCACGAGATCGAACGCCGGATACTCGGCGAATTCCGGCAGCACCTGCGGCTCGGGCAGCCCGGCGGCCTCGCGCGCGAATCCGGTCGTCTGCGCGTGCCGGCGGTGCGGGCCCATGAACAGCGCGTCGAGCTTCAGCGCGGCGAGCGCGGGACCGACGGCGCGCGCCTGCTGCTCGCCCTTCGGCGAGAGCCGGTCGTAGTCGGCCTGCCCGTACGAGGCTTGCCCGTGCCGGATGAGGACGAGCCGCCCCATCAGAAGTACATCCGGCAGGCCCTGCAGTAGAAGCGCAGGTGTTCCTCGACCCATGCCATCGGCGCCTCGCACTGCGGGCACGCGGGCGTCGGGCCGGAGCTCGGGATCTGCGCCGACTTCGGCGGAGGCAGCGACGCGGGCGCGGTCGTGATCGGCAGCTTCGCCGCGGTCAGCGACTTGAACGGCGCTTGTGGCGCCGGCTTCGCCGGCTCGGGCTTCGCGGGCTCGGGCTTCGCGGGCTCGGCCTTCGCGGGCGGCGGCGCGATCTGGTCGTGCGGCGCGTCGTCGATGCGCTCGCGCGCCTCGGTCTGGATCGCGTCCGTGTCGTCGCCGGGAACCTCGCCCTGCAGCGGGGGCGCCGCGACCGTCGCGCTCTCGCCGAGCCGGCGCTCTTCCTCGTAGCGCGCCTTCGCCTCGTGATCGATCTCGACGGCGGTGACGAAGTCCGTCTCGCGCATCGCGGTGTCGAGGCTGCTGTCGTTCTCGGTGCCGCCGCGCACGAGCGCGGGAGGCGGCGTGTCGATCTGCGGCATCGGCGGCACGGCGTGCGTCATCGTCGGCTGCGACGAGCGCGGCGCGGGCGCGTCGGGCTTCGGCGCGGAGGTGATGATCGATGGCGTCGGCGTCGGCGGCTGCGCATCGCGGCGCGGTGGCGGCACGCTGATCTTCGCGGCACGCGGCGGCGGCGGGACGCGCGCGGGCGCGGGCATCGTCTGCGCGAGCGGATCGGCGGGCGCCGCGACGCTCGGCGCACTCGGCAGGCCCGGCCTGCTCGCGGCGCCCGACGCACTCGGCGCGCTCGCAACACCCGGCGGGTTCGGCATGCCCGGCAGCTTCGGAGGCGCGGGGATCGACGGCGCCGACGGGCGCGACGCTCCGAGCGCGGACGAGGCGATCGCGGGCGACGCGAATGGCGCGGGCGGCATCGTCGGCTTCGTGCGCGGCGGCGGCGGCGCGGTCGTCGGCTTCGCGCGCATCGGCGGTGGCACGCTCGGCGGTGGCGGCACGGCCGGCGGCGGCGCGGTCGGCGGCGGCATCGCGCGCGGCAGCTCGGGACGCCCGGGCGACGCGATCGGCGCGCCGGGCGGCGGCTGCAAGAGCGGCCCCGCGGGCGGTGGCGGCGGCACGAACGGGGGCGGCGCCGTCGACGATGCAGGTCGCGGCGCGGTGAACGTGGGCGCCGCGGGCGGCGGCGGCCCCATCTCCGTCGGCGCGCGCGGTGGATCGAGCCCGGCGAGCTGATGCGCGGACGCGCGCGGCATCGGCGTCGGCGCGCGCTGCGGCAGCATCGGCGGTGGCGGCTGCGGCAATGCCCCCTGCACGTCGTAGAGCGGGCGCAGCTGCGGCGCGTGCTCGAACATCGCGCCGTGCGTCGGGCGGACCTCGGCCTGCGGCAGGATCTCGCGCACGTCGAACGCGGTCGGATCGGCCGCCGGCATCGCGCGGCCCGGCGCCTTCGCGACGCCGGTCTTGAGGCGCAGCGGCTCGCGCTCGACGCGCAGGGTCGCGAGGCACGCGCCGAGCATCGCGACGATGCCGCCGCCGAACAGCATGAACCCCCAGCCGATCGGCGGGACGACGTGCTGGCTCGTCTTGATCTGCGGGCCGAGCACGAGGAGCACGAGCGCGCCCGCCGCGGCGAGCGCCGCGATCACCATGCCGAGCTTGGCGAGGCGCTTGCGACTTTCGGCGATGCGCCACGCGGCGCCCGCAACGAGGATCGCGAACGCGATCGTCAGCCCGAGGCCGCCGAGCTCGCCGTAGGCGACGGTCGTGAACGTCGCGCCGAGAGGGAGCGGCTGGCACTCGCCCGTGCCGCCCGTGTTGCAGCCGGTGCCGCCGAGCAGGCCGATGTGAACGTCCTTGGCGGTGAAGACCTTACCGTCGACGCGCGGGTGGCCGTCCCACCAGGCGCCCGAGAGGATCGACACGACGAACGCGGCGGCCGCGATCGCTGCCAGGAGCGCCCCGAGGGCGCGAGTCGGCATGGGTAAAATTTACCATGAGGCGAGCGCGTCTAGCGCGGCGCTCGCCGACGACGCCGTCCGAAATAATCTGCGGACCTCGGGGCGCAGGACGGCGGCCGAGACGGAATGGTCCAGGAACGTCTCCATCGGCGTCCAGAACTGGTCGACGTCGAGAAAGACGATGGGTTTGTCGTGATACCCGAGCTGGATCCCGGTCAGCGTCTCGAACGCCTCCTCGAGCGTGCCGAGGCCGCCCGGGCCGACGATGAACGCGTCGGCGAGGTTGAACATGAGCGCCTTGCGCTGGTGCATCGTGTCGACGACATGCAGCTCGGACAGGCCGCGATGCGCGACCTCGAGGTCGACGAGCGCGCGCGGGATCACGCCGATGACACGGCCGCCCGCCGCGAGCATCGCGTCGGCGAGCGTGCCCATGAGGCCGCGGTGCGCGCCGCCGTAGACGAGCGTCACCTGACGGCGGGCCATCTCCTCGCCGAGCGCGCGGATCGCGCCGACGTGCGTCGGCAAGCCCTCGGAGGACGACAGGTACACGCAGACCGCGTTCACGCCGGCAGCGTACACTAGCGACGTGGACTGGTTCGAGCGCACGTTCGACGAGCTGACCCGCGACGAGCTGTACGCGATCATCGCGCTGCGCGAGCGCGTGTTCGTCGTCGAGCAGAAGTGCGCGTACCTCGATGCGGACGGGCTCGATCCGCGGTGCCAGCACCTGTGGGCGGTCGAGCGCGGCGCGATCGTGGCGTACCTGCGGTTCATCCCCGCCGGCGTGAAGTACGAGGAGGCGGCGATCGGCCGCGTGATCGTCGCGCAAGAAGCGCGCGGAACCGGGCTCGGCAAGGAGCTGATGCGGCGCGGGCTCGCGATGGCGGGAGCGGCGCCGGTGCGCGTCGGTGCGCAGGCACACCTCGAGCGGTTCTACGGCGAGCTCGGGTTTCGCCGCGTCGGCGATGTCTACGACGAGGACGGTATCCCGCACGTCGAGATGCTTCGCGATTCGTGGTAAACCGCGCGAATGCGCATGATCCTCGTCGGCCCACCCGGTGCTGGGAAGGGCACGCAGGCGGCTCGCCTCGTCGATACGTTTCGCATCAAGCACATCTCCAGCGGCGACATGCTGCGCGCCGCGGTTCGCGAGCGCACGGCGCTCGGGCTTCAGGCCGATGGCTTCATGAAGGCCGGCCAGCTCGTGCCCGACGACGTCGTGATCGGCATGGTGCTCGAGCGCATCGCGAAGCCGGACTGCGCGCAGGGCTTCATGCTCGACGGCTTCCCGCGCACGCGCCCGCAGGCGGAGGCGCTCGACAAGGCGATGACGAACGCCGGCGTCGCGCTCGATGCCGTGCTGCTGATCGAGGTGCCGGACCAGCTCCTCGAGGAGCGCGCGATCCACCGCCGCACCGATCCGGTGACCGGCACGATCTATCACCTCAAGTACAACCCGCCGCCGGCCGACGTGGCGGGGCGCCTGCAGCACCGCGCCGACGACACCGTCGAGGCGGTCGCCAAGCGCATCGCGAAGTACCACTCGGAGACCGCGCCGATCATCCCGTTCTACATGGACAAGGGGATCCTGAAGAAGGTCGACGGCGTCGGCGATCCCGACCTCATCACCGAGCGCATCAAAGCAGCACTCGAGGCGTAATGGGTGCCTACGACCACAAGCTGATCGATACGAAGTGGCAGGAGTACTGGGCTCGCGAGAACACGTTCGCGACGCCGACGGATCGGACGAAGCCGAAGTACTACGTGCTCGACATGTTCCCGTACCCGTCGGGTGACGGGCTCCACGTCGGCCATCCGAAGGGCTACACGGCGACGGACGTCGTCGCGCGCGCGAAGCGCATGATGGGCTTCAACGTGCTGCGCGTGATGGGCTGGGACAGCTTCGGCCTCCCGGCCGAGCGCCGCGCCGAGCGCACGGGCGAGCACCCGAGCGTCATCACGAAGCGCAACATCGCGACGTTCAAGTCGCAGCTGCAGAAGCTCGGCCTGTCGTACGACTGGTCGCGCGAGCTCGCGACGAGCGATCCGCACTACTACAAGTGGACGCAGTGGATCTTCGAGGTCCTCTACGAGCGCGGCCTCGCGTACCAGGCGGAGGTTCCCGTGAACTTCTGCCCGGCGCTCGGCACCGTGCTCGCGAACGAGGAGGTCCACGACGGCAAGTACATCGAGACGGGTGACCCCGTCGAGAAGCGCCTGCTCAAGCAGTGGATGCTGAAGATCACCGACTACGCCGAGCGTCTCGCGCAGGACCTCGCCGGCCTCGAGTGGCCGGCCGGCACGCTGCAGGCGCAGGAGGCGTGGATCGGCCGCTCCGTCGGCGCGAATGTCGTGTTCGAGCTGGAGCAGGGCGGCGCGATCACCGTGTTCACGACGCGGCCGGATACGCTGTTCGGCGGCACCTACGTCGTGCTCGCGCCGGAGCTGCCGCTCGTCGATCAGATCACGACGCCGGCGCAGCGCGATGCGGTCGCGAAGTATCGCGACGAGGTCGGCAAGCGCAGCGAGCGCGATCGCACGGTCGAGGCGGCCGATGCGCCGAAGACCGGCGTCGATACGGGCGCGTTCGCGATCAACCCCGTCAACGGCAAGAAGATCCCGGTGTGGGTCGCGGACTACGTGCTCGCGAGCTACGGCACGGGCGCGGTGTTCGCGTGTCCCGCGCACGACGAGCGCGACTGGGCGTTCGCGAAGAAGTTCAACCTGCCGATCGTCGAGGTCGTCAAGGGCGGCAACGTGCAGGAGGCCGCCTACACCGGCGACGGCCCGCACGTGAACAGCGAGTTTCTCGACGGGCTCGATAACGAGGCCGCGAAGACGAAGGTCATCGCGTGGCTGGAGGAGCGCAAGAAGGGCGAGGGCACGGTCCGCTACAAGCTGCGCGACTGGCTGTTCTCGCGGCAGCGCTACTGGGGCGAGCCGTTCCCCGTCTATCACAAGGACGGCGAGCCGCACCTCGTGCCGAAATCCGAGCTGCCCGTCGCGCTGCCGCAGATCGACGAGTACAAGCCGACGCGCGATGGCCAGCCTCCGCTCGCCCGCGCCAAGGACTGGCTGCAGTACAAGGGCGGCACGCGCGAGACGAACACGATGCCGCAGTGGGCGGGCTCGTGCTGGTACTACCTGCGCTTCTTGTCGCCGCACCGCGACGACGCCGCGTGGGATCCGGCCGAGGAGAAGTACTGGATGCCGGTCGACCTCTACGTCGGCGGCAGCGAGCACGCGGTGCTCCACCTGCTGTACGCGCGGTTCTGGCACAAGGTGCTGTTCGACGCCGGGTACGTCTCGACGAAGGAGCCGTTCCAGCGGCTCTTCCATCAGGGGATGATCCACAAGACGTCGTTCCGCGACCCCGCGAGCGGCAAGTACCACACCGACGACGAGGTCGAGCAGCGCGAGGGAACCTGGTACGTCAAGGGCACCGACACCGTCGTCGAGACCAAGCTCGATAAGATGAGCAAGAGCCGCTACAACGTCGTCAACCCCGACGACATGGCGGCCGAGTACGGCGCGGATGCGATGCGCATGTACGAGCTGTTCATGGGGCCGCTCGAGGATGGCGTCGAGTGGAAGACCGACGGCGTTGCCGGCACGCGACGGTTTCTCGACCGGACGTGGCGCCTGCTGATCGATCCGGAGACCGACACGCTGACGACGAAGGTCTCGACCGACGCGCCCGAGGACAACAAGGAGCTCGAGCGCGCGCTGCACGTCGCGATCAAGCACGTGACGCAGTCGGTGACCGACCTGCGGTTCAACACGGCGATCTCGAAGATGATGGAGCTCGTGAACGTCGCGACCGGCGCGTCGGCGATCCCGCGCGCGTGGTTCGAGATGTTCGTGAAGATCCTGTCGCCGTTCGCGCCGCACGTCGCCGAGGAGCTGTGGCAGCGCCTCGGTCATCGCTCGTCGATCGCGTACCAGCCGTGGCCGGCGTACGACGATGCGAAGATCGCGCGCGACACGATCGTCGTCGCGGTGCAGGTCTCGGGCAAGCTCCGCGGTCAGATCGAGATCGCGGCGGATGCCGACGAGGCCACCGTGCTTGCGGCGGCCAAGGCCGACGAGAAGGTCGCGGCGTTCATCGCCGGCAAGGCGATCAAGCGCGAGATCTACGTCAAGGGTCGGCTCGTCAATCTCGTGGTCTAGCGGCGCCCAACAAGCGCCTGAAGAACCACGCGGGATGACGTTCGCCGCCCGCGTATACGGGGAAAGGCGCCGGCTCGCCGGTCGGCGGTCTAACTGCCAGGGAGGGGCCCGGCTTGTCAGCCTGCGGTGAGGGTGGTGCGGCGCGGGGAAAGCGCCTCGACCAGCGAGCCGGCATAAACGATCAGGCCGAGGCGACCGGGCCCGTGAGGCCCGCGACCGCGGTCGTCGCGACGTCGTTCGCGGCGCGCGTCGTCTCGCGCAGCGACTTGATGCCGCCGCCGAGCAGCTGCTCCGCGCCGGTGAGCGTCTGGGCGACGCCGTCGTCGATGCGCGCCGTCACCTTGCGGGCGAGGCGGAACACCGAGGCGGCCGTCTTCTCGGCGAGCTCGATGCCGCCTTCGACCACGGCGCGGAGCTCGCTGCGCGCGTCCTGGAGGACGGCGAGGGCGGTGGACTCGGTGCGCTCCGCGACGTCGAGCGCGAGGTGCGCGACGCCCGGGACGAAGCCCGTGATCTTCTCGATGCGAAGCTCTTTCTTCTCGGTGGCCATGGTCGGTGACTCCTTCATGATGGAGACAACCTATGTCGCGCTGCGTCAATCCGCCAGCCCGGCCCCGCTGACACGTACTAACGCAATGCGTTAAACGTCCTTCACGACACGGAAATCGGGCAGATGTGCGACGATTGCGGCCGATGGAACGCGAGTTCATCTCGATCAACATCGCGGTGCTGACGGTCTCCGATACGCGCACGGTCGAGACCGATACGTCCGGGGGCTACATCGTGGAGCGGATGACGGCGGCCGGTCACCGGATCGCGGCGCGCGCGATCGTGATCGACAGCGAGCTGTTGATCCGCGCTCAGCTGGCGACGTGGATCGCGGACCCCGGCATCGACGTCGTCATCGTGACCGGCGGCACCGGCGTCACGCCGCGCGACGTCACGCCCGAAGCGCTCGCGCCGCTCGTCACCAAGCCGATCGTCGGGTTCGGCGAGCTGTTCCGCCACCTCTCGTACGCCGACATCGGCGCCGCGACGATCCAGAGCCGCGCGGAGGCCGCGCTGTGCGGGCAGACGTACGTGTTCCTGCTCCCCGGCTCGACGGGCGGCGTGAAGCTCGGCGTCGACAAGATCCTCGTCTCGCAGCTCGACCACCGCACGCGCCCGTGCAACTTCGTGATGCTGCTGCCACGCATCAAGGGCGAGCCGACCGGCCGCGCGTGATACCGTTTTGGTGTGTCGCTCGAAGCCGCACTCCAGAAGGCGCTGTCGATCCGACTGAACCTCCAGATCAGCCTGTCGCAGCTGCCGATCATCGAGGAGTGGATGGACATCCACCTCGATCGCTGGCTCGAGCACAACCCGACGCCTCCCGACATGCCGATGGGCGAGGAGGTCAGCTTCCTCGCGATGCTCGGCAGCGATCTACGCCGCGTGTGGTGGGGCGCGTGGGGTGATCCGCGCGGCTTCGTGCCGCGCATGGCCGACTACTTCAAGCTCTGCAACATCGCGAAGAGCGACGCGCAGGTGCTCGATCAGATGGGCGAGGCGCTCGAGCCCAAGCTCGTCGGCAGCTGGATCGGCGTGTGGGGCGGCAAGGTCACGACGGGCTGGCACTTCTGGGATCCGCAGCCGTGGTCGAAGATCGAGGGCATGTTCGGCACCCACGAGGCGAAGTTCCAGCTCAAGAAGTGGGTCGAGGAGAACAAGATCGAGCGCATCGAGCGCTTCACGCAGTCGATCGGCGACGCCTCGTACAGCGAGCTCGAGCTCGCGATCCCGGGCGAGACCGCCGAGGCGCAGATCGAGACGCTGTCGCGCGCGTTCGAGCAATTCGGCGGCGGCGCGCTCGACCGTGCGGTGCGCGATCGCCTCGCGACGACGCACATGCCGGCGTTCGGCCTCGCCGTGCGCATCCGCGGCGGCAAGATCGTGCGCGTCGGCGGGCTCGCGCCCGGCATGTCGATCGACGCGATCGAAGGCCTCGCGCGCGACGCGAAGGTCGGCTTCGATCCGAAGCTGCCGAAGATCATCGGCGCGCTCGGCTCGGGCATCGCGCGCGTCGAGTACGGCCGCGCCGGCGACCGCGCCGGCCTCGACGTCTACCTCGATCCCGGCGAGAGCGCCGCCGCCTCGCAGCAGCCGGCCGCGGCCAGCGACTCGAATTGAGCCGCGCGCACTACCTGCTCGCGACCGACGACGCGCTGATCGCGCAGTGCGAGGTCGATCGCTATCGCGCCTCGGGGCCCGGCGGGCAGCACCGCAACAAGACGGAGAGCGCGGTGCGCCTCCGGCACAAGCTGACCGGCGTCTCCGCGATCGGCGAGGACAGCCGGTCGCAGAGCGAGAACAAGCTCCACGCGGTGCGCCGCCTGCGCGCGGCGATCGCGCTCGAGGTCCGCGAGCCGGCGGGCGGGCCCTCGCCGCGGCTGATGGCGCTCGTCGCCGGCGGCACCGCGCCGCTCGGCAAGAACACGCGGCTCACGGGCGAGTACTGGGCCGCGATCGCGGAGCTGCTCGATCTGCTCGTCGCGAACAACCTCGAGATCGGCACGACCGCGCAGCAGCTCGGCATCTCGACGGGCGCACTCTCGAAGCTGCTGCTCCATGACGAGCACGTCGGCCGCGCCGTCAACGACCTGCGGCGCGCGAAGAACATGCGGCCGCTTCGCTAGCGGAGCGCGCGCAAGAGGCGCGGCGGCAGGATCGCGCGCAGCTTCATGCCGGCGGGCATCGCCACGCCCGACAGCCACACGATGCCGCCCTTCTTCAGCACGAGCGAGTCGCGGTGCGGATCGCCGAGCGCGAGCCACTGCACCAGCTCGGTGAGCCACGGTTCGTGGCCGACCACCGCGACGTGCTCGGCGTTCGTGTCGGAGACGAGCTGCATCAGCTCGCGCGTCGGTGGCTCGGCGAGCAGCACCGTGTCCTCCGGCTCGTGATCGCAGAGCGGCTCGAGCAGCGCGGCCGTCTGCTTCGCGCGCAGCCACGGGCTCGTGAACACGCGGTCGAACGTCCACCCGAGGCGGCGCAGGCCTTTCACCTCGCGGCGAAACTTCTTCTCGCCGTCGGGGGTGAGCGAGCGCGCGGCGTCGTGGTGCTCCGGCGCGGCTTCCTGGGCCTCGCCGTGGCGGATGACGTAGAGGTGCATCGCGCGCATTTGACACGATGCGGGGCCCATGCGAAAGCGCTCGCATGAAGCGCATCGCATTCGTGATCTTGCTCGCGGCATGCGGGAGCAAGCAGCCTCCCACCGCGAACGGCGCCGTCGGCAGCGGCAGCAATGCCGCGGAGCAAAAGGCGGAGCACGAGGAGATGATGAAGACGATGCCGCCCGAGATGGGAAAGTTCCACGACGTGCTCGCACCGCGCTGGCACGCGCAGCAGGGGCCGCAGCGGATGACGGACACGTGCGCGGCGCTCCCGGACTTCCACGCGAACGCGGATGCGCTCGCCAAGGCGACGCCGCCGACCACCGCGAACGCCGATACGTGGACGAACGGCACGCGCGGGCTCGTCGACGCGGTCGCCGCGCTGGACACCACCTGCAAGTCGAACGATGCAGCACAGTTCGAGGCCGCGTTCTCGAAGGTGCACGACGCCTTCCATGCGCTGATGGAAGCCGCCAAGATGTAGGCATGGCGAAGGACCTGCTGTGGAAGCTCGGCGAGCAGTACGAAGGTGCGGCGCTCGAGCCGGAAGCGTGTGATCCGGATCCGATCGTCGAGGTCCGGAAGTGGATGAAGGTCGCGGTCGATGGCGGCATCTCGACGCCGAACGCGATGACGCTCGCGACCGTCGACGAGCGCGGGCGCCCGGCGGCGCGCATCGTGCTGCTCAAGGAGATCGATGATCGCGGCTTCGTGTTCTACACGAACTACGAGAGTCGCAAAGGGCGTGACCTCGAGACGCATCCGTTCGCGGCGCTCGTGATGTTCTGGGAGCCGCTGCACCGGCAGGTGCGCGTCGAGGGCGCGATCGAGCGCGTGACGGTGGCGGAGTCGGATGCGTACTTCGCGGTGCGGCCGCGCGGCAGTCAGATCGGCGCGATCGCGTCGCCGCAGAGCATGCCGATTCCGGATCGCGCGCTGCTCGAGAAGCGCGTCGCGGCGGCGGAGGCGGAGTTCGCGGGCGCCGTGCCGCGGCCGGCGCACTGGGGCGGCTATCGCGTCGTGCCCGATGCGATCGAGCTGTGGCAGGGGCAGCCGTCGCGGCTGCACGATCGCGTGCGCTATCGCTCGATCGACGGCGTGTGGCGGCGCGACCGCCTAGCTCCGTAGCCCGTGCTTGCGCAGCAGCGTCAGTAGATACGGGCGGTCCATGCGCGCGAGGCGCGCCGCCTCGGAGGCATTGCCGCCGGCGCGGTCGATCAGGTTCTTGAGGTACTCGGCCTCGAAGCGCGCGAGCGCGGTCGCGCGGGCATCGCGGTAGCTCGCGAGATCGCCGGCAACGGGCGGCCTCTGCAGCGTGGAGGCGTTGCCGCCGAGGTCGAGCTCGCCCATCACGAGCGCCGCCTCGACGACGTTGCGCAGCTCGCGCACGTTGCCGCTCCACGGGTGCGCGCGCAGGGCGTCCAGCGCGGGGGCGAGCGGACCGAGCTCGGCAACGCCGGTGAGCCGCTGCACGAAGTGCGCGACGAGCGGCTCGATGTCCTCGGGGCGCTCGCGCAGCGGTGGGATCACGATCTTCGCGACCGCGAGGCGGTAGTAGAGGTCCGCGCGGAAGCGGCCGGCGTTGACCTCGGCGCGCAGGTCGCGGTGCGTCGCGGCGAGCACCCGCACGTCGACGCTGACGGACTGCGCGCCACCGACGCGCGTGAATGCACGCCGCTCGAGCACGCCGAGCAGCGCCGGCTGGACGTCGAGCGGGAGCTCGCCGATCTCGTCGAGCAGCACCGTGCCGCCCTCCGCGCGCTCGAAGGCGCCCGCGCGCCGCTGGTCGGCGCCGGTGAACGCGCCCTTCTCGTGCCCGAACAGGATCGACGCGATCAGCGACGCCGGCATCGAGCCGCAATCGACGATCACGAGCTCGCGATCGCGCCGCGGCGAGGCCTCGTGGATCGCGCGCGCGACGACCTCCTTGCCCGTGCCGGTCTCGCCCTGGATCAACACGCTCGAGTCGACGCGCGCGACGCGATGGACGAGCCGCGCGACCTCGCGGATCGCATCGCTCTCGCCGACGAGGTTATCGTTGTGCGGCACCTCGGCAGGAGGCGGCGCGACGCTCGACCCGGCATCTTCGACGACGAGCGTCGTGTCGCCGATCCGCAGCTGCGTGCCCGCCGGCACGACCGCGCGCGTGATGCGTACGTTACCGACCCACGTGCCGTTGCGGCTGCCGAGGTCGATGACCTCCACGCCCGCTGGCGTGCGGTGCAGCTCGAGGTGATAGCGAGACACGGCGGGGTCGTGCACGACGAGCGCGTTGTCGTCGGCAGTACCGACGGCGAGCCGAGCGCCGTCGTCGGGTGCGCACGCCGCGCCCGCATCCGGCCCCGCCGTCACCGTGACGCGCAGCTTGTGGACGAGCCGCACCGGTCTCGGCTGCAGCTTCGTGCGCGGGACATCAGCCATCGCACCTCTCGTATCACCGATGGCGGCAGGCCACGACGGAAAAACGATCCTGTTGGGGCGAGCCAACAGCCGCGTTCATAAGTCTGCGTCGTGCGTCGCGCGCGGCGCGGGCATGCGGGCTGCACGAGGCGGCGCGCATGATCGGCCTGTTCCTCTACGCACTCGTCCAGGTGTCCAGCTTCGGCACCAACCCCGGTGGCCTCCACATGTACGAGTACATCCCGTCGGGCTTACCGTCGGGGCGTCCGCTCGTCGTCGTGATGCACGGCTGCACGCAGACCGCGAACGCGATGACGAACGCGGGCTGGAACCAGCTCGCGGACCAGTACCAGTTCGCGGTCGTCTATCCCGAGCAGACGAGCACGAACAACCCGGTCGAGTGCTTCAACTGGGCCGGCGAGTACGGAAACCTCGCCGACATCACGCGCGGGCAGGGCGAGAACGAATCGATCATCCAGATGGTCGACTACGAGATCGCGCATCACGGCGTCGACACGACGCACGTGTACGTCGCCGGCTTCTCGGCGGGTGCGGCGTTCACGACCGTGATGCTCGCGACGTGGCCGGACCGGTTCGCGGCCGGCGCGATCATGGAAGGCATCGCGTACAAGTGCGCGACCGACGTCAGCGGCGCGTACTCGTGCCAGAGCCCGGGCGTCACGAAGACGCCGGCGGCATGGGGCGACCTCGTGCGCGCCGCGCACAGCGGCTACACCGGACCGTGGCCGCGCGTGCAGATCTGGGAAGGCACGAGCGACACGACGGTCGTGCCGGCGAACCAGGGCGAGCTCGTCAAGCAGTGGACGAACGTGTGGGGCATCGACCAGACCGCCGACGAGACCGAGACGATCGGCCAGGCGACGCGCACCGCCTACAAGTCCGGCAACACGGTCGCCGTCGAGACGTACACGATCCAGGGCATGTCGCACGCGGTGTCCGTCGGTGCCGATCCGGCCGGCGATTGCACCGCGACGGCGGGCCAGTACTTCGAGGATCACAAGATCTGCGCGACGCTGCGGGCCGCGCGCTTCTTCGGCCTGATCGGCACGCTCGGCACCGGCGGCGGCAGCGGCAGCGGCGGCAGCGGCGACGACGGCGCCCCGACGGTCGCGATCGTCTCTCCCTCCGACGGCGACGAGGTCAGCGGCGCGGTCACGATCGTCGTCGCGGCCGGTAACGCGACGAGCGTCGACCTGGCGGTCGATGGCGCGAGCATCGGCAGCGACAGCGACGCGCCGTATCAGTTCGCGTGGGATGCCATCGCGCCCGGCGAGCACACGCTCGTCGCGACCGCGCACGGCGCCTCGAGCGATGCGACCGCGCACGCTACCGTCACGGTGGCAGGCGGCGGTGGTGGCGGCTGCGACGTCGGCGGTTCCGCGATGCCGCCGACGGCCACCGGCACGGCGCAGCTGCCCGCGTGCAGCCTCAATGCGGGACGCGGCGGGCTCGGCCTCGCGCCGATCGCGATGGCGATCGCGTTCGTCATGCGCAGGCGCCGTCGCTAGCGAGCCGGCGTGTAGTCGAGCTCGACCTTGTCGACGGTCGGCATCGCCCAGCCATCTCCCGTGACGACGAGCCGGTACTGCACGAACGTCTCCGCGCCGATCGAAGGCACGCCGCCGTTCGCCACATCGACCCACGGCGCACTCGCGAGGGCCTCCGCCGTGCCCGCGCTGCGCACGCTGATCGTCAGCGCCGCGCCGGCGAGGTCCGCGGTGACCGTCATCGGCCCCCACGCGCCCGCATCGACCTCGCGCGGGCTCGACACGTATAGCCATGACGGCGCGAACGGCATCAGCGGACCGCCATGCGACTGGAGCTCGACGACGCCGAACGCACTCTGATCGAGCTGGTTCTGCGCGTTGCCCGGCACCGAGTCGACAAACGTGAACGTCCACGCGCCGGCTGTCGACGGCACCGGCTGCCCGGCCGTCGCCTCGTCGCCGTAGACCAGCGCGTACGTGTCGGTCGACGGCAGCGTCCGCGGCGTGCCCGCCATGTCGAGCGACACCGCGTAATCGCTCGGCGTCGCGTCGTGATAGACGTACCCGAACGTCGCGCTGTCGATGACGGCCTCGGCGGGCTGCGCGGGAACCGTGACCGGCACGGCGATCGTCGTGACGCCGCCGTTGATCGTCGTGTCGGCGAGCGGCGTCTGCGCCGTGAACGCGAGCGACATGTATCCGCTCGTCGCGGCAGGCCGCAGCGTCTCGGCCGTGACCGGCACGGCGGTGCCGCCCTCGGGCGCGATCGTCGTCGCGAGCGTGACCGCGTGCGGATCGGAGCCGCCGAGCAGGTTCTTCTGCGAGCCCGACAGCGACACGACGATGCCGTGCCAGCCGGCCGTCAGCGGCAGCGTCGCGCTCGTCGGGTGCGGGTCCGCAAAGCCGTTCGTGCGCGCGACGAGGTGCCCGTCGATGTACAGCTCCGTGCTGTCGTCGACGCTGCCGCTCGTCGCCGCGATCGTGTACGAGCCGTCCTCGTCGATGCGCAGCTGCCCCATGAAGTGCGCCGTGTACGTCGTCTGGACGCCCGGCAGGTCGTACGGCGGCGCGGTCATGCCCCAGCCGACGTTCGGCACGTCGAGCACCGCGCCGGTCTGCACGTTGACGCCGTAGTAGATGCGGACGAGCAGGCCGTGGGCGTTCGTCGTCGGTGCGCGCGTCTGATCGGCGGTGATCGCGGCCCCGTCGAGCCGCGCGATCAGCTGCGAGTTGCCGGTGCCCTCGCCGATCGCGAGCTGGATCGGCATCCACGTCGCGCTGTCGGCATGCACCATCACGCTCTTCGCGCCGCCGCTCGCGTCGACGACGAACTGGCCGGCGATCGCGAGCGCGCCCGCATCATCGGCATCGATGTCGACGGTGTGATCGCCCGCGGGCACGAGGAGCTCGCCGTCGTAGAGCACGGTGAAGTTGTCGTCGCCGGCGAGCGCGAGCCCGGTCGGGTGCGCGTTCCCCCAGCTCGCCGGCAGCTGCTCGTACGCGGTGGCGCGCAGCTGGGCGCCCGCGACCTCCGTCTCGATGTCGCTCCAGCTCGCCGTCGTGCCGCTGACATGCTTGCCGTCGTACGCGCGCGCTCGCAATCCACCGCGCGAGTACGCCGCCGGTTCGAGCGCGCCGCGCGGCGCGATCACGGCGTCCGTCAGCGAGTCACTCGCCATGAAGTCGGCCGCCGTGTCGTCGACGAGCGCGCCGCCGTCGCTGCCGTCGCTGCCCGTGCCTCCCTTGTCGTGCGCGGAGAATGCGCACCCGGCGAGCACGGCGAACGCGGCGAGCCGCATCACGCCTCGATCGTACCCTAGAAGCGCGCGACGACGCCGACGACCTTGTCTCCGACGACGATGGGCGCAGGTCGGTGCACGACATACAGGATGGCCGCCGTCACGCCCGCCGCCGCCGCCACGCCGAACCCGACCTCCGTCGCCACGCCCCAGCGATTTCCGCGATCTTCGATCGCGCGCAGCTGCGTGAAGTCGTGCATGCCGTCCTGTGACGCGCGGTCCCAGTCATCCTGCGCGACCTGAAACCGCCACGCGCACAGCCCACCGACGACGAGCGCCCCGCCCGCGACACCCGCCCACGTCGTCCATCGGCCCGCCAGGCCCGGCTCGTCGGCGTGAGAGGGTGGCGGCGGCGCGCTCCCGCGCCACACGACATTGCCGTGCTCGTCATACGCGACGAACCCATCGGTGCGCCGCACGAGGCCGAGCGCATCCGCATCGATCACGGCGCCGGCGGCCGTCGCGTGAACGCGCAGCGGCGTGGTGCTCGCGCGCGCGGCCTCGAACGGCTCCGTGATCTTCGGCGACGTGCCCGCCGGCAGCGCGAGCGCCGGGCCGAGCGCGAGCGCGATCGCGAAGTGCGCGCGCGCCGCATCGCCGCGATCGAGCCCGGCCGCGAGCCGTCCCGCGTACAGGTGCAGCTCTGCGAGGCGCGCCGGCTCGGTCGTCGTACCCGCCGCGATCACGCGCTCGACGATCGCGAGCGCCTGGTCGTACTCGAGCGCGGCCTCGAGCCGGATCGCCTCCGCGAGGTCGTCGCGCGGGTTCGCACTGTCGTCGGCGCGCGCCGTGCTCGCGCTCGCGCCCAGCGCGAGCATCACGGCGACGGCAGCGAAGCGCACGCGGCGAGCTTATCAGCTCGGGCGAGCGATCCCGATGTGCACGGGGGGCGGGCCGAAATGCGTCATGACGATGGTATGACGTGGTTGCGGGCGGGGTCACCAGGTGAGGTTGATCGGCGCGGCTTGCTTGCCCGCGGGAATGTCGACGGTCTGGTCCTTGGCGCGTCCATCGGAGAGGACGGCGCGCAGCCGATGGCGACCCGCGGAGAGCGAGTGCTTGTAGATCGGCGTCACGCCGAGGCGGTGGCCGTCGATGAAGATCGTCGCGTAGGGCTGCGAGTCGATGCTGAACAGGCCGGGCTCCCTGCGCGCCGGCTGGCTCGGGTGCGGGTTCGTGCGCTGCACGGGTTCGGGAGGTGGTTGGTTCGCTGGTGGCTGGCTCGTCGCGGGTGGCTGGCTCGTCGCGGGTGGCTGGCTCGTCGCTGGCGGCTGGCTCGTCGCTGGTGGCTGGCTCGTCACGGGCGGCTGGCTCGTCGCTGGCGGCTGGCTCGCCTGCGAGCCCGCATGCAGCGCGAGCCACCCACCACCGGCGGCGATCACCAGCGCACCGGCCGCGGCGAGTGGCCACCAGCGGCGCGTGCGCGCCGCGGCACCCGGCGCCGGCCCGAGCGGCACCGTCTGCACGTGCGAGCCGAGCACCTTCGCCTGCCGCGTGCGCAGCGCGGACAGCTCGGCGCCGTGCCACTC
>CAYUNM010000012.1:85978-90660 GCA_964446175.1 uncultured Kofleriaceae bacterium
AGGCGCTGGTGCGTCGCGAGCTCGTACAGGACGATGCCGAGCGCGAACAGATCGCAGCGGCGATCGAGCGGCTCGCCGAGCAGCTGCTCCGGCGCCATGTACTGCGTCTTGCCCTTGATCGTGCCGGCCTCGGTCTCGGCGCCGCCGACGACCTTCGCGATGCCGAAGTCGAGGACCTTCACGAGGCCGTTCGTCGTGACGAACAGGTTCGACGGCGAGACGTCGCGGTGGACGAGGCCGAGCGGCGACCCGTCAGGCGCACGGAGCTCGTGGGCGTGATGCAGGCCCGCGCACGCCTGGGTGACGATGCCGCACGCGACGCGCAGCTGCGCGAGGCGATCGGGGTCGCGCGGCCGCGCGATGAAGTCGGTCGCGGGCACGCCGTCGAGGTACGGCATGACGAGGAAGTACTCGCCGCCGTCCTTGCCGAGCTCGAAGACCTCGCACACGTTGGGGTGGTCGAGGCGGCCGGCGAGCTTGCCCTCGTCGAGCAGCATCGCGACGTACGCCTTGCTCGCGACGAGCTCGGGCAGCAGGCGCTTGACGACGACGATCTTCTCGAAGCCCTCCGCCCCGGCGAGGCGCGCGAGGTGGATCTCGGCCATGCCGCCGGTCGCGAGCTGGCCGAGCAGCTCGTAACGTCCAAGGCGCGTCGGCGCGGCGGCGGTGTAGGATTCCAAGCGGTCCGTATCATGCCGCGTTTCGTGTGGATCCTGCTCGCCGCCTGTTCGATCCAGGCGGACTACAGCAAGGCGCACGTGCGCTGTCCCGACGACCAGTGTCCGTCGGGCCTGACCTGCACCGCTGGCATCTGCACCTCGGGCGGAGGGGATGCGGGCATCGACTCGCCCCGCGACGCGCGCCAGCCCGCGCGGACGTGCGCGGACCCCGGGGACCCGTTCGCGAACGGCGGCAGCAACCAGGGCGACACCAGCGGTTCGGCGAACGAGGTCTCCGGCAGCTGCGGCACGGCCGTCTACAACGGTCCCGACAACGTCTTCGCGATCACCGGCCCGCGCACCGTCACGATCTCGATCACCGGCAGCTACCAGGTCGCTGCGTATGTCACCTCCACGTGCACGAACGTGCCGCCCCCGTCGTGCGAAGGCGGCTCGGCGGCGCCGCCGTCGATCACGGTCTCGATCCCGGCGGGCGAGCACTACATCATCGTCGACGGCGTGAACGCCGCCATCACGGGCTCGTACCGGCTCACCGTGCAGTAAGCCTGTTGGCGCGGGCCAACAGCCCGTTGGCGAGCGCCCACGATCCGCGAAGTCGCCGCGGGACTTACATCGGGCACGCGCGTTGCTCGTGGCGCGCCCATGCTTCGCACATCGTGGATGTTGGTCGTCGCCGGCTGCACGCTCGGCGGCACGGGTGGACCGCCCGGCGGCGGTAGTGCCGGGTCGGGCGTCGACCAGACCGCGTGTCAGCAGGCGATGGCGATGGCGCCGCTCGCGCCGGCGGGCTTCGACTATCACGATGCGCTCGCGACGGCGACGCACAACACGTGGGACGGCGTCGCGATGCCGCAGCCCGGCGACGCGACGTATCCGGGCGGCCGCTACCGCACGCTGACGCCCGACGCGGCCGGCAAGACGCACCCCGGCTGCACCGTCGACGGGCTCCAGTACACGCCGGCCGCGATCCCCGGGTACGCGTGCGCGGCGCGCCAGTTCGACTTTCCCGCCGGCGTCACGGAAGACACGAGCAAGCCGATCGTCATCCTCGTCCACGGCAACAGCGAGTCGCCGACGGGCTGGATGAAGTTCCTGCATCCCGATCCGGGCTCGCTCGGCTTTCCCGCCGACACGACCGCGCGCGATCAGCTCGCCGAGCTGCTGCCGGCGCAGGGCTACCGGACGATCGCGATCGACATGCGCACCGACAAGATCGACGACCCGAACAGTCCCGAGGGCAAGGACACCGGCAACACGCCGAAGAACAGCGACCACGGCTGGACCGTGCCGCTCTTGCAGGAGCTCGTGAAGAAGGTCGCGATCGCGTATCCGGATCGGCACCTCGCGCTCGTCGGGTTCTCGCTCGGCGCGACGACCGTGCGCGATGCGCTGCGCAGGCTGTGGGTCGAGTGGGCCGACCACACGTGGGACGTCAACATCTTCGAGCGCGTCGATACGGTGGTCGTCGCGTCGGGCGCGCACCACGGCGTCGTCAGCTTCGCGAAGGAGTGCGGCCTCAACCTGACGATGCGCGGCACCGTCACGTGCGAGATGGGGCAGCGCAACCAGTACACGGAGACCGACTTCGCGCGCCCGCTCAATGGCCCGGCGATGCCGACCGAGCACGGCGAGTTCGGCGGCTGGTGGGAGACGCCGTGCGCCGACGGCGACTACGCGTTCGGCAAGCGCCAGGCGTGCGGCGGGCACGTCGTCGCGTACACGACGATCACGATGCAGGACCTGCCGAACGGCACGCAGCAGGACGAGTTCGTCAGCGAGCACGCATCGCGGCTGTATCCGACCGCGTGCGCGAACAACCTGCTCGACGGTCTCAACGACTTCGATACCAGCGGCTACTTCTACAACGGCTACTTCCGCAACCACTACGGCAGCGTGCGCAGCAACGCGGGACTCGCGAAGGTGATCGCCGCGCTCGGAGGCAACTGACATGCACAAGCTCGCGCTCCTGTCCCTGCTCCTGCCCACGCTCGCGTTCGCCGACGAGATCGCGATGCCCGACGACGACGTCGGCTCGGCGACCGCCTCCGTGCCCGCGCCCGAGCCCGTGAAGAAGTGGATCGAGCCGTTCGGCGCGATCGCGGGCGGCGTGCGCCTCGAGTCGCTGCACCAGGAACCGCAGCAGCACACCGGCACGCAGAACCCGACGGTCGCGGTGTCGCGACTAGGGGTTCGCGGCGGCATCGGCGAGCACATCACGTACGCGAGCGAGTTCGAGGCCGCGCTCGGCGGTCCGCTCGGCTACGGCGCGAGCGTGTGGGAAGGGCAGGCCGCGATCGCGATCCGCGATCAGTTCGTGCGCTACTCGCGCGCGGGCTGGTCGTTCGCGGCGGGCCGCATCGACGATCCGGCGAGCTTCGACTACGTCTCCGCGCACGTCGGCGATCTGCTCTACAGCGATCTCTACACGCGCGACCCGCTGCTCTACTCGGGCGCCGACCGCGGCAACGGCCTGTGGCTCAGCTACGACCTCGACAAGCACATGACGGCCGGGCTCACCGTCCACTCGACGAACCCGACCGGCATCACCGGCACGCTGATCATCGGCGGCAAGCTCCAGCCGTTCGACCGCCCGTTCTACCTGGCAGCCGCGCAGGTCGGAAACAACCAGAACAACCTGCCCGATCAGAACCTGCACATCTACTTCGCGTCGCCGTCGTTCGCGATCCACACCGATCACTTCGCGCTGCAGACCGAGGTCCAGATGTACAGCCTCGACACGCAGGAGGCCGTCAACACGGACCAGCCGATCCGCGGCTACAACCTGCGGCTCGGCGCGAAGACCTGGTTCGACACCGCCGCCGGCCGCATCACGCCGTTCGCGAACGTCTCGCGCAACCGCAACGAGATTCTCGACCCGACGACCTCGATGTATCGGCTGCCCGAGCTGTTCCGCTCGTACACCGTCTCGACCGGCATCGACCTCGACTACCAGAAGCACAACGGCATCGGCTTCTCGTACGCGATGGTCGACACGCGCGAGCCCGACCAGCACGTCCGCCAGCACTACTTGAACCTCGGCACGACGTACTGGATCGAGGACTCGCTCGCGATCGGCGTGCGCGCGAGCGTGTTCGCGCAGCAGATCAGCGGCGAGATGATGACGACCGGCAGCCGCTCGCTGTTCGTGACCGCCCGGCTGCTGCTGAACTAGGTCGCG
This sequence comes from uncultured Kofleriaceae bacterium, assembly GCA_964446175.1. GTDB lineage: Bacteria > Myxococcota_A > Polyangia > Haliangiales > Haliangiaceae > JABFXX01. The sequence continues at coordinate 89,837 of CAYUNM010000012.1, forward strand.
TGCGCGGGCCTCAGCGCCGGCTTCGCGTTCGCGCGTGCCGGGTCGCGGATCTCGGTGAGCTTCGCGTACGTGAACGCGCCGATGCCCATCACGAGATCTCGCACGGCGACGTCGAAGAACGTCCCCATCGTGAGCAGATTGATCGCGATCCCGGCGAGCCATGCGGCGACGAGATAGCCGCCGAACCGCGTCGTCTTGCGGTTCAGCACGAGCAGACCGGCGACGATCTCGATGACGCCGACGATGTGCATGAACGTCGACGGCGCGACCGGCACGACCCTCGTCGCGATCGGGCTCAGGTAGTGCGTCCAGTCGGTGAGTAGATTCGTGAACTTGTCGAACCCGGCGACGATCGGCACGAGGCCGTACGTCAGCCGAAGGGTCCACCAAGGTTTGTCGAGTGCTGTGTCCTGCATCGAAGTAACTCCTTCACCGAAATGGAGTGGCTTCGTGCGGACGCCGTTACGCCGCGGCTTCTACAGCGGCGGCGCGGTGTCGGGCCAAGCACGCGAAACCACGGCCCCCGAAAACCCGTCGTCGGCGCCTCGAAAGCTCGCGACGTGGCGCCTCGAACGTTGGCGGTCCTTGACATCGTGTACCCACGACACCATGTTAGTGTCACATGGACACCATCGCCGCCGCGGTCATCGGGGCTCGCCATCTGCGGGTCGCGCGCAACGGGCAAGATGCGGCAGCCGCCGCGTCGGGGCCGGGGTGGGCGGCGGCGGTCGTGTGCGATGGCTGCTCGGCGGGCGCGTACTCCGAGGTCGGGGCGAGGCTCGGGGCGGCACTCGTCGTGGCGGCGCTCGCGCGCCGGCTCGCGA
>CAYUNM010000012.1:90760-117206 GCA_964446175.1 uncultured Kofleriaceae bacterium
TGTGGGCGGAGGTGCAGGCGGAGGTGATCGGCGCGCTCGCGGCGCTCGCCGACCGCATGGGCGAGGACCGCGTGCGCACGGTGGTCGATCACTTCCTATTCACGATCGTCGCGGTCGCGGCGACGCGCGAGGCGACGAGCGTGTGGGCGATCGGCGACGGCGCGTACTCGTTCGGCGAGCGCACGCGCGTGCTGGGGCCGTTTCCCGAGAACCAGCCGCCGTACCTCGGCTACGCGCTGCTCGGCGATGCGCCGCGTGCGCACGTCGAGGAGGCGCCGGCCGGTACGCGTTTCGTCGCGATCGCGACCGACGGGGCGCTCGATCTCGGCGGCGACGTCGCGCGGTTCGCGCAGCCGCGCTACCTCGAGCACGCGGACCGTGCGCGGCGCGAGCTCAGCGTGCTGGCGCGCGGGCGCGAGGTCATCGACTGGAACGAGCGGCGCGTCGTGCGGACGGCCGAGCTGCAGGATGACTGTGCGATCGCGGTCGTTCGCGTCCCATCACACGAGCGGAGGGTGCCGTGACCCGTCACGTCTGGATCGACGGCGCGCGCATCGAGCTGCGGCAGTTGCTCGCGCAAGGCGGCGAGGCGGAGGTCTACGACCTCGGCGATGGGCGCGTCGTGAAGTGGTGGAAGCCCGCCGACCATCCCGACTTCGCCGGCAACGCGGTCGCGCAGGCCGCCGCGGCGAAGCGGATCGCCGAGGGCGGCGCGCGGCTCGCGGCGCTGCCGGGGCGGCTGCCGGCGTGCGTCGTTGCGCCGATCGGGCTCGCGCGGTCGCGCACGAAGCAGGTCGTCGGCTACGTGATGCCGAAGGTCGCGGGCGAGCCGCTGTTCTCGCTCGGCGAGTCGCGGTGGCGCCGCGCGCACGCGGTCGATATCCAGGCGGTGCTGCTCGCGCTGCACGGCGCGCTCGCGGCGCTGCACCGCGCCGGCGTCGTCGTCGGTGACTGCAACGACCTCAACGTGCTCGTCGATCACCCGCGCACCCGCGTACACCTGATCGACGTCGACAGCTACCAGCTCCCCGGCTTTCCATGCTCGATGTTCAGCGAGCGCTTCGTCGATCCGCGCCTGTGCGATGCAGGGCAGCTCGTGCCGGTCCGACCTCACGACGAGGCCAGCGACTGGTTCGCGTTCGCGGCGATGGCGTTGCGCTCGCTGGTGCTCGTCGGGCCGTGGGGCGGCGTCGCGCGCGGGCTGGCGTCCCTGGCGGCGCGCGCGCTGCATCGCAAGAGCGTGCTCGCGCCGGAGGTCACGTACCCGCGCACCGCGCGGCCGCTCGCGACGCTGCCCGACGGCCTCGTCCACCTGTTTCGCGCGATCTTCGAGCGCGACGAGCGCGGCGTGTTTCCGCGGAGCTCGCTCGAGCAGCTGCGGATCGTGACGTGCGCCGCGTGCGGCGAGGAGCACGCGCGCGTGCGCTGCCCGGGCTGCGCCGTCGTCGTGGTGCCGGTCGCGGTGCACGGCCGCCTGCGCTGGCAGCCGCTCGCACGCCACGAGCTCGTCGGCGCGAGCGAGCTGGTGCGCACGAACCACGAGCTTGTCGGCGCGAACCTCACCGCGAGCCGCGTGTTCCTCGACGGCGACGGCCTGTGGCGCACGACCCCGCTCGGCGCCGAGCGCATCGGGTCGGTGCTCGCCGGGCAGACGCGCGTGTGGTGCGGAGACCAGCTCGGTATCGGCTTCTACCGGGCGGGTGGCTACGCGCGCGGCTTCGTGTTCCGGCCGGATCGCGGCCGCCTCGACGACTCGCTCGCGATGCCGCGCCTGCGCGGCCAGCTCGTCGCAGCGTACGCGACGCTCGCGGCCGACCGCGCGTACCTGTGGCTCACGCTCGCCGAGGCGGGCCGCCTCGCGACGACCGCGCTCGTCGTCGACGCGCACGCGCACGTGCTCGCCTGCGAGATGCTCGATGCGCCATGGGCGGCCGGCGTCGCGGGCGCGTGCGCCAGCGGCGCGCACCTGTTCGTGCCGACCGACGACGGCATCGTGCGCGTCGAGGTCGTCAACGGTGCGCTCGTGCAGACGCGCTCGTTTCCCGAGACCGCACCGCTCGTGACGGCGGCCGATCGACTGCTGCTTCATGCGACCGGGCTCGACGTCGTTCGAGCGCGAGACGCGATTCGTTTGCAACTCACCTGAGGAGGATGACGATGACGCCAAGTTTCTACGACCCGAAGAACGCGGCCTCGTGGGCCTACCGCCCCGATGTCGCGCAGCTCGCCGCCGAGGCGGCCACGTGGCGCACGCGCCACAAGATCCGGCCCGCTGCCGCCGACGAGCGGCGCGTGCACCTGCTGCTGATCGATGTCCAGAAGGACTTCTGCCTGCCCGAGGGCGCGCTGTACGTCGGTGGGCGCAGCGGCACCGGCGCCGTCCACGACTCGCGTCGCATCGCCGAATTCATCTACAGCAACGCCGGCGCGATCACCGACATCACGACCACGCTCGACACTCACCTCGCGTACCAGATCTTCTTCCCGAGCTTCTGGATCGATCAGGCGGGCGCGCCGCTGCAGCCGTATCGCACGATCACCGCCGCGCAGATCCAGGCCGGCGAGGTGCGCCCGAACCCCGCGATGGCAAAGTGGCTGTGCAACGGCAACTACACGTGGCTGTGCAAGCAGGTGCTGTTCTACTGCCAGGAGCTCGAGCGCGCCCGCAAGTACCAGCTGTTCCTGTGGCCGCCGCACTGCCTGCTCGGCTCCGACGGGCACGCGCTCGTCGGCGTGATCCACGAGGCGCGGCTGTTCCACGCGTTCGCGCGCACGAGCCAGTCGCATGTCGAGGTCAAGGGCGGCAATCCGCTCACCGAGAACTACTCGGTGCTGCGGCCCGAGGTCCTCGCGCGCTTCGACGGCAACGCGCTCGCGCAGCGCAACACGCAGTTCCTCCACACGCTGCTCGCGGCCGACAAGGTCTACATCGCGGGGCAGGCGGCGTCGCACTGCGTGAAGTCGACGATCGATGATCTCCTCACCGAGATCGCGGCGCAGGACCCCGCGCTCGCGAAGAAGGTGTATCTGCTCACCGACTGCATGTCGGCGGTCGTCGCGCCGGGCAGCGACTTCACCAGCGATGCCGAGGCGGCGCTCCAGCGCTTTGCCGATGCCGGCATGAACCTCGTCACCACGAAGGATGCGATCCAATGAGCGACGCGAAGAAGCTCCTCGACGACGCGCACGCCGCCGGCGCGCTCTCCAAGCAGGCCCTCGACACGCTCGATGTCGTCGACGTCGGCGCGCAGATCCAGGCTGGCCTCGGCCTCTCGATCGACGATGTCGGCTCGAGCGAGGTCGTCCTCTTGACGATGATGCCCGACGACTCCGGCTCCATTCAGCACGCGAACAACGCGGAGGCCGTCCGCGACGGGCACAATTTCGTGCTCGATGCGCTCGGCCAGTCCAAGCAAGCGGGCGAGGTCCTCGCGCACACGCGCTACCTCAACGGCCACGTGCTGTTCCCGTACACGCAGCTCGCGCACGCGGAGCGGCTCACGCCCGCGAACTACGATCCGCGTCTCTCGACGCCGCTCTATGACCAGACCTGCGTGCTGCTCGGCACCGTGATCGCGAAGGCGCAGGAGCTCGCGCAGGCCGGCATCGCGGTCCGCACCGTCACGCTGATCATCACCGACGGCGGCGACTGCGGCTCGGCGCGGTGCAAGGCCAAGGACGTCGCCGCGATCGTGCGCGACATGCTCGCGCAGGAGAACCACATCGTCGCGGCGATGGGCATCAGCGACGGCTCGACGGACTTCCGCGACGTGTTCGCGAAGATGGGCATCCCCGACCGGTGGATCCTGACGCCGGGCAACTCGGCCTCGGAGATCCGCCGTGCGTTCGCCGTGTTCTCGCAGTCCGCGGTGCGCGCCTCCGCCGGCGCTCAGCTCGGCGGGTTCAGTAACTAGCGTGCGACGCGGGCGGCAGGCGTCGTCGACGCGTGCGCCGCCTGCTGCTGCTCGGCGAGCTGCGCGACCTCGGGCAGCGCGCGCTTCGTGATCCGCGTCATCGCCGTCGAGATCGCCTCGGCGAGGCCCTCGGGCGACTGGGTCTTCAGCGGCTCGGTCTCGTCGTACTGCTGCGACCACACGATCTTGTTCGTCTGGTTGTCGGTGAGCGTCAGCTCGAGCGCGACGTGCCCGAGCCACTGCGTCTTGGACTTGTCGACCTCCTCGAGCGCGAGCACGCGGCCGCCGAGCGTGACCGGCGCGGCATCGCTCGCCTCGTGCATCACGGCGCGGAAACGGCCGCTCTTCATGAAGGCGTCCTGCAGGAAGTTGCCGACGAGCTGGCCGGGCGGCGCCGACCACCGCTGGTAGTTGTAGTAGTCGAGCCGGTACGGCGTGAGGCGATAGACGATGCGATCGTCGTCGTAGGCGGCGTCGGCGACGAGCGGCTCGACGGCGAGCGAGACGTCGGCGTTCTCGGCGGCCGGCGCGGCGGGGGCGGCGAGCTGGTAGTAGCGCGTCTCGGGGACCTTGCCCGCGCACGCGGCAACAGCGAGGAGGACGGCGTACTTCATGGCAGCTTCCGATCCGGTGCAGGGCTGGAGAACAGCAGGCGGGACGGCTTGGCCTTGACCTCGCGCGCGAGCTCCTTGAACGTGCGCGAGGCCTGGCGGATGTCGACCATCGCGGCGCGCAGCTGCTGGTTGTCGTCGCGGATCGCGTCGCGGAGCTGGCCGACGACGTCGCCCGCGTTCTCGGCGAGGCGGCCGACCTGGTTCTGCAGCAGCGCGGTCGTCGACTTCGCGGCGGTCTGGACCTCGCTCAGTGTCGAGCGGATCGCGACGCGGTTCTCGTCGATCGTCGCGTCGAGCTTCGCGCTGGCAGCCGCGAGGTGGTCGGTCGCGCCCTTCGCGGTATCCACGATCTGCTGCAGCGGCGTCGCGACGTTGTCGACGAGCTGGTCGGCCTTCGCCGAGATGTTCTCGACGTGGTCCATCACGCGCTGGGCCTTGTCGGCCATGTCCTCGGCCTGCTTCGTCAGCTTGTCGAGCGTGCCGAGGCCGACCGGGATCACCGCGTTCTCCGCGAGCGCCTCGCCGGTCGCCGCGTCGATGCGCAGGTCGATCGTCTTGAGGCCGGTGATGCCCGCGATCTGCAGGTACGCCTTCGTGTTCGTCGTGATCGGCGTGCGCTCGTCGACGTCGATCGAGACACGCACCTTGCGCAGATCGTGCCGATCGATCGTGACCTCGTCGACGGAGCCGACCTTCACGCCGTTGTACGTGACGTCCGCGCCGTCCTGCAGGCCGTACACCGATGACTCGAACACGATCGCGTACGTCTTGTTGCGATGGAACAGGTGCACGCCGGCGAACACGACGAGCACGAGCCCGAGGAGCGCGCCGCTGACGACGGCGAAGAGGCCGATGCGGATCTTCTGTTGCTTGCTGGTAGTCATGCGCTCCTCGCGTGGAAGAACTCGAAGACGGCCTTCTCGCGGCTCTGCTCGAGCTCGTCGAGCGTGCCGGCGGCGGCGATGCCGCGGTTCGCGAACATCACGGCCCGATCGGTGGTCGCGCGGATCGACTCGAGCTCGTGGCTGACGACGATCACCGTCATGCCGAGCACGTCGCGGAACTTGACGAGCGTCTCGTCGATGCCGGCCGCGACGACGGGATCGAGGCCCGCGGTCGGCTCGTCGGCGAAGATCAGCTCGGGATCGAGGATCGAGGCGCGGGCGAGCGCGGCGCGCTTGCGCTGGCCGCCGGAGAGCTGGGATGGCATGCGGCGCCCGAGGCCCTCGAGCCCGACGAGCGCGAGCCGCATGCGCACCATCTCGCAGATGATCGAGTCGGGGAGCTTCGTCAGCTCGCGCAGCGGCAGGCCGATGTTGTCCTCGATGTTCATCGAGGTGAACAGCGCGTCCTGCTGGAACGCGAAGCCGATCCGCTGCAGGAGCGGCGCGCGCTGCTCGGGCAGCAGCTGGTACAGCGGCTCGCCGAACAGGTAGACCTCGCCCGCGAGCGGCGGCAACAGGCCGGCGAGCGTGCGCAGGAACGTCGACTTGCCGGATCCCGAGCCGCCGAGCAGCGTCAGGATCTCGCCCTTGCGGACCTCGAGGTCGATGCTCTCGAGGATCGGCTTGTCGTAGCCGACGCAGATGTCCTTCGTCACGAGCGGCGCGGTCACGAGCCGCCTCCGAGCGTGATGATCGTCGCGAAGATCGCGTCGACGACGATGATGCAGAAGATCGAGACGACGACCGCGCGCGTGGTCGCGTTGCCGACCGACGACGCATCGCCGTGCGCGCGCATGCCGAGGTGCGCCCCCGCGAGCCCGATGATCCACGCGAACACGAAGCTCTTGCCGATGCCCTGCGCGAAGTCCCAGAACTCGACGCGGCCGACGATGCGATCCCAGAACGTCGCCGCGCTCATGTCGAGCAGCATCGCGGAGACGACCATGCCGCCCGCCATGCCGATGAACATCGCCATCAGCGTGAGTGCCGGCTCGACGAGCGTCAGCGCCGCGAGCCGCGGCACGACGAGGAAGCGCACCGGCGAGACGCCCATCGCGGTGAGCGCGTCGATCTCGGCGCCGACCTTCATCGTGCCGAGCTCGGCCGCGATCGCGGCGCCGGTGCGTCCGCTCAGCACGATCGCGGTCATCATCGGTCCGAACTCGCGGACCATCGACATGCCGACCATGTCGCCGACGAACACGCCGGCGCCGAACTTGTTGAGCTGGACGATGCCCTGGAACGCGATCGTCATGCCGAGCAGGAAGCTCAGCAGGCCGACGATGAACACCGCGTCCGCGCCCATCGTGATCACGTGCGCGCCGACCGAGCCGGCGGGCAGCTTCGCGCGGCGCATCACGATCTTCGCGGACTGGTGCAGCGTGCTGCCGACGAGGCCGCCGAGCTCGCGCAGGCTCGCACCCGTCTCGAGCACCTTGTCGCCGATGCGCTCGAGGAACGTCGTCTCCGCGGGCTCGCGGCGCGGCTTCGTCGGCTCGGGGGCGAGCTCGAACGCCGCTTGCTTGCGCTCGTCGAGGCCGGTCAGCTGGAGCGTGCGGCGGCGCCCGAGGCCCTTCTTCGCGAGCTGGATGACGGCAACGCCCGCCGAGTCGAGGCGCCCGGCATCGCTGAAGTCGACGACGACGTCGCGGACGTCGCGGCGGCGCTGCAGCGCACGCAGCGTCGCATGGAGCTTGCGCGCGGTCCCGACGACGACATCGCCGCGCACGTGCACGATCGCCTGGCGGCCTTTGCGCTCGATCGACGTACCTGGCGCCGGGCTGGGCATCGGATCTTCCCGCAGTGCAAGAACGAGGCACGCTGGAAGTACCGGGAGCACGGAGAAGTCCGCGCGCGCCGCCGCACGGTGGGCTCAGTGGCACAGGGGGGCGCGCACGACCGTCACAGCTCCCGACGCGACGTCAACGATGGCGACCGAGCCGTTTGCGGGCGTGCCGGCGATGACGCCGAGCTTCCCTGCGCCCAGGCGCACGATCGCCGACTCGCCCGGGTTGCCCATCTTGGCCGGGTCGAACAGCTGCGCGACCGATATCGTCTTCATCACCTTGCCGCGCGTGACGTCCTGCAGCGCGATCTTGTTGCCGTTCTCCTGCAGGAACGCCCAGGTCGTCGGATCGACCTGAGTGAACGAGTTGCCGTACGTCCCGAAATCGGTGCCGCCGACATTCGCGAGCTTCCGGCCCTTCACCGTGTACAGCGCGCCGCGCCCCGACGGTGTCTGGCACGTGCTCGCGCCGATGTAGATCGTGTCGCCGAGCATCGCGACGTCGCCGCACTTGTAGTCGCCGCGCGCGTAGCGAAACGTCGCCAGCTTCTTCGTGCGCGTGACGTCGTAGACCTCGGCGTAGCCGCGGCCGGCCTCGTCATCGCCGAGCAACACGACGGCGACCTGGCCGTTCGTCGCGGCGTGCAGCGGTGCCGCGCCGGGCCACACCTGCGGCGTCAGCGTCTTGCACGACTCGCCGGTGCAGACCTTCAGCTCGGGGTTCGTCGTCTCGAGGTGCGCGGTCGCGTCGAGGCCCGGCGGCTGCGCGGGCGGCGGCGTCGACAGCTTCGTGAGCCGCCCGGTGCCCAGCTCGAGCGCGAAGCACTGATCGACGGCGGTGCCGATGCAGTACTGCACGCTCGCGGTGCCGCCGCTGGCGTGCGTGATCGAGGCGAGCTCGTCGGGCGGCGTGATGCACGCGGGCGCAGGCGGGGGCGGAGGAGGAGGCCTCTCCACGACGACCGGCGCGGGCGGCTTCGTCGCGCCACCACAGGCCGCGAGCAGCACCAACAGCGAGCGCATCGTGCGCGATAGTACACTACGGCGGCGTCAGCCCGCAGGCAGCGGCGACCTCGTCGCGATACGAGAGCCACGCGGCGAGCGTCGCTTCCATCGCCTTGATCACGCTGCCGTGCGCGAGCTGCGGCACGTGCTCGAAGCAGCGCCACGCGGCCGCGCGATGGCTGCCCTCGACGCGGCGATGCGCCTTCGTCAGCGCGAGTGCATCCAGCGGTAGCCCGTAGTGAACGACGAGCGGGTGCTTCTCGAGCGGCGGGGCAGGGCGCTTGGGCTTCGTCTCGTCGAGCTCGCCGCGCTCGTGCTCGGTGCCCTCGAGGAAGATCGTGGTGACGGCGGCGGCCGCCGCCCAGCCGTGGCGCTGCGTGTACTCGTCGAGCGTGTCGCGGAACTCGCGCGCCTTCGGCAGCAGCGTGATCTGCTCGAACCGCGACAGATCCATGCCGAGCCCGCGCGGGTACTCGAGGAACAGGTCGGGATGCGGCTTGCCGGCGATGATGCCGCCGGTCTCCTCTTCGTAGACGTTCTCGACGAGATCGCGGCGCACCTCCGCGATCGGACACTGCACGTACGCCCAGCCGACGAGCACCGGGAAGTCGCGCACGTACGTGCCGTACTCCTGCTCGAAGTGGATGTGCAGCTTGTCCTTCGGGACCTTGCCCGACGTGAACGACTTCCAGGCCCAGTGGACCTTGCGCTCCATCACCGAGAGCAGCGCCTCGCGGAACTCCACCCGGTAATTCTACGTCACTGGATGCTGGCGTCGAGTTTCAGGTGCAGCGCTCCCTGGACGAGCGACGGCGTCGCGGTGTGGATCGTCACGTCGGCCGGCAAGCCCGCCAGCTGGCGCTCGGCAAAGATCGCATCCACGAGGCGCCGCAGCTGCTCGGTCAGCGCGCCGTGGAACGCGTCGCCGCGGTCGCGCATCGCCGCGACGAGATCGCCGTAGCAGGGCACGAGCGTCGCGGGCGGTTTCTCGCATGTCAGCTCGAGCGCGCCGAGGTCGACACCCGAAGGAAACGCCGCGTCGAGCGCGCCGTAGACGCGCCCCGTGGTCGTGACGCCCTCATCGACGAGCGGCACGCGCGCATCGGCGGCGACGCGCAGCTTGCCCGCGTGCGGCGCGACGACCGGCGCGAGCGCGAGCTTCGGCGGCCCGATGCGCACGCTGAGAAACTCGGTGACGGTCGGGTCCGTGTTGAACAGACGGTCGAGACCGGCCTCCGCGAGCCGGCGATCGAGCCAGCCGGTGCGCCACAGCTCGTGGAGGAGCGCGTTCAGCGCGTCGGGCGCGAGGTCGATCGAGAGCGCGTCGGAGGTCGGCGGCGGCAGCGCGAGCGGGACGTGCGCGACGTTGCCGGCGAACGCGACCGCGAATGGCAGCGCGCCGTAGGCGCCGTCGGCGATCTCGATCGGACCGTCGCAGTAGGTGAACTGCAGCGTCTGGTGATCATCGAGCTCGAACGGCGGCGGCGGAGCGAGCGTCGTCAGCAGCACGTCGTCGATCTGGCGGCGCGCGAGGCGCGAGGCGAGCTTGTCGCCGCCGATCCTGTCGGAGACCCACTGCAGCGCGCGGTTGTCGAACGACAGCTCGGCCCGCGCCGCGATCCGGAAGTGGGCACCCGTGCCCTCGGGAACGAGCGCGACGACGATCGGTACCTCGACGCGGTCGAACACGACTGTCGCGCCGACGCGCACGTAGCCGTGCGGGGCCTCGCCGACCATCGCCTTGTCGTCGGGATGCTGGCCGAGCTCGGCCCAGCGCACCGCGAGGCCCTTCAGCTTCTGGTAGTCGCCGGCGGGGAACACGCTCTCGCCGCGCAGCTCGGCATCGATCTGCTTGCCGATCGCCTGCGTGACGCCGTGATCGAGCAGCTGCTGCCCGACGACGACTCGGCCGACGCAGGCGCCCGGCTTCTGGAACGGCCCGACGAGCTCCGTCTCGCCGACCTCGCGCACGAAGTCGCCGCGGTAGTGCACGGACCAGCGCGTGCGGACGAGCGGCGAGCCCTCGTGGCTGACGTCGGCCGGTAGCGAAGGGCGGCCGTCGGTGACGGAGAGATCGACCGGCTGCTTCGCGAGCGCGCCGAACACGAGCGCGTGCACGACCACGATCAGCGCCCCCGCGAGTGCCTTCATCGCAGGATCCACACGACGGTCAGCAGCTCCCACGCGACGACCCACAGCGTGCACGCGACGACGCTCGCCGTCATGCCGCGCGTCACCGCGTCGGCCTCCGGCTTGTTCGCGCCGCCCTTCGCGACGACATCGCTCGCGATCCCCCACGCGTACATCCACACGAGGAAGCCGGCGCGCAGCGCGTAGCGGACGCGCTCGGGCCGCGGGTCGACGAAGTCCGCCGTCAAGAGCTCCCACGCGTGCGGCACGTGATAGCCGCGGCACACGAGCAGGCCGCCGCCGATCATCCCGAGCGCGAACACGCCCGCGACGAGCAGGTACGCGATACCCGCCGTGACCCACGCCGGCGCCCACAGGTAGCTGCGGCGATCGACGCCGAGCGCATCGAGCGCGAGCGTCTGCTTCGTCAGGCCCATGCTGCCGAGCCACGCGTTCGTCGCGCTGCCGCTCGCGGCGACGAACAGCAGCGCCGACAGCGCCGGCGCGAGCGCGACGACGTAGCTGCCGCCGATCTGGCGCAGCAGCGCATCGGGACGCACGCCCGCGCCGCCGACCTTGCTGATCACGAACAGCACGGTGTAGCCGATCAGCGTCGAGACGATCGCGTAGAACACGAGCGGCCGGATCAGCGTCTGCAGCAGCACGCGCTTCGCGATCACGCCGAAGTCGCGCGGGTGCTTGACGAGCTGCACCGGCGCGCGCGCCAGCGCCGTCACGGCCGTCGCGAACGGGCGCAGCAGCGGCTCGATCAGCGAGCGCGACGGCGGCTTCTTCGTGCCGGCGGGTGGCGGCTTCTCGCCGTGCTCCTCGAGGTGATCGACGATCGCCGCCTCGAGCTCGATCAGCCAGCGCCCGCGCTCCGCCTCGCCGCGCCCCTCGAGCGGCCCCGGCCAGCGATCCGCGAACAGCTGCTCGAGCTTGCGATGCTCGAGCGACAGCAGATAGAGCCGGTCCGCGACGCCGGCCGCGAGCGCCACGTCGTGCGTCACGACGATCACGGAGATCCCGAGCTTCTCGACCTGCTCGCGGATCAGGCGCGCGAGCACGCGCACGCGGTGCGGATCGAGCCCGACGCTCGGCTCGTCGAGGAACAGCAGCTTGCGCTTGCTCGCGAGCACGCGCGCGACCGCCACGCGCTGCGCCTGCCCGCCGCTGAGCGCCGTGACGGGCGAATCGGCGAGCGCCGGATCCAGCCCGACGCGCTCGAGCCAGCGCGGCGCCTCCGCGACATCGCCGCCGGAGTGACGCAGCGCGAGCTCGAGGTTGCCGCGCACGTCGAGGTGATCGAACAGCGCGCCACGCTGCGGCACGAGGCCGAGCTGGCCGCGATCGAGATCGAGCTGCGCGGCCATCACGTCGAAGCCGGCTGCATCGAGCTCGTCGCGCTCGAACAGCACGCGCGCGAACGTCGACTTGCCTGCGCCGCTTCCACCGAGCAGCACGACGACCTCGCCGGGCGCGATCGAGAGATCGACGCCATCGATCAGCACGCGCCCGTCCGGAAGTGCGACGCGCAACCCGCGTACCGCCAGCGCCGGCGTATCCATCGCGGCGACGGTAGCACCAGACACGCCTACATCGCGCCGGTTGCAACCTCGCGCGGCGACGAGTCAAGCGAAAAGGCGGAACCGCGCGACCGGGTCGTTGTCTGACTTCATGACCGCAACGAATGCCGCGCAACGCCCGTCGGTGTTGCTGCAAGGCGCGCGGAAGGAATCGTCATGTCTACTCAGGACCACATTCTCGAGGGAGCGAAATCGATCGAGGTTGCCGCGATGCTCGGCGACTCCGTCGTCGACGTGAAGCACTGCATCGATCCGACGACCGGCCGGGTCACGGCGAAGACGTGGGCCATGTTCGCGGCCGGCGCCGCGTGCGTGCTCGCGTCGGGCATCGCGTTCGCGTCGAGCGTGCACACGGCGAGCGCGAACCAGCGCGCGTTCGAGACGTGGACGCGCGTCGACAAGAAGCCGGCCGGTGCGTTTCGCGCCGAGCTGCCCGGCCAGGGCTACGACTGGGTCGCGTTCGGCGGCTTCGCGATCGGCATCGGCGCGCTCGCGGGCGGCCTCGCGCGAATGCGCGCCGAGAAGCAGAGCCCGACGTATCGCATCGGCACCGCGCCCGGCGTCGACATGGCGCTCGATCACGCGCCCGCGGCCGACTTCGCGCTCGTCGCGCCCAAGGGCGATGACTTCGTGCTCAACCTCGGCCACGGCCTCTCCGCTGACATGATGATGAACGGCCAGCTCGTGCCGGTCTCCGCGACCGAGCTGCCGATCAACGCGGGCGCGAAGTTCCGCGTGCGCTCGGGGCAGACGACGTTCATCGTGTCGGCGGTCGCGCGTCCGCGCCGGCAGGCCGCGCCGCTGTTCGCCGCGCTCGAGAGCCGCACGCTCGGCTACTTCGCGGGCTCGCTCGCCGTGCACATCGGGTTGTGGGCGCTGCTGCAGACGATCCCGGAGGACCAGAGCGCCGCGAACGTCGATCTGGCCTCGCTGGAGCAGACGGGGATCAGCTCGTCGACCACGGCGATCGAGGACCCGGTGAACAAGCCGGATCCGCAGGACGATGCGGACGGTGGCAACGACAGCGGCACGATGGCGATCCAGGGCCCGAGCGGTCAGGCGGGCAGCGAGAAGTCGCTGAACCACGAGTCGAGCCGCCAGAAGATCGCGAAGGTCAACGAGAACCCGCAGGCCGCGCGCGACGAGGCGATCGAGATGGCGCGCCGCGAGGGCATCCTCGGCGATGCGTCGTTGCTCCACAACGGCTTCAACGTCGACGTCAGCGGCGTGACGTCGGGCTGGGACGACGCGACGCAGTACGGCGCGATCTACGGCGCGGACGTCGAGGGCTACGGTCACTTCGGCGTCGGCCGCAGCGGCTTCGGCGTCGGCGGCGGCTGCACGACCGAGCCGTGCGGCACGATCCCCGGCTCCGGCGGCTACGGCACGATCGGCAACGGCAAGCACGCGGGCGGCGAGTACGGGCTCGGCGGCAACGGCCATGGTCCCGGCTTGCCCGGCCACCACGCGGCGGTCCCGCAGCCCCACTTCGGCACCGCGACCGCGATCGGCGACTACGACAAGGACATCATCCGCCGTTACATGCGCCGCAACGCGAGCAAGCTGCAGTACTGCTACGAGAAGCAGCTGCTCGCGCACCCGGGCATGGCCGGCGAGATCCAGATCCAGTTCTTCATCATGCCGAACGGCGCGGTGAATTCGTCGACGGCGAAGGGCTTCGACGGTGAGGTCGCCAATTGCGTCGCCGATGTCGTCGGGCACATCGAGTTCCCGGCCCCGAACGGCGGCGGCGTGCAGGTCAACTACCCGCTGACGTTCCACGCCGCCGGGCAGTGACGCGCCACGTGCTCGGCTGCATGCCGACCACGCGGCGGAACAGCGTCGAGAAGTGCTGCGGCGACGCGCACCCGACGTCGTAGGCGATCTCGGTCAGCGTCGAGTCGCTCTCGACGAGCAGCCGCTTCGCGAGCCGCACCCGCGCGGCGTCGAGCTCCTCCTGAAACGAGGTCTCGGCGCCGCGCAAGTCTCGTTGTAGCGACCGCGCCGCGCGCGACAACGCGCGAGCGGCACGCGGCAGCGACGCCTCGTCGAGGTGGCCATCGAGCCAGCGCCGCAGCTGCAGCAGCACCGGCGACATCCCGCTCGCCGCCTCGAGCGCCGTGTCGAGCGTCGCGACGGCCTCGGGCGCGCGCAGCCACGCACCGGCCGCGCGCAGATCCTCGAACACGCGCACCGGATACGGCGAGCCCGCGACCTGGTAGAAGCCGGCGACCGTCGCGCCGAGCAGCCCCGGCGGCCGCACGAGCGCGAGCCGCGTCACGCACGTGCGAAACGTCTCGAAGTTCGCGCGCAGGTAGCGCGACAGCACGCCGAACGCGCGCGGATCGCCGGCCTCGAGGCGGCGCACGTCGACGAGCGACGCGTGCGGCACCGCACCGAGCTCGAGCGACAACAGCGGCACGATGCGCCGGATGTCGCCTTCCGTCGGCGCGCCCCACAGCGAGAAGCCCCACAGTGTCGGGCGTGCGCAGAACACGATCGCGCGCGGCACGACGACGTACGTGCCGGCGGGATCCGCCCTGTACTCCTCGACGTCCGCCGCGGGCTTCACCCGCGCAAGCTTAGTTCCTCAGGAAGTCCTGGATCACCTTCGTCGACTTCTTCGAGACGATATCGACGGAGATCTGCTTCTTGATGTGCATCTGCGCGTTGACGAGCATGATCGTGTGCCCGCCCGCGGCCAGCGGCAGCGCGCGCTGCGGCGTCTGCAGGTGCGTCGACCGGCCGTCGACGATGATCTCGCACGGCGGCTTGCTCGAGATCATCAGCACGCCGGAGCCGGCCGGCACCGAGGTGATCGCCTTGGGCGCGGGCGCTGACTCGTGGCGCGGCGCGGGCGCGGCGACGTGCTCCGGCTCGGCCTTGCGGCGCGGCGCCGGTGTCTCCTGCTTGGGCTGCACCATCGCCGTGACGTGCTCGTCGCTCGCCTTCGGCGCGGGCGCGGCCGCCTTCGCCACCTCGGTCTGCGCGCCTTCCTTGAGCGGCAGCGTGACGGCGAGCGTGTTGAGGCCGCCCTCCGGCACGTGGACGAGCTGCGTCTCGCGGCCGACCATCGTCAGCGCGACGTCGTGCGGCTTGCTGACGTCGAGCGTCAGCGTCATCGGCGTCTGGCCGACGATGTCTGCCTTGTCACCGTCGACGAGCGACACGAACGCGCCCGGCGGCATCGACGACACCGGGATCTGCAGCTGCGCCGGCGCCTTCTGCGCCGCCACGGGCGCGGCAACCGGCTGCGACTGCGCGACGGCGGGCGTCGCCGGGGTGGGCTGCGCCGCGGCGGGCGTCGGTGCAGCGGGCTGCGCCGTCGCGGGCTGCGAAGCGGACGCCGTTGCCGCGGCGTGCTTCGCGGGGGTCTTCGAGCGGGTCGCGAGGTAGCCGACCGTCGCGAACACGGCGGCGACGAGCAGGCCGAGCGCAGCGCGCGACGCGAGCTTGCTCTTCTGCGGGAGCTCGAAGTTCGTCGTGTGCGCGTTCGTCATGTCCGGGTTGGATTCCCAGTCGATGTCGAAGTCGCCGGCGTGCTCCGCCTCGAATGACTTGCGCGCGGCCTCGACGAGCGGGCTCACGGCGGCATGCTGCGCGGACTTCGCGGCCGGCTTCGCGAGCACGTCGTGCGCGTGGTCGGTCGGGCTCGGCGGCGGCAGCGGCGTCTCGTCGTGCACGTGCGCATCGCTGCGATCGATCGGCTCGAGATCGACGAGCTCGAGCGGCGCGGTGACCAGCGGCGCATCGGCCGTCGGCGCCTTCGCCTTCGTCGTGAACATCGCGGCGGCCGCGGCGGCGACCGGCGGCACCGGCTTCGCGGGTGCGACGATCGGCTGCGCACCGGCCGTCTTCAGCGGGATGGGCGGACGCGTGCCGCCGGCCGAGCGCGTCGGCGCGGGCAGCTTCGCGTTCGACGGGCGCGCCGTCGGCAGCTTCGGGAGAGCCGCGTTCGCGGCCGCGTTCGCGCGCGCCAGCTCCTCGGCCTCGCGTGCCTCGGTAACCGCCTTCTCGTGGGCGTCGACGACCTTCTGATCGACCTCATCGCCGGCCATCACCGAGTCGATCTTCGCGAGCCACGCGGGCGACGGCTTCTCGGCTGCCGCCTCGATCGCGCCGGTCGGCACCGTTGCATCGGGTGCGGCCGGCTCGTGGTGATAGACGCTCGGATACGACGGACCCGACGCAGGCACCGCCCAGCCTTCCGGATCCGGCTGCATCGCGGGCTTCTGCGCCGCGGCCACCACCGGGATCGGCGGCGGGATCGTCTGCGTGCTCGTGCGCCCCGGGATCGGAGGCGGCACGGCCTTCAGCTTCGTCTTGGTACCGGAGGCGGCGCGAGCCACGGGCAGCGGCGTCGGATCGCCTCCCTGCGGAGCGAGTCCCAGGACTGCAGGCTCGATGCGAGGCTGCGATTCAGTGGAGTCCATCTCGAGGCGGCCGGTCTGCTCGGTCGTAGACATCTGTACCCCCGGTGTTCGGCTGACAGGATGGCGGCCGAGGGGGGGGATCACAAGCGAAAAACGATTCGACACCGCACGTAACACTTCGCAATCCGTGCACAAATTGCCAACCGCACGCCTCAGATCGTGTGAGATCGCTGTCAGGTGTGGCGCGAATATGTAAACGGTTGGCGGGACCGTGGCAGCGCGCCACGGGTCCGCGCGGATATGCCCACGGTCGTGGGCTTCAACTTCTATATCGCGCTCGACGGTCACGGCCTGAATGGCTTCGAGGGCTTCGCGGGAGTGGCGCGCCTCGCGTGCGATCCGAGCGCCGACCGCTGGGAACCCGAGGTGCGCTTCTTCGACGGCATCGCGGGCGGGCACGCCGTGCAGCTGTCACCGCAGGGCACGGTCGGCTTCCTCGGCAACCTCAGCCAGCAGCTGCTGTTCTTCGATCCGCGCACGCTCGAGGAGCGCACGCGCATCTCGACGCTCGCGTTCCGCGCGCCGAAGCTGTTCTACGAGAGCCAGACGCACGTCGTGTGGCTCGATGAAGAACGCTTCGTGACCGCGATCGGCCCCGAGCTGTGGCGGTTCTCGCTGCGCGATCTGTCGAAGCCGGAGGTCCTCGGTGCGCACGGCGTCACGCTGCCGCACGCGATCAAGCGCAGCAATGGGGCGAGCGGCCGCTACCTCGTCTACGGCGCGATGGACGTCGATCATCGGTTCGCGAACCAGCTCGGCGTGTTCGATCTGCAGACCGGCACGCATCGCGTGATCGAGCTGCCCGCGACCGCGTGGCACCTCGGCATGCACCCGACGCGCGACGTCTGCTACGTGCCGACGCAGCGCTGCATCCCGCAGGACGGCGACTTCACCGAGTACGCGATCGCGCACTTCAAGAACTACCTGTTCGAGATCGAGGTCGCCGAGGCGCGCGTCTCTCGCCACCTCGCGATCCCGAAGGATCTGCCGGGCGCGCTGACCAGCGACGTCGTCGTCACCGAGCACGAGGTCATCTACAACGTGTGCGCGGCCGGCGTGCTCGCGCGCGTCAAGCTCGCCGACTTCGCGCACGTCACGTGGGTCGACGAGCGCCCCGGGCCGCGCGAGCAGCTGCGCGCGTGGCGAGCGGGCGTCGGCAACCTCGTCGAGATCCTGTCGCGCGTGAACCTCCCGAGCGCGACGCACTGGTTCGTGAAGGCGCTGCGCGTCGCGGGCGGCAGCGCGATCGACGGCAGCTACGGGCTCGGGCTGTCCCCGGACCGGCGCTACTTGCTCAGCGCGCATCGCGGGCTCAACGAGGTGATCGTGTACGACTACCCGGCGCTCGAGGTGCGTCGCCGCGTCGCGTTCCCGCCGATGCGCGCGTTCTACAAGCACCTCGGCCGGCTCGCCGACACGCGCCTCGGCTTTCACCACGCGGTGCTGCGATGACGCGCTTCGTGCCGGTCGAGAACGCGTCGTCGTTTCGGCGGATGGCGGCCGCGATGTGGCGGGCGCCGCGCGATCCGTCGATCTACGGCCAGATGGATGTCGACGCGACGGCCGCGCTCGCGTTCCTCGCCGAGCAGCAAGAGCGC
Source organism: uncultured Kofleriaceae bacterium (assembly GCA_964446175.1). Lineage (GTDB taxonomy): Bacteria > Myxococcota_A > Polyangia > Haliangiales > Haliangiaceae > JABFXX01. Next base: position 108,771 of record CAYUNM010000012.1, read on the forward strand.
GTCACCGTCACGCACCTGGTCGCCCGCGCCGTCGCGCTCGCGCTCCGCGATCAGCCCGAGCTCAACGCGAAGGTGCGCTTCGGCGGACGCCTCGAGCAGCGCCAGACGATCGACCTGTTCGTCACGGTCGCGACCGGCCGCGATCTCGGCGGCGCGCGCATCGACGAGGCCGACGGCAAGTCGCTCACCCAGCTCGCCCGCGAGGTCGGCGAGCGCGCCGGGCGCATCCGCCACGGCGACGACCGTGACCATGCACGGACACGCACGGCGATGAAGGCGATGCCGTGGTGGCTCGCGCGCCCCGCGACGTGGCTCACCGACGTGCTCGTCAACGAGCTGCACGTCGAGCTGCCCGGCACGCCCGCCGATCCGTTCGGCTCGGCGCTGATCACGAGCGTCGGCATGTTCGGCATCGATGCCGCGTTCGCGCCGTTCGTGCCGCTCGCGCGCTGCCCGATGCTGATCCTCGTTCCGGAGGTGAGGCCGCGTCCGTGGGCGGTCGGCAACACGGTCGAGGTCCGCCCCGTGCTGCGCCTCTGCGCGACGTTCGATCACCGCATCATCGACGGTGCCGCCGCCGGTCGGTTCGCCGCGCGCCTGACCGCCCTGTTCGCGTCACCGCAGCTGCTCGCGTAGTAAGCTTCCAGGGTGGGCGAGCCGTTCGGCAACTACACCATCCTGGAGAAGCTCGGCTCCGGCGGGATGGCGGCGGTCCACATCGCGGAATCGACCACGCTGCGCAAGCGCGTCGCGCTCAAGCGCCTGCACCCGCACGTCGCCGAGAACCGCGAGCTCGTGCGCTCGTTCATCCACGAGGCGCGCCTCGCGCGCTACCTGAACCACCAGCACATCGCGCGCACGTTCGATTTCGGCAAGGTCGGCACGACGTACTTCATGGCGATGGAGCTCGTCCCGGGCCCGAACCTGACGCAGCTGATCAAGCAGGTGCGCGCGACGGTCGGCAAGATCCCGCTCGCCGTCTCGCTCCACATCATCGGCCAGATCCTCGACGCGCTCGACTACGCGCACAACCTCACCGACGAGTACGGCGAGCCGCTCGGCATCATCCACCGCGACATCTCGCCGCCGAACATCATCGTCTCCAACACCGGCACCGTGAAGCTGATCGACTTCGGCCTCGCGAAGGCGGCGCGCTCGTCGATCCAGACGCAGGTCGGCACGATCAAGGGCAAGTTCAGCTACATCGCGCCGGAGTACCTCAACGGCCACCTCGATAACCGCGTCGACATCTGGGCCGTCGGCGTGATCGCGTGGGAGCTCTTGACGATGCGGCGGCTGTTCGACTCGCCGACCGACATCGACGTCCTCGACATGGTCCGCAACCAGCCGATCGTGCCGCCGTCGCGCCACAACCCCGAGGTCACCGGCGAGCTCGACGCGATCGTGCTCACCGCGCTCGAGCGCGATCCGCGCCGGCGCTGGCAGTCGGCGGCCGCGATGCGCGTCGCGCTGCGCAACTGCGTGCGCGAGCTCGGCATCGAGATCACCGATCGCCGCGTGCTCCAGTGGGTCGAGTGGGCGTTCTCCCACGACCCGACCGCCGCCGGCCGCGCCGAGACGAGCGGCATGAACGAGCTGATGGACCTGCTCGATACCGGCGAGGAGAACCTCGAGACGACCGCGCCGACCGTGCCGGGCATCCGCACGCCGAGCGGCGTCCGCACGACGAGCGGGATCAAGCGCCCGAAGCTGCCGACGCCCGTCGTCGGCGCGCAGATGGTCAAGCGTCGTCGCGGTCGTCGCTTCGCGTGGCTCGTGCTGCTACTCGCGGTGCTCGGCGGCGGCGCCTACGCCGCGTACTACTACGATCTGATCCACCGGCTTCAGTAAGGGTCCTTCGAGATCGCGAGCACCCACGCGCGCCACGTCGGCTCGAAGTCGACGAGCTTCTCGCCGAGCACCGCCTCGAGCGCCGCCTGGCCGCTCTCGTCCTTCCCGTCCGCCTTGAACTTCTCGTAGAACGCGTGCAGCTGCCCGTGCTCCTGCAGGTAGTAGCAGAGGTAGCGCGCCTGCGCGTAGGCGTCCCAGTCGGCGGCGTAGAACTCGTCGGTCGTCGTGTGCAGGAGCTTCGCGAGCGTCGGCAGCGTCTTCTTCGCGATCTCGCGCTTGAGCTCCGGCAGGCGCCAGTTGACGTGGCCGATGATGTGGCCCTTCGACTCGCCCGGATACTCGTACAGGGACGCGAGCCCCTCGTTGAACCAGCTCGGCACGTTCGGGAAGTTCTTCTCCATGTACGGGTGCACGAGCTCGTGCGACAGCGTGCCGAGCCCGTTCGCGTTCATGATCATCGCGCTGTGCTCGGGCGAGTAGTAGCCGAACGGCGTGTCGGGCGTGTCGTCGAAGAACTTCTTCGCGCCGGCGCGGAACGACTTCTCGTTCTTGAACAGCCACACCTCGATCAGCTTGTCGGGTCGCTCGGGGAAGAAGTCCTTCTCGAGCAGCGCGGTCTTGCTGCGCAGGAAGCCGGTCGCGATCCGGCGCGTCTCCTTGGCGCCCATGTCCCCGACGACGACGAACGGCGCCTCGACGAGCACCGTCATCGAGGTGCCGGAGAGCTGCTTCTGCAGCGCGGCGGCGCGATCTTCGAGGTCCTGCTGGGTGGGCGAGGCGGCCGCGACGGCCGCGGAACACATCACGAGGAGGAGGGCCTTCGTCATTCGAGCCTCCAACGCACGGCAATCGCAAAGGATCTGAACCCAAGGACGCAACTGTCGCCGGTGTCACGAGGTATACCCGCGCGATGCAGATCCGCCGCGCCAAGCCCGCCGATGCGCCCGCGCTCGTCGAGCACATCAAGGCCATCGTCAGCGAGCCGCAGCGGACCGCGCCGCTCTATCCGGACGAGGTCGTCGACGAGAAGGCCGAGCGCGCGCTGATCACGCAGTACGCCGACTCCGACAGCGCGGTGATGTTCGTCGCCGAGGACGACGGCCAGATCGTCGGCGACCTCACGCTGCGCGCGATCTCGCCTCGCCGCGCGCTGCAGCACGTCGCGTCGCTCGGGATGAGCGTGAAGGCGTCGCATCGCCGGCGCGGGATCGGCCGTGCGCTGCTGCAGGAGGGCCTCGCGTGGGCGCGCGCGAACGACATCACGCGCGTCGAGCTGTACGTCTTCGCCGACAACGCGCCCGCGATCGCGCTCTACGAGTCGCTCGGCTTCCAGCACGAAGGCCGCCGCAAGCACCTCGTGCGCTTCGAGGGTCGCTACGTCGACGATCTCGTGATGGCGCTGCTCCTCGATTGACGCGCGAAAGCCGCCAGCACGGATGCTGACGGCTCTTGCGTCGACGGGGGCGCGACTAGCGGCTGTAGCCGAGGTCGCTGCCGGTGCCGTAGCCACTCGACTGCGACGTGCCGAAGCTCTGCTTCTCGCCGCCGATCTCGTCCTTCGCCTGGTCGGCGAAGTCGCGGACCTTGTTCTCGACGCCGCTGAACAGGTCGCGCAGCGTCTCCTTGATGCCGTCGAGCGTCCACTCGCCGCCACGCTTCTGGTGGGCGTAGGCGACGCCGCCGATCGCGGCCAGACCGAGCAGGGTGCGAATCTTCATGAGCATTCCTCCTTATCTGTACCGACAAGAGGCAAGCCGCGTGCCCGCGGTCTCAGAGATCGCCCGTGACCACGCGACGTAGCGTCGCCTCGTCGATGTTGCTGCCCGAGAGCACGATCGCGACGGTTTTGCCCGCGAGCTCCTCGCGCAGCGACATCAGGCCGGCGAGCCCCGCCGCGCCCGCGCCCTCAGCGAGGTTGTGCGTCGTGCGCAGGAGCACGCGGATCGCCTCCGCGATCGCCGACTCCGGAACCTTCACGAAGTCGGCGAGGCCGTCGAGCAGAGCCGGCCACGTCAGGTCGTACGTCGCGCGCGTGGCGAGCCCGTCCGCGAACGTGTTCGCGGAGTCGCGCGTGAGGCGCGTTTTCTCGTGCCACGAATCGTGGATCGCGGCCGCGTTCGCCGCCTGCACGCCGAACACGCGGACGCTGGGGCGCAGCGCGCGCGCCGCGACGAGCGAACCGACCGCCTGCGAGCCGCCACCGACCGCGACGACGATCGCATCGAGCTCCGGAGCCTGCTCGCACAGCTCGGCACCGAGCGTGGCGGCGCCCGCGATGATCTTCGCGTCGTTCGTCGAGTGCGCGAGCAGCATGCCGCGCTCGAGCACCACGCGGCGCGCGACCTCGACCGCCTCGTCGTAGTCGCGGCCGGCCTCGATCACCTCGGCGCCGTAGCCGCGCATCGCCGCGTTCTTCTCGGGGTTGTTGCCGTGTGGCACGCAGATCACGACCGGCACGCCGAGCTCGGCTCCCGCCCACGCCAGCCCCGCTCCGTGATTGCCACGCGTCGCCGCGACCACGCCGCGCGTCTTCTGCGCGGGCTCGAGCGCGGTCATGAACGAGACGGCGTTGCGCGCCTTGAACGCGTTGGTCGGCAGGTGGTTCTCGTGCTTCACGAGCACGCGGATCCCGTGGCCGACCGCCTCGTCGAGCGGCGCGTAGTGCCGGAGCGGAGTTTGCTGCAGATACGGCGCGATTCGCTTGCGCGCCGCGACAACGTCGTCCCACGTGATCGGCCAAGTCACGAGCTACCTGGTAGCATGCCCGCAATGGAAGTGTTCTTCCTGATGATGGGCCTGTGGCTCGTCGTCGCCGTCGCGCTCGGCATGCGACGGCCGCGCGGTCTCGGCGGCGCCGCCCTGCGTGCGCGCCTCGACGCCGTCTACGGCGAGCCGCACGAGCTGGTGCAGGTCTCGCCGGCGGCGTTCCCCGAGGCGGACATGGACTTCTACGACCGCGCGCGCAAGGAGCTCGAGCAGAAGCGCTACCGGTGGCTCGCGGACGTCGAGGACCTCACGCTGTCGCGGATCTACCCGCAGAACCGGACATTCCTGCGCCTGTTCATCGACGCGGGCCAGATGATCCGCGCGAGCGCGTATCACCTGCATCCGCGCGGCGTCGTGATCTCGCTCTTGCAGCTCGTGCAGCTCTATCCGCGTCATCTGCGCGTGATCGAGCTCGTCAGCGAGGTCAACGGGCAGTTCCTCGTCACGTCGAACACGCACGGTGTCGATCGGCTCGAGCCGCCGCCCGAGGCGAAGGTCGAGCGGCTGCCCTTGAGCACGCGCGTGCTCGACGTCGTGGCGCGCCACGAGACGCGCATCACCGAGTACCTGCGCGCGCATCCGGAGCGCACGCCGCAGCACTTCGAGACGCTCGACGACGTGCTCGCCTCGGTCGGGCGCGCACACGTCGTGATGGCGCGCCATCGCCAGAAGGTCGGCGGGCTGTCGCGCGACGAGCTGGAGCGCCTCAAGGGCCGGCCGCTCTCGGCGGCGGAGGAGGCGTTCCTGCGCGAGGTCCAGCAGAAGCCGGACTGAGCCGCCTCAGTTACAGACGGGCGCCTTGAACGTGCCCGTGACGTTCACGGGGTTGCCGTTGCCGTCGGTGCCGCCGGCGGAGACCATGCCGTCGATCTCGTCGGGCTTGCTCTGCGCGTTCAGGTGGAACGTGTCGATGTGCAGCGAGCCCTGGACGTTGTTGACGCCCTCGACGCCCATGTTCGCGGCGGCCTGACCCTGCACCATCGGCGGCGCCGTGACGACGATCGGGATGTCGGCGGGCGCGGGCAGCGTGGCGACCATGTTGTGGTCGCTCGGCTCCGACGTGAAGATGCCGATCGTCGCCGACACCTTGACGCTGTTGTCGGTGCAGTCGGTGCCCGGCGCCGCGTCGAGGAAGTCGAGGCGCCAGCCGCGCACCATCGTGCCGCCGGCCTCCATGCCGTCGAACGAGGTCGCGGTGACGGACTTCGTCGCGATCGTCGGCCCCATCAGGGACGCTTCGCCCGTGCCCTTGCCGCTGCTGCAGGCCGCCAGGACGACACAAATGCACGCCAGTCGATGCATGCGGGGAACCTATCAGACCCCCGTGCGATCGTGCGAGCTGGATGAGGCTGCTCCACACATCCGACTGGCACCTCGGGCACACGCTGAAAGACGTGGCGCGCGAGCAGGAGCACGCCGCCTTCCTGACCTGGCTGCTCGAGACGTGCGCGCGCGAGGCGCCCGACGTCCTCGTGATCACGGGCGATGTCTTCGACAGCGCCACCCCGCCCGCGAGCGCGGAGCGAATGTGGTTCGAATTCCTCGCCGCGGCGCGCCGCGATCGCCCGGCGATGGACATCATCGCGATCGCCGGCAACCACGATTCGCCCGCCCGCCTCGGCGCGGCGAGCGCGGTGCTGCGCGAGCTCGGCGTGCACGTCGTCGGCGCGCTGCCGCGGCTCGAGTCGGGCGAGCTCGATCTCGCGCGCGTGCTGCTGCCGGTCGCCGGCGGGGCAGGGCTCGTCGCGGCGGTGCCGTTCCTGCGCCCGGCCGACGTGGCGGCCGAGGTCGACGATCCGCTCGCCGCGATCTATGGAGAGGTTGTCGCGGCGGCACGCGAGCGGCGGCGCGCGGACCAGGCGCTCGTCGTGCTCGGGCACCTCTACGTGACCGGCGCGGAGCCTTCGCTGCTCTCCGAGCGGCGCGTCTCGATCGGCGGCTCGGAGTCCGCCTCGCTGCGCCTGTTTCCTGACGACATCGACTACGTGGCCTTGGGGCACCTGCACCGCGCGCAGCGCGTGGGCCGCGAGTCGATCCGCTACGCCGGCGCGCCGCTCGCGCTCGCGATCGACGAGGCGAGCTACCGCCACCAGGTCGTCGTCGTGGAGTTCGAGGGCGGCCGGATGCGCGAGGCTCGCGGCGTGAGCGTGCCGCAGACGGTCGGCATCCTGAAGATCGTCGGCGCCCTCGTCGAGGTGCTCGCCGAGCTCGCGGCGCTGCCGCCGCGCACCGACGGCACGCCGCCGTACCTCGAGGTCGTCGTCGCGCTCGATCGCCCGGAGCCGCGCCTGCGCACGACGATCGAGACCGCGCTCGACGGCAAGCACGCGCGCCTGGTCGCGCTGCGCGTCGAGACCACCGGCGATGGCGCCGCGCTCGCCGACCGCGTGCTCACCGCGCGCCGCCTCGCCGAGCTCGACCCGCGCGACGTGTTCGGCCGCCTGTGGGCGCGCGACCACGCCGAGCCGCCGTCCGCCGACGTGCTCGCCGGCTTCGAGCGCCTGCTCGCCGAGGTGGAGGCCGCGCGATGATGCGCACCGCTCCGCGACCGGAGGTCGTGCCGTGAAGATCCTCGCGATCCGCGGCTGCAACCTCGCTAGCCTCGCCGGAGAGTTCGAGATCGATCTCGCGAAGGGTCCGCTCGGCGCGGCGGGCGTGTTCGCGATCGTCGGGCCGACGGGCGCCGGCAAGTCCACGCTGCTCGATGCGATGTGCGTCGCGCTGTTCCAGCGCACGCCGCGCCTCGCGAACCGCAGCACGGTCGTCGTCGGCCGAGGCGAGGACGATCCGACCGCGCTCGGCTCGCAGGACGTCCGCACCCTGCTGCGCCGCGGCGCGACCGCCGGCTGGGCCGAGGTCGACTTCGAGGCCGGCGATTCGCGCCGCTACCGCGCCCGCTGGCAGGTGCGCCGCGCCCGCAACGCGCTCGACGGCCGCTTCCAGGACGATCAGATGTCGCTGAGCGTGATCGATGGCGAGCGCCTCGGCGGCACCAAGACCGAGACGCTGCGCGAGATCCACCGCCGGCTCGGCCTGTCGTTCGACCAGTTCCGCCGCTCCGCGCTGCTCGCACAGGGCGACTTCGCCGCGTTCCTGAAAGCCGAGGGCCGCGAGCGCTCCGAGCTGCTCGAGCGCATGACGGGCACGGAGATCTACTCGCGCCTGTCGATCGCCGCGCACGCGCGCGCGGCCCTCATCGAGCAGCAGCTCCGCGCCCGCCACGGCGCCGCGCTCGCGATCGCGATCCTCGCCGACGACGCCCGCACCGCCGCCGAGGCCGAGCTCGTGCTCGCGCGAGACGCCCGGACCGCGGCGCGCACCCGCCTCGCCGCCGCCGAGCGCGCGGCCGCCTGGCTCGCGGAAGCGGAGCGCCGCGTGCGCGCCCTCGCCGACGCGACGACCGCGCGCACCGCCGCCGACGCCACGCTCGCCGCCGCCGAGCCCGAGCGCACGGAGCTCGCGCTGCGCCGCCGCGCCGAGCTGCTGCGGCCCGCGTGGGACGAGGTCGCGCGCCTCGACCGCCAGCTCGCGCACGCCCGCGCGGAAGCCGCAAGCGCGGCCGACGCCGCCGCGGTCGCCGCCGGCCAGCAGCGCGCGATCGCGACGCGCCGCGACCAGCTGGCCGCGCTGCACACGCCGATCCGCGAGGCGCGCATCAGCGCGGGCATTCGCGAGCGCGCGTGGCGCACGGCCGCGAGCGCGGCATCCACGCCGAGCGCGGCATCCAGCCCGAGCGCGGCATCCACCCCGAGCGCGGCATCCAGCCCGAGCGCGGCATCCAGCCCGAGCGCGGCATCCAGCCCGAGCGCGGCATCCAGC
>CAYUNM010000012.1:117306-162548 GCA_964446175.1 uncultured Kofleriaceae bacterium
CCCGAGCGCGGCATCCAGCCCGAGCGCGGCATCCAGCCCGAGCGCGGCATCCAGCCCGAGCGCGGCATCCACGCCGAGCGCGCCCTCCACTCCGAGCGCGGCGGCGGATGCGAGCCTCGCGGACCGTGCGGCCCGAGCGCACGGCGCCGCGGCGTGGCTGCTCGCGCGCGCCGCGCTCGGCCCCGAGGTCGACGCGCACGCCGAGCTCGACCGGCGCTTCGCGCAGCGCGAGCAGCTCGCGGCCGAGCTCGCCGGTCTCGACCGCGCACTCGCCGAGCACGCGATCGCCCGCGCCGCGCTCGCCGCGAAGTGCGACGCCGCCATTGCGCAGCAGCGCGCCGCCGCGGACCGCCTGCTCGAGGCGCAGCGCGAGGCCGCGAGCTACCACACGAAGAACGGCCTGACCCTCGACGCCGGCCGCCGCCACGAAGATGCCGCGCGCGTGTTCGTCGGCGAGATCGAGCGCCTCGCCTCCGTCGCCGCGGAGGCACGCAAGCTGGCCGTCGCGCGCGCCGAGATCGATCGCCAGCTCGCCACGCTCTCCGCCGACGCGACCGCCGACGCCGAGGACCGGCGCATCGCCGAGTTCGAGCGCGACAGCTCGGCAGCCCTGCGCGCCGATCGCGCGCACGTCGTCGAGGCGCTGCGCCGCGCGGCGGGCTATCAGCACGCGCGCGCCGAGCTCGTCGACGGCGATCCCTGTCCGCTCTGCGGCGCGACCGAGCACCCGTGGCACGACCGCGGCGCCTTCGACACGCTGATCACCGACGCGGAGGCGCGCCTGTCGGAGGCCGCTGCTCGCGGCGATGCGGCCGTCGCCCGCCTCGCGCAGCTCGCCGCGCGCGACGAGCACCGCGCGTCCGAGCGCACGCGCCTCGCACACGCCCGCACCGAGGCCGAGCACGCCGCCACCGCCGCGCGCACCGCCTGGTGCCAGCACCTCGCCGCGCTCGGCGAGCTGCTGCTCGTCGATGATCCGTCGTCCGCGGCAGCGGAGCAGCTCGTCGCGGAGCGCACGGAAGCGGCGCGCCAGCGCCTCGAAGCGGCGCGTCACGCGCGTAGCCAGGTCGAGGCCGTCGCGAAGGCGTCCGCCGATGCGAACCAGCGCGTGCAGGCGCGCCAGACGGAGGTCGAGCACCATGCCGAGACCGTGCGCGGTCTCGCGGCCGCCCTCGCCGCCGACGACGCGAGCGCCCAGCGCCAGCGCGGCGAGCGCGCCGGCAAGCTCGAGCGCCACGCCGACCTGACGCACGCGATCGCGGCCGCGCTCGCGCGCTGGATCGCCGCGCTCCCCGCCGCGGATGCGGCTCCATTGCGCTCCGCGCTCGCCCCCGCCGCGTCCGCCGCGTCCCGCGCCGCGGAGCTCGCGCCCGCCCCCCACGACGGGGCCCCCGCAACTCCGTCATTACATCGTAATGACGTGTTTGGCGGCCCCCCCAGGCATCTCGTGGGTGGTGCGCGCGCGGAGTCGCCCGTCCCGTCGCCCATGCTTGCCGAGTCTCCCGCGCTCGTCGACGCGGCGCGCATGCACCTGCTGACCCTCGCGACGACGTGGCGCGCCCATGCGACCACCGTCGCCGACCTCGATGCCGAGCTGGCGGCCGCGCTCGCGGCGATCGATGCGGCGGCGCGTGACGCGGATCGCGCGTTCGCGGAGCAGAGCGCGCGGCGCGACGAGGCCGACCGGCGCCGCGAGGCACTCGCGGCCGAGCTCGCGGCCGCCAGCGCGCGGCTCGAAGCCGAGCGTGTCGACGCGGGCTTCGAGCCCGGCGCGCTGCGCGAGTTGCTGGCGGCCGAGCCGGGCCGTGTCGAGGCGCTCGCGAGCCGGCTCGAGGCGTTCGACCGCGCCGCGGATCGCGCGCGCACGCTCGTCGGAGAGCGGACCCGGCTCGTCGAGGATCACGCGCACGCGCGTCCGTTCGCGCTCGATGCGACGGGCGAGCCGGCGAGCGCTGCCGATGCGGCGGTCCTCGCCGATGCGGCGGTCCTCGCCGACCCGGCGCGCTCGCGCGAGCTCTCGGCGGCGGTCGCGCACGCGGAGTCGCACGCGGCCACGCTCGCGGCCACACTCGCCGCCGACGACGATGCGCGCGCGCGCCGCGCCGCGGCCCTCGCCGACGCGGAGGCGGCGGAGCACGCGGCCGAGGTGGATCGGGTGCTCGGCCAGGTGATCGGCTCGCACGACGGCAAGCTGTTCCGCAGCTTCGCGCAGTCGCTCACGCTCGACGGTCTGCTCGCGGTCGCGAACTCGCACCTCGAGGAGCTCGCGCCGCGCTACCAGCTCGAGCGCGTCCCCAGGCATGACCTCGAGCTGCAGGTCATCGATCGCGACCTGGGCGGCGAGATCCGCAGCGTGCAGTCGCTGTCGGGTGGCGAGAGCTTCCTGGTGTCGCTCGCGCTCGCGCTGGGGCTGTCGTCGATGTCCGCGCACGATGTTCGCGTGCGCACGCTGCTGATCGACGAGGGCTTCGGCACGCTCGATCCGGCCACGCTCGATACGGCGCTCGCCGTCCTCGACGCGCTGCAGGCGACTGGGCGGCAGGTCGGCGTGATCTCGCACGTGCCGGCGCTCGTCGAGCGGGTGGGCGCGCACGTCCGCGTGTATCCGCGCGGTGGCGGCCGGTCCGAGGTCGTCGTCGCGCACGCATGAACTGCGCTCGCCCGCGGTTAGCAAACTCTCGAGACGCTGATAAGGAACTTGTACGAACGCGCAGGTGGCCGCACCGCACGCGCGCTCGCAGAGTGGCTGTAACGAACGGCCGAGATCCGGCACGTCCACTCCGCGAGCCCCCATGACCCACCGAATCCTTGCGTCTGCCCTCCTGTCTGTCCTGATCGCCGCGTGCGGATCTTCCGCGTCGCCGTCGTCGCCCGATGCACCACTCGTGCAGCCCGATGCGGGCGGCGTGACCGTCGCCGTCGCGTCGACGCGGCTGCCGGTGCTGCAGGGCACGACCGGTTCGGTCGAGGTCACGATCACGCGCGTCGTGGGCGGCGATGGCGCGGTCACCATCGAGGCGGTCGGTCTGCCCGCGGGCGTCACCGCCGACGCGCTGACGATCGCCGCGGGCGCGACGACCGGCACGCTGACGCTCCACGCCGACGCCGCCGCGCCGCACTCGCTGCCGACCGCGGTGTCCGTGCGCGCGACGCTCGGCGCCGCCTCCGGGGCGACCGACCTCACGGTCACCGTGTACGGCCCGCCCGGCTCGCTCGATACGAGCTTCGGATCCGCGCAGGGCAGGGTCGTCGTCGGCGCCGGTGCCGGCGATGACTACGCGTACGCGGTCGCGGTGCAGGCGGATGGCAAGGTCGTCGTCGCCGGGCGCGCCGCCGAGCACCTCGGCGACTTCGCGCTGATCCGGCTCGACCGGGACGGCCAGCTCGATCCGACGTTCGGCGACGGCGGCCGCGTGCTCACCGACTTCAGCGGCACCGCCGATACGGCGTACGCGCTCGCGATCCAGCCCGATGGCAAGATCGTCGCCGCCGGCACGACGACCGGCGCCGGCACCGCGAGCGACTTCGCACTCGCCCGCTACAACGCGGACGGGTCGCTCGACGCGAGCTTCGGCACCGCCGGCAAGGTCACGACCGCGCTCGGCAACGACGCCGATACCGCGTACGCGATCGTGCTCCAGGCGGACGGCAAGCTCGTCGTCGGCGGCGACTCGAACCGCAGCTCGAGCACCACGGGCATCGACTTCGCGCTCGTGCGCTACACCGCGGCCGGCGCCCTCGACCCGACGTTCGGCAGCGCCGGCATCGCGCTCACACCGATCGTCGCGAGCGGCGGCCGCGACTCGATCTACGCGCTCGCGCTGCAGACCGTCGACGGCGAGACGCGCATCGTCGCGGCGGGAGGCGAGGGCGACTTCGCGCTCGCTCGCTATACCGCCAGCGGTGCGCTCGACACGACGTTCGGCACGGGCGGCAAGACCTCCGGCATCTTCGGCTCGACGATCGGCGCGGCGCGCGCCGTCGCGATCACGCCGGCCGGTGCGATCGCCGTCGCCGGCCACTCCAACCACGACGTCGCGCTCGTCCAGCTCACGGAGTCGGGCACGCTCGATCCGCACTTCGGCACGGCCGGCAAGGTGATCACGAAGCTCTCGACGAGGAACTGGGACGAGGCGCAGGCGCTCGCCCTCGACACCGCCGGCAAGCTCGTCGTCGCCGGCTGGGTCTACGAGGGCGGCGGCTCCGCGGGCGACTTCGCGCTCGCGCGCTACCTGACCGACGGCACACTCGACCCGAGCTTCGGCACGGGCGGCCTCGTCACGACGCCGGTCGCCGCGCCGTCCAAGCCCGACCAGGCGATGGCGCTCGCGATCCAGGAGGACGATCGCGTGCCCACGCATCGCGTGATCGCGGCCGGCTACGCGTCGACGTCGAACAGTGACTTCGCCGTGACGCGCTACTGGCGCTGAGCGTGCGAGACTCGCGTGCGATGCCGAAGATGACGATCGCCGAGATCGAAGCCCTGATGGACCGCGGCTTCCCGAGCTGGCGCGACTTCTCGCAGATCATCGCGCTCGGCGACAACGACATCACGCTCGAGATGCCGTTCCGCCCGGAGCTTCTGCGCGCCGGCGGCACGATCAGCGGCCCCGCCATGATGGCCCTCGCCGACACGGCCGCGTACTTCCTCACGCTCGCGCACGCCGGTCCGGTCGCCGGCGCCGCGACCGCGAACCTCGACATCGCGTTCCTGCGCCGGCCCAAGCCCGCGGCGATCCGCGCCGTCGCGACGATGCTGCGCCTCGGCCGCCGCCTCTCCGTCTGTCGCGTCGACATGCTCAGCGGCGATGACCTCGTCGCGCACGCGACCGTCACGTACGCGCTGCCCCCGAGCTAGAGGGCGGCTGGCCAGCCGTCGGCGAGCGCAGCGAGCGGCGCGCCCGTGAGGCGCTGGACGGTCCATTCCGATTGGGGCTTCGCGCCGAGCAGCGCGTAGAACTTCAGCGCCGGCTCGTTCCAGTCGAGCACGCTCCACTCGAAGCGGCCGTAGTCGCGCTGGACGCAGATGCGCGCGAGCGCGGACATCAGCGCGCGGCCGACGCCGTGGCCGCGGGCGGCGGGGCGGACGAACAGGTCCTCGAGGTAGAGGCCGGGCTTGGCGAGGAACGTCGAGTAGGACTGGAAGAACAGCGCGAAGCCGATGGGCGCGGCGGCGAGCTCCGCGATCAGGACCTCGGCGGCGGGGCGCGCGCCGAACAGCGTGGCCTGGATCGCGGGGACGTCGGCGACGACCTCGTGGGAGAGGCGCTCGTACTCGGCGAGGTCGCGAATGAAGGCGAGGATCGTCGCGCTGTCGTCGACGGTCGCGCGGCGAATGACGAGGTCGGGAGGCGGCGCCATGCGCGCTAGGGTAGCGCGAGGCGGTCGACGACGGCGGTGAAGTCGGGAGGCAGCGGCGCGCGCAGGGAGATCGGCTCGTTCGTGATCGGATGCGTGAAGCCGAGCGTCGCGGCGTGGAGGAGCAGGCGCGGCGAGTCGATGAGGACGCCGGGGTAGTCGCGGATGTAGACGGTCTCGCCGACGAGCGGGTGGCCGGACTCGGCGAGGTGGATGCGGATCTGGTGCGTCTTGCCGGTCTCGAGGCGGATCGAGCAGAGGGTCGCACCGCGCAGCGCGCGCTCGACGGAGACGTGGGTGACGGCGCGCTTGCCCTGGTTGGCGTGGGAGGTCGAGCCGCGCAGGCCGTCGCCGCGGTCGGTGACGAGCATCGACTCGATGCGCCCGGGCGTGACCACGCCGTGCGCGACGCACCAGTACTGGCGCTCCATCGTGTGCGCGCGCAGCTGGGCGGCGAGGCCGAGCTCGGCGCGCTTCGTCTTGGCGAACGCGAGCAGGCCGCTTGTCGCGCGGTCGATGCGGTGGACGACGTGCAGCGGGATGTTCGTCGCGGGCTTGCCCATGCGACGCCACGCGCCGCGGATCAGATCCATCGCGGTGCCGGTCTCGCGCTCCTCGTAGGGGACGGAGGACACACCGGAGGGCTTGTCGATCACGACGACGTGCGCGTCGTCGTAGACGAGCACGCCTTCGCGCAGCGGGTCGCGCGGGCGCGGCGCGGCCATGCGCAGCTCGACGGTCTGGCCGACGGCGAGGCGGGCATCGATCGCGGTGACGCGCTCGCCGTCGACGAAGATCTTGCCGGTCGAGACGTGGCGCTTGGCGACCGTCCACGGCACGCCGGCCTTCGCCTTGACGAAGGCCGCGATCGTCAGGCCGGGCTGGTCGACGGTCCACATAGCCATGACGTAGCATGCGGCAATGTTCGATTTCGTGGTGGTGGGTGCAGGGTCGGCGGGCTGCGTGCTCGCGGCCCGGCTGAGTGAAGGCGGGCGGCGCGTGTGCCTGATCGAGGCAGGTGGGCCGCACCACCGCGCGTTCAAGGTGCGCGCGCCGGGCATGTACTACACGCTGTGGAAGACGCCGCTCGACTGGGGCCTGGCGACGGAGCCGCAGGCGCACTGCGACGGCCGGCGGCACTACTGGCCGCGCGGCAAGCTGCTCGGCGGCACGAGCTGCCTCAACGCGAGCGTCTACATCCGCGGCAACCGCGCGAACTACGACGCGTGGGGCGAGGGCTGGCGCTACGACCAGGTGCTGCCGCTGTTCAAGCGCAGCGAGGACAACGCGCGCGGCGCGAGCGAGTATCACGGCGCGGGTGGGCCGCTCGCCGTCGACGATCACGAGGTGCCGGCGATCGGCACGGCGTTCGTCGAGGCGACGGCCGCGCGCTGCGGCGTGCCCGTCAACGCCGACTTCAACGGCGCCGAGCAGGAAGGCGCGGGCGCGTATCAGTTGACGGTGCGCAAGGGCCATCGCGCGAGCACGGCGACGGCGTTCCTCGATCCGGTGCGCGCGCGCGCGAACCTCGAGGTGATCACGGGCGCGGTCGTGACGTCGCTCGTCGTCGACGGCGATCGCGTCACGGGCGTGCGCGTCGGCGAGCAGGTGATCGAAGGCCGCGAGGTGATCGTCGCCGCCGGCGCGATCGGATCGCCGCAGCTGCTGTTGCGCTCGGGGATCGGGCCGGCGGACGAGCTGCGCGAGGCGGGCATCGACCCGCGGCACGAGCTGCCGCTCGTCGGCAAGCACCTCGAGGATCACCTGCTCGCGGCGGTCGTGCACGAGGCGCCGTCGACGACGAAGCTCTCGATCCCGGCGCTGCTCTGGTGGACGTTGCAGCATCGCGCGGGCGGCCGCGGCGTGCTCGGCCAGGCGCCGGTGCCGGTCGGTGCGTTCGTGCGCTCGCGTCCCGAGGCCGCCGTGCCCGACGTGCAGTTTCACTTCTCGCCGTTCGGGCTCAACGTCCCGACGGACGATGGCGTGAAGCCAAAGTTCGGGCGCTTCGTGTCGCTGCTGCCGGGGCTGATCTATCCGCGCAGCCACGGCGAGGTCACGCTGCGCGGCATCGATCCGAAGTACTTCGCCGACCCGGCGGATCTCGAGCACCTCGTCGCCGGCGTGAAGCTCGCGCGCGAGATCGCGGCGACCGCGCCGCTCGCCGGTCTGCTCGGCCCCGAGGTGTTTCCGGGCCCGGGCGTGCGCACCGATGACGAGCTGCGCGCGAACATTCGCGCGACCTGCAACACGATCTTCCATCCCGCGGGGACGTGCGGGATCGGGCGCGTCGTCGAGGTCGACCTGCGCGTGCGCGGACTGCGCGGGCTGCGCATCGCGGATGCGAGCGTGATGCCGCGGATCATCGGCGGCAACACGAACGCGCCGACGATCATGATCGCCGAGAAGTGCGCGGAGCTCGCGCTCGCGACCTAAGGCTTCTGCTGGCGACGGAGCACGTTCGGATGCGACGGCTCCTCGTTCTGCGCTTCCTCGACGATGCCCTCCGGCACGTCGAGCTCCATCGTCTGGAGGCGGCGCGCGACCTCCGCGAGCAGCTGCGTGGTCATCGGATCGTGCAGTGTCTGGCTGCGCGACATCGGCGTGATCGCCGGTTCGATAAGTGGCTCCGCCTCGGGTAGCGGTGGGCTAGGCGCATCGCCGCGCGCTTTGTCGGCGAGCTCGGCTAGCTCCTCGCGAGTAAACCGCTTTGTCGCCCGCGGGCGCTTGAAGTTGTCCCCACCCATGTGTTCCAGCCTACCCAATTTTGTATGGGAGTGACGAGCGAAAACGGTAGGGGGCCCTGTGGTACATCGTGCGCATGGATCGCACCCTGTTCACCGAGGAGCACGAGGCCTTCCGCAAGGCGTTCCGTCAGTTTGCGGACCGCGAGATCGTCCCGAACCAGGCTCGCTGGCGGGAGCAGGGGCAGGTCGATCGCGAGATCTGGCGCAAGGCCGGCGCGCAGGGGTTCCTCTGCCCGTGGCTCGAGGAGAAGTACGGCGGCGCCGGCGGCGACTTCCTGATGTCGGTCGTGATCATGGAGGAGCTCGCGCGCTGCTACGAGAGCGGGCTCGCGATGGCGCTCCACAGCGACATCATCGTCCCGTACATCCACGCATTCGGCACCGAGGAGCAGAAGCAGAAGTGGCTGCCCGGCTGCGCGTCGGGCGAGTTCGTCACCGCGATCGGCATGACCGAGCCGGGCACCGGCTCCGATCTCGCCGCGCTCGCGACCACCGCCGTCAAGGACGGCGACGACTACATCCTCAACGGCAGCAAGACGTTCATCTCGAACGGCCAGCTGTGCGACCTCGTCGTCGTCGCGGCGAAGACGGACCCCGACCCGAAGAACGCGCACAAGGGCATCTCGCTGTTCGTCGTCGAGGGCAACCGCAAGGGCTTCACGAAGGGCAAGCGCCTCCACAAGATGGGCATGGCGTCGCAGGACACGAGCGAGCTGTTCTTCGAGGAGTGTCGCGTGCCCGCCGCCAACCGGCTCGGCGCCGAGGGCACCGGGTTCATGATGCTGATGCAGAAGCTCCAGCAGGAGCGGCTGTGCGTCGCGATCGGTGCGGTCGCCGGCGCCGAGCAGGTGCTCGCCGACACGATCACGTACACCAAGGAACGCTCCGCGTTCGGCAAGCCGATCTCGAAGTTCCAGAACACCCAGTTCAAGCTCGTCGAGTGTCTCGCGAAGGTCGAGGTCGGCCGCGCGTACGTCGACAAGGTCGTCAGCGAGCACGTCGCGGGCAAGTACCTCGTCAAGGAGTGCTCGATCGCGAAGTTCTGGACGACCGACATGGCGCAGGAAGTGATCGACACCTGCCTGCAGTTCTTCGGCGGCTACGGCTACATGCTCGAGTACCCGGTCACGCGCGCGTTCATGGACGCCCGCGTGCAGCGCATCTACGCCGGTACGAACGAGATCATGAAGGTGATCGTCGCGAAGCAGATCGGCCTCTGACCGGGTATCTTCCGCGGCGTGAACACCGCGGTCATCGACATCGGCACGAACACGCTGCTCCTCCTGATCGTCGATGACCAGCGCGCGCGCGTCGTCGACCTGTGCCGCTTCGGCCGCCTCGGCAAGGGGCTCGACGCGAGCGGCAACCTCGCCCCCGAGGCGATCGCGCGCAGCCTCGACATCTGCCGCGAGTACCGTGCGGTGATGGACCAGCACGGCGTGGCGGCGCCCTCGATCATCGCCACGCAGGCGCTGCGCGAGGCGAAGAATGCGGCGGCGTTCGTCGGGCCGGCCGAGGAGATCCTGCGCGCGAAGATCGAGATCATCGGCGGCAAGCGCGAGGCCGAGCTCGCGTTCACGTCGGTCGCGGAGACGTTTCGCGATCTCGCGGGCACGCCGTTCGTCGTCGTCGATGTCGGTGGCGGCTCGACGGAATTCATCGTCACCGACGGCTCGCGCGTCGTCAGCGCGGTCAGCGTGCCGATCGGCGCCGTGCGGCTGACCGAGCGCCACATCCAGCACGATCCGGCCACGCCCGCCGAGATCGCCGCGCTCGACGCCGACATCGACGCGCACCTCGCCAAGCTCGACCTGCCGACGGGCGTGCCGCTGATCGGCACCGCTGGCACCGCGACGACGATGGGCGCGGCCCAGCTGCAGCTCGCGACGTACGACCCCGACGCGGTCACCGGGCTGCGCCTCGCGCCCGGCATCGTCGCGGAGCTGCGCGGCAAGCTGCTCGGCGCGACGGTCGCCGCGAAGAAGTCGATGCCCGGCGTCGAGCCGCAGCGCGCGGACGTGATCGCGGCGGGCGTCGCGATCTACGCGCGCGCGATGGCGAAGATGCAGGCGCCCGTGATGATCACGTGCGACCGCGGGATCCGCTGGGGGCTCGTCTACGAGCGCGTCAGTGGAGACCGACCGTCCCGGTGACCGAGTCGATCAGCTTCTTCGGGTCGTAGCCGACGCCGTCCTTGAAGACGAGCTCGACCTGCTCGACGTCCTTGATCTGCTGCTCGGGGTTGCCCTTGACGAGCACGAGGTCGGCGCGCTTGCCCGGCGCGAGCGTGCCGATCTGATCCGCGACGCCGAGGAACGTCGCGCCGTTCTCGGTCGCGATGTGGATCGCCTCGGGCACGGTGAAGCCGGCCTCGACGAGCAGCTCGAGCTCGCGCTGGTCGGCGAACCCGGCGACCGCGGCGCCGTAGCCGGTCGGATCGGAGCCGGCGAGCAACGTGCCGCCCGCCTTCACGAACGCGTACTCGAACGCGAATTCCTTCGCGAGCTCGTCGACGGGTGGCGCCTTCATGCCGATCATCCCGTGCAGCTTGACGACGTGGTCGCGAGTCGTCGGGTTGAGCACCGCCATCGCACGCTCGTCGAGCGGGACGGTCGCGGCGCGCATGAACGGCTCGAAGATCGCGAGCGTCGAGGTCACGGCGACGTGGTGCTTGACGAGCGTGTCGATGATCGCGCGCACCTTCGGGCCGTCGATGTCGGTCTTCGCGAACGCGCTCTGGTCTTGCGGGCAGTCGTCGGGCTTCTTGCCATCGGCGAGCTCGGTATCGACGACGAGGCCGTGCTCGAGGTTGTCGATGCCGAGCTCCGCGGCCTCGGTGTACGTCACCGCGCAGAGGTGGCCCGTGATCTTCACGCCGCGCGCGTGCGCCTCGTCGATCGCGGCGCGCAGCGAGGCTCGCGGCAGGTGCATGTACGCCTTGAGCGACGTGAAGCCGCTATCGAGCCAGAAGTCGACGAAGCGCCGCGTGTCCTCGGGCGTCGCGAGCTGCACCATCTGCATCAGCGGCTCGCCGGGGCCGCTGAGGTACGGCGCGGTGAGCGCGAAGTGCGGGCCGGGCACGATGCCGGCGTCGACGTTGCGCTTGACCGCGAGGTCCGCGTACGGCTCGAGCGAGCCGGCGGTGCGGATCGTCGTGACGCCGGCGGCGAGGTACAGGCGCGGGAAGCTCACCGGTTGCTCGGCGAACTCGATCGATTCGGCGGGCGGCGCGGTGAGCTGCCCGTAGTAGAGGTGCCCGTGCATGTCGACGAGGCCGGGGAACGCCGTGTGGCCCGTCATGTCGAGGACCTTCGCGCCGGCGGGCACGGGCAGCGCCGCGCCGATCGCGGAGATCCTGCCATTCTCGATCACGATCGTCTGATCGTCGGTGCCCGGCGTGCCGGTGCCGTCGATCACGTGCACGTGCTGCAGCACGGCGACCGGCGCGTCGACGCTGACGAACGGCCCGAGCTTGCCTTGCGGAGCCGTGACGAGCATCGGCGGTGGTGCTGGATGGACGACTACCGCAGGAGCGGGCTTCTCTGCCGGCTTCTCGGGTGGAACACACGCAGACAGCGCACAGACGACGACGACCAACCTCATCCGGCGTGTCGTAACACGAAGTCGGCGATCCGTTCGTGCACGAGCGCGGGCTGATCGCGAAACGGCGAGTGCCCGGCGCCCTCGACGATCAGCGTCTCGTGCGGCCCGCCGAGCTGGCGCTCGATCGCGTGCACCTGCGCGAGCGTGCCGTACTGGTCGGCGCTGCCCTGCACGATCAGCGTCGGCGCGGTGATCTTCGGCAGGTACGCCTCGAGGTTCCACGCGCGGAAGCCGGGATCGAGCCACGCGCGGTTCCAGCCCCAGAACGCCCCGTCGACATCGGCGTGATACTTCGCGAGGCGCGCGCGCAGGTCGCCGTGCTCGTAGGCGTCGCGGGCGGCCGCGATCGACGCGACCGAGATGTCCTCGACGAACACGTGCGGCGCGATCAGCACGAGCGCGCGGGGCGTCACGTGGCCCTCGCCGGCCGCGATGATGGCGATGGAGGCGCCGTCGCTGTGCCCGACGAGGATCGGGTCGTCGACGTGCGGGATGCGCGTCGCCTCGTCGTGCATGTAGGTCAGCGGCCGCGGCACCGCGACCGGCGACGAGCGCCCGTATCCCTCGCGCGAGTACACGAGCGCCGGCCGACCCGTGAGCTTCGCGATCGCGGCCGGCGTGTCCCGCCACTGCGCGACCGAGCCGAGGCCCTCGTGCAGGAACACGAGCGCGCCGGGCGCGGGCTCGCCGATCCACTGCGTCTCGATCATCCGCGGAGCTTGTAGCGCTGGATCTTGCCCGTCGCCGTCTTCGGGAGCTCGCTGACCAGCTCCACCCATCGCGGATACTTGTACGGAGCGAGCTTCGACTTCACGAACGCCTGCAGCTCGTTCGGCTCGACCGACGCACCGGCCTTGAGCACGACGAACGCCTTCGGCTTCGTCAGGCCGTCCGCATCGTCGTGGCCGACGACGGCCGCCTCGAGCACCGCGTCGTGCGCGGCGAGCGCGCTCTCGACCTCGAACGGCGACACCCAGATGCCGCCGACCTTGAGCATGTCGTCGGCGCGGCCGCAGTAGGTCCAGCGGCCGTCGCGGTCGCGGATGTAGCGGTCGCCGGAGCGCGTCCACGGGCCGTGAAACGTGGCGAGCGAGCGCGCGCGGTCGTTCCAGTAGCCGATGCACGCCGTCGGGCCGCGCACCCAGAGCGAGCCTTCCTCGCCGTCGGTGACGGGCTGGCCGTCATCGCCGCGCAGGTCGAGGTCGTAGCCGGGCACGGGGCGGCCCGTCGTGCCGTATGCGACGTCGCCGGGGCGGTTCGAGAGAAAGATGTGGAGCATCTCCGTCGAGCCGATGCCGTCGAGGATGTCGCTGCCCATCTTCGCGCGCCAGCGATCGCCGACGTGCTTCGGCAGCGCCTCGCCGGCGCTCGTCGAGACGCGCAGCGTGCTCGTCGCCTCGAGCGCTGGATCGGCGAGCAGCGCCGCGAACAGCGTCGGCACGCCGCAGAAGATCGTCACGCCTTGCTTCAAGGTCTCGCTGACGAGCGCGGGCGTCGGGCGATCGCGGCGCAGCAGCACCGTCGCGCCGACCGAGAACGGGAACGTCAGCGAGTTGCCGAGGCCATACGCGAAGAACAGCTTGGCGGCGGAGTACACGACATCATCGGCGCGGATCCCCAGGATCGGCTGCGCGTACAGCTCGGAGGTCGCGATCAGCGAGCCGTGCAGGTGCATCGCGCCCTTCGGCTTGCCCGTCGAGCCCGACGAGTACAGCCAGAACGCGACCTCGTCCTTCGAGGTCTGCGCGACGGGCGCGGCCGGTGCGGTCGCGATCTGCTGCCTCCACGTCGCCTGCGGGATCGCGCCGGCGGGCAGCTTGGGCAGCAGCGGCTCGCTCGCGATCACGATCCGCGCGCGGCTGTCGGCGATCAGGTAGCGGTAGTCCTCGGGCGTGAGCATCGTGTTGAGCGGCACCGGCACCGCACCGAGCCACATCGCGCCGAGGAACGTCGCGATCCAGTCGGCGGAGTCGAGCATGCACAGCCCGACGCGCTGCTCGGGCTGCACGCCGAGCGCGGAGAGGGCACCGGCCGCCTTCGCGACGCGCGCGGCGACCTCGCCATAGGTGTAGCGCCCGTCGTCGTCGAGGACGGCGAGGCGGTCGGGATCGTTGCGCTCGAGGAGGTCTACCGCTGCGTTGTACGCGGTCATTGCGGGTGGAGGACCGGCGCGAGGTGATAGAGCATCAGGTAGACGAGGACGCCGGTGACCGAAACGTACATCCAGATCGGCCACGTGAACCGCACGATCCGCCGGTGAGCGGCGAAGTCGCCCCGCAGCGCGCGGCGCACGCTGACGAACACGAGCGGCACGAGCCCGGCCGCGAGGAACGTGTGCGAGGTCAGGATCGTGATGTAGAGCGTCTTGTCCCATCCCCACGGGCCGGGATAGCGGTGCGTGCCGCTCGTCGCGACGCGGAGCAGGTACGAGACGAGGAACACGCCCGCGACGGCGAGCGCGGTCAGCATGCGCTTGCGATGGAGCGCCGCATCGCCGCGCGCGATCGCCATGCGACCCGCGACAAGGAAGATGAAGCAGGTGAGGTTGAGCGCCGCGTTGAGCGCGGGGTGCAGCTGGTGCCAGGTCATGCCTGGCCGCTGGCAACCATCACGGCGAACAGCACCGGCAAGTAGACGATCGAGGTCAGGAACAGGTTACGCGCCCACTTCGTCGAGCCGTCGCCGCCGAAGCCCTGCACGAGCACCATCGCGCCGAGCGCGATGGCCGTCACGAGGTAGGGCAGGCCGGCGACGCCGAGCAAGAACGGCGCGAGCGACACCGCGACCTGCACGAGCAGGAACTCGTGGATCGCGCGGTGCGTGGCGGGCAGGCCCTTCATCGACGGCAGCGTCTTCATGCCGGCGGCGTCGTACTCGCGCTGGCGATAGATCGCGATCGCGTGCGTGTGCGGGATCTGCCAGAAGAACAGCACGCCGAACACGGCGAGGCCGGGCAGGTCGATGCGGCCGGTGGCGGCGGTCCAGCCGATCAGCGCGGGCATCGCGCCGGGGACGGCACCGACCCACGTCGCGTGGTGCGTCTTCTGCTTCATCGGCGTGTACGCGCCGACGTACAGGAGCAGCGCGACGAGGCCGAGCGCGGCGGGCACGATGCCGACCATCGCGAGCACGGGAAGCGCGAACGCGCCCTGGATCGCACCGAACCACAGCGCCGTCGCCGGAGCGAGGCGCTGCTGCGGCAGCGGGCGGTTCTTCGTGCGCGACATCAGGCAGTCGGTGTCGCGCTCGAGCCACATGTTGAGCGTGTTCGCGGCGCCGACGATGAGACCGCAGCCCGAGAGCATCAGCAGCGCGCGTGCGAACGTGACGGTGCCGGGCGCCAGGCTCATCGCGCCGGCGGCCGTCAGCAGCGCCATGATCATGATGCGCGGCTTGACCAGCGCGACGAGATCGACGGTCTTCGCCGTGAGAACCTTCGCGGTCACGCGACGGCCTCCGCGACCACCGGCATCGGCTCGACCGCCGTGCTGGCGCGGCGCTGGCCGGTCAGCAGCCACGCGCTCATCCAGAGCGCCCACAGGCTGGCCGCTCCCGCGAAGTGCCCGACAGCGAGCGGAACCGCACGCATCGTGAGCACCGTGAGCACCCCGAGCGCGATCTGCGCGGCGACCAGGAACGGCGCGACGAGGGCGAGCGTGCGCAGCGTGGCCCACGACTTCGCCTTGCGGAGCACCTGGACGGCCGCGATCGTCGTGACGATGGCGACCACGCACCCGAACGCGCGGTGAATCATGTGCAGCTGCTGGACGTGGGCGGCCGGCCACCACTCTCCGGAGCGGGTGCAGGTCGGCATGCCGAGGCAGACCATCGCGGCGCCGAGGTGGCGGACGAGGGCGCCGAGCAGCAGCTGGACGAACACGGCGGCGCACGCGACGAAGATCCAGCGGCGCGTCGTGCCGAGCTCGGCGCGCAGGTCGTCGTGCCGCCGCAGGTCCATCGCCGTCGGGGCCGGGCGCGTGCGGAACGCGGTGAAGATGAGCGTCGCGAAGTAGCTCATGCCGAGGAGCAGGTGGGTCGTCGAGACGGCCGGCGGGAGCTTGTACTTGACGGTGATCGCGCCGAGCGAGCCCTGCGCGAGGATGAGCCCGAGCAGGAGCCACGCCAGCTTGCGCAGGTCGCGGCGGCGCGTGAACAGGAGGTACGTGAGGGCGATCTGCAGCAGGCCGACCGTCATCGCGGCGAGGCGGTGACCGTGCTCGTAGAGCACACCGCCCACCATCGGCGGGAACAGCTGGCCGTGGCACACGAGGGTCGGCTCCGGGCAGGCGAGGCTGGAACCCGTGGGATTCACGGTGCCGCCGATGACGAGGAGCACGAACGTCGCGGCCGCGGCGAGCTTGGCGAACCGATGCTCGAGCATGGACTTCGGACGGTGGGGTACCACATCTCGTGCCACGCAGACGAGTCCGCGGCGCGTCTGCGACACAACACCGCCACGATTGTGGACCCGAGCGAATTCAACCGGTTATGATTTCGGCCGGATGAGCGTCGTCTGGGACGAAACGACGTCGATCGGCACGCTCCGGTCCGACGACCTCGCCGCCCCCGACATCATCTTCCGCTACAACCACTACCTCTACCGCACGCTCGGCCAGCACCTGTCGAACGGCGGCATGGGCACGGTCTACGAGCTCGAGCGGCGCGATGACGAGACCGGCGTGGTCGAGCCGGTCGTCGGCAAGGTGTTCCACTCGAACTACCTCTACCAGCTGCGCACGGACGAGGTGACGCGCCGCGATCACCACAACAACCTCGCCGCGATGGCGCGGATCGCCGCGATCGAGCACCCGAACATCCTGCCGACGTACGTCTCGGCGCCGATCGCGGACAACTACCTCTTCGTCACGCCGCGCATGGGCATGACGCTGCTCGAGGCGATCGCGAAGCACAACCTGACGCCCCGCGCGCGCACCAAGCTGCTCGTCCAGGCGCTCGAGGGGCTCGCCACGCTCCACGCCGCGCGCCTCGTCCACCGCGACTTCACGCTGCGCAACATCCTCGTCGACCAGGGCGCGAACGTCGCCTACCTGTTCGACTTCGATCTCGCGATGTCGCTCGACGACATCGGCCCGCAGACCTATCGCAACTACTACAAGGGCCGCATCTTCGGCTCGCCGGGCTGGTCGGTCGCGCCCGAGACCGTCGATCAGGCGCTGATGGACACGTCGATCAACACGTCGCTCGACGTGTACGCGATCGGCGGCGCGCTCCACGGCCTGTTCACCGACAAGCTGCTCTACGGCGAGGCCGACGATATGTGGGCCTTGCTGATCCGCATCGCGGAGGGCGTCGTCGTCGGTGGGCGCAGCAAGGTCGTCTATCCCGAGGGCTTCCCGAGCGTGCTCAAGACGGTGATCGAGGGCTGCCTCGAGCGCGACCCGGCGCAGCGGTTCCCGTCGGTGCAGACGGTGATCCAGGAGCTGCGCGGCATGCTGCGCGACCTGCCCGACGAGACGCGCCGCGACTCGCGCCGCCGCCTCGAGACGAACGCCGACGAGGATCGCGCGCGCGCGGTCGCCGCCGTCAGCGAGAAGACCGGCGATCCGAGCATCACGCCGCAGGTCGTCGCGGCGGCGGAGAGCGCGGTGTGGGAGTGGGGCTACAACGTCGAGCGGTCGCTCGGGCGCGTACGCGGCAATCCGATCTTCCTCGCCGCGCCGCGCAGCGATCTCGTGCAGTCGGGTCAGTTCCCCGACGCGAACATCTTCCCGAAGCTCGTCACCGTGATCGATCTGACGAAGGTCGCGGACCCGCGCGAGTACGTCGAGAACTGGCAGCGCTACTTCTGGCCGATCCTCAAGCGCGTGCGCCAGGGCCTGCTGACGTCGCTGCACAAGGTGATCTACGACGCGAAGTCATCGTCGCTGCTGCTGTTCAGCGAGTACGTCGACGACCCGCGCTTCGGCGATCGCATCAGCGAGGTCGACCTCCACGTCGACGGCGCGCTCGCGCTCGGCTTCCTCGTGATCCGTCAGGTCGCCGCGCTCCACGAGCACGGCATGGCGCACAACAACATCTCGCCCGGTGCGCTGCTGTTCAAGGGCATCACGGCGACGCGCACCGTCGTGCCGGCGATGGTCGGCCTCGTCGATCCGGCGATGGGCGCCGAGGCGATGGCCGGTGACTGCCGCGCGCTCTCCGGGATGATCCTGACGTGGCTGCGCCCGAACCGGATCGCGGCGCTGCACCCGAACATCAAGTCGCTGTTCGAGACGACGCGCACGAAGCTGTCGACCTGGGCGTTCGACAAGACCGCGCAGCCGCCGACGATCGATCAGCTGCTCGCGCTCGTCTCCGATGCGCTCGCGCTCGTCGACTACAACTTCTCCGTGCTGCGCGACTCGGGCGGTGACCTGCAGGAGTACGCGCTGCTGCTGATCAGCCTGCGCCTGTACCACGTGCTATGGCCCATGCCGTCCAAGCGGTAAGGCCGCGCTCGCCGTGGTGGATCGTGATGCCGGCCGTCGCGGCGGTCGCGGTGGTCGCGGCCGGGTTCGCGGTCGCGTTCCGGTGGGCGGTCGCGGAGGCGACGCACGCGCTCGGCGGCGCGAACGTCGTCGATCTGATGAGCCGCGTACCCGCGTGGGAGCGGCTCGCGCTGCCGGCGGCCGGTGGGCTCGCGACCGGGCTCGTCGCGCTCGCGGTCCGGAGGCTGCGAGGTGTCAGCGGCGTCGGCTTCGTCATGGAGGCGATCGTGCTCGGGCGCGAGCGCGTGCCGCTGCAGCGCTCGACGCTGCAGATGGTGTCGTCGTGGTTCGCGATCGTGTCGGGCAACTCGCTCGGGCGCGAGGGACCGCTGATCCAGTTCGGCGCGGCGGCAGGCGAGGGCGCGCGGCGCGCGTTCAAGCTGACCGATGCGAGCGCGCAGGTCGTGCTCGCCGCCGGCGTCGCGGCCGGTTTCGCCGCCGCCTACAACGCGCCGATGGCCGCGAGCCTGTTCGTCGTCGAGGTCGTCACGGGCGTCATCGTGCTCGAGGCGGCCGTGCCGATCCTGCTCGCGGCCGTGATCGCGACCGTGATCACGCACTACGCGGTCGGAGGCGCGCCGCTGTACGGCCTTCGCGACTTCGGACGCGTCGCGCCGATCGAGCTGCTCGCGTTCGCGGGGCTCGGCCTCGTCGCGGCGCCGCTCGGCGTGATGTTCCTGCGCATGCTCGCGCTCGTCGAGCGCGGCTGGCGGTTCGTGCCGGTGCCCGCGCGCAGCGCCGCGGGTGGGCTCGTGTGCGGCGCCGTGCTGCTCGTCGCGCCGGCCGTCGCCGGCAACGGCTTCGAGCCGCTCGACACGCTGCTCGACGGCAAGCTCGCGATCGTCGCCGTCGCGTGGCTGCTGCTCGCGAAGCCGCTCGCGACGGCCGCCTCCGTCGGCTCCGGCAATCCCGGCGGCGTGTTCACACCGACGCTGCTGCTCGGCGCGCTGATCGGCACGCTCTACGCGGCCGCGCTCGCGGCGTGCGGCGCCGATGTCACGCCGGGTGCCTACGCGCTCGTCGGCCTCGGCGCGGCGCTCTCCGCCACCACGCACGCGCCGATCATGGCCGCGATCCTCGCGTGCGAGCTCTCCGGTGACTTCGGCCTGATCCTGCCGCTCCTCGTCGCGTGCGCGATCGCGGCGGGTGCGGCGCGGCGGCTCTACATCGACAACATGTACAGCACGGAGCTGTCGCGCCGCGGGCTGCGCTGGCGCCTCACGCTCGACGGCCGGCGCCAGGTCGCTCGCATCGATCCCGAGGTCGAGGCCTAGCCGCGCCCGCTCGCGATCGCGAGGCCGAGCACGACGATGACGACGAGCGCCACCAGCGCGAACTTCTTGTCGCGCTCGAGCATCCAGATCACGACGAGCGACAGCACGCGGACGACGGGCGTCATCGCGAGCAAGAGCAGCCCACACGCGATCACGCGGTCGGCGGTCGTGCCTTCCGAGAGCACCTCGTGCAGGCGCACCGGGGCGGCGACCCGCTCGCCCGTCGCGAGCGCCATGGCGAGCCCGATGCCGAGCAGCACGCAGGCGATCGCGAGCCCGCCGCGCAGCACCCACTGCACGAAGTGATGCGCGCGGTGAGATTCACCGGCCAATGTTCACCCCGAACGCGCGCAGGCCCATCTGGATCGCGACGATGATCAGCACGCCCGCGATCACGCGCTTGAGCAGCACGTGGCTCGCACGTCCCGAATGAATCGTCCCGAGCAGTGCACCGCCGACGACGCCGAGCGCGACCGGCGCCACGAGCAGCGGGTGCACGAACCCACGGCCGAAGTACACGAACACGCTCGCCGCCGCCGTCACACCGATCATGAAGTTGCTCGTCGCGACCGCGACCCGGATCGGCACGTTCATGCCGAGGTTCATCGCCGGCACCTTGAGGAACCCGCCGCCGACGCCGAGCAACCCCGACACCGCGCCTGCGAGCAGCGCGATCGCCGAGCCCGCGTACAGCCGGCTCGCGCGGTAGTGCACGAGCCCGCGGCGCACCTCGTCGTAGTACGTCCCGGCGAGCTCGCCCTTGTGCTCGGTCCCCTCGACGGGCGTGTCGCTCTGCTCGAAGTCGCCCGACTCCTTCACCTTCGACCACCGCAGCATCGAGATCGCGGTCACGCTCATGACGACGCCGAAGATCCCCGCGAGCACGTGCGACGGAAGCACGAGTGCGAGCAACCCGCCGACCATGCCGCCGATCGTCGTCGCGATCTCGAGCGCCATCGCGAGCCGCGTGTTGCTGAGCCCGCGGCCCACGTAGACGCTGCCGGCCGCGGTCGAGGTCGCGATCACGGTCAAGAGCGACGTCGCGACGGCCACCTTCGGATCGAACCCGAACGCGAGCACGAACGCGGGCACCAGCACGGTGCCGCCGCCGATCCCGATCCACGCGCCGAGCCAGCCCGCTCCCAGGCCCGCCCCGAACAGCGCCGCGATGGTGGCGAGCGACAGCGGGACCACGTGGCCACCATAGCCGGTCCGAGATCGAAAATGCGATCGCGCGGGGCCCGGGAAATTTTCCCGATTCGGCCCAAATCTCCCCGGCGATGCGAGCTTCTAGATCCGCCGGCCGCGGCGTGCGTTGAAAGCGCGCATGAGCTACCGCGACGACCTCGACGCGCTGCATGCGCGTCATGCCTCGCTCGATGCCGAAGTAGCCGAAACGGTGAAGGAACGGGACCGCGCCGCCGGCGCGCTCGAGGACGCAAAGGCGCGCGCGAAGCTGCCCGTGCTCCCGAACGTCCGGGTCGCCACCCCGTGCCGCGCCGACTGGAACGAGATGGTCGGCGACGAGCGGGTACGACACTGTGCGCACTGCGACAAGGACGTCTTCAACCTGAGCGCGCTGACGCGCCAGCAGGCGGAGGCACTGGTGATCGAGCGCGCGGGCGATCTGTGCGCGCGCTACTACCAGCGCCACGACGGGACGATCTTGCTGAAGGACTGTTCGGTCGGCATCGCGCAGAAGAAGAAGCGGCGCGTGATCGCGGCGGGCGCGGCGGGGCTGCTCGCGCTCGGCGGCGGCATGACGTGGCTGGCGCTGTCGCAGCGGACCGAGCACGTGCAGATGGGCGCGATCGTGTTCGATCCGACGGAGAACGTGCAGATGAGCGTGCACGCGGAGGCGCTCGATGACGTACCGCCCCCGGCGCCGCCGCCCGCGCCGGTTCCGTCGCAGGGCATCGAGGGCGAGATCCACGCGACGATGGGCGCGGTCGCGATCGTGCACGACATCGAGCCCGAGCCGGTGCCCCCGCCGGCGATCGTGGAGGACAAGTGAAGATCGAGGAGGCGCAGGCGAGGCTCGACGCGGCGGAGGCGGCGCTGGCCGCGAAGCGGCGCGAGCGAGACGAGGTCGCGCGGATGATCGAGGAGCGGCGCCGGTTGCCGGTGCTGCCGAACATCCGCGTCGCGAGCCCGTGTCCCGCGGACTGGAACGAGATGATCGGCGACGACCGCGTGCGCGCGTGCGCGAAGTGCAACAAGAACGTGTTCGACCTGAGCGCGATGACGCGCGCCGACGCAGAGGCGCTGATCCGCGCGACGAACGGCGATCTGTGCGCGCAGTACTGGCAACGCAAGGACGGGACGATCTTGCTCGCCGACTGCACCGTGCAGGGCGTGCGGCGCGGCAAGCAGCTGACGGCGCTCGCCGCCGCCACCGCGGTCGCCGGCACGGCGTGGCTCGCGCATGTCACGCACCCGCACGCGCATCGCGAGGCGCCGCCGAGACCGGTGACGGTGCAGCTGCGCCACGAGATGCCGGCGCGGAGTCACTTCGCGGAGCCGCCGCCCGCACGACCGGCGCCGCAGGTCGTTCACGAGCTCGAGCCGGATCGGCAGCTGTGGCGCGGCCAGGTCAGCATCGTGCACGAGCCGCCTACTCGGAAATGAGCTGCAGCGGGTCCTCGGGCCATGCGTGCTTCGGATAGCGGCGCATCAGCTGCTTGCGAAGCGCGGGGTAGTGCTTGACCCAGAAGCCGGGCAGGTCGGTCGTGACCTGGACGGGGCGCTGGTTCGGCGCGAGCAGATGGAGCACGAGCGGGATGCGGCCGTCGCCGACGGCCGGCGCGCGCGCGAGGCCGAAGAAGTCCTGCATGCGCGACGCGACCCACGGCGGCTGCTCGAGCTCGTAGTGGATCGGCGTGCGGCGGCGGCCGAGCTGGAGGTGGGTCGGGGCGAGGCGATCGACGAGCGCGCGCTTCGCGCCGAGCGTGCCGTCGAGCAGCGCGAGCAGGCCCATCTGGCGGAGCTCGGCGAAGGACGTCGCGCCTTCGCACGCGGCGGCGAGCACCTCGGCGAGGTGGTCGTCGGTCGGCGGCGTGAGATCGGGCACGAGCTTCGCGACGAGCGTGACGCGCGCGCGCCACTGCGCGAGGGCATCCATGTCGACGAAGCGGCCGATGCCGGCCGCGAGCGCCTGCTTCGCGAGGACCTCGGCCGCGCGCAGGTCGCCGCGGGCCGGCTCGCGCGTCTCGTCGATCGCGAGGCCGTCGTACGTCATCTGCGCGACGCGCTCGACGCGCTCCTTCTGCGCGTTCCACACCAGCTCGTCGCGCTCCGCGATGCGATCCATGTAGAGGTCGAGCAGCCACGCGGCGTCGATCGCGCTCGCGCGCCGGATCTGCACGCGCGACGCCTGGCCGCGCGCACCGACCTCGCCGACGTCGACGGCGACCATCAGCTCGGGCTCGATCACCGCACTCGACGCGGCGAGCGTGCCGCTGCCGCCGCCCGCGAACACGATCTCCGCCGACTTCGGCGCGCGCCGCTTGCCCACGCGATCCGGAAAGCCGGTGAGGATCGCGATCTGGAGCTCGCGGTCGACCTCCGCATCGCTCGCCGGTGCGCGTCCGCGCGGGTGTAGCGGGTCCTGTGACGCGATGCGCTCGAGCTGCTTGGCGGCGCGATCGACGGCGTGCGCGGTGCCGATGTCGAGGCCGTCGCGGCGCAGCCGATCCGCGCGCAGCCCGTGCGAGCGGGCGTCGAGCAGCGCGTCGAGATCGTCGATCAGGTCGCTCGGCGACGACAGCTTCGCCTCGCCGCGGCCGCGCCGCTCGAGCCGCAGCTCGCGCGCGCCGAGCATCGCCGCGATGATGCACGCCTCGCGCGCGACGCCGCGCCGCTCCGCCTCGACGACGATCCGCGCCTGGCGCGGGTGCACGGGGAACTGCAGCATGCGGCGGCCGAGCGCCGTGATCGCGCCGTCGTGTACGGCGCCGAGCCGCACGAGCAGCTCCTCGCCGGCGGTCCACGCGGCGGTGGGCGGCGCCTCGTACCACCGCAGGTCGTGCACGTCCGCGCCGTGCAGCTCGAGCGCGACGCCCGCGAGATCCGCGCGCGCGATCTCCGGCAGCTCGAACGGGCGACGCGTGTCGAAGTCGTGCTTCGTGTACAGCCGCACGACGCGGCCCGGCCGCGTGCGACCGGCGCGCCCCGCGCGCTGCGTGCAGCTCGCCTTCGACACGGGCTCGATCTCGAGGCTCGGCACGCCGCTCCACGGCGAGTGACGCGCGATGCGCGCGAGGCCAGAGTCGATCACGGCGGTCACGCCTTCGATCGTGACGCTCGTCTCCGCGACGTTCGTCGCGAGGATCACCTTGCGACGCGCGCCCGGCCGCACCGCTGCATCCTGCTCCTCCGCGGGCAGATCGCCGTGCAGCGGCACGACCGCGAGATCGAACGTGCGCGCGGCATCCTCGAGATCCTCGGCGCACCGCCGGATCTCGCCGGTGCCGGGCAGGAACACGAGCACGTCGCCGTCGAGGCCCTGCTGCGCGAGCGTGCGCACCGCCGCCGAGACCTGCTTCCCCAAGAGACGATCATCCGGCGCGCCCGCGTGCTCGATCGTCAACGGGAACGTGCGGCCCTCGCTGCGGATGATCGGCGCACCGTCGAGGTACGCCGCGACCGGCTCGGCATCGAGGGTCGCCGACATCACGACGAGCTTCAGCTCCGGCCTGCGCGCGCGCAGCCGCTCGACCATCGCGAGCGCGAGGTCGCCGTCGAGGTGGCGCTCGTGGAACTCGTCGATCACGACGCACCCGACGCCGCGCAGCTCGGGATCACTCAGGAGCCGCCGCGTCAGCACGCCCTCGGTCACGAGCTCGATCCGCGTCGCCGCGCTCGTGCGCTTGTCGAACCGCACGACGTAGCCGACCTCGCCGCCGAGCTCGACGCCGCGCTCCTTCGCGATCCGCGCCGCCGCGAGCCGCGCCGCCAGTCGACGCGGCTGCAGCACGACGATCGACCCCTGAACGACGTCCAGCAGCGCGCCCGGAACCCGCGTCGTCTTGCCGGCGCCCGGCGGCGCGACGAGGACGCAAACGCCGCGGTCGCGCACGGCGGCCACGATCTGTGGCAGCACGTCGTCGATCGGCAGGGGCGTCACGGGCGCCATAGTATGCTGGGTCGCGATGTTTCCCGCTCCTGCTGTCCCCGAGTTCCCGAAAGGCCAGTCCGCGACGACCACGGGCTACTTCCGCTACGAGGACTGCACGCAGGACGGCCGCCTGATCCCGCTCGCGATCCCGCCGGCGCTCGGCGGCCTGTGGCGCGAGGTGCTCGTGCACCATCCCGGTGCCCGCAACGCGCTCGCGGCCGGCGTCATCCCGATCCTGACGCGCCTCACGCTGACGAGCCTCGATCAGCCGATCCGCGTCGACCGGCCGTTCCAGTCGACCGCCGGCTTCCTGCTCGCGCACGACAAGCAGGGCGACGAGGTCAGCCGCCTCTACATGAACGTGTGGGCCGACACGCGCGGCGCGGCCGGCAAGCTGTCGCGCCACGTGACGCCGGGCGAGCTCGCACCCGCCGGGACGATCTTCGCGGAGCACACGTTCACGCGCCTGATGGCGCCGCCCGATCAGCGCAAGGTCACGCGCCTCGCGGTCGAGGGCTATCCGGAGATCCCGGAGACCCGCTACGCCGCGCCCGCTCCGACGACCGCGCAGGAACCGCCCGAGGGCGCCGCGTGGACCTCCGACCTCGAGCCCGACACGACCGACTACGTGTTCACGCTCGACCAGACGGACTCGAACCAGCACGTCAACTCGCTCGTCTACA
Organism: uncultured Kofleriaceae bacterium; assembly: GCA_964446175.1. Lineage (GTDB taxonomy): Bacteria > Myxococcota_A > Polyangia > Haliangiales > Haliangiaceae > JABFXX01. Next base: position 142,573 of record CAYUNM010000012.1, read on the forward strand.
TCCGGCTGTTCCTCGAGGCGGTCAACCGCCGGCTCGCGAAGGAAGGGCAGCCGCTGCGCGTGCGCAGCCGCGCCGTCGACATCGCGTATCGCAAGCCGTGCTTCGCGGGCGATCGGGTCCGCGCCCACGTCCGCCTCTTTCAGGGAGGTGCCGCTGGCCATGTGGCGGGGGACGACGGCAAGCCGCGGTGTTACGTGCGCACGATCCTTGCGCCGTAACCATCGAGACCGTCCTCGTCAACCCGTTGCGCGACGCTGCTCGATGCTTATCGAGATCTGCGGAGGCAATGGCAATGTCACTCGTTCGTACCAACGGAAATGGCTCTGCGAAGATCGCGCGCGACCCGTACTCGCTCGCACGCGAGCTTCTCGGTTGGGACCCGTTCTTCACCACGCGTCCCGCATCGGCGTTCGCGCCGTCGTTCGAGGTCAAGGAGACCACCGACTCGTTCGTCATCAAGGCGGACGTCCCCGGTGTCGAGGAGAAGGATCTCGACGTCTCGGTGCACAACGGCACGCTGACCGTCTCGGGTCATCGCGCGTCGGAAGAGCGCAAGGAAGGCGAGAGCTACGCGCTCTACGAGCGTCAGTTCGGCTCCTTCTCGCGCAGCTTCGCGATGCCCGACATGGCGGATGGCGAGCGGATCGACGCGAAGCTCGAGAACGGCGTCCTCACGCTGACGATCGCGAAGCGCGCGGAAGCGAAGCCGCGCAAGATCTCGATCAAGCGCTAGGCGGCGCTGCGGCGGCGCTCGGCGCGTCGCGCGCGGGCTTCAGTTCGTCGGCCAGGCGTGCGTGTACACGTCGAGGAAGGCGAGCGCGAGCAGCGCGAGATCGTTCCTCGACGCCAGCTTGGCGAGCATCTCCTTCGACGCCACCGGATCGTCCTTGTACGACGCGACGACGCGGATCTTGTTGATCCCGTCGTTGAAGTTCAGCGAGTACGCGTCGGTGAACGTCAGGCCGCCGCCTGCGCCCGAGCCCGCGCGCTGACCGAGCTGATACGTCCCGATCAGCGTCGTGTCGTGGAAGATCACCTTGTCGACGGAGAACTCGACGTCGGAGCCGCTGCCCTGTAGCGGCTCGGCGAGCAGTTGCTTCTTCAGCTCTTCCTTGCGGTCCGCCCACAGCCCCGCGTCCATCGGCCAGCAATTGCTGCTGCCCGATCCGGACCCGGCCGCGGAGCCGGCGCCGCACGGCTCGATCGTGACCACGGCCCACAGCTTCGGGCGGTCGTTCGTGATCTGACGCATCTCGAACACGACGTCGTTGAGGCCGTGGGGCTCCTTCGTGAAGCCGGGATACGAGAGCTGCGCGAGCTTCTCGAAGTCCGCGCGGCCGAGCTTGCGCGTCGTCCTGAGCGGGGCGGTGCCCGGACCCTTCGGCAGCACGAGATCGGGCGCCGCGCGCTGCCCCGAGCCCGTCGCGACGACGGCCGAGCCGAGGTTCGCGGGCGGCGGACGATGCTCCGGCTTGCCCTTGCAGGCGGACAGCACGATCAAGGAGACGAGCAGGTACCTGCGCACGGCCCGGAGAGTAACAATCAGCCGGCCTGGATCAACATGTTGATCCCGATGCCGATCAGCACGAGGCCGCCGAGGATCTCGAGGCTCGAGCCGAGCTTGTGCCCCACGGCGCGGCCGAGCAGGTAGCCGATCGCGGAGCACGCAGCCGTGATCCCGCCGATCAGCACGAGCGACAGCCACGGCGGGGCAGGGACCAGCGGCAGCGTGATGCCCGCGGCCGCCGCGTCGATGCTCGTCGCGATCGCGAGGCCGATGTACAGGGCGAAGCCGCCCTCGTCGACCTCGTCGTCGTCGCCGCCGCGCACGGCCTCCCAGATCATCTTCGCGCCGATGATCGCGAGGAGGCCAAATGCCACGTAGCGGTCGTACCGCGCGATGTAACGCCCCGCGAACGCGCCCGCGATCCAGCCGAGCGCGGACATTCCCGACTGGAAGCCGCCGAACAACAGCGGCAGCACGACGAGCTCGCGGCGGTTGCGGCCGCCGAGCCCGCGCGCCGCGGAGACCGCGGTCGCATCCATCGCGAGGCCAAACGACAGCGCGATGGCTTGCCACATCGTCGCGAAGGATTACCCGATCCTGGGTGCGTGAGCCAACCGCTAGGCGCGCCAGGAATCGGTACGGTTCAGGCGCGCTCGAAGAGGCCGGCCGCGCCCTGGCCACCGCCGATGCACATCGTCACGACCGCGTACTTGCCGCCGCGGCGGCGCAGCTCGTACAGCGCGCTCGCCGTGAGCTTCGCGCCCGTGCAGCCGAGCGGGTGGCCGAGCGCGATCGCGCCGCCGTTGACGTTGAGACGCTCCTCGCGGATGCCGAGCTCCTTCGCGCAGTACACCGCCTGGCTCGCGAACGCCTCGTTCATCTCGATCAGATCGATCTGATCGATCGTCAGGTTGTTCTTCGCGAGCAGCTTCTTCACGGCGGGCAGCGGGCCGATGCCCATGATCTCGGGGTCGACGCCGACCGTGACGAACGAGCGGAAGATGCCGAGCGGCTTGATGCCGAGCTCGTCCGCCTTCTTGCGCGACATCACGAGCGCGGCGGCCGCGCCGTCGGAGATCGGCGAGCTGTTGCCGGCCGTGACCGAGCCGCCCTGCGCGAACGCGGGCGGCAGCTTGCCGAGGCCCTCGAGCGTCGTCTCGGGACGCGGCAGCTCGTCGACGGTGAAGTCGCTGTAGACGCGCTCGCCGTTCTTGTACGCGATGGCGCGCACGGGGACGATCTCGTCCTTGAACACGCCCTTCTCGAGCGCGGTCTTCGCCTTCATCTGCGACTTGTAGGCGAACTCGTCCTGCATCTGGCGCGTGATGCCGAACCGGTTCGCGACGTTCTCCGCCGTGATGCCCATCGGCGTGTTCGCGCCCGGCATGTGCTGCATCAGCTCGGGCGACGCGCTCAGGTGGAAGCCGGTCATCGGCACGTACGTCATCGACTCGACGCCACCGGCGAGCACGATGTCGTTCGACCCGATCGCGATCGAGCCAGCCGCGGTCGCGATCGCCTGGAGACCCGACGAGCAGAACCGGTTGATCGTCTGGCCCGGCGTCTCGATGCCGAGGTCGGCCGCGAGCGCGATCAGGCGCGCGACGTTGAGGCCTTGCTCGCCTTCGGGCATCGCGCAGCCCATGACGACGTCTTCGATCTTGCCCTTGACCTGCGGCACGCGCGCGATCAGGCCGCGGATCACGTCCGCGGCGAGCTCGTCGGGACGCTTCGTCGAGAGCGAACCCTTGTGACCACGGCCGACGGCCGAACGGACTGCTTCAGCAATGACGATTTCCATGGCTAGTTCCTCAAGGGCTTGTTGTTCTGGAGCATGTACTGCATGCGGGCCTGCGAGAGCGGCTCGCCGCACAGCGAGACGAACGCCTCGCGCTCGAGCTCGAGCATCTCGTCCTCGGTGACCGCGTGCGTGTGACCGCTGACGCCGCCGCACAGCACGTTCGCGAGCTTCATCGCGATCTTCGCGTCGTGCTCGCTGGCGTACTTGCCGGCGACGAGCGTGTTGACCATCATGTGCAGCGTCGCGATGCCGTTCTCGCCGGGCAGCTTGTACGCGCGCGGCGCGGGCGGGTGATAGCCGGCCGTCGCGAGGCCGATCGCGCGCTGCTTCGCCTCGTGGAGCTGGCGGGCGCGGTCGAACGACACGCCGTCGCTGTTGCGGAAGTAGCCAAAGACCTTCGCCTCCTCGGCGCTGGTCGCGACCTTCGCGAGCGCGATGTTCTTGAACGTCTGCGTGACGAACGCGTACGTGTCGAGATCCGTGCCGTCTGGCACGTTCTCCATCGCGCGCCACAGCATGTTCATGCAGCCGCCGCCGCCCGGGATCAGGCCGACGCCGACCTCGACGAGGCCCGCGTACGTCTCCGACGCCGCCTGCACGGCATCGCTGCCCATGCAGATCTCGAGGCCGCCGCCGAGCGTCATGTTGTACGGCGCCGCCACGACCGGCACGCGCGCGTACTTCATGCGCTGCAGCGCGTACTGCAGATCGTTGACCGTCTCGCGCAGGCCGTCCCACTGCTTCTGGCCGGCGGCCATCATCACCGCGAACAGGTTCGCGCCGACGCAGAAGAACTCGCCCTGGTTCCAGATCACCATGCCGCGGAAGTCGCGCTCCGCGCGCGCGGTGGCGTCGTTGATCATCTTGACGACGTCGCCGTCGATCGAGTTCGCCTTCGTCTTCAGCGTCAGGCCGAGGATGCCGTCGCCGAGGTCCCACGCCTCCGCGCCGGTGTTCTTGAGCACGGGTGCGCCGCCCTTGCGCATCACTTCCCACGTCACTTCACGCGGGTCCGACGCGCGCGGGACGTAATCGCCGCGCTGCGCGTCCCACATCTTGCCGTCGGTGTAGAAGCCCTTCGCGTTCGACGCGCGCATCTTCTCCACCCACGCGGGCAGCGCGATGCCGTCCTTCTTCATGCGGTCGACGGTCTCGGCGAAGCCGAGCGCATCCCACACCTCGAACGGGCCGAGGTCCCAGTTGTAGCCCCACTTCATCGCGTTATCGATGCTCTCGACGGAGTCGGTGATCTCCGGGATGCGGCGTGCCGCGTACGCGAGCGAGCGCGACAGCACCGTCCACGCGAACTGGCCGATCTTGCCCTCGGTCGCGACGGTCTTCTTCACGCGCTCGCGCGGGTCTTCCGTGCGCGACAGCGACTTCGCCGTCTTCAGGATCGCCTCGTCGCCGCCCTTCGCGCGGTACTCGCCCGTCTTGTAGTCGAGCGTCTGGACGTCCTTGCCGGCCTTCTTGTAGAAGCCGCCCTTCGTCTTGTCGCCGAGCTGACCCTTGGCGATCATGCCTTCCACCCAGGCGGGCATCTTGAACGTGTCGCGGTCCTCGTCGTCGACGAGCACCTTGTAGCTGTTGCTCGCGACGTGGCCCATCGTATCGAGGCCGACCATGTCGGCCGTGCGGAACGTCGCGCTCTTGGGGTGCGCGAGCGGCACGCCGGTGATCGCGTCCACATCCTCCGGCGTCAGGTCCATCGCCATCATCGTGTGGATGACGGTCATCATCGACTGCACGCCGATGCGGTTGCCGACGAAGTTCGGCGTGTCCTTGGCCCAGACGATGCCCTTGCCGAGCTCGTCCTTGCCCCACTTCTCGACGCGCGCCTTCGCCTCCGCGCTCGTCTCCGGACCCGCGACGAGCTCGAGGAGCTTCATGTAGCGCGGCGGGTTGAAGAAGTGCGTGACCATGAAGTTCTGCTTGAACTGCTCGGTGCGGCCGACGAGCATGTCGGCGATCCGCAGGCCCGACGTGTTCGACGCGATGATCGCGTGCGGCGCGAGCTTCTCGAGCTTCTCGAACAGCGCGCGCTTGATGTCGAGCCGCTCGACGATCGCCTCGATGATCAGATCGCAATCGGCGACCTTCGCGAGGTCGTCGTCGAAGTTGCCGGTCTGGATCAAGAGCGCGTTGCGCTGCGCGGTGAACGCGGCGGGCTTCGCCTTCTTGAGCTTGTCCATCGCGCCGTTCGCGAACGCGTTACGGCCGCCCTTTCCGTCGGGCGGAACGATGTCGAGCAAGAGCACCGGAATGCCGGCATTCGCGCAGTGAGCAGCGATGCCGCTGCCCATCACGCCCGCGCCGAGCACGGCGACACGACGGATCGGTTGAGTCATGCGCGCACCATAGCGCAGGTGCTAGGCTGCACGAGCTTCATGGCCGGCGATCCGATCGAGCTCGAGAAGGAGTGGGCAGAGGAGAAGGCCCACAAGCAGGCGACCGCAACACTTGCGGAGCCACCGCAGAAATCGAAGACGTGGATCTTCGTGGGAATTGGCGTGCTTGTCGCGGCGCTCGTCGCGGCTGGCGTGATCGTGCAGATGCACGCGAAGACCAAGGAGACGGTGACGCGCGATCTCGGCGGCACCGTCGGCATCCAGATCCGCGCCAATCCACGGGCGCTGATCATGATGGACGGTCACAAGGTCGGCTGGACCCCGGTCACCATCCACGTCAAGAAGAGCGCGTCGCAGCTGAAGATCGACGCGATCGTCAACGGCAAGACGCAGTCGAAGCTCGTGACGCCCGATCAGGATCAGGACGTCGCGTTCACCGCTACTCGATGACGGGCGCGTCGGTCGTCACGCCGGCGCCGTACCACTCGATCGCCGAGCTGAGGACCTCGGTGCCCTTGCCGGTGTTCGGATCGATCAGGATGATCTTGCCCGTGTGGTTCGTCTTGTCGTCGACGAAGCCGTAGATCTTGCCGGCCCAGAAGCCGAGCCCGAAGATGTTGTTGTAGCCGGTGCCGGTGCCGATCGGCGTCGCCGTCCAGGTCGCCGGATCGATCGACGCGAGGTAGTCGTTCGCGGCGGAGCCCGCGCCGGACCCGACGTCGACCGTCGCGTAGATGCCGAGCCCGCGCACGCCGATCAGATCGCCGCTCGACACGACGCGGCCGAGCGCGACCGTGCCGTAGCTGCCGATCTTCGACGCGCTGCCGCTCGCCTCGTCGATCTGATAGACGTCGCCGATGCTGTCCGCCGTCACGAGGATGTCGGCGCTGTTCGGATCGTTGAGGTCGGCCGGCACGTACGACAGGCTCGTCGGATTGTGCGTGCTCGACGACAGGTCCTTGATCAGCGTGCACGCGCCCGTGGTGGCGTCGACCGAGTAGAGCTTGTTCAGCGTGACGCCGACCATGTGGTCGTTCTTGTCGACCGCGATGTCGGTCATGCTCGCGCTGCCGAGCCCGGCCAGGGGGCCGATCTGCACGGTTCCGAAGTTCACCGTATCGATGCGGTACAGCATGCCGCCGCTGTGGGCGTAGACCCGCGAAGTGACGGCATTCGAGCCGTTCGAGCCCGACTGCCCGTCCGCGCCCCGCGCGTCGATGGTTCCCCCGCCTCGCCCGTCCGAGCCGCACGCCAGCAGGCTCAGAGACAGGTACAGAATTTTCATGGCGCGCACTCTACAGTGTCCACCGGACCCACAACATGGGAATCTGTAGCGAGTGACCCGGGTTTCCGGGTCTGCCGGTATGCCCGCCGATCCCGCCGACCGGACTGCAACCTTGGCGCCGCGCGACGCGACGCCGGCGCCCGCACCTGCGCCCGAGCCGGCGGCGGATGACGTCGAAGACGGCGACCTCCCCGTCGACGATCCCGAGCGATACGAACAGGTTGCAGAGCAGGGACGCGGCGGTCTGGGCCGGGTCGTGCGCGCGGTCGACAAGCGGCTTGGTCGGACCGTTGCGGTGAAGGAATTGCTTCGCAACGATGACTGGCACGAGGCGAGGTTCGTCCGCGAGGCATTGATCACAGCGCGCCTCGAGCACCCGGGCATCGTGCCGGTCCACGAGGCGGGGCGCTGGCCCAACGGCGCGCCGTACTACGTGATGAAGCTCGTCGAGGGCCGCACGCTCAAGGAGCTGATGGCGGGCCACGGCAGCTGGCGCGAGCGGGTCGAGCTGCTGCCGCACATCATCGCGATCGCCGATGCCGTCGGTTACGCGCATCGCGAGGGCGTGATCCATCGCGACCTCAAGCCGAGCAACGTGATCGTCGGGTCGTTCGGCGAGACGATCGTCATCGACTGGGGCCTCGCGCGCGACTGCAAGCGCGACATTCCCGAGCCGCAGGGCGAGATGGCGATCGCGACCGGCTCGGGCGTCTCGACCGTCTCGGGCAAGATCGTCGGCACGCCGGCGTACATGGCGCCCGAGCAGGCGCGCGGCGAGCAGGTCGACGAGCGCGCGGATGTCTACGCGATCGGCGCCGTGCTCTACGAGCTGCTCGCCGGCAAGGCGCCGCACGCCGACGAGACTCCGCAGTCCGCGCTCGATCGCGTGATCGCGGGACCGCCCGCGCCGCTGATGCACGTCGCGGCGGGCGCACCGACCGAGCTGTGCGACATCGTCGCGAAGGCGATGGCGCGCGATCCGCGCGACCGCTACGCGAACGCGAAGGAGCTCGCCGAGGATCTGCGGCGGTTCTCGACGGGCAAGCTCGTCAGCGCGCACGCATACACGCCCTGGCAGATCGTCAGCAAGAAGGTCAAGCAGCACCGCGGCGTCGTCGTCGTCGCGGCGGCGAGCGCGATCGCGCTGGGCGCGATGGGCGTCGAGTCGTTCCGCACGGTCGTCGCCGAGCGCGACATCGCGCAGACCGAGCGCACGAACGCCGTCAAGGCGCAGGGCGATGCGGAGCGGATCAACAGCGAGCTCGTGCTCGTCCAGGCGCAGACGTCGCTGCGCAAGGATCCGACCGCGTCGATCGCGTGGCTCAAGCGCCACAAGGTCCACGAGAGCGACACCGCGACCGTCGTCGACGTGATCGACGAGGCGCTCGCCTCCGGCGTCGCGAAGTACGTGTTCCGGCCCGGCGGCTGGGTGTTCGACGCGCAGTTCACGCCGGACGGCAAGACGCTCGTCGCCGTCGTCAACAACGGCGAGGTCGCGACGTACGACGTGGAGACGGGCGCTCGTGCGAGGATCGGCAAGGCCCCGTCGCCGCCGGAGGCGCTCGCGATCTCGCCCGATGGAAGCGTTGTCGTCACCGGCGGGACGGTCGGCGAGGTCATCGCATGGCCGATCCACGGCGGACCGGGCAAGACGCTCGTCGAGCGTGGCCGCATGGTCAATGCGATCGACTTCGACCCGGCGGGCGCGAAGCTGCTCGTCGAGCGCTCGACCGGCCCCGATGACATCGTGTCTCTCGAGGGTGGCAAGGCGGAGCTCGTCGGGCCGGCGTCGGCGCTCAAGGTCTCCGTGGCCTCCGCGGACTGGTCGAAGCGCCTGGTGCAGATCGCGCCGAACCAGCTGGCGCTCGGCGATGGGACGACGATCGTCGCGCAGACCGAGCGCTCGATCGCATTCTTCAAGCTCTCGCCGCACGGCGATTCGCTCGTCGTCCATGACGGGACGACGGTGTGGCTCGCGGCTGTCGGCGCGCCTCTCGAGAAGCTCGTGCGCTTCGAGGGCGAGATCGTCGACGTGTTGTGGGCGCCCGACGGCAAGAGCGTCGTCGTCTACGGCAAGATCCCTGACATGTATCTCGTCGATCTCGCGACGCGCACGTCGCGCGAGCTGCGCGGCCACACCGACGCGATCTACATGGCGCAGTTCACCGCCGACAGCCGCGCGCTGCTCACGGCCGGCGACGATCAGACGGCACGCCTGTGGAACCTCTCCGACGGCTCGAGCGTCGCGCTGCTCGGCCACGACGACGACGTCTACCGCGCACGCTTCTCGCCGAACGAGGACCTCGCCGCGACCTCGTCGCTCGACGGTTCGATCCGCGTGTGGCCCGTGCCGCGCAAGCAACCGGGCGTGCTCGCCGAAGGCCAGCCGATCAACGAGATGTCATGCTCGGGCGATTCGGCTCTCGTGCACACCGAGGGAGCGATCGCGCGCTGGCAGCTCGATCGGTCGACGCGCGAGCAGCTGTTCTCGAAGGGCGCACACGACGGCTTCGGCATCGGCCAGCCGTCTCCCGACGGCACGAAGCTGCTCGTGCACAAGCCGGGGTGGGTGCTCGAGGTGCGCAGCAACGACCATCCGGCGATCGAGCTGCGCGGTCACAAGGCACTGATCTCGCACGTCGAGTGGTCGCGCGACAGTCGCTACGTCTACTCGGCGTCGTTCGACGGAACGCTGCGCCGCTGGGACGCGACGACCGGCGTGTCGACGATCCTCGTGCAGGGCGAGCCCGCCGTGCGCGGCTTCGCGGTCGCCGCCGACGGCCGCGTCGCGGTGCAGGTCGGCAGCGATGCGCTGATGATCCATCCCGACGGTACGCAGGAGACGCTCGGCAGCGGCCCCGCGTGGTGCGGCACCAAGGCCGAGTTCGAGCCGGTGCGCGATCGCCTGCTGATCCATCGCTGCGACAACGCGCTCGTGCTCGTCGACGGCAAGCGCGTCGTCGCGCTGCCAACCGAGGGCTACGCCGTCTCGCGCATCGCGATCTCTCCCGACGGTCACCTGCTCGCCGGTGCCACCGCCGATCGCACGGTACGCGTGTGGGACGAGACCGGTCGGCAGCTCTACAAGCTGAGCGGCCACAAGGACCTCGTCGAGGACGTCGCGTTCTCGCCCGACGGCAAGGAGCTCGCCTCGGCATCGTACGACCGCACGATCCGCATCTGGCAGCTCGGCTCGGATCGCCACCGCGTGCTCCGCGGTCACTCCGGCGCCGTGATGCGCGTCGCGTGGCGCACGCAGCACGAGCTCGTCTCCGGCTCGCAGGACGGCACGCTGCGCCTGTGGCAGGTGCCCTCGCTCGACCTGCCGACGCAGGCGCAGGTCACGGCGCGCCTCGATGCTGCGACGACCGCAAAGATCGACGAAAGCACGAAGCCGACGACGCTCTAGCGACGCGCCGTCGATGACTAGCGACGTGCGGCTGCGAGCAACTCGCGCTGCGCGGGACCGTTCGCGATGCGCGCGTACGCCGCGACCATGTCGTCGGTGACGCACTCGATCATCACGCGGTTCTCGATCCACATCTCGTACAGCTCGAACAGCTTCACGCCGCGCGGCCCGCGCCAGAAGTGCAGGGTGCGCCAGCCCTCGCGAGCGCCGATCCGCTCGATCGTCGCGCGATCGACCTTGACCGACAGCAGCACGTGGACCGCGACGGCGGACGGCGGCACCTCGGCGAGCACCGCATCGCCCATCGCATCGCCGGCGCCCGGCACGAGCACGGTCCGCTCGGGGTAGACCTCGATGCCCGTGCCGTGGCTGTCCTCCGCGTACGCGGCGAACGCGCCCGGGATCGGCCCGACAAACGGGCCAGCATAGCCGCCCATCAGCTCGGCGAGGACGCGCGCGACATGCTCGGGATCGCGCGCGGGAATCGACACGTGGTGAATCATTGGATAGCCTTTGGTTCGTTCGCCTGACTAAATTAGTCAGGAAGCCTGACCATGTCAAGTGCCCACGATCGAGGTCCTCTGCTCGGCGCGCTGTTGCGGCTGACGTACCAGCGCATGCTCGAGCAGCAAACGCAGTGGCTCGCCGCCTCGGAGTACGCCGATCTCCAGCCGGCGCATTCCTCCGCGATCCAGCCGCTCTGGGACGCGCCGGGCGGCGAGCGCATCACCACGCTCGCGCGTCTCGCGCGGATCACGAAGCAGTCGATGAGCGCGCTCGTCGACCATCTGCAGAAGACCGGGTACGTCGAGCGCGTCGAGGATCCGGAGGATGCGCGCGCGATCCGCGTGCGGCTGACGGCGCGCGGGCGTGCCTTCGGTCGCGCGATCCGCGCGTTCGCGCGCGAGCTCGAGACGGCGTGGGCCGCGAAGATCGGCGCCGCGCGCGTCGAGGACCTCAAGGCCGCGCTGCAGCAGCTGGCAACGGACTAGCGCGGCATCTCGAGGCGGCGATCGGCGCAGCTCGCGGCGTCGAGCCAGTCGGCGAACGCGATCGGCAGCGTCGGATACGCGGGTGTCGGCCAGAAGTGCGGCCACGGCACGGTATCGGCGCGGCACGCGAGCCCGTCGGCGCCGCACTCGCACGTCGCGGCGTTGCCGTGCGTCGCGCTGACCTGGAAGTGCAGGTGGACGCCGGAGGACCAGCCGGTCGAGCCGGCCTGCGCGAGCGGCTGCCCTTGCGCGACGTGCGCGCCGCACGCGATGCCGGGCGCGAGCGAGTCGCCGGCGAGGTGGAGGTACGTCGCCTGCGTGCCATCGCCGTGATCGATCACGAGCACGTTCGCGTCGTCGATACAGCCGGCGTCGTCGCAGCCGTCGTGCGAGCTGATCTTGAGGTGCGTGATCGTGCCCGCGCGCGCCGCCGTCACCGTGAACGTGCCCGCATTCGTCGCCCAGTCGTACGCGAACGCGCGCACGTCGACGTGGTCATCGCAGCACGCATCGCTGCAGTCCTGCGTCAGGTACATGTCGACGCCGGGTTGCCACGGCAGCCGATACGGCGGCGCGGCGACGAGCCACAGCGCGAGGAGCCACACGGGTCCAGCGTACTAGAACAGCCAGAGCACGAGCGCGCGAATTCCGAATGCGATCACGAGCAGCAGGATCAGGCCGCGCAGCGCCGACGGCTCGCGGACCGTCTGCAGGTGACGGCGAGCTTGCGAGCGCGGGATGACGCGAGCGTGGGGACGCGACTCGCGCGTCGCGGCGATCAGCTGGCCGAGGGAGTCGCGGGCGATCGTCTTCGTCTCGGGCTCCATACGGCAACCGTAGCGGCGCGTGTCGCGGGCGCCAGCCGCGTGAGCCGCGCATCGCCGTCGGGTCGTGTCGTACCGTGCGCGGTCGTCTCGCCGCTCACTTTGTGTGCGACTGCGCGCGCAATGCCGGCTCGCTAGAGCGTGAAGCGCCTGCTGCTCGCCGTGATGATCGCCGCGTGCTCCGACCCTCATGGCACCGGAGGCGAGCAGGGACCGCCGGGAGATCCAGGTCCTGCGGGTCCACGAGGCCCTGCGGGTCCGCAAGGTCCGGCGGGTCCGCAAGGTCCCGCGGGCGGTCCACCCGGTCCGGCGGGTCCGCAGGGCCCCGCGGGTCCGCAAGGCGATCCGGGGCCGGCCGGCGCGACGGGCCCGATGGGTCCGATGGGTCCGATGGGTCTGATGGGGCCGATCGGTCCGCAGGGGCCGAAGGGCGATCCGGGCGCGCAAGGTCCGGCAGGCGCGGCGGGCGCGCAAGGTCCGGCAGGCGCGGCGGGCGCGCAAGGTCCGGCGGGTCCGAAGGGCGATCCGGGACCGACGGGGCCCGCGGGTCCGGCGGGCACGCTGTTCGGCGAGCAGGCGGCGGCGTTCGCCGGCTTCTCGATGGCGACGACGACCGGCAACGCGGGCGGGCGCGAGGCGATGAACGCGCTGTGCGTCGCCGACTTCGGCGCGACCGCGCACCTGTGTCACTACGCCGAGTATCAGCTCGCGGCGAGCGGCGCGAGCGTGCCGGCGTCGGGCGCGTGGATCGATCTGTCGTGCATCGAGCAGGACGCCGGCGGCACCGTCGAGTCGGGGCGGCTCGGCTGCGGCGATCCGGTCGCGTCGAGCGACTCCGGGCGCGACGTGTACTCGAGCAGCGGCGGCAACTGCTCGAACTGGACGACGACAGCCGGCCTGTCGAACGGCGCCGTGATCATCGAGCCCGCATCCACGCAGTACGCGGCGTGCAACGTCGCGCGCGCCGTCGCGTGCTGCAACACGCCGTACCGCGAGCGCTTCCGCGGCTTCACGAGCGCCACGCACACCGGCGCCGCGGGCGGCCGCGCCGCGATGCACCGCGCGTGCGCGCAGGAATTCGCCGGCAGCCACCTGTGTCACCTCGCCGAGTACTGGCGCGCGAACCCGACGACGACTCCGCCGGCGGGCGGCGCGTGGCTCGATCACTCCTCGTTCAACGACATCACCGAGGACATGGGCGCGATGCCGCGCAGCGGGCGCAGCACGTATCCGACGAGCGCGTGTACCGCGTGGACGAACGCCTCCGCCGTCGATCTCGCGCTGACGATCACGCCGACGGGCGACCAGAGCCAGGCGTGCTCGGTCGCGCGGCCGCTCGCGTGCTGCGGCGGCTGACGACTAGAAGTCCATGCCGATCGCACCCGAGAGGACGAGCGGATTCACCCACACGCTCATCTTCGCGGTGCCGACCTCGACGGTATCGAACAGCGGGATGTCCGGAGTCCGGACCTGGATGTGATGGACGGTCGCGTTCGCTTCCATCAGCGCGATGAACTTCACGTCGAGGCGCGCGTAGATCTTCTGCGTGATGCGGCCCTCGAGGCCGGACTGCAGCACGACGCCGGGCGCCGGCGCGATCGACATCTCGGGCTGGCTGACCTCGGTCAGGATCGGGTTCGTCGTCTTCGCGCCATACGTCAGCATCACGGCGACGCCGGTGCCGACGAACGGGCGCACCGGGCCCGTCGGGATCAGCGAGTACACGGCGGTGATCATCGGCGGCGCGGCCTTCGCCTCGCCGAGCTCGGGGCCGAGCGCCATCACGCCGGTCGGGATGCCGAGCGCGGTCGGTGCGATCGACTTGTCGCGCAGCGTGCCGGTGGTCTGGAACTTCACGTCGAGCGGCGGGCCGAGCACGGTCTCGAGCGACAGCCGGTTGTTCCACACGGGGAGCACGTAGCCGATGATCGCCGACGGGATCGTCGACGAACCGATGCTCGTGCCGGACCCGGCGATCGGGCCGTTCTGCAGCGAGAGCGAAGCCGGCCCGTCGATGTCGGAGAGCTCGATCGGGTTCGACTGCGCGAGCGGCTTGACGTACGTGACGCCGAGGCGAACGTAGAACCGGTTCACCTTCGGCTTCTCGGGCGCGACCTTCGCGACCGAGGTCGTCGCGTCGGGATCGTCCGCGTAGGCGAGGGCGGGCGCGAGCAGCAGCGCTGCGACGATGAGGCGATTCACAGCAGCGCTCCTCTCACGGGCGGCGAGATCAGTTGCAGCGTCATCAGGCCCTGGGGCACGAGCAGGTCGACGGCTCCGCTGCCGAGGAGACTGTTCGAGATGTTGATCGTGACGGGCATGTCCGCGGTGTTCGACAGGTCGATCGCGATGCGGCCGTCCTCGAGGAAGTTCACGGGGCCGTCGAGGATCAGCTGCAGCGGCTTGGAGTGCAGGTCGTGCGTCGACAGCGTGATGCTCATGTCGGGCGCGTCCATGTAGAGCGCGAGCTGGACCTGCAGGTGCGGCTTGCCTCCCGCGTCGTAGATGTAGCCCGTGATCGGACCCGACGCGGGCTCGCGCAGGCGCATCATCACGGCGCCGGTAGGATTGTCGAGGCCGATGCCGACGCTGGTGGTCGCGTGCAACGACGTGCTCGTGCCGAACATCGCCTGCGGCGACATCGCCACCGGGATGCATGACGGCACGGCCTGGCCGCTGGGGAGCATGCAGTTCATCTGCGCGTCCAGCATCGTCGTCGGCATCGCCCCCTGCAGGAACTGGCAGTTCTCGACCTCCATGGTCGACGCGATGCAGTCCGCGCCGTTCCACGATGCCTTCGCGACGAAGCCGTGCGTTCCCGTGATGCGCAGCGCCGCCGCGTTCTCGAGGCGCGAGACCTCGGGACCGTCGACGAGCCCCGAGCCATTGAGGTCGGTGAACGGCTCGGTGTCGGTGAACACGAACGTGCCGGTCGCCGCGGGCGCGCCCGTGAAGTTGATGATGACGTCGGGGCCGCCGGCTCCGCCGCTCGTCATGCCGTTGAGCGGGTCGAAGCTCGCCGCGCTCTGCAGGCCGCAGACCTCGCCCGCGTCGCACGACGTGTTGGCGCCGGAGACGAGCGTCAGCCGGTAGGTCGTGCCGGGCGTCCACGGCACGTCGGGGATGAACTCGAGCGTGCGCTCGTGGACGATGAGCGTGCCGGGAACGGCGGCCGTGCACGCGCCGTTGCTGTCGGTCTCTTCGATGCGGACGTCGCCCGCGTTGCACTGCGTGGAGTGCGTCACCGAGTTGTGGTTGAGCGGCTGGCTGAACGCGACGCGCACGACGTCGTTCGCGGCGAGCGTGAACGGGTGGTACGTGTCGTCGTTCTTGTTCGCGGCGTTGTTGCTCGCGCACCGGCCGTTCGTCAAGGCGCACGGTGCGCCGGGGTTCGATGCGACGATCATCAGCGGCACGCCCGAGCTCGCCATCGCGGGCGTCGAGAACGTCAGCGGTCCGGTCGCGGGCAGCGCGTTGCCGGCGACGTCGGTGACGTTCGAGAGCGTCAGCTTGTAGTCCGACGAGTACGCGAGCTTCGAGATCGGCCGTACGACGATCGCGGCCGCGTTCGACTCGATGACGAACGGCACGGCCTGGCCGGCCGCCGTCTCGAGCTCGAGGCCGCCGTTACGCAGCTTGTCGAGGTCGACGGGCTCGCTGAAGATCAGCTCGATGCCGTCGTCGACGGGCAGCTCGGAGGTCGCCGTGCCGGGGAACGTCGCGAGCAGCGACGGCGGCGTCGTGTCGGTCGGCGCCTGCGCGCTCAGGTCGGTGATCAGCTCGAGCACGAGGTTCGACGGCGCGCTCGTGACGCCGAGCAGGCCGAGGTCCATCGCGGAGGCGGTCTCGATGTCGAGCACGCCGTCGGTCGCGGTCGCGATGCCGGAGGCCTGGAGGCCGAGCACGGTCTGCGTCAGCGTCGCGTTGCCCTTTGCATCGACCGAGTAGACGCCGACGTCGAGCGAGAAGTCGACGTACAGCGGCGCGCGGTCGTTCTCCGGGCGCTGCATCGGATCCTGGTGCGGGTTGCGATACAGGCGGCCGCCGCCGTCGGTGAGCAGCTCGATGTAGATGTCGCCCGTCGAGAGGCCGCTCGGGATCTGGCCGCCGAGCTTCACGTCGAAGCCGGTCGTCTTGAGGCGCTGGCCGCGGCGCATCGTGAACGCGATCGGGCCGTCGAGCGCCTTCGGGTCGCCGAGCTCGGTCGCGAGGTTGAACGGCTGCAGCGTCGTCGTGACCTTGCCGATGATCGGCTTGTCGATGACGATCGTGTTCGTCGCGCCGCCGGTGCGCGGCGTCTTCGTGCCCGGATCGCCCGCCTGACGCGAGCGCAGCACCTGCTTGACCGTGCCGCTCCGCGTGTCCTTCGGCGTCAGCGTGATCGTCTGCGGCGTCAGTGCCTGGCCGCCGAGATCGAGGATCGAGCTGCCGAGCCGGACCTTGTACGCGACGCCTGGCGTGAGGTCCTCGACGGGATCGACGCTGACCGCGATGCCCTTGTGGATCACGGTCGCCGCGACCTCGTTGCCGCTCGCATCGAGCAGCTCGACCGACCCGGGCGCGAGCATCACGGTGCGCGGATCGAGCGGCTCGGAGAACACGAGCCGGATCGTCGACGTCTCGAACATCGGCCGGAACGACTCCGGGTTCGCCGGATCGCCGCCGTTGACGGCGACGAGCGTCGGCGCGGCCGCCTTGGGGCGATCATTGCGCGTCGTGAACGTGACGAGCGGACCGCTCGTCGGGAGGTTCGTCGCGAACGGCGCGGCGGCGCTCGTCACGCTGATCGTGTACTGCGCGCCGGGATCCCAGCCCGGCGAGTCGACGCTGACCGCGAGGCCATCGGGTGACACGGTCGGTGTCACGTTTGCGGGACCGTTCGGTCCCGTGATGCAGAACGACGGGCACGTCAGCGCGCTCGCGACCACGGGATCGCTGAACGTGACGACGAGCTTCGTGCCGAGCGGAACGTCGACCTGCTTGTCGACGGGATACGTGAACACCACGCCCGGCTGCGCGGTCTGCAGAGGCGCTGTCGAGTCGCCGCACGCGATCAGGACGAGCGATGCCAATACGGTTAGCCGTGCCACCGTTGAACACCCTACATGGGCGGCCAGGTAATCGCGGTGCTGTACCCCACAAATGACGGCGGTAACGTGCCTCACAAGCTCAACCCACGAAAACGATTCTCGTTCGCGAGTAGTGAGAAGATCCGTAGGCTGGGTGTCGATGTCACAGCGCGAGCCGCTGATCGATCACGTGATGCCCATCGTTGGCGAGCCGGTCTCGCAACCGATCACCGTCGTCGAGAATCTGCCCGCGATTCCCCCCGAGCCGCGGGTGCGCCGCCTCGTCATCGGCACCGCGATCGCGTGCCTCGCGACGCTGTGGCTCGCCGCGACGGGCTGGCTGCTCGCCACCTGGTAGATTGCGCGGCGATGCGATTTGTCCTCGCTGCCGCCTCGCTCGCCTTCCTCGCGCCCGCCGCCGCCGACACCACGCTTCCGAGCACGCCCGACATCCCGGCGAAGTTCGTCGAGCCGACACAGCAGGCGGACTTCGAGAAGCGCGACGTCATGATCCCGATGCGCGACGGCGTGAAGCTGCACGCGGTCATCGTGGTGCCCAAAGGTGCGACCCGCGCGCCTATCCTGCTGACGCGTACGCCGTACAACGCCAGCAAGCGCGCCGACCGCGCGAGCTCGACGAGCATGGCCGCGACGCTCCCGGTCTCCGACGATCAGATCGCGGCGGACCGCGGCTACATCCGCGTGTTCGAGGACGTGCGCGGCAAGTACGGCAGCGAAGGCGACTACGTGATGACGCGTCCGCTGCGCGGCCCGCTCAACCCGACGCCGGTCGATCACTCGACCGATGCGTACGACACGATCGACTGGCTCGTGAAGAACGTGAAGGAGACGAACGGCAAGGTCGGCATGATCGGCTCGTCGTACGAAGGCTTCACGGTGCTGATGGCGCTCGTGCATCCGCACCCCGCGCTCAAGGCCGCCGTGCCGATGTGCCCGATGGTCGACGGCTGGATGGGCGACGACTGGATGCACTACGGCGCGTTCCGCAACATCAACCTCGACTACTTCTCGGGCCAGACCGAGGAGAAGGGCGAGGGCAACAGCGTGCCGCGCCCCGGCATCGACGACTACGCGACGTTCCTGCGCGCCGGCTCGACGGGCGACTACGCGAAGGCAGCGGGCTTCGATCAGCTGCCCTTCTGGAGGAAGATCGCCGAGCACCCCGCGTACGACGCGTTCTGGCAGCAGCAGGCGCTCGACAAGGCGCTCGCGAGGGAGCCGCTCACCGTGCCGACGCTGATCGTCGCGTCGGAGTGGGACCAGGAAGACAAGTACGGCTGGAGCGCGGTCTACAAGGTGCTCGAGCCGAAGGACAAGGCGAACGACAAGCTGTCGCTGCTGTTCGGCCCGTGGCCGCACTCGGGCGCGAACTACAACATGCCGTCGTTCGGGCCGCTGCAGTTCGAGGGCGACACCGCGCTGCAGGCGCGCCGCGATGTGATCAAGCCGTTCCTCGACGAGCACCTCAAGGACAAGGCGCCGCGCGCGAACATCGCGCCCGTGACCGTCTTCGAGACCGGCACGATGACGTGGCGCAAGCAGAAGACATGGCCGGCGCCCGGTGGGCCGCGCGCGCTCTACCTCGCGGACGGCGGCCGCGCCTCGTTCGACGCGCCGCGCACGGCCGGCTTCGACGAGTACGTCTCCGATCCGCAGAAGCCGGTGCCGTACCTGCCGCGCCCGGTGAAGAACGACCACGAGCAGTGGCGCAAGTGGCTCGTCGCCGATCAGCGCTTCGTCGTCGACCGCCCCGACGTGCTGAGCTTCGAGACCCAGCCGCTCGAGCAGCCGGTGCACGTCAGCGGGCAGGCAATGGTCGATCTGTTCGCGTCGACGAGCGGCACCGACAGCGACTGGGTCGTCAAGCTGATCGACGTCTACCCCGAGGAGAATCCGGCGCAGCCCGAGATGGGCGGCTACGAGCTCGGCATCGCGATGGATATCTTCCGCGGCCGCTACCGCGACAGCTTCGAGCATCCGAGCGCGATCCCCGCGGGCAAGGTCCAGCGCTATCGCTTCGCGCTGCCAGACGCGAACCACGTGTTCGCCAAGGGCCACCGCATCATGGTGCAGGTGCAGTCGAGCTGGTTCCCGCTCTACGACCGCAACCCGCAGACGTTCGTCGACAACATGTTCTTCGCGAAGCCCGGCGACTACAAGAAGGCGACGCAGCGCGTGTACCACCAGCCGGGCGCGGCGAGCGCCGTCGTGCTGCCGGTCGCGCGCTAGCTCCTGCCGCCGGCGGCGGCGCGAAGTGCGTCAGAACATGAACGGGTACGTGAAGACGGCGCCGTTCTTCGTCTTGCGGAACGTCACGCGCTGGAGCACCGTCGCGACGCACGTCCCGAGCTCGGGCGCCGGCGTCTCGCTGACGGTCGCATCGGTCACCACGCCGGCGCCGTTGACGGTGAGCGTGATCTTGACCGTACCCTTCGCGTAGTGGTCCTCGCCGCACTGCTGGACCGCCGGCAGCACGCTGTCGACGCCCGACTTCACCGCCGCGCGGTCGAGCGTCTCCGGCGGCGCGTTCGGATCGATCTTCTCGGCCGGCATCTCGGCGGGCTTGTAGCGCGCGCAGCACTCGCGCTGGTAGTGCTCGAGGATGCACGAGGCCTCGTCGCAGTCCGGCGACGCCGGCGCGATGTTCGGATGCGTGCGCGGATCGGGCGTGTCGTCGTTGAAGGCGACGTCCGAGCCGGCGGCGTGGTGGCCCGTGGCGG
>CAYUNM010000013.1:0-41087 GCA_964446175.1 uncultured Kofleriaceae bacterium
GCGAGCTCGCGGCCGGCTGGCTGATCGATCCGTTCTCGTCGGCGTGGGCGTTCGGCGGCTGGGCCGAGCGCGGTGACTCGCCGTTCGCGTGGAAGACGCGCGACACGTACGCGCCGATGCTGACCGCGTATCCGCAGACGTGGCTCTTGCGCGACGGTTGGCGGCGCGGCGGCGGCGCGGTCAGCGTGTACGAGGTGCCCGGCGCGCGCCGCGCCTGACGCGCGCCCTGGATCGTGGTCGAAACGCGTGGTCGCGCTGCGTCGGCGCAACGCGGAAGAACGGCTAC
The DNA here is from genome assembly GCA_964446175.1 of uncultured Kofleriaceae bacterium. GTDB lineage: Bacteria > Myxococcota_A > Polyangia > Haliangiales > Haliangiaceae > JABFXX01. The sequence goes on from CAYUNM010000013.1 coordinate 287, forward strand.
TCGATGCACGCGCGCGTCGCGGACGCGTGGCCCTCGAAGCCACTCGCGTTGCTCTCGAATGCGCCGCCGCAACAGCCAGCGCGCACGTGCGGCGACTCTGCTCTCTCTCGAAAAACGAAGTTTTTCTTGGAGGGGCGCGCGCTCGAGGGTCGGGCGCTGTCGAGCTTGTGAGCGGGCGCGCTCACCGCGTGGGCGGCGCAGTGCGGGGCGCAGCGGCGCGGCCGGTCACAAATCGACCAGCGCCGCCTCATGCTCTGCAGAGCGCTCGCTGGAGGTTGGGGCGCCGCAGCGGAGCGAGGTGCGGCCAAGCTCAGCCCGGCAGGTGGCTCGCTTCGGATTCGCCTTGGGCGTGGGCGAGGCGCGGCCGCGGCGACCGAGATCAGGATGAGCGCGAGACGAGTCATCCGCGCGGCGTCAGGCAGAGCGCTTGCGCGGCTCGGTCAGCTGGATCTGGCGCGGCAGGCGGACCGTGAACGTGGTGCCTTCGCCAAGCTTGGTCTGGCAGTCGATCGTGCCGCCGTGGCGCTCGACGAGCTCGTGCACGATCGAGAGGCCGAGGCCCGTGCCTTCGCCGACGTCCTTGGTCGTGAAGAACGGATCCCAGATGCGGGGGAGGACGTCGGTGGGGATGCCGGGGCCGTTGTCGATGATCTTGACGGTGACGTCGTGGTCGTCGCCGGAGGTCTCGATCGTGATCGTCGCCTTGTCGCGGCCGGTGAGGGCCTGCGCGGCGTTCGTCAGGAGGTTCATGAAGACCTGGTTGATCTGGCCGGCGTGGCCGCGCACGCGGCCGGCGTTCGAGTAGTTCTTCACGACCGTGACGTTCTGCTTGAGCAGGTGGCGGAGCAGCTCGAGCGAGTCGTCGATCGAGCGGTCGATGTCGAAGTCGACGACGGACTCGTCGTCGGTGCGCGAGTAGTTGTGGAGCGCGGAGACGATCGCTTTGGTGCGCTGCGCGCCGCGCTGCACGACCTTGACCATCTCGGCGACGTCCTTGGCGGCCTCGGGATCGTGGTCGAGCGACTGGACGGCTTCCTCGAGCGGACCGACGGTGTTCACGATCGCGTTGACCGGGTTGTTGATCTCGTGCGCGATGCCGGCGACGAGCTGACCGATCGACGCGAGCTTCTCGGAGCGGACGAGCTGGGCTTGCGCGCGCGTGAGCTTGTCGAGGGTCTCGGCGAGCTCGCGGTTCTTGCGGGCGAGGTCGGCGGTGCGCATCTGGACGGCGCGCTCGAGGTCGAGGTTGACCTCTTCCGTCGAGCGGAGCTTGTCGCGGAGCGCGCGGCGCATCTCCTCGAGCGCGAGGGTGAGGCGGCCGATCTCGTCGCCCTCGCCGCCCGCGGCGACCGGATCGGCGAGCTCGCCGCGGGCCATCGCGTCGGCGCGCTGCTCCAGGCGGCGGATCGGGGCCATGAACTGCGCGACCGTGAACGCGACGATGCCGCCGCACGCGGCGAAGAGCACGAGGAAGAAGACGAGCAGCTCCTTGAGCGGACGCACCATCGACTGACCGCGGCCGCGATAGGACGGGTAGAAGACCGCGACCGCGCCGAGCGGGTAGCGCGCGCCGTGCCACGCGATCGCGAGGCGCTCGGAGCGGCCGGTGAGCTCGGCCGCGTGGACGTCGATGAGCTTCTCGCCCGGCGTCTCGATGCGCTGGCGGACGTACCAGGGGAGCTTGGGCGCGCCCATCGGGCCGCCGCCGACGGCGAGGAGCTGGCCCTTGTCGTCGATGTAGTAGACGACGGCGGAGGCTTCGGGCGCGTCGCCGATGATGCGGCGGAGCGAGGCGCGCACGGCCTCCTCGGTAGGCGCGGTCGGCGAGTTGCCGAGCTCGGTCTGGACCTCGGACGAAAGCCAGCGCAGGCCGATCTGCGACTGCCGGCGCGCGGCTTCGGTCGCGAGGTTCTTGTACTGGACGAAGCCCCAGAGCAGCGCCATGCCGCACGCGAGCAGCACGACGCCGCCGAACGACAGCATCAGCTTGCTGCGCAGCGACAGCGATGGCGCGATCGAGCGCACGGGCACGCGGTAGCGCTGGGTCAGGTGCGCCAGGAGAGGCCGCAGCACGTCGCGGTGCCACAGCTGCTCGTAGATCGCGCCGGCCAGGGCGAGCACGAGGGTCGCGACGGAGAGGATGATCGTGTCGTCGAGGTCGAAGCCGAGCTGGAGGCGCATGACGAGCGCGCCGACCGCGCTGATCACGAACCACACCGCGATCGTCAGCATCGCGAGGCGATACGGAAGCGCCTGCGCGCGGCGGTAGATCACGGCAGCGGGCGGCGCTTCGTTCGGCTGCTCGCCGCGCGAGACGGCGAGGTACTGGCGCAGGTCGGAGGTCATCGCGCGAGCGCCGATCGTCCAGGTGACGAGACCGAACAGCGTCGCGACCGGGAAGTACGTCTCGAGCTGGAGGTACTGCTCGTGCGTGATCGGCACGAAGTAGTAGGCGAACGCGGCCTGCGCGGCGAGCACGCCGCCGGCGACGATCATCGCGACGAGCAGGAAGCGGCGGAAGTGCGAGTCGTCGAAGCGCTTGAGCGGCGAGCCGACCGCGAAGAGGCGGCCGCGCACCTCGCCGAGGATCTGCGCCCACCACACGGCGCGGAGGCACGAGACGATGTAGCTGTGGACAGCCGCGAGCGCGATGAGCTCGGCGACGCGCTCCAGCGGCCACGCGTCGTACATGTAGAAGAAGAGGCCGGTGAGCGCGGCAGCGACCGTCCACACGCCGGTGCGCAGCACGAGCGCGCGGATCGGGCCCTTGAGCGTGATGCGATACGCGCGCGCCGCGAGATCCTTGCCGACCTTCTCGCCCATGCGCCGCGCGACGACCGCCGACCACAGCGGCATCAGCCACACCGCGATCGCGGTCAGCCACACGACGCACGCGCCCACGCCGACCGGCAGCGCCGTGCGCAGCAGCGTGCCCGTGCCGAGGTTGCCGAGGTCGAATGCGGCCCAGAGCGGGTAGCCGACCGCGAGCAGCTCGACGATGGCGAGCACGATCGCCGGCGCCGCGAACCGGCGCTTGAACGGCACCGTCGCGAGCGATGGCAGCGCGGAGGCGCTCTCGCTCGGCCGCTCGCCGTCGCTGGTGGGCATGCCGGCAGGATAGTATGGGGATCGTGCGGGCGGCCAGCGTCCTCGTCCTCGGGTACTCGGCAACCGCTGCCGCAAACCCCGCGATCGTCGACCGCAACTACGCGATCGACCTTTACGAGGGCGTCGCACTCGGCAACAGCGCGACGGTGGCGATGGGCGGCGCCTCGGCCGCCAACGCGTTTGGCACGTCGGGGACGCTCGTCAACCCGTCGGCACCGGCCGTGCGTCGCACGACCGATACCGACCGCTGGAGCTGGGACTATCACCTCGACTACCTGAACGCGTCGCTGTCGCGCGACTACGATAACAACGGAGTCGTCACGCAGCGCTCCGGCCTCGCCGCCGTCACGGCGGGCATCGGCGGCCGCTGGCAGGACTGGGGCGCGGCCGTGACGGCGAGCGCGCAGAACGCGCCGATCGCCGATGCGATGGTCAACGTCGGAGCCGGCACGTACACGATGAGCGCGACGACGCTGCGGCTCAAGGTCGCCCTCGCGAAGTGGTTCCCGCAGATCGACACGGCGATCGGCGTGGCCGCGAACACCGGGCAGCTCACCGTGCAGGCGGACTGCAGCGCGCCGGAGTGCAAGCTGTTCCAGCTGTCGGGTCAGGGCCTCGAGGCGGGCGCGACGTGGATCCCACGGCGGCAGGACTTCCGCGTCGGGGCCGCGCTCGCATCGCGCGTGATCGGCGGCAACGTCACGACGGAGAACTGCGACCCGAACAACTGCGCCGGCTACATCCTGCCCGACGAGGTCGTATCGGGCTGGCGGCTCGTCGCGGGCGGCGCGTACCGGTGGGCGCCGGAGCCGTGGAACCAGCTCGTCGGAGGGACGTTTCGCGACGAGCGCAGCGTCACGGTCGTCACGGACGTCGTGATCACCGGCAGCGCGCCGCACGGCTACGGGCTCGAGGCGTTCGGGCAGCACGAGCTGCAGCGCTCGGGGAAGAACGTCGACTACTCGCTGCGCGGCGGCGTCGAGTACGAGTGGCTGCCGGGACGGCTGCGCGTGCGCGCGGGCAGCTACTGGGAGCCGGGGCGATTTGTCGGCGTCGGCGGGCGGCTGCACGGGACGTTCGGCATCGAGGTCCGCGTGTTCGAGTTTCACGCCTGGGGGCGGCGGCGCGGGCGAATCACGCTGACGGGGGACGTCGCGGAGCGCTACCAGAACGAGGGCATCTCGATCGGTTTCTGGCACTGAGGTATACAGCGCGGCATGCAATACCGCTCGCTTCTCCTCGCGTTCGCGCTCGTCGCTGGCTGCGATCACAAGAGCCAGAAGGACGACCAGGTCGACCTTCCCAAGCAGCCGTCGCCGGATCCGACGCCCGCGGCGAACAAGCCTGCGCCTCCGCCGCCGGCGGCCGGCTCCGCGGGCTCCGCGGCAGGCTCGGCCGTCGCCGAGGCGCCCGCGGGTGGCAACAGCGACGTGCGCCCGCCGGTGGCGGCGGACCTCGCCGAGTACACGAAGGACATCAAGGGCAACGGCAAGCTCCAGGCCGCGATCGAGACGAGCATGGGCACGTTCCACTGCGAGCTGTTCGGCGACAAGGCCCCGATGACGGTCGCGAACTTCGTCGGCCTCGCGACGGGCAAGAAGGCGTACCTCGACGCGAACGGCACCAAGCAGACGAACAAGCCGTTCTTCGACGGGCTGACGTTCCACCGCGTGATCCCGGAGTTCATGATCCAGGGCGGCGATCCGAAGGGCACCGGCAGCGGCGGCCCGGGCTACGACTTCAACGACGAGATCGTGCCGGATCTGAAGATGCAGCCCGGCACGCTCGCGATGGCGAACGCGGGCAAGAAGCCCGACGGCGGCGGCACGAACGGCAGCCAGTTCTTCATCACCGAGATCGCGCCCGACTGGCTCAACGGCAAGCACACGATCTTCGGCCAGTGCAAAGAGGTCGACCTCGTGAAGAAGATCGCGCGTGTCCCGAAGGAGCCGGGCGACAAGCCGACGACTCCCGTCGTGATCAAGCACGTCACGATCACGAAGTCGTAACCACCACCGCGCCGGCGCGCACTGTGCCGGCATGCGGAGGATCCTGTTCGCGCTGCTCGCCGGGTGCGTGGCGCATGCACCAGCCCGGCCGATGCAGCTGTCGCGCGTCATCCTGTACCAGAACGGGATCGGGTACTTCGAGCGCACCGGTCACGTCGGCGGCGACACGCTGTCGCTGGCGTTCGGGCGCGGCGAGCTCGACGACGTCCTCAAGACGCTGACCGTCATCGACCGGCTCGGCTCGAGCGTGGCGACCGTCGACGTGCCGCAGTCGAAGTCCGATACCGTGACGCTCGGTGTGCGCATGGCCGCCGGGCGCGTCCACGACCTGCGCGTCAGCTACGCGGTGCCGACGCCGACGTGGAAGGCCGCCTATCGCGTCGTGCTCGACGACAAGTCGCTGCTGCAGGCGTGGGCGATGGTCAACAACGTCTCGCAGGAGGACTGGCGCGACGTCTCGCTGACGCTGGCGACCGGCGCGCCGATGTCGCTCCAGGTCGACCTGCACACGCCCCAGCTCGCGAAGCGACCGGATGCGACGGGCCGGCTCGTCACGCCCTCGCTGCTCGGGCCCGTCGAGGGCGAGCACGTCGCAGCGGTCGACAGCGATCACGACGGCATCCCCGACGCCGTCGATTACTGCCCGGCGACCGCCGAGGACCGCGACGGCAACGACGACGACGACGGCTGCCCCGACGCCGACAACGACGGCGACCGCATCCCCGACCGCGACGACAAGTGCCCGAACGAGCCCGAGACGTACAACGGCTTCGAGGATAGCGACGGTTGTCCGGATCGCGGACGCGTCGTCGTCACCGACACGTCGATCGAGATCCTCGACAGCATCTACTTCGCGAAGGACAGCGACGCCGTGCAGTCGCGGTCGCGCGCGATCGTCGACGCGATCGCCGCCACGCTCGCCGGCAACCCCGACATCGCGAAGGTCGAGATCGGCGGCCACGCGAGCGCCGACGAGGGCGACGTGTGGGGCCTCTCCGCGCATCGCGCGAACGCGGTGCGAGACGCGCTCGTCGCGAAGGGCATCGCACGCACGCGGCTCGTCGTCGTGCCGTACGGCGCCACCCAGCCGCTGCGCGATGCCGACACCACGCGCCGCGTGAGCTTCCAGATCGCCGAGCGTGGCGAGGTGCGCGGGCCCGAGCAGGTCGAGCAGGTGCAGCGCAGCGTCCACACCGTCGTGAAGCCGGCCGAGGTCGCCGGCTCCGTGCGCTACGTGCTCGGCGAACGCGTCACCGTGCGTCGCGGCGGCTCGACGATGGTCTCGATCCTCAACCGCAGCGTCGCCGCCGAGGACGCGTTCCTCTACCGGCCCGATGCGAACGCCCCGGGCAGCGATCGTCACCCGTTCCGGGCCGTGCGCCTCGCGAACGACACCGGCTACACGCTCGAGCCGGGCCCGATCGCGATCTTCGCGCGCGGCACGTTCGTCGGCGACAGCCTGATGAGCCGGCTCGACGTCGGCGAGGTCGCCTGGGTGCCGTACGCGCTCGAAGGCGGCACGACCGTGACCACCGAGAGCGATGCGGGCGAGAAGCCCGTGCGCATCGTCTCGATCCACAAGGGCGTGATCACCGTCGAGGACAGCGCGTCGCGCACGACGACCTACGCGATCGCCGCCGGCCGCGAGGCGGCGAAGCAGATGTACATCCGGCACGCCAAGACGGACGGCTTCCTCGCGAAGGACCTGCCCCCGGGCACGCAGGACGAGGGCGACGCGTGGCTCGTGCCGGTGCCGCTACGGCCGGCGACGAAGAGCACGCTCGTCGTCGAGGAGCGCGAGCCGCGCCACCGCTCGCTGCGCCTGCTCGACGCGGGCGCGACGCAGCTCGGCCTCTACGTCGAGGGCAGCCACCTGCCCGGCCCGGTCGCGGAGAAGCTCGGCGCGGCGCTCGCGGCTCGCCGCGAGATGGGCACGGTCGAGGAGCGGCTCGGCGCGACGCGCGCGAAGATCGCCGATGTCGCCGCGCGCGCCGACGAGGTGCGCGAGAACCTGCGCGTGCTCGACAAGGTCCGCGGCGCGGATGCGCTGCGCAAGCAGCTGCTCGCCTCGCTGTCGCAGACGACGGCGGATGCGGACGCCCTCGCCCGCTCGCTCGCGACAGACAACGAGGCGCTCGCGCAGGCGCGGCACAAGCTGCAGCACGCGCTCGAGGACGTGGAGGTCTCCTCGACGCCGTAGGTTCGTCGAGTGTGGACCTAGCGGAACAGGCGGCCGCGAAGGTCGGGAGACGGCTGCGCGATCACCTCGAGGCCCACGATGCGATCGCCGGCGGCCTCGCGGGCGGCGATGCTCGCGGCCTCGATCGCGTCGAGCGTGCCGGTCAGCGTGAAGTACGCCTTCCCGGCGAGGTCGATCGCGAAGCGGGTGTCGCGCACCGTGACCTCGGCGACCTTGCACGCGGCGTCGGCGGCCGCGATCGCGGCGGACACCGTCTTCGTCTCGATGATCGCGACGGCCTCGGCGGTGGGGTCGGCGGACCAGTCGGGCGCGCTCAGCGGCGCGCCGAGCATCGGCCACACCTGGGCGTCGGCGGCGGGCAGCTCGACCTCGTCGAGCCGGAGGTCACCGGCGGCGAGGCGGGCCGCGCCCATCGACTCCTCGACCTCGGCGACGCCGCCCTCGAAGAAGACGAGGTGCTTGCCGCCGGAGACCGCGCGCGAGTGGAGCAGGATCGCGGGCGAGCGCTTGAGGCCGGCGTCGGCCGTGACGATGCCGCGGGCGATCGTCGCGATCTCGAGTACGCCGAGAGCCGGGCCCCGCATCACACGAAGCGGAAGCTGTCTTTGAGCGTGCAGCGGCGCTCGCGCGTGAAGTGGATCGCCGTCGTCAGGCCCTCGCCCGTCGGCGAGGCGATCGTGAACGAGGTGTAGCCCTCGCCGCCGAGCGCGAGGCCGGCGTAGGAGGCGTCGTTCTTGACGAAGATCGAGCAATTGCAGACGCGCGCCATCGCGGCCATGTTGTCGATGTTCGTCGAGTGCATCGTGGCCGTGTGATGGAAGCCGTGCTCGACGCGCAGGGCGGCCGCGATCGCGTCGGGCGCGCTGTGCGTGCGGAACAGCGGGATCACCGGCATCAGCATCTCGTGCTGGACGAACGGGTGCTGCTCGTCGACCTCGCACATCACGAGGCGCAGGTCGTGGCCGTGGCCGGAGACGCCGATCGCCTTCGCGATCAGGCCGGCGTCCTTGCCGACCCAGTCCTTGTTGACGTGATCGCCGTCGAGCACGACGCGCTCCGCGTCGCGGATCTGGCGATCGTTGAGCCAGAGCACCGGCTGGCGCTTCAGCTCCTCGATCAGGCCGTTCGCGATCGCGTCGACCGCGATCACTTCTTTCTCGGCGATGCAGACGATGTTGTTGTCGAGCGACGCGCCGCGCACGATCGCATCGGCCGCCTTGCGGAGGTTCGCCGTCTCGTCGACGACCGCCGGCGGGTTACCCGGGCCGGCGCAGATCGCCTTCTTGCCCGAGTTCATCGCCGCCTTGACGACGGCGGGGCCGCCCGTGACGACGACGATGCGCACGAGCGGGTGCTTCATCAGCGCGTTCGCGCTCTCGACCGTCGGCTTCTCGACGGAGACCAGCACGTCGCGCGGGCCGCCGACGGACTGGATCGCCTCGTTCAAGATGTGCACGCACCAGTTGCAGGTCTGGGCGGCGCTCGGGTGCACGTTGAACACGACCGCGTTGCCCGCCGCGACCATGCCGATCGCGTTGCACAGGATCGTCTCGGTCGGGTTCGTCGTCGGCGTGATCGCGAGCATGACGCCGTAGGGCGCGCGCTCGGTCAGCATCAGGCCGTCGTCGCCGGTGTACGCCTGCGGGCGCAGGATCTCGCAGCCCGGCGTCTTCTCGGCGACGAGCCGGTTCTTGTTGAGCTTGTCCTCGTAGCGGCCGAGGCCCGTCTCCTCGACGGCGTAGCGCGACAGCGCGTCGTTGTTCGACAGCACCGCCTTGCGCATCGCCTCGACCATCTTCACGCGCGTCTGGACGGCGGTGCGCTCGTTCTGCTCGAACGCCTTGCGCGCCGCCTTCGCCGCGGCGTCGGCATCGGCGTAGACGCCGTTCGTGCCGCGCGGAATGTTCGCGCGAGGCTTGGGCGCCTCGGGCACGTGCGACGTGGTCAGGCGCTGCGCCTCGGCCGTCGACGACGGACGCCCGCCGCCGAGCCGCTCGAGCACCTTCGAGACGATCTCTTCGATCTTGCGGTCGTCGAGCGTCGCCATGGCTACTTCGTGTAGCGAGCCTCGCCGTCGACCGACACCTGATCGACGATCGCCATGATCGTCGCGTCGACCGGACGGTTCTGCGTGACCTGCGTCTGGCGCGCCGAGCTCCCCGACGCGTACAGCACGACCTCGCCAATGCCAGCGCCGACGGCATCGACCGCGACCGCGATCCCGCCGTTCGGATTGCCGTCGACGTCGCAGGCGCGAACGACGAGGAGCTTGAGCCCCTCGAGCGTCGGCTCCTTGCGGCTCGCGACGAGCGTGCCGATGACCTTGCCGAGGACCACGGGTCCCTACTTCGTGCCGCCGTTGCCGGCGCGGCCGAGCGGCAGCACCGCGTCGACGTTCGCGTGCGGGCGCGGGATCACGTGGACCGAGACGACCTCGCCGACGCGCTCCGCGGCGCGCTGGCCGGCTTCGGTCGCCGCCTTGACGGCCGCGACATCGCCGCGCACGACGGCGGTGACGTACCCGCCGCCGGTCTTCTCGTAACCGACGAGCTCGACCTTCGCGGCCTTGACCATGGCGTCGGCGGCTTCGACCATGCCGACAAAGCCCTTCACTTCGATCATTCCGAGAGCGTCAGCCATCTTCTCTTCTCCTAGCGCCAATCATCGATCGACGAACTTTTCGGGTTCTTTGCCCGTCACACCGTTGAGCGCGGCGGTCGCCGCGGCTGCCGCCGCATCGATCTCCGCCTCGGGGCCGGCCATGTAGAGACGGCCGAACGCGCCGTACGGCGTGACGTTGACGAGGTACACGTGCGCGGCCTTCTCGGCCTCGTTCGCGGCGAGCACCGCGTAACCGGCGGGCTCGCACTCGAAGATGAACAGCGACTGCCCCGGCAGCACCATCATGCCCGCCGACGAGCGGTTGATGATCTGCGTCTGGTAGGCCTCGACGCCGCGGATGATCTGGTTCGTCAGCACGCGCGGCTTGAGGCGCTGGTGCTCGTCGACGCCGAGGTGCTTGAGGATCGTCGCGCCCGCGCTGAGCACCTCACCCTTGTCGTGGTGATGCACCTCGAGCAGGCCGTAGGCGCGCTCGACGACCTGCACGGCCGGCTGGACACTGGTCGCCTTCAAGGCGGCATCGGTGACCTGGTTGATCGCGATCCCCGGCGCGATCTCGACCCACAGCGAGGCCTGATACGGCACCGGCAAGAAACCGCGCGCGGTCTTGCCGATGAACGTCGCCTGCTGCGGCTGGAGCGCGTCGAGGAAACAGTACGTACGAAGGACCGTCGCGGCCATCCCTAGGGGAGGCACGCTAACACGGTGCCGAACGGGATTTCCACGGACGTACCGACAAACGTCGCAGCGGGTCGCAGCGCCGTCGCACGCGGTCGCACGGTGCGCGTGCGATCCGCTTGTGCCAGAGTGGCCTCGCGATGCGACGGGTGCTGTTCGCGTTGATCCTGGCTCTGCCGGCCGTGGCGCACGCCGATCTTTGGACGCGCGCGGTGCCGGATACCACCGGTGGCGGCGGCAGCGCGGCGGCCACGCCCGCGGACGACGCGGACCTGATCGCGTGGGCCGGCGAGCCCAAGCCGATCTCGCTCGGCGAGCTGCTGCAGCTCGCGGTGCGGCAGGCGCCGTCGCTGCAGAGCGCGAAGATCGACATCGCGGTCGCCGAGGCGCAGATCACCGAGACGTTCGCGCGCCACGACTGGACGGTCGCCGCGCAGGCGACGGGCAGCGAGACGCACGGCTTCTTCAGCGGCCTGACGTACACGTCTCGCGCGTACGGGCTGACGGCCGATGTCTCGCGCGTGCTGCCGACGGGCGGCACGATCGACCTCCACGTCTCGTCGCAGTACCAGAAGAGCGAGTCGACGATGTTCGGCTCGTCGAAGGACTGGCTCGATACGGTCTCCGGATCGATCACGCAGCCGCTGCTCAAGGGGCGCGGCTCCGAGCTGTACAACGCGCAGGAGCGCAAGCTCTCGCTCGTCCGCGACTCCGCCGTGCTCGCGCGCCGGCTCGCCGCGATCAACACGATGCAGACCGTGATCTCGGCGTACTGGGACCTCGTGCTCGCCGAGCGCCAGGTCGCGATCACGCGCGCGTCGCTCGACCTCGCGCACGAGCGCCTGCGCGTCACGCAGATCGGCGCGCAGGGCGGCAAGATCGCGCAGGCCGAGATCCCCGCCGTCGAGCAGATCATCGCGACGCGCGAGGAGGACGTGCTCAACGGCGAGCTCGGCGTGCTCAACGCGTCGATCGCGCTGCGCCGCACCGTCGGGTTGCCGATCGGCCCCGGCGACCTCGGGCTGCGCGTCCCGACCGACCTCGACACCAAGGACCGCGGCTGGCAGATGCAGGCGCTGCTCGAGCGCGCGTACGCGGCGAGCCCCGAGCTCGCGCAGCTCGCGAAGCAGGACCAGTCGTCGTCGATCGACATCGAGGTCGCCGAGAACGGCCTGTTGCCCCAGCTCGACGCCGCGCTCTCGCTCGGGCCCGTCGGTCAGTCGCCGAGCTTCGGCGATGCCGCGAGCGACCTCGTGCACCTCAAGGAGCTGCAGGCGAACGGCTCGCTGACGTTCTCGCGCTCGCTGCACCAGTACGACGTGCGCGGCCGCGTCAAGGAGCTGCGCACGGCGCGCGAGAAGATCCGCGTCAACCAGTTCGACGTGCGCGCGCAGTACGCGCAAGGCATCGCGCGCGCGGTCGCGGGGATCGAGCTCGCGAAGCGGCGCGTCGTGCTCAGCCAGCGCGCGATCGATCTCGCGAATGAGAACATCCGCATCGAGACCGACCGCTTCAACCTCGGCAAGAGCACGAACTTCGACGTGCTCAACCGCCTCGAGGAGCTGCGTCAGGCCGAGCTGCGCAAGGCGCAGGCGATGATCGACTGGCACAAGTCGGAGGCCGTCGTCGAGGCGCTGACCGGCGACATCCTGCCCGACTACGGCGTCACGCTAGAGTAGGTGCTGCAGCTTGTCGGGGTTCCGGACGCCGTAGATGCGCACGATCGCGCCGTCGCGCAGCTCGAACGAGATCGTCTCCGGCTCGCCGTCCACGTGGTAGACGAAGCCGGGCAGCCCGTTGATGCGCGCGGCCGTGATCTGCGTCGGCAGCGGGTTCTTCGTGCGCACGCCGTCGAAGAAGCGGGCGATCTTGTCGCGGCCGTAGATCGGGTTGAGCGCCGCGCGCTTCTTGCCGCCGCCGTCGGTGTAGAGCACGGCGTCCTCGGCGAGCATCGACGCGAGCCCCGCGATGTCGCCGGTCGCGGCTGCCGTGATGAACGCGGCGGCGATCTGGTCGGCGTGCTCGTCGAGCGGCGCGACCTGCGGCCGGGCCTCGCGCACGTGCTCTCGCGCGCGCGACGCGAGCTGCCGGCACGCGGCCTCGCTGCGCTCGAGCGTCTTCGCGACATCGGCGTAGTCCATGTCGAAGATGTCGTGCAGCAGGAACGCCGCGCGCTCGAGCGGCGACAGGCGCTCCAGCACCATCAGCAGTGCGACCGACAGATCCTCGGCGAGCGGCGCCGCCGGATCCTCGACGACGGGCTCGGGCAGCCACGTGCCGACGTACTCCTCGCGGCGCGCCCGTGCGCTCTTGAGCCGATCGAGACACAGGTTCGTCACGACGCGCGCGAGGTAGGCGCGCGGCTCGTCCATCTGGGCGTCGCGCGTGCGCAGATACGCGTCCTGCACGACATCCTCCGCCTCCGCGAGCGAGCCGAGCATCCGGTACGCCAATCCCACCAGGAACCGCCGGTGCTGGTCGATGACAGCCTCGGTCATGCCGCTACCTTTACACGACGCGGCACGATCTGCCGCTCGCCGACGGTCACGCGCGTGCACGCCTTGCCGAAGCCGAGCGCGTACTTCAGCGTCGGGTAGAGGCGCACGGACGTGATGCCGAGCGCGAGCGACGCGAGCCCGCGCTTGCCCCACTTCGCGACGATCGTCTCGCGCAGCGGATCGGCCTCCGCGGAGTGCGCGAGCACGGCGCGCGCGAACTGCACGGCGAGGCGCACGTCGTCGGGGAGCGCGATGTCGTCACCGGCGATCACGTTCGCGATGACGGTCTGCGTGCAGCCCGAGGCGAGCGCGAGCCCGACGCCGAGCTGCGTGCACGGTCCGCAGTCCTCGTGCATGACGGCGATCGACTTCGCGGCGAAGTACGGCTCCGCGGGCACGTCACGGCGGTACTCGCCCATCTTCGCGGCCTTCGCGAACGCCCAGAACGCCTTGGGATCGGTCGCGAGCAGCTCGCGCAGGTACGAGGCGTCGTAGCCCCAGCGCTTCTCGAATGCCGCGATCCGGTTCTTGATCAGCCAGGTCATCATGACCTGAAGACGAGGCAGCTAGGCCGGCTGTGACATGCCGATAAACGCCATGTGTACGCCGCCTTCGCGGCCGTCCCGGCGGTAGCTGAAGAACCGATCCGCCTCGCAGCGCGTGCAGGGCGGCCGGTCGTCGATGTGCTCGGGCCGAACGCCCGCCTGCTCGAGCACCGCGCGCGTCGCGACGCGCAGGTCGATGTGGTCCTTGTGCGGGCCCGGCACGACCATCCCGCGCACGTCCCCGAACGTCTCGCGGAACTGCTCGACGACCTCGGGCCCCACCTCGAAGCAGCACGCACCGATGCTCGGGCCGAGCGCGACGCGGATCTCGCGCGGGTCGCTGCCCAGCTCGTGCATCCGCTCGACGACGTTCTTCGCGACGCGCCCGACCGTGCCGCGCCAGCCCGCGTGCGCCGCGCCGATCACGCGCGCCTTCGGATCCGCGAACAGGATCGGGATGCAGTCCGCCGCGAACGCGCCGAGCACCGGGCCGACCTGATCGGTCACGAGCCCGTCGCACTCCGGGACCTCCGGCTCGCCGACGCGCCACACGACCGTGCCGTGCACGTGCTTCGTCGCCTGCAGCTGGGCGGGATCGTAGCCGGCCGCCTCCGCGAGCCGCCGCCGGTTCTCCATGACGTTCGCCTCGTCGTCGCCCCACCGCTTGCCGAGGTTCAGCGACGCGCGCGCTCCCGTCGACACGCCGCCATCGCGCTCGGGAAACCCGTGTACGAATCCTTCGCGTGGGAGGACCTGCGACGTGTAGAGCCTGATCGGCACGACCCGTTCGTAGCATGGCACGTGATATCGTCGGAGCATGATCCCGTACGACGATCTGGTCGCGGCGCTCTCGAACTGGCGCGCGCGGCAGGGCCTCCCGGTCAGCACGCTCGGCAAGCAGCCGTCGGGCGGCACGCCCGTGCCGCAGATGACGCAGCCGGGCTCGGGTCCCACGCCCGGCTCGGGGCCGACGCCCGGCTCCGGTCCGCGCACCGCGCCGCCGAGCGCGCCGCCCAAGGCGCCGCCGCCGCTGATGGACGCGACGCACGACGACGTGCACGAGGTCGACGACGCGGCGATGCTCGACGAGGGCGCGTACGAGAACGAAGGCAACGACTTCGCGATGAGCTTCGGCACCGGCGTTGGCGGCGAAGGCGAGCAGACCTCGATCGGCGGCGCGCCCGAGCGGCCGACCGACCCGAACGGCGGTCGCGGCGAAGACTGGTGAGCGCACGCGGGTAACCGCCTGCAGGCCTGCGCACGTGCCCCACGCCGCGCGCACCTAACCCGCGCGACCTTTGCTAGCCTGCGCGCGTGCAGCACGCCGGCGCAGAGACATTCCTCGGGATCGCGACGCTCGCGGCGCAGCCGTCGGGTGCCGCGGTCGGCGTCGTCGACGACGCGCCGGAGGGCTCCGCCGTCCTGCTCGGCCGGCGCGTGCTCGTGCCCGCGTTCGATCCGTGCGGCCAGTGCGACGTGTGCCGGCGCGGCGGCGCCGCCGTATGCCCGCTCGGCAAGCGGCGCGAGCTCGGCAAGCGCATCCGCGCGAACGCGCGCTGGGTCGTCGCGCTCGGCGACGGGCTCGAGCTGCCGGTGCCGGCCGCGGCCGCGGTCGCCGGCGACGTCGCGCTCGCCTACACGATGTACGCGCGCACCGGCCTGGGGCCGCGCGAGCCCGCCGTCGTGACCGGGGCGACGCCCGTGACGCGCTTCCTCGTCGAGATCCTGCGCGCGAAGGACGTCACGCCGACGGTCGTCGCGGAGAGCGGCGAGTTTGCGGACTGGCTGCTCGCGAAGGGCTGCGCGGTCGTCGGGCCGCGCGCCGACGAGGTCCACGCCGCGGTCGCCGCGCAGGGCATGGGCAGCCGGCCGCTGCGCCTGCTCGCGACGGGCGCGCCCGAGCTCGCCGCGCAGCTCGCCGGTCCACGCGCCACGCTCACGGTGCTCGCGCCCTGCCCCGCGCTGCCGGGGGACCTCGTCGCCAAGGAGGTCACGGTGATCGGCGTCGCGGGGCCGCATCCGGATCTGATCGTCGAGGCGGCCGCGATGTGCGTGAAGGGCGAGATCGATCTCGCGGGTGGGGTCGGCGAAGGGGCCACGCGTGCGCGCGTCGACGCCTTCTAGCGGCGCGTCGATATGGTTTCGCGGCCGGGCTGTTCTAGCCACATGACTGCCGCCCCTGCCTGGGACGACGCGATCCGCGAGCACGACCGCCGGGTCTACCTGAGCGTGCTCGCGCTCGGTCTGCCGCCCGATCGGGCGCGCGAGGTGACGCAGATGACCTGGACGCGCCTGATCGAGCAGTACGCGAAGGGCAAGCTCGCCGAGCTCGAGCTGCCCGGCCTGGCGATCCGTCAGGCGCGCTTCTACGCGCTCAACGAGCATCAACGCGCGCGCACCGAGATGCGCGTGCTCGCCGCGGTCCCCGAGCCGGCGGCCGGCGATCCCGAGCGCGCGATCGCGAACCGCGAGGAGCTCGCGCGCGTGCTCGCGGCGCTCGAGACGTGCTCGCCCCAGGCGCGCCGCGTGTTCCGGCTCGTCTACGCCACGCCCGGCGGCACCGCGCAGGCCGCGGCCCAGGCGGTCGGCCTCTCTCTCCAGCGCGTGCGTCAGATCCTGTGCGAGACGCGCGCCCACATCCGCAAGGAGCTCGCGAAATGACGACCCGCGAAGACATCGAGCTGTACGTGATGGGTCAATACGACGGCGACGTCGCCGCGCTCGAGCGCGCGATCGCCGAGGATCCCGCGCTCGCGCAGATCCTCGCCGACGAGGCGCGCCTCGAGGAGCAGCTCCGCGACGCCGCCGCCCGCGCGACGTTCTGCCCCGCCTGCGATGACCTCGTGCGCGGTACGCGCTGCGATGCGTGCGGCGCGGCCGTCAAGCCCGGCGGCTACACCGTCGAGCGCGTGCTCGTCTCGAACGCGCACGGCCGGATGTACGTCGCGCACGATGCGGACGGCCGCCGTGTCGCGCTCAAGGAGCTCGCGTTCGTGCAGGCGCCCGGCCCCGATGCGCTCGCGAAGTTCGAGCGCGAGGCCAAGTTCCTGCGCGCGCTCGAGCACCCGGCGATCCCGCGGTTCCTCGCGTCGTTCGAGGAAGGCAGCGGCGTGCACACGCGCTACTACCTCGCGCAGGAGCTCGTCGACGGCACGTCGCTCGATCGCCTCGACGAGCACTGGTACACCGAGGCGGAGATCCGGCAGCTCGCGCGCCAGGTGCTCGGCGTGCTCGTCTATCTGCAGTCGCTGTCGCCGATGGTGATCCATCGCGACGTCAAGCCCGCGAACCTCGTCAAGCGCGCCGACGGAAGCATCGCGCTCGTCGACTTCGGTGCCGCCCACGTCTACGGCACGACCGCCGGCGTGACCACGGTCGGCACGTTCGGCTACATGCCGATCGAGCAGCTCGCCGGCCTCGTCGACGCGACGACCGACGTCTACGCGCTCGGCATGACCCTGCTCCACCTGATGACGCGCCAGGAGCCCTGGCGCCTCGTGCAGGCGAAGGCCGACATCAACGCGTCGCAGGCGCTGCGCGCGTTCCTCGGCAAGCTGACGGCGGCAGATCCGCGCGAGCGGTTCGCCGACGCGAAGACGGCGCTCGCCGCGCTCGATACGCCCGGGGCGCTCCCGACGAAGCACCGGCGCACGGCGCTGATCGCGGCCGCGTCAGTCGCGGGATTCGCGGCCGCCGGCGGAAGCGTGTTCGCGATCGCGCATCACGCACACCACGAACCGCCACCGCCGGCATCGCCGATCGGCACGGTGCATGTCGAGATGGTCGGCGCCGACACGGCGGAGCTCTCGATCGATGGCCGCGACACGATGACGGTGACGCCGAACCAGGACATCTCGGTCGCCGCCGGAGCTCATCGGTTCGAGCTGACCGGTCCGGACGGCGGACGCTGCGAGGTGACCCTCGAGGTCGAGGGCGGCCAGCGCTCCGCGATCCAGTGCGCGTTCCCGATGGCGCAGTGGGATACGCGGCCGTGGCGGTGGAACTGGAACTGGCAGCCGCCGCATCCGAAGCGGTTCACGGACCGGCTCCGCGCGCACAAGCACGTGTCGTGGCACCTCGATCGCGCGAAGCTGCACGACTTCGCGCTGCTCGCGGCGAACACGTGCGACTTCTCCGTCGTCGTCCCCGAGGGCATCGACGTGCCGATCACGGTCGACGTGAAGGACGCGCCGTGCGACGACGTGTTCAGCACGGTGCTCGAGGCGCAGGGGCTCGGCTACACGTACGACCCGACGAGCAAGCTCGTGCGGATCGCGCCCGCGCACGACGTCGAGCTGGCGATGCCGGGGAGCAACGAGCTCCCGCCAGGCGGCTCCGTCGATCTCGACTTCAAGGACGCGAAGCTGCGCGACGTGCTCGTCGTGATCGCGAAGGCGAGCGGCACGAGCTACAACCTCGTCGTGCCGGAGGGCATCGACGGCAAGGTGACGATCCGGCTCGCGCACGTGCCGTGGAACCACGCGTTCGAGGCGGTGCTCGCGGCGCAGGGCCTCTGGTATCGCTATCACCCCGACGGCAAGCTGATCCGCGTCGGCCCGGCGCACGACTTCGATCGCTAGCCGCACAGGTGATAGCGTCGCGCGCATGAAGCGCGTGCTCGCGTTGTTCGCCGCCGCCGCGTGCGGCACGAAGCCCACTCCGGTCCCTCCGCCGCCGGTGCCCAAGGCGCCGCTGCCCGATGCGGCGCCGCCAAAGCCCGCCGAGGCCACGCCGGAGGCGCGCGCGAAGCTCGTCGTCGACGATCTGTTCGCGGGCAAGCTCGCCGAGCTCCGGCCGATGCTCTCGCCCGAGGTCGCGGCGGCCCTGCCCGAGGCCGACATGGCGAAGATGCTCGCGCAGGTCGAGGCTCAGCTCGGCAAGCTCGACCACTGCGACGCGCCCGCGAAGCTGCCCGGCAAGCCCGGCGATCCGACGGTGATCGCGGTGCCGTGTCACTTCGCGAAGGCCGGCCAGCTCGACTGGGTGGTCGCGCTCGACGCCAAGCAGCAGGTCGTCGGCCTGCACCTCGGCCCGCACCAGAGCACCGAGCCGTGGAGCCCGCCGCCGTACGCCGCGAAGGACGCGACGACGCGCGACCTCGCCGTCGGCGACCTGCCCGGCACGCTGACCGTGCCCGCCGGCAAGGGACCGTGGCCGTGCGTCGTGCTCGTGCACGGCTCGGGGCCGCACGATCGCGACGAGACCGTCGGCCCGATCAAGCCGTTCGCCGACCTCGCGCTCGGCCTCGCCGCGCACGGCATCGCGACCTTGCGCTACGAGAAGCGCACGAAGGCGAAGCCCGCCTCGCTGCCGAAAGACCTCACGGTCAACGACGAGACCGTCAAGGACGCGGTGATCGCGGCGGACCTGTGCGCAGCGCAGCCCGAGATCGATCACAAGCGCGTGTTCGTGCTCGGCCACTCGCTCGGCGCGTGGGTCGCGCCGCGGATCGCGCAGCACACGAAGGAGATCGCCGGCCTCATCATCCTCTCCGGCCCGGCGCGCGACCTCGCCGACATCGTCGTCGATCAGCTGACGTACCTCGCGAACCTCGACGGCACCGTCTCCGCCGACGAGCAGAAGCAGATCGACGACGCGAAGGCCGATGCCAAGCGCATCCACGAGCTGCAGGCCGGCGCCGCGCCCCAGCCGGGCGAGGAGCACCTGTTCACGCCGGCGTCGTACTGGAAGGACCTCGCGAAGTACGACGCGCCGAAGCTCGCGGCCTCGCTGAAGCTGCCGATCTTCGTCGGCCAGGGTGGGCGCGACTACCAGGTCAGCCCGACGAAGGACTTCCCGGCGTGGCAGAAGGCGCTCGCCGGCAAGAAGGGCGACAAGCTCGTCGTGTGGCCGAAGCTCACGCACTTGCTGACGGCGGGCGAAGGCCCGAGCTCGCCGGCCGAGTACGAGAAGCCGGCGCACGTCGACGAGCAGGTCATCACCGACGTCGCCGACTGGATCAACGCGCGATCATCGCGATGATCAGGCCGATCGCGACGAGCGCGCCCAGGATCGCGAGGATCACCCAGGTGCGGCCCTTCTTCATCTCGCCGACGAGCACGTCCTCGTCGACCTTGTTCAAGCTCTGGCTCGCGCCCGTCCCGCCCTTGACCGTGCTCATCATCATCGTCGCGCCGGTGCGCAACGAGTACTTGTCCTTGTCGGCGCGCGAGATCGAGCCGTCGTCCTTGTAGCGCTCGTCGATCGGCAGCGAGTCGGCCTTGTCGGTCGCGACATCCTTGCCCGTGCGCGCGCGCTCCTCGGCCGCGGCGACCGCCGCTTGCGCGTCGAGGTCGCCCTTCTTGAACCACATCGTCTCGCGGAACTTGCCCTTGGCACCGGCTTCCTCGGCCGGCTTCTTCTTGCCCGCGGCCTGCCCCGCGACCTGCGGTGCGGCGGGGACCTGCGGCGCGGCCGGCATCACCGGCGCGGCCGGCATCACCGGCGCGGCCGGCATCACCGGCGCGGCCGGCATCACCGGCGCGGCGACGGCGGGTGCGGCCGGCGTGGCGGCGGTCGGCGCGGACGCGACGTTCGCGGGCGGCGCCCACGGCGATGGCGCGGCGGGCGCGGCGGAAGCGGCGGGCGCACCGACGACCGTGGCCGCGGCGGCCGGCTTGGTCAGCGGCTCGATGCCCGGCGGCGTCAGCGGGTTCATCGCGACGGGCGGCGCCGCGACGGACGCGGCCATGCCGGCCGACGCGACCGGTGCGGGCGCGTGCGCCGGCGACGGCATGCCCATCACGGTCTGCACTCCGACCTGCGACTTCGCAGGCGCAGGCGCCGCGACGGCCGGCATCCCGCCGCCCTTGCTGATACCCATCAGCGTCTGCACGAGCTCGCCCTTGGGACGGCCGGCCTTGCCCGCTCCCATCGTGTTCTTCAGCTCGATCACCTCGCTGTGACCGACGCGGCCGACCTCGTCGACGAACTGGCGCACCGTCAAGAAGCGCTTCGTCGGGCTGCGGTCGAGCGCGCGCATGATCACGGCCTCGATCGGAGCGGGAACGTTCGCGAGCTGCGACGGCGGCTTGATCGTGCCGGTCTGGTGGAGCTTGTGGACCTCGTCGGCGTGGCCGACGAACGGCGGCGCGCCGGTCAGCACGAAGTAATAGAGCGCGCCGAGCGAGTACAGGTTGCTGCGCTGATCGACGGGGCGGCCGTCGACCTGCTCCGGCGCGACGAACTCGGGCACGCCCGGGACCTTGTCGCTCGTCGGAACGGGCAGCGAGAAGTTGATCAGCTTGACGTCATCCGCCGGCCCGCCGAACAGCACGTTCTTCGGCGCGAGGTCGCGATGCACGACGCCGACCTGCGCGGCCTCGATCAGCGCCTCGCCGACGACCTCGATCAGATGCGCGGCCTGGTCGAGCGCGATCGGACCACGCGCACCGATCGCCTCGGCGAGCGTCTGCGCGCCTTCGCTCAGCTCCATCGCGACCCACGTCTCCTCGCCACGCTTGCCGCTCGCGATGACGTGCGCGACGCCCGCGCTCTGCACGCGCTCGAGCTGCTTGAGCTCGCGCTCGAGCCGCTGCGCGACGCCCGGGAGCGCGACGACGGCCGGCGCCACGAGCTTGACGACACACGCCTTGCCGGTCGTCTTGTCGGTCGCCCGGTGGACCGCGCCGGTCCTGCCACCGCCGATCCTCGCGCCGAGCTCGAACCGGCTCGTCAATGAATCGGTCGCCGCGGCCTGGGCCTCCAGGGGCACGAGGCGGGCAGCGTCGACGGGACAGAAGTTCGCGTCGTCGCTGAACTGCTTCTGACACTTCGGGCAGAGCTTCATCGCCTAATTCCCCTAATCATGCGAATCGTATGGGCATACCCCGGGGATTGCAACTCGGCACCACCCTGCGCTAGAAACCTCCGCTCGCCCCGCAAAGGATCCTGCCATGGCCTCGAACACCAAAGCGACCACCGTCAAGCGTAAGAACAAGCACGAAAAGGCCGGCCGCCGCCGCAAGAACAAGCTCGCCCGGAAGTCGACCGCGTCGAAGTCCGAGCTGTTTGCCGGTCTCGGCGAGCCCGGCAAGCCGGCCCCGAAGCGCTGAGCGTCGCTCGCCGGCAGCGGCTGATGACGCCCTAGCCGGCTAGCGCGCCTGCCAGCGATCGCACACGCGAATTCGCTGGCTTGCGGCGGACCGGTGTTTGCTTGGTGCTCCAAGCAATGCGCCTGCTCGCTGCCACCCTCCTGGCCACCACCGCTGCCGCCTGTGCTCAGACCGAGCCCGCGGGCGACGCGGACTTCCCGCTGTCGCCGTACGAGCACGTCTTCAAGGGCGCGCCGACGAACGGCTCGCTGCCCGACATCGGCAAGGCCGATGCGACGTACCCGGCGAGGTCGACCGAGCTGCTGAAGGATCAGTCGCCGGTGAAGGACCAGAACCGGCGCGGCGTCTGCACGATCTTCACGACGACGGCGCTGATGGAGAACCTCTACATCAAGGCCGGCGCGACGAACCCGTCGTTCTCCGAGCAGTACCTGCAGTGGGCCGTGAAGTCGCAGCTGATGAGCCTGCCCAACAGCGAGGGCAGCAACATCTCCGACAACGTCCAGGCGATTCACCAGTTCGGCATCGTGACCGAGGCCGATGATCCGTATCGCGGCACGCAGTGGACCGCGGCCGACGATCCGGACTGCAAGCCCGACGGGACGGAGACCCAGCAGCTGCCGGCGAAGTGCTGGACGCAGGGCGATCCGCCCGACTCGGCAAAGAACGCCAAGAAGTGGTTCTTGCCCGCCGGTCACTTCATCAACACGACCGACATCAAGGCGCACATCACGGGCGAGCACACGGCCGTCGGCGTCGGCATCGACTTCTTCTACCAGGCGTGGAATCACGGCGCGTCGACGCTGCCGATCGATCGCCAGTGGATGCACAAGGGCATCGTTCGCTACCCGAACGCCGATGACATCACGGAGAGCCACAAGGAGCGCGCCGGCCACGGCATCCTGATCGTCGGCTGGGACGACAACATGGAGGTCCAGGCTGTCGACAAGGACGGCAAGCTCGTCGTCGACGCGAACGGCCAGCCCGTCATGCAGAAGGGCTTCTACCTGTTCAAGAACAGCTGGGGCACGGCGGTGTTCGGCGACCAGAACAGCGAGGCCGCCGGCTACGGCTGGATCAGCGAGAAGTACATCGAGGACTACGGCACGGCGTACGTCGTCAGCCAGCTGCCGGATCCGAACGGCGGCTCGGCGCCGTCGCAGGCGCAGTGCCAGTACTACTGCCACGACTACGGCTTCAGCGCGGGTCAGTGCGAGAGCGGCTGGCAGTGCGACGCCGAGGGCGCGTGCCTCGCGCCGACCGCCGACGGCACCTGCCCGATGCAGTGAGACGGTCGCGCTGCCGGGCTGCCTAGGCGGTGACGCGGCGGCGCCGGCCGAGCGCCGTGCCGACGAGCAGCGCGAGCAGACCCGCGCCCGCACCGCCGCCGCCTCCCGCATCGCAGCAGCCGCCCGACTTGCCGCCCGTGACGGTGCCGGCATCGTCGCCGTACACGACGTCGCCGATGTCGTTGGGCGGCGCGTTGCCGACCTCGAACGCGCCGAGGTCGATGCCGCGCTCGACGATGTAACGCGGCTCGCTGCCGATCGGCGGCGTCGGCTCGAGCGCAGGCCGGCCGTCTTGCATCGTGCCGCTGCCGTCGGCGTACATCACGGTCGAGTCCGCCGCGTCGATCGCGGGCGAGGCGGCCGCGAGATGGTAGTCGCCGCTGCCCGAGAAGCCCGGATCGGTGCCGGTGATCGTACCGGTCAGCGCGGCGGGCACGCCACCGACGCCCGTCGTGATGAAGTTCGTCGAGCCGGTCGTGTAGCCCTCGGTCGTCGCGTCGGACGTCAGCTGCGTGCCGGCGACGGTGGCGTGGACGATGTTGTTGTAGAGGTAGACGTGCGTCGCGGCGGGCGGTGACGCGCTCGTCAGCACGTGGAACAGCCGGTTGCTCGCGTTGCGCAGCACGAACGTGTTGTTGATCGCGTAGAGGGCGCCGTTGCGGCTCGGCGTCGTGTCGTTCGGGTTGTCGGTGCCGAACAGGATCGTCTGCGAGTTGTTGTCGGCCTGCGTGGCACGCACGATCACGTTGCCGATCAGCACCGCGTTCGCGTTCGGCATCGCCGTGTACGGGCCCTGGATCAGATCGATCTCGTAGTTGCCGGCATTCTCGATCACGTTCGCGACGAGCTCGACGTAGCGCGTGCGCAGCTTGACGTTCTGGCCGCCGACGGAGTCGTGGATGTAGTTGCCGACGAGGCGTACGGTGTCGCCTTGCAGGTACAGGTTGTGGCTCTGGCCGTCGTTCGCGCCGTTGTGGAAGATCTCGTTCGCCTCGAGCGTGATCGTCGAGGGGCCGTCGGACATCGCGCCGTCCTGGTTGTCGTGGATCGAGCAGCTGCGCACGGTGAGGTCGTGCCCGCCGGCCGTCACGCGGAAGGCGGCGCCGTTGTTGCTGGCGTTCGCGGCGTGCATCAGCTCGAGGTTCTCGAAGACCCAGTAGCTCGCGTTGTTGAGCTGGAAGATCGCGCGCGGCACCGAGCCGCTGCCGCTGAGGTCGAGTCCCGTCGCGTCGAAGACGGGCCGCGCCCCCGCCGCCGCACGCACCGTGATCGGCTGCGCCGCGGTCCCCGACGCCGTCAGCTGGCACGCATCGGTGTACGTACCGGCGGCAACCTCGATCACATCGCCGGGCTGGAGCTGCACCGCCGCCGCCAGCTTGCACGGCGAGGTGTACATCTGGGCCGCACCGACCGAATACGTCATCGCGAAGACGAGAAGTCCGGGCACGCTCCGAGCGTACGCCAAACTGAGGTCAGTTCGGGTCTGCCGAGACGCGGTCGACCGAGAACACGCCCTTGATGCGTGAGAGCGACCTGATCACGCTCTTGAGCTGATCGAGGTCTTTGACGAGCGCGTGGAACGTGTTGACCGCGCGGCCGTCCTCCGTCGCACGGCAGTGCGCCTGCGAGATGTTGACGCCCTGGTCGGTGAACGACTGGGAGATGTGCGCGAGCAGGCCGGGCTTGTCGGCGCACAGGACCTGGATCGCGACCTCGTGCTGCGCCTTCGACAGTCCGTCCCACTCGACGTCGATGCGTCGCTCGGGATCGAGATCGAGGCCCTTGTCGCAGTCGCGGCGGTGCACGGTGACGCCGCGGCCGCGCGTGATGAAGCCGACGATCGGATCGCCCGGCAGCGGCGAGCAGCACTTCGCGAAGCGCACGAGGATGTCCTCCTCGCCGGCGACCTTGATGCCCGACGAGGACGTGCGGCGCGTGACCTTGCGCAGCAGCGTCTTGAGCATCGACTCGGTCTTCGCGGGGGCCTCGTCGGCCTTCTTGAGCGACGGCAGCGCCTTCTCGAGCACCTGGTGCGCCGTGATCTTGCCGTAGCCGACCTGGACGATCATCTCGTCGACGGTCTGCAGCTTGAGCTCCTTCGCGGCGTGCGCGAGCTCCTTCTGGGCGCGGTTGATCGTCGTGTCGTGCTTGCGCAGCGCCTTGTCGACGAGGTCGGTGCCGAGCGCGACGGCCTTGTCGCGCTGCTCCTGGCGCAGCAGCCAGCGGATCTTCGTGCGCGCGCGCGCCGTCTTGACGAGCTTGAGCCAGTCCTTGTTCGGCTTCTGGTTCGGCGACGTGATGATCTCGATCGTGTCGCCGTTGCGGAGCTGGTACCGCAGCGGGACGATCATCCCATTGACGCGCGCGCCCGAGCAGTGGTCGCCGATGTTCGAGTGCACGGAGTACGCGAAGTCGATCGGGCAGCTGCCCTTCGGCAGCGCCTTCACGTCGCCCTGCGGCGTGAACACGTAGACCTCGTCGCCGAACAGGTCGATCTTGACGCTCTCGAGGAACTCGGTGGGATCCCGCAGCTCCTTCTGCGACTCCATGAGCTGGCGCAGCCACGCGAACTTCTTGTCGTCCTCGAGCGCGACCGGCCTGCCCTCCTTGTACTTCCAGTGCGCGGCGACGCCGTGCTCCGCGACGAGGTTCATCTCCGTCGTGCGGATCTGGATCTCGATGCGCTCGCCCTTGGGGCCGATCACGGCCGTGTGCAGCGACTGGTAGAGGTTCGGCTTCGGCAGCGCGATGTAGTCCTTGAAGCGGCCCGGGATCGGGGTCCACGTCTGGTGCGCGACGCCGAGCGCCTGATAGCAGTGCATCTGCGTATCGGTGATCACGCGGAAGCCGATCGCATCGTGGATCTCGGCGAACGGGCGCTGCGTGCGCTTCATCTTCTGGTAGATGGACCAGAGGTGCTTGGCGCGGCCCATCACCTCGCAGGGGACGCCGTTGTCGGACATCTCCTTCTGGATCAGCTTCTCGACGGAGTGGATGTACTCGAGGCGCTCCGCGCGCGTCTTCGCGATCTCCGTCGCGAGCTGCTCGTACTCGCCGCCGTAGAGGTACTTGAACGCGAGGTCCTCGAGCTCGACCTTGATCCACTGGATACCGAGCCGGTTCGCGAGCGGCGCGTAGATCTGCATCGTCTCGGCGGCGATGCGCTCCTGCTTCTCCGGCGGGAGGTGATTGAGCGACCGCATGTTGTCGAGGCGGTCGCACAGCTTGACGAGGATGACGCGGATATCGCGCGCCATCGCCAGCAGCATCTTGCGGAAGTTCTCCGCCTGCTGCTCCTCGCGCGTCGAGTACGGCAGCTTGCCGAGCTTGGTGACGCCGTCGACGAGGAACGCGACCTCCTTGCCGAACTGCTCGCCGAGTTGCTCGATCGTCGCCGACGTGTCCTCGACGCAGTCGTGCAAGAGGCCCGCGCACACGCTCGCGACATCGAGCTTGAGCTCGGCGATCACCTGCGCGACGGCCAGCGGGTGCGTGACGTACGGGTCACCCGACTTGCGGGTCTGACCGTCGTGGGCGGCGGCCGCGAACTGGTACGCACGGCGGATCAGGGCCAGGTCTGCGTTCGGATAGTAGCCGGCGACCTCTGAAAGAATCTGATCGAGCTGGTGCATCACAGCTGCGTACGACCCTGACCAGGGTAGCACGCGGCGGGCTACTCGGACGCGACCGGGTCCTCGAAACGCCAGGTAAATTCGAAGACTTCACCCGACCGTTTGACCAGGAGCTTCAGCCACTTCATGCGCGGGTTGAACAGGTCGCGCTGGTAGAACACGAAGTCGGCGTTGCCGCGGTAGACGCTGAGCGCGCCGAGCGGCTGGCGGCGCTTCCAGCCGTCGTCGGCGAACCCGACCGTCTGGATGCAGTCGCCCTTGCCGTCACGACCCTGCGAGCTGCACACCGCCGTGCGCTGCTCCCAGTCCCACATCTGCGTGAGCAGCTTGACGCGCGTGTGCTCGACCGACTCGGGCCGCCAGTGACGCCCTTGATCATCGACGAGCTCGACGTCCCACGTCTTGAGGTCGGCGTACTCCATCCACTTGTGATCGACCTGCACGTGGAACCGCAACCGATCGCGCGACACGAGCGTGAAGCTCGCCGTGTTGATCAGCGGGTAGTGCTCGTTGTGATACGTCGTCGCGTTGCAGTCCGACGAGCCGTTGCAGCCGTTCGACACCGGCTTGTTGAGCTCCATGTCGCCGGTCACGATGCGGATCGTCTCCGACTTGCGGAGCGTGTCCGCTGGCTCCTTCACCGGATTCGGTTGAACAGCGGAGCCGTGAAACCTCGCGGTGCACCCCGTGACCGCGAGCACCGCCAAAACGAGCCGCGCGCCGACCATACCTCAGCGTGGCTCGATGCCTCGTCGCCGTCAACTACCGATCGACGAGCTTCTTCGCGTGCTCGAGTGCGACATCGTTCGCGACCACGAGCCTCGCAAGATCTGCCAGCGGGTAGGGAACGTCAGGACGATCCACGATGCCGTACCGACGTGTGAGGTACGTCGCGCGCAAGAGTGCGTACGCGCGCTCGAGATCGTCGTTGACGATCAGGTGCTCGTACTCCGGGTAGTGCTCCAGTTCTTCCTTGGCCTTACGCACGCGGCGCTCGATCACATCCGCCGAGTCGGTCGCGCGCTGTCGCAGGCGACGCTCGAGCGCATCGACATCCGGCGGGAGGATGAAGATCTTCAGAGAATCTCGGGGCCACTGCGCCGACAGCGCCTTACCGCCCTGCCAGTCGACATCGAAGATCACGTCGCGGCCCGAGCCGAGCGCCGTATCGATCGGCGCACGCGCCGTACCGTACCGGTTCTGGTGCACGTACGCCCACTCCGCGAACTCGTGCCGCTCGACCATGCCCTGGAACACATCCGGCGTGACGAACCAGTAGTCGCGGCCATCGACCTCGCCGGGCCGCATCGGGCGCGTCGTGTAGGACACGGAGAACTCGAGCTGATTCGGGAACTCCGCGAGCAGCCGCCGCGTCAGCGTCGTCTTGCCGGCGCCCGAGGGCGACGACACGATGACCAGTACTCCGCGAGACACGGGCGCCATCATTCCACGTTCTGGACCTGTTCGCGGACTTTCTCGAGCACCGCTTTACCCTCGACGACGAGCGCGGTGATCTCCGCGAGCGCGGATTTGCTCCCGATCGTGTTGAGCTCGCGCCCGAGCTCCTGCACGAGGAAGTCGAGGCGGCGGCCGACCGAGCCGGGCCCGGCGACGAGCGCCCTCGCCTGCTCGAGGTGGCTCGCGAGCCGCACGAGCTCCTCGGTGACATCGGCGCGGTCGGCGAGCAGCGCGACCTCCTGCGCGATGCGCTGCGGATCGAGGCCCTCGAGCTTGCCGATGCGCTCGACGAGGCGCGCGCGGAGCTGGCCGGGCACCTCGCGCGAGAGCGCCGCGATCTGCTCGCGCAGCCGGGAGAGCTCGCCGAGCCGCGCGGTCAGCTCGCGCGCGAGCGCAGTCCCTTCGCTGTCGCGCATCGTCTGCAGCTGCGCGAGGGCGGCGTCGGTGGCGGCGAGGATGACCGTATCGGGCAGCTCGTCGTCGCCACGCGACGCGAGAACGCCGGGGTGCGCGAGCACGAGCGCGAGATCGGGGCCCGGCAGACCGAGCGCGCGCGCGACCTCCGCGAGCTGGACGTGCGCGGCGCCGGCGGCCGCGAGATCGACCTTCGCGACGCCCGCGGTGTGGACGAAGTGAACCTGCACGGAGATCGACCCGCGCTCGATCG
This sequence comes from uncultured Kofleriaceae bacterium, assembly GCA_964446175.1. Taxonomy (GTDB): domain Bacteria; phylum Myxococcota_A; class Polyangia; order Haliangiales; family Haliangiaceae; genus JABFXX01. Next base: position 29,047 of record CAYUNM010000013.1, read on the forward strand.
CCGCGCGCACGCGCTGGCTGATCGCCTCTTCGAGCGCCGGCGCGAGCGTGCCGCGAAGCTTGAGGTCGAGGAAGCGATGGTTGACGGAGCGGACGTCGACCGCGACGCGCGTCCCCGCGTGCTCGGCGACACCGCGGCCGAATCCGGTCATGCTGCGCACGGCCGGGTTATACATAACTCCGCGTGCGCTGCGTCGCCCTCCTCGCCTTGATCGGATGCGGCCACTCGGCGCCGGCGCCGACGCCGATCAAGTTCCTGCACACGTTCTCGCCCGACGAGACGGAGCTGTTCAACGCGATCATGGTCGAGCAAGGCATCGACGTCGAAGCCAAGCTCGCCCCGTTCGCGCGCGGCCAGCAGGTGATCGGCGAGATGCTGCGCGCGGGCACGAACTGCCCCGACCTCATGCGCATCGACGCGACCTGGCTGCCCGGCCTCGCACCGCAGCTCGAGCCGGCGCCGAAAGGTGAGGACTGGCTGCCGGAAGCCGGCGTCTCCGACGTCGCGATGCCCGAGACGATCGACGGGCTGATCGTCGTGCGCGATGCGGCGGCGCCCGCGCCCGCGTCGCCATCGGTGCATGACCTCGTCGCGGCCGCGCGCGCCGCGAAGCACGAGGAGCGCAAGTTCCCGCTCGGCCTGCGCGTCGACGGCTACTGGTTCGTGCCGTGGCTCCGCGCGCACGGCGGCGAGCTGCAGCCCGGCGCGGCCGGCCTCGGCGAGACCGGCGACACGCGCGCGACCGACGCGCTCGCCGAGTTCGGTCACCTGTTCGGCGATGTCGCGGCGCCGCCTCCGCCGTCGGGCGAAGAAGCTCCCGACGAGCTGCGCCGCTGGGCCTCGCACGACGTCGCGTACTGGGTCACCGGCCCGTGGCAGATCGGCGCGCTCGACGATCGCGAACGGCTCGTCGTGTCGTCGCTCGCGGGCGCTCCGCGCGGCGGTCAGCTGCTCGTCGTGCCGAAGTGCGCGCGCGATCCGGCCGCCGGATGGAAGCTCGCCAGCGTGCTGACGAGCGTCGCCGTCAGCAAGCGCTTCGCCGACGCGTTCGCGAGCGTACCGACGCACAAGGCCGCGCTCGCGGCGTCTCCCGCGCTGGTCCAGCAGATCTATGCGGCGCTGCAGGCCGCCCAGCCGCTGCCGCGCTCGCCGATGACGCCGCTTCTGTTCGACGATCTCAACCCCGCGCTCGCGGCGGTCGTCTCCGGCGACGCGACGGCCGACGAGGCGATCGCCGGTGTGCGGCGCGGCTGGGAGCGCCTGACGCACGATCGGAACAACGAGCGATGAAGGGCCTGCGCTGGCGCGTGCTGCTCGTGCTGTCGCTGGCAGCCGTCGTGCCGACGGTGATCGTCGGCGTGCTCGCGATCCTGCGCGCGCGCCACGACGTGCAGGACGAGGTGCAGCGCGGCGCCCTCGCCCACATCCGGGCGCTCGGCGCGGCGCTCGACGGCACGCTGCAGGACAGCCGCCGCACCGTCGAGCTGGCGGCCGCGACGTGGGCCGACGCGCCGGGAGACGCGCGCGCGCGCCAGCTGCTGCTCCGGCGGCTGCGGCGCGAGGTCCCGATCGTCAAGACGCTGTCGCTGCTGTCACCCGATGGCGCGCTGATCGACGGCGATCCGGTGCCGGCGGGCGTCGACATCGGCTCGCACAGCTTCGGCGGCTACATCGGCGATGCGGTGTTCGTCGACGAGCGGCCGCTCGTGCACCTCGTCGTGCAGGCGCGCTCGCGCACGGGGGAGCTCATCGGCGTCGTCGTCGCGGCGCTCGACCTCGGGTTCGTGCACGACGTCATCGCGGCCGCGCGGCTCGGGCCCGGCGCGCGCGTGCTCGTCGTCGACGGCGCCGGCGTGCCCGTCGCGACCAGCGACATGGCCTGGCCGTCGCCGACCTCGCTCGCCGGCAAGGATCCGGTCGTCGATCGCGCGCTCGCCTCGACGGTCGAGGGCACGCTGTCGAGCAACGGCATGGTCAGCGTGTACCGCAACCTGTCGAGCTACCAGTCGCTGCGCGGCGTGCGCTGGGCGATCATCCACCAGCAGCCCGAGGACCAGGCGTACGCGCTCGCGCGCACGACGACGCGCGACACGCTGATCATCGGCCTCGTCGCCCTGGCGCTCGCGCTCGCGTTCGGCGCGTACTTCGCGACGCGGCTGACCCGGCCCCTGGGCGACCTCGCACGCCGCGCCGATGCGATCGCGGCCGGGCACGCGACCGAAGGCCCGCCCGTGCACGGCCCCGGCGAGATCGGCGAGCTCGCGAAGGCGATCGACGAGATGGCGAAGCGCATCGCGGAGCGTGCCGAGCTCGCGGCGGCGCTCGCGCGCGGCGACCGGCTCGCGAGCGTCGGCGTGATGAGCGCGCAGGTCGCGCACGAGATCAACAACCCGCTGACGACCGTGCTCGGCTACGCGAAGCTGCTGCTCGAGGACAAGCCGGAGGGCCACCCGGATCGCAACGCGCTCGAGCTCATCGCCGACGAGGCGGAGCGGATGAAGAAGATCATCGGCGGGCTGCTCGAGTACGCGCGCGCGCCGCGCCAGAGCGAGCCCGCGACCCAGCCCGCGACCGGCAGCATCGCGCTCGGCAGCTCGGAGCCGAGTGCGGTCGTGCGGCACGTCGCCGCGCTCGTCGCGCCGCAGCTGCGCAAGGCGAGGGCCGCGCTCGTCGCCGACGTGGCGCCGCAGCGCCCGGTCTCGATCGAGGCGCACGCGCTGCAGCAGGTGCTCGTCAACCTGGTGCAGAACGCCGCGCAGGCGGGCGCCACCCACATCGCGATCGCGACCCGCCCCGGGCCCGGTGACATCGCGACGATCATCACGGTCGCCGACGACGGCCCCGGCATCCCGCCCGCCGATCGCGCGCGCGTGTTCGACCCGTTCTTCACGACGAAGGCGCCCGGAACCGGAACCGGGCTCGGCCTGGCCGTGTGCAAGCATCTCGTAGCGGTCGCCGGGGGGACGATCGAGGTCGGTGAGCCAGCCGACGGACGCGGAGCCGAATTCCGGGTCACAATCCCGGTAGCGTGACCCCTCCCACGACGACCACCCAGCACCACCCGGCGCAGGACGGCGGCATCCCGGGCGTCATCGCCTCGACGATCCCGATCGGGCTCGTCCTGGTCCTCCTCGTCTGGCTCGCCAAGCCGTGGAAACGAAGCAAGCTCCCCCGCGCGCGCATCATCGAACATCGTGATAACGAGGAGCCGTGAGCAACATCCTCGTGGTCGACGACGAGCGCGGCATCCGCGCGCTCTGCTCGGACGTCCTCGGTCGCTCCGGTCACGAGGTCGAGACGGTCGACTCGGCGGCGGGCGCGCTCGCCGCCGTGCAGCGCCGGCGCTTCGACCTCGTCCTGTGCGACATCAACCTGCCCGACCAGGACGGTGTCTCGATCCTGCCGAAGCTGCTCGCCGGCGAGCAGCCGCCCGCGGTGCTCCTGATCACCGCGTACCCGTCGATCGACACCGCCGTGCGCGGCATGAAGCTCGGCGCGCGCGACTACATCGGCAAGCCGTTCTCGCCCGACGAGCTTCGCCTCGTCGTCCAGCGCGCGCTCGACGAGGACGAGCTCAAGCGCAAGCACGGCGAGCTGACCAAGCGCCTCGCCTACGGCTCGATGATCGGCGAGTCCGCGCCGATGCAGCAGATGCGCGCGACGATCGACAAGGTCGCGCAGTCCGACGCGACCGTGCTGATCACCGGCGAGAGCGGCACGGGCAAGGAGCTCGTCGCGCGCGCATTGCACTTCGCCGGCCGGCGCGCGGGCGGACCTTTCGTGCCGGTCAACTGCGGTGCGCTCGTCGGCACGCTGCTCGACAGCGAGCTGTTCGGCCACGTCCGCGGCGCGTTCACGGGCGCCGATACATCCAAGCGCGGCCTGTTCGTCGCGGCCGACGGCGGCACGCTCTTCCTCGACGAGATCGGCGAGCTCCCGCTCGACCTCCAGCCCAAGCTGCTGCGCGCGCTGCAGGACGGCGAGGTCAAGCCGGTCGGCGGCACGGCCGCGATCCGCGTCGACGCGCGCGTGATCGCCGCGACGAACCGCACGCTCCAGGATCAGATCGCGGCCGGCGCGTTCCGCGAGGACCTCTTCTACCGGCTCGCCGTGATCACGATCGAGGTCCCGCGCCTGCGCGACCGCCCCGGCGACATCCCGCTGCTCGCGAAGCACTTCGCCGAGCAAGCCGCGCTGCGCGCCGAGCGCGGCCGCGTGTCGTTCACGGACGCCGCCCTCGCCCACCTCGCCGCGCAAGCCTGGCCCGGCAACGTGCGCGAGCTCGAGAACACGATCGAGCGCGCCGTCATCCTCGCCGCCGGCGACGTGCTCGACGTCTCCGACGTCGCCGGCCCGCGTGCCGCCGCGACCGCCTCGTTCGCGACGTTCTCCGGCGACCACGTCCCCACGCTCGACGAGCTCGAGCGCGCGCACATCCTCAAGGTCCTCGAGCTCTGCGAGGGCCAGAAGACGAAGGCCGCGCAGATGCTCGGCATCAACCGCACGACGCTGTGGAAGAAGCTGCGCCAGTACGGCCTCGAGACGGACTGAGACGCGCGACCCGGGCTGACTCCCGTGTAAGCTCGTCGGCGAGGAGGGACGGATGTCGACGTGCATGTATTGCGGCGCGCAGCTCGCGCCGAACGCCGCGGGATGCGGCAAGTGTGGACGCCCGGTCGCCGCGGCACCGCAGATGCCGTACGGCCAGCAGCAGCAAGCCCCGATGGGCTACGCGCAGCCGCCGCAAGGCTATGCACAACCACCCGGCGGCCAGCTGCCCTACGGAGGCGCGCCGCAGCAGCCGTACCCGCCGCAGCAAGGCTACGGCTATCCGCCGAACGTGCCGATGGGCTACGGCAACACGCAGCCACCGGCCGCCCCGCCCGCGACCGAGTGGAAGTGGGGCTACTCGCGGTGGGTCGGCATCCACTACGGGCCGATTCCCGTCGGCATCATCATCGCGCTGATCATCCTCGCGGCCTGGGGCAGCAGCCGCTAGCGCACCGCACGCGCGCGTGGGTTCGCTGGGTGCGCCCGCTAGCTGCGCAGCGCGGCGAGCGCGCCCTGCATGTCGGGCGGCAGCGGCGACTCGAAGCGCAGGTGCTCGCCGGTCGCCGGATGATCGAACGCGAGCGTCGCGGCGTGCAGCGCCTGGCGGCCGAGCGCGCGGGCGACCTCCGCGAGCGCCGGCGTGCGCGGCTTGTGGCCGTAGACCGGATCGCCGACGAGCGCCCAGCCGTGATCGGCGGCGTGCACGCGGATCTGGTGCGTGCGGCCGGTCTCGAGGCGGAAGCGGACGAGCGCAGCGTCACCACCGCGCAGCTTCTCGACGATCTCGTAGTGCGTGACCGCGGGCTTGCCGGAGGCGACCTTCGACGAGAACCGCTTGCGATCGACCGGGTGGCGATTGTGCAGCGTGCGCAGTGTGCCTGCCTTGAGCGGCGGCGCGGGCGACGTGATCGCGAGGTACGTGCGGTCGAGTGCGCCGGCCTCGCCGCGCGACTTCGCGGCGAACGCGGCCGTCAACGCGGCGTGCGCGCGCTCGGACTTCGCGGCGACCATCACGCCGCTCGTGTCCTTGTCGAGACGGTGGACGATGCCAGGCCGGAGCACGCCGCCGATGCCGGAGAGGTCCTTGCAGTGGTGCAAGAGCGCGTTGACGAGCGTGCCCGTCGCGTGACCGGCGGCGGGATGCACGACGAGGCCGGCCGGCTTGTCGACGACGATCAGGTCGGCGTCCTCGAACAGCACGACCAGCGGAATGGGCTCGGGCAGCACCTCGAGCGGCTCGGGCGCGGGGACCGCGACCTCGATCGGATCGCCGAGCCGCACCTTCGCGCCGGCCTTCGACGCGACCGTGCCGGCCAGCGTGACGTGGCCTTCTTCGATCAGCCGCTGCACCTGAGCGCGCGACAGCGATTCGATCGCGGCCGCGATCACCGCGTCGAGGCGGCCACCGGCCTGCGTGGCGTCGACGACGAGCGTGTACAGCTCGTCATCGGCCTCGTCCGTTACCAGATCTTCGATTTGACGTGCCCCTTGGACTTGATCAGCACGTCGACGATGGCGCGATCGTAGATGCCCTGGCCGAAGATCTCCTCGGTCACGCGGCTCTTGAACAGCTCCTGGCCTTCCTTGATCTCGTCGGCCATCACCTCGAACAGGTTGTCGTTCGCGATGCCCTCGAGGATCTTCGGCTCGTGATAGAGGGTCAGGTCGGACGCGATCGCGCGCGCGAGCTGACGAGCACGCTTCGGGTTGTCGATGAGGGTGGCCATGCGACGATCGTAGGCGTCGGCGTGCTACGGGGTCAAGGCTTGGCGGCCTCGTCGTCGGCATCGGGCACGTGGCCGCGCGCCGCGCGATAGCGGTCGAGGTACGTCTGCTTGACGCGATCGGCGTCGAGACCGAGTGCGCGCGCGTACTCCGCGAGGAACCCACGCACGTACACCGGCGCCGGGAGCTTGTGCCAGACCTCGCCCTCGAGCGCCTGCAGGTAGGCCATGCCGATCTTCGAGCGCTCGGCGATCTCGCGCAGCTCGACGCCCACCGCCTCGCGGATCTGGCGCAGCAGCGGGCCGGAGAACGAGGTAGCGGGCGAGAGCTCGGGCATCGGCGGGCGCACGACGAGCGTCGCCGGATCCTCGCCCTTCGCGGGCGGGCGCGGCGGCACGACGTGCTCGCTCGACGGTGGGTGCGAGACCGGCATCGGCACGCCGTCGGGGAACAGGTCGAGGTCGTAGTCCTTGCGCTTCGCGGCGTCCATCAGCGTCGTGTAGGCGAGGTCGAGGCGGCGGTGCACGGCCTCGAGCGCGGCCGGATCGTAGAGGCCGCTGACCGCGATCGACTCGGCTCCGTAGACGTCGCGAATGCGCCGGTTCGCGCGGCGGATGTCCTCGAAGCTCGCGGTCGGCGGGACCTCGAGCAGCTCGTAGTGCGAGTCGCTGGGGAGCACGTCGCCGCTCGTGTCGGGCGGGCGGACGGCCATCAGGCCGCGCGCGACGCGCTCGAAGCACTTCGCGATGCGCGTCTCGGGGTGCTCGATCAGCAGCGGGCGGCGGCGCCGCGTCGAGGCCCACACCGCCTCGTCGTACTCGAGGTGCCCGAGGTAGCGCAGCGGGGTACCGAGCCGGCGGCGGGCGGCCGACGACACCGCGCGACCGAGCTCCATGTCGCTCTTGCTGCGCGCCGAGTTGATCACGAGGTGCGGCGAGAAGCCGAGGATCGCCTCGCGCAGATCCTCGACTTCGGGCGCCTGCGCCGCGACGGCGGCGAGGTAGATGTCGAGCGCGCCCGGCATGCCGCCTTCGTACGGGTGCGACGGCACGCCCGTCGCGAGGTGACCGAGGCCGCGCTTCGCGAGCCGGTGCAAGAACGCGGCGCGCACGAACCGGTGCATCAGCTCGATCGACGTCGGGTCGGGCACGCCGACGAGCAGCTGGATATCGGCCTCGAGGAACAGCTCGAGCGTCGAGCTCGCGGTGCCGGGGGCCAGATCGACGACGACCCAGTCCGCGGGCAGCGAGCGCAGCTGCTCGGCGAGCACCGTGACCTGCGCGGGGCCCGGGTTCGCGATCCAGTCCGGATCGTAGACGCCGCCGACGAGCCGCACGCCGGGCACGTGCGTCGCGACCGCGAGGTCGGCGAGCGACGGGGCATCCGCGGCGAGTGCCTCGGAGAGCGTGCGCGACGGGCGCGGCACGCCGGCGAAGATGTGGAGGTTCGGCGCGCCGAACGCGGCGTCGACGAGGATCACGCGCTTGCCGAGCGTCGCCAGGAAGATGCCGACGTTCGCCGCGACCAGGCTCTTGCCGACGCCGCCCTTGCCGCCGGCGATGGCGACCACCCGAGGAGTCATGACGGGCACCCTACCAAAAGCCGGTGGCTAGCCGAAGACCCGCGCGATGGTCTCGATCTCGTCGTCGGCGATCGTGCGGACGTCGAGCCAGACCTTGCCGTCGGCGACCCGGGCGATGACCCCGCCGGCGCGCAGCTTCTGCTCGATCTGGTCGGCCGTACCCGCGAGCGTCACGGCGAACGAAGGCAGCTCGGCGGTCGGCATCGCGCCGCCTCCGACCGTCGACGTGCACGGCTCGACGGTGCCGCCGATCCGCGCGGCGAGCGTCTCGGCGCGGGCGCGCAGCACGTCGGCTGGCGTCGCGATCATGCGCACGGTCGGCACGCGCTCGGCCTTGCCCTCGCGATACAGCGCGAGCGTCGCGAACAGGCCCGCGATCGTCAGCTTGTCGGGCCGCAGCGCGCGCATCAGCGGGTGCTTGCGCGCCGCCTCGACGGCCGCCGCCTTGCCGACGCAGATGCCGGCCTGCGGACCGCCGAGCAGCTTGTCGCCTGAGAACGTCACGAGGTCCGCACCGCTCTCGACGCACTCGCGCACCGTCGGCTCGTCGGGCAGGCCCCACGCGCGCTGGGTGGCGCGGTCGACGAGCATTCCCGAGCCCAGGTCGATCATGGTCTTCACGCCGCGCGCGCGGCCGATCGCGACGACCTGCTCGGGGCCGACCTCGGCCGTGAACCCGACGATCGCGAAGTTGCTGCGGTGCACCTTGAGCAGGAGGCCCGTATTCGCGCCGATCGCGTTCTCGTAGTCGCGCGCGTGCGTCTTGTTCGTCGTGCCGATCTCGACGAGCGTGCCGCGCGACAGCGCGAGGATCTCCGGCAGCCGGAACGACCCGCCGATCTCGATCAGCTCGCCGCGCGACACGACGATCTCTCTTCCCGTCGCGAGCGCCGCGAGCCCGAGCACGGTGGCGGCCGCGTTGTTGTTGCAGACGATCGCGTCCTCCGCGCCGGTCAGCTCGCACAGCAGCGCGCGCAGGTGATCGTGGCGCGAGCCGCGCTCGCCCTTGGCGAGGTCGTACTCGAGGTTCGCGTAGCCGCCGGCGACCTCGTCGATCGCGCGGCGCGCCTCGTCGGCGAGCGGCGCCCGCCCGAGGTTCGTGTGCAGCACGACGCCGGTCGCGTTGATCACGCGGCGCAGCGACGGGCTCGCGAGCTCCGCGGCCAGCCGCGCGACGTCCGCCGCCGCGACGCTCCCCTGCCCGCCCGCCTTGATCGCGGCGCGCGCCTGATCGATCGACCGCCGCGCCGCCTCGACGACCGCCCAGCGCGGCGCCGCGCCGAGCGCAGCCGCCTCGTCGACGAGGGCGTGCACGGCCGGCAACTTCGCGTACGGAGACTCGCTCACGCGCGCACCATACACCGGGTACACTGGGGGCGATGGACGTCCAGGCGGTCTCGGCGCTGCTCGCCGCGCTGCTGATCCTCGCGATCGGCGCGAGTGTCCTGCTGCGCTCGCGCTCCGACCGGATGTACACGGCGTTCGCCGCCATGACATTCACCGTGTCGGCGTGGCACCTGTGCTCGTTCATCGATGCCGCGACCGGCAGCCCCGTGATGCGGTGGCTGTCGCTGTGGGCCGCCGCGACGATCCCGCCGCTCGCGATCCGATTCTTCCGGATCTTCCTCGCGCAGCCGTCGATCGGCGGCCCGAAGCGCGGCCCGCGCGTCACGCTCGCGTGGACGCTGCTCGCGTATGCGGCGCTCGTCGCGAGCGCGGTGTGGCGGCCGATCCACGACACGATCTACTTCCTCGTCCCGTTCGGCCTCTACGTGTTCGGCGGCCTCTATCGCTGCGTCTGGGACATGTACCGGCAGTATCGCGCGACGACGAAGCGCGTCGAGCGCACGCGCGTCGGCTACCTCGCGCTCGGTGGCTTCGTCGCGACGACGCTCACGCTCACGGACGTGCTGCCGCGCTTCGGCGTCGCGTGGCCGGCGGTCGGCAACGTCCTCGGCATCCTCTACCTGTACTTCCTGTCGCAGACGCTGTTCCGCTACCGCCTGCTCGATCTCAACGAGCTGATCGGCAAGATGGCGGTGCTCGGCACGCTCGTCGTGCTGCTGTCGGCGGTCTACGGCTTCCTGCTCTACTGGATCGGCGGCGGGCAGCAGGGCCTGTATCTGCTCAACGCGCTCGTCGCCGCGTTCGTGATCCTCATCCTGTTCGAGCCGGTGCGTAACTGGCTCGAGAACGGCATCAACCGGTGGCTGCTGCGCCAGCGCACGGAGCTGCGCGGCCGCCTCGATGCGGTGCGCCGCGAGCTCCCGGGCGTCGTCGACGTCGCGGACATGGTGCAGCGGATCACGACGGCGCTCGAGGAGAGCCGGCGCGTCACCGATGCCTCGATCTACCTGCTCGATCCCGACGGCGCGGGGTTCGATCGCGCAGGCTTCCTCGGCAAGGCACCGCCGGAGCGGCTCGACGCGAACGCGGACCGTGCGCTGCTCGATCGCGTGCGCGGCGGCTACCTCGACCTCGACCAGCTCGTCCGCGAACCGGACGAATTGCCGCCGACCGCCGACCAGGAAGCGAAGAAGACCGCGCTGCTCGCGCTCAAGTCGCGCGTCGAGGAGCTGCAGGCCGCGCTGATCTTCCCGCTGTTCGGCAGCGCGGAGACCGAGCAGGGTCCGTGGCTGCTCGGCCTGTTCTGCCTGCGCGACGACCGCACGGAGAGCGCGTTCGACGCCGACGACATCGATACGTTCCGCCAGCTCGCGATCGGCGCCGCGCGCGTGATCGAGTCGAGCCAGGCCTACGAGCGCGTGAAGGAGCGCGACCGCCTCGCCGCGCTCGGCGAGATGGCGGCCGGTCTCGCGCACGAGATCCGCAACCCGCTCGGCGCGATCAAGGGCGCCGCGCAGCTGATCCAGAGCGACGGCACCACCGTCTCGACGGAGACCGCCGAGTTCCTGCAGATCATCGTCGAGGAGGCGAACCGGCTGAACAACGTCGTCACGCGGTTCCTCGACTACGCGCGCGCCGAGCGTCCCGGCCGCGAGGGCGCCGACAAGGTCGACCTCAACGGCGTCGTGCGCAAGACCGTGCAGCTGCTCCAGCAGGACCTGCCGAAGACGGTCGAGCTGCGCGTGCGCGTCGACGAGCAGCTGCCGTCGGTCGCCGGCGATCCCGAGTCGCTGCTCCAGGTGTTCCTGAACCTCGGCCAGAACGCGCTCCAGGCGATGCCCGACGGCGGCACGCTCGAGATCCTCACCACGCGGCGGCGCCGCTCGCGTCTCGGCTACGGCCAGTTCTGCGAGGTCCGCTTCCGCGACACCGGCATCGGCATCCCGCGCGATCGCCTCAAGAAGCTGTTCATCCCGTTCTACACGACGAAGCAGAAGGGCACCGGCCTCGGGCTCGCGATCAGCCACCGCATCATCAACCAGCACGGCGGCACGATCGAGGTGCGCTCGACGATCGGCCAGGGCTCGACGTTCAGCGTGTTCCTGCCGGCCGCCGATCCCATCGGCAAGATCGAGGACATCACCGATACCGGCGGCCTGCGTCGCAATGACCCGACGCCGCCTCCGACGAAGCCCGAGCCCAGCGGCGGGGAGCGACCCGAGCCCAGCGGCGGGGAGCGACCCGATCAACCCGCAGAGCCGGAGCCGCCCGCCGCTGTGCCGGAAGCGGGTTAGAGTAGCGCGCGATGCAACCGGCCAAGATCCTGGTCGCCGATGACGAGCAGAACCTGCGGCGCGTGCTCGCCGCGCTGCTGCGTCGCGATGGCCACGAGGTCGTGCAAGCCGCGAACGGGCTCGAGGCGATCGATCGGCTGGCCGATGTCGACGTCGTGATCACCGACCTGCGCATGCCGGGCGCCGACGGCATGGAGGTCCTGCGCACCGCGAACAAGAACCACCCGCACGTGCCGGTCATCATGATCACGGCGTACGGCTCGGTCGGCCAGGCCGTCGAGGCGATCAAGGCGGGCGCGTTCGACTACATCGAGAAGCCGTTCGAGCAGGACTCGATCCGCGTGATCGTCGACAAGGCGATCGGCCAGGCGACCGCGAACAAGCTCGCGCCACAGCAGACGCTCTACCAGGAGACCGGCAAGTACGGCCTGATCGGCCAGTCGCCGGAGATGCACGCGATCTTCAGCGTGATCGAGAAGGTCGCCGACACGCCGTCGACCGTGCTGATCACGGGCGAGTCGGGCACGGGCAAGGAGCTGGTC
>CAYUNM010000013.1:41097-78477 GCA_964446175.1 uncultured Kofleriaceae bacterium
AACTGCGCGGCGATCCCGTCGGAGCTGATCGAGAGCGAGCTGTTCGGCTACGAGAAGGGCGCGTTCACCGGCGCCACGTCGAGCAAGCCGGGCCGCTTCGAGCTCGCGAACGGCGGGACCCTGTTTCTCGACGAGATCGGCGAGATCCCCGTCGAGATGCAGGTCAAGCTGCTGCGCGCGATTCAAGAAAGCGAGTTCGAGCGCGTCGGCGGGCTCAAGACGATCAAGGTCGACGTTCGTCTGATCACGGCGACCAACCGCGACCTCGAGGCCGAGATCCAGCGCGGCAACTTCCGCGAGGACCTGTTCTACCGGCTCAACGTCGTGCCGCTGCGCATCCCGCCGCTGCGCCAGCGCGCCGGCGACATCCCGCTGCTCGTCCAGCACATCATCAAGAAGTTCAACGAGCGCCTCAAGAAGAACATCACCGGCATCGCCGACGACGCGCTCGCCGCCCTCGAGGCGCACGCCTGGCCGGGCAACATCCGCGAGCTCGAGAACGTCCTCGAGCGCACGATCCTGTTCTGCAAGGGCGACCGCATCGAGCGCGCCGACCTCCAGCTGTCAGCGACGGGGCAGCAGCCGTCGGGGCACGAGCTGCCGCCGGCGGCGCCGCAGAGCCCGTCGAACCAGTCCGGCTCGGTCCCCGTGATCACCGACGAGGACGAGGGCGAGCCTGCCGAGATCTCCGGATCCCTCAAGGAGGTCGTGCGTGTGAAGACCGCAAAGGTCGAGCGCGAGCTGATCGTCAAGGCGCTCGAGGAGACCGGCGGAAACGTCACGCAGGCCGCACGCCTGCTGCAGATCTCGCGCAAGAGCCTCCAGATGAAGATGAAGGAGTTCGGGCTGCGAGATCGCGAGGGCTGAACGCGCGTGATACGCTCCCGCACGGGTGCGGAGAGCTTCGTTCGTCCTCGTCGCGATCGCGCAGGCTGGCGTGCGAGCGCACGCGAATCCCGCGGGTGTCGTGCCCGGTGTCACGCCGGCGCCCGAGGGCGCCGACCACACGAACGAGGCGGTCGGGATCATCGCCGGCGTCGACTACTCGTACGAGGCCGACAAGTCCGAGGTCACCCGCGAGCGCGTCGGGCTGCCGGGCACCGATCCGAACGCCGCGCTGCCGATCCGCAAGGACCTCGCGTTCAAGCAGTTTCGCCACGTCATCACGCCGCACGCCGAGGTCGGGCTCGTCGGCGGCTTCTTCCTCTCGGCCGCGCTGCCGATCGTGATCACGCAGGCGCGCGAGCTGCACCTCGATAGCGGCGTCACGCGCGGCACGTCGTCGACGCTGAACGACGGCATCATCCCGCAGGCCGGCTTCGACGCGCGCGATCCGGGCACGCCGCCGCCGGGCGACCTCGTGTTCCGTGGCGTCAGCCGTCACGGCCTCGATCAGGTCCACGTCGGCATCGGCTGGGCGCCGATGGACCAGAAGCTCGACGACACGAAGCCGACCTGGAAGCTCGGTGTCGAAGGGCGCATCGCGATCGGCGGCGTCATGAAGTTCGATCCGGCGAACCCGGGCTCGAACACGGCCGTCGGCTACGGCGTGCACGAGCTGCGCGTGTGGACGAGCTTCGATCGCCGGCTGCCCTGGGCGGAGCCGTGGATCGAGCTGTTCTGGCAGGTCCCGATCGCCGCGACGTCGAGCTCGCTGTTCCAGGACGCGAAGTACGGCGCGACGAACACGATGAAGGGCCAGCAGGCAGGCGCGTCATTCGGCCTCGAGGTCTATGCCGTCGACAACACGGCCGACGACACGCGCATCAGCTTCGATGTCGGCGGCCGTGCGATCGCCCACTTCGAGGGGCGCGACTACACCGAGATGTGGGAGCCGTTCGCCCTCGCGGGTACCAGCGTGCTCCAGCTCGACGCCGACCCGACCACGCCGGGCATCCAGGCGCTGAACCACCCCGGTATCTCCAACGTCGAGAACTACTTGGAGACCGCCGCGCGGGTCGCAATTCGTGCGCAGCTCGGCCCGCACGTCAACGCGGGGCTGCTCGGTGACTTCATCTGGAAGACAGACCATCTCATCTCGTTCGCCAATGCCGGCGTCGACCGCGACAACAGCGACAAGATCGAGCCCGGGACAGACGAGGTGAATCCGCTCTACAATCAGCAGATCGATCTGGTGGGCCATCGCTATCGGTCTGTCCACAACTTCGGCTTCGCGATCGGCATCCAGGGACAGGTGGTTTTTTAAGTGCTCGCCAAGCGCGTCATCGTCGTCTCCGCCGAGAAGGTATATAGCCGTCAGCTCGCGACTGCGCTCAAGGCCGCCGGCGGCACCGTCGATGTGCACGCGTCGATCGACTCGCTCGGCAAGGGCGAGCTGCAAGCCGCGCTCGTCGTCATGCACCTCGACGGAGAGCTGTCGGCGGCCGCCGCCGAGCTCGTGCCGCGCCTGACCGGCGAGGCGCGCGTGATCGCGGTGCTGCCGCGCTCGAACCTGCCCGCCGTCGTCGACATCATGCAGTCGTCGGAGCGGATGGCCGGCATCCTCGTCGCCGAGGAGCTCGACCTGCGCGAGCTGTCCGCGATGGCGACGCGCGTGCTCAACGGCGACATCTTCGGCCTCGAGAAGATGGTCCGCTGGGGCACGCTCGTGCACAGCCAGCTCGTCGGCGACTACCAGGAGAAGGCGGTCTGCATCTCGCAGGTCAGCGAGTTCGCCGAGAACATGGGCGTTCGCCGCAAGTATCGCGAGGCGATCGAGCAGTGCCTCGACGAGATGCTGATGAACGCGCTCTACGACGCGCCCGTCGACGAGCAGGGCCAGCACATCTTCTCGGAGATCCCGACGAAGACGCGGATCTCGCTGCGCGTCGAGCAGAAGGCCGTCGTGCAGTACGCGTGCGACGGCAAGTCGTTCGCGGTCAGCGTGCGCGACGCGTTCGGCACGCTCGAGCGCGGCACCGTACTGAAGTACCTATATAAGTGCCTCCACTCGGAGCAGCAGATCGACCGCAAGGCGGGCGGCGCGGGCCTCGGCCTGTACCTGATGGTCAACTCGGCCACGACCGTCTACTTCAACGTGCTGCCGGGCGTCGCGACCGAGGCGGTCTGCGTGTTCGACCTCGAGACGCCGAAGCTGCAGATCGAGCACTTCGGCTTCTTCAGCGAGAAGATCGACGCGGCCGGCCGGCTCGCCGCCGGCCAGTCGCGCCTGCTGCCGGGCACCGCGCACCCGGTCGAGCGCCGTCGCTCGCAGATGAACATGGCGCCGCCGCCGCCGCCGCGCGGGATCATCGCCGTGCTGTCGCTCGCGATCGTCGCCGTGCTCGCGCTCGCCGCGGCCGCCGCGTGGCCTCGCCTGTTCCCGGGCAAGAAGGTCACCGACGTCACGTTCGTGACCACGCCGAAGGGCGCGACGATCGAGGTCGAGGGCAAGAATGCCGGCACCGCGACCGACGGCACGCTCGTCGTGCACGGCCTCGAGGTCGGCCGCGCGTATCCGGTGGTCGCACGCGCCGAGGGCTACGAGACGAAGACCGATGTCGTGCAGCCGACGGGCAAGTCGGATCGCGTCGCGTTCGAGCTCAAGGCGCTGTCGGCGTCGGTCGAGGTCGACAGCCAGCCGACGGGCGCGACGATCGAGGTCGACGGCAAGCCTGCCGGCACGACGCCGATCACGCTGACGACGCTCGCGCCGATGTCGTCGGTGTCGATCACGTTCAAGAAGTCCGGCTACCACGATGCGACGGGCCAGCTCGCCGTGCCCGGACCTGGCAAGACGATGCGCTTCGTCCAGCCGCTCGCGGTCTCCGATGACCTGGCGCGCGTGAAGATCGTCAGCGAGCCGCCGGGCGCGCAGGTCTCGCTCAACGGCCAGATGCTCGCGGGCGTGACGACGCCGGCCGAGGTCCTCGTCGAGGCGGGCAAGCCGGCGAAGTTCGTGCTGACGCTCGCGAACCACGTCCCGCTGACGATCGATCCGTTCACGCCCGCGCGCGGCGCCGAGGGCATCCAGAAGGGCGGCACGCTGAAGGAAGGCCAGAGCCTCCACATCGAGACGAACCTCGACAACACGAAGGTCACGGTCTCCGCCGCCCCGCACTGCAAGGACCTCGTGCCGCCGGCGGACTGCCTGCTGTCGCCGGGCACCTACACCGTCGAGCTGACCGGGCCGCTGGGCGCGCACGCGCAGCACACCGTCACGATGGCCGCGAAGTCGAAGACCGAGAAGATCGAGTTCGGCACCGTCGAGGCCGGCCAGGGCAAGAAGCTCGTCACGCCACAGGGCAAGGTGACGAAGGCATCGCTCGAGGTCGGCCCCCACACGATGACGGTCTCCGACGAGAACGGCACGCACGAGGCGAACGTGCGGGTGAGGCCCGGCGCGACCGTGATCGCGAACTGATCAGGCGCGACGCGGACGCCGGCGCAGGCCGAGCAGCGCGAGCACCAGCAGCGACGGCGACCCGCCTGCCGCGCATCCACCACTGGTCGGCGGCGAGGCCTGCGGCTCCGCGTCGGCCTTGCCGAGGCACAGGATATCGGTGAGGCCACAGCCGGCGTCGAGGTTCGTCACCGTCGCACGCGGCGCGACGGGATCGATCGCATCGGGCGCATCGCACACGGACGCGGAGACCGGATCGCCGCGGAGGCCGCGCTCGAAAGCCTCCTCGAGCGCCGGCCCGACGACGTCGCCGTTCCAGCGCGAGTCGGCGCCGTCCCACTCGTAGTGCCTCGACAGGAAGTTGCACGCCTGGAACGGCGACGGGAGCGACGCGACCGTGCAGCCGTTCATCTCGAGCGTCTCGCACAGCTCGTCGACACCGGACCACGACGTGCCCTGCAGCGCGGCGGCGGCCGCCGCCATCATGCGATCCGTGCGCGCGGCGGCGCACGCGAGCGCCTCGGGCTGCGTGTCGGGCGAGACGCTGCCCTCGCCGCACGTATCCTCGAGCGAGTAGAACGCGTGCTCCTCGTTCGTCATGCCGTGGTGCGCGCACTCGTCCTGCAGCGTGTGGATCGCGCGGCCGAGCGCGACGGCGGCATCGTCGTAGCGCGCGGCAGCGGCGTCATCGACCATGTCGCGCGCGAGCATCTCGACGCGACTCGCGGCGGCATCGGCGGCCTCGCAGCGGTCCTGCCCGAGCTCGCGCTGCGCGTGCGCGCTGAGATCGGTCCATTCGAGGTAGTCGGTCTCGAACGCCTGCTTGCCCATCCGATCGCAGAACGGCTGAGGCAGGCGATTTGCCGCACATGCGGCCTCGGCGAGGGCGCGGTGCTTGGAGGGCTTGAGCGCCCACGCGGGCGAGCTCGCCAGGAGCAGTGGCAGGACGAGCAGCCGGGTGCGCATGATGGCCGCCGGCTGAGCACCCGGCGTGCCACGACCGGGGCAAGGCAGGACGGATAGTTGGCGTGAGGCGGCCATTACAGTCGCCGGCGCCACGCGCTGTTACCATGCACGTAATGAGGTTCGTCGCCCTGGCCGTGCTCGCGATCGCGACGCCCGCGCTGGCCACGCCGACGAGGCAGTCCTCCACGTCGCCCCATCCCGGCATCACGCTGGAGCTGTGGTCGGACCCGGCGATCCCGGCCGCGATTCACCTGATCAAGGTCGACCTGACCTCCGCGGAGATCGCGGTCTACGCGACGCGCGAGCAGGACAAGGGCATCACGACGACCGAGTACGCGGCGCGGATCGGCGCGCAGGTCGCGCTTAACGGCGATGCGTTCGCGCTCGCGACGTACACGCCGCGCGGGCTCGCGATCGGCGGCATGGCGCCGTGGTCGAACACCGCCGACGATGCGACGAGCGCGGTGTTTCACTTCGCGCGGCAAGGCGAGCGCACGTACGCCGCGATCGAGGTACCGGAGACGATCGTCACGCCGGCGACGTTGCCCGACGGCACCGAAGGCGCGGTCTCGGGGCGTCCGCTGCTCGTGCGCTCCGGCGTCGTCACGAGCATGTTCGACTGCAATGACTCGGTGACGCTCGCGTGCCAGCGCGCACCGCGCTCGGCCGTCGGCGTCTCGCAGACGGGCGACACGATGTACCTCGTCGCGGTCGACGGCTGGCAGCAAGGCTCGCTCGGGATGACGGCCGCGGAGGTCGCCGCGTTCATCCAGGCGCGCGGCGCGTTCATGGCGGTCGCGCTCGACGGCGGCAGCTCCTCGACGCTCGTCGTCGACGACGCGGTGGTGAACGCGCCGAGCGATGGCGTCGAGCGCTCGGTCGCGAACCACATCGGCGTGAAGTACGGTGCGCTGCCCAAGGGCGAGCTGTTCGGGCTCATCTGCAAGCACTCGGTCGTCGGGTGCGGCACCGATTCGTCGCGCTGGATCTCCGGCGCGAAGGTCACGCTCGACGACGGCCGGTACGTGCTCAGCGGCAGCGATGCGAGCTACGACTTTCCGAACGTCACGCTGCGCCTCGCGTGCGTCACGGTGAAGAAGACGGGCTATCTGACGAAGACGCAGTGCCGCCAGGTCGATCAGGCCGGCCAGCTCAACTACAACTCGGTCGCGATGTTCGAGGGCACGGACTCGCTCGATGCGGGCGTGGTCGACGCGCCGGGCGCTGACATCGACGCCGCAGCGAGCGGCGACGGCAGCCTGGATGGCGGCAACGGCAACAACGGCCCGCCCGGCGGCGGCTGCTGTGATGCGGGGCCTAACGCTGCGGGATCCTCTGTGATCCTTGCGGCGCTCGGCGCTTTCTTCCTGCGGCGCCGCCGCGGTACAACCGGGTCGGGGAAGTGACGTCAGTACATACTCAGCTTCTTACCGACGACGCCAGCGGCGTGCTCCTCGAGCGTAGCTACCGGCTGCGGATCGTGGCCGGGCCCGACCAGGGCAAAGAGCACATGCTCGACGAGGGCACGACGATGGTCGGCACGCATGCCGACAACGATCTCGTGCTCAGCGATGCGACGGTGTCGCGCTACCACCTCGAGATCCGCGTTCGCCGCGACGGCATCGAGATCCGCGATCTCGACACGACGAACGGCACGAAGCACGGCGGCGCGCGCGTCGGCCAGGTCGTGCTCACGGGGCCAGCGCGGCTGCGCCTCGGCAAGCACACCGAGATGGATGTCGAGCCGGTCGATACGAACGTCGACCTCGGCGAGTGGCCGAGCGATCGCTTCGGCGATGTGCTCGGCACCACGCTGCCGATGAAGCGGCTGTTCGCGCTGCTCGCGAAGGCGGCGCCGACCGAGGCGACGATCCTGCTGCAGGGCGAGACCGGCACCGGCAAGGAAGCGATCGCGGAGGCCGTGCACCGCCACAGCCGTCGCGCGAAGGGCCCGTTCGTCGTCGTCGACTGCGGCAGCATTCCGCACGAGCTGATCGCGAGCGAGCTGTTCGGCCACGCGAAGGGCAGCTTCACCGGCGCGGGCGCCGACAAGCAGGGCCTGATCGAGGCGGCCGATCACGGCACGCTCTTCCTCGACGAGATCGGCGAGCTCGCCCTGGATCTGCAGCCCCAGCTGCTGCGCGTGCTCGATCGCCGGCAGGTGAGGCGCGTCGGCGAGACGCAGAGCGTGGACGTCGACATCCGCGTGATCGCGGCGACGCACCGCGACCTGCGCGCGATGGTCAAGGCCGGCCAGTTCCGCGAGGACCTGTACTACCGGCTCGCCGTCGTCGCGACGCACGTGCCGCCGCTGCGCGACCGCAAGGCCGACATCCCGGCGCTCGCCACGTGGTTCGCCGAGAAGATGGGGCGCGGCTCGTTCGCGCAGTCCCCTGCCCTGCTCGAGCAGCTCCAGCGCCACGACTGGCCGGGCAACGTGCGCGAGCTGCGCAACGTCGTCGAGCGCGCGCTCTCGCTCGGCGATGCGGCGCTGCACGATCTCGCGGGTGACGGCCGCGCCACGCCGCTACCGTCGGCGGGCGATGCGCCGGCCGCGGCGCGCTCGTCGAACGCCGAGGTGCTCGAGCTGCCGTTCAAGGAAGCGAAGGCACAGCTCGTCGAGGCGTTCGAGCGCGACTACCTGACCGCGCTGCTCGCGCGCCATCACGGCAACATCTCGCGCGCCGCCTCCGAGGCCGGCATCGATCGCAACTACATCCATCGCCTGGTCAAGAAGTACGGCCTCGAAGTCGATCGGTCATGAAGTGGGCGGTCGTGCTCGCGCTGCTTGTCGCGTGCAAGGGCAAGGGCAAGCATGACGACAGGCCGAAGCAGACCGGCAGCGGCGCGGGCAGCGCCGAGGCGCCGATCGCGTGGAACGTCGATGCCGCGTGCGAGAAGGCGGTCAAGAAGGCAGCCGCGGCCCCGCTCGACGCGCGCCCGCAGATCCTGATCGACGGCTGCCATGTGTGCACCGCGGACTGGGCGCCGATCGTGCGCTGGAACACGCGCCAGGACGACGGCGGCCCGACGCGCGCCGCGATCGAGAAGGCGATGCTCGACTGCCACGCGTACTGCGATCCGAACGCCAAGCAGCGCTTCCTCGGCGCGCTCGATGCCGCGCGCGGGACCGACACGCGCACGCCGTGGCGCGAGCTCGCGACCGTCTGCAAGGACCAGGTCAGCGCCGCGCCCGACGCCCGGTTCATGGGCGGTGCGTACTTCGCGCTCGATCGGATCGCGCGCGCCATCGGCATGAACGGCGGCAACACGGCGGGCGCCCTGACCGCGATCGAGCTGCCGCTGCCGGCGGTCTCGGCGAGCGGGGTCGGCCCGGTCCTCGCGGATGTCGACGGCGCGACGCCGAGCACCGGCATCGTCGAGGTGACCGTGCTCGGCGACAAGGTGTTCGTCGGCAAGCTCCCGCGCGCGCACCTCGCGGCGGGCGGCGTGCAGGTCGAGCTCGGCGAGACCGGCTACCCGGGCGCGGAGACCGAGGTCGGCAAGCTCGGCGAGGCGCTGCGCTACGCGCTCGGCGACACCAAGGATCCGACGATCACGCTGCTCGCCCCGCACGCGATGCCGGCGCAGGACCTCGTGCCGATCGTCGCCGTCGCCGCGCAGGTCGCGCCGGTGTACCTCGCGGCGAACGCGGTCGAGGCGCCCGAGGGCTGGACGCTGCCCGCTCAGATCCCGGTGCCGCTCGGCACGACCGGCGATCCGGTCACCGTGACGGCCGAGATGACGGTTCAGCAGCTCGCCGGCGCGCTCGTGCAACACAAAGGTTCGCACGTGGTGCTGCGTTCGCCGTGACGCGTCGTATCATGGAGCCGTGTACGACCTCGTCGTCATCGGCGGCGGCATCACCGGCGCCGGCATCGCGCGCGACGCGGCCCTGCGCGGGCTGAAGGTCGCTCTCTTCGAGAAGAACGACTACGGGTCCGGCACGTCGTCGAAGTCGAGCAAGCTGATCCACGGTGGCCTGCGCTACCTCGAGCACGGCGAGATCGGCCTCGTGTTCGAGAGCGTCAGCGAGCGCCGCGTGCAGACGCGGGTCGCGCCGCACCTCGTGCGCCCGCTGCCGTTCCTGATCCCGATCTACAAGGGCGTGCGGCCGGGGCTCGAGATCATGAACGTCGGGCTGTGGATCTACGACTCGCTCGCGCTGTTCCGCGCCCCGCGTCTCCACAAGACGTTTCGCGGCACGAAGGCCGCGCTGCAGCTCGAGCCCCAGCTGCGTCCCGAAGGGCTGCGCGGTGCGCTCGAGTATTACGACTGCGCGACGGACGACGCGCGCCTCGTGCTCGAGAACGCGCTCGACGCGCAGGCGCTCGGCGCGGACATGCACACGTACACGGAAGTGCTGCGGTTCGAGCGGCGCGACGACGGGCGCATCACCGGCGTGGTCGTGAAAGATCGCCTGACCGGCAAGACGTGGTCGGTCGCGTGCCGCGCGGTCGTGCTCGCGGCGGGCGCGTGGACCGACGAGATGATCCGGCGCTTCGAGATCCCGATGGAGCGGCCGCTGCTCCGCCGCACGAAGGGCGTGCACATCGTGCTGCCGCGCGAACGCCTGCCGCTCGCTCGCGCGATCACGCTGATCTCGCCGGTCGACGGCCGGGTGATGTTCGCGATCCCCTGGCGCGAGCGCACCGTGCTCGGCACGACGGATACGGACTTCGACGGCGTGGCCGACGCGGTCGCGGCCGATGCGGCCGACGTGAAGTACCTGTGCGAGTCCGGCAACGGCTACTTCCCGGGCGCGAACCTCACGCCCGACGACGTCATCGCGACGTGGGCCGGCCTGCGCCCGCTGATCGCGGCGCCGCCGAACGTCGACGAGAGCGAGATCAGCCGCGAGCACGAGGTGTTCACGAAGAAGGACGGCCTCGTGATCATCGCCGGCGGCAAGCTGACGACCTATCGCCGGATGGCACGCGAGGCGGTCGGCAAGACGCTCGAGCTGATGACCGAGCTCGGCGAGGACATGGCCGCGAAGCGCGACACGACGAAGGAGCGGCCGCTGCCGGGTGCGCTCGGCGTCGAGCCGCCGTCGCTCGAGGGCGTCGCCGCGGTCGGCCGCCGCCTGATCGAGGACCACGGCCTCGACGTCGACACCGCGACGCACCTGTGCGGCGTCTACGGCGCCCGCGCGACCGAGCTCGGCAAGATGATCGCGGCCGACCGGGCGCTCGGCGAGCGTATGGACAGCGAGCTGCCCTACGTCTGGGCCGAGGTCGAGTTCGCCGCGCGCCGCGACCTCGCGCGCACCGTGCTCGACGTGCTGCAGCGCCGCGTGCCGCTCCTGCTCGTCTCGCGCGACCAGGGCCTCGGCGTGTGCGAGCGCGTCGCCGCGAAGCTCGGCGCGTTCTACAGCTGGGACGCCGCGACGACGGCGCAGATGCTCGAGGAGTACCGGGCCGAAGTGGCCCTGAGCCGGCGCTGGCGTGACGCATAGCCTGCTCGCCAGCCTCGGGATCTACGGCGCATCGCTCGCGATCTCGCTGATCGCGGGCGTGTTCCCGATCGCGAGCCTCGAGGTCTTCCTCGTCGGGCTCTCCGCGATCGAGCACCCGTCGGTCGGCCAGCTCGCGATCTGCTGCCTGCTCGGCGCGCTCGGTCATCAGATCGCGAAGACCGGCACCTACTTCGCAGGCGAGGGCGCGCTCGAGAACAAGAAGCTCAAGCCGCGCGTCGATGCGCTGCGCCACAGGATCGAGAAGTGGGACAAGTACCCGCACGGGATCCTGTTCCTCGCCGCGACGGTCGGTCTGCCCCCGATGTACCTGATCGGCTTCATCGCGCACCCGCTGATGAACATCCGGTTCTGGCCGTTCACGATCCTGACGTTCGTCGGGCGCGTCGGCCGCTACATGTTCCTCGCCGTGATCCCGCTGCTGTTCTGATTCAGAACGCGACGGGCGCCGCCTCGGCGTGCGCCTGCGTATCCGCGGTGCCGCGGCCGAGCTCGCCGTGCGCGTTCTCGCCCCAGCACACGAGCGAGCTGTCCTTCTGCAGCGCGCAGCCGTGGGACGAGCTCGACGCCATCTGCTGCACGCCACTGACGCCGGAGACGGTCGTGACCGTGCGCGACTTGCGGTCGACCTGCCAGCACCGCACGCCCGCATCGCCGATCCGCGCGCAGTGGCCGTCGACCATGTCGACCTTCGCGAGCCCTGGCCACGGCGAGTCGAGCGCGCACGCGTTCGACGGCTGCAAGCACTGCAGCTGGCCACCGGCGGTGACGACGCACAGCCCGACGTCGAACGCGAGGTGCTTCGCCTTCGGCAGCGCGAGCTTCTCGACGGCGATCTCGGACGGCGGCTCGGGCGGCGGCGCCTTCTTCGCGCCCTTGCCCTTGCCGCCCTTCGCGCCCTTCGCCGGCTTCGGCGGCGGCTTCGGAGGCTTCGGCGCGTTCGCCGCGCACTTCGGAGCGCCGCCCGCGCACTCGACCTCACCGGCCTTCGTCAGGCCGCACACGCTGTCGCCCGCGACCGCGATCTCGGTGATGCCGGAGAGCGCCGCGTGCTTCGGCTTGCCGTCCGCGCCCCAGATGTCGACGTCGCCGTCGTCGCGCAGCGCACCTGCCTCCGTCAGCTGCGCGACGTACGCGAGCCCTTCCGCCGGCGTCGGGACACGATGCTCGCGCGTGCCGCCGGCGAGCCGCAGGTGGCCGCGCTCGTCGATGTCGCCCCAGCACACGAACGCGCCGTTCGACATCGTCGCGCACGACGCGGAGCCCACCGCGAAGATCCGCTTCGCGTCGTTGATGCCGACGACGCCGGTCGGCGCCGCCAGGTGATCGGCCTTGCCAAAGCCGATCTGCCCCCAGCACGACACCGAACCGTCGTCGAGCAGCGCGCACGCGTGCGCGGCGCCGAGCGCCACGTCGATCACGTGCCCGAGTGCCGGCTTGACGGGCGTCGGACGATCCGTGGTCGTGCCGTCACCGAGCTGGCCCTGCCCGTTCGCGCCCCAGCAGCGCAGCGTCGCATCCGACATCACCGAGCAGCTCGCGTGCACGCCGACGACGACCTTCGTCGCGTGCGGCTTCGCGGGCGCGGGAGGCGGCGCATCGATCGCGACGACCGCTGCATCGATCGGCTTCGCGGCATCACTCGGCGGCGGCGCGCTCGTCGTGTGCTTGCTACAGCCGGCGACGAGCAGCACGACCGCGAGGTACTTCTTCACCACCCCTTATCTTCTACCAGCCGGAGGTCGATCCGCGCGAGCAGCTTGCGCACGCGTTCCGCCATGTCGGTGAACTCCGGGAGCTGCGACGCCTCGCCGAGCTTGTTCGCGAAGTTCATCACGCGCACGAGGTACGAGAAGAGGTTGCCCTCCTCGTGCTCGAGGCCGTGCTTCTCGACGAACTCGAGGAATCCGAGGCCGCTGTCCTCGAGCTGCGCCCACGTGTTCTTCGCCTTCTTGCCGCCGTGCAGCTCGGGATGAGGGACCTTCGCGGAGAACTCGCCGTGGATGACCTCGATCTTCGTCAGCACGCGCGGGTGCTCCTTCTCCCACGCCGCCTCGACGTCATCCCACGTCACGTGCGGGTTCTCGAACCGCAGCTCGCGCAGCTTCGCGCGCATCCACTCGCGCTTCTCGTCTTCGCCCTTGCGGTCGAGCTGGCGCTGGATGATGTCGTGATCGATCAGGTACTCGACCAGCTCGCGCAGCTCGACGTACTCGAGCTGGTGGTTGAACAGCGTCCACCAGATGAACACGCCGTCCATGCCCTGCAGGGCGCGAATCATCTCGCCCGCGATCTGCTTGCCGTGCTCGTCGAGCACGCCGAGCGCCTTCATGTTGTCGACGAGCTGCCCGAGGATCTTCAGCAGCTCCTTGCGCTCGCGCTCGGTCAGAAGCAGGTTCTCGATCACCGTCACGATATCGAGCCGCATCGACGGCGGCAGCGACCGCTCGGCCTCCGCCATGCGCGCCTCCGCATCCGTCGTCGGCAGCTTCGCCTCCGTGAGATCCGGCAGCCCGATCGCGAGCACCTGCTCCGCCGTGATCTTCGTCTTGCTGCGCAGCTCGGCCGGCTCGCCCTTCACCAGCTCGGCGTGCGACTCCGGCGTCCAGATCACGTCGTTCTTGCGCGCCGCATCCGCCTTCGCCCGCCCGTACACGCTGCGCTTGATCTTCTCCGGATCGTACTTCGAGCCCTTGAGCTCCTTCTTGAGGTCGCTCACCACCTGCTCCGGCGCGAGCGTGACCGCCAAGCCGCGGTCGTCGAACTGCGGCCGCCCCGCCCGTCCCGCCATCTGGTGGTACTCGGCCGCCGTGATCATCCTCGCCTGCTGCTTGATGAACTTGCGCAGCGACGGAAACACGACCGTGCGCGCCGGCAAGTTGATGCCCGCCGCGATCGTCTCCGTCGACACGACGAACTTGATCAGCCGCTCGAGCGCGAGCTGCTCGACGAGCTGCTTGTACCGCGGCAGGATCCCCGCGTGGTGCACGCCGATGCCGTGCGTCAACAGCGGCCGCAGCTCCTTCGCCTCGCCGCTCGGCAGCAGCGCCTCGTCGCACATCGCCTCGACCTTCGCCTTCTCCTCGTCGGTCGTGAACCGCCGGCAGCTCTTCAAGAGCCGCGCGACCTCGAAGCACTGCTCGCGGCCGAACACGAAGATGATCGCCGGCACGTCGCCGGTGTGCGCGAGCTCGCGCACCGTGTCGATCATCATCTCCTCGCGGAACTCGTGCACGAGCGGCACCTTGCGCTCGCGCGACTCGACGAGCGCCATCGGCAAGCGCCGCGTGACCTCGACCCACTGGCAGAACCGATCCGCGTGTCCGACGGTCGCGGACAGGATCACCAGCTGCGTGCGCGGATCGAGCCCGATGATCGACTGCTCCCACACGTACCCGCGCTCGGGGTCGTTGAAGTAGTGCCCCTCGTCCATCACGACGATCTCGGCCGGCGACACGTGCTTGTCCGCGACGATCCGGTTCCACAGGATCTCGGCGACCTCGACCTGGATCGGTGCCTCGCGATTCACCTTGTAGTCGCCGGTCGCGAACCCGACGTTCTCGTCGCCGAAGTCCGCGCACAGCTCGCGGTACTTCTCCTCGGTCAACGCACGCAGCGGCGTCGTGTAGATCGCGCGCTCGCCCTTGCCGACGGCGCGAAACAGCGCGGCCTTCGCCATCAGCGTCTTGCCGGTGCCGGTCGGCACCGTGACCATCACGCTCTTGTTCGCGAAGATCGCGCTGATCGCCTGCTCCTGCACCGGATACGGCTCGAGGCCGCGGCTCAGGAGGAACTTGTCGTAGAAGGCGAGCTCGAGATCGGCGTCGCTGGCGGCCACGCCATGTCTTACCGCTGTTTCTCGCGCGACATCAGATCTTTGGCCTGATAGACGACGTTGTTCCACATCTCGTGCCACCTGTGGCTCGCGATGTCGCGGAGCAGCTCGTCGCCTTCGGCCGTGCGGCCGAGTGCGATCAGCGCCTGCGCCTTGCGCAGCCGTGGCGTCGGGTTCGTCTGGTCGATCACGATCGCCTGCTGCCAGAACGCGAGCGCCTGCTCGACCTTGCCCTGGTGCTCGAACGCGTCGGCGACGTTCATGTAGCCCGCGCCCGACCACGGGTCGCGCTCGATCGTGCCGGAGAGCTGGCGCCAGGCGCCTTGCGTGTCGCCGACCGCGAGCAGCAGGTCGCCGAGCTGCGTGTCGATCGCCGGGTTGTTCGGATCGATCGCGCGCCAGCGGTCGCCCCAGTGCAGCGCCTTCTTGACCGCGGAGTCGCGGGCGACGCCGTGGGAGGCGAGCGCGACCTGCCGGGCGACGGCGATCAGGCGCGCCATCTCCGCGCGCAGCTGCGCGGCGGGGACCGCGTCGTTGCCGGGCATGTTCTCGGCGGACTCGAAGGCGATCAGCGCGTCGGCCGGGCGGTTCTGCGCGAGCGCGAGCTCGCCCTGCAGGTCGTAGGCGGCGCGCGAGGGTGCGTGGAGCAGCAGGGGCGCGATCAGCGCGTCGGCGGCGCCGTACTGCTTGTACTGGATCGCGAGCCGGGCGAGCGCGAGCGTCTGGCCGGTGTCCCCGGTCGCGAGGTCGGCGGCGCGCGCGAACAGCCGCTGCTGTTCTTCGGGCGCGGTCGCGAGCGGGACGAGCGAGAGGACGTGCTCGAGGTTGCCGCCCGCGAGCACGGTGTCGAGCCACTTCGCCCAGACGATCGACCAGCCTGCGCTGCCGCGACGCGACTGCTGCATGATCGATGCGGCGTACGCGCCGAGCTGCGGCGGGCGGGCGGCGAGGTCGAGCGCGTCGACCATGCGGGCGAGCGCATCGGCGGCCGGCTCGTACTGGCCGTGCTGGTAGAGCGTCCAGGCGGCGGCCGCGCGCGCGACGTTGACGTAGTCGCCCTGCTCGGCCGTGCTCCAGGCGCGCACGAGCTCGGCGGCCGGCAGGTCGTAGCGCGTGCCGATCACGGCGGCGCCGTCGAAGCGCAGCTCGATGCCGGTGATCGTGGCGAGGCGGTCGATCGCTTGCTTGCCGTGGCCCGCCGCGAGCTCCGCGATGCTCGCGCGCAGCGCCCACAGGTTGCCGACGAGCCCGCCGGTGGTCGACGGCGCCAGCAGCTCCGGCCTCGGCGACTTGCCGTAGGCGCGCGCGGCGGCGAGGTAGCGGGCGAGCGGCTCGCTGCCGAACGAAGCGAGCGCCGCTTGCTGCTGGGCATCGGTCGTCGCGGTGGCGATGCCGCCGCTCGCGAGCACGAGGTCGCCGAGCTCGACGCCGCCGTGCGTGCGCAGCGCCTCGAACGCGGCGAACGCGCCGTTGCGATCGTTCTGCGCCATCGCGGCCGCGATCGCCTCGCGCTTGCTCGCGCGCCAGGCCGGCGAGCCTTCCGGTGCGGTCGTCTGCGGCTTCGCGTGGATCGGGAGCTGCAGCAGCGCGCCCGGCTTCGTGCCGGCGAGCGCCCAGGCGGGCGCGTCGGTGATCGGCTGCGCCGTGAACGTCTTCGGCAGCTCGAGGCTCGAGCCGTCCTTGTCGGTGACGCGCACGAGGCGCGCGTGGTCGTCGAACGACAGCGTGTACTGCGTGGCGCCGTCGCGCGACAGCACGACATCGTTGCCCGCCGCCTTGACGTCGAAGTACGCGGCGTAGTGCGCCGGATCCGCGATCCACGTCGGCAGGTACGCGAGCGCGAGCGCGACGTCATCGGTCGCGAGCGGACGCGCGACATCGAGATCGAGCTCGCCGTAGCGACGCGTCCAGGTCGTGCCATCGAACGCGGCCGCCTCGACGAGGCCGGTGTCGAGCGTGCGGCGCCAGCCGATGCGGTGCGCGGCGTCGACGGCGATCTCGAAGGCGCCCGCGCGGTAGATGCCGGCCGGCATCGCGGCGCGAGCCCGCACGAGCAGCGCGCGCGCCGCGTCGTCGATCGCGTGCTCGCCGGGATGGCCGAGCTCGTTGCGCACGGCGACGAAGCGATCGGCGACGAGCGCCGGCACGAATGCCGTGACGTCGTCGAACGCGACATCCGTCGGATAGGTGAAGTGGATCGGCGACGCCGGCGCGGGCCCCGCCCAGTAACGGCCGTGCCAGCTGGACCGCGTGTCGACGACGAGCCCGCCGATCGGCTGGTCCCACGCCTCGCCCGCCTCGTCCCAGCCGCCCGCGCCGCGAAGGCCGAGCACGCCCGACTCGCCGGTGACGACGATGTCGCGCTCGCGCTGCGCCTGGCCGTCGATCAGGTAGGTGTTGTCGACGGTGTTCGCGCCCGAGAACGTCATGCGCAGGTCGTCGCTGACGAAGCCCTTCGCCTTCGTCTCGAGCGTGATCGTGTTGAGGTCGCCGCCGCGGCGGCCGTAACCCTGTCCCACGCCGGTGTCATCGACGCCGAGCATGTCGCCGAACGTGCTGTACTGATAGAACACCTGCAGCGGCGCGCGCACGACCTCGGTGTCGTCGGGGAGTGCCTGCGCGGTGATCTGCACCGGCGGCACGTCGATGTGCTCGGGCATCGCGTACGGCGCCCACGTGTCGCCGCGGCCCTTCTCGACCTCGTACTGCTTGTACATGTCGTCGTTCTCGAGCACGAGCAGCGACGTGTGCCGCGACAGCAGGAAGTACTTCTTGCCGAGCGCGACGACCTCGCGGCGGATCTGCTCGTCGCGGGCCTCGCGCCGCTGGTCGTCGGTGCCGCACGGCTCGCCCGCGCACGGCGGAGGCGGCTCGTGCTTCGCGAGCAGGCGCGCCGCGATGTGACGCTGCGCCCACAGGCGCGGCAGGTAGCCGCCGTCGTGTGCCGCGCCGAGGTCGACGCGCTTCTTCCACGGCGTGCCATCGAGCGAGCCGGTCAGCTCGAGCGCCACCGGCGTGCCGGAGCCGGCGAGCTTCGCGACGTACTCGACGTCCTCGCCATCGGCGAGCAGGCTCGAGCGCAGGTAGCCGGTCGCGGGCACGAGCTGGCCGCTCGCATCGACGAGCCGCGCCTCGACGTTCGTCACGCGCTGGGTGTGCAGCGCCGACACGAGGTCGAACGTGCGCCAGCCGAGGTCGTCGGCGAGGTCGATCGTCGTCGCGTAGCCGCCGGTGGCTGCCGCGAGCGCATCGAGCGTCTGCGTGTCGGCACCGTCGCCGATGCCGATGCCGATGAAGTGCCGGCCCGCGAGCTTGCCGCGCAGCTCGTCGAGGTGGCGCGAACCGGCCGTGATCACGCCGTCGCCGACGTACACGATCATCGCGCCGTCGCCGCCGATCCGCTTCGCCTCGTCGAGCGCGGCGCCGAAGTCGGTCGCGCCGACCCCGCCCTCGCTCTGCAGCGACTCGCGCAGCGCGCGCCGATCGACATCGAGCACGCGCGTCGGCGTGAGCTTCGTACGCGCCTCGACATCGAACGCGATCACGGCGAGCTTGTCGTTCTCGTCGAGCTCCTTCGCGAGCGCGTCGATGACATCCATCTGCGCCTTCAGGGCGGTCGCGTCACGCGACGCGCTGACGTCGTCGAGCACGACCCAGGTGCGCGGTGCGTACTCGCGCGGTTTCTGGCCGAGGTCGGCCGGCGCGCGCACGAGCAGGAACCGCTCGTCACCGTCGGTGTGCGTCGCGACGCGCGCGCCCTGCCTCGGGTCGCGGACGTGCAGCACGAACGAATCCATCTCCGCGACCGCCTTCTCGTGGACGTGCACGATCGCGTCGTCGCCGGTGCGCTCGACGGTGATGCGATGGCTCGTCGAGCGCAGCTCGCAGTTCGCGCAGCCCTTCACGCGCACCGCGACATCGAGCGCGCCGACCGGCTCGTCGACCTCGGGCAACGGGACGCTGAGCGTCCAGTCGTCGTAGAGGCGCGGCAGCGACTGCGTGTAGGCGAGCATCAGCCGCTTGTCCTGCTGCGCGTGCAGCGGGTAGACGCGCAGGTCGAGCCGTCCCGTGCCCGCCCACTCGAGCAGCGCGGGGTCGACGCGCCGGTAGACGAGCTCCTCGTAGATCCGCCGCGCCTTCATGCGCTCGACGACCGCGGACTCCTCGAGCCGCCCGTCGACGTACATCGCGAGGCGCTGCAGCGCCGCATCCGGCGGGATCGCGAAGCGGTACACGCCCTCGAGCTCCTCGGGTGCGTCGTTGTGGAACGTCTGATCGAGCGCGACGCGCGCGACCTGGTCCTCGACCGTCACGTCGACCGTCAGCTGCTTGAGCGGCAGCGGATACTCGTGGCCCCACGGCGGATGCGAGCGGATGCCCGGATCGCGCGCGAACAGCGTGCCGTGGTGCACGGCCACCGCCTTCTCCTGCTTGGCGCGCGCCTCGTGGACCCAGCTCGCGAGGTGCGAGAGCCGCGGCGCCGGCGAGCGCACCGGCGGATGGCCCGGCTCCGCGACGCCCTGATCGCCCGCGTGCAGCACGACCGAGCCGAGGCTCGACACGAGCTTCACCTCGCCGCGGATCACGGCTGTCAGCGTGCGCGCGCTGCCGCCTTCGACGACGAACCGCGTCCCGAGGACCTCCACGCGCCCCTGCGCCGTCTCGACGACGAATGTCCCCTTGCCGGGCATCACGTCGAGCAGTGCGCGCCCCTCGACGCGCACGTGGCGCGGGCCGAGCACGGTGAGGCGGCTGCCGTCGTCGACGACGTAGGTCGAGCCGTCGGCGAGCGCCTCGCCCGTGACGACGCGAGGTTGGGAGCGATGCCGCAGCACGATCACGAGCGCGACGATCGCGAGCGCGGTCGCGGTCAGGCCGAGCACGATCGCGCGCACGTGCGACCGCGGCACCGGCACCTCGCCGAACCGGTGCACGAGCTGCGCGCGAATGCGCGTGCGCGCCGCATCGTCGATCCGCGGCGGCTCGCCGCCGGACTCGATCAACGTCTCGACGTTCTTCTCGAGAACATCCTTGCTCATACAGCCTCCGAGAGCTCGGCCGACACCGCCGCGAACGTGTCGCGGAACGCGCGCCGGGCGCGGGCGAGAAGAGATTTCGTGGCGTCGACGGAGATGCCGAGCTCGCGGGCGAGCGTCTCGAGCGTCTCGCCGTCGACGTACTTGCGCGTCAGCGCGCTGCGATACTGCGCGGGCAGGTTCGCGATCGCCATGTGGACGAGGTCGCGCGTCTCCGCCCGCTCGAGCACGTCGCCGGGCAGCGGGCGCTCGGCCATCGCCGCGAACGTCTGCGCGAGCGTCGCGTCGATGCGCTCCCACGCGCCCGCGAGGTCGTCCCCGCGCTTGTGCGCGCGCAGCGAGTCGCGAATGACGTTGCGCGACAGCACCGTCAGCCACGCGCCCACCGAGCCGCGCGCGGCGTCGTAGTCGGCCTGCTTCGCGAGCGCGACCGCGAACGTCTCCTGCACGACGTCCTCCGCGAGCGAGGCGTCGCGCCCGACCCGGTAGAAGACGAACGTGTACAGCGCGTCGACGTGCGCGTCGTAGAAGCGTTCGATCGCCGCGCGATCGCCGGCCTGCGCCGCCCGCAGGTCCGCTCCCGGCCCCGATCGAAACAACCGCCCTATCCAGGTCATGGTGCTTGCATGTGTCAACGCACGTGACCGAGGTGTCGATCCTGCGCAAGGCAACGATTTTACGCGGGTTGCGGTCATAGCGCGCATGCGGCCGCTGCGCGTCGCGATCGCCCTGTCCGCCGCCGTTCACGGCGGTGCGCTGGCGTGGGTCGCGACGCATCCCGCGCCGAAGCCCGAGGCGCCGCCGCCGGTTACGACGACAGTCGAGATCATCCCCGCGCCGCCGCCGCCCGCCGAGGAGCCCGTCGCCGTGGCGTTGCTCGATGACCACAGCACCGTGCCGACGGCGCCCGCGACAGCCGCTGCGACGGCGCATGCGACCGGGCATGCCCGTGGCCATGCCGCGATGACGACCGGTCAGGGCGGCACCTCCGAGACGCCGGCAACCAGCGGCACCGGCACGCACTCGCCGCTGATGGGCATGCGCGGCGGCGAGAAGAAGCAGCTCCACTGGGACCCGAGCGCGAACTTCGAGTCGGCGTTCTCCGCGTACGAGGCCGCACATCCACCCGACATCGCGCCGCCGCCGAGCGGCGAGCTGAAGCCATCGGGCGGCGGCACGTACACGAGCAATCAACCCGCGTTCAAGGTGAGGATCGATCGCGACGGCACCGCGCACATCGACGACAAGGCCGACGTCGGCGACTTCCACTTCTCGGGGCTCGGCATCGCCGGCCGCGCCAGCTTCGACGACTGGGCGATGCGCCAGGCGGGCATCGATCCGTACGCGTCGGCGAAGCGGCAGTGGCTCGACAAGACGCGCGACGAGCGTGCCCGCATCGGCATGGCCGCGCGCAAGGAAGACCTCGCCCGCGCGCCCGAATTCATGAAGCGCAACGTCCGCTACGCGTGGTCGAGGACCGCGAACGACCCCGAGGCGCGCAAGCAGGCGCTGTTCGAGCTGTGGGACGAGTGCGCGGAGACCGGCGAGACCGACCTCGTCGCGGCCGGCACCGCCGCGCGCGCCTACCTCGTCGGCTTCATCCGCGCCCACCTGCCCGCCGGCGCGCCCGGCGCGTTCACGCCCGACGATCTCTCTCGGCTGAACGCCCGCAAGCGCTCGCACGCGACGTTCCAGCCGTACTGATGCTACAAAGCGCGCGATGGCCTTTGACGGGGCGCTGATCGGCGGCCGCTACCGCCTCGGAGGCAAGCTCGGCAAGGGCTCGCAGGGCGAGATCTTTCTCGCGCGCGACGAGAAGACGAAGGAAGAGGTCGTCGTCAAGCGGCTCACGCCGCGCGGCACCTGGAAGTCGTTCGAGCTGTTCGAGCGCGAGGCCAAGGTCCTCTCGCAGCTCCGGCACGCCGGCGTGCCGCGGCACATCGCGACGCTCGAGGAGCCACCGGGCACGTTCAACCTCGTCATGGCGCGCGCGCCGGGCGAGAACCTGCGCGACCTCTCCGCGCGCCGCCGCCTCTCCGAGACCGAGCTCCGCGACATCCTCGTGCGCTGCCTCGAGATCCTCGACTACCTGCACACGCGCGTGCCCGCCGTCGTCCACCGCGACATCAAGCCCTCCAACATCGTGCGCGCACCGAACGGCACCTGCTCGCTCGTCGACTTCGGCGGCGTGCTCGATGCCTCGCGCGAGCGCGGCGGCTCGACGATCGTCGGCACGTTCGGCTACATGGCGCCCGAGCAGCTGCACGGCCAGGTCATCCCCGCGACCGACCTCTATGCGCTCGGCGCGACGATCGTCGCGCTCGCCGGCGGCATCGAGCCCGAGGACGTCCCGCGCAAAGGCCTGCGCATGGATCTCGACAAGCACCTCCCGCAGCTCGACCCGGGCTTCCGCGCCGCGCTCTCGGCGATGACGGATCCGGATCCCGAGAAGCGGCCGCAGCGCGCGCGCGAGGTCGTCGCGCTGCTCGCCAAGGCCCGCCCCGCGCGCACCGAGCGCGAGAGCCGCGCGCTCGTCAACCAGCCCAAGGCCGCGCTCGCGCCGCGCCGGCTGTTCTCCGACGTGCAGGAGCCGCTCGGCACCCTCCTTCGCCTCGGCGTGCTCGGCTTCGGCGCAGGCGGCTGGATCGGCATGATCGCGATCCGGTTCTCACTGATCATCACCGTCTACACGATCGCGGCGCTCTCGTTCCCCGCGCGCAAGCGCGTCACGCACGTCGGCAAGGAGATCGACGCGATGCTCGCCGAAGGCCAGTCCGGCTTCACCGACATGATGAAGGCCGCGATGGCGAGGCAGCGATGACGCCGTACGCCGCGTTCCTGCGAGGCGTCTCGCCGATGAACGCGAAGATGGCCGACCTCGCGCGCGCGTTCACGAAGGCCGGCTTCACCGAGGTCGCGACGGTCGCCTCGAGCGGCAACGTCGTGTTCCGCGCGAAGGGCACGCCCGCCCAGGTCGAGAAGCGCGTCGCGTCGGCCTCTAAGTTCCTCGCGTTCATCCGCCCGATCGACGAGCTCGCGGCGCTGCTCGCCCGCGATCCGTTCGCGCGCTTCGACCTGCCGCGCGATGCCAAGCGCGTCGTCACGTTCCTGCGCGAGCGCCCGCGCGTGAAGCTGCCCGCGACGCTCGAGAAGGCGACGATCTACGCGATCGAGGGTCGCGAGGCGCTCTCGGCGTATCGCGTCCAGCCCGGCAACCCCGTGTTCATGACGCTGATCGAGCGCACGTTCGGTAGCGAGGTCACGACGCGCACCTGGGACTCGGTCGCGCGCATCGTCGCCAAGGCCCCGCGCTGACAAGGGGGCCCGGCGAAAGACGTCATTACAGCGTAATGACGCTTCTTGCCGGGTACCACCCCAACACGGTCATTGTCGCTTCTCGCCGGATATCGTCATGCGCCCGCGGTCGTCAGTGTCTTCGTCCACAGCAGCTCCACCTCGTGCGGATGCTCCGGGTACGCGAAACGATCGATCGTGCGCAGCTCGCACCCCATCCGCGCATAGAACCGGCACGCAGCAACGTTGATATTCTGCGTCTCGACGTCCAGTCGGCTGCAATGACGCTCGCGCGCCCACCTCTCGACCGCGCGGAACAGCATCGCGCCCACGCCCTCCCGGCGCCGCGGAGGCGCGACGCGCAGGTCCCACAGCACCGCGAGGTCGCGGCGGCCGCCGAGCATGTTGACGCCCGGCGTGTCGAACGCGATCACCGCGCCGCCGACGCGAACACCAGCCTCCCACGCGGAGATCAGCCCCCAGCGCGACAGATCGAAGCGCCGCGGCAGGCTGCTTGGCCGGTAGTCCTCGGCGGCGTCGTAGTCCTTGGTCCACGACTCTGTCACGGGCCGCTCGACGAGGGAGCGCCCGGCGAGACCGCCGTCGTGCAGGTCGACCTCGAGCATCGACGCGACCTCGAACGCGATCGCGATCCGGCCGTGGTCGGCGAGCGCGCTCATCGGCTCCTCGCGGATCTCGACCGCCATCACCCGAGTATGGACTGGCGACTCCAGCAGCCGCAGACGCGCGTGGGCATGCGGGGCCTCCGGCCCTGCATTGGCGCGGCGCATCACGAGCAGTTTCAGGGCGATACGCGCGGCATCGCCGTTGCTCTATGCCCCGCCATGCGCGTCCTCGCCGGGATCATCGTCGCCACCACCCTCTCCGCCTGCACCTCGAGCGGGCCCGATCAGGAGCCGGTGCTCACGGTGACGAGCCCCTCGCGCGGCACGTTCGCCGATGGCAACAGCGTGACGGTGACCGGCACGGTCGTCGATGACGGGCCGGTGACCGTGACGGTCGCGGGCCAGACGGTCACGCCGGCCAAGGACGGCTCGTTCACGGCGACCGTGTCGCTCGAGCCGGGCATCTCGATCCTCGAGACGCACGCGATCGACAAGGCCGGCCACGACGTGCGCGACGTCCGCGCGGTGCTCGCGGGCTCGACCGGCATCACCGATGGCAGCACGGCGGCGCCGATCGGCGCGCGCGCCGGCACCGATGCGCTCGCCGCGATCGGCACGAGCGTCGGGCACGCGGCCGAGGGCATCGACTTCACGGCGATCGCGCAGCAGATGAACCCCGTCTACGACAACGGCGGCTGCCTCGGTGCGAAGATCAACATCACGAGCGTCGACCTCGGCGCGATCGATGTCGCGCTGACGCCGGGGACCGACAAGCTGTCGGCGGCCGTCGACATCGCGAACGTCGTCGTCAAGCTGCACGCGGACTTCAAGGTCGCGTGCATCGGCGGCTCGACGACGATCACGGTCACGTCGAGCAAGGCGCACATCAAGGGCGACCTGACGGCCGATGTCGCGAGCGGCAAGATCGCGACGGCGCTGCCGAATGCGAGCGTCGCGCTCGACAACTTCAACGTCGATGTCGGCGGCGTGCCGTCGGCGATCGAGTCGCTGCTCGACGGGCAGGCGCGCAGCGCCGCGCAGAACGCACTGACGAAGGCGATCAAGGACAAGCTGCCGGGACTCGCGAACAACGCGCTCGCCGGCCTGGTCGCGAAGCCGGTCTCGGCCGACGTGCTCGGCCACGCGACGACCGCCGAGGTCACGCCGACGCAGATCGCGCTGACGACGGGCGGGCTGTTCGTCGGCGTGTCGGCGAACGTCGCGGTGACGGGCGGCGAAGGCGGCACGTACCTCGCGCAGCCCGCGGCGCTCGCGCCGGCGATGCTCGAGGGCACGAAGGGCTTCGGCGTCGCGCTCGCCGATGACCTCGTCGATCAGCTGCTCGGCGGGCTGTGGGCGGCCGGCGCGTTCGACAAGCAGCTGCCGATCGGCTCGGTCGGCATCCTCGGTGCGCTGCTCGATCCCGATGCGGCCACGCTCGACATCAAGCTCTCGCTGCCTCCGACCGTCACGCCGGCCGGTGCCGACCTCTCGCTCGCCGTCGGCGATGCGATCATCACCGTGCAGGATGGCAGCGGCGCGACGCTCCAGCAGATCGCGCTCTCGATCAAGACGACCCTCGCCGCCGGCCCGACCCAGTCCGGCAAGCTGACGCTGACGCTCGGCCAGCCCGAGATCCACGCGATGGTCGTCGCGCAGGCCGACTCCGTCGCGCGCCCGCTCGGCGACGCGCAGATCGAGGGCATCGTGAACAGCGCGTGGGGCGTGCTGTCGGATCAGGCGTCGACGGCGCTCGCGAAGCTGCCGATGCCGTCGATCGCGGGCGTCACGCTCGGCACGCCGACGGTGAAGGGCGCGGACGCGTTCGTCGCGGCCGACGTCCCCGTCATGTAGCCGGCCGCAGCACGATCACCGCGACCTCGGCGTCGGTGCCCTCGCCCACGCGGCGCGTGACGCCCGAGAACCCGACGCCCGGCGTGACATACATCGTCGTGCGCTCGCCGAGCGGGAACATGCCGCGGCGGTAGTGGAGGCCGAGCCGGCGCATCAGCCGCTCGGTGATGCCGCGGATGTAGATCTGGCCGCCGTGCGTGTGGCCGGAGAGCACGAGGTCGGCGTCGCGCGCGGCGAGCTGCGGCCCGTGATCGGGCGCGTGGCACAGCACGACCTTCGTGGCGCCGGCGGGGGCGCCCGCGAACGCGGCATCGAGATCGTCGTGCCGCGTGACCGGGTCGTCGACGCCGACGACGGCGAGCGGCGCGCCGCGCAGGTGCGCGACCGTCGTCTGGTTCTTGAGGACCTCGTAGCCGTTCGCTTCGAGCGCCGACGTCACACCCGTGCCCCACGTGAAGTAGTCGTGGTTGCCGAGCACGGCGAGCACGCGCGAGGCGGAGAGCCCCGCCAGCTGGTCGGCAACCATCGGCGCCTCGTGCCGGCGCCAGCAGACGTAGTCGCCGGTGAGCACGACGAGGTCAGGGTTTGCCGCATTGGCGGCTGCAACGGCTGCGCGTACGTGCTCCCGCGGAGTGGTTGCGCCGACGTGAATGTCGGAGAGCTGGACGATCCGCACGCCGTCGTGGCGGGGGTCGAGATCGCGGATCTGCACCTCGTGCTCGACAATCCGCGGAGGTGGCGGCGGCATGAGACCCCACTGTGCGCTCCGGGAATGGAATGGCAAGTGGCAAGAGTTGTGGCAGCATTGGAGGAGATGGCTGCGCCTGGTGTCGCGGACGCTCGCGTCCCGTGCCCGCTTTGCGGCGGTTTGATCCATCCCGTCGCCGGCCGGTGCAAGCACTGCAAGCAGGACCTGACCGCCCATCGCGCCGGCAAGCCTGCCGCGGCCGCCGCGCTCCCTGCCCTCGTCGCCGCGGCTGCCGTGCAGGAGCCCATGCGGCCGGTCCTGCCGCCGCGCCCGACCGGCACGAGCATCGCCGCGCAAGAGCCGAAGCCCAGCATCTGGCGCAACTGGCCTGTCCTCGTGATCGCGCTCGCCGCGACCGCGATCATCGGCGCGGTCGTGATCATGGTGTGGCCGGAGCATCACGGCGAGCCGTCGCACACGCTCAAGCCGCCGCCCGCGCCCGAGCGCATGGACACCGATCCGACGCCCTCCGCGCCGAGCCACAGCGCCGATCCGTGGCAGGGCAACGCCGCGCCCGTCGTCCCGCGCTCGACGCCGGATCCACTGCCCGCGCAGCCGCCTCAGCAGCCCGACGACGACCAGTTCGGCTTCGGCGGCCTCGCAAACGGCCTCGCCGGCGGCGGCACCGTCACCGGCACCGCGCCCGACTTCATGTTCGCGGCGATGGGTCACGCGTGCAAGAAGCTCGCGACCTGCCCGAACGCCGACGACACGCTGAAGTCGATCTGCGATGTCTACTCGAGCTTCCCGCCCGCCGCGCCGCCCGCGAACTGCGCGCCCGCGCAGCGCTGCCTCGACGCGATCGACAACATGAGCTGTTCTCAAAGCGGCTACGGCAGCCCGCTGTCGGTCGTGAACATGTTCCAGGACTGCACGAAGGCGATCACGAGCTGCTAGCCTCGCAGCGTGACGTACGCCCGGCCGCCGTTCGAGATCATCCGCGACCCGCGCGCGATGCGCGCGCACACCGAGGACCTGCGCCGCGACGGCCGCCGCATCGCCGTCGTGCCGACGATGGGCGCGCTCCACGAAGGCCACCTGACGCTGCTGCGCGAGGCGCGCAAGCGCGCGGACATCGTGATCCTCACGATCTTCGTCAACCCGACGCAGTTCGGCCCCAACGAGGACCTCGCGAAGTACCCGCGCGACGAGGCCGGCGACCTCGCGAAGGCGCGCGCGTGCGGCATCGACCTCGCGTTCTGCCCCGACGCGAGCGCGATGTACCCGGCGGGCGCACAGACGTTCATCGAGGTGCGCGAGCTGCAGAAGCCGATGTGCGGCGCGAGCCGGCCGGGGCACTTCGCAGGTGTCGCGACGATCGTCGCGAAGCTGTTCCACGTCACGAACCCGCACCTGGCGGTCTTCGGCGAGAAGGACTTCCAGCAGCTCGCGATCATCCGCCGCATGGTGCGCGACCTCGACTTCGGCATCGAGATCGTCGGCGTGCCCATCGTGCGCGAGGCGGACGGGCTCGCGCTGTCGAGCCGCAACGCCTACCTCAGCGCCGAGCAGCGCACCGCGGCGCTCTGCCTGTCGAAGGGGCTCGCGGCGGCGGAGGC
Organism: uncultured Kofleriaceae bacterium; assembly: GCA_964446175.1. GTDB lineage: Bacteria > Myxococcota_A > Polyangia > Haliangiales > Haliangiaceae > JABFXX01. Next base: position 68,834 of record CAYUNM010000013.1, read on the forward strand.
GGCGGTGAAGAGCGGCGAGCGCGACGGCGCGAAGATCCTCGCGGCCGCACGCGCGTTGATCGAGAAGGAGCCGCTCGCGCGGATCGATTACGTCGAGCTGCGCGATGCAGAAGAGCTGACAGCTGTCACGACGCTGTCACGTCCCGCGGTGCTCGCGATGGCGGTCTTCGTCGGGACCACGCGGCTGATCGATAACCGCGTGCTGCGAGCTGCGACACCTGGGTGATGCGGCGCGCCCTCGCGACGCCAGCATGTAACCGAAGCTCGCCGAACAAACACGATCTCCAGAGCGTTAGGTCTGGAGGATGCGGATTGCTGCAACCCATTCACGCCTCCCGTTGTCGGAGGGGATGTGAAGCGAGCGATCGCGGCCGGCCTGGTCGCGCTCGCGGTCGCGCTCGTCGTGTGGCGCTCCGCCGCGCGGTCGGCCACGCGTGCGCGTGACGGTCGCGGCAGTGCCGAGGCGAGCGCTGCCGCGAAGCGCAAGGCGGATCCACGCACGCAGGAGCGCGCGCAGGTCACCGGCCGCATCACGGCCGCCGGCAAGCCGGTCGCGCACGCGCACGTGTGCGCCGATGCGGTGACGAACGAGCTCGTGCGCGATGCGGTGTGCGTCGACTCCGACGACACCGGCGCCTACGAGCTCGACGATCTGCTCGCGACCGACTATCGCCTGCACGCCAACGCACACGGCTTCAAGCCCGCCGCCGAGAAGCTGCACCTCGCGGCCGGCGCGCGCCAGACGAAGGACCTCGCGCTGCCCGGTGGCGGCGTCGAGCTCGCGGGCACGGTCGCGGACATCGCCGGTGGCCCGATCGCGCACGCGCAGCTGCGCGCGGGCGACGCGCTCGGCGAGACCGACGATCAGGGCACGTTCTCGCTATGGGTCGACAGCGGGTCGATCTATCTCGAGGTGACCGCGGACGGCTACGCGCCCGCGAGCTGGAACGGCGCCGCACCGGATCGCGCCGAGATCAAGCTGTCGCCGGAGTCGTCGCTGTCGGGGCGCGTCGTGCTGCCGAGCGGCGATCCGCTGCCCGACGCGCAGGTCGAGATCTCCGGCACGGACTGGCGCATGCCGACCGTCGACGTGACGAGCGCCGAGGACGGATCGTTCCACGCCGATCGCCTCGCGCCCGGCCGCTACACGATCACTGTGCGCGCACCGCACGCGTACGGCGCGAGCGACGGCTCCGTGCTCGTCGCGCTCGCCGAGCACACCGACGGCGTGATCGTCTCGGTCGTCCCCGCGTTCGAGGTGACCGGCACGGTGACGAGCGAGGATGGCAAGCCGTGCGACGGCTCGGTGCGCCTCTACGACGAGGAGCACGCGCGCACGCTCGACGCGTACGGCACCGATGGAGCGATCGAGCTCGGCGGCGTCTTGCCTGGCACCTACAAAGTGACGGCGAGCTGCACCGGGTACCTGTCGCGCGATGCCGGCGAGATCACGATCGCCGACAAGGACGTCCACGGCGCGTGGACCGTCGAGGCGGGCGCGAGCGTGCGCGGCACCGTGACGATGCGCGACGGCTCGCCGGCCGAGGGTGCCGAGGTGCGGATCCAGGGCCCGAGCTGGGGCTCGTCGACGACGAAGGCCGACGGCACCTTCGACATCGCCGGCCTGTCACCGGGCACGTACACGATCGTCGCGTCGAGCGCGCGCGGGTTGCAGACCGAGCAGCAGACGCTCGAGATCGCCGGCAAGGAGCAGACGCAGCACGATCTCGTGCTCGATCCGGGCGCGACGATCAAGGGCGTGCTCGTCGACGCGCGCGGCGCGCCGGTCGGTGGCGCGTTCGTCCGCCTGCGCGATGTCTACGGCGGCGCCTCCACCGCCGCCGACGGCACGTTCACGATCGCGCCGATCCTTCCCGGCGATCACGAGCTCAACGTCGAGCTCGCCGACCGCTATCTGCGCCGCCCCGGCGCGCCCGAATCGCCCGATGGTGCGATCGGGCCGGTCGGCCGCGTCTCGTGCGAGGCGAACGCGACATGCACGGTGCGCCTGGTCGTCGACGTCGAGAGCGCCGATGTCCGCGGCACGGTCGTCGACAGCAGCGGCGCGCCGCTGCGCGATGTCCTCGTCGAGCTGCAGTCGGCGAGCACGGACTCCGCGGTGACGCAGCTGACCGGCGACGACGGCGCGTTTCGCTTTCCGGCCGTGCGCGGCGCGCGCTACCGGCTGCGCGTGTCGTCGGCCGGGCACGGCGATGCCAACGTCGACGTCGAGCCCGGCGAGCCGGTCACCGTGAAGCTGCAGGAGCTCGCGATCGCCGGCATCGTGCGCGGCGCGCCCGACGAGCTCACGGTCACCGTCTCGGGCCAGATGTATCGCACGGCGTCGTTCTTCCATACCGGCGGCCGCTTCGCGATCCACGACCTCGTCCCCGGCCGCTACACCGTCACCTTCGACTCGCCGAACGGCCGCACGGAGACGACCGTCGATCTCGGCGATGGTCCCGCCGACCCGCTCGACATCACGCTCGACCAGGTCTTCACGCTCACCGGCCGCGTCGTCGACGCGAACCACGCCCCGCTCGCGGGTGCGAAGGTCCAGCTGCGCGTCGGCAACCACGTGATGCCCGACGACGGCGACGGCGCCATCACCGATGGCAACGGCCGCTTCACCGTCAAGCGCGCGACGCCCGGCACGGCGAGCGTGCGCGTGATGACGAGCACCGGCCCGACGATCTGGCTCGAGACGGCGATCACCGGCCCCACGCTCGCCGACGACCTCGTCGCCGAGCCGCCGCACTACGACGAAGTCGACGAGGGCTTCAGCGAGGACGAGTAGCGCCCGTGTGCGCGGCGAGCATCAGCCATGTCTCGCTCGCCCAGCGTGGGTCGTCGAGCGTCGCGCCCGGCGCGTAGACGGAGCGGCCGACCTCGCTGCGCAGCTTGAGCCCGAAGCCGGCGCCGAGCGCGACCTGGCCCTCGGCCGTGACGCCGCCGGTCGCGACGACGTGATCGCCCGCGAGCTCGAGCAGGTGCGTCCGCGCCGCGGCGAGCGCGACGCGCGCGCTGAACCGGTGATGACTCGCGACGACCGACCACGTCGCGCGGTCGTCGACGACGAAGCGGCCGTCCCACACCGGCCAGGCGCGCCGCTCGAGCTCGAGCCGCGTCGTCACGTCGCCGGCGAGATCGCACTCCGCCGACGCGCCGCCCTCGCCGATCGCCCAGAGGCGCTGCTGGTACGTCGCCATCGTGCCCGCACTCTCCGGCACGACGCGCCCGCCGAGCCGCCCGCCGAAGCGCAGCCCGCCGGCGCGCACGCCCTCGATGCGCGCGAGGTCGCCCGACAGGCTTCCGACCGCCGGCGCCGCCGGATCGCCGGTGACCGCGAGCACCTCGAAGCGAGCCGTGATCGTCGCGAGCTCGAGCGGCGGCCCGGCGTCGTACGCGTGACGGAACTTGCGGAGCACGACATCCATCATCGGCCGCAGATCGCCGGTCGCCGCGTGCTCGCTCCAGCCGACGTCGACCTCGAGGCGCAGCGTGCCCGCTTGCTGCTCCCAGCTCTCGTGCTCGGGCAGCGGCCGCATCGAGCCCTGCACGTTGAAGCCGACGATCTCGCGGCGCTGCATGCCCGGCCGCAGCCGCGGCTCCGCGAGTAACCGCGGCGTGACATCCCACTCGAGGCGATGATCGAACGTCAGGTTTCCGTCACCGCCGAGCGGGCATAGCGACGCCCACTGTTGCGCGGACAGCACACGCTCGTCGCTGCGTGTTGCAAGCTCGCCACCGAGCGCGGCGATGTCGCAGTCGGGCGTCGCGGCGAGACCGACCTCCGCGCTGACCATCGCGGCGCCGCCGCCTTGCCGATCCTTGCCGGTGGTCGTCGCGATCGCGGCCGCGAGTGCATCGGCGCGGAATCGCCAGCCAAGCTGGTCGCGGCGCACCGGCACGACGTCGTAGAGCATCGCGGCCTCGCGCGTGTCGCTCGCGCTCGGCTCCGCCACCGCAGGAAGGCTCGTCGACAGGATCAGCAGGACCAGGTGCACGCGCATCGCCGCGCGCGGTGCAACGGCAGTGCCCGCGCGGCTGTCGAATCTCCGCCGCGTCGCTCAGGCCGCGCGCGCGATCGTCTCGAGCTTGCCCGCGAGGCCCTGGCGGTAGAAGCGACGCAGCTCGCCGAGCATGGCGGGGATGCGCCGGCGCGCGACGAACTCCTCCTCGAGGAACGCCGCGTACCGGTGCGCGTTGTCGTTCGCGACGCGGTAGCGCTCGCGCTCGTCGTGATCGAGATCCGGCTCGTACGCGCAGTCGGCGAACAGCCGGCCGCGCAGTGCCTCGCTCGTGTCGACATCGTGGAGCAAGCACGTGACGTACTTGTCGACCTCGGCCTGGAGCTCGAGCTCGAGCTGCGACACGCGGCGCTCGGTGCGCGCGCACTGGATCGCGTAGATGAAGTGGCTCACGCCCTCGATCGCGAGCAAGAAGTCGCCCAGGTTGTGGCGACCGATGCCGCGCTCGAGGCTCGCGATGACCACGGGATCGATGAACAGCGCGAGCGCCAGCTCGCCCGTGTCCTCCATGACGAGCAGCTGCTCGCGCGGCTTGCGCGCCGGCGCGATCACGTCGCGCGCGGCCTCGTCGATCACGAAGTCATGGACATCGACGGCGGTATCGACTCGGTACAGCGTCTCGAGGCCACGCTGCAGGCGGGCCAGCGGCGTCATTGGATGATCTTGTGATCCGGGTCGACGAGCACGCCGACCGCGCGCAGCTTCTTCTCGATCCACTCGTCGCGCGTGCGCAGCCACATCTCGTAGAGCCGCCCGATGTCGGGAGTCGCGAAGTCGGTGCGCTTGCGGACCTCGGCGAGCACGTCGACGAACTTCGGGAAGTTCGCCGAGAGCTCCTCGTACACGCCCGTCAGCGAGCGCTGCCCGCCGAGCGAGCGTGCGAGCTGCGCGTAGGCGGATTGCCCGAGCCCTACGTAGTAGTCCACGCCGACCAGCGAGCGCGTCAGCGACTCCGCGAAGAACCCCGCGACATAGAGTGAGGTGTCCCCCACCTGCTTGAGCGTACGCACCCGCTCCGCCGGCTCGGCCTCCGCATTCGCGAGCTTGGGGCCCAGGGGGTCATCGGTGAGCCGGGCGCGCGTCATGTCCCCGAGCAGGCCGACCAGGTACCAGCCGGCAGGCTCGGAGGCGTCGAGATCGACCGCCGAGAGCGCGTCCGTCACCACCTCGTGGAAGAACTCATCCACCGATGCGGCCAACGTTACGTCCATGATCTGATTTTCACGGGTGTTGGGCGGGGCGCAAGAACCCTACAAATTCAACGAAGTTGGCTGTGCTCCCGCGCCACGTTCTGACGGCACCCTTCGTGTGTGCACGACACCGTCGGGGCGAGCTCCCGGTGGCGCAGCAAATTCAGGCGACTAGCCCCTTGCACACGCGCCGCGCACGCCTTACCAAAGCGGCCGTTAGCAGTCGCCTCTGGTGAGTGCTAACAAAATTTTCGTCCAGCTCAGGAGACAGCAAATGAACGTACGTCCGCTTGCCGATCGCATCCTGGTTCGCCGCGTGGAAGAGGTCGAGAAGACCCGCGGTGGCATCATCATCCCCGACTCCGCGAAGGAGCGCCCGCTCGAGGGCAAGGTCATCGCCGTCGGAACCGGTAAGCGGCTCGAGGACGGCACGCTGGTCAAGCTCGACGTCAAGGCGGGCGACCGCATCCTGTTCGGGAAGTACGCCGGGACCGAGATCAAGGTCGACGGCGTGGAGCACATCATCGTTCGCGAGGACGAAGTCCTCGGCGTCATCGAGGAGTAAGGGAGAAAGACAATGGCTGCCAAGGACATCATTTTTGACGAGAAGGCTCGCTCGCGCGTTCAGGCTGGCGTCGACACGCTGGCGAACGCGGTCAAGGAGATCGAGCTCGAGAACAAGTTCGAGAACATGGGCGCGCAGATGGTCAAGGAGGTCGCTTCCAAGACCTCCGATAACGCCGGCGACGGCACGACCACCGCGACGGTTCTCGCGCAGGCGATCTATCGCGAGGGCAGCAAGCTCGTCGCGGCCGGTCACAACCCGATGGAGCTGAAGCGCGGCATCGATACCGCCGTCAGCTCGCTCATCGAGTCGCTCAAGAAGCTCTCCACGCCCACCAAGGGCAAGGACGACATCGCGCAGGTCGGCACGATCAGCGCGAACGGCGACACCGAGATCGGCAACATGATCGCCGAGGCGATGAAGAAGGTCGGCAAGGAAGGCGTGATCACGGTCGAAGAGGCCAAGACGATGAGCAGCGAGCTCGATGTCGTCGAGGGCATGCAGTTCGACCGCGGCTACCTCTCGCCGTACTTCGTGACGGACACGGAGCGCATGGAGGTCGTCCTCAACGACGCCTACATCCTCATCCACGAGAAGAAGATCTCGAACATGAAGGAGCTCCTGCCCGTCCTCGAGCAGGTCGCCAAGCAGGGCAAGCCGCTCCTGATCATCGCGGAAGACGTCGATGGCGAGGCGCTCGCCACGCTCGTCGTCAACAAGCTCCGTGGCACGCTGCAGGTCTGCGCCGTCAAGGCGCCGGGCTTCGGTGACCGCCGCAAGGAGATGCTCAAGGACATCTCGGTCCTCACCGGCGGCCAGGCCGTCACCGAGGACCTCGGCCTCAAGCTCGAGAGCCTGTCGCTGCAGGACCTCGGTCAGGCCAAGCGCATCACGGTCGACAAGGACAACACGACGGTCGTCGACGGCGCCGGCAAGAAGGCCGACATCGACGCGCGCGTGAAGCAGATCCGCGCCCAGATCGAGGAGACCACCTCCGACTACGACCGCGAGAAGCTCCAGGAGCGCCTCGCCAAGCTCGTCGGCGGCGTCGCGGTCATCCGCGTCGGCGCGGCGACCGAGGTCGAGATGAAGGAGAAGAAGGCCCGCGTCGAAGACGCGCTGCACGCGACGCGCGCGGCCGTCGAAGAGGGCGTGGTCCCCGGCGGCGGTGTCGCCCTCCTCCGCTCGCAGCCCGCGCTCGACGCCATCAAGGTCTCGCCGGAGCAGAACTTCGGCGTCCAGATCGTGCGCCGCGCGATCGAGGAGCCGCTCCGCCAGATCAGCGCGAACGCTGGCGTCGACGGCTCGATCGTCGTCTCGAAGGTCAAGGAAGGCCAGGGCGGCTTCGGCTTCAACGCCGCGACGCTCGAGTACACCGACCTCGTCAAGGCCGGCGTGATCGACCCGACGAAGGTCGTCCGCACCGCGCTGCAGAACGCGGCCTCGGTGGCCTCGCTCCTCCTGACGACCGAGGCGATGATCGCCGAGCGTCCGAAGAAGGAAGCGCCGGCGCCGGCCGGCGGCGGCGGCGGCGGCATGGGCGGCATGGGCGGCATGGGCGGCATGGACTTCTAGCCGCAGCTCGGGTCGCGCTCATCGCGCCCCGCGCTCGCAACGGCGTCCCTCGCGGGGCGCCGTTCGCATTTTCGGCGCCGCTACGGGCGCGAGAACCACGGCTCCGACGCGTCCGCACGCGACAGGTCGGGCACCGAGCAGTCGCGATACTCCGACGGCAACACGGAGTCCATCTGCCACGGGCCCTCGCCCTTGCACGGCGGCATCACGTAGTGCGTCAGCCGCGTGTTCGGCATCCGCGTCATCGGCAGCTCGTGCATCAGCATCCACTCGTGCGCCGGCCACTCGAGCTTGTACACGACGAGCGCCGCCGCCGGATTGCCGAGCTTGTCGCGCGCCGGCTCGAACGACTGCTTGAACGCCTCCGCGACCGCGATCTTGTCGAGCCCGTACCCCGGATGCTTGAGAAACTTCACGCGGCGAACCACGCCGGTCTCGCCGACGTCGAGCAGCACCCACGCGCGCGTCCACCCGTCCGCGAGCATGATCTGGTCGTTGTACGGCGGCAGCAGTGCGGGGTCGCGATGCGGCCGCGGCAGCGTCACCGCCTTGTGCTCCACGATCGTGATCGTCTCGTGGCCGATCGTCGGCGGACCGGCCGCGGCCGCCGGCTCGGCAGCCGCGACGCTGCCCAGCGCGAGCACCAAGGCCAGCGGCGCGAGCCGGGCCAGCGGCGCGAGCCGGGCCAGCGGCGCGAGCCACCCGAGCCTGGCGGGGCGTCCGAGCCAAGCAGGCTGCCCGACCCTGGCCGGCCGCCCGAGCCTGGCGGGCCGCCCGACCCTGGCGGGCCACCTCTGACACTCGAGCGAAGCGAACCTGCTGGACCGCATGCACCAGCGTGGTGCCACGCGCGTGCCAGCCCGGCCCACGCGCGTGCCAGCCCGGCCCACGCGCGGATCCGCCGGAACCCGTGGGACCTGCGCACGACGCGCATGAAGCGCGTATGAAGCGCGCATGAAGCCGTGGCGCGCGCGCCACGCGGCGTTGCCCTGGCACCACGCGGCGATGCTGGCGCCACGTGGCGATACGCGGGCACCACGTGGCGATACGCCGGCAACGAGCTGCGGTCGCGCGCCCCGCGAGCTGGGTCACGCGGGTCACGCGCATGACGCGAGCTGGGTCACGCGCACGACGCGAGCTGGGTCACACGCACGACGCGAGCTGAGTCACGCGCACGACGCGAGCTTGCTCAGGCGCGCGAGCGCGAGCTCGGCACCTCGTTCACGCTGACCAGCCCGTAGCGCCGCCAGCCTTCGCTCAGCAGCCACGTGCGCGGCAACCAGGTCGTCATCGGCTCGTAGCTCGCGCGCAGCTTCCAGACGAACGGCTCGTCGGCGCGTTCTGCCCAGCCGTCGAAGCACCACGCACTCGAGAACGGATCGATGCGCCACGCGCGCGCTGCGCCGGCACGATCCTCGCGATGCTTGCGCCAGTTGTTGAGCACGTAGGCGAGCGCGTTGCGCGCCTGGCGCGGCGTCTTGATGATCTCGGCGTGGTAGCGGTCGGGGAACACCGTGCCGCGCCGACGCTTCGCGGGCAGCGTCGAACCGCTTGCGGCTGCCGGGTCGGTCGCCGATCGCGCTCCGCGCGTACGCGCGGCGTACCAGCTCGCCGTCTGGCTGCGGCCCGTCGAGATCTCGGCGTTGATGTGCTTCGCCGCGCTGATCTGGAGCGCCTGCATGCCGCGCGCGAGCGCGAGCCGGTTCTCCGCCTCGACGAGCAGGTGCACGTGGTTGTGCTGGATGCTGAGGTGCACGACCCGACACGTCTCGTGCGCGAACAGCACGACGAGCGCGCGCTGCATCGCCTGATACACGCCGCGCGTGCGCAGCCGGCCGACCCGATCGACCGCGCGCAGCGTGACGTGCACCGGCTGGCTCGCCTTGAATGCCGCGCGCTTCTTGTGGGCCTCGCCAGAGCCAGGCTTGCGCGGCCGCCCGCGCCGCCGCTTGCCGCGGCCAGTGCCGGCCTCGCGCTTCGTGCCGCGCAGGTCGCCGGCGCTGTTCGCCCAGCGAATCTGCTGCTGCACGTGCCGCTTGCGAGCCTTTGCCACGAGCGTACGGTACATCGGTTCATCTTATTTATCGCCGATTTTTTGTACTTGTTTGTCATGTGGCGATTACATCCGGCGAGCGCAATATGAACAGAGGCGTCCCGATATCGGCCAGCCGCGCGCAGGGTCCACCGTCGGGACGCGCCGCCCCGCAGGGGTGCGGGCCGCGGCGGACCGGCCGCGCGCTACATCGTGGACGGCCGCGCGCTACATCGTGGACGGCCGCGCGC
>CAYUNM010000013.1:78577-88493 GCA_964446175.1 uncultured Kofleriaceae bacterium
CCGCGCGCTACATCGTGGACGGCCGCGCGCTACATCGTGGACGGCCGCGCGCTACATCGTGGACGGCCGCGCGCTACGCAGGACGAAGTGCATCAGCGCTTCACGACGCGCATCGGCGGCAAGCCGCGCTCGTTGCGCAGGCGGTCGGCCTCGGTCTCCCAGAGGGCGGTGATCCAGGCGAGCGCGACCTCGACGACCCACCAGGTGATCACGCCTGCCATCACGGCGACCAGGCGGGCATGGAACATCGGCCAGTCGGCGCCGAAGATCCAGTGGGCGAACGCGGTGAGGATCACCGCGGCCAGGAACGCGACCGCGATCGCGACGTGGCGGCGATGGGCGTCGAGCCAGCGCACCCGGCGGGCGAGCTCCTCGGCGCGGTCGACTGCCATCCTCAGGAGCGTAGCAGGCGGCGGAGCCAGAGTCCGAGCAGAACGAGCAGCGACGGGGCGCCGCCGACCTCGCAGCCGCCCGAGGACTTGGGCGTGGGCGGCGCGCCGCTGCCGCTGCCGCTGCCGCTGTTCGCGAGGTCGAAGAAGGCGGCCGCGCGCAGGGTGGAGCAGATGCGCTCGTCGGTGAAGTACGCGCCGGTGGTCGCGGGGCACGTGCCGAGCGGGTCGGCGCCGACCGCGACCGCGTGCCCCATGCCGTTGACCATGTAGAGCTCGACCGCGCCTCCGGCGTAGGAGGTGTAGGTCGCGGTCGAGATCGTGAGCGTCGCGTCGGCGGTCTGGTCGGCGCCGTGGAGGTTCGTCCACTGATCGACCAGGGCGTGTGCGTTGCCCGGCGAGACGGTCGTGTCGGAGGTGCCTTGCCAGATCTGGAGGCGCGGGAACGGGCCGGCGAAGCCGGGATCGAGCGCGCGCGCCGCGTCGCCCCATTGCGCGGGCGTCTTGTCGACGCCGGAGGTGCACTGGGTCGCCGTGTTGACGTCGGTCGCGCAGCCGGCGGGGATGCCGGCCATGATGCTGCCGGCGGCGAAGCGGTCGGGGTGCGCGGCGAGCAGGTCGGCGGTCATCGCGCCGCCGGCAGAGAGGCCGGTGATGTACACGCGCGAGGTGTCGAGCTGGTGCGCCGCGACCGCGTGATCGATCATCTGGAGGATCGACTGCTCCTCGGTGAGCGGATCGAACCAGTTGAAGCAGGAGAGCGGGTTGTTCGCGCTGCGCTGCTGCGGGTAGACGACGGCGAAGTGATTCGCGTCGGCGAGCGCGTTCCAGCCGGCGGTCTCCATCGCGCTCGCGCTCTGCGTGCAGCCGTGGAGCACGACGACGAGCGGTGCGCCGGTTGGGAGATCCGCGGGCGCGTACTCGTACATGTCGAGTGCGCCCGGGTTCGTGCCGAAGTCGGCGACCGCGGTCAGCATCAGTCCTTGAAGTACCGGTGCTGGAGCGTGTTGTTCGGGCCGCGCACGAAGATGTCGATGCGCTCGCTGCCCCAGCTGACGGCGGCCGGATGGTCCTGGAAGTTGCCGTCGAGCGACTCCCAGCCGGACCACTGGTGGCCCTTGAACCACTTGTGCCAGAGCGCGTTGTCGGGGCCCTTGCAGAAGACGTCGAGGCGGCGGTCGCCCCACGCGCAGACGGCGGGCGCGGAGTGCAGCTCGCCGCCGAGGTCTTCCCAGTTCGACCAGCTGCCGTCGAAGTACTTGTGCCAGAGCTTGGCGTCCTGGCCGCGCACGAAGATGTCGAGGCGGCGGCTGCCCCACGAGACGGCGGCGGGATGCTCGGTGAGCGGGCCGATCATCGGCTGGCCGAGGTTCTCCCAGTTCTTCCAGCCCGCGTCGAAGTACTTGTGCCAGAGCTGACCGTCGGGGCCGCGCGCGAAGATGTCGAGGCGCTTGCTGCCCCACGAGGCGATCGCCGGGATCGAGGCCATCGAGGCGGCGTGCTCTTCCCAGGTCGACCAGGAGGAGCCGTTCCAGTAGCGGTGCTGCATCGAGCCGTTGGCCATCTTGATGATGCAGTCGATGCGATCGTCACCCCAGGAGACCGCGGCCGGCGCGTCGACGAGCTTGCCGGTCATCGGGTGACCGAGGCTCTCCCACTGCTTCCAGTGCTTGTCGAACCAGTTGTGCCACATCGACCCGTCCGGCCCCATCGCGAACACGTCGAGGCGCTTGGCGCCCCACGACGACACGCTCGGCGCAGACGCCAGCGTGCCGCCCAGATCTTCCCATTGTGACCAAGGCATTTACGATCCCCCTGTAGGGGACCAGCCTATCACTTCACTCCGCGCACTTCTGCAGGTCGTCGTACGTCTTGGCGTTCGTCCAGCAGTCGACGTCGTGATCGTAGTTCGCGTCGACGCACTTCGTGGTGCACAGGTCGATGCCGCGCTCGAGGTTCTTCGTGAACTCGGCGAGCGCTGCCTTGCGCGCGGCATCGCGCTGCTCCGGCGGGAGCGCGGCGATCTTCGCGTCGGTCCGGTGCCAGTACGTCAGCTGCGCGTAGTTGCGACACGCGACATCGCACTTCTTGGGATCGCCCTTCTTGCAGGCGGCGAGCGCGACGACAAACACGAGAGCCCAGCGCATGCCCTGCCCTACCACGCTTTGGCCCGGGTAGGATGCGGCCATGCGTCGCGTCGCGCTGGTGGTCGTCGCTTTCGCGGCGCACGCGCACGCCTCGCCGTGGACGGTGACCGCGGAGGGCGGTGGCGAGGTCGATACGAACGTCCAGCGCGTCGAGACCGGGCCCGGGTTGACGACGGCGCCGGTGTCGTCGGGCGTCGTGCGGATCGGCGCGAAGCTCGCGCACAGCGGCAAGCTGCTGGGCGGCAACTATGGCTTCGGCGCGAGCGACCTGACGCGGCTCGTGACGGACAACACCGTCGATGTCGAGAACGTGACGATGCTCGCCGGCGACGCGCGCTGGCTGCACCCGATCGGAGATCGCCCGGCGAGCGCCGGCCTCGGCGTCACCGCGATCGACGCGATCGGCGTCTCGGATCCGATCGGCGCGCGCACGTTCCGGTCGCTCGGCGCGGATGCGTTGCTGCAGCTGCGCAGCGGCGACGAGCATCGGCTGACGCTCGGCGCCGGCGCGCGCGACTTCCACTACAAGCCGGACCCGCAATACGACTACACGGCGCCCGCCGTGAACGCGCGGCTCGACTCGATCCTGTGGCGCTCCGAGGACAGCACGCAGTCGGTCGAGCTCGCGACGAGCCTCGGCTTCGAGGCACGGACGTACGATGGGACCGCGTTCGCGGATGGCTGCGCGCCCGGCAGCAAGCCCGATCCGGCGTGCTTCGTCGCGACGGACATCACGCGCCGCGATCGCTACGCGCGCGCCGGCATCGACCTGACGTACGCCGGTCACAACGTCGCCGCGATCGGCTACCAGCTGACGATCATCGACTCGAACAGCTTCGGCCAGTCGCTCGCGCGCCACCGCGTCATCGCGAGCGGCACGACGAGCCACGGCAAGCTCTACGCGACGCTGCTCGCGATCCTGCAGATCGACCAGTACCTCGACGGCCTGATCCTCGAGCGCGACCTCCAGCACACCGAGTTCACGAACATCGAGGACGAGAACCGCAGCTCGCTGCAGCTGCGCATCGCGCGCAAGCTCTCCACCGACTGGTCGCTCGAGGGGCGCGCGGCCGTGTGGCGCAACATCGGCGTCAACGCGATGGAGCTCTCGTTCCAGCGCGAGCTGGTGTCCGTGGGACTCGTGTATTCACGCTAGGCGGCGCGGTCAGCAGCACGCGGATCGCGCGGATCGCCGCCTCGATGTCGGCGGCGTCGCCCGTGAGCACGTCGCGATAGAGGAACGACTCGGTGATCCGCACGATGATGTACGCGAGCTCGTCGGCGGGCAGCGCCGGCGCGTCGACGAGCGCGAAGATCAGCTCGCGGACGTGCTGCACGCAGCGGTGCTGCACCGAGCTCGCGCGCGAGGTCAGCACGCGCAGCGCGAACTCGGGATCCTGCTCGACGAAGTAGCGCAGCGGCGCCGCGTGCGCGAGCGTGCGCAGCAGGTGCTCGAGGATGTCGATCAGCTTGTCGACGCCCTTCCCCTTCGCCTGCGCCTCCGCCTGCTCGAGCGTCTTCTTGAACAGCTGCGAGCAGATCTCGGCGTAGAGGTTCTCGCGCGTGCCGACCCAGCGGAACACCGTCGCGCGGCCGACGCCGAGCTCGGTGGCGATCTTTCCGATGTCGAGACGCTCGCCGGCGAGCCAGTGATTTCGCGCGAGGCGAAACGCATCGAGCGGCGTGACTTTCTTCTCGGGAGTCGAGGTGAGCAGCCGAGATAGCGGCGTCGAGCGAGGATGAGTCACCTCCAAAGAATGACTCATCCTTGGGTCAGTTGTCAGCTTCAGTCATTGACCAAAACTCAATAGGCTGTTGACTCGAGGTCAGCAAATGAAGGAGAAAGAACGCGCACCACGGAGGAGGGATCACCGTGCGCTTTTTTGCCGCGCTGCTGGTACTGGTCGGATGTACTGACCTTTCGCTCGATCCGAGCAAGAAGCTGGTCCACGCGCGGTTTGACCCGGATGCCCGGGTGATCCCGATGCCGACGGACGTCCTCCGCGACGCCACGCTCGGCCGGCTCGACCTGCCGAACGACACGGCGGCCGATCTGGCGAAGCTGTCGCCCGCCGAGAAGGAGTTCTACGACTACCTCGAGACGCTCGACGGCTGGTCGACGCTGATGTCGGGGTCGCTCGAGTTCACCGGCCAGATCGATCCGGCCACGCTCGACGGCAACCTCGAGGTCTGGCACTGGGGCCCGGTTCCCGAGCAGGTGATGGACGTCCGCCCGAGCTGGACGAAGAACGGCGAGAAGCTGCAGATCGATCCGCCGCGCGAGGGCTGGGTGCGCGGCGACCGCTACGTCATGTTCGTCCGCGGCGGCGATCACGGCGTCAAGGGCATGAACGGCGAGCGCGTCGAGTGCGACGCGGCGTTCTACTTCCTGCGCCAGACGCAGCAGCTCGACACGCCCGAGCACGAGCACGCGTTCCCCGGCGTCACGCACGACGAGCGGATGTCGAACGCGCACAAGCTCGAGAAGATCCGCGAGGACCTCTCGCCGGCGTTCGACTTCCTCGAGAGCCGCGGCGTCCCGCGCGGCGATGTGGCGGCGCTGTGGGCGTTCACGGTGACGACGAAGACCGAGCTCGCGATGGATCAGCCGTCCCAGCGCATCCCGCTGCCGATCGACCTGCTGATCGATCCCGCCACCGGCCGCATCGACGCGCCCGCGGCGCCGTGGGACTCGCCGACCGAGGCCGAGGCGAAGGGGCGCCTCTCGGACTTCGACGGCGCCGGCCTCTCCGGCAGCCAGCTGTTCGAGCTGACCGAGCCGATGGATCCGGGCTCGATCAACGAGAACACGGTGCACCTCTACCAGCTCGACGCCACGCCGACGCTGCTGCCCGCGACCGTCGAGCTGCTCGCCGACACGACGCACATCGTCGTCACGCCGAAGTCCGGGCGCCTCGCCGAGAAGACGCACTACGCGATCATCGTCGACGACACCGTGCGCGACGCGAACGGCGACAAGCCCGTCGTGATGCCGATCGGACACTTCCTGAAGAGCCACTCGCCGATCGAGGTGAACGGCACGTCGCAGGTCTCGGCGATCGCCGACGCGGACGCGCTCAAGCTCGAGAATTCGCGCACCGAGCTCTCGACCGCGCTCGACGCGATCGGCCGCGATCACATCCTCGGCGCGTGGCCGTTCACGACGATGAGCGTCGCCGACAAGCTCGTCACCCTGCGCAACACCGCGACGACGCTGTCGCTGTCTCCCGATCCGGCGAACACGTCGATGAAGACTCCCGGTGACGCGCTGCTCGACTTCCCGTTCGGCATCGGCTCGATCGTCAACGTCAAGTCGGTCTACTACGGCACGATCCAGACCGCGAACTACCTCGACCCGACGACGCGCGCGTGGCGCAGCGACGGCTCGCACGCCGTCGAGGACGTCAAGTTCACGATGACCGTGCCGAAGAGCGGCACCGGGCCGATGCCCGTGGTCATCTTCGGCCACGGCCTCATCACCGAGCGCCGTTTCGTGCTCGCCATCGGCGACGCGCTCGCCGCGAAGGGCTACGCCGCGATCTCGATCGACTTCCCGTACCACGGCGATCGCACGTACTGCGCGACCGGCGGCCCGATCAGCGTGGTCAACCCCGTCGATGGCAGCCTCGCGTCGCTCGACCCGTGCCAGGCCGGCTCGACGTGCAACGACCAGGGCAAGTGCGTCGACGCGCAGGGCAACGGCAACCACCTCGCGACGTTCGGCGTGATCTCGACGCCGGTCGCCTCCGGCGCGCGCTTCCTCGAGATCGATCACATCGCGAACAGCAAGGACCACTTCCAGCAAGCGCTGATCGACCTCGGCTCCCTCGACCGCTCGCTGCGCCTCGGCAACTGGCAGCAGCTCACGGGCCGCCCCGTCGACACGTCGAAGATCTACTACGCCGGTCAGTCGCTCGGCGGCATCATGGGCGCGGTCTTCCTCGGCACGAACCCCGACATCTCGCGCGCCGTGCTCAACGTCCCCGGCGCGGGCCTCATCCCGCTGTTCGACGACTCGACGTTCTTCTCGTCACAGCTCGACGCGTTCTTCACGCGCCAGCACGTCGACCGCGCGAGCTTCGAAGGCCGGCGCTTCCTGACCGTCGCGCACTGGTTCATGGACGCCGTCGATCCGCAGAGCCTCGGCCCCGTGATCGCGCAGCGCAAGCTGATGCTGCAGATGGCAACGCTCGACTTCATCATCCCGAACGCGAACACCGAGCTGCTGCAGCAGGTGACCGGTGCGCCGCGGCGCGACTACGTCGCCGAGCATGCGTTCCTGACCATTCCCGTCGAGCCGGAGTACCTGCGCGGTACGACCGAGCTCGCCGGCTTCCTCTCGGGGGACTTCACGCCATGAAGAAAGTCATCTTCCTGCTTGCCGTCCCCTCGCTCGCCTCGGCGGGCGGGCTCGCCGTCACCGAGCAGAACGCCGTCTCCGCCGGCACCGCGGGCGCGGGCGCCGCCCGTGACAACGATCCGGGCGCCGCGTGGCACGATCCGGCCGCGCTCGCCGATGGCGGCGGCTGGCGCGTCGGGTTCTCGCTCATCGGTGCGCACCCGTCCGTCGAGACGACGAGCGCCGCCGGCACGACGGACTCCGCGTCCGCGTGGCAGACGCCGCCTCACCTCGACGCCTCGTACGCCGACGGCAAGCTCGTCGCCGGTCTCTCCGTCGGCGTGCCGTTCGGCGGCGGCATCACGTGGCCGCAGACGTGGCCCGGATCGACCGAGGCCGTACAGACGCAGCTGATGGACATCCGCACGGCACCGTTCGTCGGCTATCGCATCGGCAAGCTGCGCCTCGCGGCCGGCGCGCACTTCGATGCCGCGCGCCTCCAGATCGCGCGCAACCTCGACTTCATCGACGTGCTCGGCGACGTCAAGCTCGACATGGCCGGCCACGGCTACGGCATCGATGCGAGCGCGTACTACCCGGCGACCGAGTCGATCTCGCTCGCCCTCGCCTACCGCAGCCGCACGAAGATCGACTTCAGCGGCAACGCGAACTTCACCGCGCCCGACGCGTTCTCCGAGAAGACGCCCGACCAGCACGCGTCGACGTCGATGACGATGCCCGACCAGGTCGTGCTCGGCGCCGCGTGGCGCTCCCCGTCGCGCAGCGTGACCGCGCTCGGCGAGGTCGAGTACACGCGCTGGTCGATCGATCCCGACACGACCGTGCACTTCGAGATGCCGCAGACGCCCGATGCCGTGCAGGTCAACGGCTGGAAGAACACGTTCACCGTGCGCGGCGGCGGTGAGTGGCAGCGCGACGAGCTCACCGTGCGCGGCGGCGCGTACTACGATCCGTCGCCGGTGCCTACCGCGCACCTGACGCCCTCGTCGCCCGACTCGACGCGCCTCGGCTTCACGGCCGGCGCCTCGTACCGGCTTGCGGCCGCCTGGAGCGCCGACGCGTTCGCCGAGTACATGAAGCTGCTCTCGCGCGACACGACGAGCAGCGACACGATGCCCGCGAGCTTCGGCGGCAGCGCCGTCGTCGTCGGTGCCGGCGTGCGCTGGATGCCGCGCTGATCTAGCGCTGCGCCTTGAGCGCCTTCGCGCGGGCCTCGATCGCCGCGCGCTGCTTCTTCAGCTGCTCGAGCCGCGCCGCGACCGCATCGCGTGCGTGCTTCGCGGCCTGCGCGCGCTGCGCCGGATCGCCGGACCGCGACGCGCGCATCATGCCTTCGATCGTCGAGCGGTCGATCACCTCGCCGAGCACCTGCGACGCCTCGGCCTCGTAGCCCGCGCCGCGATCGCCGCCGGAGAACGTATCGCCGCCGGCCGTGCCGCCCGTCGTGCCGGTGCCACCCGTCGTGCCGCCGCCCGCGCCGCCCGCGCCGCCGCTGTTCTGGCCTCCGCCGACGGCGCCTGCGGTCGGCGCCTGATCCGTCAGGCCCTTGCCCTGCGAGCTCTGCGCGTTGCGGCTCGGCGTATCGTCCTCGCGCATCGCGATCTCGCCGGCGCGCTCGTGCTGCTTGCGGATCTCGGCGACGTGCTCGAGCTCGGCGGCCTGCGACTCGAGATCCTTGACCTGGCGCGCGAGCGCGGCCTCGCTGTCGCGGATCGCGGCGGCCTGATGATCGAGCTCGTCCGGATCGGCGAGCGGATCGATCGTCGCATCCGGAATCACGATCTTCTTGACGACCCTCGACGGCGCGAGCTGCGCGCGCAGCTTCGCGAGCTGCTGGGCGCGGGCGCCGGTCGCGCTCGGTGCCTCGGCGTCGATCGCCTTGACGGCGCTGGTGCGCGCGGCCGCGAGCTGGCCCTGCGCGACGGCGAGCTGCTTGTCGAGCGCGGCGAGCTTGTCGCCGGTGTCCTTCGCGTCGGCCTGCGCGGTGTTGAGCTCGCGATCGCGGCGCCACGACGCCTTCTGCTTCTTGAGCTTGTCGATCGCGGCGAGCTGGTCCTGGTAGCGGGCCGAGAGCTGCGCGCGCAGCTGGGTCAGCCGGGCGACCTGCGCCTCGGAGGCAACCTCGGCGGCCGCGGCGCGGTCGGTACCTGCGCTCTGGGCAGAGTCGGCCCACGCGGTCGTCGAAACGACCGTCGCGAGGACGAGCACCCGGAGAACCCGCAGCATGACGCCGTACGATAGCAGCCCCCGTGCCACGGTTAAGTAAGCGACGTCACTGGGCTTCGATGCCCCGTGGCAGCGGGTTCGTGAAGGGTTGGCACCCTCACCCCTCAGTTTTTCGAGGGTGCTCCGCGTCGAGGCGTAGGACGAGGTAGCGAAGTGCCGCCGTCGCGTGCGTGGCGATCACCGCGAGCGGCGGCTCGCCCGGGCGCTCCCAGACGAGGTAGTCGCGGCCGGTCGCGTCGACGGGCGCGTGGTAGCGCAGGCGGCGGAGGCGGCGGCCCTCGGCGAGCTCGAGCGCGTCGCCGCGAAGCGGGATCGCCTCGTCGAGCGGCAGGCCATAGCGCACCATCACGCGATCGAGCGCCGCGATCGACAGCTCGCCGTCGACCTCGGCGTCGTGGATGCGGAGCTTGTCGCCATCGAGCGTGGCGACCGTGCGGGCGAGCGATCCGTCGGCAAGGATCCGCTCGTCGAGTAAGAGCTCCGTCATGCGCGCATGCTGCGGCTTGCGCGCGCGCGTTTCAACGGGGAACATCACCGGGATGCGTTGTCTTGCGATCGCGTGCCTCGTCGCGTGCGGCGGCGCGCAGGTCGTCGAGCAGAAACCGGCGGCCACCGTCGCGAAGGATCTGCCGGCGACGCTCGAGGCGACGCACCCGAAGTCGGGCGAGCCGCGCACCGTGCACGTGCGCGTGTGGGCCGACGCGCAGGTGCGCGCGCTGCCGAAGTGGAAGGACGACGTCGCCGACCAGATCGACTACGCGAGCCAGTTCCTGACGCCGCTGCTCGGCGTCAAG
>CAYUNM010000013.1:88593-115359 GCA_964446175.1 uncultured Kofleriaceae bacterium
GCTCGCGCAGACGCTCGGTGCGATCGCGGAGACCGATCCGGGCTGGATCCAGAACCCGGCCTACTCGACGAAGCAGTCGACGTTCTCCGATCGCAACCGCGACCTCATCCAGATCGCGATCGACCAGCGGCTGACCGGCGGCACCGACGAGACGATCGCGCACGACCTGCTCGAGGCGATCGAGAAGAACGACTGGGGCGGCTGGATCGCCGCGGACCACGACGATGTCGTCAAGCAGCTGCGCGCGCAGCTCGCGGCGATGAAGGCCGGCAAGACGGCCTCCGATATCCCGGCCGCCGCGATCGAGCAGTACGACCACATCAAGGGCCTCGCGATGAAGAAGCAGTTCGCGGAGGCGCTCGTCGAGCTCGAGAACGTGCTCACCGCGTACCCGGCGAACGCGACGCTGCACGAGATGAAGTGCGAGATCCTGATCGCGCAGAAGGGCGTGAAGGACAAGACCGCGCTCGCCGCGTGCGCGCGGGTCAGCGAGCTCGCGCCCGGCGATCCATCTCCGCACATCGCGATCGCGACCGCGCTCGCGCAGCAGCACGACTTCCTCGGCGCGCGGGCCGAGCTCGTCACCGCGGGCCAGAACATCGCGAACCTCAACCTCGGCCAGGCCGATGCGTGGAAGCGGATCGTCGCGCTGTACCTCGAGATGGGCGCGCTGACCTGGGCGGAGGAGGCGATCGCGGCCGGCAAGCTGAACGATCCGGGCTACGCGATGATCGCGTCGACGCGCGCGCGCTACGGGCTCGCCAAGGGCGGAAAGGTCAAGCCCGAGCAGGAGGGCGAGCTCGTCGCCGCGATCAAGCAGGCGAGCGCCGCGATCTACGCGAGCAAGTTCGCCGACGCGCACAAGGCGCTCGACGCGATCGATCGCAAGTGGCCGGGCTCGCCGGGCGCGCTCGCGTTCCGCTGCGATCTCGCGATGCGCGAGGGCGCGATCGCGTCCGCGAAGGGCTACTGCAACAGGGCGCTCGCACTCGATCCGGACGAGTCGTGGGCGAACTACCTCGCCGGCGTGCTCGCGCTGCGCGACACGAGCGCGGCCGGCACGAAGGCCGGCGTCGAGAAGCTGAAGTGGGCGATCGTCGTCGATCCGGATCTCGGCCAGGCCTGGCGCGCGCTCGCGAAGGCGTACGTGCGGGCGAAGGACGAGGCCGCGCTGCAGAAGCTGTCTCAGGAGTACGCCGCGAAGTTCGGGACGCCGCTGCCGCAATAAGCGTGGCGCCGCTATACTGCGGACGTGAGCTTCTTACGCCGGGTGTTCTCCAGCGACTACCGCGCCGCGGTCGCCGCCGAGGCCGCCGGCAACGTCGATCTCGCGGCGGAGCGCTACGCGCTGGCCGGCGAGCACGAGGGCGCCGTGCGCATGCACCTCGCGCGGGCCGCACGCGCAGCGACGCGGCAGGCCGAGATCGCGGCGCTGCGCGATGCGCTGCGCTGGGCCGGCGAGGATCCGGAGCTGCGCAAGCGCGCCGCGAAGGCGCTCGGGCGCGCGCTGTGGGAGAGCGCGAAGGCGGAGGGCATCGCGACCGAGCGCGACCGCACGAAGGTCCGCGAGGCGGCGGAGCTCCTCGCGCTCGGCGAGGATCACGCGAGTGCGGGCGAGGCGCTCGAGTCGATCGGCGACCTGCAGGCGGCGAGTGCGGCGTACTCGGCGGGCGGGCTTGTCGAGAAGATGGAGGCCGCGCTGACGAAGGAAGACGAGCGCGAGTCGAAGCAGCGCGAGGAGAGCGATGCGTTCGCCGGCTACCAGACGCACATGCGCATCGGGCGGCGCGACGATGCGCGGGCGGATCTGTCGCGGGCGATCGCGAGCGCGGGCGACAAGGCGGGCGAGTACCGGCGCCTGCTCGACCAGCTCGATACGGCGCTGTTGACCGCGGGCAAGGTCGAGCTGCGGCGGCGCGGCAAGCCGGCGATCGTCGCGTGCGCGGCGGAGAAGATCGTGCTCGGGCGCGACGCGCTGTGCGACCTCGCGCTGCGCGCCGGCGGCGTGTCGCGGCAGCACGCGGAGATCGATCGCGCGCCGGACGGTGCGCACTACGAGCTGCGCGACCTCGACTCGCGCAACGGCACCTCGCTCGCGGGGCTGCCGCTCGTCGGCAAGGTGCCGCTCGTCGGCGAAGGGCGCTTCGGGCTCGGCGACGAGCTGTCACTCGACTTCGAGGCGCACGACGGCCAGCTGATCGTGCGCGTCGCGAGCGGGCTCGATCGCGGCGTCGCGCTGCTCGCGGGCGCAGACGGTGCGCGCCTCGACCTGACGCGCGTCGGGCTCGGCCTCGACATCGTGTTCCAGAAGGGGCGCCCGCTGCTCGGGCGCGGCAGCTGCCGCGAAGTCACGTTCAACGACGAGCCGCTCGGCGAGCTGCGCGTGCAGCTGATCCGTGGCGACCGCATCGTCGCGGATGGCGACGAGATCGACGTCGGGTAGAGTCAGGCGATGGCGCAGAAGTCGTGGTTTCGCCGCATGTTCGGTCGGCCGACCGAGCCGCCGGCGATCGCGGCGCCCGCGCCCGAGCCGCAGCACCTCGCGAGCGAAGAGGAAGTGTTCCTCGCCAAGCTCGTGCAGGACCTCGCCGACGGCAAGCGTCGCGACGAGGTCGCGAGCGCCGACGTCCTGCAGCGCCTCGACACGCTGTGGAAGAGCAGCCACGAGCGGCTCGCGATCGAGTGGATGGAGAAGCTGCTCGGCGTGCCCGACGTGCCGGCCGCCGCTCTCGCGCCGCTGCGCGCGAAGCTCGTCGAGCGCCTCGACCAGCGCGGCGAGCTCGACACGGCGATCCCGCACCTCGAGCAGCTCGTCCACGAGGAAGCGTACGCGCTGCGCGCGCACTACCTGCTCGCCGAGCACGCGCGACGTCGCGAGGATCACGAACGCGCGCTGCGCCACTACGAGGCCGTGCTCGGCCGCGATGTCGACTACCCGAACGTGCGCGTGCGCGTCGACCGGCTGCGCCAGCTCACCGGCCGCTCGGCGCCGGTCGCCGGCGAGACGATCGCGGCCGGCGATGTCGCGGGCGTCCAGGCAGGCGCGCGCTACCGGCTGATGCGCGAGCTCGGGCGCGGCGCGACCGGCGTCGTATACCTCGCGCGCGACGCCGAGCTCGACCGCGACGTCGCCGTCAAGCTGCTGCACCCGCACCTCGCCGGCACCGAGCGCGCGGACGCGCTGTCGCGGTTCTTCCACGAGGCGCGCGTCATGGCGTCGCTGCGGCATCCGAACGTCGTCGCCGTGCTCGACATGGATGAAGCGTCGCGCCGCATCGTCATGGAGCTCGCGGCCGGCGGCACGCTGCGCGACGTGCTGCGCGAGCGCGGCCCGCGCACCTTGCGCCGTGCAATCGAAAGGCACGGGCAGATCCTCTCCGCGCTCGCGGCCGCGCACCGCCGCGGCATCGTTCACTGCGACCTCAAGCCGGGCAACCTGATGTTCCGGCGCGACGCGGACCAGCCGGGCGTCGAGGTGATGCTCGGCGACTTCGGCGTCGCGCACTTGCCCGATGCGAGCGGCGCGGTCGCGGCGACCACCCGGCGCGCGGAGGCGGTCGGCACCCTCGCGTACATGGCGCCCGAGCAGCGGCGCGGCGACGTCACCGCCGCCTCCGACGTCTACGCGAGCGCGGTCGTGCTCTACGAGATGTGCACCGGGCACACGCCGTGGTCGCGCGAGGTGCTGATGGCAGGCACGCGCAAGGCGGATGACTTCCTGCTGCCGATCGCGCTGCGCGGCGAGGCGCTCGCCGACGACGTCCAGCAGCACCTGCTGCGCATCGGCGATCCGGATCCGGCGAAGCGCCCGACGACCGCGCAGGCGCTCGCCGAGTCGCAGCGGCTGCGCGAGCGGCTGATCGCCGCCGGCGCCGCGTAGCTACCCTTCTTCTTTGACCGGCGTCGCCTTGAGCGCGGCCTTGCCGTCCTTGACGTAGACGGTGAAGCGCACTTCCTTGCAGCCGGTCTTCGCCATCAGGTCGTCGCGGTTCTTGACGAGCTTCTCGCTGAACTTCTGGTACGTCAGGCCGGCCGTCGGCTCGCCGCAGCTCTGCTTGACGCCGACGAACTGGTCGTAGACCTGCTTGAAGTACGGATCGACGGCCGGCTCCGAGGTGCTCGGGCCCCCGAGGATGTCGTCGTCGAGGTGGAGCGGCGGTGCTGCGGGCGCGGAGGGCGCGGCGACCGGCGCGGGCGTCGGCGCGCGCGGCGGCGGCGGCGTCGCCCGCGTGACGGGCACGGCAGGCGGCGTCGGGACGCGCATCGGCGGCGGCGTCGGGCGCGCGCTCGGCTCGGCGAACTTGAAGTCGGAGGGCCGCGGCGGCGCAGCGGGCGCGGGACCACCGGGACGCGCGGGCGGAAGCGCGCCGGCGAGCAGATCGATCGTCCCGAGGCTGCCTTCCGGCGCGGGGCCGAGCAGCGAGTCGAGGTTCGTGCGCGCGCTCTTCGCGTCGCGGCCGAGCTTGTCGATGTGGATGTTCACGCTGCGCGCGATCGAGCCGTACTTGCCGCCGTGCTCGTCCTCGGAGAGCCGTTCCTTCTCGCCCTTCGCGAGACGCACCGAATCGGCCGCGAGGCGGCGCAGCGGGCGATCGCTCTCGATCCACATGAAGCCGATGCCGCCCGCGAGCGCGAGCAGGAACGCGCCGCCGACGAGGATCCACGGGAAGTTGCCGAACGACAGGTCGCTCTGCGTGACTGCCTTGAGCGTGCCGTTGAAGCCGCGGACCTCGGGGCGCTTGATCAGCACCGTGTAATAGGCCTGCTTGGCCTGCGCCTCGCCGGGCAGACGCGCGACGATCGCCGTGTAGTCGTCGTTGCCGGCGTGCAGGTCGATCGGATGGTTCGCCTGGCAGTCGCGCGCGGGCTCGCTGCCGGCGAGCGCCTTGACGGCGTTCATCATCTTCGCGTGATCGAGCGGGACGCTCTTGCTGCCGGCGATGTCGTCCTCGCCGAGGAAGAAGCCGACGTCGACATCGAGCGACGCGACGAGCTTCTGCGCGAGCTCGTTCGTCACCTTGTGACCGATCACGACGGCACCGGCGTACGTCACGGTCGCGTCGCGCTTGATCACCGGCGCCGCGGACACGAGATAGATCGTGCCGTTCTGCGACCACAGATCGTCGCGCAGGTAGCCGGCGAGCGCGTCGTCGACGAGCGGACGGCCCGCGACGACATCGCCGTAGTCGTTCTCGTCGAGCTTCACGCGCGCGACGACGCGGCCGCGGCGATCGATTAGCATCGCGAAGTCGGGCTTGCGGCCCGAGATGCCGGCCATGATCTTCTCGCCGGTCTCGCGGACCTGCTTCATGCGCGCGTCATCGAGCTTGTCGGCGCCCGACGCGCTCTCGAGCGCGTTCACGATCTCGGGTGCACGCGCGAACGTGCCGGCGAGGTCGACGCGGTTGCGCGCGTCGTCGGTCATCAGGATGTTGATCACGCCGCACGCGATCGCGAGGCGGTCCTGCTCCTCCTTGATGTAGCGGCGCTGCGCGGGACGCGGCATCACGAGCGCGACCGTCAGCGCGACGGCCGCGAGCAACGCGATCAGGAAAAACCAGATCTTGCTCAGGAACACGACGCCCTCACTTCTTCGCAGGCGCGCCGAGCGCCGTGATCTTGAGGTTCACATCGGTCTTGCCCTTGGCGGCGACGGTCACGGAATCGTCGGGCCGGTCGAGCCAGCCGTCGCGGTACCAGACCTTCACCTTGTAGGCGCCGGGCGGGATGTCGTCGATCTCGAACTTGCCGCTGTCGTCGGGGTACGCGATGAACTGCGTGTTGACGACGACGAGCTTGCCCTGCAGATAGGGCGCCTCGGGATCCGTGATCGTGTAGACCTTGCCCGGATCGGTCGCGCGAAACGACTTCGGACCCGTCGGGTTGATCGGGCCCGGCGGCACGAGCTTCGCATCTTCCTTCGCGACGAGCGTGTGCGCCGCCTTCGAGGAGTTCTTGATGACGACCTCGGCACCGGCCGGCGCCGCGATCACGGGCCGCGCGAACGAATTCCCGACGAGGTCCCACGTCACCTGCGGCGGCGTCGCCGGCTTCTCGTCGCCCTCGACGATGATCACCATCTGGTGCGGAACGTTCGTCGTCTGCACGGGCGCGAGCGGGTTCTCGACGCGATCGAGGAAGCCCTTCGACGGCGCAGGCGGGCGCTCCGGCGCTTGGGGAAGCTCGAGCTTGCCGACGAGCGTGCCTGCGCTCGCGGCACTCGGAATGACGAGAAGAACGAGCAGTGCGCGGAGCATGCCGAGGCGATCGTAGGCCCCTCCCGCTGGCGACTACAAGCGACGTGGCCGGAATCCTTGAGAGAGTCGGGAAGAAACCGAGACGCGCCCCGGCCGATATGGGACGCATGCGCCTCCCTCCCCTCGCCCTCGCCGCCGGCGTCGCGCTCGCGATCGCGATCGCCTGGCACCCGTCGCGAGCACCGCGCGAGGGAGCCGACGACCGCACGCCCGACGTCATCGAGGGCCGCGTGCACGCGCCGATCGTGCGCGATCGTGGTGCGCGCGTCGGCGACGTGTGGGTCTGGACCGACGCGCCGCTCGCGCCGGGCGAGATCGTCCGCGTCACCGGCCGGCTGCGCACACCGCGCGGCTTCCTCGATCCGGGATCGCCGGATCGAGGCGAGGCGATCGCGGCGCGCGGCGCGGCCTGGGAGCTGAGCGCGCTCCATCTCGAGCGCATCGCCGACGAGCCCGACGTCGTCGATCGCGCGTGGCGCTGGGCCGCGGACGTGCAAGCCGCGTGGGCCGCGCGCGTGCACGGCCCGATGCGCGGCATCGCGACCGGCGATCGCGGCGACGTCTCACCCGCGCTAGATCAGCGCTGGCGCGCGGTCGGCATCTTCCACGTCCTCAGCGTCTCCGGCCTCCATCTCGCCGTGGTCGCGGGTCTCCTGTTCTCGGGCCTCAGGAGGCTCGCGGCCACGGCCCTCTGCGGCGGCTGCGTGCGCCCGGCGCGCTGGGCCGCCCCGCCGGCGATCGCGGTCGCGATCGCGTACACGATGATCACGGGCGGCCAGGTCGCGACGGTGCGCGCGCTCGTCGTCGTGATCATCGCGCTCGTCGCGCAGATGCTCGACCGCCCCGTGCGCCTCCTCGACGCGCTCGGCCTCGCCGCGATCCTCCTCCTCGCGTGGCGCCCCGCCGACCTCTGGGACCCGAGCTTCCAGCTCTCGTTCACGGCCGCCCTGACGCTCGCGCTCCTGCCGCGCGGCCGAGGCGGCTGGTTGCGCCGCGGCCTTCGCGCGAGCGCCTGGATCGCCGTCACGACCGCGCCGCTCACCGCGCTGCACTATCACCAGGTCGCGGCCGGCGGCATCGCCGGCAACCTCGTGCTCACGCCGCTCGTCGAGATCGTCGCGCTGCCGCTCGCGCTCGCCGGCCTCGTGCTGCACCTCGCGCCGCTCGTCACGCTCGCGGAGTGGCTCGTCGCGCGCGTCGATGATCTCGCCGGCGTGCTCGCGCACGTCGTGCCGGTCGGGCACATCGCGATCGCGTCGCCGTGGATCGCGGGCGTGCTCGTGGCCGTCGGCCTGTGGCTCGCCTCCGGCGGCTCGCTTCCATCGCGCGCGGGCTCGCACGGCAACGCCGATCCATCGCGCCCCCACGCGGGGTCCTCGCGGCACGCGGCGCTCGCCGGCTGGCTCGCGCTGTGCGCGCTGTGGGCGCTCGCGCGGCGACCGCCGCCGGCCGGTGCGCTGCGCGTGACGTTCCTCGATGTCGGCCAGGGCGACGCCGCGATCGTCGAGATGCCCGACGGCGAGGTCTGGCTCGTCGATGCGGGCGGCCTCGCCTCCGCCCGCGATGCGGCCGCCGCTGCCGTACCCGGCGGCGAGATCACGCGCGCGCTCGCGGCCGAGGGGCACGACCACGTCGATGTCGCGATCGTCTCGCACCCGCACCCGGACCACTACATGGGGCTCGCCGGCCTCGGCGTGCCGGTCGGGGCCGTGTGGGCCGCCGACACGAGCCGGCTGGAGCCCGCGGCGGTGGTGGTTGGCGCGCAGGCGAATGGCGACGCGCAGGCGGGCGGTTGGCCGCGCGGTCGGCTCCCCGCGTTCGACGAGCTGGTTCCGCGGCCCGTGCATCCGCCGCTCGGCCCGCGCGACCTCGGCGGTGCGCGCGTCACCGTGTGGGGGCCCGCGATCGACGACGGCGGTCGCCTCGCGGACGGCACCGGCGGCAGCGGCAGCAGCAGCGGCGGCAGCGGCAGCGGCAGCGGCAGCGGCAGCGGCAGCGGCGGCGCGGTGCTCGTCGAGGGCGCCGACCCGGTGCGCTCGGTGAACGACAACTCGCTGGTGGTCTCGATCAGCTACGCGGGGCGCAGCGTGCTGTTCGCGGGCGACATCGAGCGCGAGGGAGAAGACGCGCTGGTCGCGGCGGGGCTGCCTCACGTCGACGTCGTGAAGGTGCCGCATCATGGGAGCCCGACCTCGTCGAGCGAGGGGTTCGTCGCGGTCACGCGGCCGCGGCTCGCCGTCATCTCGTGCGGTGTCGCGAACGCGTTCGGCTTTCCGTCGGCCGGTGTCGTCGCGCGGTGGCAGGGCGTCGGCGCGGAGGTTGCGCGTACCGACCAGGACGGCGCCGTCGAGGTCACGATCTCGCCGTCCGGCGCGCTCGCGGTGGCGCGATTTGCGCGATAATAGACGGCGGTGGGAGCCGCTTTCGATCGAGACGCGTTCGAGCAAGCCGTGGCCAAGGGCAGCGACCTGCTCAAGCAGGGCAAGCTCGACGACGCGCAGAAGGCGTTCTCGGCGGCGCTGCTGGAGGACGATCAGAACGCGAAGGTGCTCGCGCTGCTCGGGCTGACCTACTTCCGCGCGGGCAAGCTGCATCAGGCGCGGCCGATCTACGAGGATCTCGTCGAGCGGCTGCCGACGGATGCGTCCCACCGCCTCAACCTGGGGCTCGTGTACCTCAAGCTCGGCGATGCCGAGAAAGCGATCGGTTCGCTCGAGGCGAGCCGCGCGCTCGATCCGAGCCAGGGCCGCGCCGTCAGCTACCTCGGCCTCGCGTACGCGCGCGCCGGCCGGTATGCGGAGGCGTATCGCGCGTTCTTGCTCGCCGGGCAGCGTGACCTCGCGACCGAGATCGAGGTCAACCTGACGAGCGCCGAGCGCGAGCAGATCCATCTGCAGCTCGAGCGCAGCGGCATCACCGCGCCGCGCGCGCAGCCGGCCGCAGCGCCGACGCCGGCGACGCAGCCCGCGGCCGACGTGCCGCCCAGCATGCCGGAGATCAAGATCGAGTCCGGCGCAGTCAACGAGGAGCAGCTCCAGAGCAACTCGCTGCAGTTCGTGCTGCCGACGGCCGCGCCCGTCGAGGCGCACGAGGGCGAGAGCTCGATCTCGAAGGCCGTCGAGGTCGCGTCACCCGCGGCGGCCGTGACCACGCCGCACGTCGCGGCGGGCAGCACTCCGCCGGTTCCGCTCTCGCAGCTCGCGACCGAGTCGCTCGTGCGCCCCGAGGACGGCGACGAGGTGTTCGAGGTCACGGCGACCGGCGCGCTCGTCGTGCGGGTGACCGATCGCATGATGACGCGCCTCGAAGGCGTGCACGTCACCGGCGGCGACCTCGCGTACGAGCCGGCGATGCGGCGCTCGCGCGGGCACCAGACCGAGGAGAAGTTCGATCACGGCGGCTCGCAGGTCCACACGGTGACCGGCACCGGGTACCTCGTCGCGCTGCCCGGCGATCGCACGTTTGCCGCCGTCACGCTCGACGACGACATCTTCTACCTGCGCGAGGACCTCGTGTTCGCGTTCGAGCCGTCGCTGCGCTGGGAGAACGGCAACGTCCCCGGCCTGCGCGGCCGCCTGCCGGTCGTGCAGTTCCGCGGCGACGGCGCGGTCGCGCTGCGCACCGGCAAGCCGCTCGTGCGGATCAAGCTGCCGGCGGCGGGGGTCGTGTTCGTCGAGGCGGCGCGGCTCGCCGGGTGGATCGGCCGCGTGATCCCGCGCGCCGTGATGCCCGCGGTCGGCGGCCCGATCACCGGCGTGTGCGTCGAGTGCACCGGCGAGGGCGTGGTCCTGATCGATCCGGTCGGTCAGCCGGTCGAGGTCGCGCCGGAAGTGCGTCCGTCGAAGCAACCCTCGACGCCGCCGCCTCCGCCGCAGCCGAAGGCGATCGATCCCGAGCTGCAGGCGTTCGCCGACAGCATGGCCGAAGACAACACCGACCGCGATTCGTTCTAGGCGCTGGTGCCATGCGTCCGATCGATGTTGCAGCACGGCTCGCCGGTCGCCGCGGCCGTGTCCTGCTCCACTCGGGCCGCGACGACGACGGCCTCGGCACGTGGTCGTTCGCCGCCGCCGAGCCGCGCGCGACGCTGATGGCCCGCGGCCGCTCGATCGTTCGCCTCGACGAGCGCGGCCGCCCCGCGAAGCGATTCACCGCCGACCCGTTCGACGCCGCCGAGGAGTTCCTGCGCGAGCACGGCTGCACCCTCGAGCCCCGCGGGGACGGGCCGCCCGAGCCGCGCGTCATCGGCTACTTCGGCTACGACCTCGCGCGCGTCGTCGAGCAGCTGCCCGGCGGCCCGCGCCTCGGCCAGGACGTCCCGGACCTGTGGCTCGCCGCGTACGACAGCATCGCGCGCACGCGCGGGGAGCACACGGAGGTCATCGACACGCGCGCGGGTGGTGGTGGAGGCGCGGGTGGGGATGGCGTCGGTAGCGCACGCTGGCTCGAGCAGCTGCTCGCGAGCGGGCCGGCGCGCCCTGGCCTGCCGCCGCGCCTCGGCGAGCTCGTCCCCGACGATGCGGGCGACCTGCACATCGCGCGCGTCGGCCGCATCCTCGACTACCTCGCCGCCGGCGACGTGTACCAGGTCAACCTCGCGCGCCGGCTCGTCGCGCGCATCGAGGCGCCCGGCGACGCGCTCGCGCTGTACGAGGCGCTGTCGGAGGTCGCGCCGGCGCCCTACGGCGCGCTGCTCGAGGCCGACGGCGTGTCGATCCTCTCCGGCTCGCCGGAGCGCTTCCTCGCGAGCGTCGGAGATCGCATCGAGACGCGCCCGATCAAGGGCACGCGGCCGCGCGCGCCCGGTGCCGCCGACGAGCTCGCCGCCGCGCCGAAGGACGACGCCGAGCACCTGATGATCGTCGATCTCGAGCGCAACGACCTCGGACGCATCGCGGAGACGTCGAGTGTCCGCGTCGACGAGCTCGGCTACATCGTCGAGCTGCCGGCGCTCTATCACAAGGTGTCACGCGTCAGCGCGAAGCCGCGCGCCGGCACCGGCTACGCGCAGCTGCTCCGCGCGACGTTCCCGGGCGGATCGATCACCGGCGCGCCGAAGGTGCGCGCGATGCAGCTGATCGACGAGCTCGAGCCGGCGCGCCGCGGCCCGTACTGCGGCGCCCTCGGCTACTTCGGCGCGCACGGCGCGTTCGAGCTCGCGATCGCGATCCGCATCGGCGTGATCAAGGGCCACGAGCTGCGCGTGCATGTCGGTGGCGGCATCGTCGCCGACAGCGATGCGCAGGCCGAGCTCGCCGAGACCGAGGTCAAGGCGGCCGGGTGGGTCGCTACGGTAGAACGCCTTCGACGAACGTGACGCCGCCGTCGACGACCTGCACGCCGCCGACGGTCGTCTCGGTCTGCGTCGCCGGATCCGCGAACGTCACGTCGACCGGCATGTTCACGGCGGCGCCCGGGAACCACACGACGCCCATCGTGCCCGTCGGGTTCAGCGTCCACGCGGTCGGCGACGTGCCGTCGTAGAACGGGCCGAACGCGGGCGACGGCGTCGCGGTCGCGGTGACGCCGGTCACCGGCTTTCCGCCGCGCACGACCGTCGCCATGATCGAGCCGGAGCCGGCCGTGGTCGTGATGCCGTTCTGCGCCATCATCTGATCGAACAGCGCCTGCTCGATGACGGGGATCTGCGCGTTCGCGGTCAGCGCCTGGTTCGACGGGATGATGCCGTTGCCGCTGACGCTGATCAGCGACGTGTTGCCGCTCGTCGGCGTGTTCATCACGAACGAGCCGTCGTCGAGCGTCGTCGCCGTGCCGGAGCCGATCGCGACGTCGAGCCCGCCGGCGCCGGTCGGCGCGCAGCTCGTCAGGTTGCGCGCGTCGGTGACGAGGCACACGCGGCCGGCGATCGTCGGCGTGCTCGCACCGCCTCCGCCACCGCCGCCCTGTGTCGTCACCGGGTAATCCGATCCGCTCGAGGCGCATGCCGCGAGCGCACCGAGACCGAACATGGCCAGGCGCTTCATGCCTGGCTACGATTCACGTCGCGTGCCGTCAGGGAACTTCGGCGACGACGAACGTCATGCCGCCATCCGTGATCGGGATCCCGCTGAGCGTCGTCTGCAGCGTGCCGCCGGTGCTGATCCGCACGGCCGTCGTGCCGGTCGCGATCTCGGCCAGGTACGCGGTGCCGTACGTGCCGGTCGCGCTCGGCGTCCACGACTGCGGCGTGAGGCCGTCGTAGACCGTGCCGTACGGATCGTTCGGGGGAACGGAGGTCACGACCTCGCCGGGCACGGCTGCGCCGCCGCGAACCACGCGCACGAGCAAGTCACCGTGTCCCGCGACGGGCTGCACCGCGTTCGCGCCGCGCAGGTCGGCGAACATCGTCGCATCCATGACGGAGATCCTCGTCTGCCCGGCGTACGGTGTGACGGATTCGACCACCGTGCTCCCGGTGACGTCCCACACGACACTCGTGCCGGTCGGCCGCACGATCGTGAACGAGCCGTCGTCCGCGGTCGTCGCCGTCTGGTTGCCGAGCGTGACGGTCAGCCCCGCCGCGCCGCTTCCCGCGCAGCTCGTGAGGTCGCGCGGATCGGTGAGCACGCACGCGCGCGCCATCGCCGAGCCGCTGCCCGCGCCGTCGCCCGGTGCGTCTGGACGCACGGTCCCGCCGCCGCCTCCGCCGCCTCCGCCGCCGACCGGATAGTTCGTCTCGGTCTTGCAGCTAACCACCACCACCAGCAGGAGCACGAGCCCTCTCATGTCTGCCACTGTAGAGGAGCAAGCCGGCGCCGACCAGCAAAGCCGCATCGGCGACGTTGAAGATCGGCCACCAGTGGCCGTGGACGTGCCAGCGGATGAAGTCCGTCACGGCCCCGTCCTTCACGCGATCGATCAGGTTGCCAAGCGCGCCACCGCCGAGCGCGGCCAGGCCCGCGAGCTTCCACGTGTGATCCGGCGGCGTACGCGCCGCGATGACGCCGATCACGACCAGCGCGATGCCCGCCACCGCCGCGAGCAGCCACGTCCCGCCCGGGAAGCTCGAGAACGCCGCGCCCGGGTTGTACGCGAGCTCCCAGTCCCAGTAGCCGGAAATCACGGGCTCGCGGGCGCCGAGCGGCAAGCCGTGCGCCCAGGCCTTCGAGCCCTGGTCGAGGCCGGTGATGACGAGGAAGATGACCCCGAAAAACAGCCCGGCCCGGCGCGACATGCACCGTGGACCGGCCGCGCGCTCCGGTTATTCCCTGTGCTCCTTGACGAGCCCCGCCTTGCGCGCGGCAGCGTCGCGCGCCTCGCGCTGTTCCTTCTTCGACGGCTTGCCCCTGTTCTTTTCCTTCTGGATGTCGATGAACATCAGGCCGACGCCGACGACGAGCACGACGTCCGCGACGTTGAACACCGGCCACTCCTTCGCGTGGTAGTGCCACAGCACGAAGTCGGTCACGACGCCGAAGTACATGCGATCGATCAGGTTGCCGACCGCGCCGCCGACGACGAGCGCCAGCGCGTAGTGGAGGATCGCCTGGTCGTCGCGCGACTTCTTCATCATCAGGAGCATCGCGATCACGGCGCCGATGCCGACGAGCGACAAGAACCAGCGCGCGACATTCGGGCTGTTCGCGAACAGACCGAAAGCCGAGCCGTGGTTCATCGAGAGCCGCCAGTCCCAGTAGCCGTCGATCACGGTGACGGCCTGCCCGCCGCACAGCGGAGGCACGACGGCCATGTCCTCGGGCACGACGCACTTGCCATTGTCCGTGCCGTGCCCGATCACCGGCAGCGAGTGCCGCGCCCAGACCTTCGTCGCTTGATCCGCGAAGATGCTGAGCACGCCGACGACGATCAGGATGAGCCACTTCTTCTGCATCGCTATTTCCTCGCCGCCAGCGCGTCCGCGCAGCGCTGACAGACATCCGGCGGATTCGCCGCGAGCTGATCGTAGTGCTTCCAGCAGCGCTCGCAGCGCGGGCCGGTGTGCGCCTCGACCGTCACGCTGCCCTCGCCCGTGCCGAGCTTGACGTCCGACACGATGAACAGGTCGGCGAGCTCGGCCTTGTACTTCTCGAGCACCGGCAGCTCGGCCGGCGGCGCGTGCAGCGTGACGCGCGCGTCCGTCGACTTGTTCTTCTGCGCGCGGAACGGCTCGAGTGCCTTCGTCACGCGCTCGCGCCACTGCAGCAGCGAGCCGAAATCCGTCGCGGCCACCTCGCGCGCCTCCGAGAACACGGCGATGTGCACGCTCTCGGGATCGCCCTTGCGCTTGGGCATGTACTTCCAGATGTCCTCGGCGGTGAAGCAGAGGATCGGCGCCGCGAGCGTCGCGATCGCGCGCAGGCACTCGTACATGACGACCTGCGCGGCGCGGCGCGCCTTGCTATCGGGCGCATCGGAGTAGAGCCGGTCCTTCGTGACGTCGCCGTAGAGCGCCGAGATATCGACCGTCACCAGCTCGACGAGCAAGCGGTGCACGACGTGCAGCTCGTACTGCTCGTACGCCTTGCGCGCGCGCGCGACCATGTCGTCGAGGCGCGCGAGCATGTAGCGGTCGACGCCGAGCGTGACGACCGAGCGATCGTGCGCGCTCGGATCGAAGTCCTTGAGGTTGCCGAGCAGGAAGCGCGCCGTGTTACGGAGCTTGCGGTACCACTCGGCAAGTCCGTCGAGGATCGTCTGCGAGTACGGGATATCCGAGCGGAACTCCGTCGACGCGACCCACAGCCGGAACATCTCGGCGCCGCTCTTCTTGATGACGGCGTCGGGCTCGATGTAGTTGACCTTCTTGCCCTCCTGGCGGGCCTTCTCGATCGTCGACTTCGAGTACGGAATGCCGTTCTCGTCGAGGACGAAGCCGTGCGTGATCACCTCTTTGTAGGGAGCGCGGCCCATCACGCCGATCGCGGCGAGCAGCGAGCTGTGGAACCAGCCGCGGTGCTGGTCAGAGCCCTCGAGGTACATGTCGATGTGCTCGTAGTCCTTGTCGCGCGCGACCATCGCGAGCCACGACACGCCGGACTCGAACCACACGTCGACGATGTCCTTCTCCTTCTCGAGCTGGCTGCCCGGAGCACCGCACTTGCCGCACGTCGTGCCCGGCGGCACGAGCTCGGCGACCGAGCGCGTCCACCACGCATCGGCGCCTTCCTTCGCGAAGATGCCGGCGATGTGCTCCATCGTCGCGGCCTCCGCGTGCTCGCCGCCGCACGCGCCGCAGTAGAACGCCGGGATCGGCGTGCCCCACAGCCGCTGGCGCGAGAGCACCCAGTCGGGCCGGTTCTCGATCATCGCGTAGATGCGCTCTTCGCCCCACGCGGGGATCCACTCGGTGTCGCGGATCGCCTGCAGCGCCTTGGCGCGCAGCTCGTTGTGATCCATCGCGATGAACCACTGCGGCGTCGCGCGATAGATGATCGGGTTCTTGCAGCGCCAGCAGTGCGCGTACTGGTGCGTGATCTTCTCGCCGACCTTGTTGAGCAGGTAGCCGTTGTCGAACAGCCACTGCGCGATGATCGGGTTCGCCTCGTCGGTCGTCTTGCCGGTCAGCTCCAGCGGCGCGCTCGCGATGTAGCGGCCCGAGTCGTCGAGCGGTGCGTATGCGGGCAGCTCGTGCGCGACGCCCGTCTTGTAGTCGTCGGCGCCATGACCCGGCGCGGTGTGCACGAGGCCCGTACCGGTATCGGCCGTGACGTACTCGGCGAACCACAGCCGGAAGAAGTTGTCGCCGCCGTCCGCGACGAACGGGTGGCGATACTTCGCGTGCTCGAGCTTCTTGATGTCGACGGGCTGCGCGCCCTCGACCGCGATGCCCGTGGCTTTCCCGAACTGCTCGGCGAGCTCCTTGGCGACGACGAGCAGCTCGCCCTTGTGCGGGATGCCGACGTACTCGAACTGCGGATGCGCGACGACGGCGAGGTTCGCCGGCAAGGTCCACGGCGTCGTCGTCCAGATCACGAGCGCCGCCGGCTGCCCGGCGTAGCCCTCGACGAGCGGGAACCGCACGTACACGCTCGGCGAGCTCTTCTCCTTGTATTCGATCTCGGCCTCGGCGAGCGCGGTCTTGTCGCGCGGGCACCAGATCACCGGCTTCTTGCCGCGATACAGCCAGCCGCCGCGCGCGAACTTCGCGAGCGCGCTCGCGATCGCACCTTCGTACGTCGGGTTCAGCGTCAGGTACGGGTGGTCCCAGTCGCCGAGCACGCCGAGCCGCTTGAACTCGGCCTTCTGGATCTCGACGAACTTCATCGCGTAGTCGCGACACGCGCGCCGGATCTCGGCCGCGCTCATCGCGTGGCGCTTGTCCTTCAGCTCGCGCTCGACGGCCAGCTCGATCGGCAGGCCGTGCGTGTCCCAGCCGGGAACGTACGGCGTGCGAAAGCCCGCCATCGTCCGCGACTTCACGACGATGTCCTTGAGGATCTTGTTGAGGATGTGGCCGTAGTGGATGTGACCGTTCGAGTACGGCGGGCCGTCGTGGAGCACCCACAGCGGGGCGTTCGCGCGCGACTCCTGAATGCGCTCGTACAGCTTGGTCTGTTCCCACTCCGCGAGAATTTCAGGCTCGCGCGTGGCGAGATCCCCTCGCATCGGGAACGGCGTATCCGGGAGGTTGACGGTGTCCTTGTACTTGGACTGGCCCGACATGGGACGCGGACCATACAACGACTTATGATGCGAAGCATGGAGCGCGCATCCTGGGACGAGTACTTCATGTCCATCGCCCAAGTCGTCGCGACGCGATCGACGTGCCCGCGCAAGTTCGTCGGCGCCGTGCTGGTGCGCAACCGGACGATCCTGTCGACCGGCTACAACGGCTCCATCCGCGGCATGCCCCACTGCGCGGACGTCGGGCACATGATGGAAGAGGGCCACTGCGTCGCCACGATCCACGCCGAGGCCAACGCGATCATCCAGGCCGCCCGCAACGGCGTCATGATCGAGGGCGCCACCAACTACGTCACGGCGAGCCCGTGCTGGAACTGCTTCAAGCAGCTGGCGAACGCGGGAGTCACCCGCATCGTCTACGGCGAGTTCTACCGGGACGAGCGCATCTTCGAGGTGGCCAAGCAGATCGGCATCGAGCTCCATCACGTGCCGCTCCCGGGCGTGACCCTGCCTAAATTGCCTCCGCAGGGCCCTGGATGACTGAACAGGTGTCTCGTCGTTGAATGTAGTTCGGTCGAATTCGAGAGTCGTTTCTTGAGATCGATCCCCGTGAGGCCCTAGCCTCGTCGACCGATGCGCCGGCTAGCCCTGTTTGTTGTAGCGGCGATGTGCCTCGGCCCGGCGGCGTTCGCCGGCTCCGGTCACAGCACCCACAAGGCGAAGAGGCGGGTGGCGACGTTCTCCGGCCACAACGCGGCCAAGAGCACGCTCCGCACCGAGCCGCTCGAGAAGCCGTCGGGCGAGATTTCGCTCCGCGCCGAGAACCTCGGCGAAGAGGTCACGGTCAATATCTACAAGCCGGACGGCAGCTTCGACGAGGCCGCCCTGGCCAAGCTCGATGACCTGTTCCGCTGCGTCCGCACCGGCGAGGTCCGCGCGGTCCGCCCGGAGCTGTACGAGCAGCTGTCGCGGATCTACGACCACTTCGACAAGAAGCAGATCTACCTCGTCTCGGGGTTCCGGTTCGCGGAGCGCAACTCGAGCCGTCACTGGCACGCGAGCGCGATGGACATCCGGATCCCCGGCGTGTCGATCAACACGATGTACGCGTATGCCGAGTCGCTCGATCAGGGCGGCATGGGCATCGGGCTCTACCCGACCAGCCAGTTCATCCACGTCGACTTCCGCGCGCCGGGCGAGCCGAGCTATCGCTGGACCGATTACTCCGGCCACGGTGGTGGCTCGCACCACAAGAAGAAGTCGACCGGCCGCACGAACCCCGCGCGCAAGCCGACGTCGTAAATGGACAGCATCCCCGAGCTGACGGTCGCGGAGGTCGCGGCGCGCCTCGGGCAGCCCGATTTCTTCGTATTCGACAACAACGGCCACGCCCGCTGGAAGCGCAGCCACGTGCCGGGCGCAAAGAACCTCAACGCGTACAACTACGACGAGAGCGAGCTCCCGGCCGACAAGTCCGCGACGCTCGTCTTCTACTGCAGCGGCCCCGGTTGACACAGCTGCCATGCGGGCGCCGGGCGCGCTCAGGAGCTGGGATATCAGAACGTGTACGTGATGCCGGACGGCATCGCGGGCTGGGAGAAAGCGAAGCAGCCGGTCGAGACGTCGTGAGATGATGGTCGGTGGCTGTTCATGTCCACCGACGATGAGCTGACCCGGCGCGAGAAGCCGCTCGTCGCGAACGACGAGGAGACGCGGACGATCGATGGCGACGGTGGCGCCGTCCGCGGGTTTCCGATCACGGGCTGGGACCGCTACCAGTGCGCGCAGTTCCTCGGCAAGGGCGGCATGGGTGCGGTGTACAAGGCGCACGATCCGCAGCTGTCGCGCTTCGTCGCGCTGAAGTTCCTGATGCGCACGGACGGCGGCCGCGCGAAGCGCTTCGTTGCCGAGGCTCGCGCGCAGGCCAAGATCGACCACCAGCACGTCTGCAAGGTCTACGAGGTCGGCACCGCGCAGGGCGTGCCGTACATCGCGATGCAGTTCATCGACGGCGTGACGCTGTCGGCCGCGCAGCCGCAGATGACGATCGAGGACAAGGTCCACGTCATGCGCAAGGTCGCCGATGCGGTGCACGCCGCGCATCAAGGCGGCCTCATCCATCGCGACCTCAAGCGCAGCAACGTGATGGTCGAGCGCACCGAGCGCGGGAACTGGCAGCCGTTCGTCCTCGATTTCGGGCTCGCGCGCGAGGTCGACGCAGGCCACACGGGAGAGGTCGCGGGCACGCCGGCGTACATGGCGCCGGAGCAGGCGCGCGGCGAGCGCGCGGATCGGCGCACCGATGTGTGGGGGCTCGGCGCGACCTTGTACGCGCTGCTCGCGGGGCGGCCGCCGAACCAGGGGACGACGGCAGAGGCGATCCCGTCGCTCGTGACGCGCGACGTGCCGTCGCTCCGCACCGTCGCGCCGCAGATTCCCGGCGAGCTCGCGACGATCGTCATGAAGTGTCTCGAGGCGGATCCGGCGCGTCGCTACGCCGATGCGGGCGAGGTCGCGGCGGATCTGCGGCGCTACCTCGCCGGCGAGCCGATCCACGCGCGGCCGCGCAGCCTCGTCTATCGCGCGAGCAAGCGACTGCGGCGCTCGTGGGCGCTCGCGGCGGCGATCGGCGTGGCGCTCGTCGCGGCGGGTGGCGTCGCCGTGATGTGGGCGCGCGCGGCCGCGCAGAGCCGGCTCGCCGAGAAGCGCGTGCAGATCGCGCAGCACTTCGGGCAGGAGGTCGCGCGTCTCGAGACGCTGATGCGCCAGGCGTACACGGCGCCGCTACACGACACGCGCCGCGAGAAGCAGCAGGTGCTCGCGCGCATGGCCGCGATCGCGAAGGAGGCAAAGCAGCTCGGCGACGTGGCGGAGGGGCCGGCCGAGTACGCGCTCGGGCGCGGCGAGCTGTCGCTGCACGACTACGTGGCCGCGCGCACGCACCTCGACGCGGCCGTGAGCGCTGGCTACGACACGCCGGAGTCGCGCTACGCCGTCGGACTCGCGTACGCCGCGCTCTACAAGCAGGGCCTCGGCGACGCCGAGCGCGTGCACGACAAGACCCAGCGCGCCGCGAAGCGCGACGAGCTGAAGAAGACGCTGCGCGATCCGGCGCTCGCGGCGCTGCGACGCGTCGGCGAGACGTCGCCGGAGGCCGCGCCGTACGCGGAGGGCCTCGTCGCGCTGTACGAGGGCGACTACGCGGGCGCGCTCGCGAAGGCTACCGCTGCCGAGCAGGCCGCACCGTGGTTCTACGAGGCGCACGAGCTCGCCGGTGATGCGTACGCCGCGCGCGCCGTCGAGGCCCGCGAGAAGGGCGCGTACACCGACTCGACCGCCGACCTCGAGCGCTCCGGCCGCGAGTACGCGGCGGCGCTGACCGCGGCGCCGAGCGATGCGACGCTGCTCGAGGCCGAGTGCAAGCGTCGCGGCAGCGGGCTGTGGCTCGCGATCTCGACGCGCAAGCTCGAGAAGGCAGACATCGCGCCCGCCATCGAGCCGTGCGACCGCGCACGGCAGGCCGATCCCGACGACGCCGGCGTCATGGTGCGCGAGGCGTACATGCTGGCCGATGCCGCCGACTACCTCGCCGAGCACCACGCCGAGATGCCCGACGACGAGATGGCGATCGCGATGCCGCTGATCGATCGCGTGCTCGCGCTGGACCCGAATTCCGCGCGCGCCCACCACGCCCGCGCGCTGTTCCAGACGGCCGTCGCGCGCGTGAAGTGCACGCACCGCGACGACTGCGAGGGCGATGTCGATGCAGCGCTCGCATCGCTGCGCCGCGTGATCGAGATCGATCCCGGCTACACCGATGCGTACTCCGATCTCGCGTTCCTGCTCCAGGAGCGCGGCGACCGCGTGCGCGAGGCCGGCCACGATCCGCGCCCGATCTACGACGAAGCGATCGCGACCACCGAGCGAGGCATCCAGAGCTCGCCGCGCGCCGAGCGGCTGCAAGGCGACCTCGCATCGATCTGGCAGGCGCGCGCCGACTACGAGGCGGAGCACGGGATGGATCCATCGGCGTCGCTCGGCAAGTCGATCGCCGCGTTCGAGGCGGCGCTCGCGCTCAACCCGAACGACGCCTCGGCCTTGAACAACCTCGGCCTCGCGATGCAGACGCGCGCGTACTACCGGCTCGCGCACGGCCAGCCCGAAGGCGAGACCGACCTCGATCGCGCGACGCAGAGCTACCAGCGCGTGCTCGCGCTCGGCGGCACCGACAGCGTGTCGCTCAACAACCTCGGCTACGTCGATGTCGATCGCGCCGCCCAGCTCGCGCGCACGGGGCGCGATCCGAAGCCGGCCGTCGACGAAGGGGTCGCCTACGAGCAGCGCGCGCTCGCGGCAAATCCGAGCGAACGCTTCGCGTACTTCAACACCGCCGGCATGCAGCTCACGCTCGCCGAGTACCAGGTCGAGCACGGGCAGGACCCGAGCGGCGCGCTCGCGGCCGCGCAGACCGCGATCGATGCAGACGTCGCGCGCTCGAAGCAGCCCGACCCCGACATCATCGCGTACGAGAGCGGCGGCCACGTGCTCGCGGCGCGCTGGGCGATCGCGAACAAGCAGTCTCCCGCCGCCGAGCTTGCCGCTGCCGAGAAGTCGCTCGCGCGGGCCGAGCAGCTCGATCCGAGCTCGCTGTTCGTGCTGAGCGCGCGCATCGAGCTCGAGCGATGGAAGGCGGAGGCGCTCGCCGCCGAGGGCCGCGACCCGAGCGCCTACCTCGCGCGCGCCCGCGCCTCCGTCGCGAAGATCAGCGAGACCGATCACGGCAGCGCGGGGATCCATTTGTGGCTCGGCGAGCTCGCCGCGACCGAAGCCCGCGCGCTGCGCACGACGAAGGGCGCCGAGGCGCGCCGCGCCGCCGCCGTGGCGACCGCGAAGCAGGAGCTCGCCGCCGCCGTCGCGGGAAATCGCTTCAACGAGACGCGGGTCACCGAGATCCTCGCCGGCCTCTGACCGCTCATCCCGGCTTCTCCACCGTTCGTCGCCATCCAGGACCGTTCGTCCCGGCTTCTCCACCGTTCGTCGCCATCCGCGACCGTTCATCGTGCGTTTTCGACCGTTCGTCGGGAGGCACCTTCTGCGGCCCGTGGCGCGCGGCTACCCAGGCTGCATGCGAACCCTCCTGCTTGCCTTCGTTGCTGCCTGTGCCGCCCACGCGACGCCCGCCCCCACCGTGCCCGCCCCACAGGCGGCGAAACCGGCGGAGCCCGAGCGCTTCGATAACCTCGTCCGCCAGGACTTCTTCGACGGCATGCGCGGCGACAAGGCCGCGATGGCCCGCGCCGTCAAGCTGTGCGAGGACACGCTCGCGAAGGACCCGAACCACGCCGAGGCGCTCGTCTGGCACGGCGCCGCGCTCGCCGGGCGCTCGGGCGAGGCCTTCCAGGCCGGCGATCAGCAGACCGGCATGGCGCTCTACACGCAGGGGCTCGCCGAGATGGACCGCGCCGTGTCGCTCGCGCCGACGTCGCCCGGCGTCCGCATCCCGCGCGGCGCGGTGGTGCTCGCGATGGCGCCGCACGTGCCCGGCCCCGAGTCGAAGAAGCTCGCCGAGCGCGGCGTCGCCGACTACGAGGCCACGCTCGCCGTCCAGGCGCCGTTCTTCGCGACGCTCTCGCTTCACTCGCGCGAGCAGCTGCTCTACGGCCTGACCGACGGCTACGCGATGCTCGGCGAGACCGACAAGGCCCGCGCGACCTACGAGCGCATGCGCCACGACGCCGCCGGCTCCGAGCTGCTGACGCGTGCCGCCGAGCGCGCGGCCGGGCACACGGTCGCCGGCAACACGCCGTGCGAGCAGTGCCACGCGCGGTGATACGCTCGTGACGGTGCTGCGCACGATCGTGCTCGCGGCCGCGATGGGCCTCGTCATCGCCGTGATCTTCGCGGTGAACCGCGGCAACTTCGTCGCGTCGTGGGTGATCGCGACGATGTACGGGTCCGCGATCGGCGTGCCCGCGAAGCTCGTGCTGCCGCGGCTCAAGCGCCGTCTCGGCGGCATGCGCGAGCTCGGCCAGTGGTTCGTGTACATCGCCGTGATGCTCGCGATCATCGCGGTGGCGAGCGCCGCCGTCGGGCTGGCGATGGTCGGGCTCGGCTTCGCGCGGCTCTCGCACTTCTGGGGCAACTACGAGTTCGGCGGGCTCGTCTCGCTGACGATCGCGATCCCCGCGAGCTTCGGCGCCTCGACCTACGCACGGCTCGCCGAGCGCACGCACGCGAGCGAGCGCGTCGCGAACGAGGCCCAGCTCGCGTCGCTCGAGTCGCGCGTCCGCCCGCACTTCCTGTTCAACGCGCTCAACAGCGCGATCGCGCTGATCCCCGAGGATCCGGCGCGCGCCGAGGATGTGCTCGAGCGCCTCGCCGCCCTGCTCCGCTTCTCGCTCGACCGCCAGCAGGCGCGCCTCGTGCCGCTCGCCGAGGAGCTGCGGATCACGGTCGACTATCTCGAGATCGAGCGCGCGCGGTTCGGCGAGCGGCTCCGCTTTCGTGTCGACGTGGCGAGCGATCTCGCGGGCGCCGAGGTCCCCGCGTTCGCGCTGCAGACGCTCGTCGAGAACA
Organism: uncultured Kofleriaceae bacterium; assembly: GCA_964446175.1. Lineage (GTDB taxonomy): Bacteria > Myxococcota_A > Polyangia > Haliangiales > Haliangiaceae > JABFXX01. The sequence continues at coordinate 111,990 of CAYUNM010000013.1, forward strand.
GCGTCAAGCACGCGATCGCGACGCGCAAGGACGGCGGCGAGATCGCGATCGCGGCGCGCGCCCGCGGCGGCACGCTCGAGCTGGAGGTCACCGACGACGGCCCCGGCTTCGGCGAGGACGCCCTCGCGCCGGGTCACGGGCTCGACACGCTTCGCAAGCGCCTCGCCGCGCTCTACGACCGGCGCGCGAAGCTCGCGATCGCCGGCGCGCGCGTGCTCGTCGAGGTGCCGCTGTCATGAAGCCGCGCGTGTTCGTCGTCGACGACGAGGAGCTCGCGATCAAGCGGCTCGTCCGCATGCTCGAGGCGACCGAGCGCGTCGAGATCGCGGGCACCGCCACCGACCCACGCGACGCGCTCGCGCGCATCACGGATCACGTCGCCGCCGTCTTCCTCGACATCTCGATGCCCGAGGTCGACGGCTTCGCGGTCGCGCACCGCCTCCCGCCCGCGACGCTCGTCATCTTCACGACCGCGCACGACGAGCACGCGCTGCGCGCGTTCGAGGTCAACGCGCTCGACTACCTCGTCAAGCCGGTGCGCGCCGACGCGCTCGCGCGCGCGCTCGACAAGCTCGCCCGGCGCCGAGGCGGCCCGCGGCTGACGTCGCGCCTCGGCGATCGCACGCACGTCGTCGAGCTCGACCGCGTCACGCACTTCCAGGCCGAGGACAAGCTGACGTACGCGTTCGCGGGCGCGCAGAGCTACGTCGTCGACGACACGATCGCCGGCCTCGAGGAGCGCCACGCCGGTGACGGCTTCTTCCGCATCCATCGCGCCACGCTGGTCCGCCTCACCGCGATCGCCGAGGTGCTCGCGAACCCGCCGCGCGTGCGCCTGCGCGACGGCAGCGAGCTGCAGGTCGCCCGCGACCGCGTACGCGCGCTCAAGGACGCGCTGACCGCGTAGCGCGCCTCCGCCGTCCAGGACGGCTATTCGGCACCTCGCCGCGCCGCTACCGCTCTCGCGAAGCCTTGCGGTAGCATCCCGCCGTGGCGTCGACGCTGGGTTCGCTGTGTCTCGAGGCTCTTCGCGCGCCGGCCGATGCCGCGCTCGCCGTGCGTCCGCTCGATCCGGAGACGATCCGCGCACGCGCACCGAAGCTGCTCACGACCGGCGACACGCTCGACTTCCGCACGCTCGTCCCGCAGCCGGGGGGCCTGTTCGACTACAAGGTCTTCGGCCCGGGCACCGTGATCGACGCCCCCACCGCCGACCTCGACGCGCCCGCGCGCCCGCCCAAGACGCAGTTCGCGCGGCTCGTGCTCGCGGCCCCCGTGCCGCATCCGCTCGCGGTCGCCCACGCGCCCTCCGCCCTCGCCGCGCTCGCCGGGTGGGCCACGCACGAGGTCCTCGGCTGCCGCCTCGCCGCGGCCGACGCGCGCGCGAGCGCCGCCACGCTGCTCGCACCAGACTCCCCGGCCGCTCGCATCGCCGAGCTCGCCCGCGCGCTCGACGCCTCCGACGAAGGGCGCGCGCTCGTCGTGCGCGAGCTGCCGATCTTGCCGCCCGATCTTCGCCCGCTCGTCCGCCTCGCCGACGACCGCTGGCAGACCTCGCCGATCAACGAGCTCTACAAGAACGTCTTCCGGCGCAACCAGCGCCTCGCCAGGACGCTCGAGTCCGGCCCCGCCGAGGCCGTCGCCGGCGAGCTCGCCGCGCTCGCGTCCGCGCTCGAGCACCTGTTCGAGAACGAGGACACGAGCGCTCCGCTGCGCGACGTCCACGGCGAGACGCTCACCTCGCTCCGCGGCCTCGCCGGCGACTCGTCCGCGCTCTTCACCGCACTCCGCGCCGCGTCAGCGAACACGGGCCGCGGTCACCGCGCGACGTCCATCCTCTTCGCCCTCGGCTTCGAGCTGGTGCCGTGACGCGCTGGGGCTGGCAAGGCACGATCGCCGAGCTCGCCGCCTGCGACCGCTCGCCGACCACCGACGGCCCTCTGCTCGAGTGGGTCCGCCAGCAACACCCGCGCGCCTCCGACGTCCCCGCGCTCGTCGCGCTGTTCGCGAAGGCCGATCCGCACCTGCAGGAAGCCGGCGTCGAGCTGGCGACCGCGCTCGTCCGCATCGTCTCGGGCGCGATCGTGCACCTCGAGCCCGCGCTCGCCGAGCTCGCCGCCCGCGACCTCGATCCGTGGGTCCTCGAAGCCCTGGTCGAGCTGCTCGAGCACGCCCCCGCCGCCCCGGTCATCATGGCGCTCGCCCCGCGCCACGAGGACGAGCTCGCCCCGCGCGACCTCCCCACGACCCCACCGCTGCCGACCGCCGCCCCGCCGCACCACCGCGTCATCCTGCGCAACCGCCTCCCCCAGCCCTGGCTCCGCCTCGAGCAGCTCTACGCCCAGCTCGCGCTGGCCGCCGGCGCAACCCCTGCCCCTCACGACCTCGCCTACCTCCCCATCCTCGAGCATCGCTTCCAGACCCAGGGCTGGCAGCAGACGCTGGAGGCGCTGCGCACCCGCATGCGACACTAGGACATGCACCGCCCAGCTGTACTCGCGCTGCTCCTCGGCGCGTGCAGCTTCCACGCGGTCAGCAGCACGGGCGACGCGCGCGCCGCCACCGACGCCGCGCACGACGCCACCGCCGACGCGCCCCCCGACGCGGCCCCTCCGTTCTGCCCGACCGATCCGCACCTGCGCCTCTGCTTCGACTTCGACGCGCCGACGCTCCCCGCCACCTATCCCGACCAGGGCGTCGCGACCGCCTCCGCGCAGCTGACGAACGTCACGCGCATCGCGAGCCCGCAGGGCGGCGCCGCGCAGCTCGGCCCCCAGAGCGAGATCTACTTCCCGATGGACGCCGCGGTCTCCAACATCCTCGCGAGCGAGATCTACTTCCGCATCGACACCGACGCCCCCACCGACGGCGCCCGCGAATCGCTCTTCGACTCGAACCTCATCCCGCCGAACATCTCGATGTTCGTCTATCGCAACGACCCCGACCACGATATCCACTGCGGCATCGGCTCGCAGAACGAATCCTGGACGACCGCCGCGATCACGCTCGCCACCTGGCACCACGCGCTCTGCGTCTGTGCCAACGGCAACCTCTCGCTCTACCTCGACGGCACCAACCTCGGCGACCGCGCCGGCAACTGCAACACCGCCGGCTCGATCACGTCCGAGGGCTTCACGATCGGCTCTAACAACAACGGCGGCCCGACCGGCGTGAACGAGCTCCTGCTCGGCGCGATCGACGGCATCCGCCTCTGGGATCAGCCACCCCCGCCGTGATCGCTCGCACGCGGCCGCCGCCCACCTGATAGCCTCGCCCCGTGGACTCGCTCGTGCGCGCGCTGCTCGCCGCGTCTCCGCCGCCGATCGCGGATGCGGCCAACACGCCCGCGCCCCCGCCCACGCCCACGCCC
>CAYUNM010000013.1:115459-120172 GCA_964446175.1 uncultured Kofleriaceae bacterium
CGACCGGCTACACGCTCACGGGGCGCAAGAACTGGGCGACAGGCGCGAACACCGCCGCCTCCCTCCTCGTCGTTGCCTCGACCGGCGTCGACGCGACCGGCACCAACCGCCTCCGCGTCGTGCGCGTCCCGACGAACGCCCCCGGGCTTCGCATCACCGCCGCGCCCGCGCCGTTCGTCCCCGAGATCGAGCACGCGACGGTCGAGCTGACCGATGTCCCGGTCACCGAGGCCGACATCCTCCCGGGCGACGGCTACGCCGACTACCTCAAGCCGTTCCGCACCGTCGAGGATGCCCACGTTCACGCCGCGCTCGCGGCATATCTCCTGGGCGTCGCGCGCCGCCGCGGCTGGCGCGACTACACGGAGCGGATGCTCGCGCTCGCGCTCGCCACGCGCGCGGTCGCGACGGCCGAGCCCAAGCTCGCGACGACGCACATCGCGCTCGCCGGCGTGCTCGCGCTGGCCGCGCGCGAGGTCGCAGACCTCGAGGCGCACTGGGCCGCGGCCGTCACGGCCGCCGGGCAGGCGTCGCCGGACGCCGAGCATGCGCGCTGGCTGCGCGATCGCCCGCTGCTCGAGACGGCGGCCTCGGCACGCGCGGCACGCCGCGAACGCGCGTGGGAACAGCTCGCCTGACACGCGCGCGGCGGAAGCGGGCGACTGACGACATGGCCCCCACGTGGCCCCGCGCCCGGGATCCGTCATTACACCGTCCAGCCCGCCCGCACACCGTGTGGCCCCCCGGCGGGAGATTCGTCATTACACGGTAATGACGCTTCGCGAGGAGGGGGAGGTCGTGCGCGTGCAGCACTTCGCGGACGGCGGTCGACCGATGTGTATCCCGTGATCACGCTGGGCTCGACTCGCGATGACATTGGTCGCCCCATGTCATTCCGACTCGCGAGCACAGAGCCTACGTGCGCGCGCGGGCGCGTGGGCTCGTGCCCTACGTACACGCGGGGTCGCGCGGCTTACGTTCGCGCGGGGTCGCGCGGCTTACGTTCGCGCGGGGGCGCGCGGCTTACGTTCGCGCGGGGTCGCGCGGCTTACGTTCGTGCGCGCGCTCGCTTTGCCTCGGCGGCCTTGTCGTCCGCGCGCGGCTCGTGCCGCGCCGCTTCGGCGAGCAGCTCTGCCGCGTGGGCCTTCGCGCGCGCGGTGGCCTGGCCGCCCAGCATGCGCGCCAGCTCGTCCTTGCGCGCGGTGCCGGTGAGGCGGCGGACGTGCGTTTCGGTGCGGCCGGCGACCTCGGCTTTTTCGACGTGGAAGTGGTGGTCGGCGTAGGCGGCGATCTGCGGGAGGTGGGTCACGCACAGGACCTGGCGGTGATCGGCGACCGCGCGGATCTGCGCGCCGACGACCTGGGCGGTGGCGCCGCCGATGCCGGTGTCGACCTCGTCGAAGACGTAGGTCGCGACCTCCTCGGCCTGGCGGAGCGCGAGCTTGAGCGCGAGCATGATGCGGGACAGCTCGCCGCCGGAGGCGACCTTCGTGAGCGGGCGGCGGTCCTCGCCGCGGTTGGACGCGAGCATCAGCTCGATGCGGTCGGCGCCGGTGGGGCCGAGCGGGCGCGCCTCGACGACGACGGTCAGCTTGGCGGAGGCCATGCCGAGCTCGGCGAGCGCGGCGCCGACTTCTTTTTCGAGGCGGCGCGCGGCGGCGGTGCGGCGGCGCGTGAGGGCGGCGGCGGCGGAGATCGCGGCGGCCTCGGCGGCGGTGCGGGCGGAGGTGGCCTCGGCGAGGCGGGCGTCGCGCGAGGTGAGCGCGTCGAGCTCCGTGCGGAGCTCGGCGACTTTTGCGATCACGTCCGCGAGCGAGCCACCGTGCTTGCGGGTGAGGCGGCGAATCAGGGCGAGGCGCTCGTCGAGGAACGCGAGGCGCTCGGGGTCGCCTTCGAGCTTGTCGGCGTACGTGCGGAGCTGGTCGGCGGCGTCGTCGATCAGCGTCTCGATCTCGGTGAGCTGGCGCGCGATCGGCTCGAGGGTCGGGTCGGTGCGCAGGGCGCGCTCGATCTCGCGGGCGGCGGCGGCGACGCGGTCGCGCGCGGAATCGTCGGAGCCATAGAGCGTGTCCTCGGCGGTGCGGGCGGCCGACTGGAGCGCATCGACCGACGCGAGGCGGGCGCGCTCGAGATCGATCGTGGTGTCCTCGTTGGGCTGGAGGGCGGCGCCGTCGAGCTCCTCGAGCTGGAAGCGGAGGTAGTCGACGCGTGCTTCGCGCTCGCGCTCGTCTCCGCCGAGGGAGGCGACCAGATCGTCGCAGCGCTTGAGCTCGGTCCACGCGGCGTCCATCGCGGCGAGCTCGCCGGCGGCCTCCGCATCTTTCTTCTTGTTCGCGTGGACGGCGAACAGATCGAGGATCTCGAGGTGGCGGCCCGGATCGACGAGGCCCTGGTGCTGGTGCTGGCCGGAGAGATCGATGAGGAGGGCGCCGAGCTCGCCGAGGCGGGCGGCGGTGGTGAGCGCGCCGTTGACGTAGCAGCGACTGCGCCCGCCGCGCTGGATGATGCGGCGGATGAAGAGCGCGTCGTCGTCGGGGTCGGGGATCGGGAGGCCGGCGCCCTCGAGGACGGACGCGACGCGCGCGCGCAGGTCGTCCGGGATCGAGACCGTGGCCTCGACGACCGCTTCGTCCGCGCCGGTACGCGGGATATCGGCGGAGGCGCGCCCGCCGCGGAGGAGGTTGACGGCCTCGACGATGAGCGACTTGCCCGCGCCGGTCTCGCCGGTGAGCACGTTCATGCCGATGCCGAGCTCGATCTCGACGTCCGAGAGGATCGCGAAGTTGGTGGCGCGGAGGTGGCGCAGCATGACTAGAGAGCTCCCTTATCGAGCCGCACGCCCCAGTGCAGCTTGTCGCGCATGACATCGAAGAAGGACTGGGTGGAGACGTACATGACGAGCGGGCGTTCGGCTTCCGTCAGCTCGACGACATCGCCCGGCAGGAACGAGTGCGCCCACTGCCCGTCGACGGTGAGGATCACGCCCCGCGCGTCCGCGCCGAGCTCGAAGCGAATCGTCGACTGCGCACCGATCACGAGCGGGCGGTTGGTCAGCGCGTGCGCGCAGATCGGGGTGACCGTCATCGAGTTCTGGCCCGGCACGACGATCGGCCCGCCGGCGGCCATGTTGTAGGCGGTGGATCCGGTGGGCGTGGCGACGATCAGGCCGTCGGCGCGGTAGGACGCGATGAACTGGCCGTCGCAGTACGCATCGATCTCGATCAGGCGCGCCATCGCGCCCTGGTGGAGCACCGCATCGTTGAGCGCGTAGCGGACCACCGGCAGCGCGCCGCTCCAGTCGGCATCTTCACTCTCGGTGCGACGGCGCCCGCTCTCGGTATCCGCGCGGCGGCGGCCCGCGGGGTGGCGCGTGAACGTCACCTTGATCCGCATGCGTTCGGCGCGCGGGAGCTTGCCGGCGAGCGCGGCGGCGAGCGCTTCCTTCGCCTCCGCGGGCGAGAACATCGCCAGAAAGCCGAGCTGGCCGAGGTTGATCCCGAGTACGGGTTTTCCCTGCTCGGCGACCAGCCGGGACGCCCGCAGCATGGTTCCGTCGCCCCCCAGGGTGACCGCGATGTCGATCACGGCCCCCAGCTCGGTCTCCGGGACAATCTCGCACCCGGGGGGCGCGATCTGGTCCTCGGTCGGGACGACCGCTACATGTCCTTGATCTCTCAGCCAAGGCACGAGCTCTTCGAGCAGCGCCCCGGCCTCGGACTTGTCTGGTTTCAGAATGAATCCGACCCGCACGGTTCGTTGGTACCACAGCGGGGTGACACTGAACGAACTCTCAGGTGGGGATGCAGTCTTGACAGAGGTTTTGAACCCTTGTAGACGATCCGCTCCTTACAGGTTGCCCAAGATGATGACGCAAAAGAGCTTCTGGCTCACGAAAGAGGCTGGCGAGGCGCAGCGCGAGTGGTTTGTCGTCGATGCGACTGGCCAGACGCTGGGCCGGCTCGCCTCGAAGATCGCAATGGTCCTGCGCGGCAAGCACAAGGCCACGTACACGCCGAACGTCGACATGGGCGACTTCGTGATCGTGCTCAACGCTGGCGCGGTTCGGCTCACGGGCACCAAGCCCGACAAGAAGCTGTACCAGCACCACACGCTGTACCCGGGCGGTCTCAAGACCAAGCTCGCGAAGGACGTCCTCGCGACGGATCCCGAGCGCGCGATCTACGAGGCGGTCTGGGGAATGATGCCGAAGGGCCCGCTCGGCCGCCGCATCATCAAGAAGATGAAGATCTACAAGGGCGGCGAGCACGAGCACACCGCCCAGAAGCCGCGCACGCTGGAGATTAAGCACTAATGGCGACGCAGACGCAGAAGACCTACGCCACCGGCCGCCGCAAGACGGCCATTGCCCGCGTGTGGCTCACGGCCGGCGAGGGCAAGTTCACGATCAACAACCGCACGGACGAGGATTACTTCTCGCGTCCGACCGCGCGCATGGTCATCCGCCAGGCGCTCGAAGAGGTCCAGCTGCTCGCGAACTACGATGTGATCGCGACGGTCGTCGGCGGCGGCATCGCCTCGCAGGCGGGCGCGATTCGCCACGGCATCACGCGCGCGCTGATGAAGATCGACGGCGAGCTGCGCCCGAAGCTGAAGACGGCCGGCTACGTCACGCGCGACCCGCGCAAGAAGGAGCGTAAGAAGTACGGCCAGAAAGCCGCTCGCGCTCGCTTCCAGTTCTCGAAGCGCTAGTCG
>CAYUNM010000013.1:120272-154596 GCA_964446175.1 uncultured Kofleriaceae bacterium
GAAGTACGGCCAGAAAGCCGCTCGCGCTCGCTTCCAGTTCTCGAAGCGCTAGTCGAGAGCGCGCCGGCGTCGGCCAAGACACCGACCCGCTCGCGCTCGCTTCCAGTTCAGCAAGCGCTAGTCGCTCGGTTCTGCTGCGAATCACGCCGCGTCTCGTACGCGGCGTTTCGTGTTTTCGGCGTACGATCGCCGCGTGCGACTGCGCGCGACCCTGCTCGTCAAGCTGCTGGTCGCGCTCGTCGTGCCGGTGGTCGCGCTGTTCACGCTGTTCGCGTTCGTCGCGTACGAGGTCAGCCGGCGCGACCTCGACGGCGAGCTCGGCCGCCGGCTCGAGGCGATCGCGGCGAGCGCGGCCACGCAGATCCGCGACGCGAAGTACCTGTCGGAGCTGTCGCCCGGCGACGAGCACGAGCCGCTGTACGAGCAGGCCGTCGCGCGCCTGACCGCGCTCGCGCAGGCGACCGATGCGCGGCTGTTCCTCGTCGACGCGCAGCACGCGTCGCGCGGCGATACGCGCGAGCCGGTCGCGATCGGCACGCCGAACCGGCGCGCCGAGCTCGATCGTACGGAGCTCGCACGCGTGTTCCAGGGCACGCAGGCCGCGAGCGTGACGTTCCAGGGCAACGATGGCCGCTGGTACAAGACCGGCTACGCGCCCGCGTTCGGCGCCGACAAGTCGGTCATGCTCGCCGTCGGCGCGGAGGCGCCTGCGTCGTACTTCGAGCGCCTCGCGGATCTGCGCATGCGGCTGTTCCGGTGGGGCGCGGGGCTCGCGATCGTCAGCGTGCTCGCCGCGATCGTCGCGACGCTGCTCATCACGCGCAACGTGCGTCGCCTCGCGCGCGAGGCCGAGCGCATCGGCGCCGGCGACCTGCGCGTCCCGATCAAGGCGACGACGCGCGACGAGCTCGGCACGCTCGCCGAGACGATGGAGCGCATGCGCGTCCAGCTCGCCGAGCGCGACGCGAAGATGCAGCAGATGCTCGCCGGCATCGCGCACGAGGTCCGCAACCCGCTCGCCGGCATGACGCTGTTCGCCGGCATCCTGCGCGACGAGCTCGCCACCGATGACGAGCGCCGCGGCCATGTCCTCAAGATCGAGCGCGAGCTCGGCTACCTCGAGCGCGTCGTCAACGACTTCCTCGAGTACGCGCGCCGTCCCAAGCCCGAGCTCGCCGACGTGCCCCTGCCCGACCTGCTCGCGGAGGTCGCGCAGCTCGCCTCGACGCCCGAGATCACGGTCACCGTAGCGCCGGGCGCTCCGCCGCTCGCCCGCGCCGACCGCGGCCAGCTGCGCCGCGCGCTGCTCAACCTCGCGCGCAACGCCGTGCAGGCCGCCAGCGCCGCCGGCCACACCGGCAGCGATGCGGTCCGGCTCTCCGCGCACGAGGACGGCAGCCTCGTGCTCGCCGTGTGGAACCGCGGCAAGGAGATTCCTGCCGAGACGAGCGGCAAGCTATTCGAGCCGTTCTACACGACGCGCGAGAAGGGCACCGGCCTCGGCCTCGCGTTCGCGCGCGACATCGCCGCCGACCACGGCGGCAAGATCGAGGTCGCTAGCGGAAGCGGCGAGACGACGTTCTCGATCGTGTTACCCGTATAGGAGACGCGCATGGCGACGATCCTGATCATCGACGACAACGACACGATCCGCGAAGGCCTCGCCCACACCGTCAAGAAGCAAGGGCACACGCCGGTGCTCGCCTCGTCGGGGGCCGCCGGCATCGAGGCGTTCAAGAAGCACCGCGCCGACTTCGTGATCACGGATCTCAAGATGGACGGCGCGACGGGCGTCGACGTGCTCAAGGCGATCAGCGCGCAAGATCCGGACGTGCCGATCATGATCATCACGGGGTTCGGCACCGTCGAGACGGCGGTCGAGGCGATGAAGCTCGGCGCGTTCGACTTCATCACGAAGCCGATCCAGGTCGAGGTCGTGCGGCTCAAGGTCGAGCGCGCGCTCGAGCTCCACGCCACGCGCCGCGCCGCGCGCAAGGCAGAAGGCCGCGCCGAGGCGCTCTCGCAGGACGTCGACAGCAAGTTCGCCGAGCTCGTCGGCGGCGGCGACAAGATGGCCGTCGTGCGCCGTACCGTCGAGAAGGTCGCCGCGAGCGACACGACCGTCTTCATCGCCGGCGAGTCCGGCACCGGCAAGGAGCTCGTCGCGCGCGCGATCCATCGCCTCAGCAAGCGCGCGAACGGCCCGTTCATCAAGGTCAACTGCGGCGCGCTCACCGAGACGCTGCTCGAGTCCGAGCTGTTCGGCCACGAGAAGGGCAGCTTCACCGGCGCGATCAAGCAGAAGCTCGGCCGGTTCGAGCTCGCCGACGGCGGCACGCTCTTTCTCGACGAGGTCGGCGACGTGCCGCCCTCGATGCAGGTCAAGCTGCTGCGCGCGCTGCAGGAGGGCGAGATCGATCGCGTCGGCGGCGAGGCGCCGATCAAGGTCGACGTCCGCGTGCTCTCCGCGACGAACAAGGACCTCGAGGCCGAGGTCGCGGCCGGCCGCTTCCGCCAGGACCTGTTCTTCCGGCTGCACGTGCTGCCGGTGAAGTTGCCGCCGCTGCGCGAGCGCCGCGAGGACATCCCGCTGCTCGTCACGCACTTCATCCACAAGCTCGGGCCCAAGACGAACCCGAAGGTCCGCGCCGTCAGCGATGCCGCGCTCGGCCGCATCATGGCCTATCACTGGCCCGGCAACGTCCGCGAGCTCGAGAACGCGATCGAGCAGGCGCTCGTGTTCGCCGAGGGCGACGAGATCCAGCCCGCCGCCCTGCCCCAGTTCCTGCAAGGCGGCGCGGAGGACGACCGCCTCGATGTCCCGCGCGGCGAGATGTCGCTGCCCGAGATCCTCGACGACCTCGAGCGCCAGCTGATCCTCAAGGCGTACGGCAAGGCGAGCAAGGTCAAGACGGAGACGGCGCGCCTGCTCGGCATCAAGACCAGCGCGCTCTACTACAAGCTCGAGAAGTACGGCATCGAATGAAGCGTGCGGCGCTCCTGCTCGCGCTCGCCGCGTGCGACAAGGGCGCGCACTTTCACCTCGCGCCATCGGAGCTCGGCACGCGCTCGATGCGGCACCTGCGCGTCGACGGTCAGCTGCAGTCGCCGGATGGCATCGAGCACGGCTTGCACCAGGAGCTCGGCCTGCTGATCGAGGTCGAGGCGATGAACGGCAGCGGTCGCGCCGACCGGCTGCGCGTCACGGTCGATCGCCACGACAACGTCTACGACGGCAAGCCGCTGCCGACGCTCTCCGGGACGTACGAGGTCAATTCCGACGGCACCGCCGCGCGCGCCGACGGCAAGCCGCTCGCGAAGCACGAGGTCGACTTCTTCCACTCGTGGCGCGACGTCGGCCAAGGTCCGACGGAACATCTCTTTCATGCCGGCGAGACATTCCGCCCGACGGAGGGTGAGGCGGTCGCGTATGGCCTGCCGCCATCGCAGGGGCCGCTCGAGGTCACCGTACGCCGCGCGACCGACGCCGAGATCGTGCTCGCCGGCGACTACGTGCCGACGGACAGCCCGGGCGGCCTCGACGCGCACGGCCGGTTCGTCGTCACCCTGACACCGCGCTCGTACACGCGCGTCGGCGACATCTCGTTCGAGTCGCACGGCAAGGACATGGGCGCGATCCACGCGACGACCGAGCTGCGCCGCCTCGAGAAACGGTGAGTTTCCCGTTCGGTGCCCGGCACGCCGCACCGGCCGTGCTATTCGCCTGGGATGACGTACACGCTCTACTACACGCCCGGCGCGTGCTCGATCTCGCCGCACATCGCGCTGCGCGAGTCGGGACTGCCGTTCGAGCTCGCGAAGGTCGACCTGCGCGCGAAGAAGCTCGCCGACGGCAGCGACTACCTCGCCGTCATGCCGAAGGGCTACGTGCCCGCGATGCGGCTGCCCAGCGGCGAGCTGCTGACCGAGGGCGCGATCATGGTCCAGTACATCGCCGATCACGCGCCCGACAAGAAGCTCGCGCCCGCGAACGGCACGATGGAGCGCTACCGCCTCAACGAGGCGCTCCACTTCATCGCGACCGAGCTGCACAAGGGCACGAGCCCCCTCTACAACACGCTCGCGACCGAGGACTTCAAGACCTCCCTCAAGACGCGCCTCGCGCTGCGCTGGAAGGTCTTCGAGGACATGGTCAAGGGGCCGTGGCTGATGGGCGAGCAGTTCACCGTCGGGGATTGCTACGCGTTCTACGTGCTGCGCAACTGGCAGGTCGCGCTCAAGCAGGACCTCGCGGCGTGGCCCAAGCTCGGCGAGTACTACGCGCGGCTTGTGAAGCGGCCCACGGTTCTGGCGGCGCTCGAGGCAGAAGGTCTCAAGCCGTAGCTGTGAAAAACTTGTACAGCAACCCTCCCGCCCGTTCGTGATCCAATCACCGCGATGAAGTCTAACTGCTCCGGGTGCTCGCGTCGTGCGCTGCTCCAGGGTCTCGGCCTCGCGGCACTGTCCGCGTGCGGAACCCCGACACAGCCGAGCGGGACGGCGGCGGCGTGCGGCGCGAACCTCTGCCTCGATCTCAACGATCCGAACAACAAGGACCTGACGAGCGCGGGCGGCGCGCTCGTCGTCGACTCGAGCACGGACACGATCATGGTCGTGCGCGTCTCCGAGACGCAGGTCGCCGCGCTCAGCGCGATCTGCACGCACAGCGGCTGCGAGAACACGTACACGTCGAGCTCGATGACGCTCGACTGCCCGTGTCACGGCTCGCAGTTCTCGCTGTCGGGCAGCGTGCTGCGCGGCCCGGCACGCCGGTCGCTGCGGACGTACACCGCGACGCTATCGGGCACGACGATCACGATCACGCTCGCGTAGGCGCCGCCCCGGGTCCTCGCATCGCGCGGCCCGCGGAGCAAGCCCGCCCTCCACCAACCCCGCTCGCTTGCCTTACTTCGCGAACGGCGGCTGCTGCGTCGGCGCGGGCTGGCCGTAGCGCTGGCGCACCCACGCGACGAGCTCCTCGCCGTTGCGCTCGAGCGCGGCGCGGCAGATCTCGATCACGTGCGGCGGGAAGTCCTTCTGACAGACCCAGTGCAGGAAGCTGCGCTCGGGGCTGGCCGCGAGCTCGTGCAGCGGCACGCCCATGTGCTTGCCGAAGCCGAGCACGATCATATCGTGCTCCCAGCGCAGGTGGCGCGACGGGCCGACCCAGCTCGCGCGCTGCGGATCGCAGACGGTGGCGATGTGCTGCCAGTCGTTCCCCTCGAGGTTGAAGTGGCGCAGCATGCCGACGAGGACGCGCCCGGTGGCCGCGACGTCTGCCGAGGCGGAGTGGGCGGCCGCGAAGTCATCGCCGACGAAGCGGCGGTGCGCGTGCTGCAGGCTGCGCGGCTCGCACTGCTGCCAGAGCCGGAACGCATCGACGATCTTCTTGCCCGTCAGATCGACCATCGGCTTGCCGATCCGGACGTACTCGGCCTGCAGCATGTCGATATCGAACGAGATGTTGTAGCCGATGATGACTTCCGCGGTGGCGAACACGGCCGCGATCTCCTCGGCGTAGGCGCCGAAGCCGGCGCAGCTCTCGAGATCCGCCATCGAGATGCCGTGGACGGCCTGGGCGGCAGGCGCGATCGGCGTGGTCGGCTTGATGCGCCAGACCTGGCTGTGCGCGCCGTCATCGAGGCCGTGCTGGATGCACAGCTCGATCACCTGGTCCTTCGTGACGTCGATCCCCGTGGTCTCGCAGTCGAACACGATCACGCGCGGCGAGGCAGGACGCACCTCGGCTGCCGGCGGCGCCGCCGGGCGCCAGTCGAACAGCGAGAGAGTGCCTTCCACGAGGTCAGCCTACGCGTCCCCTCTGACATACTGCGTACATGCGCCGCCTGGCCCTGGGCCTCGTCCTGCTTGCCGCCTGCAAGGTCAAAGATCCCCCGCCGATCACCGACACCTGGACAGACGACTTCGAGCGCAACGTCCCGGGCCGCAACTACTACAGGACCGGGCCGGGATACGCGGTCGACCACGCGATGAACGCCCGCGGCGCGCACAACCACCCGCTGTGGCTGCGCAAGAAGCTCCCGCGCGACGTGCGCGTGGAATTCGATGCATGGTCGAACGACGCCGCTGGCGACATCAAGATCGAGCTGTTCGGCGACGGCCACTCGTACGATCCGGATGCAGGGCGGTACATGGCGACCGGGTACGAGGTGATCTTCGGTGGGTGGCACAACGCCAAGTCGATCATCGCGAGGCTCGACGAGCACGGCAAGGACATGGCCGAGCGCGTCGATCCGAAGGTCGTGCCGGGCAAGCACTACCACTGGAAGATCGAGCGGGTCGGCGCGAAGGTCACGTGGTGGATCGACGACATGCAGACGCCGTTTCTCGTCTATGACGATCCGCATCCGCTCGAGGGCCCCGGGCACGAGTTTTTCGGCTTCAACAACTGGGAAGCCGATACGTGGTTCGACAACCTCGTGATCACCCGCCTGTGAGCTAAAATCCCTGGCGGGTGGAGCAGTTCGGCAAATATACGCTCGTCCGGAAGATCGGAACCGGCGGCATGGCCGAGGTCTACCTCGCGCGCACGACTGTGGCGCAAGGCCTCAACAAGACCCTGGTCATCAAGAAGATCCACACGGCCTACGCGCGCAGCCGCCAGTTCGTCACGATGTTCGTCGACGAGGCCAAGATCGCGCTCGGCCTCAACCACCCGAACATCATCCAGGTCTTCGACTTCGGTGCCGTCGGCGACACGTACTTCCTCGCGATGGAGTACGTCGAGGGCCTGGATCTGTTGCGCCTGCTCCAGGAGGCCGCCAAGGCGCGCGTGCGCGTGCCGTACGGCATCAGCGCGTACATCGTCCAACAGCTCGCGAAGGGGCTCGACTACGCGCACCGCAAGACGGACGAGTTCGGCCAGCCGCTCGGCATCGTCCACCGCGATATCTCGCCGCAGAACATCCTCTTGAGCTGGGATGGCGCCGTGAAGATCGTCGACTTCGGGATCGCGCGCGCGCGCGACGTCCACGAGGAACAGGGCGTCATCAAGGGCAAGTTCGCGTACATGTCGCCCGAGCAGGCGCGCGGCGACGCCGTCGATTGCCGCAGCGATGTCTTCGCGGCCGGCATCGTGCTGTACGAGCTCGTGTGCGCGCGCCCGCTGTTCCACGGCAAGGGCAAGGAAGCGCTCGAGATGGTGAAGTCCGGCGCGATCCCACGGCCGCGCGACCACGCGCCGGAGCTGCCGGAGTCGCTCGAGCGGATCGTGCTCAAGGCGCTCGCGTTCCATCGCGGCGATCGCTTCCAGACCGCGCGCGACCTGCAGCACGAGCTCGGCCGGTTCCAGCTCGAGTGGGGCTCGCGCCAGGGCAACCTGATCGACTCGAGCGCGCTCGCCGCGCAGCTCGCGTCGCTGGTGCCGCCCGAGCAGCGCGTCGTGGCGCCGCGGCCGCCGGCCGAAGGCGATGCGAAGCGTGACGAGCAGTCGCAGCCGCAGCCGCTCGAGGCAATCATCGGCGAGGTCAGCGGCAAGGCGGTGGCCGCGCGCACGGCATCGACCGGCGCCTCGAAGGCCCCGACCGCCACGCCGACGCCGGCACCCGAGCCGAGCAAGCGCGACGCGCGCGAGCGCAAGTACGTCTACGTGCTCGAGGGCATCCTGCGCGGCATCGCGGCACTCGAGAAGAAGCTCGGCGCGGCGGGCGCGGCGCGGCTCGTCAACGAGTTCTACAAGGTCGCGCGCGACGTCGCGTTCAAGCACGACGCGCTGATGGACCTGCCGAAACCGGATCAGGAGCCGACGCACGTGGGCGAGGCGATGATCCGCGTCGTCGTCGGGCTGCCGATCGCGAGCGAGGACGATGCGGGCCGCGCGATCAAGCTCGCGCTCGCGCTGGTCGACACGCTCGACGGCATCGGCAGCGACGTCGAGCCGGAGCTGCGGCTCGCGCTCGCGGTGCAGCGAGGCGTCGCGCTGGTGAAGCCGGGCAGCGGCAAGCAGCTCCAGTTCGACATCGAGGACTCGACGGCCGCGTTCGCGCACAAGCTCGCGCGGCAGGCGCGCGGCGCCGAGATCCTCGTCGGTGGCCGCGTGTTCCGCGCGGCACGGGCGGAGTGGACGTTCGAGGCGCTCCCCGCGATCGATCTGCCCGACGAGACCGCGCCCGGGAACATCAAGGCGCTCGCGACCGACGACGACACCGATCCGGGCGTCAAGCGCGCGCGCGTGTTCCGGCTGCGCGGCCCCAAGGAGCGGGCCCAGCGGCTGCGCGAGCGGCGCGTCGCGGAGCGCCTGCACGGACGCGATCTCGAGTTGAAGGCGCTGCGCGATGCGTGGCGCGACGTGCTCGTCACGAAGCGCAAGCGGCAGATCGTGATCGTCGGCGATGCCGGCGTCGGCAAGCGGACGCTCGTGCGCACGTTCCTCGAGGGCATCGCGCCGGGCGAGGCGGTCGTCATTCGCACCACCGCGCGCGTCGGCACGGCGATGACCCCGTACGGCGTGATCGCGGATCTCGCGCGCGACGTGCTCGGGCTCGCCGAGGATGCCGAGCCGCATGAGGTCGAGCGGCGCCTGCTGCGCGCGCTGCCGCTGATCTTCCCGGGCGAGGAGAACAGCGCGGAGGCGCGCACCGCGCTGCAGATCTTCGGCATGCTGCTCGGCGCGAAGGGCGCCGCGCCGGCCGCGGCGGTCGATGCCGATACGCGGCGCCAGACGCTGATGAAGATCCTCGTCCGCATCGAGTCGCGGCTCGAGGGCGACAAGCCGGTGATCCTCGTCGGCGAGGACATCCACTGGGCCGATCAGGACAGCCAGGAGCTGTTCAGCGCGCTGCTCAAGGTCGACACGCCGCGCCCGCTGTTCGGCCTGATGACCTCGCGTCCCGAGCCGCGCATCCTCAAGGTCGCGAAGGAGCTCGGCACCGAGATCGTGCACCTCGAGGAGCTGACCGACTCGGCGCGCCGCGAGATGCTGACCGCCCGCTTCGTGCCCGGCCACGACATCGACGACCTCGTCGATCAGATCGCGGCGCGCGCCGGCGGCAACGCGTTCTTCATCCAGGAGCTGCTCGACATGCTGATCGAGCGCGGGATCCTCGTCCCCGACGAGGAGGGCAGCACGCTGCTGCGCTGGGAGAAGCGCGACGCGCCGATCCACGTGCCGTCGTCGGTCGAGGACCTGATCCTCACGCGCATCGACGGACTGCCCGCGAACGAGAAGGAGACGATCGTCCACGCGGCCGTGCTCGGCCGCCATGTCTCGGCCGCGTCGCTCACCGCCCTGCTCGGCCGCCCCGTGCGGCTCGATCTCGACGAGCTCGTCCGCCGCGGCCTGCTGTCGCCGCTCGAGAGCGAGTACCGCTTCAAGAACGACATGACGATGACCGTCGCGTACGGGCTGATCCCGCACGAGACGCGCATCCAGATGCATCGCGCGGTGGCCGCGCGCATCGCGGGCTCGCCGAGCTACCGCGCCGGCCAGGACGACGCGCTGATCGCGCGCCACCTCGAGCTCGCCGGCGACGACGTGCCCGCCGCCGATCGCTACCTGCGCGCCGCGACGCACGCCGTCGAGCTCGGCGGCAACGCGGATGCGTTCCGCCAGCTCAGCCGCGCCTTGAAGCTGCTGCCGACCAGCGACCACCAGCGCCGGTTCACCGCGCACCGCCTCCGCGAGGAGATCCTGCGCCGCCTCGCCAAGCGCGCGCAGCAGCTCCGCGAGCTCCACGCGATGCGCAAGGAAGCGGAGGCGATCGGCGAGGCGGGCAAGCTCGCCACCGCGCACTCGGCGCTCGCGCAGTTCTACATCGACGTCGGCAAGGCCCCGGCGGCGCTGCGCGCGGTCGCGCCGGCGCTGCAGTACGCGCGCGAGGCGAAGGACGTGCTCGCGGAGGCCGAGGCGCTGCGGCTGCGCGCGGCGATCGCGCGGCTCGTCGGCAACGCGGAGGAGTCGCAGCGGCTCGTCGAGCAGGCACTCGAGCTCGTGGACACCGCCGCGAAGGGTACCGAGTCCGGCCGCCCGCCCACGCCCGTGCTCGTCGCGCGCGCGACGATCCTCAACCAGCGCGGCACGACCCTGTGGAACATCGGCAAGCTCGAGCAGGCGATCGAGAGCTACGCCGAGGCGCTCGTGATCTACCGCGCGGTCGGCATGACGCGGCACGAGGCGCGCGCGCTCAACAACATGGGCATCGTGTTTGCCGCGCTCGGCGAGTACGAGGAGGCGCTCGCGCACTACAAGAGCGCGCTCAAGATCGACCAGGCGCTCGGCGAGCGCAGCGGGCTCGCCTTGAAGCTCGGCAACATCGGCCAGTGCTACTCCGACATCGGCGATGCCGAGCGCGCGGAGAGCTACCTGTCGCGCGCGCTCAAGGTCGCGGAGCAGACCGGCGACCTCTCGGCGGCCGCGGATACCGCCGTCTCCTGGGGCCAGTCGAAGATGCAGAAGGGCGACGTGCGCGGCGCGCTCGAGCTGTTCGAGAAGGGACTCAACCTCGCGACGGAGAACCGCGAGCGCTACCAGGAGGTCCGCGCGCTGCAGTACATCGCGCTCGCGCACCTCGCGGCTGGTGATCCTCCGGAGGCCGCGCTCGAGATGGCGAAGTCGTCGACGGAGTGGGCGCGCAAGATGCCGATGATGGTCGGCATCATCTACGGCCTGACGTTCCAGGCGCTCGCGCTCTCGCGCATGGGCCGCCACGACGAGGCCGTCGCGGCCAGCGACGAGGCGATGCAGCTGCTCGAGCAGACGCGTACCGACGGCACCGAGCACGTCATGCGCTGGCGGGCCGAGGTGATGGCCGCCGCCGGCAAGCAGGAGGCCGCGAGCGCCGCCGCCGCCCGCGCGCAGAGCGAGGTCGAGGCGAAGGCGCAGAAGCTCCGCGATCCCGAGCTGCGCCGGCACTTCCTGTCGTCGTGGCAGCGCGCCGCCAAGCTATGAACGCGAAGGAAGCCGCCGCGCGCGCCGCGCTGGCCGAGCTGCCGGACGAGGGCGTGATCGGCCTCGGCACCGGCTCGACGACGCGCCTGTTCATCGACGCGCTCGGCGAGCTCGTGAAGCAAGGCCGCCGCTACGTCGGCGTACCGACGAGCGAGGCGAGCCGCGCGCAGGCCTCCACGCTCGGCATCCCGCTGCTCTCCGACGACGGCCCGTGGGACATCGCGGTCAACGTCGACGGCGCCGACGAGGTCTCGCCCGCGCTCGATCTGATCAAGGGCGGCGGCGGCGCCCACACGCGCGAGAAGATCGTCAACGCGAGCGCGCGCCGCAACGTGATCATCGTCGATGACAGCAAGCTGTCGCCGCAGCTCGGCACGAAGTGGCGCGTGCCGATCGAGGTCCTCGCGTTCGCGCACGCCGCCACCGCCGCGCACCTCGCGCGGTTCGGCTCGCCCACGCTGCGCGCCGGCCGCACCGACTCCGGCAACGTGATCTACGACCTCGCCGCGGGCGCGATCGCGGATCCGGCCGCGCTCGATCGCGAGCTCCACGCGATCCCCGGCGTCGTCGAGACCGGGCTGTTCATCCAGCGCGCCGACGTCGTGCTCGTCGCCGGCGCGGCCGGCGTCCGGCGGCTCACGCGGCCTTGACCTCGGCAGCGGCCTCGCGCTTGCGCAGCGCCTCGCGTCCCGCGGTGCGCCCGGCGAGCATGTAGCGGCGCCAGTCGCGGCGATCGAGGAAGGTCTCGTAGAAGCGCGCGCCGCGGACATCGGTGTGCGGCACCGGCTCGAGCAGCTCGAGCTTCGCGCCGAGCTGGTGCGCGTGCTCGCGTGCGAGCTCGAGGTACACGGCATAGCGCAGCTGCAGCGAGGCGCGCAGCACCGACCACGGCGCCGCGTGCCACGCGCCGATGTCCATGCCGGCGAAGTGCTCCGGCAGGTACGAGTTCGTGCCGATCACGAGGTCGAGCGGGCCGGCGTCCTCGAGCGGCGTGGTCGGGAAGATGTCGACGATGCCGCCGTCGCCGTACCACGCGCCATCGACCTCGACGGCCTCGACCATGATCGGGATCGAGATCGCGATCCGCGCGACGCGCGCGACCGGCAGGTCCGGCGTGCGCAGCGAGGAGAAGTACTCGACGCGGTTGCGGTCGATGTTCCACACGACCGCCGAGAACGGGATGCGCGTCTCGCCGAGCCGGCGATCGCCGATCCGCGCGCGGAACGCGGCCTCGATCGCCTCGCCGCGCAACAGCCCCGTCGTGCCGCGAAACCGGTGCAGCACCCCGCGCGCGACGGCGCGCCAGTCCGGATCGACGTAGCGCCGCGTCGGCATCTGCAGCCAGAACTCGGCGATCTCCTCGGCCGACAGCCCGCACGCCCACAGCGATGCGAACAGCACCGATCCGGAGCACGCGCTGATCATCACCGGCTCGATGCCGGCCTCCTCGAACGCGCGCCGCACGCCGACGACCGCCGCCGTCGCTCCGCTGCCGCCCGACGCGACGACGCCGATGCGCTGATGGCGCAGCCGCGGCGCCCATACCGGGATCGCCGGGCCGAACACGGGGCCTGTCGGGGCGTGTCGGCCGCGATCGCCGGTGACGAGCCCGCGCCACAGCGCCCTCGCGACGGACAGATCCTGCCGCACGTCGGCGAGCCAGTCGCGCGCGCCGTTGTACAGCGTGAACAGCGGGCGCAGGTTATTCGGCTCCAGCAGGTCGACGATCGGCGTCATGATCTCGGACGGCTGCATCGCATGTGCCCGCATGCAGCGCAGAATGGGCGCAGCGTGCGCGCGGTGGCGCGGTCCGGCTGCAGGCAATTCGCGGTTTGCGCCGCCGCGCCAGGCACGCAGCGTGCTCGTGCTAGACGCATGATGGAACGTGTCGGAGCGCTCGAAACCACCTTCCTCGGCCTCGAGACGCCGACGGTGTCGTTCGTCTACGCCTGCGTCATCGAGCTCGATCGTGCGCTCGAGGTCGAGGCGCTGAGGCGTCGCGTCGAGACGGTGCTGGACGCGATCCCGCGCTATCGCCAGCGCATCGTCAAGCGCCAATTTCGCCGGCCGGTGTGGGAAGACGATCGCGACTTCGCGATCGCGCACCACGTCCGCGAGGCGCGCGTCGGCGGCCTCGAAGGGCCACCCGACCTCGAGACGCTCGCGGGCCAGCTGCTCGGCATGGAGGTGCCGCGCGATCACAGCCCGTGGTGCGTGTGGACCGTGCGCGGCCTGCCGAACGGCCGCGGCGCGGTGATCGCGCTCGTGCACCACGCGCTCGGCGACGGCCTCGCGGGCCTCCGTCTGCTCGACCACCTGTTCGGCGCCGCGCCGACCGCCCGCGAGACGCCCCGCCCGCCCCCTCGCCTGAGCGACCTCCTGTCGTGGAAGAACGCGCGCGGCCTCGTCCGCCTGCTTCGCGACGGCCTGCGGCCCGGGCCGAACATCGGCATCAACCCGCGCGTCGTCGCGCGCGAGCGGCTGTTCGCGTCGCTCGCCGTGCCGCTCGACCAGATCCGCGCGATCCGGGAAGCCTCCGGCGCGACGCTCAACGACGTGCTGCTCGCCGCGATCGCCGGCGCGCTGCGCCGCTACGTCGAGCGGCACGGCAACGTCGCCGCACACGGCGTGCGCGCGATGGTTCCCGTCGGCCGTCACGTGAAGGGCCAGGCCGGCGAGGCGACGATCGGCAACCGCGTCGCGCTCGCGCTCGCGCCGCTGCCCGTCGACGAACCGGATCCGCGCGCCCGCATCGCGCGCATTCATTCCGGCATGCACCAGGCGAGGCGCACCGTCGAGGGCGGCGACCTGCTCGTCGCGGCCGCGGACCTGCTCGGCCCGACCGTGCTGACCGCGACGTTCCGCACCGCGCTGCGGCTGCGCGCGTACAACACGATCGTCACGAACGTGCCGGGCCCGTCGAGCGATCGCCACCTGCTCGACGCGCGCGTCACCGCGATCACGCCGATCGTGAACCTGTGGCCGCACGAGGCGCTCGGCTTCGCGGCGACGAGCTACGCCGGCACGCTGCACATCGGCATCCAGGCCGACCGCGTTCACATGCCCGATCTTGCCGCGCTGCGCGGTGACCTTGCCGCCGCGTTCGGCGAGCTGGCGGGAGCGGTCGCGCACGCCGCGTGAGCTGTGGTACAGCGATCTCATGGCGATTGCCGTGCAGATCCACGACAAGGACCCGCAGGCTCTCGCCGAGCTGATCGAGAAGACGATCCACGAAGGCGTCGTCGTCGATCACGAGCCCGAGGTCGCGCACCTCGCCGTGCTCGTCGCGAACGAGGAGCGCGAAGGCGACAAGCGCCGCGCCGCGTGGCACTGGCTCAACGCGAACTCCAGCACGGCACTCGATCAGGACAACGATTGGTCGGACGTCTAGCGGCCCTGCTGCTCGCGTTCGCGGCGGCGGTTCGAGCGGATCCGCTCGATCGCGACATCCCGAAGGTGCTCCTGGAGCACCACGTTCCCGGTGCGCAGATCGCGGTCGTCCGCGACGGCAAGCTCGCGCTGATGAAGGGCTACGGCGTCGCCAGCATCGAGCATGCTGCGAAGGTGACGGCGGACACGCGCTTCGAGATCGCCTCGACGAGCAAGATGTTCATCGCGACCGCGATCCGACAGCTCGCGGACGCGGGCAAGCTCGACCTCGACGATCCGGTCGGCAAGTACCTCGACCACATCCCGGCGAGCTGGAAGCCGATGCGCATCCGCCACCTCGTCGCGATGGATGCCGGGTTTCCCGAGGACTGGGACCTCTTCCCGTGGGCCGATGTCCGCGACGACTACGACGACGCATCGATGGTCGCGACGCTCGCGAAGCTGCCGCTCGAGAACCCGGTCGGCACGCGCTGGCACTACGCGAGCCCTGGCTACGCGCTGCTCGGCATCATCGTCACGAAGGTCACCGGCATGCCGTTCCAGCGCTACGTCGCCGAGCACCTGCTCGCGCCAGCCGGGATGACGCAGACGACGTACAACGACCCGGCCGCCGTCATCGCGCATCGCGCCGACGGGTACCGGTGGAGTCACGACACGCTGCTGCGCGGCTTCTACGTCGCGCCGTACCTGCACGCGCGCGCCGATGTGGGCCTGCTGTCGACCGCACGCGACCTCGCGCGCTGGGTGATCGCGCTCGATGCCGGCAAGATCGTCGCGAACCCGGAGCGGCTGTACACGCCGTTTCGCAGCGACGACGGCGCGCATGATCTCGGCTACGGCTACGGCTGGATCACCGGCGTCCTCGGCGGTCACCGGGCCGTCTACCACACGGGCGGGTTTCGCACCGGCTTTCAGACGCTGCTCGTCCGCTTTCCGGACGACAAGCTCGCCGTCGCGATCAACGCGAACTGCACCGGGTGCGGCGATGCGCTGCGCCACGCGGTCCTCCGCGACGTCGTGCCGGACTTCATCGACATCACGGTGCCAACCGGCGCCGACGCGCATCCCGACGCGACCGCGCAGCTCGTCACGGCGCTGAAGGCATCGCGGTGGCTCCCCGACGCGGTCCCCGACGCCGCGGCGATGGCCGACCACATCGCGCACGCGCCGTCGTTCGACTTCGTCGCGCGGCATGACCTGCGGCATCGCAAGCTGCAGCTGCAGCTGCACGGCCTCGCCGTTGCCGAGGTCGTGTCGCTGAACGTCGGCGGCGGCGTCGTGCTCGCGTGCTACCTCGACGCGCAGGGCCGGATCGTCGCCGTCGAAGACGCCGACTAGTACCAGTGGTGGCGCTGCCAGAACGCCTTCGCGTTGTCCCACGAGCCGTAGCGATCGCGGACGTAGTGCGACGCACCGGCGTACTGCGCACCGAGGTCGCTCGACTGCCAGTTCGCGCCCATGTACTGCTTGCGCGTCGCGCGCAGCATCTGGAACGCGCCGTACGCGGTCGAGTGCGCGTTCTGGGCGTGCGTGTTGCCGCCGGACTCGTGCTGCATGATCCAGCGCGCGCTCGACGGCATGTTGACGCCGCCGCTGACGGTCTCGAGCTGCTCCGTATCGATCGTCTTCATCGGTGACTCCTTTGTGGGAAGGCCGATGTGCAGCGGCGATGCCACGCGTGCTGTCAACCGCGCGAGACACGCGCAGCCGCGCGTTCTCGACGAGCTGTCGACCACGAGCGACGGACCGCGTGGGGCAAAGTCCCGTGCACCGCCGGCAACCGCGGTTGCCAGACCCTGGCAGAATGCCCTCACGAGCGCTCTTCATGACGAATCCATGGCGCGGCGCGGCGCACTCCGTGGTTAGCTGCGCGCCATGTACGACGCGATCGTCGTGGGCGGCGGCCCAGCGGGAAGTACGTGTGCGCGCACGCTCGTGCGTGCCGGCGCGAAGGTGGCGGTGCTCGATCGGGCGCAGTTCCCTCGCGTGAAGCTGTGCGCGGGCTGGCTGTCGCCCGCGTTCTGGGATGTCGTCGGCATCTCGCCCGGCAGCTATCCGCGCGGGCTGTGGGAGTGGAACACGTGTCACGTGGCGTTTCGCGGCGGCAACTACGCCCTGCGCGGCAAGGGCTGGTTCATCCGCCGCGTCGAGCTCGATGACTGGCTGCTCTCGACGTGCGGCGCCGAGGTGCACCTCGGCACGACCGTGAAGTCGATCGAGCGCCGCGATGGCGTGTGGCACGTCGGCGGCCTGCAGGCGAAGCATCTGGTCGGCGCGGGCGGCACGCACTGCCCGGTCGCGCGCGTGCTCGATCCGGCGCGGCCGCGTCGCGCGGTCGGCGTGCAGGAGCTCGAGCTGCCCGCGGATCCGGTCGCCGTCGCGCGCACGCGCCTCGGCAACGACGGCGAGCCCGAGCTCGTGCTGTTCGACGACATCTCCGGCTACGGCTGGAACGTCCCGAAGCGCGACTGGCTCAACGTCGGCTGCGGCACGCTCGACGCGACGCGCGTCCGCGACATGTGGCAGCACACCAAGCAGGTGATCGGCCCGCACGTGCCGGCCGAGGCCGACCTCGAGCACGTGAAGGGTCACTCGTACTTCCTGTTCAACCCCGCGCACATCGAGGGCGCGTATCGCGACGGCGCGTATCTCGTCGGCGACTCGCTCGGGCTCGCGCATCCGCTGACGGCCGAGGGCATCGTGCCCGCCGCGCTGTCGGGCCGGCTCGCGGCCGAGTCGATCCTCGACGGCGGCGACTACCGCGCCCGCCTGCGCGCGCACCCGGTGCTCGCCGATTACCGCCGCGTCCACGGCCTGCTCGAGCTCGCGCGCAAGGCGAAGAAGCCGGCGAGTGGTAAACCACCAGGCAAGCTCGGCCGCCGCGCGATGGCGCAGGGATTTGCATGGATGTTCTCCGGGGCGCGGTTGCCGATGCCCCGCTTGATCGACGCCGTGATGGAGGTCGCCCGTGTTGGCTAACGTACGAGCAAGTCTGGATTCCAAGCGCGCGAGAGAAGCGTGCATCGAGGTCCTCGGCCGCACCGGCATCGAGGTCGGCGGCAACCGTCCGTGGGACATGCAGGTCCACGACGACCGGCTGTGGGCTCGCATCCTGCGCGACGGCACGCTCGGCGTCGGCGAGGCGTACATGGAGGGCTGGTGGGACTCCGAGGCGCTCGACCAGACCGTCGATCGGCTGTGCCGCGCGCGCGTCCGCGATCACGTGAAGGACAGCTGGGTCTTGATCGCGCACGCCGTGAAGGCGCGCCTCTTGAACCTGCAGACGCCCGGCCGCTCGTTCGACAACGGCCAGCACCACTACGACATCGGCAACGATCTCTACGAGGCGATGCTCGACCCGCGCATGCTCTACACCTGCGCGTACTTCGACGGCACGACGGATCTCGCCGAGGCGCAGACGAAGAAGCTCGAGCTCGTCGCGACGAAGATCGGCCTGAAGCCGGGCATGAAGGTCCTCGACCTCGGCTGCGGCTGGGGCGGGTTCTCGGCGTTCTGCGCCGAGCGCGGCGCGACCGTCACGTCGTACACCGTGTCGAAGGAGCAGGTCGCGTACATCAAGCAGAAGTACGCGCACCTGCCGATCGACATCCGCGAGGACGACTATCGCAACGCCTCGGGGCAGTTCGACGCGGTCGTGTCGATCGGCCTCATGGAGCACGTCGGCCCGAAGAACTACCGGCCGTACTTCGAGCTCGTCGATCGCTGCCTCGCACCGAACGGCGTCGCATTCGTGCACACGATCGGCGGCAACAAGACGACCTCGCACATCGAGCCGTGGTTCGACAAGTACATCTTCCCCAACGCCGTGCTGCCGACGCTCGCCGCGATGATCACGGCGATGCAGGGCATCTTCATCCCCGAGGACGTCCACAACATCGGCGAGCACTACGACCCGACGCTGATGGCGTGGTGGAAGAACTTCGACGCCGCGTGGCCCAAGCTCGAGGCGAAGTACGGCAAGACGTTCTACCGGATGTGGAAGTACTACCTGCTCTCGTGTGCGGGCGGCTTCCGCGCGCGCGAGACGCAGCTGTTCCAGCTCGTCATGACGCGCCAGGGAACCCGGGCGCCGGTCGGGCGCCGAGGCTTCTGACGATATAGGAGCCGACGGCCGCGAGGCCCAGCGCCGCCGCCGCGATCGCGAGCGGCCACGCGACGGGCGCGCGCACGGTCAGCGCGAGGATCGCCCCGAGCTCGGCAATGGTTGCGGCCTTGCCGAGCGCGCCGGCCTTGAACGCGTGCGGCATGCGGCTCGGCATCACGAGCCGGTACGTCGCCGCGAGTGGGATCAGCACGAGCTCGCGCGCCGCGATCAGCGCGACCAGGCCCCAGGGCGCGGGGTCGTGCCACTGCACGGCGGCGAGCACGCCGACGACGAAGACCTTGTCGGCGAGCGGATCGAGCCACTCGCCGGCGGTCGGGCGCGTCGAGCGCTGCCGGGCGAGCGCCCAGCGCGCGATGGTGCCGTCGAGGGCATCGGTGAGCGCGGCGAGCACGACGAGCGCGATCGACCACCGGAGGTCGCCATAGGTCGCCCAGAATGCCGCGGCCAGCGGGATCCTCGACAGCGTCAGGGTGTTGGCGACCCACATCCTTGCCTAAGTAGAGCAACTCCCGCGCCATTTGGCCGCAGCCGGCGAAACGTGCAATTCCTACGCGGATCTGCCAAAAAGCCCTCGTGCCTGTACCCGGTCGCAAGCTCCTCCTCGGCATGGTCGCGATCATCGTCATCGCGATCATCCCCGTCGCGGTCGTGCTCGCGCGTCGGCCGCACGATCCCAACCTGGCCGACCTCGGCATGGTGCCGCCGTTCCAGCTGGTCGACGATCGCGGCGAGCCGATCACGCAGGACGTGTTCCGCGGTCACCCGACGATCGTCAGCTTCCTGTTCACCCGCTGCGACACGATCTGCCCCGTCACCACGATGAAGATGGCGCGGATCCAGGAGAAGACGTTCGACAAGGGCGCGCAGATCAAGCTCGTCTCGATCTCGGTCGATCCGAAGTACGACACGCCCGAGCGCCTCGCCGCATACGCGCAGCGCTATCACGCCGACCCGGAGCGCTGGCGCTTCATCACCGGCGACTACGACAAGATCTACCAGCTCGTCGAGGGCCCGTTCATGAGCTCGATGATGCGCGAGCCCGACAAGGCCAACGGCGTGCCGAACATCGCGCACGGCGGGTACTTCATCCTCGTCGACGGCAACCTGCACCTGCGCGGCACGTACGACTCCGGCGATATCCACCGGCTGGACGAGCTCATTCGCGACGCGCGCTACCTCGCTCGCAAGGGCGCGTAGGAAAGCGCCACGAGCGCGCGGGGCCCGGCGGCCCGCGCTGTAGAATGATCGGGCGTGGTCCCGATCTTCCCGGTCGTCAAGCTGCTGGTCGGCATCGCCATCCTCTACTGGGGGGCGGAGTGGCTGATCCGGGGCTCGGCGGGCATCGCGCGCGGCTTCGGCGTGAAGCCGCTCGTCGTCGGGCTCACGGTCGTCGCGTACGGTACGAGCGCACCCGAGCTGGCCGTCGCGACGAAGACCGCGCTCGAGCACGCGCAGCCGATCGCGCTCGGCACGGTGATCGGCTCGTGCGCCGCGAACATCTCGCTGATCCTCGGGCTGACCGCGCTGATCGCACCGCCGACGATCGACGGCCGCATCATCCGCCGCGAGGTCCCCGTGCTCGTCGGCTCGGCGATCGCGGTGCCGATCCTGTTCCGCAACGGCGTGCTGTCGCGGCTCGAGGGTGGGCTGCTCGTCGTGTGCGCGGTGATCTTCACGATCGCGACGCTGACGGTCTCGGCGCGCATCACGCCGGATGACCTCGACGACGACGACGACGCCGAGGCCGCGTCGCGCAGCGGCCAGGCCGAGGTCGCGGGCGCCTCGATCGGCGGCAAGGCGCACGCGCGCACGAGCCCGACGATGGCGGCCCTGATGTCCGCGCTCGGCCTCGTGCTGCTGCTCGCCGGGAGCTACCTGTTCGTCGAAGGCGGCCGCAAGATCGGCGAGTCGGTCGGCATGAGCGAGCGCATGCTCGGCCTCACCGTCATCGCGATCGGCACGGCCCTGCCCGAGCTGATCGGCTCGCTCGTCGCGGCCAGCCGCGGCCACGCCGCCCTCGCGGTCGGCTCGGTCATCGGCTCGAACCTGCTCAACGTCTTCCTCGTGCTCGGGGTGACGGCGTGCCTGCAGCCGATCCGGCTGGGCGAGCGGATGCACCTGGTAGATCTCGTCGGGCTGGTCGTGATCACCCTGCTCGGGGTCCTCGTCCTGCGCGGTTCGCGCAAGATCACCCGGTTAGAAGGTGCTTTACTTGTCGCAGCTTACGTCGCGTTTATCGTCTGCGCGGCACTGCTGTAGCTGGTCGCGACCGCGCGCCTCGGTCGGACAAGAACAAGCCAGGAGAAGCGGGTTCGTGCGCGAGGCGGCGTGCCCTACAACTGGCCGCCATGAAGCGACTCCTCGCCGCCTCCACGTTGCTCGCACTCGCCAGCGTCGCGCATGCGGATGTCCCGCGTGCGACGTACCGCTGGACCGACCCCTCGCTGGTCGGCTCGAGCTGGGCGCAGCCGGAGCCCGCGAGCGTCTCCCACGTCATCTTCATGAACCGCTGCACCGGCGGCTGCACGCTGCAGCCGGGCGGCAACACGAACGATGCGACGAGCGACGTCTCGAGCATCCCGAACTCGCCGTCGATCGTCTCGCAGTACAGCGGCACCGACTCGCAGTGGAACCAGATCGTCAACTGCGTGAAGCAGACGTACGCGCCGTTCAACGTCCAGATCGTGACGACGCGCCCGACGTCGGGGAACTACCACATGGCGATCGTCGCCGGCACCGCCGACGAGGTCGGCATCACGCAGCAGGGCGTGCTCGGCGTGTCTCCGTTCTCGTGCGGCTACATCCCGAACTCGATCTCGTTCTCGTTCGCGAACAGCGAGCCGTCGAACATCGACGACATCTGCTGGACGGTCGCCCAGGAGACGGCGCACTCGTGGGGCCTCGACCACAAGTACGACAACCGCGATCCGATGACGTACCTGACGACCGGCCCGTCGATGAAGACGTTCCAGAACCAGAGCGGCTCGTGCGGCGAGTACAGCGCGCGCAGCTGCAAGTGCTCGTACAGCGGCACCGGCACCTCGGGTATGAACAGCTACGCGCTGATCATGGCGACGTTCGGCGCGAGCGGCCCCGATACGACGAACCCGACGGTCTCGATCACCTCGCCGGCGAACAACTCCGTCGTCAACCCGGGCTTCACGATCACGGCGGATGCGAACGACGATCGCGGCATCGACCACGTGCAGCTCAAGATCGACGGCCAGGCCGTCGGCAGCCCGCTGACGTCCGCGCCGTTCAAGTGGACCGCGCCGAGCTCGCTCTCCGGCACCGCGCACCACCTCGAGGTCGACGCGTACGACGCGGCCGGCAACACGGCGAGCGCGACGGCCGATGTCTCGTTCCCGATGGCGTGCCAGCACGACACCGATTGCATGTCCGGTCAGGTCTGCTCGAACAGCCAGTGTGTTGCTGGCCCGGGCATGGCCGGCGGTCTCGGCTCGACGTGCACGATGAATAGCGACTGCGTGTCGAACTCGTGCGCGGATGACGGCCAGGGCCACCAGTACTGCGTCAGCTCGTGCAACCCGACCGGCGCGAACACGTGCCCGTCGAACTTCGAGTGCCTCGATGCAGGCGGCGGCAACGGCGTGTGCTGGCCGAACGGCAACAACCCGGGCGGCGGCGGTGGCAACACCGGCGGCTGTGACGCGGGTGGCGGCAGCGGGCAGCTGCTGCTCGGACTTGGTTTTGCTGCGGCGCTGATCACGCGCCGCCGACGGAGCTAAGCTAGTCGGAAGTACTAGCTAGCGTTTTCCCTCTGGTCGGCGGGCAGCCGGCCGGGATAAAACCGAGGTCCATGCGCAGTCTTGCAGCTGTAGCGGTGGTCCTCGGTTTCGCCGTTTCGGCGCATGCAGAGCCACTGGATATCCGCGTCTCCGGGCACCTCGCGGTCAACGTGATCCCGCCCCCGGCGACGCCCTCGCCGCTGCTCGTCAACTCGCACGTCCTCTACCTCAACCGCTGCGCGGGCGGCTGCCAGGTCCACGCCGGCGCCACGGACTCGACGACCGATACGTCGGACATCGCGGGAGGCAACATCACGCTGTCGGCGTTCGGCGGCGGCGACGGCACGTGGGGGCAGATCAAGGACTGCGTCACGCAGGTGATGGCGCCGTTCAACGTCACGGTGACCGATACCGATCCGGGCACAGTGCCGCACTTCGAGGTGATGGTCGCGGGCACCGCGGATCAGCTGAATCCCTCGCAGCTCGGTGGACAGGGCATCCTCGGCATCGCCGACTACGCCTGCCAGTCGCCGGGCAACTGCTACGCGCCGTACATCTCGAACGGCCTCGTGTTCGCGTTCGCGAACGACTCGTACTTTCACTACAGCTACCTCGACATCTGCGGCACGGCGGCGCAGGAGATCGCGCACGCGTGGACGCTCGATCACGCCACGCCGACGAACGATCCGATGACGTACAACACGTACACCGGGCCGCTGAAGTTCGCGAACGGCGTCACGTGCGGCAGCGACTGCGGGAACTACAACGGCTGCGGCAACTGCAACGCGTTCGGCGTGACGTGCACGGCGGCTGGCAAGCACACCTGCATGTCGAGTGGTCAGTCGACGCAGAACGAGGTCGACATCATCACGAACCTGTTCGGCGCGAAGAACGCACCGACGCCGACGCTGAAGATCAAGACGCCGGCGAACGGCTCCGCGCAGAAGCAGGGCTTCACGGCGGAGATCGACTGCACGTCGAGCGACGGCATCGCCGCGATCGATGTCTACCTCGACGGCTCGCTCGTGAAGACGCTGACGACGGCGCCGTACACGTTCGCCACCGATGCGAACCTGTCGAAGGCCCCCCATCACCTGTCTGCGGTCTGCGGCACGACCGGTCACAACTCGGTGAGCGCGACCTCCGACTTCCTGGTCGGCGACCCGTGCACGACCGAGGCGGACTGCATGCAGAACTACATCTGCTACGGCAACGCGTGCGTCGCGGGCCCGAACGCGCAGGGCGGCCTCGGCGCGACCTGCACGACGAACGCGGACTGCCAGAGCGGCTCGTGCGCGAGTGACGGCACGAACAGCTACTGCGTGATCCCGTGTGACCCGGCGGCGTCGCACTGCCCGTCGGGCTTTGGCTGCCTGTCGTCGAACGTCGGTGGCGTGTGCTGGCAGGGCCTCGACAACGGCGGCGGCGGTGGCTGCTGCGATACCGGCGGCCACAACGCCGCGGGCTCGATCCTGCTCGGCCTGGGCTTCGCCGCGATGCTCGTCACGCGGCGCAAGCGGACGTAACCGCGCCGGCGCCGATGCTGCTGCTGCTCGCGCCGGCCTTCGCGGCAGGAACCCTGATCCGGATCCCACCGCCGCCGAGGCTCGCGCAGGCGCCGTCGTCGAACATCATCTACCTCAAGCGCTGCGTCGGCGGCTGCCCGGTCCACTACGGGATGATCGACGACTCGCGGACGCAGACGTCGTCGATCGCGTCGGGCGACGTCACGATCGGTCCGTTCACGCAGAGCGACCAGGTCTGGGCCGAGCTCGTGCAGTGCGTGAAGGAGACGTACGCGCCGTTCGACGTCGTCGTCACGGACGTCGATCCGGGCTCCGTGCCGCACTTCGAGAACATCGTCGGCGGCGCGCCGAGCGATCTGCGCGGTGACATCCCGAATGCGGGTGGCGTCGCGCCGTTCACGTGCGACGAGATCCCGAACGCGATCAGCTACACGTTCGACGTCTACGGGCCCGACCCGCTGACGCTGTGCTGGACCGCATCGCAGGAGACCGCGCACGCGTTCGGGCTCGAGCACGAGCTGCTGCAACCCGATCCGATGACGTACCTCGGCGCCAGCCTGCCGAAGCGCTTCCGCGACGAAGACGCCGGCTGCGGCGAGTACACGCCGCGCGCGTGCAAGTGCCCGCGCCAGACGCAGAACTCGTACCGCATGATCGTCGGGCTGTTCGGTCCGGGCGCGCCGACGCCGCCGACCGTGATGTTCACGTCGCCGGTCGACGGCAAGGACGTGCAGCCCGGGTTCGGCATCGACGTCGCCGCGACGGACGACGTGCGCGTCGATCACGTCGAGCTGTACATCGACGGCACGCTGGCGGGCTCCGCGGCGACCGAGCCGTTCACGTTCACGGCGCCCGACCTCGCGCTCGGTCCGCACACGCTCGAGGCGCGCGCGATCGACGTCCAGGGCACGCCCGCGAGCGCGACGATCGCGGTCACCGCCGTCCCGCCGTGCACGCGATCGAAGGGCTGCGAGGGCACGGACGTCTGTGTCCAGGGCGTGTGCGTTCCCGGCCCGAAGCAGCCGGGCGGACTCGGCGCGATCTGCCAGGCCGACGACGAATGTCTCTCGATGACGTGCGGCGACGGCGGCGAGCCGTTGAAGCACTGCGTGGAGGCCTGCGACCTGGCGACCAAGGCCGCCTGCCCGCTCGGCTTCGACTGCGTGCCCGCCGGCTCCGGCGGCGTCTGCTGGCCCGCGCCCTCCGGCGGCTGCTGCGACTCGGGCGGCTCGTCGCCGCGCGGCGCCCTCACGCTCGCCGGCGCCCTGCTCGTGGTAGTCCTCCGCAGACGCCGATGACGACCGCGCGCGCCTACGCCGAGCAGCTCGTGCGAGCGACCACGCTCGAGGCCAAGCTCGTGCCGCCGCCCGCCGACCTCGACCTCGCCGATCCCGGCCCGCCGCTGCGCCTCGCGGCCCCGGGCCGCCCGCCCGCCCTCCAGATCGTGCCCGTCAAGAAGGGC
The DNA here is from genome assembly GCA_964446175.1 of uncultured Kofleriaceae bacterium. GTDB lineage: Bacteria > Myxococcota_A > Polyangia > Haliangiales > Haliangiaceae > JABFXX01. Next base: position 145,432 of record CAYUNM010000013.1, read on the forward strand.
ATCGTGCCCCCGGTCGCCGGCTTCCACGACCCGGCGCAGCGCGCGCGCATCCTCCACGCGCTCGCGAACCACGAGCTCCAGGCAATCGAGCTGTTCGCGTGGGCGCTCCTCGCCTACCCCGACGCGCCCTTCCTGTTTCGCCGCGGCCTCGTCGCGATCCTCGCCGACGAGCAGCGCCACTTCGCGCTCTACGCGGACCGCCTCCGCGCCTTCCACACCAGCTTCGGCGACCACCCGGTCACCGGCCACTTCTGGAACAAGCTCGATCACCTCGCGTCCCCGCTGCACTTCGTCTGCGCGATGGGCCTCACGTTCGAGAACGCGAACCTCGACTTCGCGAACGACTACGCGGCCGCCGCACGCGCCTGCGGCGACACGCCGACCGCCGCCGCCCTCGACCAGGTCCACACGGACGAGATCGCGCACGTCCACTTCGCGTACGCCTGGCTCGGCCGACTCGCGCCCGACACCGACCCGTGGTCCGCGTACCTCGCCCACGTCCGCCCGCCGCTCGGCCCGCGCCGCGCGCGAGGCCCGCGCTTCGACGCCGAGGCCCGCCGCCGGGCCGGCATCTCGCCGTCGTTCATCGCCCACCTCGGGGACGCTCTCTCGCTCACGCGCACCAAGCGGTGAGCGCGGCGGCCTCGACGAGCACCACGGCTCCCGGCGGCGGCGCGCCGAACCCGAGCCGGCGTGCCCCGAGCGCGCGCGCGACGTGGCCGAAGCTGAAGCGCGCGTTGATCTCGCAGGGCGCGTGGAGCTCGCCCGCGCCCCAGACGAACGCGTCGACCGTGAACGGCCCGTCGTAGCCGAGCTCGGCGAGCGCGCGTCCACTCGCGTCGACGGCGCGTTCGAGCTGCGCGCGGTGCGCGGCGGTCAGCGGTGGCTCGCCGAGGTCGATGCCGACGAAGGCGCCGCGCGCGTCGCACAGCAGCGTGTGTGGCGGCTCCGCGGTGACGCGGCCGCGCTCGAGGCGCGCGCAGACGCCGACGTCGAACCGGCGCTCGAGCCACGGCTCGACGACGATCGCACCTTGACGCGCGAGCAGGCGCTCGGCGTACGTGCGCTGATCGGGGCGCGGCGGCCCCTCGCCGTGGATGCGGTCGCGTCCCGCCGCCGTCCACGGCGCCTTCGCGACCCACGCGCCGCGCCGCTCGTCGAGCGCCGCCACGTCGGTGAGCACGTCGGCGTGGTCGAGGCCGAGCGCGCGCTGCACGGCCACCGTGACCCGGCGGTCGTTCGCCGCCTTCGCCCGCGGGTCGGCCCACGCGAGGTCCCAGCGGTCCGGCACGCCGACGCGCATCGCCGCGCGCCGCCCGATCGCCTCCCACCGGATGCTCGCCGGATCGATCGCGGCGGGCGCCCAGATCTCGAGGTCGCCGGCGCCCGCTGGCGCGAGCACGGCGAGCAGCGGCGCGAGCGCGCCGAGCCGCGCGAGGACCTTGCCGCCGAGCGGAGCGCCGGCCCACGTCGCCTCGGCGTCGAAGTTCGCGAGCAGTCGCATCCCGGTCAGGGGTGCGTGATGGCGAGGCGCGCGACCGGCGAGACCCGAGGCATCGTGTCCCCCGCGCGGTGCAGGCGGCCGCCCTGGCCGTGGAACTTGGGGAACGGATCCTTGGGGTCGACCGCGGCCACGATGACGTCGCCTCGGCGCGTGAGGAACAGGACGGGCTCCAGGCCATCGGGGGTCGGGTCCGCGAACTTGACGGCGACGCCCGTCGGGCCGGCGGCCTCGACCTGGCTGCCGGTGGTCGCCTCGGGGACGAGCGTGGCCACGCGCCACGCGCGGCGCTCCGGATCGACGAAGTCGGGCTTGGTTGCCGCGAGGGTGGCGCTGGTGATCGGCGGCCTGTCGGCGCCGTCGACGGAGAGGGCGATCGAGACGTCGGTGGGGACGTGCGAGTCGCTGCCGGGCGCCTCGCGCTGCAGCCGGTCGGCCTGCTTCGATGCCTTCGAGCAGGCAGCGACGAGCGCGATCGCGAGCAGCCAGCGGACCATGCCCAAGTCTACACTGGCGGGCGATGGATGCCCCGATCGTGGTTCTGACGGGTGCCGGCATCTCCGCCGAGAGCGGGATCCCGACGTTTCGCGGCAGAGACGGGTACTGGACCGTCGGGTCGCGCGTGTACCACCCGCAGGAGCTGGCGACGCACGCCGCGTTCGAGCAGATGCCGTGGGAGGTGTGGGACTGGTATCTGTACCGGCGCGGGGTGTGCCGGCGGGCCGAGCCGAACGCGGCGCACCGGGCGCTCGCGGGGCTGGAGTGCGCGCTGATCACGCAGAACGTCGACGGGCTGCATCGCCGGGCCGGGTCGTCGCAGCTGTACGAGATCCACGGCAACATCGATCGGATGCGGTGCGCGGCGGAGTGCACGCTCGAGGTGCACGCGATGCCCGAGGAGGTCAGCGAGCCGCGGGCCCAGCTCGTGTGTCCGCGCTGCGGCGGGATGGCGCGCCCGCACGTGCTCTGGTTCGACGAGTCGTACGACGAGCCGCGGTTCTTCCTCGAGACCGCGCGGCGGCTCGCGGCGCAAGCGCGGACGCTGATCGTCGTCGGTACGAGCGCGCAGACGAACCTGCCGTGGCAGATCGTCACGATCGCGCTGCGCGCGGGCGCTCACGTGATCGACATCAACATCGAGGACAACCCGTTCGGCGACCTCGCGCACCGGACGATCCGCGCGCCCGCTGCCGAGGCAATACCGGCATTGCTCGCTGGACACCTGCGATCCGATTAGGCAGGGTGTGCCCGATGGCCGGCACGGATGACAACATCCCCGAGCCCGTCTCCGAGAAGCTCGAGACGGGCCCGACGGAGACTCCGCTGCCTCCCGACGAGGCGAAGGAGGTCATCGACGACATCAAGGCGATCGCGGAGACGCGCGGCGAGGACTCGGAGGTCGTCGAGCTCGTCGACCTGCCCTCGACCGGCCAGCACCCGGCGATCACGGAAGAGCCGCCCGAGGACGACGACAAGCTCTCCGTCGACGACCTCCGCGACGCCTGGCCGCTGCTCGATCTCGAGGAGCGCAGCGATGGCCTGCGCGTGCTCGATCGCGAGGACGCCGAGGACTTCTTCATCAACCTGTCGTCGCGCGATCAGGCCACGCTGCTGATGCACTTCCGGCCCGGGCAGCGCCGCCAGTGGATGCGCCTGCTCGAGCCCGACGAGGCGACCGACGTCGTCCAGGAGGCGCCCGAGGATCAGCGCCCCGCGCTGATGGGCCTGCTCGACGCCCCGACGCGCAAGGAAGTGCTCGCGCTGCTCGCGTACGCCGAGGACGAGGCCGGCGGCCTCATGAGCACGCGCTTCGCCCGGCTGCGCCCGCAGATGACGGCCGACGAGGCGCTGTCGTACCTGCGGCGCCAGGCGCGCGCGGCGCTCGAGACGATCTACGTCGCGTACGTCGTCGATGCGGAGCAGCACCTGCTCGGCGTCGTGTCGTTCCGCGATCTGTTCGCCGCCGATCCGAAGAAGCTCGTCAGCGAGATCATGACGACCGATGTCGTCCGCGTCTCGGACGAGATGGATCAGGAGACGGTCGCTCGCACGTTCGCCGACAACGACCTCAACGTCATCCCCGTCGTCGACAAGGACGGGAAGATGAAAGGTATCGTCACCGTCGACGATATCGTCGACGTCGTCCAGGAAGAGGCCACCGAAGATATCCAGAAGTTCGGTGGTCTCGAAGCCCTCGACCTGCCCTACCTCGCGTCGAGCCGCCGCGAGATGATCAAGAAGCGCGCGCGCTGGCTGACGATCCTGCTGATCGGCGAGATGCTCACCGCGACCGCGCTCGGCTTCTTCCAGAAGGAGCTCGACAAGGCGATCGTGCTGTCGCTATTCCTTCCGCTGATCATCTCGAGCGGCGGCAACTCGGGCTCGCAGGCCTCGACGCTCGTCATCCGCGCGATGGCGCTCGGCGAGGTCCGCATCGCGGACTGGCTGCGCGTGTTCCGCCGCGAGATCCAGATGGGCGTCGTGCTCGGCGCGATCCTCGGCTCCGTCGCCGCCATCCGCGTGATGGTGTGGGGCGCGGCCGGCGCCTACTCGGGCTCCGCGGGCGAGCACTTCGTCATGGTCGGCATGACCGTCGCGGCGAGCCTCGTGGGCTGCGTGCTGTGGGGAACGCTCATGGGCGCGATGCTGCCGTTCGCCCTGCGCAAGATCGGCGCCGACCCCGCGAGCGCCTCGGCGCCGCTCGTCGCGACGCTCGTCGACGTCAGCGGCATCATCATCTACTTCACGATCGCGTCGCTGATCCTCACCGGCACCGTCATCCGCAACGCGCCGAACGCGTGCGGTCTCGCGAAGCAGGCGGAGATCCAGGATGTCTTTCGCCTGCCGGTCACGAAGACCGCCGCCGACGCGTCCGACAAGCTGTCGAGCTGCGAGTGGTCGGGCGGCGGCGCCCGGCTCGCGATCCACACCGGCCTGACCGACAAGGGCGGCTTCGACGACTTCATGGCGGTGCTCCCCGGCGCGAAGCAGGAGATCAAGGGCCTCGGCGACGAGGCCTACTACCAGCCCGATGCCGGCGTGCTGTTCGTCCTCCGCGGCGACACCCGACTGAGCATCAGTTACAGCGGGCCACCGCGCCCGACGCTCGAGGCCGACGAGCGCGCCCTGATGGCTCGCATTCTGACGAAGAAGCTGTAGTAGTCTCCGCGCTGGATGTTCGCCACGCGCGTCTATCATTACCGTGACCCGGCGGCGGTCATCCTCGGTCTCAAGGAGCTGCGCAAGCAGGGCCTGACCCCGCGCGGCCTGCTGTTCGTCGCGCTCGATCCGCGCGGCGAGACGTACATCGCGGTCCCCGAGGACCTCGACGCGGTCAGCAACGTCCGTGTCGGCGACAAGCTCTCGCTCGTCCCGCCCTGGGAGGGCCGCTACTTCCACTTCGACGCCGTGCATCGCCTCCCCGGCGACTCCGTGCTGTGGAACGGCGACCGCCGCCTCGGCGATACCGGCAGCGCGCCCGAGGTCGCCGTCGCGATCAGCGAGTGGCTCAAGGGCAGCTCCGCGAAGAACGTGTTTCTCGGCTGCGCGGCGCACGTGCCCGGCTCGTGGTGGACGCTCGATCACCTCTCGGCGGTCGTCCACCTGCATTCGCTCGGCTTCCTCGACTGCGTCGTCACGACGACCGGTCTGCTCGCGCGCAAGATCGACTCCGACAAGCTCTACCACCTCGAGTTCCAGGCACTGCGCGAGCACGGCTCGCCGACCGAAGGCTGGACCGAGGTCTTCACGAGCGAGATGGGCAACATCCTGCTCGTCGAGCGGCGCGTGCTCCAGTACCGCCTCGTGCTCACGTGCGAGCGCGGCCTCGTCGAGATCGACGTGTCCCACCTGCCCGACCTCGTCATCGAGACCGCCCGCGTGCCGATGCGCTCGGGCTTCGGTGTCGTCGGGCGCATCGATGGCGGCGCGTTCGCGGTGACCGCCGGCACGATCGAGCCGTGGGGCCTGACGAACATGTCGCCCGCGATGCTCGTCGGCTCGCCGACCTCGTCGCTGCTCGACCTGCCGAAGACGCTGCGCGCGATGCCGCTCGAGGGCTAGCGTTCCGCGGCCGGCTGCGCGTGATGCCTTTGCAGGGCTACCACGCGCGAGCCGTTCACGGGGCGCCGCTGTTTCCGACCATGACGAGCAGCCCGAGCATCAGCAGCACGACGCCCGTCAGGGGCCACATCCCGAGCGCGACGGCGAGCGCGGTCCGCGCGTGATCGCGCAGCGGGCTCGGCTCGGTGCTCCGCGGAGCGGGCGGCGGCGCGAACACGTGCGCCCCTTTGCGGACGACGCGGGCCTGCGGAATCGAGTCGAAGCTGAGCATCGCCATTCACCCAGTATGTTCGGAAGTACGACGCGCGGCAGCCGGCTTTTGTTCAGCTGTAAGCTCCGTCACCGATGGCACTCGCCGATCTTTCCCACGGGTTCCGCGACTCCTACCTCGACTACGCCCAGCTGACCGCGCAGTTACACGCGTGGCGCGACGCGTATCCGGCGCATGTGCGTGTGGCCTCGCTCGCGAAGACTCCGGAAGGCCGCGACGTCTGGCTGGTAACGATCGGCAACGATCCCGACCGCATTCGCCCGGCCGTCTGGGTCGACGGCAACGTCCATGCCGCCGAGCTCGCCGGCTCGAACGTCGCGCTGGCGATCGCGGAGGCCGCGCTCGCGCTCCACGTCGAGCCGCACGCGGTCGACCTGCCCGCGCCGCTCGCCCAGCGCCTGCGCGACGTCCTGTTCTACATCGTGCCGCGGATCTCGCCCGACGGTGCCGAGTGCGTGCTGACGACCGGTCGCTCGCTGCGCAGCGTTCCCCGCGACGAGCGCGTCGAGCGCGGCACGCCGCGCTGGATCCTCCACGACGTCGACGGCGATGGCCTCGCGCTCTCGATGCGCGTCGAGGATCCGGGCGGCGAGCTCGTCGATAGCCGCGAGTTCCCGGGCCTGCTCGTCGAGCGCACGCTCGAGGACGAAGGCCCGTTCTACAAGGTCTATCCCGAGGGCCACATCGAGCACTTCGACGGCAAGAACATCCCGTCGCCGTTCTTCCTGCACGACAACCCGATCGACCTCAACCGCAACTTCCCGTGGTCGTGGGCGCCCGCGCACGAGCAGGCCGGCGCCGGGCCGCACCCGATCAGCGAGCCCGAGGCGCGCGGCATCGTCGAGTTTGCGGCGAAGCATCCCGAGATCGTGTGCTGGTGCGCGTACCACACGTTCGGCGGCGTCCTCATTCGCCCGCCCGGCCACCAGCCCGACTCGAAGATGAACCAGGAGGACCTCGCGCTGTTCCGCCAGGTCGAGGCGTGGATGACCGAGCACACCGGCTATCCGACGGTCTCCGGCTACGACGAGTTCCTCTACGAGCCCGACAAGCCGCTGCGCGGCGACGTCAGCGAGTACGCCTACAACCAGCGCGGCGCGCTCGCGTACGTGATCGAGCTGTGGGACCTGTTCAAGCGCGCCGGCATGGAGCGGCCGAAGAAGTTCGTCGAGTACTACGAGCGATTCTCGCGCGCGAACCTCGTGCAGCTCGCGTGGTGGGACAAGGAAGAGAACGGCGGCCGCTGCTTCCCGCCGTGGCGGCCGTTCGTCCACCCGCAGCTCGGTGCCGTCGAGATCGGCGGCCTCGATCCGCGCTTCGGGATCTGGAATCCGCCGCCGCGCGAGCTCGCCACCGTCTGCGAGTCGCAGGCGCGCGTGTTCCTGCGCGTCGCCGCGCTCGCGCCGCGCGTCCGCATCGCGCGCATCGACAAGACCACGCTCGACGGCGGGCTCACGCGCGTCGACATCAAGGTCGAGAACGAGGGCTACCTCGCGAGCTACGGCGTGCCGTCCGCGAAGGCGCTCGACTTCAACGAGCCGCTCTACGCGACGGCGAAGGCGCACGGCTGCGAGCTGCTCGACGCCGGCGCCGCGCACCAGCGCCTCGGCCACCTCGACGGGTGGGGCCACGGCCTGCACACCGGCGCGAACCTGCCGAGCTATCCCGGCACGCGCGGCTCGACGAACGCCGCCTGGGCGAGCTATCTCGTCAAGGGCCACGGCGTGCTCGAGGTGACGGCCGGCTGCGCGCGCACCGGCTTCCTCTCGACGCGCGTCGAGATCTGACTCCGGACGATCCTCGGCCGCTGCCCTGATACGCTCGGCACATGCTGAAGGAAGGCGAGCTCGCTCCCGACTTCGACCTGCCGGCACACGATGGCTCGCGCGTGAAGCTGTCCTCGCTCGCCGGCAAGTACGTGCTGTTCTGGTGGTATCCGGCCGCCGACACCCCTGGTTGAACGATCGAGGGCAACGGATTCCGTGATCGAATCCGCGATTTCGACTCCAGCGATACCGTCATCCTCGGCGCGAGCTTCGACCCCGTCGACGCGAACTGCGCCTTTGCCCAGAAGTTCAGCTACCCGTACAAGCTCGTGAGCGACACGTCGAAGGACACCGGCAAGGCGTACGACGCGTACGACCCGAGCGAGCCGGACTATCCGCGGCGGATCTCGTACTTGATCGGGCCCGACCGCCGCGTGAAGCGCGTCTACGCGAAGGTGAGCCCGAAGGATCACCCGGCGCAGGTGCTCGCGGATCTCGCTGCGCTACGATCGGCCAGTGCCCCGACGCGATGAGAACGTCCCGAACCGCTGCGTGAGGCGCGCCGAGCGCGAGGCGCCGCGACGAAGCGATACCGGGCGTACCGCGAGGAGCGGCAACGAAGCGATCGGCGATGCATCGCGCGGCGGGCGGGGCGGTATCATCGCGGCGGGGCACTGACATGGCGCGCTACGCGATCGGCGATATCCAGGGCTGCATGGCCAGCCTCGAGCGCTTGCTCGCGCTGATCGATTTTTCGCGCGCGCGCGATCAGCTGTGGCTCGTCGGCGACCTCGTCAACCGCGGTCCGCGCTCTCTCGACGTGCTGCGCTGGGCGCGCGAGATGGGGCCCGTCGTCACGACCGTCCTCGGCAACCACGACTTCCACCTGCTCGCGCGCGTCGCCGGCGTCGCCGAGGAGAAGAAGCGCGACACGCTCGACGACGTGCTGCGCGCGCGCGACTGCGATCGCCTGATCGACTGGCTGCGCGAGCGGCCGATGGTCGTCACCGATTCCAGGCACGTGCTCGTGCACGCCGGCCTGCATCCCGCGTGGACCGCCGACCGGGCGCGCATGCTCGGCGGCGAGATCGAGACGCAGCTGCGCGGCCCCGGCTGGCGTTCGTTCCTCGCGCAGGTCGCCAACGGCGGCAAGCCTCCGCGGTGGCGCGACGATCTCGGCGGCAGCGATCGCCACCGCGCGATCCTCAGCTACCTGATCCGCGTGCGCATGCTCAAGGACGACGGCCGCGTCGATCACGAGTTCGACGGCTCGCCCGCGGACGCGCCGAAGGGCGAGGTCCCGTGGTTCAAGTTCCCGCAGCGCGCGTGGGCGACGCACACGGCCGTGTTCGGCCACTGGGCGGCGCTCGGCCTCGACCTGGGGCCGACGCACATCGCGCTCGACACCGGCTGCGTGTGGGGCAAGTCGCTGACCGCGATCCGCCTCGACGATCGCATGGTCTTCCAGGTGCGCTCCGTCGAGAGCCGCGCCCCGAGCGAGCCGGGCGCCCGCTAGGAGCCTGTAGGTCATAGATCGGCAGGTTCCGGACTGAACACACGATCCG
>CAYUNM010000014.1:0-18385 GCA_964446175.1 uncultured Kofleriaceae bacterium
TCCTCGACGAGATCGGCGAGATGCCGCTCGAGATGCAGGTCAAGCTGCTGCGCGTGCTGCAGGACCACCGCGTGCGGCCGGTCGGCGGCGACGAGGAGTTCACGTTCGCGGCGCGCGTGCTGACCGCGACGAACCGCGATCTCGAGCACGAGGTCGCCGAGAAGCGGTTCCGCGAGGACCTGTTCTACCGGATCAACGTCGTCGAGATCGGCGTGCCGCCGCTGCGCGCGCGTGGCAACGACGTCCTCGTGCTCGCGCAGTTCTTCCTCGATCAGATCGCCAAGCGCATCAAGAAGCCGGTCCAGGGCATCTCGCCGCCCGCCGCGCGCCTGCTGATGACGTACGACTGGCCGGGCAACGTGCGCGAGCTCGAGAACTGCATGGAGCGCGCGGTCGCGCTGAGCCGGCTCGACGAGATCACGATCGACGATCTGCCCGACAAGCTGCAGCAGCACGAGAAGCAGCGCGTCGTGATCTCGACGGCCTCGCCCTCGGAGCTGATCACGCTCGACGAGATGGAGCGGCGCTACGTGCGGCAGGTGCTCGGCGCCGTCGCCGGCAACAAGACCCACGCCGCGAAGATCCTCGGGATCGATCGGCGCTCGCTGTACAGGCGCCTCGAGCCGGCGGACAAGCAAGGCGAGCAGGGCGAGGAATCGCAGCCGGTGCCCGTCGCGACCGAACCGCCTACTGGCGGGTAGCTTCGCACTGCGGATCGAGCGCGGGGATCGAATCGTCGACGAGCGCGCGGCCCGTCGCATCGAGCAGCGTGACGTGACACTGCTCGTCGATCACCGTGCGCGCGACATCGGCCGCCTCGAACGTGCCCGTCGCGATGCCCTCGGAGGTCACGATCGAGAACGTGCCGCGACCGGCGGCGAGCGCGCGCACCGCGTACTCGGGCTTCGTCATGTTCGGCCACGTGATCGAGGCGGGCGTGACGTCGCCGTTGTCGGCGGTCGCGGAGAACCCGACCGAGACGTCGCTCGGGATCGTGATCGTCAGCGTGCCGCCGGTCGCGACGAGCGTGCCGTCCTGGTGGAACGCGATCGGCGTCGTGGGCGAGGCCGGCTCGGGAGAGCGATCGACCTCGGCGGCGCACGCGGCGAGCAAGACCAGCGGAAGGGCTTTCGTCAGCATGCCCCTGCGATGATCCAAGGAGCGGGCCAGTTGCAACCGAGCGAAAGTCGGTCGGCGAACGCGCGTCGCGGTAACGATTCGTTACCGGGGGTCGATCGGAAGGAGCTGCCTGAGTTGCCAGGCCTGCGCGACGAGCTGGTGCTGCGCCTTGCGGTGAGCGCGCCCCAGCACCGTCGACTGAATGCCCGCCATGACGACCGCCGCGAGGCTCGCGAGGATCACGAGCACGATCGCGCCATTCGAATCGAGCGCGATCGCGCCGCCGCGGATCGCGAGCACACCGTGCTCGATGCTCCACGTCCGCGGCAGCACGTGCGCGAGCTCGAGCCCGATCGGCAAGAGCCAGCCGGCGAGCATCGTGCCGAGCAGGATCGCCGGACGCTCGAGGAACGCGGGGTACGTGATCACGCTCGCCGTGACGAAGCTGACGACGGCCGGTACGAACGTGAACGGTCCCGCGAGGCGCGCGAGCATCACGACGATGACGGCGTTGCCGATGCCGTACGCGACCATCCAGCGCCACGTGCGATCGGGCCGGCGCATCAGCCGGAACGCGGCGATCGCCATCGCGAGCGCGGCCGCGGCGGCGGCATACACCACGGGCCACGCGAGCACGCGCGTGAACACGACGAGCGGGAGGAACGCCGCGATCAGGAGGTAGCCGGGCAGGGCGGCCTTCGCGTGACGCGAGATGTCGGCGCGGTCGGAGTCGTCGAGGGCTGCTTGCAGCGCGGGAGGCGGATGCGGCGGAGGCTGCAGCATGAGCGTAGTGACGAGCTCGGCCGCGCCGGCGCAGCGCGGATCGAGCGCGAGGGCCTGGCTGGCGCCGCGCATCGCATCGCCGCGCGCGTTCCGGGCGTGGGCCGCGCGCGCGAACGCGAGCAGCTCCTCGGCGAGCGCGCGACGGCGGGCGAGGTCGCGATCGCCGTCGAGATACTGCTCGATGCGCTCGGCGCATGCGCGTGCGGTCGGCCGCTTCGCCGGATCGACGTGCATCATATGCGTGCACAGGGCGTCGAGCTCGAGCGGCTTCTCGGCCCCGAGGATGTCGCCGAGGATCTTGCCGAGCGAGTAGACGTCGGCCGGGCGCTCGACGAGCGGGTTGTTCCGCTGCTCCGGCGCCATGTACTGCGGCGTGCCGAGCACGTCGCCGGCATCGGCCACGCGCTCGAGCGCGTCGTGGTCGTCGAGCTCGCGCGCGACGCCCCAGTCGATCACGTACACCTCGCCGAACTCGCCGAGCACGATGTTCGCCGGCTTGAGATCGCGGTGCGCGACGCCCTGCGAGTGCGCGTAGTCGATCGCGCGGCACACGTCCGCGAACGCGCGGAGCATGCGCTGCCGCGTCGCGACGCCGAGCAGCTCGTTCAGCGGCTTGCCGGCGAGCCGCTTCATCGTGAAGTACGGGCGGCCGACCTCGTCCTTCGCGAGCTCGTAGACCGGCGCGATCGCGGGATGCTCGAGCCGCGCCTGGATGCGAGCCTCGCGGAGGAACCGGGCGACCTCGTCCGCGCTCGGCACCGCGGTGCGCAGGCGCTTCATCGCGACGTCGCGACCCATCTTGCGGTCGTGCGCGACGTACACCTCGCCGACGCCGCCCTTGCCGATCAGCTCGCCGAGCGCGTACGTGCCCGACAGCGTCGTCGGATCGTCGGCGACGAGCGAGCCCGCTCTCGGGCGCTGGGAGTACTGCAAGGTCGGGGGATCGTCCTTGGGGCCACCCATACCCCCATGGTCTATTGCCGGGCAATTCGGCGCAACGACGCATCGGCGGGGACGAGCAGGACTGACAGCAGCAGCAGCCACGCGGCGAGCGGCGTCGAGGTGGGCACGGCGCGGCCGCTCGAGGCGATCGCGCTCGGCGCGACCTGACCACCAGTCGCCTTCGCGAGCTTCGCGAGGCCGGCGGTATCGGGGCCGCGGTCGCGCAGCTCGGTGCTCGCGGGCCGCACCAGTGTCCGCGACTCGATGACGTGGCCCTTGTCGTCGACGAGCTCGACCGTCGGCTCGTTGTCGATCGGCAGCGGCGCCTCGTAGACGCCGGGCTCGGTGACGTGCAGCGGCAGCTCGCGCGCCGCGCCGTGCTCGGTCACGCGGACCTTCGGCACGGTCGCCGTGTTGCGCCGCGCGACGCGCACGGTCGCCCGATCGCCCTTGATGTCGGCCTCGATCGCGGCCGCATCGCCCTCGCGGCGGCGCAGCGACGCGCGCGCCATCTGCGTCCAGAACCGCGTGTAGCCGGGCCACGCGAGCCAGTCGTGCGCCCAGCGCGGGCCGGCATCGCTCGCCCACACCGCGACCTCGCCGAGGCCGTACGGCCAGCGCGTCAGGATCGGGTTGCCCTCGCGATCGTCGACGAGCACGACCTGGGCGGCCGGGCGCGCCTTCAGCTCCTGGAAGCCGTGCAGCGGCGGCGCGGCCTCCATGTCGACGCCGTCGAGCGCGCCGAGGTGCCCGGTGACCTTGAGGTGGAAGTCTTCCTCGCGCGCGTGGTTGTCGAGCAGGCGGCGCGCGTCCTGGACGAACAGCCCGCGCAGCTGCTTGGCATCGGTCGTGCGGTAGTAGCGGCCGCCGCCGACCGCGGCGAGCTCGCGCAGGAAGTCCGTATCGTCCTCGTCGTCGTTGTACGTCGCGTAGTTGAAGGCGCCGTCGCGTCCCTCGCCGACGCCGATCACCGAGAGCGTCGTGCCGCTCTCCTTGAGCTGCTTCGCGATGTCGAAGCTGTTCGCGCGCGTTGAGGGCCAGCCCGAGAAGCCATCGCCGTAGTCGATGCCCTTGACCTGCTCGGCGGCGTCGGTCGTGTCGGAGAACAGGATCACGTGCTTGAGCGGCGAGGTCGACTTCTCGAGCGCCTTCTGCGCCGCGAGCAACCCGGTGTAGACGAAGATGCCGTCGCCTCCGACGGGGATCGCGCGGACCTTCGCCTCGAGCGCGGCGGAATCGCTGCCGATCGTGCGCACCGGCACGACCCAGTGCACCGTGTCCTCGACGCTCTCGACACCGACGCGGTCGAACGACCGCAGCAGCCGGATCACGGCGCTGGCGCCTTCGGACGCGAGCGCGAGCTTCGTGCGCCCGCCGACCATCTCACCCATCGAGCCAGACTGATCGAGCACGACGATCACGGTCGCCGAGCTGTCGAGCTCGGGCGTCATCGGCTCGATCTCGACCGGCAGCGCATCGGCGAGCCGGTTCTGCGCGTAGTTGCCGTCGAGCGCGCTCGGGCCGCCCATGACGATGAGCCCGCCGCCATCGTTGACCCACTTCACGAGCTTCTCGCCGAGCTCGTCGTCGATCACGCCGGTGCCGAGGCCCGCGCGCACGGGCGCGTTCGCGAGGATCACGAGGTCCGCGTCGCCGAGGTCGGGCGGCGGGCCGTCATCGGCTGCCTGCACGACGGTCACCTTCATCTGCTCGGCCTCGAGCGCCTTCTTCAGCGCGTCCGCGCCGCCCTCGTCGCCGTCGAGGATCACGACGTGAGGCGGCCGCTCGACGACCATGCGCGAGCTCGTCGCGTCGTTGCCCGGATCGGCATCGGTGCGCGGTTCTGCGACCGCGAGCTTCGCGTCGACCGAGACCACGCCCGGCGCGACGCTCGGCGGCAGCGCGTACGAGAACGGCACGTCGACGTGGCCGCCGTCCAGCGCGACCTGCTGCGTGGCGACCGGCGCACCGGCGATCGTGATCGTCACCGTGCCGGTGCCGTGCACGCCGCCCGCGTCGACGTCGATGTGACCCTTCACAGTGGCGCCCGCGCGGACGCGGCCGCCGTCGTCGAGCGCGATCGCCGCGACCGCCGGATCGCCCACCACGCCGGCGGTGGGCACGACGCTGACGGGAATCCCGCGCGCGACGGCCTGCGCGGTTGCCGCCGCGAGGTCGCCGTCGGTCGCGCGGCCGTCGCCGAGCAGCACGAGGTGCCCGCCCGCGCCCGGCGGGATGAGCCCGAGGCCGAGCCGGATCGCCGCCGCGATATCGGTCGCATCGCGCATGCCCGGCGCGGTGCTGCGCAGCTGCGCGGGCGCGGTCCACGGATCGCCGGGCGCGATCGCGACCTCGGCGGTGCCGTCGAACTGGATCACGGCCGCGTGCTCGTCGTCGCCCAGCGACGTGCGCAGATCCGCCGCCTGCTTCCACGCCTTCGCGAGCGCGTCGTCGGAGACGGACGCCGAGCGGTCGATCAGGAACACGACCGTCGTGTCGTGGCGATGGCCCGCCCACCGCGGCTCGGCCGCCGCGAGCGCGAGCGCGACGACCAGCACGAGGCGCACGGCGACCGCGACCGCGCGGCGGCGCGTCGAGGCCGGCCACCGGCGGCGCGCATCGAGCGCGGCGAGCGCGAGGCCGGGGATCACGAGCAGCAGCCACAGGGGATGCTCGAAGCTCATACTTGCTCCTTGCGCCGCAACGCCAGGGCTTGCTCGAGGACGAGCAGCAGCAGCGCCACGATCACCGCGAGCCGCGCGAGCCACGGCGCGTCGCTCCAGCGGCTCGGCGCGGAGACCGCAGCGCCGGGCAGCGCGCGTGGTGCGTTCTGCGTCTCCGCGACCGACAGCACGCCGCGCGGCGGCTCGACCTTCGAGTCGGGTGCGCTCCAGTCGACGAAGTTCGCCATCAGGTTCGGAAACGCGGCGCGCAGCGTCAGGTCCGTGTCGTCGACCGAGAAGCCGGTCTCGACGAGCTCGCGGTCTACCCCGCGGGTCGGGCCAAGCCCGCCCCGCTCCACGTCCGGCCAGTTCGCCATCGCGATCATCGGGCCCGACGCGCTGTCGGCGATCGCGTGGCCCCCCGTGACGACGCTCGCGTTCGTGATGATCAGGTCGCGCAGGTCGACGTAGCGGAAGTACGGGGCGTCGTAGTCCCAGCGCACGATGCCCTTCGAGGTCGCCGGCTCGCCGAGCGCGAGCGGGGCACCGGCGAGCGGCACGCCGAGCGCGACGACGTGGCTGGCCGGTGGCAGCGGCGAGGCGACCGCGTCCTCGACGACGATCAGGTCGTGCGCGGCGGCCGGCAGGTTGCCGGGCTTCGCGACATCGAGCGCGACGCGCGGGTGGGCGCGCAGGGCCTCCGCCGTCAGGCTCTGCGGCTTGCTCGTGACGAGGAGGACGGAGACCGGGCCGTCGCTCGCGAGCGGGGCCTCGGCGCGGTCGTCGAGGGCGAGCGAGTCGCCGGCGGGGATCGTCGCGACGAGCAGGTGGCCGCGGTCGATCGTCTCGCGCACGGTGCGCTCGGCCTGGCCGGAGGCGGGGATCTCGAACGCGATCACGTCGACGATCGCGCCGTCCGCGGTGAGCGTGACGTCGAGCTTCTGCGGCTTCGTCGCCGCGACCGCGAGGTGCACGTCGTACGTGCCGAGGCCATCGATCGAGCGGGCGGAGAGGCCGGCGATGCCGGCGTTCGCCGCCGGATGGCCGACCGGCAGCGCTTGCACGCGGCACTTCGTCGGCGGGACGGTGACGCCGCCGTCGGAGGCGATCACGATCGACGTGCGCGCCCTGTCGCGGCACAGGCCGTCGGCGAGCGTGAAGGCCATCGCGTCGTCGCGGTTGTCGCCGGCGGCGCCGCGGCGAACGACGGCATCGATCGCGGCGAGCACGTCGGCATGGTGGCGCGTCGGGGCGACCTCGATCGCGGGCGCGCCGCCGGCCGTCACGAGTGCGACCTCGTCGTCGTCGCCCGCGCGCTCGACGATGCCCTTCGCCGCATCGGCGGCCTCGGCGAGCCGATCGCGCGCGCCTTCGCGCGTGGCCATGCTCGCGGAGCGATCGAGCACGACGATCACACGCGCGCCGTGCTGGGACGAGCCGTGCGGCCCGGCGAGCGCGAACAGCGCCGCGATCAGCGCGACGAGCATCAGCGCAAGCGACAGGCGGTGGCGCAGCTTGCTGCGCGCGCGGTGCGACGCGGGACGCGCGTCCTTGATCGCGCGCACGAGGATCGCGCTCGCGATCGGCCGCTTCAGCCGGTGCAGGCGGTGGAGGTAGGCGAGCACGACCGGCGCGGCGAGCGCCGCGAGCGGCAGCGCCCACGGGTGGGACAGGGTCATCGGTTGCTCTCCCTGTCGCTTCGCTCCAGGTCCGTCATCGGCCGCCTCCGCGCGCCGCCTCGGTCACGCCGCGGCGCCGCAGGTCATCGCCCATCAGCGCGCGCGCCGGCACCGTCGTGAACGCGGGCGCGTACAGGATTCCCAGCTCCTTGCAGCGCGTCTCGATCTCGGTCCGCCAGCGCGCGAGCTCGGCCTCGTAGCCCTTCTTGTCGCCGCGCACCGGGACCTCTTCGCCGGTCTCGGCGTCGACGAGCACCGCCTCCTCGAGGTCGGGCGCGAGCTCCGAGTCGCCGAGCACGTGCAGCAGCACGGGGCGGCGCGCAAGGGCGGCGAGCCGGCGCAGCGTCGCCTCGCGGACGTCGGGCTCGACGAGCAGGTCGGTGAGCAGCACGGCGTGATCGCCACGCCCGCGCTCGGCCTCTTGCGCCAGCGCCGCGGCGAGATCCGCGGTGCCGGTCGGCTCGACGCGCTCGAGCGCCTCGACGATCGTCGGCAGCGCGCCGAGGTGATCGCCCTTCGCGCGCCCGCCGCCGGCGACGACGACGCGCACGCGCTCGCGCGCCCGCAGCGCCAGGAACGCGAGGCAGCAGGCGAGCTCGCCGGCGTGGTCGAGCTTGCGCGGCGTGCCGAACCCCATCGACGCGCTCGCATCGACGACGACGATGATCGACAGGTCGCGGTCCTCGTGGAACAGGCGCACGAGCACGGCGTCGAGGCGCGAGAAGATGTTCCAGTCGACGAGCCGCAGGTCGTCGCCGGGCACGTACG
This sequence comes from uncultured Kofleriaceae bacterium, assembly GCA_964446175.1. GTDB lineage: Bacteria > Myxococcota_A > Polyangia > Haliangiales > Haliangiaceae > JABFXX01. The sequence continues at coordinate 7,955 of CAYUNM010000014.1, forward strand.
GCCGGAAGTCGGCGATGTCGAGGCCGCGGCCCCGCGCGCGCGAGCGGCGATCGCCGGGGCGGATGCTCGCCGACGGCTTCGGCGCGGCGACGCGCAGCGTCTCGAGCGCGCCGAAGATGGAGCGATCGATCTTCACAGCGTCGCCAGCACATCCGCGACGAGCGAGTCGGCACTGACGCCGTCGAGCGTCGCGTCGAAGCCGAGGATCATGCGGTGGCGCAGGACGGGCGTCGCGATCGCGCGCAGGTCCTCGACGCCCACGTGTGCGCGCCCCGCGAGCAGGGCATTCGCGCGCCCGGCGAGCAATAGCGCCTGCATCGCGCGCGGGCTCGCGCCGAACCGCACGAACTTCTTCACGCGCTCGGGCGACATGTTGTGCTCGGGGTGCGTCGCCATCGTGATGTGCGCCGCGACATCGGCGACGTGCGGCGCGACGACGATCTGGCGGACGAGCCGCTGCATCGCGAGCAGCTCCTCGCGCGACATCACGCGCTCCGCGGCCGCCTGCGAGACGCCCGTCGTCGACAGGCCGATCGAGCGCAGCACCTCGAGCGTCGGGAAGCCGACGATCGCCTTGAGCAGAAATCGGTCGAGCTGCGCCTCCGGCAGCGGATACGTGCCTTCCGTCTCGATCGGGTTCTGCGTCGCGATCACGCAGAACGGCTCGGCGAGCACGTGACGCGCGCCCGCGACCGTCACCGCGTGCTCCTGCATCGCCTCGAGGAGCGCGGACTGCGTCTTCGGCGTCGCGCGATTGATCTCGTCGGCGAGCACGAGGTTCGCGAAGATCGGGCCGCGCCGGAACTCGAGCGACGAGCGCCCGGCGTCGTCGCGCATCAGCACGGTGGTGCCCGTGATGTCGGCGGGCATGAGGTCGGGCGTGAACTGGATGCGCGACGACGTGATCTCGACGGCGTCGGCGAGCGTGCGCACGAGCAGCGTCTTGCCGAGGCCGGGTTGGCCTTCGAGCAGCACGTTGCCGCCGCCGAGCAGGCCGATCACGACCTCGCGGCACAGCTGCTCCTGCCCGAGCACGACCTTGCCGAGCTCGGCGAGGACGGTCTGGAGCTTCGCGGTGGAGGCCTGGAGCACACCTTCGTCGATGAACGTGGCAGGGGAGAGCACGGCTAGCTCGGTCATGGTTCCTCTCGGGTGCGGAGCGCTTCGAAGTAGCGCTGGATGAAGTCACGACGCGTGAGCGGAATTTCATCGCGATGCATCGTCGCCTCGGCCACCGCGGCGTAGCGATCGCGCAGCGCCTGGAACGCGGTCGGCGTGTGGTCGCCGCTCGAGTGCTCGCGGATCGCGCGGATGATGCCGTCGGGCGTGGTCGGCGGCGGCTGGTCGGTCTTGACCTCCTCGGCCATCACCGTCTCCGGAGCGGTCGCGCCCGATGGCGCGTTGCCTTTCATGCCGCTCGTCCCCGACGAGCCGTGCTGATCGCTCGTGCCTTGCTGCAGGACGCCGAGGTGGCTCGCACCGTCCTGCGGCGTACCGCCGGGCGGCGGCTGACCGTTGCCGGCCATCTGCCCGGTGCCCGGCATCTTGCCCATGCCCGGCCCCGGCGTCTTGCCGTCGCCGGGTGCCTTGCCCATGCCCGTGCCCGGCTTCGGGGCTCCCGAGGGCGACTTGCCGCTCGCGGCGTCGCGTGCGGCCTGTGCGGCCGCGTCACGTGCCTCCTGCTCCGTCATCGGCCGCATGGAGCCGTTCATCGCGCTCTTCGTCGCGCTGCGCAGGTCGGAGAGTGCGCGCCGCGCGGCCGCGAGCTGGGCCGCCTTCGGATCCCTCGCGCCCGGCTTCGCGCCCTTCGATAGGCCGGAGAGTGCACTGCGCGCGCTGTCCATGTCGCCGTTCTTCATCGCGTCGCCCGCCTGCGCGAGCTGCTCGAGGCGCTGGCCCGCCGAGTCGCCGCTGCCGGCGGCGCCCCACGGATCTCCTGCGTTCGCGGCCGCCTGCTTCACCATTTCTCCGAGTGCGGCTCCGCCATCCTGCGCGGAGCTGGCGCGCTTCATCAGCTCGCGTGCGAGTTGCTGCACGCGCGCTGCGTCCCCTGCTTTGGCCGCGCTCGCGAGCTGGTTCGCGAGCTGATCGGAGGCGAGCTTCTCGAGCTCGTCGCTCTTGGATGCGGCGATGTGCGGCGCTGCCTCGTCGAGCAGCCTCGAAGCCTCCGACAACGCGCTGAGCGCTTCGGTTCCGGTTTTCGCGCTCGCCGCTCGCCTCAGCGCATCCTTGGCCTTCTGGAGCTGCTCCTTGACGTCGCCGGAGAGCGACTTGTCGCTCGCGAGCGCATCGACGGCCTTCTCGATCTCCTCGGCCTTCGCGCGCGCCTTCTCGGTCAGCGCGTCGCTCGGCCGTGCGGCCTCGCCCGAGCCCGGCGTCGTGCACCACATCAGCGCCGTGAAGCCGAGTGCCACGATACCCAGTGGGCTCGTGCGCAAGCGCAGCGGTGCAATCGCGCCCTCCGCGATCTTCGGGACGAAGTCGCGCGCCCGCCCGAGCACGACCTGCTCGACGTCGCTCGGCTCCGGCTTCGCCTCGATCGCGACCGCCGTGCGCAAGAGATCCGCCGTGCGGTGATGATCGTCGAGCACGCGCGCGATCCCCGCCGGTCCGACCCACACGCGCCGCAGCCTGCGGATCACGAGCGCCGTGACGCCGGCCAGCGCCGCGGCAGCGACGCACACCGCGCCGGCGACATATCCGCGCATCAGCGCGAGCACGACGAGCGCGCCGCCGGCGACAAGCCACGGCAACGCGCGCGCAACAGCCTCGACGGCACGACGCCGGTTCGACCGGCGTGCCCAGCGTGCGAGCGACAAGGTGACGGTCATCGATCCCTCCGCCGTGGACGTGGGCAGTTGCCCCGCGGTTGCATGCAACGCATGAGAAGGCCGATCGGGTTAACGACGTCGGCAGGCGCCCTATTTCGCTGGCACCCGTGCTGCAAAACGCTCCCGTATGCGCGGGAGGATCCGCACGGAGCTACAGGTCGCACCCGAGGTGCTGGACCTGCTCAACGACCTGATCCGCCACGAAGATCGCGACGATCACGCCCGCGCGCTCGCGGACCTGGTCGGCGCGCTCGGCGGTAAGGCCCACACGCGGCAAGGCGGCGACGGCGCGATCATCTCGCGCTACGAGCACGCGCTGACCCGCGACCTACCGCCGATCGCGCTCGACGTGCTCCGCCGCAACCTGCTGGCGAAGCGCGGCTCCTAGTTGGAGACGTAGCCGATCCACTCCGAGATCGTGCCGGCGCCCGTCTTCGTGGACAGCGTGAAGACGCTGCCCGGACCCCGCGACGCGGCCTTCGTGCGCGTGATCGTCAGGTGGAGCTTGTCGCCGTTCTTGCCGCTCGGCTTGTCCCACGCGAACGTCAGCTCGCCGGAGTCATCGGTGGCGTCGATCGCGTACTCCTCGGGCGTCGGCGTGTCGCTGTACACGTCGACCTCGATCGTCTTCGACATGCCGACCGGCAGCTTCATCGCCTTCGTCATCCGCGAGTCGCCGAAGCCGCTGAGCGACACCGACTCGGTGAACATCGGTGCGGCGGCGAGGTAGGTCGTCGCGGGGGCGGGCACGCACGGATCGTGGCCGGCCGTGGCGGCCGCGTTCGACCACGTGCGCTGCACCATGAAGTCGCCGACGCCGTGGATGTACGCGGTGTCGCGGTCCTCGCACAGATCGCCGTTCTCCGCGCCGGGCATGATCTCGAGGATCGCGTGATCGTCGTCGACGTCGCCGAACGCGGGCGCCGACTCGACGCGCGGGTCGGTCGCGGCCTCGAGCAGCTCGTGGCTGAGGCTGATCGTCAGCTCGTCGAGCTTGGACTGTGCGTGATCGAAGGACGTCTCCGGTTCGCAGCGCGGCATGAACGCGTAGACGAGCGGCCCACCGTGGCTGTCCTGGGTCTCGTCGTGGAACGCGAGGTAGCCGGTGCAGCTGTCGCCGCCCTGGCTGTGCAGGACCATGCCGTCGCCGAAGAACAGCGCGTAGATCGTGTTCGGGTCCGCGGTCGGGAAGCGCGCCGTCATCCACGCGGGCAGATCGGTGTCGTTGACCGGCGGCGTGGCGGTCGTGACGATCGTCGGCAGCACGCTCGGCGCGCCGACGCCGTACTCGGTCGCGGCCGCGCGCCAGTACGACGACGTCGTCAGCTGGCCTAGGAACGCCTCGACCTGCGGCTGCAGCGCATCGTTCGCGAAGAAGATCGGCTGGATCTTCGGCTGCGCGAGCACCGGTCCGCCGAGCGTCACGAGCTGCGGCATCGAGCTCGGCACGGCCTCCGCCCACGGCGTCACGGCGGCATCCGGCCCCACCTCGGTCTGTCCCTTGATGTTGTCACCGCACGCCGCGAGGACGAGCAGCACAGCCAGCTTGTTCATGATGCTATTTGCGCCGGCTACATGGCCGATGTCTCTCGACAATCGCTCACAGTGAGAGCTGCGCATGACGCGTAACCGCCGCAGGCTAGCCGCGTAGCCATCACATGATGCGCAACCTCTCGCTCACCACGTTCGCGACGATCCTCGCCATGGCCGCCAGTGCGCACGCCGAGCCGAAGCGCGAGACCGCGATCGTCGCCGGTGGCTGCTTCTGGGGCATGGAGAACGTCATGCGGAAGGCGCCCGGCATCGTCTCGATCGAGGTCGGCTACGCCGGTGGGGCACGAACGGACGTCAAGTACGAGGACGTCGAGACGGGCAAGACGGGGCACGCGGAGAGCGTGCGCATCGTGTTCGATCCGAGCGTCATCTCGTACCAGGACCTGCTGCTCCACTACTTCTTCCGCGGCCACGACCCGACGATGCTCGACCACCAGAACAACGACTGGGGCACGCAGTACCGCTCGGAGATCTTCACGACGACGCCCGATCAGGCGCGCATCGCCCAGGCGGTGAAGCTGCGCGTCGCGGTCGGCGGCAAGTGGAAGAAGCCGATCGTCACGCGCATCGAGCCGGCGTCGACGTTCGTGCGCGCCGAGGACTATCACCAGGATTATCTCGTGAAGAACCCGCGCGGCTACAACGACCACTACCTCCGCGCGTTCGACTTCTGAGTTGCCCTGCGCGGATGTCTCTACGGGTGATCGGTTCTGGCGTGGGGCGAACGGGCACGCACTCTCTCAAGCTCGCGCTCGAGAAGCTGCTCGGCGCGCCCTGCTACCACATGGTCGAGGTGTTCCCGCGGCCGGCACACTTCGGCCAGTGGACGGCGGCAGCGCGCGGCGACAAGGTCGACTGGGATGCGCTGCTGGCGGGGTTCGGCGCGGCGGTCGACTGGCCGGCCTCTGCGTTCTGGGAGGAGATCAGCGCCGCGTTCCCCGAGGCGATCATCCTGCACAGCGAGCGCCGCGACGCGGAGTCGTGGTGGAAGAGCGCGATCGAGACGATCTTCGCGCCCCGCGACTCCGAGCCGCCTCCTCCGATGAAGGAGATGGTCGGCGCGCTGTTCGCGAACCGGTTCACGCCACACATCCGCGACAAGGACGCGGCGATCGCGGCATATCACCGGCACAACGCGCACGTGCGCGCGACCGCGCCGAAGGAGCGGCTCGTGCTGTGGCAGCCGGGCGACGGCTGGGCGCCGATCTGCAAGGCGCTCGGTGTCCCCGTGCCGAACGAGCCGTTCCCGCACGTCAACACGACCGACGAGTTCAACGCGCGGATCGCTCCGGCCGCCCTGCGGAGCTAGTGCTTCAGCGCGCCGTCGAACAGCGCGAACATCGTCTCGAAGTGGCGCTCGGCCGACGGCGCGTCGTAGACAGGCGTGTCGGGCATTGTCCAGCCGTGCTTCGCCGGATAGATCTCGATCGTGTGCGCGACGCCGGCCTGCGCGAGCGCGGCCTCGAGGCGCTGCTTCTGCTCGTCGGGGAACGACGGATCGTCGCTCGCGCCACCGATGTAGACCTTCGCCTCGATCTTGTCGGCGAGCTTGTGCGGCGAGTCGGGCGCGTCGTTCGCGATGTTGCCCGGGTGATACGACGCCGACGCGGCGATCCGCCCCGGGAAGTGACCGGCCGCGGCGAGCGCGAGGCGGCCGCCCATGCAGTAGCCGGTGATGCCGACCTTCGTGCCGGCGACGTCGCCGCGTGACTCGAGGTAGCCGAGGAACGCCTGCATGTCGGACATGATCTTGTCCGTCGCGGCGGCGACCATCATCTTCTCGAACCACATCTTGCGCTTCTCGGGGTCCGCGAACATCGACATGTGCGCGCGCGTGTACGGAGCGGCGCGATAGAACAGGTCGGGCGCGAGCACGACGTAGCCATGCTTCGCGATGCGCTCCGCGATCTGCTCGATCGGCGGCCCGTAGCCGAGGCCGTCCATGAACACGACGACGGCCGGGTACTTCTTCTGATCGTCCGGGCGGAAGACGGCGGCGGGGCACTTCCCGTCGCGCGTCGCGATCTCGACGGTCTCTCTCATGCGCCGAGACTAACTCGCACTCGTCGTGATGGAACGCGCGTTGCTGCCTGATCCGTACGAAGGAAAGTCAAGGAGACAACTCATGGACATCCAAACTCAGACGGAGGGTCCGGAGATCGCCGACGATCGCGGACAGGCCCTCGCAAAGGGCCTGGGCGTGTTCTCGCTCGGTCTCGGACTGGCCGAAGTCGCCGCACCGCGCGCGATCGCTCGGCTGATCGGAATGGATCAATCGGCCGCGACCCCCTGGATCCTGCGTGCGCTCGGAGCACGCGAGATCGGACACGGCATCGGAATCTTTGCGAGGCCGAAGAGCGTGTGGACGCGCCTCATCGGCGATGCGATCGACGTCGCGTACGTCGCGCTCGCATTCCGAGGAGCGTGTGCCAGGCGCTCGCGGCTGTGGCCGACGATGGGCGCGCTCGCCGCGGTCGGTGCGCTCGACGCGCTCGCGACGGTTCGCATGATGCGCAGCAGCTTCGGCGAGCCGGTGACGTCGTCGATGACGATCAACCGCAGCCCCGACGAGTGCTACGCGCGCTGGCGCAACTTCTCGCAGCTGCCGCAGTTCATGCGGTACCTCGAGAGCGTCACCGAGCTCGACGACCGCCGCAGCCACTGGGTCGCGAAGAGCCCGGTCGGCGAGCTGGAGTGGGACGCCGAGATCACCGGCGACCTGCCGGGCCGCTCGATCTCGTGGCGCTCGACGTCGCCGCACATGCCGCTGCGCGGCCGCGTGACGTTCGAGGAGGCCCCGGGCGGACGCGGGACCGAGGTGTGCGTCGAGATCCAGACCGCGCCGTTCGCGAAGCTGTTCACGCTCGCGGAGGTCAACGGTGATCTGCGGCACTTCAAGCAGGTGCTCGAGACCGGCGAGATCGTCGTGTCGGATGCGACGAGCGTCCGCGGCATGCACGCCGCGCAGCCGTCGTGGGAAGGAGTGCGCCGATGAGAGCGAACTGCTGGATGGGCAAGAAGGACGTCCGCGTCGAGACCGTGCCCGACCCGAAGATCCTGAGCTCGCGCGACGCGATCGTGAAGATCACGTCGACCGCGATCTGCGGCTCTGACCTCCACCTCTTCAACGGGTTCATCCCGACGATGGAGAAGGGCGACATCATGGGCCACGAGTTCATGGGCGAGGTCGTCGAGGTCGGGCGCGACGTCAAGAACCTCAAGGTCGGCGATCGCGTCGTCGTGCCGTTCCCGATCGCGTGCGGGGCGTGCGGCGCGTGCCGCGCGGGCCTCACCTCGTGCTGCGAGAACTCGAACCCGAACGCGTGGCTCGCCGAGAAGATGATGGGCCACTCGCCGGCGGGCGTGTTCGGCTACTCGCACATGCTCGGCGGCTTCGCGGGCGGGCAGGCGGAGTACGCGCGCGTGCCGTTCGCCGATGTCGGCCCGCTGAAGATCCCGAACGGCCTGACCGACGAGCAGGTCCTGTTCCTCAGCGACATCTTCCCGACCGGCTACATGGGCGCGGAGATGTGCGACATCGAGCCGGGCGACGTGATCGCCGTGTGGGGCGCGGGCCCCGTCGGTCAGTTCGCGATCGCGAGCGCGAAGATGCTCGGCGCCGAGCGAATCATCGCGATCGACCGCTTCCCGTACCGCCTCAACATGGCGCTCGAGAAGGCGGGCGCGACCGACATCCTCAACTACGAGGAGGTCAGCGTGCGCGAGGCGCTGCTCGAGCTCACGGGCGGCCGCGGCCCCGACGCCTGCATCGACGCTGTCGGCATGGAGGCGCACGGCCACGGCGTGCCGTACATGTACGACAAGGCCAAGCAGATGGCGCGCATCGACTTCGACCGCCCGGTCGCGCTGCGCGAGGCGATCATGAACTGCAAGAACGGCGGCATCGTCTCGGTGATCGGCGTCTACGGCGGCTTCATCGACAAGTTCCCGATGGGCTCGTTCATGAACCGCTCGCTGACGATGCGCACCGGCCAGTGCCACGTGCACCGCTACATGGAGCCGCTGCTGGAGCGCATCATGAACGGCGACATCGATCCGACGTTCATCATCACGCACCGCATGGATCTCGAGGACGCGCCGAAGGGCTTCGACACGTTCGTGCACAAGGAAGACTCGTGCATGAAGGTCGTGCTCAAGGCATAGTCCCCGCCCCTTGGCCGCGATCGTCACTGCACAAGAGCTCGTCAAATCGTACGGCAACCGGCACGTCCTCCGCGGCGTGTCGTTTGCCGTGCACGATCGCGATCGCATCGGCCTGATCGGCGCGAACGGCGCCGGCAAGTCCACGCTGCTGAAGATCCTCGTCGGCGAGGAGCAGCCGGATGAAGGCACGGTCACCTGGCGCAAGGACCTCGTGATCGAGTACGTGCCCCAGGAGCCGAAGCTGCCGCTCGATCAGCCGATCGCGCAGGTGCTCGGCCGCGCCGCCGACCACGAGGTCGCCACGGTCGCCGCCGCCCTGCAGCTGCCGCCGCTGACGTCGCTCGTCGGCAACCTGTCGCTCGGCGAGCGCCGGCGCGTCGCTCTCGCGCACGCGCTGCTCGGCAAGCCCGAGGTGCTGTGCCTCGACGAGCCGACGAACCACCTCGACGCGCGCACGGTCGAGTGGCTCGAAGGCCGGCTCGCGGCGTGGCAGGGCGCGCTCGTCGTCGTCACGCACGATCGCTACTTCCTCGATCGCGTGGCGACGCGCATCGTCGAGGTCGATCGCGGCAAGGCCTACTCGTACGAGGGCGACTACTCGGAGTTCCTGCTCGCGCAGGCCGATCGCCTCGCGGTCGAGGCGGAGACGGAGCGCGTGCGCGCGTCGTTCGTGCGCCGCGAGATCGAATGGATCCGCCGCGGCCCCAAGGCCCGCACGACGAAGGCCAAGGCGCGCATCGACCGGTTCGACGCGGCGGTGGCGGCGGCGCCCGGTTCGGACGACCGGCGGCCGGGCACGGCGATGCTGCGCCTGCCTTCCGGCCCGCGGCTCGGCGGCAACATCGTCGAGCTCGACCACGTCACCAAGTCGCTCGGAGGCAAGCTGCTGTTCCGCGACGTGACACTCGTGATGAAGCCGGGCGATCGCCTCGGCATCGTCGGCCCGAACGGCGCCGGCAAGACGACGCTCATCAAGACGATCCTCGGCCTCGAGGCCCCGGACTCCGGGCGCGTGATCGTCGGCGCGAACACCCGGCCCGCCTACCTCGAGCAGGGCCGCACCGAGCTGCGCGACGACCTCACCGTCCTCGAGGAGGTCGGCGACGGCAACGACTTCGTCGAGCTGCCCGACGAGCGCCTCCACGTGCGCTCGTTCCTGCGCCAGCTCGCGTTCCCCGACAACGTCGCCGACACCAAGATCGGCCAGCTCTCGGGCGGCGAGCGCAACCGCGTCCAGCTCGCGCGCCTGCTCCGCCGCGGCGGCAACCTCCTCGTCCTCGACGAGCCCACGAACGACCTCGACCTGCCCACGCTCGCCGCGCTCGAGGACGGCCTGCTCCACTACAACGGCTGCGCGCTGATCGTCTCGCACGACCGCTGGTTCCTCGATCGCGTCGCGACCGGCATCCTCGCCTTCGAGGGCGAAGGCCGCGTCACGCTGTACGAGGGCAGCTACTCGTTCTACGCCGAGCGCCGCCCGCTGCCGGTGGCCGAGAAGCCCATCGAGGCCAAGCCCAAGACGGAGCGCGTGAAGCAGGCCGCGCCGCGCAAGCGCACGTTCAAGGAGCGCGCGGAGCTCGCCGGCATGGAGGCCGCGATCGAGGCGGCCGAGACGCGCGTGCGCGAGCTCGAGGCGACGCTCTCGGATCCCGCCGTGTTCAAGGACCGCCCGACGGAGGTCCAGACGCTCGTCGCCTCGCTCGACGCGGCGCGCGCCGAGGTCGAGCGCCTGTTCGCACGCTGGCAGGAGCTCGAGGCGATCCCCGAGGCGTAGCGCGGCCACCCGCGGCGCAGGTCGCGGGCTGGGAAGGCGGGCTGCAGGCTGGCGCGGAGCGGTGCCCCGCGCATGTGGTTCGCGCGGTGGTGGTTCGCGCGGTGGTGG
>CAYUNM010000014.1:18485-137234 GCA_964446175.1 uncultured Kofleriaceae bacterium
TCGCGCGGTGGTGGTTCGCGCGGTGGTGGTTCGCGCGGTGGTGGTTCGCGCGGTGCTGGTTCGACTTGGGGATGACTAAAGAAACGCGGTATCAAAATATGTGCCCTAAGTATTGACTGGCGCGTTGCGAGTGACTACCTGGGTTGCATGGCGCGGTTGCGGAAGACGCATGTCCAGCAAGAACTGCGGTGGCACAATACCGCTGGCGACCTGCGCGGCCGCAAGCGCGAGGCCCCGGCCCGCGCGAGCCGGCGCGGTAAGCGGAAGCTTGGACGGCCACGGAAGCCGGGCGCCAAGCAGCGGCACGCCAAGCGGCCGGTGTTCGCGACCGAGCGCGTTGTTCATGTCACACTGCGCGTGGAGCGTGTCGTCGGTAAGCTGCGCACGCGTGCGTGTTATCAGGCGATCCGCGAGGCGGCGGTGACCGTGCTGCCTCACGAGGATTGCCGGATCGTGCATCTGAGCATCCAGCGCACGCACCTGCACGTGCTGCTCGAGGCGGAGAGCTCGCGCGCGCTGTCGAACGGCATGCAGGCCTTTCAGATCAGCGCGGCGAAGCACATCAACGCCGCCGTCTCGCACGCGGGCAGCTGGTGGGAGCGGCGGCGCGCGCGTGGACGGCTTACGCCGCGCCGCAAGGGCCGTGTGTTCGCGGATCGCTACTTTGCGCGGCTGGTCACGTCGCCGCCGCAGGCTCGGCGCGAGCTCGCGTACGTGCTGAACAACTGGCGCAAGCACGGCGAGGATCGCGCGCGGGTCGCCCGTAGCTGGAAGATCGATCCGTTCTCGACCGGCTGGGGCTTCATGGGGTGGCGCGAGCACGAGGGCCACGAGTGGGCGTGGTCGAAGCCGCCGCGCTACGAGCCGATTCCGGTGTATGCGCCGCGCAGCTGGCCGCTTCGCGACGGGTGGAAGCGCTATGGGCTGATCGGGATGCGCGAGGTGCCGGGCGCGCCGCGTTAGTGTTCCGGTGATCGCGCGAGGTCGCACCGAGTGCGCCGAGCGAGGTCGCGCCGAGTGCGCCGCGCGAGGTCGCGCCGAGCGCGCCGAGCGAGGTCGCGCCGAGTGCGCCGAGCGAGGTCGCGCCGAATGCGCCGCGCGAGGTCGCGCCGAGTGCGCGGAGTGCCGGGCGCGCCGGCAAGAGTGGCGTGGCGCGGGGGGAGTGCAGCAGGTGCAGCGCCCTCGCGACGTGGGCGGCGCGTTAGAGCTCGAGCGCCCTCGGCGGCGCGTCAGAAGTCGAGCCAGCGGACGCGGCGGTCGAGCCGGCGCCACTCGCTGACGGCCGTCGGGATCATGATTACGACCGACACGCCGACCAGGATCAGCGGAAACCAGGTCCGGCAGAATGCGGCCTCGCCGGCGTCCATCGACTTGTCGAACACCGGGTAGACGAGGCCCAGCAGGTACATCAGCGCGGTGATCGTGACGAGCATCAGCGCGTACCGGCCCGCGAACGCGCGGAGGCCGCTGCGTCGCTTGCACTTCGGGCAGGTCGCGAAGCGCAGCATGCGATCCGCATTGCGCGCGGCAGCGGCCTGCGCGCGCTCGCGCGCGACCTCGCCGCCGGAGAGCAGCGAGGCGGCGCCGCCGCCGATACCGGTGACCTCGGCGCGCTGCCAGTGCTTGCAGTGCGGGCAGCTGAAGCTGCCGCGGCGCTCGGCGGTGGCGGCTGCGTGATAGCCGACCGGGATGTGCAATCAGAAGTCCAGCCAGCGGATGCGGTCGTCGTTGTGCTTCCAGCGGTTCAGCAGCGCGTACGGCGTGACGACCGCCGTCAGCGCGGCGACCAGCAGCGGGAAGTACAGCCGGAAGTCTTCCGCGCCATCCTGGCCCTGCTTGACGTGCGCGACGACGAACGCGAACAGGACCGCGGCCGCGATCGCCGCGAACGACGCGAGGAGGTACGGCGCGACGAAGGCGCCGTAGCCGCTGCGATGCTTGCACCGGGGGCACGTCGCGAAGCGCAGCGTGCGCTGGATGTCCCGCGCGGCATGCGCGCGCGTCCGCGACCCGGCGGTGCCATCCACGCCGAGGTAGGTCTGGATCCCGCGCCCCGTGCCCACCACCTCCGCGCGTTGCCAGTGGCGACAGCGCGTGCACGAGAAGGTTCCGCGATCCTTGACCGTCGCCGCCGTGTGAAACCCCACCGGGATGCGTTGCCCGTACATGGTCGGACCTCTTAGCGTATAGGTCGGACCACTGGCAAGTGGAATTTGTCGACGGGGAGATCGACCGTCCGGGGGCGCGGTCCGACCGGGTCAGTCGGCGTCGGCGCGCTCGATGTGGATCTTCGGGTCCTTGGGGTCGGGGCGACGGATCGCCTCCGCGAACGCGTCGGCGGCGTCGGGAGCGATCTCGACGCGCGTCTCGCGCGTGAGGATCTGGATCTTGCCGATCGAGCGCTTCGTGATGTCGCCGCGGCGGCAGAGCAGCGGGATGATCCACTTCGGATCGGCGTTCTTGCTGCGGCCGACGTTGACGGTGAACCACACGCCGCGGCCCTGGGGGGCGCCCCGGCCCGCGGGACCGCGCGCGTGCTCGCCGCGCGGATGCTCGGCGCGCGGGTGCTCGCGGTGCGGCTCGGGGCGGCGCGGCTGCATCGACGGCGGGATGAACAGCTCCTCGGGCGCGGGGCGCGCCTCGCGGCGGAGGCGAACGAGTGCGGCGACGAGGTCGTCGGGGGCGCGATCGGAGAGCAGGAGGCGGGCGACGGCGCGGTCGTCGTCGTTGACGGCGTCGGCGAGCGCGCGGATCTCGAGGACGAGCTGGTCCTGGTCGCGGACGCGGATGTCGTCGGAGGACGGCGCGAGGCGCCACTGCGCCTGGACGTGCGCGGTCTGCAGCATGCGCTCGACGTAGCGGCGCGCGCCGTCGGGCACGACGAGGATCGCGAGGCCGTGCTTGCCCGCGCGGCCGGTGCGGCCGGAGCGGTGGACGAGCGTCTGCGCGTTCTGCGGCAGGTCGGCGTGGATGACGAGGCCGAGGTCGGGCAGGTCGAGGCCGCGCGCGGCGACGTCGGTTGCCACGCACACGCGGGCGCGGCCGTCGCGCAGCGCCTGGAGCGCGGAGTTGCGCTCGCGCTGCGAGAGCTCGCCGGAGAGCGCGGCGACGGAGAACCCGCGCTCGGCGAGGTTCGCGGCGAGGTGCGTGACGCCGTCGCGCGTCTGGCAGAAGACGAGCGCGCCGGGCGCGTCGTGGTAGCGGAGCAGGTTGACGACGGCGAGGTCGCGCTGGCGCGGCACGATCGGGATCGCGTGGTACTCGATGTCGCGGTGGCGATCGCCCTCGGCGGTCGCGGCGATGCGCACGGCCTTCTTCTGGTAGCGCTTCGCGAGCGAGGCGATGCCGTTCGGGATCGTCGCGGAGAACAGCAACGTCAGGCGCGATTCGGGCGCGGCCTCGAGGAGCTGCTCGAGGTCCTCGCGGAAGCCCATGTCGAGCATCTCGTCGGCCTCGTCGAGGACGACGACATCGATGCGCGCGAGCGACAGCGCGCCGCGCGACAGGTGATCGACGAGGCGACCCGGCGTGCCGACGACGACGTGCACGCCGCGCTGCAGCTGATGCGCCTCGCGGCGCGGATCCATGCCGCCGACGCACGTCTCGACGCGCGCGCCGGTCTCGGCGAACAGCCACGCCAGCTCGCGGTGGACCTGCTGTGCGAGCTCGCGCGTCGGCGTGACGACGAGCGCGCGCGGAGCGCCGGGCGCATCGAAGCGCTCCTTGTCACCGAGCAGGCGGCGGGCGAGCGCCAGGCCGAAGGCCACGGTCTTGCCGGAGCCGGTTTGTGCGGAGACGAGCAGGTCGCGATCGGGCTCCGCCTCGAGCACGGCGGCCTGCACGGCGGTCGGCTCGGAGTAGTTGCGCGCGGCGAGCGCGCGGCGAAGGCCAGGATGGGCAGCGTTGAACGGCAAGGCCGCGCACCCTAGCACCCCGGGCCGGCGATTGCTTTAGTTCTTTGGTGCCGCGGCCGTGCAATCTGCGCGTGGTTTTGCGTAGTTGCGCGATCATGGCTGGCCGGCGGCAACCGCGCGTCGCGACGCCTGGCCGAGGCCGTAGCCGACGCGCCCGTAAGCGCGCAGCGGGCGATCACGACGGCGCAGACCGTGCATCCACCGCGGCACGAAAGCCGAGGACTCGTGACGAAAAGACTCCCGCTCCTGTGCGCCATCGCGACACTGTCGCTCGCGGGCTCGTGCGGCAAGCACGCCGGATCTCGCACCCAGGCCCGCATCTACGTCTCGAACGAAGCGGACGGCACCGTGTCTGTCATCGATACGGCCGCGCAGCGCGTGGTCGCGACGATCCAGGTCGGCAAGCGACCACGCGGGCTGCGTGTGTCACACGATGGACACCGTCTCTACGTCGCTCTATCCGGATCGCCGCGCGGTGGCCCGGGAGTCGACGAGTCGAAGCTCCCACCGGCCGACCGCAGCGCGGACGGCATCGGCGTGGTCGACCTCGACAAGCTCGCGCTGGTCAAGACGATCGCGTCGGGCCAGGACCCGGAGTCGTTCGACCTGGTCGGCGATCACCAGCTCGTCGTGTCGAACGAGGAGACGGCGGAGGCCTCGATCGTCGATCTCGACAAGGGCGCCGTCACGGCGCGCGTGTCGGTCGGCCGCGAGCCCGAGGGCGTGACGACCGCGCCCGATGGCCTCGTCTACGTGACGAGCGAGACCGACTCGCGCGTCTCGATCATCGATCCCGCGCGGCGGCAGGTCGTCGCGAACGTCGATACCGGCCTGCGCCCGCGCGGCGTGGTGTTCTCGAAGGACGGCTCGCGCGCGTTCGTCAGCGACGAAGGCGACGCGACGATCACGGTGATCGACACGCAGAAGAAGGCGGCCGTCGACCGCATCACGCTGCCCGCCACGGGGGCCGCGATGCCGCCGCGCCCGATGGGCCTCGCGCTGTCGCCCGACGGCCACTCGCTCTACGTCACGACGGGCCGCGCCGGCTCGGTCGCCGTGCTCGACGCGCAGTCGCACGCGATCGTGCGCATGATCCTCGGCGTCGGCGCGCGGCCGTGGGGCATCGCGGTCGGCGCGAACGGCACGATCTACACCGCGAACGGCCCGTCGAACGACGTCGCGATGATCGACCCCGCGACCGGCCACGTCCTCGCGCGCGTGCGCGTGGGGAACCTGCCGTGGGGGGTGGCGATCGACCGGAGGTGATCGTGGAGAAGCTCGCGCTGGTCCTCGTCGCCGCATGCCTCCACGTCTTCAGCCTCTGACGGTAGCCTCCGCACATTGCACCCTGTTGCCGGGGTGTTCCGTCGAGCCTCGCGCCGCGCGCGCGTACCGTGAGCGCATGAAGCTCGTGCTGCTCGCCGCCGCCGCCGCGTCGCTTGCCGGCTGCACCGATTCGCCGCTGTCTCGATCGATGGTGCTCGTGTGGGTCGACGCCGATCCGGCCGCCACGCCGCCGACCGTGCAGGTCCAGCTCGGAGTGATCGACCACCTCGACGCGTTCGCCGCCGCGATCTCCGCCGGCGAGATCCAGGTGACGCTCGATGACCGCCCGCTCGTGCTCGATCCGCGGACCGGCTTCACGCAGCAAGGCGGCGACTACAGCGCCTACTACGACCTGCCGGCCAGCGCCCCGCGCACGAAGGCAGGCGCTGCGAGCCCGCCGGGGCGGTCGTTGATCCTCATCACCGACGGCAGCACCACCTGGCACGCGCAGTTCGCCGGACTGTTCACGAACGACCTCGCGCCGGTCGCGCCGCTCGCCGCCGGCGACAACACGTTCGAGTGGCCGAGCGCGACGCTGACGAACGACGGCATCCCCGAGATCCAGCGGGCGTGCCTCGAGGTCGTCGGCCGCTCCTCGCACTGCGCGTCGTACGGCGACGGCAATCCGAACGGCATCTCGCAGCAGTACGTCACGTTGTCGAGCGACGCGGCCCGCGGCGACGCGATCATCATTACCGGCGAGCGTTGGGATGACGCGCCGGACTCCGGCGCATCGCAGTTCATCGCGCGGATCAAGGGCCGTTACGCGACGACGCAGCAGTAGCGCTCAGCGGTGGCCGTCGCCGATCTGGTCGACGCCCCACACCGTCGACGCGAGCTTCGCGCCGAGCGACCACGTGAGGCCGCCGTCGTGGCTGACGAGCACCTGACCGCCTTCGCCCGCGGCGAAGCCGACCGCATCCGTATCCGTCGCGTCGGCGATGTGCACGGTGTGCAGGTCCGCCGTGCCGACGTGCTGGATCGCGACCGCGCCGGT
The DNA here is from genome assembly GCA_964446175.1 of uncultured Kofleriaceae bacterium. Lineage (GTDB taxonomy): Bacteria > Myxococcota_A > Polyangia > Haliangiales > Haliangiaceae > JABFXX01. The sequence goes on from CAYUNM010000014.1 coordinate 24,723, forward strand.
CGCATCGACGTTCGCGATCGCGCCGGCCGCGCCGACCGCCACCGCATCGCCGTCGACGCCGATGCGCACGTCATCGAACGTCAGCGACGGGTCGACCGCGAGGCCGCTCCACGTCTTGCCGCCGTCGCGCGACAGCATCATGCCGTTGCCCGCGGCGATCGCGAGCTGGCCGTCCTCCGACACGCTGATCGCGCGCATGCCCGCGAGCGTCGCCGTGCGGTGCAGGGCACCGTCGTACGACCACAGGCCGCCGTCGTCCGACAGCGCGAGCACGGTCTGGCCGTCCTGCGCCGCCGCCATCGAGCGGAACGCGGTCACGCCATCGCCGAGCTCCGTCCACGTCTTGCCGGTGTCCTTCGTCACGAGGAACGTGCCGTTGCCGGCGACGAACACGGGGCCGAAGTCCTGCGTCGCGAGCGTGCGCAGATCCGCGGCCGTCGGAAGCGACTCGCGCGTCCACGTCGCGCCCGCGTCATTCGTGTAGAGCAGCGTCCCGGCATCGCCGACGACCCACGCTTCACCCGAGTACCGGCAGGCGATGCCGCGCAGCTCGGCATCGAAGCCGAGCTGGTACCCGTGATCGGCCGCGCCGCTCGGACTGACGTACATCATCATGCTCGAGCTGCCGGTGAACCATCCGCCGCCGCCACCGCCACCACCGGTGCCGCCACCGCTTTTCTTGCAACCAACCGCCGCGAGCGACGCGACGCAGACGAATGCGAGCTTGTTCATGATGCCTCTTCCCTTCAAAAGCCTATGCCCATCAGAGGGAGGGGGGCCGCAAATGTCGCATGACAATCGCCGACGGCCCGGATCGCTGTCTTTCCAGCCACCTGCGCACGAGCTGCCATCCTGCGCGTACGAGGTGCCACTACCTGCGCACGAGCTCCGGCCAGCCGAGGGCCGCCCCCAGTGCGGCCTCGATCTCGGGAGCGCGACCTTCGTTGACGTACCCGATGCGAATCCTGCGTGCTCGCGGGTCGCGCGCTGCAGCATGCGGCGAACCTCGTCACCGGAGAACCGTACGGCCTCGGATTCCGGCGCCCATGCACTCGCATCGAACGCGATGGTTCTTGCGGCCATCGTCGGTAAGCCGCTTCCGTCCGGACATCCTCCACCCTTCATGATCGCTTTCACGATCGCGTGGCGGATGAGCTCGGAGCGCATGCGGCCGCGTCAATCCGGCAGGACCCCCGGCAGCGTCGACACCAGCACGTCCGCGCGGTCGATCGCCCGCCGCGCCCGCGCGACCAGCCGCGCCGGCGCCTTCTTCGCGAGCCGCACCGCGATGATGCCGCGCTCGAGCTGACGCACCGTCGCCCATGCCCGGCGATGCGCGCGTGCGCGGTCCGCGCTGTGAGCGGCCGCCGTGAAGCCCGCGACCAGCTCGCCGCACGCGACGACCAGGTGCGCGAGCAGCTCGTCCTCTCCCGTGGCCCGTGCGAGGTCGGCGATCGCGGGTGCCGCGCCGAGCACCGCGCGAAACGCCGGGTGATGATCGAGGTGATGCGTGCGTACGAGCGGCGCGTGCACGCTGACGAACGAGGAACGAGCGGGGATCGATGAGGGAACGGCAGCGAGGGGCATGGCCAGCGCTAGTTCACGACGCGCGCCAGGGTTGCACTCGCGTGCAATCGCGGCGTTGCGCGCGCGTGTCCGGCCGAGCGTCCGCCAGGCGGCCGGAAGGGCGGCCTCGCGGCCGGACGAGTTGCCTCGCGGCCGGGCGGGTGCCCTCGCGGTCGGACAGTCGGCCTCGCGGTCGGACAGCGGGCCTCGCGGTCGGCCGCGCGGCGAGCCGCCCGGGTATGATGACGTCGTGCGGACGTTCGTGATGGGCGACCCTCAGGCTCCGTGGGCGAAGATCCGCGAGCTGCTCGAACGTCACGGCGCCATCGACGCGACACGCGACCGGCTCGCCGACGACGTCGTGCTCGTCTCGATCGGCGACCACTTCGACTACGACCATCGCGCCCCCGCCGCGTGCGCGCGCGAGGGCCTCGAAGTGTTGCGCTGGCTCGCGAGCCACGATCCACAGCAGGTCGTGCTGCTGCTCGGCAACCACGACGCGGCGCGCGTGATGGAGCTCGCGACGATCAGCGACGCCGAGTTTGCGGAGGCGCGCGAGGCCTCGCATCGGCTCGCGCCGCACGACTTCGCGGCACGCTATCCCGGGCTGCCGGCCGCCGGCGTGATCGGACGGGACTACGCGAGCTTCACGAGCGAGCAGCGCGCGCTCGTCATGGAGCTGCTGCTCGCGGGCCGCTTTCATCTCGCGGCGACGGGTGAGCTGCTCGACGGGCGCGTCGCGCTGCTGACGCACGCGGGCGTGACGACGCGCGAGCTCGCGCTGCTCGGCGCGCCCGCCGATCCGCTCGCGATCGCGGCGGCGCTCGAGGCGCACCTCGCGGCGGCGGTCGAGCGCGTCGCGACGGACTGGGAGCGCGGTGCCCTCGCGCCGCTGTCGCTCGCGCCGCTGCATCACGCCGGGCCGCCGGGCGAGGAGGGCGGGGGGCTCCTCTATCACCGGCCGAGTAACCCCGCGACCGGCTCGATGTTTCACGCCGAGCGTCCTCGCCGCTTCGATCCGCGCACGCTGCCGCCGATCACGCAGATCGCCGGTCACTCGGGCCACGCGAAGTGCGTGCAGGAGCTCGGCGTGTGGGCGCTGCCCGGCGCGCACGCGCGCAAGCACGGCGGGATTCGCACGCTGCGCTTCGATCCGCGGCGCGGAGACGTGACGTACGACCTCGGGGTCGCGCCACCGCTGCCCGGTGCGGCCGAGCTGATCCTGATCGATGGCGAGCTGCGCCGGCTGCCGCCGTTCGATGTCGAGCTGCTGCCGCTCGCGCGCCTTCTATAGATAGGCGGGGTCGCGGTACTCGCCGAGCTCGGCACGGAACAGATCGCAGATCTCGCCGAGCGTCGCGCGCGCCTTCACGGCGTCGAGGATCGGCGGCATGACGTTCTGCTTGTCGTCCTTGAGCGCGGCGCGCACCGCGGCGAGCGACCGCTCGACGGCCGCCTTGTCGCGCTGCGTGCGGAACGCCTTCGTGCGATCGATCTGCTGCGCTTCCACCTCGTGGTCGATCTTCAGGGTCGGGATGTTGTCGCCCTCGTTCTCGCTGACGTACTTGTTCACGCCGACGATCGAGCGCTTGCCGCTATCGACCTCGCGCTGGAACTCGAACGCCGCGCGCGCGATCTCGCGCTGCGGGTAACCCTCTTCGACGGCCTTCACGATGCCGCCCATCGCGTCGATCTTGTGGATGTACTCCCACGCGGCAGCCTCGACCTGATCCGTCAGCGTCTCGATGAAGTAGCTGCCGGCGAGCGGGTCCGCGACGTTCGCGACGCCCGTCTCTTCATAGATCAGCTGCTGCGTACGGAGCGCGAGCTGCGCGGCGTCCTCGGTCGGCAGCGCGTACGTCTCGTCGTAGCTGTTCGTGTGCAGCGACTGCGTGCCGCCGAGCACGGCGGCGAGCGCCTGCATCGTCGTGCGCACGACGTTGTTCAGCGGCTGCTGCGCCATCAGCGACACGCCGGCGGTCTGCGCGTGCGTGCGCAAGAGCCAGCTCTTCGGGTTCTTCGCGCCGAAGCGCTCGCGCAGGATCTTGGCCCACATGCGGCGGCCGGCGCGGAACTTCGCGATCTCCTCGAAGAAGTCGTTGTGGACGTCCCAGAAGTAGGAGAGGCGCGGAGCGAACTCGTCGACGTCGAGGCCGCCCTCGATGCCGAGCTGCACGTAGCCGATGCCGTCGGCGATCGTGAACGCGAGCTCCTGCACGCCGGTCGCTCCGGCTTCGCGGATGTGATAGCCGCTGATCGAGATCGTGTTCCACTGCGGCATCGTGCGCGTGCACCACACGAGCATGTCGCGGATGATCCGCATGTGGCCGCGGATCGGGCTGATCCACTCCTTCTGCGCGATGAACTCCTTGAGCATGTCGTTCTGCAGCGTGCCGCGCAGCTTGTCGGGCGAGACGCCCTGACCTTCCGCCACGGCAACATAGAGCGCGAGCAGCACGGCGGCCGGCGCGTTGATCGTCATCGACGTCGACACCTGATCGAGCGGGATGTCGCCGAACAGGCGCGTCATGTCGTCGATGTTGCCGACCGAGACGCCTTCGCGACCGACCTCGCCGAGCGAGCGCGGGTGGTCCGGGTCGTAGCCCATCAGCGTGGGCATATCGAACGCGGTCGACAGCCCGGTCTGGCCGCTGTCGAGCAGGAACTTGAAGCGCTTGTTCGTGTCCTCCGGCGTGCCGAAGCCCGCGAACATGCGCATCGTCCACGGCTTGCCGCGATACATCGTCTGATGCGGGCCGCGCGTGAACGGATAGCTGCCCGGGTCGCCGAGCTTCTCGGCGTACGACCAGCCCTTGAGATCGTCGGGCGTGTAGGTCGTCTTGAGCGGGATGCCGCTCATCGTCTTGTATTCCGGCTGCGTGTCGGACTTCTTCACCGGGGCCATGCGGTTGAGATACCACGGGATTGCCCGGGTCGATCCATGCGTTTTGGCTCGATGATCGGCAAACGGTAGTACGCTCGCGGCGTGCCCGTGAACGTGCGCGACGTCGTCGGCCATCTCGATACCGTCCTCGAGATCGAGCGGTTTCGCGACTACGCGCCGAACGGCCTGCAGGTCGAGGGCGCGATGGAGGTCGAGCGCGTCGTCACCGGCGTGTCGGCATCGGCGGAGCTGATCGGGCGCGCGGTCCAGCTCGGCGCCGACCTGATCGTCGTGCATCACGGCCTCGTGTGGGGCGGCGGCATCGCGAAGATCACCGGGCCGATGCGGCTGCGGCTCAAGCTGCTCCTCGGCAACGACGTCTCGCTCGCCGCGTATCACCTGCCGCTCGACAAGCACGCGCGGCTCGGCAACAACGCCGGCATCGCGGACGCGCTCGGCCTCGAGCAACGCACGTGGTTCGGCGAGGTCAAGGGCGTCGCGCTCGGGCTCGCGGGAACCGTGACGCCGATGTCGAAGGGCGATGCGATCGCGCGCATCGCGAGCGCGGTCTGCGCGGGCGCACCGCCGCGGTTCGTGTTTCCGTACGGGCCCGACACCGTCAAGAAGATCGGCGTGTGCTCGGGCGCGGCGAGCGATCTGCTCGAGGCGGCGGCCGCCGCCGGCTGCGATCTGTTCCTGACCGGCGAGCTCGCGGAGCGCGCGGGCGATCTCGCGAAGGAGCTGCAGATCACGCTCGTCGCGGCGGGACACGTCGCGACCGAAGTGTTCGGCCCGATGCGCCTCGCCGACGAGCTACACACGCGCTTCGCGCTCGACGCGCAGTTCGTTCACGTGCCGTCGCCGCTGTAGCACTGCACTCGATGTGCATGCCGCGGCACAGCATGGACAGCACGTCGCTTGAATGCATCGAGCGGCACCATGGCCGCCATCCAGCCAACTGCTCGAATCGCCGCGTCCCGCGCCGGGACTGCAATCTCCAGGTTGCTGTGCGCGGTCCCCATCGCGCTGCTCCCCGGTTGCGCACTCGATAGCGAGCCCGCGACGAGTCAGGTCGCGAGCAACTCGACGGTCGCGGACTACACCTCGAGCGGCTGCTCGACCTCCGTCGTGATCGGACTGTCGCGGCAGATCTCCGACGAGATCGCCTGCGAGCACCCGGGCGGCCTGACGAGCTTCGCGCCGGGCGGCAACCTGACGATCACGAACAACTCCGTGCTGCCGTACCTCGCGGCGGGCGCGAAGAGCGATCTGATGTCGGAGGCCGCCTCGCACTCCGTGCAGGTCAACAGCGCGTTCCGCACGATCGCACAGCAGTACCTGCTCTATCGCTGGTACCTGAACGGACGCTGCGGCATCAGCGCCGCCGCGACCGTCGGCAAGTCCAACCACGAGAGCGGCCGCGCGCTCGATCTCGCGAACTGGTCCTCGGTCGTGACCTCGATGAGCGCGCACGGCTGGAAGCACGACGTGCCCGGCGACAGCGTCCACTTCGATCACACGAGCTCGCCCGACATCCGCGGCCAGGACGTGCTCGCGTTCCAGAAGCTGTGGAACCGCAACCACCCCGCCGACCAGATCGCGGAGGACGGCGACTACGGCCCGCAGACCGAGTCGCGCCTGCGGCAGTCGCCTGCGACCGGCTTCGCGACGGGCGCCTCGTGCGTGCAGCACGCGGACGTGCCGGCGAACGTCGTGTCGATCGACGGCCCCGACACCGCGCCTCCCGCGACGCGCGCGCACTTCACGCTGACGATCGAGAACAACAGCACGATGGACTGGCCGGCGAGCGCCGCGCTCGTCGCGCCCGCGACGACGCAGCTCCACGACGACAGCTGGCTCGACGCCACGCAGATCACGACGCTCGGCACGGACATCGCCGCCGGCGCCATGGGCGAGATCGCGTTCGACGTGATGACGCCCGCGACCGCCGACGAGACCGCCGTGTTCGAGCCGCTGACGCTCACGGACGGCGCGACGACGCTCGGCCAGGTCAACCTCGCACTGACCGTCGTTCCGGCGGCCGCGACCGGCGGCAGCGACAGCAGCGGCGGCGGCACGGGCACGATGCCGCAGAGCGGAGACGGCGGCGACACCCACGACCAGTACGACCAGGACATCTCCGCCGGCTGCAACGCGGGCGGCTCCAGCGGCCTGGGCGCGCTCGCGCTCGCGCTCGGCCTCGTGCTGCGCCGCCGCCGCCGGTAAACTGATGGCGTGAAGCTGAACCTCGACGCGGGCGAGCACGACGACGAGCCGCCCGCGCTGTGGCAGCTCGCCGACATCGTGTGCATCGCGTGCGGCGGCCACGCCGGCGACGACGCCTCGATGCGCCGCGTGCTCGCGGTCGCCCGCGAGGTCGGCGCGCATCCCTCGTATCCGGATCGCGAGGGCTTCGGCCGCCGCACGATCGCGATCGCGCCCGCCGCCCTCGCGATGGCGGTGCGCGAGCAGTGTGCGCGGCTCGCGCTGCTCGCACCGAACGCGGGATTCGCACCGCGCGATGGCGGCGAGCCCGCGCTCGCGTCGCGCGTCGCGTACGTCAAGCCGCACGGCGCCCTCTACCACGACGCGAACCGCGACCCGGCGCTCGCGCGCGCGGTGATCGAAGGCGCGGTCGCGGCGCTCGGCACGGTCGCCGTGATCGGTCCGCCGCGCGGCGCGCTGCACGACGCGGCCGTCGCGGCCGGCCTGCGCTACCTGCGCGAGGGCTTCGCCGACCGCGCGACGCGTCCCGACGGCTCGCTCGTCCCGCGCACCGAGCCGGGCGCGTTGATCGAGGAGCCGGCGCTCGCGGCGGCGCGGGCACGCCAGCTCGATTCCGACGCCGAGTGCGATGTCGTCTGCGTCCACGGCGACACGCCGGGCTCCCTCGCGATCGCGCGCGCGGTGCGCGAGGCGCTGGATGCGCGTTGAGTGGGTGCCGCTCGGCGAGCGCGCGATTCGTTTCGCGCGGCCCGCCGGCGCCTCCGCGCGATCGATCGTCCGTGCCGCGCGTGCGTGGCCGGGTGCCGTCGATGTCGTCGTCGCGCGCGAGGACGTCGCGGTGTACTTCGCCGGCGTGCCCGCGCCGGGCGAGCTGCTCCTCGACGACGACGCGGGCGAGCCGCCGCGCGAGCACGTGCTGCACGCGACCTACGATGGCGACGATCTCGCGCACGTCGCCGAGCAGACCGGTCTGTCCGTGGCCCAGGTGATCGAGCGCCACGCGGCCGCGACGTACACCGTCGACACGATCGGCTTTCGCCCGGGCTTCGCGTACCTGACCGGCCTCGATCCGGCGCTCGTGCTGCCGCGCCGCGCGACGCCGCGCCCGCGCGTGCCGGCCGGCTCGCTCGCGATCGCCGACGTGTTCACCGCGGTGTATCCGGGCGAGTCGCCGGGCGGCTGGCACCTGATGGGCCGCGTCGCGGAGCCGATGTTCGGCCCCGATGGCGCGCGCCTGCAGCTCGGCGACCGCGTGAGGTTCGCGCGATGACGCCGCTGCGCGTGACCTACGCGGTCGGCGAGGTGTCGATTCAGGACCTCGGGCGCACCGGGCACATGCACGAAGGCGTGCCGCCCGGCGGCGCGGTCGTGCGGTCGCGCCTCGTCGCGGCGAACCGGCGCGCCGGCAATCGCGACGACGCGGTCGCGATCGAAGTCGCCGGGGAGCTCGTCATCACCGCAGACGTGCACGTCGAGCTCGCGACGCCCGAGGCGACGACGGCGCTCGAGCCTGGCCAGGAGCTGCGGATCAAGGACCGCGGGTGGACGTACCTCGCGGTGCGCGGTGGCATCGCGGCGTGGCGCGTGCTCGGCGGCTACGGGGCGCTCCCCGGCCAGCGACTGCGCAAGGGCGATCCACTCGCACCCGCGAACGAGCCCCGCACGACGACGCCACCGCCTCCGGCGCTCGTCGAACGCGCGGTCCGCGTGATCCCGGGGCCCGATCTCGACGCGTTCGGGCCCGACGCACTCGACGTGCTGTGTCGCGAGCCGTATCGCGCGGGGCTCGCCTCGCGAACCGGGACGAAGCTCGCGGGGGCGACGATCCCGCGCGTCGCCGGCTATCGCGAGCAGAGCCGGCCGATGGTGCGCGGCGCGATCGAGGTCGCGGCGGACGGCACGCCGATCATCCTCGGGCCCGATCATCCGACGACCGGCGGCTATCCCGTGCTCGGCGTCGTCGCCGAGGCGGATCTCGATCACGCGTTCGCGTTCGGCGAGCTGCGGTTCTACATCGCGTAGAGGCCGATCGCGTTCTTGCCGCTGGTCTTCACGCGGTACATCGCGGCGTCGGCGTGGCGCAGGAGGATCGCCGGCTCGGTCGCGTCGTCGGGGAACAGTGACAGGCCGATGCTGGCGGTGACGTTCGGACGATCGATCGCGGGCGTGATCGCGTCGAGCAGGCGCTGCGCTATCGAGCGCGCGGCGCTGTGGTCGGCGATGCCGGTGAGGATCGCGCAGAACTCGTCGCCGCCGATGCGCGCCACGAGGTCGGAGCCGCGCAGCGCGTCGGCGAGGCGCTTGCCGATGGCGGCGAGCAGGCGGTCGCCAGCCTCGTGGCCGTGGGTGTCGTTGACGGCCTTGAAGCCGTCGAGATCGACGAACGCGACCGCGACACGCTCGTCGCGGCGGCGCGCGAGCTCGAGCGCGTGGTCGAGGCGCTGCATGAACAGCTTGCGGTTGGGCAGGCCGGTCAGCGCGTCGTGGAACGCGGCGTGCTCGAGCTGCTGCTGGAACATGCGGCGCTCGGTGATGTCGGCGAACGAGACGACGATCGTGCCTTCGGTCGCGATCGGGCGCGTCGACAGCGAGATCCAAGCGCGCGAGCCGTCGGCGTGGCGCAGCGCGAGCACGCGCGCGATCACGTCGCTGCCGGCGGCGAGCGCGGAGGCGAGCGCGATCGGCGTACCGTCGTCGCCGACGAGCGGCCAGGGCGTGCCGGCGAGCAGCGCGGCCTCGTCCATGCGCAGGATCGCGCGCGCGGCGGGGTTGCACGCGAGCACGCGGCCGTCGCGCGAGACGAGCACGATGCCTTCGCCGAGCGCGGAGACCACCGCGCGATAGCGCGCCTCGGACTCGGCGAGCGCGGCCTCGGCCTGCTTGCGCGTCGTGATGTCGAGGATCGTGCCGATCATGCCCGCGAGCGCACCGTCGGGGCCGTCGAACGTCGCCTTGTGGAAGATGACGTCGTGATACGAGCCGTCGGCGTAGCGCACGCGCGCCTCGTACATCTGCGTGCCGCGGGAGGCGAACAGCGCGTCGTCGGCGGCCTTGTAGACGTCGGCGAGCTCCTTCGGCGAGAGCTGGTAGACGTCCTTGCCGATGATCTCCGCGCGCGGCTTGCCGAGGTAAGCCTCGAACGCCTTGTTGCACCCGCGGTAGATGCCGGCCGCGTCCTTGTAGAAGACGGGCGCTGGAATCGCGTCCAGGAGCGCAGCGATCGTCGATTCGCTCACCGCTTGCCACGATACGATGAGTTGCCGTCAAGTAGTAGAGTTCCGGCGTGACCACGATCCGCTTGCCGTCGGGCGTTCGCGATTTTCTGCCGCGTGCAGCGGCGCGCCGCCGTGCGCTCGCCGATCGCGCGGTCAGCGTGTTCGAGGCGTGGGGCTACCAGCGCGTGATCACGCCGTACTTCGAGGTCAGCGACGTGCTCGAGCGCGGCCTCGGTGCGTCGTCGCGCGCGGCGGCCGTGCGGTTCGTCGAGCCGGGCACCGGGCAGATCGTCGCGCTGCGCCCCGACATCACGCCGCAGATCGCGCGGCTCGTCGCGACGCGCATGGCCGACGTGCCGCCGCCGATCCGCCTCTGCTACGAGGGAGCGGTCACGCGGCTCGCCGGCGAGGCGGGGCAGCGCGAGATGCTGCAGGCGGGGATCGAGCTCGTCGGCGCGCCCGATCGCGACGCGGATGCCGAGGTGCTCGCCGTCGCGTGGTCGGCGGTCCGCGCGCTCGATCTGCCCGAGGTGCGGATCGATCTCGGTCACGTCGCTCCGGCGTCGGCCGTGCTCGCGCGCGCGGCGGATCCCGAGCGGCTCGCGGCGGCGATCGCGCGCAAGGATCGAGCGGGCGTGCGCGCGGCGAGCGACGATCCTCTGGCGCAGGAGCTCGTCACGCTGTGGGGACCGGCGCCGAAGGTGCTCGAGCGCGCCCGCGCGCTGACGTGGCCGGCGGGCGTCACCGGCGCGTTCGACGAGATGATCGCGGTGATCGAAGCGTTTCGCGCGAAGGTCGGCGAGCAGGTCGAGGTCACGATCGATCTCGGCGACCTGCGCGGGTTCGACTACTACACGGGCGGCAAGCTCGCGGTGTACGCGGGCGGTGCGCCCGATGCGATCGCGCGCGGCGGCCGCTACGACGAGCTGCTCGGCAAGTACGGCCGGCCGATGCACGCGGTCGGCTTCGCGATCGACCTCGAGGCGGTCGCGCAGGCGCAGCGCCAGGCCGGGGTCGCGGCGCCGCGAGGGCCGCTCGGCGTGGCGGTGGCCGATCCCGCGCTCGCGCGAACGCTGCGGGCGGCCGGGCTGCGCGTGGTCGTCCAGGGTGATGCAGATTCCGCGTGGCTGCGCGGGGCGGGCCTCGATGCGGCGATCGTCGGAGATCAGCTGAGGTTTTCCGATGACTCCCGGCGCAGCGCAAAAGCGGCGATCGAGGCGGCCGTGGCGGGCGACACCGGGGCGCTGATCGCGCTATTACAGACGACGTAGATGTCAGTCGTCATCGTCGTCGGCGCCCAATGGGGCGATGAAGGCAAGGGTAAGGTCGTCGACCTGTTCACCGAGCGGGCCGACATGGTCGTCCGTTACGGCGGCGGTGCGAACGCGGGCCACACGCTCGTGATCGACGGCAAGAAGCTGATCACGCGCCTGGTACCGTCGGGCGTCTGCCATCCGGGCAAGGCGTGCGTGCTCGGCGACGGCATGGTGATCGATCCGCACACGCTGCTCGAAGAGGTCAAGGGCTGCCAGGAGCGCGGCCTCCTCATGCGCGGCGAGCTGCTGGTCGGCCTCGGCGCGCACGTGATCCTGCCCTACCACAAGCTGATCGACGGCCTGCGCGAGGACTTCAGCGCCAAGCAGGGCAAGTCGATCGGCACGACGCGCCGGGGCATCGGCCCCGCGTACGAGATGAAGGTCGCCCGGCGCGGCATCCGCGTGCGCGATCTGCTCAAGCCCGAGCGCTTCCGCGCGCTGCTCGCGGCGAACGTCGAGGATCTCGTTCCCGTGATCGAGCACCTCGGCGGCACCGCGCCGACGAAGGCCGAGATCGCGAAATGGACCGACGACGCGCTCGCCGCGGGAGAGCGGCTGCGGCCGCACACCGGCGAGGCCGGTCGCGAGGTCGCGCGCGCGATTCACGACGGCCGCCACGTCCTGTTCGAGGGCGCGCAGGGCTCGCTGCTCGATGTCGATCACGGCACGTACCCGTACGTGACGTCGAGCTCGACGATCGCGGCCGGCGCGTGTCAGAGCGCGGGCATCGGCCCGACGCAGGTCGACACCGTCGTCGGCATCACGAAGGCGTACGCGACCCGCGTCGGCGAGGGCCCGTTCCCGACGGAGCTGCACGGCGAGATGGGCGAGCGGCTCCGCAAGATCGGCGGCGAGTTCGGCGCCGTGACCGGGCGCCCGCGCCGCTGCGGCTGGCTCGATCTTCCCGCGCTGCGCATGGGCGTGCGCCTCTCCGGCATGCAGTCCCTCGCGCTGACGAAGCTCGACGTGCTCGGCGGCCTCGGCGAGGTCAGCGTGTGCGTCGCGTACAAGCTCGACGGCAAGGAGCTCGACGAGCCGCCGACCGACCCCGAAGATCTCGTACGCGCCGAGCCCGTCTACACGAAGATTCCGGGCTGGGACCGGCTGCCGAGCGACGCTCGCGATATCACCGACCTGCCGGCGCCGGCGCGCGCCTACGTCGAGACGATCGAGCGCATGGCCGGCGTGCCGTTCTGTCTGGTCTCGGTCGGGCCGGATCGTGCCGAGACCATTCGGCTTATCGATCCCTTTTCGTGATACGATCATTTCTCCAAGGTGGGGGACCACTTGGGGGTCGTAGGCTCGAACCGCGACAGTAGGGAACGCACATGAAGATCGTCTGTGACGCCTGCCAGGCCAAGTACTCGATTAGCGACGACAAGGTCCAAGGCAAGGTCTTCAAGATTCGCTGTAAGAAGTGCAGCAACATCATCGTCGTCCGCGGCGGAGCCGGCGCAGCCGAGGCTGCACCTGCACCGCAAGAGAAGGACACGCGAGTCTATGACTACGGCTACGACGGCGGCGGCGCACCCGCCGGCGGCGACGACGCGGTCTGGCACCTCGTCATCAACCAGGATCAGGTCGGCCCGCTGACGGCCGGCGAGGTCCAGCAGAAGTTCGCCTCCGGCGAGATCGACGGCGAGACGTTCACCTGGCGCGAAGGCTTCGGTGACTGGCTGCCGCTCGCGCAGGTCGATCAGTTCGCGGGCCTCGTCGCGTCGGGCAGCACCACGGCAGCCGTCTCCGGCGGCGGTGGCGCGGCGGCCGTCGGCGCGATGTTCGGCAGCGGCGACGAGTTCGCCGGTGGCGGCGGCACGACGAAGAACGATCCGGGCGATCTGTTCGCGGCGGCGTCCGCGGGCAGCTCCTCGTCGCGGCGCTCCGATGACGACGACGGCGGCGACCTGTTCGGCAGCAAGCCGGCGGCGGCCTCGGCGCAGGCGTCGGCAGCCGGCAGCAAGCTGCGCGGCGAGCGCAACGAGAACTCCGTGCTGTTCTCGCTCAACAACCTCGCGCAGCTCGCGAGCGACAAGCCCGTGCACGCGGCGCCCGCGGCGAGCTCCTCGTCGTCGGCCGGTCACGCGACCGGCGCGGCGGGCGGCGAAGGCTCCGGCCTCATCGACATCCGCTCGATGGCGAGCGCGTACCTCGGCGGCGGCGGCGCGGCGGCAGCCAAGCCGGCCTCGGCGGGCATCGGCTCGATCGACGACCTGCCGGTGTTCGGCGGCGGCGGCTTCTCCGAGCCGGCCGTGATCGTCCCGACGGCGCGTCCGTCGGCGAACAACAAGCTCCTCTACATCATGATCGGCGCCGTCGGCCTGCTCGCGGTCGTCGCCGTGATCATGGTCGTCATGCTGATGAAGTCGAAGGACAAGCCGGCGGCGGTCGCGTCGGCCGACAAGACGGCCACCACCGAGGCCGCGAAGCCGGCCGATACCGGCAGCGCGGCGACGACCCCGACCACCGCGACCGACAACGCGGCGAAGCCGGCCGATACCGGCAGCGCGGCGGCGGCTGGCTCGGCGACGCAGGTCGCGGCGGCCGACACGCACCCGGCCGACACGCACCCGGCCGAGACGCACACGGCGCCCAAGGCGGAGACGCACACCGCGCCCAAGGCGGAGACGCACACCTCGCACGCGGGCACGGCGACGACGCCGCACCCCGAGACGCACGCGGCCACGACCACCCACGAGACGCACGCCGCGGCGCCCCCGGCCGATACGGGCGGCGGCGGCTGCGACGAGGTCTCGTGCGTGCTGAATAACTACGACGGCGCGTGCTGCGCGAAGTTCAAGAAGAAGGGCGGCGGCGGTGGCGGCGGTGCGGCGCCCTCGGGCGGCGGTCACAGCGACCTGCCGGACGCGCTCGACCGCTCGATGATCTCGTCGGGCATCGCGAACGTGAAGGCGCGCGTCAGCGCGTGCGGCGACAAGTCGTCGGCCAAGGGCAAGGTCAAGGTTCACGTCAAGGTTGGCGGCGATGGCCGCGTGAGCAGCGTGAACGTCGAGACGTCGCCCGACGCGTCGCTCGGCGCGTGTGTCGCGGCGGCCGTCCAGAAGGCGTCGTTCGCGAAGACGCAGAGCGGCGGCTCGTTCAGCTACCCGTTCGTCTTCTGACGAGCGGAAGATCCCGGCGTGCGAAGCACGACGGTCCCTACCGCGAGGAATCCCGCGTATCGGGGTAGCTCATTTCCCCCCGCAGCCGAGCCAGTCGACGAGCATCTGACGCTCGTCGTCGCTCGGCCCGCCCGCCGGCGGCATCGTCGCCGCGCTGCCAGCGGCGCGCTGCACGATCGCGGCCGACCAGTGGTGGACGTCGTCGAGCGAGTCGAAGTTCACGTTCGCGGGCGCCATCTGGCGCATCGCGGCCGGCAGCTGGGAGCTGTGGCAGCCTCGGCACCAGTTCTCGAGGAACGGCTGGCCGAACGACGTGTAGTCGAGGTAGCTCGTTCGCGCGCACGTATCCGGATCGACGTGCGTCGACGTGTCGCCCGGCGTGGGGCCGACGCCGCAGGCGGCGACGAGCAGCAGGCTAGGCCACGAACGCATCGAACACCTCCGACGACAGGTGCTGGCTCGGGTCGACGCCGCACGCGGCGAGCACGCCGCCGACGAAGTGCGACGACATCAGCGTCGTCTGGCTGCCGCCGATCTGCTGCGGCACGGCCTGCATGTCGTCGGTCGTCTGGCCATACGCGCGGCCTCCCGCGATGCCCGCGCCCATGATCAGCGCCGACGTGACGGGCCAGTGGTCCTTGCCCATGTTCGCGTTGAGCTTCGGCGTGCGCGAGAACTCGCTGAAGCAGACGACGACGGTGTCGTCGATCATCTTCGTGCCGGCGCGCCAGCCGTCGCGCGAGGCGAGCTGATCCATCAGCGTGGTCAGGCCCGCGAACGTCGACTCGTGGAAGCCGGCCTGGTCGTCGTTCTGCGTGTGCGTGTCCCACGCGAGGCGCGTGTTGAGCATGACGGCGCGCGAGATGTCCTGCTGGAGCGCGTCGAGCGCGAGGCCGACCTGCGAGTCGAGCAGCAGCGTGCGGCCGCGGGTGCCGAAGCCGGCGCGCACGGGCTCGAGCGCCTCGCCTCGATCGATCGCCTCGACGAAGTCGTCGAGTCGGCGGCGGTTGTAGCCGGCGGCGCCGCGCGTCGCCTTCGCGCGATCGACGGAGGCCTGCGCGTAGCGGTGGAGCAGCGCGTCCTCCGCGTCGCTCGGCGCGAACGGGTTCGCGGCGCCGGTCGGATACGCCTGGCTGGGATCGAGCAGCGCGATGATCTGGTTCGTCGCGCCCACGCGGCCCGCGCTGACCGCGTACTCGCCGGTGAACGCGGTGTCGCCGAGGATGAGATACGGCAGCGGGAGGTCGTTGCCGAGGTCGTGCGCGACGATCGCGCCCATGTCGGGGTTCGTCTCCTCGCGCGTGCCGGTCGCCATGCGCTTCACGCACTCGCGGTGCGCGACGCTCGCGACGGAGATGCCGCGCACGATCGCGGTCTGCGGCGCGTACTTCGTGAAGAACGCGGTGACGTTCGGGCGCGACGCATCGGTGAACACGTCGAGGTTGCCGAAGTGCTGCACCGCGCCGACGGGCACGTCGACCTTCGCCGACTGCACCTTGGGATCGAGCGCCCACGTCGTGTCCCAGCCGCCCTGCGCCATGACGAGCACGAGCCGCTTCGGGGACTTCGTCGCGCGCGGCGAGGCCTGCGTGCGCTTCGACATGACGAGGGGCGTGAGGGCGGCGAGCGCGCCCGCGGCGCCGCCGAGCTTGAAGAAATCGCGTCGGTTCATCGCATGCTCCTAGTAGAACAGCGCCCGGAAGTCTCCGAGCATGCCGGTGAGGGTGACTTTCCAGGCGCGCTTGGCATCGCCGCTCGCCGCGAGCGCGTCCGTGAACAGCTGGTAGGCGTCGTCGATCGCGGGGTCGCTCGCGCCGTGGAGCTCGCCGAAGATCCGCGCGTGGAGGTAGACGAGCTCCTTGCGGACGGCGGCCTCGTCGGTCGCGCCGACGGCGGCCTGCGTGAACAGCGTGCGATCCGCGGGGGCGGCGGTGGCGTCGTGCTCGACGACGAAGTCGGCGGCGGCGGCCGAGGCGGCGCGCGCGACGAGGCTCGACGTCGCGTTCATCGTGAACACCGGCTGCGTGACGAAGTAGTTGTCGAGGCCGCCCGCGAGCACGCGGAAGCCGACGAAGTCCCCCTGCAACAGATCTCCGGTGCCGACGGGCATGCCGCGGACCTGCGCGTTCGAGGTCGCCTGCCAGCGATAGCCGGTGAGATCCGTCAGCATGCGCGACATCTGCTCGGGCCGCGTCTTGAGATAGCCGACGACGCCCTCGGCCTTCGTCGCGTCGGTGTCGTGCGAGACGCGGAACGCATCGGAGAGCACGACGGCCTTCGCGAGCTGCTTCGCGGAGTAGTTGCTCGCGACGAACTGCTGCTGCAGCTGCGCGATCCAGTCCGCGGGCAGCTGATCCTCGGGGACCTCCGTGAAGTACGACGCGAAGTGCACGGCCGCGCAGCGCGCGAACCGCGGGTCCTGCGCGATCGCCTGGCCGAGGCCGGTGAGCCCGCTCGCCGTGTCACCGAAGAACATCGGCGGGCGCTTGTTCGTCGTCTGCCAGCGGTTCGTCTGGTTCGGCAGGTACCACGGGAGCGGGTACGCCGTGATCTGGCCGACGGTGAGGTTGCCCTTGAACGGGAACAGGTAGCTCGCGAGCGGATCGAGCGTCTGGTGGCAGCCCGCGCACGACGGGTTCTGCACGACCGCGTTCGCGACGATGTCGGGGTTCGAGAGGTCGATCGACGTGTCGGGGACGATGTCGGAGGTCAAGAAGTCGTGGCAGAGCAGGGCGCGCGAGATCTCGTTCGCGCGGCCGCGGTTGAAGTTGAAGCCGGTCGAGTGCCAGCGCTCGTAGAACGCGCTCGTCGAGAGGATGCCCGCGGCGCCGCGCGCGTCGGGATAGCTCGTCCTCTCCCACTGATCGGGCGCGGTCGCGTGCGGGTAGCCCCAGATCGCGGCGACGAGGCCGTCGGCCATCGTGTAGTCGGCCGTGACGATGTCGGTGTACGGGCGGTCGTTCGTGACGATCTCACGGATGAGGCGCAGCGGCTCCTCGTAGACGCTCGTGTTGAGCTGCAGGAACGTCGCGCCCGCGGTCGCGGTGCCGGCGACCGGCTGCATCGTGAACTGCGGCTGCTCGAGGCGCATCAGCAGCTGCTCGTTGTGGAGGTCCTCGATCGTCGCGCCGAACTCGGGCGTCGCGAGGTAGCGATCGACGATCGCGGGCAGCTGCGTCGGGTCCGCCGCGACCGCCTGCAGGTCGGCGACGCTCGGCCGCACCCCGCGCAGCGCGAGCGACGCGCGCGTCAGGTGCTCGGTCGGCGACAGGTAGTGGAGCGTCGGGTCGGCGGTGGGTGCGTCGGGCGGCGGCGGCGCGTGGTCGGTGCCACACGCGGCGAGCCACAGGAGGAGCACGGCGGAGGTCCGCATGGTGGAGCGCGTATCAGCAAGCACCGGGCCACACGGATCTCGCGCAGTTGTGTGCTTAACTGGGTCAGGTTGTGTCGGGTCCTACCTGCACCGTTGTAGGGGACACCCGACAATGCAGATGGCCGACTCGAACGAAACCCACGTCCAGACGCGCGCGCACGAGCAGGTGGTCACCACGCTGCGCGTCGAGATCGTCGACGGTCCGGATCGCGGCAAGCATGCCGTGTCGACCGAGGCGATCGCGGTCGGCACCGCGAAGGACAACGCGCTCGCGCTCGCCGACTTCACGGTGTCGCGGTACCATCTCGAGATCCGCGGCGTCGGCGGCGGCATCGAGATCCACGATCTCGGCTCGACGAACGGCACGTACGTCGGCGCGGTGCGCGTCGAGCGGGCGATCGTCCCGGCGGGCACGCTGATCAAGCTCGGCGGGACGACCATTCGCGCCGACGACGCCGGCAAGAAGACCGTGCCGCTCGACGATCGCGCGCACTCGTTCGCCGGCATGCGCGCGCGCGCGCCGCAGATGGTGCGGCTGTTCGGCGATATCGAGCGTGTCGCGGCCACGCCGACGTCCGTGCTGATCGTCGGCGAGTCGGGCACCGGCAAGGAGCGCGTCGCGGAGGCGCTGCACGCGCGATCGGGGAGGGCGCGCGAGCCGCTCGTGACGATCGACTGCGGCGCGCTGGCGTCGTCGCTGCTCGCGTCGGAGCTGTTCGGCCACGAGCGTGGCGCGTTCACGGGCGCGGATCGCGTGCACGTCGGTGCGTTCGAGCGCGCGGGTGCGGGCACCGTGTTCCTCGACGAGATCGGCGAGCTGCCGCCCGCGGATCAGGCCGCGCTGCTCGGCGTGCTCGAGCGGCGGCGCATCCGGCGCGTCGGTGGCACGGCCGACATCGAGGTCGGCGCGCGCGTGATCGCGGCGACGAATCGCGACCTCCGCGCCGAGGTCAACAGCGCGCGGTTCCGGCACGATCTCTATCACCGGCTCGCGGTCGTCGTGCTGCGCATCCCGCCGCTGCGCGAAAGATCCCAGGACATCGCGCTGCTCGTCGAGCACTTCGCACACGAGCTCGGCGCGGCCGGCTCGATCGAGGCGCTGTTCGGCAGCGAGCTGCTCGCGCGCTGGCAGAAGCACTCGTGGCCCGGCAACGTGCGCGAGCTGCGCAACGCGGTCGAGGCGGCACTCGTCGTCGGGCCGTCGTCGGAGCTCGCGGGCGACCTCGCCGCCACCGAGACCGACGGGCCATTGCCGCCGTACAAGGACGCCCGCGCGCAGGTCGTCGGCGACTTCGAGCGCAGCTACCTGACACGCCTGATGGCGGAGGCCAACGGCAACGTCTCGCTCGCCGCGCGCACTGCGCGCATGGATCGCTCGCACCTGATCGACCTCTTGCAGCGGCACGGCCTCAAGGAATGAGCGCGCCGCTCGCCGACACGCGCACGGTCGAGAAGCCGTTCGCGGGCGGCACGAGCACGCCGCCGAAAGGCGAGACCTCGACGAGGTGCGTGAGCGTCGGGTCGGTCTTCGACAGCGCGACGTAGAAGTCGAGCTGCTGGTCGATCGCGAGCACGTCGAGCGCGTGGTCGCCGTCGAGATCGCGCACGACGACCGCGATGATCGCGCTGTTCGGCGAGACGCTGCCGTCGAGCGAGAGCGCCGTGACCTCGCTCGTGCCGGTCGCGTTGCGGATCCGGTAGAGCCCGCGCGCGGGGAACGTCGCGGCGACGAGATCCGCGCCCGAGCCGTCGGGGAGCACCGCGCCGGAGAACGCGGCGGACCCGGTGCCGTTGCTGCCGGAGCCGGCGCCGCACACGCCGGGCGGGCTCGTCGGCGGGTTGCAGTCGAACGTCGTCGCGATGTCGGGCACGCCGGTCGGCGCGCCCTTGTGGATGCGGATCGAGTCGCCGAACACGACGAGATCGAGCTCGCGATCGCCCTGGAGGTCGCCCCACGCGAGCGTGCGGATCGCGGGCGAGCCGGCGGTCGACAGGCCGGTGACGACGCTGTCGAACACCTGCGCGAACGTGCGCACGTGCGCCGAGGTCTCGTCGTTCTTGAGCATGTCGTAGTGGCTGCCGGCGATCGCGACGAGGTCGGGAAATGCGTCGTGATCGTAGTCGCCCCACACCTGGCGCAGCGCCGGGCCGCCGAGGCTGCGGATCCGGCCGGTCGCGACATCGACCAGCTGCTCGTGCTGCACGTTGCTCGCGTCGACCGACGCGAGCGAGAGCGTGTCGCGCAGCGAGCGCTCGGCATCCGTCGACGTGACATCACCGTACGTGCGATCGGCGGCGAGCGCGAGCACCGGCTGGTCGTCGAGCGCGAGCATGCCGTTCGCGATCGTGGCGAGCCGCGGTGCGGTCCCGCCGGGCGCGGGCGCGACGTACGCCTCGACCTCCGCGCTGCCGCGCGCCGTGACCTGCCACGTGGTGCCGTCGCGCGTCGAGGCGAGCCACTGGTCGGTGCGCGCGCCGCGCGTCGCCGTGATCGCGAGCCGCGTATCGCACGCGATGCCGCACGTCCGCTGCGCCTCGAGCACGCACGCCTCCGTCCACATCGTCGAGCAGCACGACGGCAGCGTCGCGCACACGCTCGCCGCGCACGCGCTCGGGTCCGCCGCTGGCTGATCCGGCGCGCACGGGTTCGCGAGCGCGACCTGGCCGGCAAAGCACACGCCCGACTCGGCGCCGGAGTGCGGCGTGTAGGCGCGCTCGGTCGGGCACGTCGTGTCGAGCTGCGTGCAGTGGTGGTCCGCCTCGCAGCGCCCCGCGACGCCGAGGTCGCAGTCGCTGTCGGTCTCGCACGTGTAGTGATCGTGCAGGCACGCGGAGAGCGCGAGCAGCGCGAGGACCTTGGCTCGCCTCACCACGCGCGCCCCCAGGTGACCGCGCCACCGTCGCCGCGCGCGTCGAGGTGCACCTCGACGTCCGTCACGCGCCAGCGCACGAGCGCCGCCGCCGCGAGCGCGACGCCCGCCGAGATCCCGATGATGCCCTCGAGCCGGCGCGTCTCGGCGCGCGCGAACCGCTCGTCGTACGTGTGCAGCGTCCCCGCGTGATCGCCGTCGAGCGCGTGGGCGTCGTAGAGCAGCGCGCCGCCGACGAGGGCCGCGAGCCCGCCGACGGCGACGAGCGTCGAGTCGATGCTGTCCCAGCGGTGCGCGAAGACCTTCGGCGGCGCCGGCTTCGGCGGCGGTGGCGGCGGCGGGCGGTCGAGCTCGAGGCGCGCCGCGCCGATCGCCTGCTGCGCGAGCGCGGCCTGGTCCTCGGCGGGGTTCGTCGCGAGGAACTTGTCGTAGTAGTCGATCGCGGCGCGGTAGTGCCCGAGGTTCAGCTCGACCTGGCCGAGCGCGAACAGCAGCTCGGGGCGCGAGGCGAGCGCGTAGGCAGCGAGGAGCTCGTCGCGCGCGTGGGCGAAGTCTCCCCTGGCGTGGAGCTCGCGCGCCTTCGCGAGGTGCGCGTCGGCGGAGTCGGCGCTGGCGCTGCCGGAGGGCGGGGGCGAGGGCGCCGCACCGCTGCCCGCTTCCTGCGCGCGAGCGACGGTCGGTGCGAGCACGAGCACGATGACGAGCGCGCGGATCACTTGGGCTTGTCGCTCGTCGGCTTGTCGCTGGGCAGCAGCATCGTGGGCTTCCACTCGACCTGCGTGGGCGCTCGCGCGGATCCGGCAGGCTCGGGCGGCGGGGCGACCGCCTGCACGTTGGACCCGGCGGCAGGGCCGCGGGTTGAATGGTGGCGCGGCTTTTTCGGCACGGCCGTGAGGGTCGGTGCGGGGGCGGCCGCCTCGACGGTCGCGGGCGCGGCGACGGGCGCGGGCGCGGCGACGGGCGGGGGCGCGGCGGCGGGCGCGGTTTCGGCCGCGGGCGCGATTTCGGCGGCGGGCGCGGGTTCGCTTGCGGGCTCGGTTGCGGGCTCGGTTGCGGGCTCGGTTGCGGGGGCGCTCTCCGGTGCGCGCGCGGGCGTGGTCGGCGCCTGCACGTGCACCGTGCCGTCGTCGCGGTGGCGCAGCGACCGCGTGGCCACGAGCGCGAGCGCGACGCCCACCGCCGCACTCGCGGCGGCCCACAGTGCGAGCCGGCGGCGCGAGCGGGCGTGCGCGGCCCCGTGTGCGGGCAGCGGGCGCGTCGCGGCCGGCGACGACGGCACCTCGCCTTCCTCGAGCGTGCGCGGATCGCTCGGGCCGAACTGCACGCCGATCTCCTCGCCCGGGTCCGCGAGCGACTCGATCACGGCGACGAGCGACGGCTCGGCGCGGCGCGGCGGATCGACGACCGTCGTCGACGCGATCCACGGTGCCTGGCGTGCACCGGCGACCTCCTCGACGGAGCGGGCGACGAGGCGGGCGCCGAACACGATGCCCTCGCGCGCCGCGAAGGCCTCGAGCGCGTCGGCGAGCTCGCGCGCGGTCGCGAAGCGGGCGGCCGGATCGCCGGCGACGGCGGTCATCACGATCTGCTCGAGCTCGGCCGGCAGCGAGGGGACGAGCGCGCGCGGGCGCGTGACCTCGCCGGAGAGCACGCGATGAAGTGACGCGACGTCGTTGTCGGCGAGGAACAGGCGGCGATGCGTGATCAGCTCGTGGAGGATCACGCCGAGCGAGAAGATGTCGGCGCGGCGATCGAACGCGTGGCCGCGACACTGCTCGGGCGCCATGTAGGTGACGGTGCCGTGCATCGAGCCGGAGAGCGTCGAGACGCGCGTCTCCTTCGCGATGCCGAAGTCGGAGACCTTGACCGAGCCGTCGACGGCGAGCAGCACGTTGCCGGGCGAGATGTCGCGGTGGACGAGGCCGAGCGGCGCGCCGCTCTCGTCGGTCAGCTCGTGGGCGGCGTGGAGGCCGCGCGCGATGTCGACGGCGATCGCGAGCGCGTTCGCGAGCGGGAGGTCGCGCACCGTGTGCGGCGCGTCGCTCTGCATCAGCCCGCGCAGCGACGTGCCGTGGATGTACTCGAGGACGAGGTAGTCGTAGCCGTCGTGCACGCCGGCGTCGAGGACGGCGACGAGGTTCGGGTGGCGGAGGCGGCCGCCGATGCGCGCCTCGCGGTGGAGGGATGCGGCGACGCGCGGATCGTCGCGCAGGTGCTCGAGCGGGCGCTTGACGACGACGTGGCGCTGGAAGCCGTACGCGCGATCGATGCGCGCGAGGTCGATGCGCGCGGAGCCCCCTGCGCCGATCGCGCGCAGCAGGCGGTACGGGCCGACCTGCTCGACGGGCAGCGGCGCGGGGGCGCTCACGCGACGGCCTCCGCGGGTTCGGCGGCGGCGCGCTCGCGGATCACGCGCACGAGATCGCCGACGGCCGCGCGCGACGAGCTCCAGCGATGCGCGTGGGCGAGCTGATCGAGATCGTCGACGAGCGCGGCGGCGGTCGGGTAGCGGTCGGCGGGATCGCGGGCGAGCGCGCGGCGGACGATCGCGGCGAGCTCGCGCGGATAGCCGGGGCGGCGCTCGGCCGGGTCGGGCACCGTGCCGTGCAGGATCTCGGTCATCGCGACGGCGTTGTTGTGCGCGGAGTAGAGGCGCGTGCGCGTCGAGACCTCGAACAGGAGCACGCCGCACGCGAAGATGTCGGCGCGGCGATCGAGCGGCTCGCCGAGGATCTGCTCGGGCGCCATGTACGGTGCCTTGCCTTTGATCGAGCCGGAGACCGTGTGGTAGCTGCGCGAGCGCGCCTTCGCGACGCCGAAGTCGGCGATCTTGACCTCGCCGGCGGTGCCGAGCAGAACGTTCGAGGGCGAGACGTCGCGGTGGACGAGCTGCAGCGGCGTGCCGTCCTCACCGGTCGCCTCGTGCGCGGCGTGCAGGCCGGTCGCGACCTCCGCGATGATCGAGACGGCGATGTCGTAGCGCGGCGGCGCGCGCAGGTGGCGAAGGAGTGTCCGCAGGTCGATGCCGTCGACGTGCTCGCAGACGAGGAACGCGCCGCCGTCGAACAGATCGAAGTCGAGGATCTGGACGATGTTTCGGTGGTGAAGGCCGGCGGCGAGGCGCGCTTCGTCGACGAACATCAGCGCGACGCGCTCGTTCGCGAGCAGCTCCGTCCGGATGACCTTGATGACGATCGGGCGCTCGAAGCCATGCGCACCGACGACGCGGCCCAGGTAGACCTCGCCCATGCCGCCGCGCGCGAGCATGCGATCCACCTGGTAGCGGCCGAGCTGGGTCAGCACGTCGCAGCGATGATGCCATGACTGGCCACTCGACTAGCCGGCGGCGCGAGTTGCGCGACGCACGATCGACGTGAAGTTCCGCACGCTTGTGATGGCACGGAACGCGCACCAAGTCGCCTCAAGTTCGCGAGGCCCCCGCCTGTTCGGGCACCTCGTGCGAGCGGCGGCTTCCCTCTCGGGACCGCCGCTCTTTTTTTCGTTTCAGCCGCAGGCGCTTTTTGGGCCTAGAGTGCCCCGGTGCTGCTGCGACAGCTGGTCGACACGAGCGCGGCAGTCGCGGAGACCGCGGGCCGGCTGAAGAAGATCGGCCTGCTCGCGGAGTGCCTGCGCGCGATGGACGGCGGCGAGCGCGCGATCGGGGCACGTTACCTCGCCGGCGAGATCCCGCAGAAGACCGGCATCGGGTACGCGACCGCGGGCGAGGTCGAGCGCACGACGCCGCCGGCCGGCGAGCCGCAGCTGTCGCTCGTCGAGGTCGATCGGCGGCTCGAGGACATCGCGGCGCTGAAGGGCCCCGGGTCGGCGGGAGCACGCAAGGCCCAGCTCGGCGAGCTGCTCGCGCGCGCGACGCAGCCGGAGCAGCACTTCCTCGCGCGGCTCGCGATCGGCGAGCTGAGGCAGGGCGCGCTCGACGGCATCGTCGTCGAGGCGATCGCGAAGGCGAGCGGCAAGGCGGCCGCCGACGTGCGCCGCGCGTACATGCTCGCCGGTGATCTCGGCGCGGTCGCGGCGGAGGCGCTCGATCCCGAGCGCGGCGACCTCTCGCGGTTCGGGCTCGTGCTGTTTCGCCCCGTGCTGCCGATGCTCGCGCAGACCGCCGACGACACGGCGCAGGCCCTCACCGAGCTCGGCGGGCCGACGGCGCTCGAGCACAAGCTCGACGGCTTTCGCGTGCAGCTGCACAAGGACGGCGACGCCGTGCGCGCCTACTCGCGGGCGCTCAACGAGGTCACGGAGTACGTGCCGGAGGCGATCGCGGCCGTCCGCGCGCTCCCGGCGCGGCGGCTGATCCTCGACGGCGAGGCGATCGTCTACGGCAAGAACGGCCGGCCGCTGCCGTTCCAGGACACGATGAAGCGGTTCGGCAAGAACGGCCACCTGATGGCCGCCGAGAGGCCGCTGACGCTGACCGCGTTCGACGCGCTGCTCGTCGACGACGACACGCTGCTCGCCGAGCCCGCGCACCGCCGCTGGGACGTGCTGGGCCAGCTCGCGCCGCAGCTCGCCGTGCCGCGCCTCGTGACGGCGAATGCCGACGAGGCGGCCGCGTTCTATCGCGACGCGATCGCGCGCGGCCACGAGGGCATCATGGCGAAGGCTCCGGAGTCGCCGTACGACGCCGGTATGCGCGGCGGGCAGTGGCTCAAGATCAAGAAGGTGCACCGGCTCGATCTCGTCGTGCTCGCGGCGGAGTGGGGCAGCGGACGGCGCAAGGGCTGGCTGTCGAACATCCACCTCGGGGCACGGGCCCCCCTCACGCAGGGCTGGGTGATGCTCGGCAAGACGTTCAAGGGCATGACCGACGAGATGCTGCGCTGGCAGACGACCGAATTCCTCGCGCGCGAGGTCGATCGCGACGGTCACATCGTCTACGTGCGTCCCGAGATCGTCGCCGAGGTCGCGTTCAACGACGTGCAGCGGTCGAGCCGCTATCCGGGAGGGTTCGCGCTGCGTCTTGCACGTGTGGTGCGTTACCGAGATGACAAGACGGCTGACCAGGCCGATACGATCGACGCGGTACGCGCGATCGCGATCGCCGACGGCGTACTATCCGCGGGGTGAGGGAGAGCGACGAGATTCCATCGTCGATGGTGACGGTTCCGAGCGGGCCGGTGGCGACGGCGTCGGCGGATCGCGACCTCGTCTCCGGCGCGCTCCTCGGCGACTTTCGCATCGAGCACAAGATCGGGCGCGGCAGCAGCGGCGATGTGTACCGCGCGCAGCACGTCTCGACGGGAAAACGTGCCGCGATCAAGATCCTGCGCGGCGATAGCGATCCGGAGGCGGTGCAGCGGTTGCTCGCCGAGGCGCAGGTGATCCGCGACATCGGGAACTCGAACATCGTCGACGTGCTCGCGTTCGGCACGGCGCCGGACGGCCGCGCGTACCTCGTGATGGAGTGGCTGCCCGGCGAGACGCTGCGCCAGCGGCTCAAGCTCGGCCACCTCGATGTCGAGACCGCGTGCCGCATCGCGCGGCAGCTCGTGCGTGCGCTCGGTGCCGCGCACGGCAAGCGGATCGTGCATCGCGACGTCAAGCCCGACAACGTGTTCCTCGTCGCGGACGAGCCGCTCGGCGTCAAGCTGCTCGACTTCGGCATGGCGAAGCTGCTCAAGACCGATCGCATGACGCAGACCGCGAGCGGCGCGTTCGTCGGCACGCCGATGTACGTCGCGCCCGAGCAGGCGCGCGGCCTCGCGATCGATCACCGCGCCGACATCTACACGCTCGGCGGCGTGCTGTTCGAGATGCTGACCGGGCGTCCGCCTTTCGTCGCGAAGAGCGCGTTCGAGGTGATCTCGATGCACATGACGGAGCCGGCGCCGCGGCCCGGCGCGTACGTCGACGTGCCGGAGGAGCTCGACGAGCTCGTCGAGGCGATGCTCGCGAAGGAGCCGGCCGTGCGGCCGCCGCTCGGCAAGATCGCGGAGGTGCTCGAGGGCATGATCGATCCGTCGGACCGGCCGACGACGGTGCATGGCGCGCCGCCCGACAAGCGCCTGCCGATCTGGCCGCTGCTCGTCGTCGTGCTCGTGCTCGCGGCCGCCGGCGCGTTCGCGCTCGTGCGCGTGCTTACGCGCTAGCCTTGTGCACGGCCGCGGCGAGCGCGAGCCGCTGATCCTCCGGCAAGAACGCGGCGTGCACCGCATTCTCGGCGACGCGGATGATCTCGTGCGCGGTGAGGCCGAGCGCGTCGGCGATCGCGCGGTAGTTCTCGCCGATGTAGCCGCCGAAGTAGGCCGGGTCGTCGCTGTTGATCGTCACGTGGACGCCCGCGCGCAGCAGCTTCGCGAAGTTGTGCTCGCGCAGGTCCTTCACGACGCACAGCTTGAGGTTCGACAGCGGGCACACCGTCAGCGGCATGCGCTTCGCGGCGAGCTCCTTGACGAGCGCCGGATCCTCGTCGCAGCGCACGCCGTGATCGATGCGCTCGACGTGCAGTAGATCGATCGCCTCGCGGATGTACGCGGCCGGGCCTTCCTCACCCGCGTGCGCGACGAGGTGCAGGCCGTGCTCCTTCGCCTTCGCGAACACGCGCTGGAACTTGCTCGGCGGGTTGCCCTTCTCGCCCGAGTCGAGCCCGACGCCGACGAGCTCCGCGCGATACGGCAGCGCCATCTCGAGCGTCTGCAGCGCGTCCTCCTCGCTGAGGTGGCGCAGGAAGCACAGGATCAGCGACGACGTGATCCCGTAGCGCTTGTGCGCGTCGTGCGCGGCGTCGCGCAGGCCGCCGATGATCACCTCCATCGGCACGTTGCGCGCGGTGTGCGTCTGCGGATCGAAGAACAGCTCGGCGTGCACGACGTTGTCGTGGTGCGCGCGCGTGAAGTACTGCATCGCGAGCGCGTAGAAGTCGCGGTGGTCGCGCAGCACGTCGCAGCCGGCGTAGTAGAGGTCGAGGAACGACTGCAGGTCGTGGAAGTTGTAGGCGCGGCGAACCTCCTCGACGGACGCGTACGGCAGCTTCGCGCCGTGCTTGGCCGCGAGCGAGAACATCATCTCCGGCTCGAGCGTGCCCTCGATATGGAGGTGCAGCTCCACCTTCGGGAGGGCCTGGATCAAGCGTTCGCGGTGCGGGTCGAGCGTCATACGCGCGGACAATATGCGATCGTGCCGGGATGAGCACCGTCGGATTCGTGGGATCGATTCCCGAGCTGTACGACCGCCACATGGGCCCCGTCCTGTTCGAGCCGTACGCGCACGAGCTGGTTCGCCGGGTCCCGCGCGGCCGCATCCTCGAGGTCGCGGCAGGCACCGGCCGCGTCACGCGGCGGCTCGCCGAGCGCGGCGACGAGGTCGTCGCGACGGATCTCAACCCGCCGATGCTCGACGAGGCGCGCCGCCACACCACGGGCAACGTCACGTGGCAGGCCGCGGACGCCCAGGCGCTGCCGTTCCCCGACGCGTCGTTCGATGCGGTCGCGTGCGCGTTCGGCCTGATGTTTCCGCCCGACAAGCATGCGGTGATCCGCGAGATGCGCCGCGTGGTGCGTCCCGGCGGCAAGGTCGTGCTCAGCGTGTGGGACTCGCTCGAGACGAACCCGGCGAGCAAGCTCCTCTATGACATGGCGATGGCCCTGGTGCCGGAGGATCCGATCAGCTTCATGGGCATCCCGTTCTCGCTCCACGACACCGCCGCGCTGCGCGAGCTGACGGGCGGTCAGGTCGAGACCGTGCAGATCATGGGCGTCGCCGAGTCGGCGGCGTCGATGGCGATCGGCTTCGTGCGAGGCAATCCGCTCTGGAACCAGCTCGTCGAGCGCGAGGTCGACGGCGCGGCCTTTCAGGCGCGCGTCGAGGCGGCGCTGGCGGAGCGGTTCGGCGACCGGCCGTGCCGGACCCCGATGTCGGCGCATTTCGTCGTGTTGTAAACGGCTTTTCGGCGTCGGATCGTCGCTGGTTCTGGCTTGCTGGCGGGTCGGGGGGCGGCTACGGTCGCGACCTTCCGATGACCCCCGAGACGACTCCGGACGCCAAGCCCGACCTCGTGCCCGCGCTCGCCAGCGCGCTGAATCTGCCTGCACGCGGTGTCGCCGCGGTCGTCGCACTGCTCGACGAGGGCAACACGGTCCCGTTCATCGCGCGCTACCGCAAGGAGCGCACGGGCGGGCTCGACGAGGTGCAGATCCGCGCGATCGAAGAGAAGCGCGCGTACCTGAGCGAGCTCGAGGAGCGTCGCGCCGCGATCCTCGCGAGCGTCGCCGAGCAGGGCAAGCTGACGCCCGAGCTCGAGGCGAAGCTGCGCGCCGCGACCGGCAAGGCCGAGCTCGAGGACCTCTACGCGCCGTACCGTCCGCGCCGCAAGACGCGCGCGTCGGTCGCCCGCGAGAAGGGCCTCCAGCCGCTCGCCGATCGGATCCTCGCGCAAGGGCCGGATGCGGTCGAGGGCGACGAGGAATCGCTGCAAGGCGCGCGCGACATCGTCGCCGAGCAGGTCGCCGATACGGCCGAGGTCCGCGCGTTCGTCCGCCAGGAGTTCGCCGAGCACGGCCGCCTGATCTCGACCGTCGTCCCCGGCAAGGACGCCGAGCCGACGAAGTTCGAGCAGTACTACGCGTTCGAGGAGACGGTGAAGACGATCCCGTCGCACCGGTTCCTCGCGATCCGCCGCGGCGAGGCGGAGGGCGTGCTGCGCGCCCACGTCGCCGTCGACACCGCGAAGGTCGAGGAAGGAATCCTCCGCCTCGCGAAGCTCGACGCGGCGTCGCCGTGGGCCGAGCAGCTGCGGCTCGCCGTCGCCGACGCGTACAAGCGCCTGCTCGCGCCGTCCGTCGAGAACGACGTGCGTGCCGAGCTCAAGCAGCGGTCCGATGCGGCCGCCGTCGACATCTTCGCGGGCAACCTGCGCAACCTGATGCTCGCCGCGCCGCTCGGCGCCTCGAGCGTCATCGGCGTCGACCCGGGCCTGCGCACCGGCTGCAAGTGCGCCGCGATCGACGCGACCGGCAAGTTCCTCGGCACGATCACGATCTACATCTCGCAGGGCGACGCCCAGCTCGCGCAGGCGAAGGAGCAGTTCGCGGCCTTCGTGCGCGAGCACAACCCGCGCGCGATCGCCGTCGGTAACGGCACGGGCGGCCGCGAGGCGGAGGCGTTCGTCAAGCGCACGCTCGCCGACGCTGGCCTGACCGGCCCCTACGTCGTGCAGGTCAACGAGGCAGGCGCGAGCGTCTACTCGGCCTCCGACCTCGCACGCGAGGAGTTCCCCGAGCTCGACCTGACGATCCGCGGCGCGATCTCGATCGCGCGCCGGCTCCAGGATCCGCTCGCCGAGCTCGTCAAGATCGAGCCGAAGTCGATCGGCGTCGGTCAGTACCAGCACGACGTCCACCAGCCGCTACTGGGCAAGAAGCTCGGCGATGTCGTCGAGAGCTGCGTGAACCACGTCGGCGTCGAGCTCAACACCGCGAGCGCGCAGCTGCTCGGCTACGTCGCCGGCATCGGCAAGGCGCTCGCGAAGAAGATCGTCGTCCACCGCGATACCTCGGGTGCGTTCGGGTCGCGCGGCCAGCTGATGGACGTCGCGGGTCTCGGACCCAAGGCGTACGAGCAGGCCGCCGGCTTCCTCCGCATCCACGGCGCCGCGAACCCGCTCGACGCGAGCGCGGTGCACCCCGAGCGCTATCCGCTGGTCCAGCAGATGGCGACGGACCTCGGCGTCGAGCTGCCGGCGCTGATCGGCAACCAGGAGCTTGTCGACAAGATCGATCTCTCGAAGTACGTCTCCGACGACGTCGGCGAGCCGACGCTGCGCGACATCGTCGCCGAGCTCAAGAAGCCCGGCCGCGACCCGCGCGCCGAGTTCTCGCCGCCGAAATTCCGCGACGACGTCACGACGATGGAGGACCTCAAGCCCGGCATGGTGCTCGAGGGCGTCGTCACGAACGTGACGGCCTTCGGCGCCTTCGTCGACATCGGCGTCCACAACGACGGCCTCGTCCACGTCAGCCAGCTCTCCGCCCAGTTCGTCAAGGACCCCGCCGAGGTCGTCAAGGTCGGCCAGAAGCTCACGGTCCGCGTGCTCGAGGTCGACAACCAGCGCAAGCGCATCGCGCTCTCGGCGCGCCCGCCGCAGCAGGGTCAGCCGCGCGGTCAGCGTGGCGGCCAGGGCCGTGGGCAGCAGCAGCAGCGCG
Source organism: uncultured Kofleriaceae bacterium (assembly GCA_964446175.1). Taxonomy (GTDB): domain Bacteria; phylum Myxococcota_A; class Polyangia; order Haliangiales; family Haliangiaceae; genus JABFXX01. The sequence goes on from CAYUNM010000014.1 coordinate 55,449, forward strand.
GCGGCCAGCAGCAGCGCGGCGGCGGCGGTGGCCAGCAGCAGCAGCGCGGCGGCGGTGGTGGTCAGCAGCAGCGCGGCGGCGGACGCGGCGGGCGCGGGCGCGGCGGCGATCAGCCGCATGGCGAGCAGATGCAGGGCCAGCCCCACGCGGAGCACATGCAGGGCGGCGAGCACATGCAGGGCGGCGAGCAGATGCAGGGCGGCGAGCCCATGCAGGGCGGCGAGCAGATGCAGGGCGGCGAGCAGATGCAGGGCGGCGAGCAGATGCAGGGCGGCGAGCAGATGCAGGGCGAGCAGATGCCGCGCCAGAGCACGAAGCAGTGGCGCGACCGAGGTGCGGGCGGCGATCAGGCGCGCGACGCGCGCGGTCCCGGCGAGCAGGACCGTGGTGCGCGGCCGGGCGGTGACCAGCCGCGCGGCGATCGTGGTCCGCGCGGTCCGCGCGAGAACCGCGGCCCGGGCGGCCCCGGCGGCGACCGTGGCTTTCGCGGCGATCGTGGTCCCGGTGGTCCCGGCGGCGATCGTGGATTCCGCGGCGATCGCGGGCCCGGCGGGCCCGGCGGTGATCGCGGCTTCCGCGGCGATCGCGGTCCTGGCGGCCCCGGTGGTGATCGCGGCTTCCGCGGCGCCGGCGGCCCCGGCGGACCTGGCGGCGATCGCGGCTTCCGCGACAGCCGCGGCCCGGGCGGTCCGCGCGGTGATCGCGGCCCGCGCGACGATCGTGGTCCGCGCGACGATCGTGGTCCGCGCGACGATCGTGGCCCGCGTCGTGACGAGCGTCGCGGTGAGGCACCGCCGAACTGGGGCGTCTCCGGCTTCACGAACAACCCGTTCGCGAAGCTCAAGGGCGACGGCAACAAGGGCTAGCGCGCCCGCGCCGCAACCGAGGCAGCGATGGTCTTCTACTCGTACTGGCAGATCGTGTGGGCGCTCGCCGGCGCGTTCGGCACCGCGTGGCTGCACGAGTACACCGGTCGCGATCCGCGCATCGGCGGCATGATCGGCGCGATCGTCGGCTTCCTGTTCGGCCCGTTCTGGCTGGTCTCGTTCTGGGTCTGGCTCTACTACACGCGCCGCAACGCGATCGTCATCACGAAGTACCGCCGCTGGTACGAGTGGTGGCGCCCGTAGCGCACTGTCGCAGCGCCGCGCGCACGAGCGCCTCGAGCGACTCCGGCTCGTCGACCTGCGCCGCCGCGACAGCGCGCCGCGCCTGACTCTTCGGGAACCCGAGCGTGGTCAGCGCGAGCACCGCGTCCGCGCGCGCGTCGGCGGTGATGCCCACGCGAGCGGATGGCTCCATGCCCAGGGGGTGGTCGCACCCTCGGTCGTGAACAGGTTGGTCTGACCGATTGTCCACGTGGACACGATCCTCGTCGGTGCGGTCGATGGGCCGTTGGTCTGACCGATTGTCCACGTGGACAATCGCGTCCGCATGCGCAACCGCCGCGTTCGTGATCACCGCACGCTCGGCCGGTCCGACGATCGCGATGTCGCCGCGATGAAGCGCGACGTGGTGCCCGTCGCACAGCGCGATCAGATTCTCGATCGCGTGCGTGCCACCGCGTGACCACGGCACGATGTGGTGCACCTCGATGTTCGCCGCCGCGCGACATCCGGGCACGCGGCACCTGCCATGGTCTCGCATCATCACCTTCGCGCGCAGTGCGGGCGTGACGTCCTGCACCGACCGCTCGCTCCCGTTCACGTCGATCCACTGCGCATCGCAGAACACGCGCGCGAGCTCCTCGGACCGCAACGCGACCTGCCGGTTGCCGGCAAGCTGGCGCCCGACCTGACACGACGGACACACCGTCACCGCGACCTGCGCCGCCGCCCTCTTGCGCGCGCCACCACCGCGCGCTCGGCTCGCGAGCAGGAACAGCAGCTCGTTGTCATCGAGCCGCTGCCCCAACTCCTGCTGCAGCTCACGCCGCGCGCACTCGATCGCCGCCTCGGTCGCGGGCGTGATGCCGCGATACGTCCGATCCTTCGCGCGAAGCTCCGGCTTGCGCGGCGCAGCCGGTCCGTCGCCGACCTCGCGCTCGGCGAGGCGCTCCTCGATCTCGCGCTGGCTCTTCCCGCGACACGCGGCGATCCACGCGCCCTCCGTGCGATTCGTCGCAACACGCGAGATCGCGCGCACCGCGGAGTAGCTCAGCTCACCGTCGCCGAGCGCGCGCTCCAGATCCGGCATGGCATCCAGCGCCTCCGCGACCCGCACGCGCTCCGACGCCACGTGCGGCCCATACCCGCACTCGTGTTCCAGATACTCGCGGATCGAGGTCTTCCCGACGTGCCGCCACAGCGCGAGGCGGATCGCGACACGGATCAGCTGGAGCTCGTCATGATCCAGCGCGGCGCGCTTCTTCGCGATGCGCTTGAGCTGCCGGTGCACGGACAGCCAGTCCTCCTCCTCCGCCTCGCTGACCTCACACGCCTTCCAACCCAGCAGCTCCGGGAACTCGTACGCGACTGCGACCACGACACGCTCCTTCGTTGAAACCCCACATGTACCACGCACATTTTCGGCGCTCTGACGCGCGCACAGCGGCACGTTCGCGCCTCCCGACGGCGCGAAGCTCGTCGCGCGCGAGATCGTGCGCGAGCGCGAAGAAGATCGCTTCCTCGACGAGGAAACGCATCGTTGCGTCGCGCGAGCCCTCGCATCGCGTTCGCGGTCGTCAAGCACATTCGACATCGCATGTGCAATTCCGTTCGTCCGGTTCGCGGACACTCGCGACGTACGGTCCACACGCGCGACGCGCGACGCGCTCATGCGTGCGAACCGCACCCGCTCGTGCCCGTGCGTGCGAACCGCACACGCCACTGCCCGTGCGTTGTGGTCCCCCTTGTGCTCCGGGGCTGCCGAAGGTCGGGGCTCTCGACCGTCGCGCGCGGTGCGCAGGCGGCGTGACTCGCGCGCTTGTGGTGCGCTGCGATCGCAGGGCACGAAGTGGCGCGAGGCGCGACGCGTGCGCAAGCCGCGCGCAGGTCGAGCCCCGACCGAGGCCCGTGCAGCGATTGTCGGGCTCGACTGCGGGTCACGCGCGCGGGCGGCGATCGAGCGACATGATCGCGGCGATCAGCTCGCCGGGCTCGACGGGCTTGGTGACGTGGTTCTGGAAGCCGGCGAGCATCGCGCGCGTGCGGTCTTCGAGACGGGCGAATGCGGTGAGCGCGATCGCGGGCGTGGCGCCGCCGCGGTCGGCGGGGAGCGCGCGCACGGACTGGATCAGGTGATAGCCGTCGTGCTCGGGCATCGCGATGTCGGAGACGAGGACGTCGGGTGGCTCGCACTCGACGAGCTGTAGCGCCTGGGGCGCGGACGACGCGGTGACGACGTTCGCCTCGCACATCGCGAGCAGCATGCGGACGTACTCGCGGGTGTCGTCCTCGTCGTCGACGACGAGGATGCGCAGGCCGGCGAGCGCGGCGGGGGGCGCGAAGCCGAGCTTGTCGAGCGAGGGGATGCGGGCAACCGCGCGCTGCAGGATCGGCAGGCGGACCGTGAAGGTCGCGCCCTGGCCGAGGCCGAGCGAGGTCGCGCGCACGGTGCCCTGGTGGGCGGTGACGACGTGATGGACGATCGAGAGGCCGAGGCCGAGACCGCCGAGCTTGCGCGCGGAGCCGCCTTCGGCCTGGCGGAAGCGCTCGAAGACGTGCGGCAGGAATGCGGGGTCGATGCCGGCGCCGGTGTCGGTGACGCGAACGAGCACGTCGCGCGCGTCGTCGGTGACCGCGATCGTGACGCGCCCGCCCGACGGCGTGAACTTGACCGCGTTGGACAGCAGGTTCCAGACGACCTGCTGGAGGCGATGATGATCGCCGAGCACCTGCGCGGTCGAGCTCATCGAGACCTCGAGACGGACGTTGCGGGTCTCGGCGGACGGGCGCACCGTATCGACGGCGGCCTGCACGACGGCGGCGATCGATGTCGCCGCCATCTCGAGCTCGAGCTTGCCCGAGATGATGCGCGAGACGTCGAGGAGGTCCTCGATCAGCTGGGCCTGGGTCTTCGCGTTGCGATCGATGACCTCTAGGGCACGCTCGCGCTTCTCGACGGAGAGCGCGCCCGAGCGCAGCATGTGCATCCAGCCGAGGATCGCGGCGAGCGGCGTGCGGAGCTCGTGGCTGATCGTCGCGAGGAACTCGTCTTTCAGGCGGTTCGCTTCCTCGGCCTGGGCGCGCGCGGCCTGCTCGGCGGCGAGCAGCTCGGTGCGCTCGGCATCGGCGGCCTTCTGGGCGCGCAGGTCGCGCGTGATCGTCGCGAGCGAGGCGGGGCGGCCCGCGTGGTCGCGCAGCGTGAACAGCGTGTAGAGCACCGGGATGTGCTCGCCGGTCTGCTGGTGCACGAACTCGCACTCGCCCTCCCAGTAGCCGTCGCGCAGCGCGGCGGGCAGGGCATCGACGACGATTCGCTCGCGCGAGTCCGGAGCGAAGTAGTCGAGGACCTTCATCGCGCGCGCGGCCGCGAGATCGGGCAGGCCGACGAGCTCGAGGCCGGCGGCGTTGACGAACGTCGGCACGCCGTCGAGCGTGGCGATGCCGACGAAGTCGCGCGTCTCGTCGAGCACCTTCGCGAGATGGCGCGCCTCCGTCTCGAACGCGAGCTCGGTGCCCGAGACGAAGACGCCGAGCGGATGGCCGGCGTCGTCGCGGATCAGCTGGTAGACGAAGTCGACGTAGATGTCGTGGTCGACGAGCCGCACGCGCTCCGCGTGGCCCGTATACGTCTCGCCGGTCGCGTAGACGCGATCGAGCAGCGCGTAGAACTTCGGATCGATCTCGGGCAGCGCGTCACGGACCGTCTTGCCGACGAGCGGACGGCCTCCGATCATGCGCTGGTACGCGCGGTTCGCGAGCTCGAACACGTGCTGGGGGCCGCGCAGGAATGCGTAGAAGCCCGGCGCCTGATCGAGCAGCGCGAGCACGCGGCGCAGGCTGTCCTGGATGATCTCGGCGCGCGACAGCACGCCCGCCTCGACCTGCAGCGCGGTCGCCTGATCGCGCCGTAGCTCGGTGACGTTGACCGTGTGCTGGAGCACGTGGGCGACGGCGCCCGTCTCGTCGCGCAGCGGCGTGTGCGTGGCGCTCCAGTAGTAGTCGCGCTCGATGCCGTCGACGTCGATCCGGTAGTGGATCAGCGGCAGCACGTCGCGCTCGCCGGTCTCGAACGTGCGGCGCAGCGACGCGTCGAGGCGCTGGCGGCTCTCGTTGTTCGGATCGGTGGGATCGTGGGGAAACAGGTCGAGCAACCGCTTGCCGACCAGCTGGTCGAGCGTGCGGCCGGTGATCTCGCGGTAGGCGCGGTTCGCCGCGACATAGCGGAGCTCGCGATCGACGACCATGTATGGATTCGGGGAATCCTCGAAGATCGCCGCGAAATCCAGCATCGCGACACCATGCGTGATCGCTCCGCGATTGGCCATGTGGAATCAGTGAGATCGCCGTGGTACCTGAGAAGGAGTGTTTCGCAGCTGGGGACTGCTGCTCGTGCTCGCCGCCGCGTGCGGCAGCAAGAAGCACGCGCGCGACGATGCGGCGCCGACTGTGGCGCAGCAGCACAGCGACGCCGCCCCCGCCGATGCCGCACCGGCAAAACCAGCACGCGTCGAGCACACGGCGTGGGTGCTCGCCGACAACCGGCACACAGCGCATCGCTACGTCGCGGGCGACCTCGCGATCGATGCCGGGGATATCGGCTTCGCGCGGTACACGCACTTCGGACTGCCGGCCGTGCGCTGGAAGCTCGCGCAGGTCGTCGACGGCGAGCGCGCCGCGATCGCGGATCGCCTAGCGAGCCTCGAGCTGCCGCTCGTCAACAACCAGGCCGTGACGGCGCAGCTCGTGATGCGCGTGCACGGCGACGCGAAGCAGGTGCTGACGCTCAAGCTCGACGGCAAGAAGATCGGCGCGCACAAGCTCGTCGGCGGATGGGAGACGCTGAGCGTGCCGGCGACCGGCCTGTTCGCCGGCGAGAACCAGCTCGTGCTCGAGACGACCGGCGGCAAGGGCAAGGTCGCGGTCAGCTGGCTGCGTTTCGGCGCCGCGACCGAGGATCCGCGCCCGGCCGTCGCGTTCGACGGCGAGACCATCGAGCTCGCGAAGGATGCCGGGCTCGCGTGGTTCATCCCGGTGCCCGAAGGCGCGCAGCTCGTCGCGGACGTGCCGGGCGCGTGTCGCGTCGAGGTCAGCGCGCGCGCGAACGACGAGTCGATGGCGGGCGGCCTGCTCGGCGGTGATAGCAACCGCGTCGATCTGTCGCCGGTCGCGGGCAAGGCGGTGCGGCTGATGCTGACGGCGCGCGAGTGTCCGCGGGCGAAGCTCGAGCACGCGCGGATCACGCTGATCGGTCCCGAGCCGCGGCCGCTGCCCGCGAGCGAGCCGCCGCGCTTCGTCATCCTGTGGGTGATGGACGCGCTGCGCGCCGACAAGATCCCGATCTTCACGCCCGGTGCGCGCGCACAGACTCCGAACTTCGACGAGCTCGCGAAGTCCTCGACCGTGTTTCGCCAGTACTACGTGCAAGGCAACGAGTCGCAGACGAGCCACTCGAGCATGTTCACGTCGCTCTATCCGGCCGTGCACAACGTGCGGCTCGCCGGCGTCGGCGGCACCTGGCGCATCGCCAACAAGTTCCACATCATCGGCAGCGAGCTCACGGCCGCCGGATACACGACGCTCGGCGTGACCGGCAACGGCTACGTCAACGAGGAGGGCGGCTACGCGCGCGGCTTCTCCGAGTACCGCGACATGATGCGCGAGACCGGCGTCGAGAACGGCGTCATCTACGGGCAGAAGATCGTCGACACGGCGCTCGCCAAGCTCGAGAAGCACCGCGACGCGCCCGCGTTCCTGTTCCTCGGCACGATCGATACGCACGGCCCGTGGATCGCGCGCAAGCCGTGGATCGACATCTACTCGCCGGGCCCGTATCACGGCCCCTTCCAGGAGTTCGGCACCGCGAAGGACCTCGGCTTCAAGGACGGCTCGATGGGGTGCTCGATCATCCCGCCGAAGGAGGACATCGAGCGGCTGCGCGCGATCTACGACAGCGCGGTCAGCTATCACGACCAGCAGGTCGGCCGGCTGATCAAGCAGCTCAAGGAGTGGGGCATCTGGGATCAGACGCTGCTGATCATCACGGCCGACCACGGCGAGGAGCTGTTCGAGGACGGCCGCTGCGGTCACGGCGGCTCGCTGCGCGACGTGCTCGTGCGCGTGCCGCTGCTCGTCCACGATCCGTCGCGCTTCCCGGGCGGCACGATCGTCGACGAGGGTGCCGAGGGCGTCGACCTGTTGCCGACGATCCTGCGCGCCGCCGGCAAGCCGGTATTCTCCGATGCGCAGGGCGAGCCGCTCGAGCCGCTCGCGCAGGGCATCGGGCGAGGCTGGCCGCGTCCGAGCTACGCGTCGATGTACGAGTACGCGCACGCGATGCGCGTCGGGAGGTGGAAGCTGCGCGTCAGCAAGTTCGGTGCGCCGATCCTCGACGATCTCGTCGCCGATCCCGACGAGAAGCAGGACCTGTCGCACTCGGCGATCGTCGAGCGCCGCATGCTGACCGACGACCTCGGCCTGTTCCTCGCGCTGCGCACGCAGTGGAAGAAGAGCGCGTGGGGCGTCGTGACGAACATGACCGCGCAGGCCGCCGCCGATCTCGACAAGGCCGAGCCGTGAAGCGAGCGCTGCTGCTGCTCGCCGCGTGCGGCGCGAGCGCCGAAGCGCCCCGCGCGACGACGCCACCGCCCGCGCCCGCACCGCCGCCCGCCGATGCGGCGATCGATGCCGCGCCCGCACCCGCGCCGGATGCCGCGCCCGTCACCAGCGACGAGACCTGGCTCAAGGGCTCGACGCACGTCCACGAGCGCGCCTCGGGCGACTCGAGCGAGCCGCTGTCGGGCGTGATCACGTGGTACGAGGAGCGGCACTACGACTTCGTCGTGATCACGGATCACAACAAGGTCACCGAGCCGCAGCAGGGCGGCTCGCTGATCGTGATCGCCGGCACCGAGCTGACGTTCAACCCGAGCGGGTGCCTGCCCGAGGGCGACAAGTCCCAGAAGTGCCGGATCCACGTCAACGGGCTCGGCGTCACCGAGCGTCCTGCCGGCAAGATCGAGTGGGCGAACCGTCACACGCACGAGCGTCTCGAGATGTACGAGGCGGCGATCGACGAGGCGCACCGGCTCGGCGCGCGCGTCGTGCAGATCAACCATCCGCAGTGGTACTGGGGAATGACGGGCGATCTGCTCGCGGAGCTGGCGCATCGCGGCGCGGCGCTCGTCGAGATCGCGAACGTGCAATTCCCGACGTGGAACGCAGGAGATGCGGATCATCCCTCGACGGAGAAGATCTGGGACGACGCGCTCGCCAAGGGCGCGACGATCTGGGGCGTCGCGAGCGACGATGCCCACGACTACGAGGACCTGCACGGCAAGTGGCCGGCCGGCGGTGGATGGGTCGTCGTCAAGGCACGCCGCGACCCGCAAGCGATCCTGGCGTCACTTGCGGCGGGGCGCTTCTACAGCTCGACCGGCGTCGTGTTGACGCACGCCGAGCCGGAATCGGGCGAGCTCGCCGTCGAGGTCGGGCCCGACGAGCGTGGCTCGTATGTCATCGAATTCGTCGAGAACGGCAAGCTCGCCGATCGAGTCGTGGGTAAGAGCGCCAGGCGGGCGATTCCGCAGAGCGGGTATCTTCGCGCCGTGGTGACGCGAGATGACGGTGCCAAGGCCTGGGTACAGCCCGTACATCGTGACTAGAGCGAGACGTAGCCGTGCTTGACCGCGAAGCGCGTGAGCTCGGAGTTGTTGCGGAGCCCCAGCTTCTTCAGCACGTGGCCGCGATGGGTATCGACGGTCTTGATGCTGATGTCGAGGTGCTCTGCAATCTCGCGATTGGTCATGCCGCGCGCGAGCATCTCCATCACCTGCTGTTCGCGCGCCGTCAGCGCCGAGGCCGGGTGACCGTCGCCCGACGCGAGCAGCTGCTCGACGCCCGGCGGGATCACCTGCTCGCCTCGGCTGACCTGGCGAATCGCTTCCAGTAGTTGCGCGGGCTCGACGGCCTTGTTGACGTAGCCGTGCGCGCCTGCCGCAATGGCACGAGCCGCGTAGCTGGGCTCGGTGTGCCAGGTGAGCACCACGACCAGGGGCGCGGTGTCGATCTGCCGCATTTCCTGCAACACATCGAAACCCGAGCGGTCGGGCAGGGTGATGTCGAGCAGGAGCACGTCCGGCTTGACCTTCTGGACCATCGCGAGCGTTTCCGCCGCGCTGCCAGCTTCTCCGACAACTTCGATGTCATCGGCCTTGGAGAGGGCCTCACGCAGGGCCCAGCGAACAATGGTGTGGTCTTCTGCGAGTGCGAGTCGAATCATGGCGACCTCCGCCTACCTAGGCGAAGTTAGCAACTGCTCTGCCACTCTCAGACGCGTTAGAGTGAGCGCGTTCTAGCGTGCTCCCAGCGCACACCCCGACGACGATTGGTGAGTTTCGGACCGAGGCGATCCTCGGTCAGGGAGGCTCGGGAATCGTCTATGACGCGAAGTGGGGACCGCGGCGGGTCGCGCTCAAGGTGCTCCATCCAGTACACGCCGGGACCTCACGCGAACGTGCGCAATTCCTGCTCGAAGCCCAGCGTCTCCAGCAGATCACGCACCCGCATGTCGTGAAGGTATTCGCGGTCGGCGAGCTGCCGGATGGCCGGCCGTACCTCGCGATGGAGCGCCTCGAAGGCGAGACGCTCGCCGCCGTGATCGCGAAGGGCGCGCTGCCGATCGCGCGCGCGCTGCACTACTTCGGCGAGCTCTGCGCAGCCGTCGCGGCGCTTCACGCGCAGGGCCTCGTGCACCGCGACCTCAAGCCGGAGAACGTGTTTGTCGTCGCAAACGAGCACGCGGTGCTGCTCGACTTCGGCATCGCGAAGGCACTCGACGCACCCGCATCGACCACGACGCAGGAAGGCAACGTGCGCGGCACGCCGGCGTACATGGCGCCGGAGCGCTTCTTCGGTCAGCCCGCCGGCATCGCGACCGACATCTACGAGCTCGCGCTCGTGCTCTACGCGATGATCGCCGGCCGCTTGCCGTGGGACGACAGCGCGGATCCGGAAGCGCGTCTCGCACCGCGATCGATCGACGGCATCGGCGAGCTCGACGTGGTCGTTCGTCGCGCGCTGTCGACGCGTCCGCAGAACCGTCCCGCGACCGCCGAGGCGCTGCTCGCGGCGGTGCGTGCGAGCGCCGACGTCACGGGCCCCGAAGCAGGGGACACCGAGCGGATGCGCCCGGGCGCACCGTCGGGCGAGCAGCAGGGCGCGTTGCCTCACCGCACGCCGGGCGGTCCCGAGCAGCACACACCTCTCGCGTGGGCCCCGACCGCGCAAGCAAGTCCGCACCAGCCGCGCCGTCGCGCACGTCACGTGATGGTCGGCAGCGCGGGTGTCGCCGTGCTCGCGGCGGGGATCGTCACCTGGCGGCTGCGCGCCCACGACGCAACGCAAGCAGCGTCAGCTCCCGCACCGAATGTCGCACCGGCACCGGTCTCGCAACCGGCGAACGATCCCTGGAACGCACCACCGGCGGTAGAGCCGACGAAGGCATTGCCCCTCGTCGAGCCCGCGCTATCACCCGAGACGTATCGCGCCGAAGCGGCCGCCGCGATCGCGCGCCTCCCCGGCGACACGCGCCTCGTCTTCACGATCCAGCTCGGCGAGCTGCGCGCGCACGAGGCGACGAAGGCCGTGCTCGACAAGGTCGCGAGCGATCCGCGCTTCGCGGCGCTGACGAGCGAGATCCCTCCGTGCGCACGCGCGCTCGCGAGCGACGCCGAGTGGATGGCGTACGGCGCGCCCGCCCTCCAGCAGAGCTCGACGGGCACGCTCGTCTTGCGCGGCCGGTGGAAGCGCCGCGACCTCGATGCGTGCTTCGCCTCCGGCGACTTCAAGGCGAACACGACCGGCGACGGCGTGAAGCTCTACCGCATCGGCGACCACGGCTGGCTCGACTTCATCGACGACCACACCGCGTTCTTGACGATCCACTCCGAGCTCGACGCCGAGGCGATCCACCAGCTCGTCAAGCACGGCGGCGCGCCGCCGCAGCACGTGCGCGATATCCTCGCGCGCCTGCCCGTCGACCGCTCGATCGCGCTCGTCGCCGACGGCGCGGCGAAGGACGACTGGTCGAGCGTCGGCCTCACGATCCCGACCGGCAGCGACCTCTACGGCTGGCTGCGCGTCGAGGAGCACGGCCTCGCGATGGACCTCGCCGCCGACACCCACGACGCCGCGCGCGCCGCGCAAGCCGCGAAGGATCTCGCCGACCTCACCGGCACCGTCAAGACCGTTCACGTCACGCGCGACAAGACGACGCTCCACCTGACCGGCACGATCAACGATCTGCTGATCGGCATCACCTCCGCCGCCGTTTCTCAGTAGACTGCGCCGCGATGTCCCGTCCCTTGATCGTGGGGATCGCCGGCGGAACCGGCTCCGGCAAGACCACCGTCGCGCACAAGCTCGCCGCCGCGATGCCTGCCGGCCGCTGCGTCTCGATCGAGCACGACGCGTACTACTACGATCAATCCCACCTGCCGCCCGACGAGCGCGCGAACGTCAACTACGACCACCCGGCCTCGCTCGAGTCCTCGCTGCTCGCCGAGCACCTGCGCCAGCTGCGCGCCGGCCGTGCGATCGACGTTCCGCTCTACGACTTCGCGACCCACTCGCGCCGCGCGGAGACGCGCCACGTCGAGCCGGCACCGGTCGTGATCGTCGAGGGCATCCTCGTGTTCGTCGACGCCGCGCTGCGCGACCAGATGGACATCAAGATCTTCGTCGACACGGACCCGGACATCCGCCTGATGCGCCGCATCCGCCGTGACCTCGAGCAGCGCGGCCGCACGTTCGAGAGCGTGCGCCACCAGTACTACGCGACGGTGCGCCCGATGCACATCGAGCACGTCGAGCCGAGCAAGCGCTGGGCGGACCTGATCGTGCCCGAGGGCGGCGACAACAAGGTCGCGCTCGAGGTGCTGCTCGGCCAGCTCGGCCGCATCGGCTTCGGCCTTCAGTGATCCGGCAGCGGGATGAATTCCTTGTCGTCGCCGGGAATCTTGCCGAAGCGGCCCGCCGTCCAGTCGGCCTTGCCCTGCTCGATGCGGTCGCGCGAGCTCGACACGAAGTTCCACCAGATGTTGCGCTCGCCGACGGTCTCACCGCCGAGGACCATCACGCGGGCCTTCTGTGAGGCGCGCAACGTGACGGCGACGCCGGGCTCGAACGTGACGATCGGACCCGGCGCGAGCTTGTGCGCACCGACCTCGATCTCTCCCTCGACCACGAACACGCCGCGCTCCGCGTAGCCCGCCGGCAGGTCGATAGCGCCACCCTGCTCGAGCATGACGTCGGCGTAGAACGTCGGTGACAGCACGCGCGTCGGCGCCTTGATGCCCCACGCCTCGCCGGCGAGCACGCGCGCGGTGATGCCGGCGTCCTCGTGCAGCGGGAGGCTCGCGCCCGGATAGTGATCGAACGACGGCGCGGTCTCCTCGTGCTCCGTCGGCAGCGCGCACCACAGCTGGAGGCCGTGGGCGGGCAGGCCTTGCGGGCGGAGCGCGGCGGGCGTGCGCTCGGAGTGCGCGATGCCGCGGCCGGCGACCATCCAGTTGATGTCGCCCGGGCGGATCGTCTGGAACGAGCCGAGCGTGTCGCGGTGATCGATCGCGCCCTCGAACAGGTACGTGACGGTCGCGAGGCCGATGTGCGGGTGCGGGCGCACGTCCATGCCGGTGCCGGGCGGGAGGTGGAAGCTCGCGCTGCCCATGTGATCGAAGAACACGAACGGCCCGAGGTGGCGGCACCCGACGGCCGGCAGGATGCGGTCGACGGAGAAGCCGCCGAGGTCGCGCGCGCGCGGCTCGACGATCTGCGCGACGACGCCGTCGCCCGGGTGCGCTTCGCCCTTCTTGTCGGCGGGTCCGCTCATCGCTGGTTCTCCTTCGGTTCGTTCACGGGACGAGGACTACCGAGCCGGTCGTCGCGCGGCCTTCGAGATCGGTGTGGGCCTGCGCGGCGTCGGCGAGCGCGTACTGCTTGCCGATGGCGAGCTTGACCTTGCCCGACTTCACCATGTCGACCACGGCCGTCATCATCTCGGCGCCGTAGCGTGCGAAGTAGGTGAACATCGTCGGGCGCGTGACATAGAGCGAGCCTTTCTGCGACAGCGTGAGCAGCGAGATCGGCGGCACGGGCCCCGAGGCGTTGCCGAAGCTGACCATGAGGCCGAGCGGCGAGAGGCAGTCGAGCGAGCGGTCCCAGGTGTCGGCGCCGACGGAGTCGTAGACGACGCGCACGCCGCGGCCTTCCGTCAGCTCGCGCACGCGTGCGACCACGTCTTCCTTCTTGTAGTCGATCACGTGCGCGGCGCCGTGCTCGCGCGCGAGCTCGCACTTCTCCTTGCCGCCGGCCGTCCCTATCAGCTCGATGCCCTTCGCCTTCGCCCACTGGCACGCGATCAGGCCGACGCCGCCCGCCGCCGCGTGCCACAGGATCTTCTCGCCGGGCTCGGGGCGCACGTGGAGGCGGCGCAGCAGGAACTCGACGGTCAGGCCCTTGAGCATCATCGCCGCGCCGGTCTCGAAGCTGATCTCCGCCGGCAGCTTCACCGCGTGCTGCGCCTCGACGTTGACCTCCTCGGCGTAGCTGCCCGGCGTCTTGATCGCGTACGCGACGCGGTCGCCGGCCGCGAAGCTCGCGACGCCCGGCCCGACCTCCTCCACGATGCCCGCTCCCTCGACGCCGAGCGCGTGCGGCAGAGCGAGCTTGTAGAGCCCACTCCGGTGATAGGTGTCGATGAAGTTGACGCCGATCGCGTGATTGCGGACCCGGATCTCGCCCGAGCGAGGCGCGCCGAGCGTGAGATCGACTACCTGTAGGACCTCCGGGCCGCCTGTTCGATCGATCTGGATCGCACGCATGCGAGCGCCACCCTACCAGCTACAATGGAAGCGTGCCCGCCCTCCCGATCGTCGTCGTCACCGGCGGAGCCGGTTTCATCGGATCCCACACCGTCGATCGCCTGATGGAGACCGGTCATCGCGTCGTCGTCCTCGACAACTTCTCGACCGGCAAGCGCGCCAACCTCGCGCGCTGGGCGGAACACCCCGCGCTTCACGTCGTCACGTGCGATGTCGTGCACGGAGTCTTCGCCGCGCTCGCGCCGATCACCAAGCAGCACGGCCCCGTCGAGCGCATCGTGCACCTCGCGGCGCAGGTCAGCGTGGTCGCGTCGATCGCGAACCCGCTCGTCGACATGCAGGTCAACTACGGCGGCACGCTGCACGTCATGGAGTACGCGCGGGCGATGGGCGTGAAGAAGGTCGCGTTCGCGTCGAGCGCGGCGGTCTACGGCGAGGTCACCGACCTGCCGGTCCGCGAGGACATCCACTGCCAGCCGATCTCGCCGTACGGCATGCACAAGCTCGCGAGCGAGCTCGCGCTCGACTACTACGCGAGCGTGCACGGCGTGGCGACGACCGCGCTGCGCTTCTTCAACGTCTACGGCCCGCGCCAGGATCCGACGAGCCCGTACTCCGGCGTGATCTCGATCTTCACGGACCGCGCGCGCGCCGGCAAGACGCTGACGATCTTCGGCGACGGCTCGCAGACGCGCGACTTCGTCTACGTCGGCGATGTCGTGCGCGCGGTCGTCGCGGCCGCGGGCGACGGCAACAGCCGGCTCGTCGCGAACGTCGGCACGGGCGGCGAGACGAGCGTGCTCGAGCTCGCGCGCGCCGTGAACGAGCTGTGCGGCAACCGCTCGGCGATCGAGCACGCGCCCACCCGCGCGGGCGAGATCCTGAAGTCGCGCGCGCGCGTCGATCGGCTGCGCGAGCAGCTGGGGGTGGTTGCGCAGACCAAGCTGCACGACGGCCTGAAGGCGACGCTCGCGTAGCGCGCGGGGTTGGTTCGCGCGTGGGGGTTGGTTCGCGCGGGGGGGTGGTTCGCGCGCGGGGTTGCTTCGCGCGGGGTTCGTTCGCGCGGGGCGCCTAGATCTGCTGCGTCTTCTTGCCGGCCTTGACCCAGCCGGCGATGCCGTCGCCCATGACCTCCACGTGCTCGTACCCGGCCGTCAGCGCCTTCTCGGCGGCCTGATGCGACGCGCTGCACTCCGTGTTCGCGCAGTAGAAGACGAGCGGCTTGCCCTTGTCCTTGGGCAGCTCGCTCAGCTGGAAGCTCTCGGAGTCCGAGAGCAGCACCGCGCCGGGCACGACACCCATGCGCTTGCGCGTCGCCTCGCCGTTGGCGTCGACCGCCTGCGCCTCGCCCTTCGCGAGCTGCTGGTCGGCCTGATCGACCGAGACGGCCGCGACGGTGCGGTGCGACGTCTTGTCGTGCGTGCAGCCGGCGAGGAGCGCGGCCGCGAGCAGGATCTTGCGCATGGCGAAAAGATACACTCGCCCGCCGCCGTGTCACGCGTTCCGTTTGCGTATGCCGTCTGCGCCCTGATCTGGGGCACGACCTGGTACGGGATCCGGGTCTGTCTCGAGGGATATCCGACGTTCACGGCGCTCGCGCTGCGGTTCGTCATCGCGTCGTGCGTGCTCGTGCCGCTCGCGCTGCGCGTCGGGCCGTGGCCGCGCGGCCGGGCATGGACGTACCTGATCATCGCGGGCGTGCTCGATGCCGCGTCGTACCTGCTGGTGTACGTCGGCGAGGAGCGCGTGCCGGGCGGGGTCGCGGCGGTGCTGTACGGCACGCAGCCGCTGATCCTCGCGGTGCTGCTCGCGGCGACGCGCATGGAGCCGATCACGCGGCGGCACATCGCCGGTGCCGTGATCTCGCTCGCGGGCGTCGTGGTGCTCGCGCTCGATCGCTTCGAGGTGTCGCCGCAGCAGGCGCTCGGCGTCGTGCTCGTGCTCGGCTCGGTGCTGGTCTCGACGATCTACTCGATGGTCATGAAGCGCCACAGCAGCGGCGTGCATGGCCTCGTGTCGACGACGATCTTTCTCGGCGTCACCGCGATCGTGCTCGCCGTCGTGGCGCTCGCGATGCACTCGGGCATGCCGTGGCCGCCGCCGGTCGTGCCGACGATCGCGCTGCTCTACCTCGCCGTGCTCGGCTCCGTCGTCGCGTTCCTCGTCTACTTCTGGCTGCTCCGCGCGACGACGCTGCTGCTGACGAGCACGCTCGTGTTCGTGTACCCGCTCGTCGCCCTCGGCATCGATGCGGCGTTCGAGCGGGTGATCACGCTCGGTCCGCGCGCGTACATCGGCGCCGCGATCACGCTCGGCGGTCTGGCGGTGAGCCTGCGTCGTGCGTGAGCCGGCCTCGCGATGAAACACCGCGTCATGACCGGCGAGTTGGGCTACACATTGGGTCATGGCCGACTCCCCGTGGATCTTCCGGACGTACGCGGGCCACTCGAGCGCGAAGGCGTCGAACGAGCTGTATCGCCGTAACCTCGCCGCCGGGCAGACCGGTCTGTCGATCGCGTTCGATCTGCCGACGCAGTGTGGCTACGACCCCGATCACCCGCTCGCGCGGCCCGAGGTCGGCAAGGTCGGCGTGCCGATCGCGTCTCTCGACGACATGCACGCGCTGTTCGACGGCATCCCGATCGAGCAGATGAACACGTCGATGACGATCAACGGCACGGCGATGTGGCTGCTCGCGCTGTACGTGGCGCTCGCGAGGGAGCGCGGCGTCGATGTCAGCAAGCTGCGCGGCACGACGCAGAACGACATCGTCAAGGAGTACCTCGCGCGCGGCACGTACATCTTCCCGCCCGAGCCGTCGCTCGATCTGATCGCGGAGACGTACGAGTTCGGCGTCGCGCACATGCCGCAGTGGAACCCGTCGAACGTGTGCAGCTATCACCTGCAGGAGGCCGGCGCGACGCCGGTGCAGGAGCTCGCGTTCGCGCTCGCGGATGCGATCGGCGTGCTCGATCGCGTGAAGGCGCGCGGACGCGTCGATCAGAAGTCGTTCGGGCAGTGCGTCGGGCGCGTCAGCTTCTTCGTGAACGCGGGCATGCGGTTCATCGAGGAGATGTGCAAGATGCGCGCGTTCGGCGCGCTGTGGGACGAGATCTGCGTGCAGCGCTACGGCGTGACCGACGCGAAGCTCAAGCAGTTCCGCTACGGCGTGCAGGTCAACTCGCTCGGCCTGACCGAGGCGCAGCCCGAGAACAACGCGTGGCGCATCCTGATCGAGGCGCTCGGCGTGACGCTCAGCAAGGATGCTCGCTGCCGCGCGCTGCAGCTGCCGACGTGGAACGAGGCGCTGTCGCTGCCACGTCCGTGGGATCAGCAGTGGTCGCTGCGCCTGCAGCAGATCGTCGCCTACGAGACCGACGTGCTCGAGTACGGCGACATCTTCACGGGCAATCCGGTGATCGAGAAGAAGGTCGCGTCGCTCGTCGAAGGGGCCAAGCGCGAGCTCGCCGAGATCGACGGGCAGGGCGGCATCCGCGGCGCGATCGAGAGCGGCTACTGCAAGCGCGAGCTCGTGCGCTCGATGGCGCAGCGCATGGCGCGGATCGAGCGCGGCGAGCAGGTCGTCGTCGGCGTCAACAAGTGGACCGAGGGCCTGCCGTCGCCGCTGACGACCGGCGAGGACGGCGGCGTGTTCCACGCGGATCCGGCTGCCGCCGAGGCCGCGCTCGCATCGCTCGCCGAGACGCGCAAGCGGCGCGATGCGGCCAAGGTCCGCGCGGCGCTCGCCGAGCTCGAGGCGTGTGCGCGCGCCGGCAAGCCGGTGATGGAGGCCTCGATCGCGTGCGCGCTCGCGCGCGTGACGACCGGCGAGTGGGCGGGTACGCTGCGGCAAGTCTGGGGCGAGTACCGCGCGCAGACCGGCGTCTCGGGCGCGCGCATCGCCGACGGCGAAGGTTGGGGCGCGCTGCGCTCGCGTGTCGAGGCGCACGTCGCCAAGACCGGGCGGCGGCCGCGCCTGCTCGTCGGCAAGCCGGGCCTCGACGGCCACAGCAACGGCGCCGAGATGATCGCGGTGGCGGCGAAGGATGCCGGGTTCGAGGTGATCTACGCCGGCATCCGTCTCGAGCCGGCCGCGATCGCGGCGACGGCCGTGCAGGAAGATGTCGACGTGGTCGGGCTCAGCGTCCTGTCGGGCTCGCACGTCGAGCTGGCGCGCGCGGTGCTCGCGGAGCTCGAGGCGCGCGGCGGCAAGGGCACGCCGGTCGTGCTCGGCGGGATCGTGCCCAAGGGTGATCACGCGGCGCTGCGCGCGCTTGGCGTGCAACAGATCTTCACACCGACGGACTTCCGGCTCGTCGACGTCGTCGGCTCGCTGCTCGATCTCTGCGCCCGTTGAAGCGCCCCTGGCGACGCCGCGCCGCGCCCGTCGAAAACCCGTGATTTTCCAGCCTTGAGGCCGGGCTCACTTGCGACTAGATTGCGCCTCTGCCCATGGGGATTGCTGATCTCTTTCGCCCCAAGTACCGCCACAGCGACGTCCGCGTTCGCACCGAAGCCGTCAAGGCTCTCACCGCGGACGACGCTGCCACCCTGATCCAGGTCGCTCGAACGGATCGCGATATCGGTGTGCGCCGCATCGCGCTCGAGAAGATCGAAACGCCCGACGTCCTGGCGGAGCTCGCCTCGGCCGAGACCGAGCGCAGCCTCCGCGACTTCGCGGGCGAGCGCGCCGCCCAGCTGTGGACGACAGCCGCGTGCGCCGAGGACGCCGACGCCGCGAACAACGCGCTCGCCGGCATCATCAAGCTCGGCGACCAGCGCGCGCTCGTCGACATCGCGCTGCGCGCGCAGAATGCCGGCGTCCGCAAGAAGGCGTTCGGCGAGCTGCGCGATCCGCGTGCGCTGGCCGACCTCGCCAAGCGCGATGGCGCACAGGACATCCGCCTCGCCGCGGTCGCCCGCATCGACGACGGCGACGTGCTCCGCGCGCTCGCGATCGACACGACGACGAAGGAGATCGGCCTCGCTGCCGTCGACAAGATCGACGACGCCGACCGTCTCGAGAACATCGCCAGCAAGGCGAAGAACAAGGCCGTCCGCCAGCGCGCCCGCAAGGTCGTGCAGGAGATGGCGGAGGCCGAGCGCGCGAAGCAGAAGTCGAGCGTGCCCGACGACGTCAAGCGCCGCCGCGCCGAGAAGGCGCAGCTGATCCGCGAGGTCGAGTCGAACGCCGACAGCTTCGACTTCGACAAGGTCGCGCCGAAGATCACGGCCGCACAGGAAGCGTGGGCCACGCTCGCGGAAGGCGACGACGGCGACGACCGCTTCGCGAAGGCCGTCGAGCGGTTCTGGAAGCGCAAGCAGATCCACGACGAGACCGCCCGCACCGCCGACGAGCTCCGCGCCGTCGAGCGCGAGGCGCGCGCGTCGCAGGCCGTGGTCCCGGTCGCCCCACCGCCACCGGCGGACGCCGCCCCCGCGGCGCCGGCCGTCGAGGACGAGGAGGCCAAGGCCCGCCGCGAGGAGCGCGAGCGCCGCCGCGCCGAGGTCGACGCCAAGCGCGCCGCCGAGGCCGCCGAGCGCGAGGCCAAGCGCGCCGCCGACGCCGAGCGCGGCACCGCGATCGCCGCCTCGCTGACCGCCATGTGCGAGGACATGGAGAAGCTGGCCGAGGGCCGTGACGGGCGCGCGATCGATCGCCTGCTCCAGCAGGCTGGCAAGGTGTTCGGCGACATCGGCAAGGTGCCGGCCGACCAGCGCGACGCGCTCTCCGATCGCTACACCGCCGCGCGCGGCAAGCTCGTGATCAAGGCGAGCGAGCTCCGCGAGGCCGAGGACTGGCAGCGCTTCCAGAACGTCCCGAAGGCCGAGGCCCTGATCTCGACCGCGAAGGAGCTGCTCGCCGCCGAGAACGTCCCCGACCTCGGCAACCGCCTCCGCGCGCTGCAAGCGCTGTGGAAGGAGGTCGGCCCGATGCCGCAGCGCCGCTCCAAGGAGCTGTGGGATCAGTTCAAGCAGATCTGCGACTCGATCTACGAGCGCGTCAAAGGCCAGCGCGCCGTCGACGCCGAGAAGTTCGAGGGCGTCGCGAAGCAGAAGGAAGCCCTGATCGCCGAGGCGGAAGCTCTCGCCGACTCGACGGACTGGGCCGCGACCGCCGCCCGCCTCAAGGATCTGCAGGCGCAGTGGAAGGAGTCGGGCCACCTGCCGCGCAAGCAGGGTGACGAGCTGTGGAAGCGCTTCCGCGCCGCGTGCGACCGCTTCTTCGAGCGTCGCAAGCCGCAGCTCGAGGCGCGCCACGCCGAGGAGGTCGAGAACCTCGCCCGCAAGCAGGCGCTCGTCGCGCGCGCCCACGCCGTCGCCGACGCCGCCCCCGGCACCGGCGGCTGGGGCAAGGCGATCGCGGAGATCAAGTCCCTCCAGCAGCAGTGGAAGGAGATCGGCCACGTCCCGCGCCGCGACGCCGACGCGATCTGGGGCGCGTTCCGCGCCGCGTGCGACAGCCTCTTCGCCAAGCGCGACTCCGCGCGCGACGCCGAGGCGAACGAGCACCGCGCCGCGCTCGACGGTCTCAAGGCCGAGATCGATGCCGTGCTCGCCGGCGGCGACGATGTCGTGCCGCGCGCGATCGCGCTGCGCGCCAAGGTCCGCGAGCTCGACAGCCGCGAGCTGTCGCAGCGCGCCGATCAGATGACCCGCCACGTGATCGAGGCCCACCCCGACGCCGTCCGCGGCACGGAGCTCGATCCGGTCGCACTCCGCAACCGCCGCGACAAGCTGATCGCGCGCGTCGAGGAGCTGCTGCCGAAGGCACCCGCGGCCGCGGCCAGTCCGTCGGGCTCGCCCGAGGACATCGCGGCCCAGCTCAAGAACGCGATGCGCGCGAACGCGTTCGGCGACCTGCGCTTTTCCGGCCGCGATCCGATCGAGGTCGTCGACGAGCTCCGCCACGCATGGATCGATGCCGGCCCGATCCTCGACGAGATCGACCGCTCGCAGGAAGCGCGCTTCGAGGACCTGTGCAACCAGGTGCTCGCCGCGTCGCGCCGCGATGCATCCGACGAAGCCCGCGACCGCGGTGACCGCGGTGACCGTGGTGACCGCGGCGATCGTGGTGACCGCCGCCGCCGCCGCGATCGTGGCGAGCGCCGCGACCGCGAGGATCGCGGTGCAGCACAGGCCGCGCCCGCGACGACTCCGCCGGATGCCGCGATGTTCGGCGCCGCCGTGAATGCCGCCGAGTCGGCGGCCGCACTCGCGGCTCCGACGCCGGTCGCGACGCACGACGCGATCACCGCGCCCGCGAAGCTGCCGTTCGAGCCGCTCCCCGCGCCGGCGGTCCCACCGGAGCAGGCCGCCTCGCCGGCAGCGGCGCCGGCGCCCGAACCCGCGCGCGCCAAGTCGCCGAGCATCGCGCCGCCCGCGGACGACGTCGACGGCGGCTGGGACCTCGGCGAGGACGACCCGACCGCGAAGCCGGAGACGCCGTCCTCGTCGGAGATGGCCGGCGACGGCGCGACCGGCGGCGACGGCATCGACGAGCCCGGCTGGGACTGAGCCGCCGAAACGGCGAACGGCCGGGGCAGCCCGGCCGCGTGCGTCGCTGCGCGTCAGCTCACTGCGGACCGGGCAAGTCGTCGTTGCCCGAGTCCCAGGTCGTCGCGGGCAGCGACAGCGCACCGGTCGCGTACGCGATCGGATCCCAGGTAACGCCCGCGTCGGGCGACGTCGTGATCGTCTGCGTCAGCGCCGGGAACTGCAGCGTGATGTGATCCGCGGCGCGGATCTCGGTGTACGTCGTCGTCTGCAGGCACTTCGTGCCCGCGAGCATGCTGCACTTCGTCGCGACGTCGACCGGCGGCTGGCCGCTGTACGTCAGGCCGAGCACCGAGTACTCGCCGAATACCGCGGTCGGGATCTCGTTGAACGGCTGCAGCTCGCTCACGTAGCGCAGGCGCACCGAGAGCGTGTAGTGCAGCGCGCCGCTCGCGTTCGTCCGCGCGGGAATCGTGCACTGGATGGAGCTACCGGTGCCGGTGCAGACGTTGGACATGTCGGCATTGTTGGACACCGAGATGACGAACTCGTAGCTGCTCACCGTGCCGGACGTGGTGCGGTCCGCGGGGTCGGCCGGCGGCGTCGTGATGCAGTTCGCGCCGCTCGGCGAGCAGTAGTACGACGCAGCGACGGGCGGCTGCGCGACGATGTCGTCGACGGCGACGAGCGTGTACGGCATCGAGAACGGCGGCACCACGAAGTGGATCGCGACGGGCTCGTCCGTGTACTGCACGATGTCCTGCGAGAACACGGTGGCGGAGTAGATGGTGTTGCCCATCAGGTGGGAGATCGGCGAGTCGCCGGGCAGCGTCCACCCGAACAGCTCGCCGCGCGCGAACGCGCCGATCTGGAGCGGCGCGGCCATCGGATGGTTGTCCCAGCACGCGCTCGTCGTCGATTCGTTGCCGAACATGTCGCGGAAACGCACGTCGACGAACATGTGTCCCGTCTGCGTGCCGAGCGCCGCGATGCGATTGCGATAGAGCGCGACCGCGTACGCGCCCGACGCATCGGGCTGCAGCGACGTCCAGTCGTAGAGGATGTGCCCGCTCGCGTCGCGGACGCGATACGCCGAGTCCATCGAGTCGACGCCGCTCGCATCCGAGACGTGGATCTGCCACGCGAGCGGGTTCGGCGTCGTCTGGCGACCGAACGCGGGCGCGGTCTCGTCCTCGAGGTAGGCGTACTTGTAGACGGTGGGGCAACCCGCGGCGCCGAGGTCGATCGTCGCGCCCGCGTGCGTGTGCACGGGCTCGCCACTGGAGAAGTCGATCTGATCGCCGCGTTCGTCCTTGATCGAGCCGGTGAGCGTCGCGGCGGGCGCCTTGTCGTCGAGCGCGAACAGCTGGTTCTCTTCGATCGTGTCGCCGCTCGTCGAGCTCATTCGCACCGCGACGGTCGTGCCGGTCGCGGTGATCGAGCTGGCGGGGAGCGCGAGCGTCCACGTCGTGCCGCTGATCGTCGCGACGCCGACCGCCGTGTTGTTGATGAAGGCGGTGAGGGTCTCGCCGCTCGCATTCGCGATCGTGCCGTGGATCGTCGGGTCGGACTTGTTCGTCCACCAGCGCGTGCCGTCATCGACGAAGCCCGTGCGGTCGAACGCGAACACCGGCGGGACGCACACCTGCTGCGTGAGATCGCACGCGCCGTCGGCGCCGCAGTCCGCCGCGCTCGTGCACGCGTTGCCGATCGTGCTCGAGCCCGAGCCCGAGCCCGAGCCTGTGTCGGAGCCCGTGTCAGAACCGCTGTCCGAGCCCGAGCCGTTGTTGTTGTTCGGCGGGGTCTGCGTCGAGCCGCAAGCCGCGGCCACGAGCACCGCCATCATCATCGTGCGCATCGTCCTGTCCTCCATGGCGGCCCGTATCGGCCGGGCTCGCGGGCGGTTGCGTCGCTTCGCAACTGCGCGGAAGCAGGGCGCAACTTGCCGGCGTGCGACCGGCGGCCTGCACGCGGCTCGATCGGGTGATGCGCACCCTCCTGCTGCTGCTCGCGGCCTGCCATGGCGATGTCGTCCACACGACCCACGCGTTCGTCGCGCCGGAGGCGTGTGGGCAGGGGCCGTACGACGTCCACCTGAAGGCCGAGGGCAAGATGGGATCGGAGGGCGTCGAGGTGTGGGCGTGCACGCCGCGCCGGATCGCGGGGCACGTCGAGATGATCGTCGACGGGCTCTCCGTGCGCGACGCGCGGTTCGGCGACGCGGCGGATAACGCGCGGTGCGTCGGTGGCGGACCGATCGTCGCGACGAGCGCGGCGGGGAGCGGCGCGAGCGCGGCGGCGGGTGGTGCGCCGGGCACGCGCGCGGCGCAGCCGGTGCTCGTCGCGCAGGCGTTCGATGATCGGGGCGCGCTGATCCCCGACGACGCGTGCAAGGCGTACGGGCTCGAGGGCGTGTACCTGATGAACGACACGATGACGCGCGTGGCGGCCGGCGCCGACATCGACGTGCGGATCTGGTCCGATGCGCCGAACGATCTCGCGGGCGTCGTGTTCCTCGTGCGCCACGCGATCTCGACGAAGACGCGCGCCGAGGAGGACAAGGAATGGGCAAAGGCGCGGGCCAATGGCGACGTCGACGTCGAGGTCGAGCACGAGACGGCGAAGCCGCCCGAGCATGGAGCGCCGCCTGCGCCGCTGGCCGAGGAGCGGTCGGGCGCGCCGAGCGCGAGCGCGCGGTGGGTGCCAGGATACTGGACGTGGACGGGCGGTGCGTGGGGCTGGGTCGCGGGCTTCTGGCGCGAGGAGGGCGTGGCGATGCCTGCGCCGCGCGTCGAGGTGCCGGGGGCGGCGCCGATCGCGGGGGCCGTGTGGATCGGAGGAGCGTGGCAACTGCGCTCGGGGGCTTGGATCTGGGTCGGCGGGCGGTGGCGCGGTAGATGAGACGGTGCCTCACCGATGCCGGGAGCGGCCGGGCGGTGGTAAGGCTCGATGCGTGAGCACCACGCAGGCGCGGAAAACCGAGCAGTCGTTCAGTCTGCTGACGGCAGACGACTTGTACCTGTTCAATCAGGGCACGCACTACCGGCTGTACGAGAAGCTGGGCGCGCACGTGCTCGATGGCGCGACGTACTTCGCGGTGTGGGCGCCGAACGCGCGGCAGGTCAGCGTGACCGGCGACTGGAACGGCTGGCGGCACGGCGCGGATCAGCTGCGCGCGCGCGAGTCGAGCGGCATCTGGGAGGGCGTGATCAAGGGCGTCGGGCACGGCACGCGCTACAAGTTCTCGATCGTCGGGCCCGATGGGCGCACGTTCGACAAGGCGGATCCGTTCGCGACGCGCTGCGAGCACCCGCCCACGACCGCGAGCATCGTGTGGAAGCCGCAGCACCAGTGGGGCGACGGCGAGTGGATGAAGACGCGCGGCGAGCACATGCGGCGCGAGGCGCCGATGTCGATCTACGAGTGTCATCTCGGCAGCTGGCGTCGCGAGCACGGCGGCGTGATGGGCTATCGCGAGATCGGCAAGCAGCTCGCGCATCACTGCAGCCAGCTCGGGTTCACGCACGTCGAGCTGATGCCGATCATGGAGCACCCGTTCTACGGATCGTGGGGCTATCAGGTCACGGGGTACTTCGCTCCGACCACGCGGTACGGCGCGCCCGAGGATCTGATGTGCATGATCGACGAGCTGCACCAGCGCGGCATCGGCGTGATCCTCGACTGGGTGCCCGCGCACTTTCCGACCGACCAGCACGGCCTCGGCGAGTTCGACGGCACGCACCTGTTCGAGCACGCGGACCCGCGGCGCGGCTTCCATCCCGACTGGCGCAGCTACATCTTCAACTACGGGCGCCACGAGGTGCGCGCGTTCCTGATCTCGTCGGCGGTGAGCTGGCTCGACCGCTATCACATCGACGGATTGCGCGTCGACGGCGTCGCCTCGATGCTGTACCGCGACTACTCGCGCAAGGCCGGCGAGTGGGTCGCGAACGACGACGGTAGCAACCACGATCGCGATGCGATCAGCTTTCTGCAGGCGTTCAACAAGGCGGTGTACACCCAGTTCCCCGACATCCAGACGATCGCGGAGGAGTCGACGGCGTGGGGCGGCGTGTCGCGCCCGCCGGAGTGGGGCGGCCTCGGCTTCGGCTACAAGTGGGACCTCGGCTGGATGCACGACACGCTCAAGTACCTCGAGCACGACGCGATCCATCGCCGCTGGCACCACGACGAGCTGACGTTCCGCTCGATCTACGCGAACAGCGAGAACTACGTGCTCCCGCTGTCGCACGACGAGGTCGTGCACGGGAAAGGCTCGCTGCTCGCGAAGATGCCGGGCGACCCGTGGCAGAAGTACGCCAACCTGCGGCTCTTGCTCGCGTACCAGTGGGCGACGCCGGGCAAGAAGCTGCTGTTCATGGGCGGCGAGCTCGGCGTGTGGAACGAGTGGAACCACGATCACCAGCTCGACTGGGCGGTCGGGCATCACCCGGCGCACTCGGGCATCGCGCGGCTCGTCGGCGATCTCAACCGCGTGTATCGCGGGCATCGCGCGCTGCACGTGCGCGACTGCGATCCGGTCGGCTTCGAGTGGCTGATCGGCGACGACCGCGACGCGAGCTCGTTCGCGTTCCTGCGGACCGGCGAGGACGGTGATCCGCCGGTGCTCGTCGCGATGAACGCGACGCCGGTCCCGCGCCAGGGCTACCGGATCGGCGTGCCGCGCCACGGCTACTGGAAGGAGATCCTGAACAGCGACGCCGGCGTCTACTACGGCAGCGGCATGGGCAACCACGGTGGCGTGCACGCAGAAAATGTCTGGTCTCACGGGAAAGATCATTCGATCGTGGTGACGCTGCCGCCGCTCGCGCTCGTGATGTTCGTGGCAACATGACGTAGGTGAGCGACAAGTGGGTTTGCATCCACGGCCACTTCTACCAGCCGCCGCGTGAGAACCCGTGGCTGGAGGCGATCGAGCCGCAGCCGAGCGCGCATCCGTATCGCGACTGGAACGCGCGCATCACCGCCGAGTGCTACCGGCCGAACACCGCCGCGCGCGTGATCGATGGCGACGGCCACATCATCCAGATCGTCGACAACTACGAGCGGATGAGCTTCAACTTCGGGCCGACGCTGCTGTCGTGGCTCGAGGACTACGCGCCCGACGTGCACGCGGCGGTCGTCGAGGCGGACCGCGCGAGTCGCGAGCGCTTCGGCGGCCACGGCAGCGCGATGGCGCAGGCCTACAACCACATGATCATGCCGCTCGCGTCGCCGCGCGATCGCGCGACGCAGGTCAGGTGGGGCATCGCCGACTTCAAGCACCGCTTCAAGCGCGCGCCCGAGGGCATGTGGCTGCCCGAGTGCGCGGTCGACACGCCGAGCCTCGAGGCGCTCGCCGCCGAGGGCATCGTGTTCGCCGTGCTCGCACCCCATCAGGCGAAGGCGTGGCGGCCGCCTGCCGACAAGCTCGACTCGCCGGGACCGGAATCCGGCTGGCGCACCGATCCCGTCGATCCGGGGCGCGCGTACAAGTGCAAGCTACCGAGCGGGCGCTCGATCGATCTGTTCTTCTACGACGGCCAGACGGCCCAGGCGGTCGCGTTCGAGCGCCTGCTCAGCGACGGTCACCAGATCATCGCGCGCATGACCGCGCGGCCACCCGCGGAGGGCGACGATCCGACGCTCTGCCACATCGCGACCGATGGCGAGACCTACGGCCACCATCACCGCTACGGCGACATGGCCCTCGCGTGGGCGCTCTCGCAGGTCGAGCAAGGCTGGAACGGCACGCGGCTGACCAACTACGCCGAGTTCCGCGCGAAGGTCCCCGCGACGTGGGAAGTGAAGATCCACGAGAATTCGTCGTGGAGCTGTGCGCACGGCATCTCGCGCTGGCGCGAGGACTGTGGCTGCAACAGCGGCGGGCGTCCCGGCTGGAACCAGAAGTGGCGGCGGCCGCTGCGCGACGCGCTCGACTGGTTGCGCGATCAGGTCGCGGGCACGCTCGAGAACGTCGGCGGGCTCCTGTTCAAGGATCCATGGACCGCGCGCGACGGATACATCGACGTCCTCCTGGGCGGCTCGCGTCATGACTTCCTCGCGCAGCACGCGGCGCACCCGCTGTCGCCGTACGAGCGCGTACGTGCGTTCTCGCTCATGGAGATGGCGCGCCACGCGATGCTGATGTTCACGAGCTGCGGCTGGTTCTTCGACGAGCTGTCGGGCATCGAGACCGTGCAGTGCATGCAGTACGCGGCACGCGTGGCGGAGCTCGTCGAGGCGATCGGCGGCGAGTCGGTGGAAGAGGAGCTCGTCGAGCGGCTCAGCGCCGCGCACTCCAACATCGCCGACGAAGGCAACGGCCGCCAGGTGTGGCAGCGTCGCGTGCGGCCCGCGAAGATCGACTCGGGCAAGGTCGCGGCGCACGTCGCGGTCGAGGCGCTCGTCGAGCCGGGCACGAGTACAAGCGTCGACGTGCACGGATTCTCGTGCGAGCTGGTCGATCGCGTCGAGCGGCGCAGCGGACGCGCGCGCATGGTCGCGGCGAACGTGATCGTGCGCTCGGTGCTCACGGAGGCCCTGACGCCCCTGTGCTTCGCCGGGCTCTACCTCGGCGAGCAGCACGTCACCGGCGGTGTGCGTCCCACGCCGGCGCCGACCGAGTGGGCGAAGATCGTCGAGGAGCTGACGGCCGCGCTCAAGACCGGCGACGTGTTCGCCGCGCAGCGCCTGATCGATCATCACTTCCCGGGCGCGCAGCTGTCGCTCGGTGCTCTGCTGCCCGGCAGCCGCGAGCGCGTGCTCGCCGCCGTGCTCGGCGAGCCGATCCGCCAGGCCGAGGAGCACATCGGCGACACGTTCGACGAGCACGCGCCGCTGATCCGCTGGCTCGTCGCGCACGACCTGCCGGTCCCCGACGTGCTCCACACGATCGCGGAGACCGCGCTGCGGCGCCGCGTGCTCGCGAACCTCACCGCCGATGCGGCGAGCTTCCAGCAGCTCCGCCAGCACCTCGCCGAGGCCGCCGAGGTCAAGGTCAGCCTCGACACGCCCGAGATCGCGCTCGCGGCGAGCGAAGGCCTGCGCCGCCTGATCGAGCACCTCGCCGAGGGTTCGAACGGCCCCGCCGGTCTCGATCCGCTGGCGCTCGACGTCGTCGCGCGCGCGGCCGAGGTCGCCGGCCGCATGAAGAGCTCGGTCGACCTGTGGTTCGCGCAGAACGCGACGTGGCGCCTGCTCGCCAAGCTCCCCGATCTGCGGGCGAAGGGCGGCACCGATCCGCAGGCCGCGCAGGCCGCGCACGATCTCGAGAAGCTCGCGCGGTCGCTCCGCCTCGCCGTCAACCGTTGATCAGCCGCTGATCATCCGATGATCGCGAGCACCATCAGGTGCGCGATCGCGAGCATGCCGAGGCCCCACATGCCGGAGCGCAGCGCCGCCTTGTCGGCGAGGTACGCGATCATGTAGACGGTCCGCACGACGGCGAACACGATGCACGACGCGACGATCGCCGTCTCCCGGGGGCTGCGCTGCATCGCCGCGAGCACGCCCGCCGCGAACGGCGCGAACGCCTCGAACGCGTTCTGGTGCGCGGCCAGCGCGCGCCGCCCCAGCCCCTCGAGCCGCGCCTGCTGCGCGCGCGGGTCGTTGTTGTTGTAGCCGCCCTCCTGCTTCTTCATCTCGAGGGACACGACCTGACGCGGGACGTAGATCAGCAGGAACGCCGCGAGGATCGCGCAGTACGGCACGTAGATCATGGCAGGATGGTACGCGCTTGACTGCCGATCTTGCCGTCGACACGCGCGTCGCCGCGGATGCCGCGATCCCGGGCCGCTATCACCTGAACCTGGCGAACAGCTGGGACTACCTGCTGCCGTCGGGAGGCGTCGTGATGACGTGCGCGCTGCGCGCGGCCGAGACGCACCTGGCCGAGCCGGCGCTGCGGCTCGCGTCGGCGACGACGATCTTCGCCTCGCCGATCCATCCCGGCGCGCTGATCGCGGACGTGCACGTGATCCGGCGCGGGCACGCGACCGCGCAGGTCCGCGTGATCTTGCGCCACGCACAGGAGAAGAACGGCGAGCCGGGGCTCGAGCTCGTCGCGACCTTCATGCGCGAGCGCAAGGGACCGGATGTGCTCGGCGTCGCGTTCCCGGCGGTGAAGTCGCTCGCGGACGCGCTGCCGGTCGACGACGGCGCGCCGAACAACCCGCACACGCGCTTTCGCTTCTATCAGCAGCTCGAGTGCAAGATCGCCGATGGCGACGCGTTCTGGCAGCCGGACTTCGAGGCCGGGCCGGCGCGCTATGCGAGGTGGCTTCGCTATCGCGTACCGCAGCGCGATGCCGGCGGGCACTTCGACCGCTTGGCGCTGCCGCCGCTGATCGACATCATGCCGACCGCGCTGCACCGCGCGATCGGCCCCGGCGCCTACCGGTTCTACGCGCCGAGCCTCGATCTGACCGTGTACGCCGTCGACGATACCGACCGCGAGTGGCTCCTCGTCGCCGTGACATGTCGGCGGGCGCGCATGGGTTACGCGATCGCCGATGCCGAAGTGTGGGATGACAGCGGCAAGCTGGTCGCGTACGGCGCGCAGGCGATGTACCTGCAAAGTGTCAGCGGCGAGCCCCCGACCGTCGACGCCTCGCGGCGGGCGTGATCGGAATCCCATCGCCGTTGTCGCGCGGCGGGTTACAATTTACGGGATGAGGTTGGCCCCGCTCGGGCTCTTGGCCCTGGTTGCGTGCGCTCACGGCAACGAAGGTAGCGGCAGCGATGCCGCGGTCGATGCGCCGGTCGCTACGCAGGACAGCGACACGACGTGCGGTGGCCTGGCCTGCGATGGCGTGTACGTCACGCCGGATGGCCACGATACCGGCACCGGCACGCGCAGCGATCCACTCAAGACGATCGGTGCGGGCATCACGAAGGCATCGATGCGCATGCCGGCGGTCGGCGTCTACGTGCAGGTCGGCGACTACAACGAGCAGGTCGCGATGAAGCCGGGCGTCGACGTGTTCGGCGGCTACGACACGGCGTGGAAACCGACGACGACCGGCGCGACGACGATCATCGGCCCCGCGAGCGGCGCCGTGACGATCGACAGCATCACGGTCGCGACGGGCCTCCATCACGTCACCGTCAAGAGCGCCGATGCGCAGGGCGCGGCCGCGAGCTCGATCGCGGTGCTCGTCACCAACGGCAGCAAGATGATCACGCTCGATACCGTCACCGTGCTGCCCGGCGCCGGCGCGAAGGGCAACGACGGCGGCGACGGCGGCGTCGGCGCGGGCGGCCTCGACGGCACGGGCGGCGGCGCGGGCCAGGAACACTCGAGCGCGTTTCTGTGCGACTCGCACACGGTCCCGAGCGGCGGTGCCGGCGGCGGCTCGTTCTGCGGACAGCCCGGTGGACGCGGCGGCGATCCGGGCGTCGGCGATGGCGGCGGTGCGACGGGCGCGGGTGCGTCGAGCGTCGCGAACGGCGGCGGCGGCGGCGGAGGAGGAGGTCACAACGGTGGCATCTGCCGCGGCGGCACGCGCACCGCGGGCGATGGCCTGCCCGGCGGTGATGGGCTGCCGGGCGGCGTCGGCGGCAGCGGCTCGCCCGGCCAGTCCGCGGGCGTGTTCAACGGCTCGACGTATCTGACGAGCGACGGCACCGGCGGCAGCAGCGGCGGCGCCGGCAACGGCGGTGGCGGTGGCGGCGGTGGCGGCGGCGGCACGACCGACTGCGACTCGTCGGGCAGCTCCGGCGGTGGCGGTGGTGGCGGCGGCTGCGGCGGTGGCGCGGGCACGGGCGGGCAGGGTGGCGGCGGCTCGTTCGGCGTCGTCGCGGTCGATAGCCAGGTGATCCTCAAGATGTCGACGGTCACCGCCGGCACGGGCGGTGCGGGCGGCCGCGGCGGAACCGGTGGGCCCGGCGGCCCAGGCGGCAACGGCGGCGGCGGCGGCCCCTACGGCGGATCGAGCGAGCAGGACGACGGCGGCTGCGGCGATCACGGCGGCCACGGCGGTGCCGGCGGCAACGGCGGTCACGGCGGTGGTGGTGGCGGTGGTCCGTCCGCGGCGGCGGTGTGCGTCGGCACGGCGACGATCACGATCCCGTCGTCGACGCTGACGGGCGGGCAGGGCGGCGCCGGCGGCCCGTCGGCCGGGTACCCGGGCGCGGACGGCGTCTCGACGCGCGCGATCGGCTGCTCGTTCTTCTAGGCGCGCACGCGTTGACGGGCGCGGCGCGGCTGTTCGTTCTTCGAGGCGCGCACGCGTTGACGGGCGCGGCGCGGCAGCGCGCTACAGCCAGCCGCGCTTCTTGAACAGCCAGAGCTGCACGGCGACGAACACGCCGAACGCGGCGACGAGGCCCCAGAACGCGTGATCGTTGTTCTTGAGCGGCACGCCCCCGATCCCGACGGAGAACAGCGCGCACACGAAGCCGAGCGGCAGGAACACGGCCGTGATCAGCGCGAGCACGTAGAGGCGCTGGTTCGTCGCCTCGGCGCTGCGGGCGCTGAGCTCTTCCTGCGTGACGGCAGCGCGATCGCGGGCCGCATCGAGCTCCTCGACGGTGCGGGTCATCCGATCCGCGACCTCGCCGATGCGCGCGCGGTGCTGCGGATCGAGCCACGGCACGTTGATCGCGGAGAGCTTGGTCAGGGCCTCGCGCTGCGGCGCGAGGAACCGGCGCATCGCGATCGCGCGGCGGCGCAGATCGGCGAGCTTGGCCCGGAGGCCGCCGTCGGGGCTCGCGAGCACCTGGTCCTCGCTCGCGGCGACCTCGTCGCCGAGCTCGTCGACGCGGGTGACGGCGTGCTCGACGATGAGCTCGACGAGCGTCACCGTGAAGTCCGCGGCGGTCTTCGCGCCGTGGCCGGCTTCGAGGTCGGTCTGCAGCAGCTTGAGCGAGCGTGAAACGCGGTGGCGCAGCGTGACGATCCGGCGCGGCTCGACGAACGCGCGCACGCTCAGCATGTCCTCGGGGGAGAAGCCGGCGTTGATGTTGATGCCGCGCAGCATGAGCAGCAGGTCCTCGCCGCGTGCGACGGCGCGCGGTCGTGGATCCGGATCGAGCAGCGCATCGCGCACGAGCGGATCGATCGTCTTCTCGATCCACTGCTTCGCGTCGTCCTCGGTGTAGTCGAGGTTGACCCACAGGACGCCGTCGTTGGGGCTCCACGCGGCGACGCCGGCCCAGTCGAGCGCCCTCGCGCCACCCGCGCCGTCCAGCAGCAATGCGTGCAACAGCCCCGACACGTTCGATGCAGTTGTAACACCGAACGTGCCGGGGGGCGGCGGTGCTCCCTATCGCCGAGCCTTGTAGGAGCGATAGTCGGTGAACAGCGACGCGAGGATGTTCATCGCGCCTGTCATCACGTGCGTCATCGCGACGCGCGGCGCCTTCTTCCAGTACCCGAGCACGAACGGCGCCGCGATACACGACAGGCCCCACACGTGATCGATCACCTCGTGCGTGCGGATCGGGATCAGCTTCACCGCGCTGAGCCGGTAGTCGGTCATCAGTGCGGTCGCGACGGCCGATGCGCCGAGCGCGATGCTCGCGCCGTAGGCCGCGGCGTTGTCGTCGAGCAGCATGCCGCTGGCCACTGTCAGGCCGTCGACGTAATCGAGCACCGAGTGGATGTCCTGCGGGATGAGCCGCGCGATCGGCAAGACCCCGAGCAGCTTCGGTGCCGGCCGTCCCTTGCTGAGCGGCCGCGCCTCGATCCGCGAGTGGCCGTTCGTCGGGCCCTTGCGCTTCCCGTTCGTCGTCGTCTCCGTGTTCATCTGGCAGCTCCTTTCTCAGCAGCAGGTGCTGCGAACCGCGTGCCGCGCGGTGCTAGCCTTGCGGCTATCGTGGAGCGTCCGTCGGTGCGTCAGCTCGAGTGCCTCGTCGCGGTCGCGGACCACGGGAGCTTTCGCAAGGCGGCCACCGCGCTCGGCATCTCGCAGCCGGCGCTCTCGGCGCAGGTGCAGGCGGCCGAGGACGTGCTCGCCGTGCAGGTGTTCGAGCGCGATCGCCGCGCCGTGCTCGTCACGCCCGCCGGCGAGGAGGTGATCGGCCGTGCGCGGCTCGCCCTCGAGGCGATCGACGGCGTCGCCGATGCAGCGCGCCGCCGTGCCGAGCCGCTCGTCGGTCCGTTGCGCCTCGGCGTGATCCCGACGGTCGCGCCGTACTGGCTGCCCGCGCTGCTGCCGACGGTGCGCAAGCGCTTCCCGCGCCTCGAGCTGATCCTGCGCGAGGACCAGACGGCGCGCCTGCTCGCGCAGCTCGCGACCGGCCAGCTCGATGCCGCGCTGCTCGCGCTTCCCGTCCCGGGCGACGTCACGTGCGCTCCGATCGCGCGCGAGGACTTCCTGCTCGCGGCCCCGCGCGGCGCCGCGATCCTGAAGAAGCGCAATCGCCTCAGCGAGCGCGATCTCGAGGACGAGACCGTGCTGCTTCTCGAGGACGGCCACTGCCTGCGCGATCAGGCGCTCGCGGTGTGCGAGCGCGGCGGCGGGCACGAGTCGATGGAGGTGCGCGCGACGTCGCTGCCGACGCTCGTGCAGATGGTCGCCGGCGGCATGGGCATCACGCTGCTTCCCGAGGCGGCCGCGGATGCGCTCGTCCAGCCGCGCGGTCCCGTCGAGACGGCGCCGCTCGGCAAGCCGCCGCCCGGGCGCACGATCGGGCTCGCGTGGCGCACGTCGTCCGCGCGGCTGCGCGAGTTCCGCCTGCTCGCCGAGACGATGGCCGAGGAGGCGGAGCGCTTCCTCGCGAAGCTGCGCGGCTAGCTCGTGACTTGCTCGGTGCGCGCGAGCAAGTGCACCGCTTCCGACGAGAACGGCGAGATCCACACGACGATCTTGCCGAGCCGGATCTCCTGCGGCACCTGGTCATGCTGCACGCTCCGGATCACGCGCAGCAGGTCGGGGACCTGCGCGAACAGCGCGATCTCGGTCAGATCGAAGCCCTCGACGTTCCCGCGCTCGCCGACGAGCCTCGCGAACGCGCGATTCGCGACTCCGATGAGGCCGCTCGACGAGACGACGGCCTGCGCGATCGCCGTGTGCTCGAACAGCATGTGCACCGCGGCCTCGCGCGCGTTGATCGGCTCGATCATGTCGCTCGTGCGCATGCGGCGGTGCATGATGAGCAGCTCGAGCACCGTATCGAGCTCGTGGCGGAACGCGGCGGCGCTGCGGTGGCGCTCGTCCGGATGCTTCGCGAGCGCGCGCGCGATGAACGCCTCGACGGACTCGTCGACGGTCTCGCCGCGTGCCTCCGCGATCGTCGGCGGGCGCTCGTAGACCTGCGCGAGCAGCACGTCCGCGACCGAGCCGGTGAACGGCAGCTTGCCCGTGAGCAGCTGGAAGCCGAGCACGCCGAGCGCGTAGACATCGCTGCCGACGGTCGGCGCGGCGCCGCCGATACGCTCCGGTGCGAGATACGCCGGCGAGGGATTGCCGTGCATGAAGCGATTCGCGATGCCGACGTCGAGCATGCGCGCGAGGTGACGGCGCCCGCCGCGCGTCGTGTCGGGCACCATGATGATCGCCTCGGCGCGCAGATCGCCGTGGACGAGTCCGCGCCGATGCACGTGCTCGAGGACGTCGGCGAGCTGGCCGAGCACGTCGAGCGCGCGGCGCAGCGAGAACGGGAGCGGCTCGTTCGCGAGCGGCATGCCTTCGACGAGCTCGCTGACCATGTACGCACCGACTCCCGGGTCCTCGCCGAAATCGACGACCGGCACGAGCCCGGGATGCGAGAGCTCGCTCGCGCGCTTCGCGTCGTGCTGGAAGCGCTTGCGCGCGTCCTCGTCGCCGTCGAACGTCGGTGCGACGACCTCGAGTGCGAACAGCTTGCCGAGCTGCAGATGACGCGCCCGGAACACGCGGCCTACGCGGACGAGCGATTGCTCGAGTGCGTACCGCCCGCCGACGGTTTGCATATCTCGTGTGTACGCCGAATCCGGGTTCAATGCGCGGTAACGAAGGTGAGGGAATGGTAACGGCTCGTTACCGTGCGTGCCGGCGCAAGCGCGCGAAACAATTGCGGATGCCGGCGGCACGCGGCGTGCTGAACAGCTCTGCGCATGTGGACGCTCGCGCGAAAGTTGCTCCTGCACGATCGGCTGCGGTTCGCGGTCGCGATCGCGGGTGTGTCGGTGTCGGTGATGCTGGTGCTCGTCCAGGTCGGCCTCTACTTCGGCTTCATGGACACCGCGTCTTCGATCATCGACGCGAGCTCCGCGGACCTGTGGGTCGGCAAGGCCGGCAACGAGTCGTTCGAGTTCGCCTCGCCGTTCGACGAGCGCACGTTCTACAAGGTCGCGAGCATCCCGGGCGTCGAGCACGCCGAGCGCGTGCTGATGAACTTCGCGCAGTTCAAGCTCGCCGACGGCGGCGATCTCGGCGTGCAGATCGTCGGCATCGAGACGACGGGGCAGCCGCTGCTCGCGCCATGGCACGTGATCGCCGGTGACGTGCGGCGGCTCGGCGAGCCGGGCGCGATCGTCGTCGACCGCACGGAGTACTCGAAGCTCAAGATCGATCACGTCGGGCACACGACGGAGGTCTCCGGCGTGCGCGCCGAGGTCGTCGCGATGACGAAGGGCATCCGCTCGTTCACGACCTCGCCGATCGTGTTCACCGATCTACGCACCGCGCGCAGCTACATGCCGACGCTGGGCAGCGATGCCGTGACGTACGTGCTCGTCAAGGTGAAGCCCGGCGTGTCGCCGCTCTGGGTCAAGGCGCAGATCGATCAGCTGCCGCACCTCGCCGCGTACACGACGCACGAGATGAGCGAGCGCACGCGCACGTACTGGTCGTCGCGGACCGGCGTCGGCGCGGGCTTCTTCACGACGGCGGTGCTCGGCGTGATCGTCGGCTTCGTCGTCGTCGGGCAGATCCTCTACAGCGGCACGCTGCAGTACATCCGCGAGTACGGAACGCTCAAGGCGATGGGCGCGCGCAACTCGATGGTCGTGCGCGTGATCCTCGCGCAGGCGATGATCTCGGCCGCGCTCGGCTTCGTCGTCGGCGGCGTGCTCGCGTTCGGCATGCAGGCCGCGATGGCGAAGGCGAACCTCTCGGTCGCGCTGTTCCCGTCGCTGTACGGCGTGACGCTCGTCGTCACGATCGCGATGTGCTCGTTCGCCGCGCTGCTCTCGATCGTCAAGGTGCTCCGGCTCGACCCGGCGTCCGTCTTCAAGGGGTGACTCATGCAGGCTCTCGCACTCTCCGACACGCTCCCCGGCTACGCGGCCGCGCCGCTCGCGCGCCTCGTCGAGACCGGCAAGATCTACGGCTCGGGCGAGAACGCGGTCGCCGCGCTCGCCGACGCCACGCTCGACATCCTGCCCGGCCAGGTCACGCTGATCGAAGGCCCGTCGGGATCCGGGAAGACGACGCTGATCTCGATCCTCGGCCTCTTGCTTCGTCCGACCTCCGGACAGGTGTGGATCGAGGGCCGCGATGTCTCGCGCCTCGGCGAGCGCGACCTCCCGGGGCTGCGCGCGCGCAACTTCGGCTTCGTGTTTCAGGGCTTCAACCTGTTCCCGGCGCTGACCGCGCTCGACAACGTCGCGATGGCGATCCAGATGAAGGATCCGCGCGCGAAGGATCCGCGCGGCGAGGCACGCCGGCTGCTCGAGCTCGTCGATCTCGGCTCGCGCGTCGATCACCTGCCGGCCGATCTCTCGGGCGGGCAGAAGCAGCGCGTCGCGATCGCGCGGGCACTCGGCGGCAACCCGCCGATCCTCGTCGGAGACGAGCCCACGGCCGCGCTCGACACCAAGACCGCGCTCTCCGTGATGGAGCTGCTGCGAGACCTCGCGACGAACCACGGCCGCGCCGTCGTCGTCGTCACCCACGATCCACGCCTCGAGAAGTACGCCGACCGTGTCGTCAAGGTCGAAGACGGCCGCGTCGTTTCCATTTCAGGGGAGACCGTATGACCAACCTGCGCAAAGTCCTGCTCGCCTCCGTCCCGCTCGCGCTCGCTGGCGCGCTGTGGGCCGGCTACCAGACGTCGTCGGCCTCCGCCGCCGCGCCACCGCCCGCCGCCGCGCGCGCGGCCGTGATCACGGCGCCCGCGCGTGTGGAGCCGGCACACGACCCGGTCGCGCTCGCGTTCGAGACGACCGGCCGGATCGTCGCGATCGACGTCGACGAAGGCCAGGCCGTGCACGCCGGCGACGTGATCGCACGCCTCGATGACCGCCTCCCCAAGGCCCGCGCCGCCGCCGCGCAGGCGGCCGTCGCCGCCGCCGAAGCGCGCTACGCCCTCGCGCGCCGGGGCCCGCGGCACGAGGACGTCGAGGCGGCACGCGCCGAGGCCGATGCGGCCGCCGCCGAAGCCCAGCACCGGGGCGCCGAGAGCACGCGCTCGGACCGTCTCGGCCAGGCCGGCGCGATCGCCTCGTCTGCCGTCGACGCCGACGATGCCGCCGCGCGCGTCGCCAGCTCGAACGCGATCGCCGCCGCCGCGCGCTACCAGTCGCTCGCGAAGGGCACGCGCAGCGAGCAGATCGCGGAGGCCGCCGCGTCGCTCGATGCCGCGCGCGCCGAGCTCGACGCCGCGAATGTCGCGCTCGATCAGACGGTGCTGCGCGCCCCGCACGACGGCGTCGTGCTTCGCCGCCTCGCCGAGGTCGGCGCGCTCGTCACGACGATGCAGCCCGCACCGGTGATCACGCTCGCCGACCTCTCGCACCTCGAGGTGCGCGCCGAGATCGACGAGGCTGACGTCGCCGCGATCGCGGTCGGCAAGACTGCCTACGCGACCGCCGACGCGTTCGGCGACCGCCGCTTCCCCGTCCGCGTCACGCGCATTACGCACGAGCTCGGCCGCAAGACCGTCCGCGACGACGACCCGCGTGCGCGCATCGACACGCGCGTGCTCGAGGTCATCGCGCAGTTCGACGGTGCGCCCGCTGCCGACCTGCCGCTCGGCCTGCGCATGTACGTGCACGTCGATCGCTGATAAGTGGGATACGCTCGCGCCATGACGCGCCGCGCCCCGGGCCGCGATGCCTACATCGGCGGCCTCGCGGTGTTCGTCCTCGGCGCGCTGTTCCTCGTCGGGTGGTCGCTGATCCTCTGGCGCCTCGGCCCCGCGGACGCGCGCGCGTACCTCGTGCTGCGCGGCCTCGTCAGCCTCGGCTGCGCGCTCGTGCCCGTCTCGAGCGCGCGCTGGGTGCAGGCGCATCCCGCGCTGATCCCGTCGTTCGCGAAGCGGATGGTCGTCGCGATCGAGCTCTGCCTCGCCGCGGCGCTGACGAGCGCGCTCGTCGTGACCTCGCACTGGTGGGCCTCGCGCGCCGGCATCGCGGCCCCTGCGCCGTGGGTGATTGCGGCGGCCGCGCTTCACCAGGGGGCGATCCGCACGAACCTCGCCGTGATCAAGCTCGGCGTCGAGCCGGTGCAGGCGCTCGTGACCTCGCTCGGCTCGATCCTCCAGCTCTCCGTCTCGCTGCTGTTCGCGCTCGCCTACGGCCACCTCGGGTTCGTCGTCGCGGGCGCATCCCTCGCGAGCCTCGCCGTGACCGCCGCGGTGCTGCGCGTGCCGCCGCGCGCCTCCGATGCGACGACGCTGCCGCGTCCGCTGTTCTCGTTTCCCGCGTGGCTCGCGAGCATCGCGCAGGCGGCGCCGCGTGTCGTCGTCGCGCTCGGCGTCGCCGGCGTCATGGTCGTCCCGTACGAGTCGGCCGGCATGCTCGCGTGGCTGCTCGTCATGCCGTTCCTGACGCTCGGCCTGCCGACCCTCACCGGCACGATGCCCAAGCTCACGCGCGGCGTGCTGCTCGCCGGCGCGTGCTACGCGACGATCGCCGTCCTAGGCCCGTCGCTGTACCGCGCGCTGTTCCCGAGCTGGTTCGGCGGCGCCGCGCTCGTGCCGTGCTTCGCACCGTACGCGTTCGCGCTCGTGCCGCTGTCGTACCTGCGCAAGCGCAAGGGCGAGCCGGACTGGCGCACGTCGGTCGCCGCCGCCGCCGGCCTCGCCGCTCTCGCCGTGCTCACGCGCATGCGCGGCATCGTCGGCGTGATCCAGGCGAGCGCCGTCAAGCTGACGGTGGGCGCGGTGCTCGGCATCGCGGATCCGACGCGCCGCGAAGAGCAGCTGCTCGGCTAGGAGACTCTCCTGCAACTACCAGGCGAACGTGCTGGCAAGCATCGGCACGATCTCGGGTGACTTGGTGTTGTACACGCCGAACATGGCGACCCCCGCGCCGAGGCCGCGCCCGGGGATGGGCATCCAGGTCAGTGTCATTACGCCGTCGACTCCCAGCCGAGTCGTGAGCGTGTCGCCATCGCGATGTGCGAGCACGCCTGCGCTGAGGGCCTCGCTGAAGATGAGCTTGTGGAACCTCAGATCGACCAGGAGAGCAGGGCCAATGAAACCGTCCGCCTGCTCGAGTCCTTCGACAGAGTTCACGAACGTTCCTCCTGCGCGGAAATCGAAGAAGTTGCCAAGCTCACCCAGCAGGTACCCATACGTTCCCGTGGTCGCGAACGTTCCGGGATTGACCCCCGCGCCGACGCCGATCACGAACTGATGCGAGAGTTCGTCGACTTTCACGAGCTCGGCCGCTTTGACGAGTTCGGCTCCATCGTGGATCGTCGCGACAAGCACGTAGTTACCAGGAACGTTGATACGAACGCTGTCCCGCAGCAGGAGCACGTCCTTGTCCGTAGACACGTCGTCGATTCCCCAGTCGTAACCGCGCTCCAAGCACTGCGGAGGGGCGCTGGCTTCCCAGCTCGGCCAGGTCAGTCGCTGCCGCAGGCACTCGCTGTAGTCGATCGTATCGCGATAGAACCGGTCGCACGCTTCTTGATCGAGGCACCGGTACAGCGCCCACTCGGGCTTCTCTGACGTGGTGGTGACGTGTGGGCGTAGCGCGAGCTTGCTTCGAATGTCGAAGCGCGCCTTCGGGGGAATGGATATCGATGGGTGATCAGCTTCCTGCATGATGCGTTGAGCGACCTTGTCGATCATCGCGCTCCATGACCAATGGCCGCCCTGAGGTTCGGCGACGAGCGCGATGCTCGGCTCCGGAGCCGCTTCGTTGAGGTTCTTCAATCGCAGCGAGACCTCGCGGCTGCCGTTTCTCGCGTCGGAATGCGCCGTGAGCCAGGCCGTCCATAGCTCCGCACCCGGAGGTGCATGACATCCGACCCGCGTCATGCTCTGCAGGATGTCGATGCGGCTCGGCGCGTCGTCGCGCCTCCGGACGCCGAGCTTTCCGAGCTGCTGGATGGTGTTGGCCTCTTCATCGATATCTTCCTCGCACGTGACGATCGTCATGCCTCGGGCGGCGAGGGCGTGACGCAGGCTCTCCTTCATGAAGCTCTTTTCGTCGGCGGCCGCCTCGACGTGGACGATGACGAGCGCGCGTTCGGGCTTCGTTCTCACGGCGATGTCGTCGATCACGATCAGCGACATCTCGTCGTGCGGAATGCGCCAGCGCAAGACGACCTCGTTCGGCGCGTCCTTGAGCCCGAGTGTGATCACCGGCGCGATCTGAACGATGTTGTCGTCCGTCATGAACGTGGCGTCGCCGTCCCTGACGGGGGTGAAGTGTTCGCCATCGGCGGACCACGAGAACTCGACCCTTGCCATCTCCGTGGGACGTCCATCGCCGCGCGCGTGCGTGGATGTCGGGTCGACGAGAGGGATCGACGCTCGATAGCTGACGACGAGTTCCTGTGGTGTCTCCACCGAAGCGAGGCTCACGCGCATCCTGGCCTCGATCCCCGCGGGCCCCGGCCGCAAGGCGAGCGCGGCGCCGTGGTCGCCGTGGATCGCGTAGAAGCCCGGCGCGAGCGTCTTGATCTTGTCCGCCTTGATCACGTCCGTCGACCTGAAGCTCAGCGTTCCGCGGGGAACCGCGGGATCGAATGACCAGATCGCCGCATCCAGCTCAGACGGTTCGGGGCTCGCAACCGGCTTCGTCCCGATGAAATGATCGAACGTCGCGATGACTGGGCTCGTCGATAGCGAGCTATCGGCGTGTGCCACGCCGCTGCAGAACACTACGCACAGCGCGATCGGCTGCCACTTCATCGGCAACCTGCCTCGCGCGATCGGATCCGGATCGTCTCTTTCTCGGCGCAGCTTTGCCGATCGTCGGGCATCGGATACTGCTCGAGCGTGCACGGATCCGGATACGTCGCCATCAACGTCGCGAGCCGGGACGCCAACTCTCGACAGCGCGTATCGACCTTCGCGTGCTGCTCGGGAGCATCCGGTGGAGCGCCGACGTGGGCGTCGGGCGGTGAGTCGGGCTTGATGTCGCGAGCCGGAGCGGCGGCGCCACTGGCAGCGAGTGGGAGGTAGACAGGGGAGTCGCGGACGAGCGCGATCCGAGAGTCGCCCACGATCGAATATCCGGCGCACTCGATGAACGTCGGGACCTGTCGCCCGCTCAGCGCCGATGGGATGCCGTCGAAGCGAGCCTCGCCTTTGGTCGAGACGATCTCGGCGCGACGGTCTCCGTCGAGGTCGAGCGTGACCGTCGCGCCCTTGCAGACGATGTCCATCTGCCCGTGCGTCCCGTGCGGTCTGATAGTCACGAAGAACGCGCTCTCCGCCGTGCCCTGCGGCCAGAACCAGAACAAGAGCAGCCAGACCCCGAAGCCGCCGGTGGCCGTCGTCACGAGCCCGGGCGCGAGCCGCTTCGATTCGACCGCAAGCGATCCGACGAAGGAGCCGGCCGCGAACCCGATGGCTGCCGACAACAGAATTCGCACGAGTGCTCGCTGGTCCGAGCTCAGCGTTCCGAGCTTGAACGCCCAGATCGCCAGCGCGAGCGCGATGGTCGAAAACGCGCACCCAACGGCGAAGTACCGACGCTCCACCCTCGGATGCTGAGATCCCTGCCGCACGTTGCCCTCCCTCGCGAAAACTACAGCCGCATCCATCACACCATCGTGCGGAGCGATCGCGCCAGAACTTCGAGCGCGTTCCGGGATGAATCCTGCGGCGCCGCAAATTGCTGCAGCAACAACAGTTCAGTGCTGCTCGGCTAGGCCGCGGGCAACAGCACGGTGAACGTCGAGCCCTCGCCCGGCGTCGAGCGGACCTGGATATCGCCGCCGTGCGCGCGCACGACCTTGTGACAGATCGCGAGGCCGAGACCGGTGCCGTCGGGGCGCGTCGTGAAGAACGGGTCGAAGATGCGCGGGAGGTCGTCGGCGCCGATGCCGCGGCCGTGATCCTCGATCTCGATCGCGACGCGCGCGGGGTCGCTGGCTGCCTTCGCGCGCAGCGTGACGCTCGCGCCGGGCTTCGAGGCGTCGGCGGCGTTGCCGACGAGGTTGACGAGCACCTGGCGCAGGCGCTGCGGATCGCCCTGGACCGCCGGCAGCTCGGCGCCCGGCTCGCAATGCAGCGCGACGCCCTTCTCGGAGAGTACGGGCGAGAGGCCGCGCGTGGTGGTCTCGAGCAGCTCCGCGACGTCGACCGGCTGCGGCGCGAGCTTGACCGGCTTGGCGAAGTCGAGGATCTCCGCGACGGATTTGTCGAGGCGGGCGAGCTCTTCGAGCGCGATGTCGAGGTGCTCGCGGTCGTCCTCGGGGAGCTGGAGCTTGCGGCGCAGGATCTGGACGTTGAGCGAGATCGAGGTGAGCGGCGTGCGGATGTCGTGGGCGATCGCGGCGGCGAACTGGCCGAGCGCGGCGAGGCGGCGGGCGTCCTCGAGCTCGTGCACGGCCTGTTCGCGTTCGACGGCGAGCGCGACGCGCGCCGCGAGATCGCGGGCGACGACGTACGTATCGCGATCGATCAGGCCGCCGTGCAGCAGGAATGCACCGACGAGCTGGCGATCGGCGCCGATCGCGGGGACGATGAAGCACGCGGGCAGGTCGGGCGTCTCGTCCTTGCGCTGCGGCTCGCCGGTGCGCAGGCGGCCGGCGAGGTCGGGGGCGAGCTGGGCGGCGGTCTCCCAGTGCACGCGTGCGCCGTCGCCGATCGAGGCGATGCGGCGGATCGACTCGGCGATCGCGCGGCCCGGGGCGAGGGGGAGTGGC
Organism: uncultured Kofleriaceae bacterium; assembly: GCA_964446175.1. Taxonomy (GTDB): domain Bacteria; phylum Myxococcota_A; class Polyangia; order Haliangiales; family Haliangiaceae; genus JABFXX01. The sequence continues at coordinate 98,913 of CAYUNM010000014.1, forward strand.
TCGTCCTGGATGCCGAGGCGCTTCGCGCGGCGATCGTCGAGCGGCGCGAGCACCCGCTTCTCGAGGCGCGGGTAGAGGCACTGCATGCCGTACGAGAGCGCGAGCGGGATCAGCGTCGCGCCGACGAGCATCGCCTTCTGCAGCTCGCCCGCCTCGACGTACGCGAGCGTGCCGAGGACGGCGGCGCCGCCCGCAACCGTGACGATCAGGCCGATCGTCGCGACGAGCAGCGCCTCGGCCGCCGAGCCGCGGATCGAGAACAGGTCGCTGCGCAGGACGGCGGTGCCGATCACGACGTAGCTGATCAGCGTCGCGGCGGTCGCCTCGGCCCAGACGAGCTGCTCGAAGATGCCGAGGCGCGGGCCGAGGAAGTACGCCGTGAACCCGAAGATCCAGCGGAACCACAGCATGCCGATGACCGTGCGCGCGTCGCGGTCGGTCGTCAGGCGCCACGCGCGCCAGCCGAGCAGCACGGTGAGCAGCGTCGCGGGCGCGTAGTAGACCCACTCCGAGACCGTGTGGTCCCAGTCGCCGTTCCAGTCGACCGCGATCACGACGGCCGCGCCGACGAGCGCCCACGCGATCAGCGCGCCGCGCCAGCGCCACGACATGCCGCGGCGCCGCGGGAAGCTCGCGATGAAGTCGATCGTCAGCGTCGACAGCACGATCGTCGCGATCGAGCAGGGCAGGGTGACCGTCGCGGAGACGATCGACTGGCCCGAGGCGACGCTGATGCCGCGCCACGCGGTCATGGCGGCATCGGTCAGCGCGAGCGCGCCGAACATGATGTTGTCGCGGCGGTCGGGCGCGGCGCGGATCACGAGGCCCGCGTACGCCGCGCCGAGCGACGCGCAGGCGAGGGCGATGATCGCGCCTAGCATGCGAGTCCCCCGTGGTTCGCGGGCGCGTGGTTCGCGGGTGCCCTCATGCGTCCTCCCGGCGGAGGCCGAACTCCTCGATCTTGCGGTCGAGGGTCGGGCGGCTGATGTCGAGGATCGCGCACGCGCGGCGCTTGTTCCAGTCGGTGTGGGCGAGCACGCGCACGATGTGGCGGCGCTCGAGCTCGCGCAGCGTCGGCAGGTCGCCGCCTTCGCTGGACTCGACGGGGGTCGAGGTCGCGCCGAGCGGCAGCAGCGTCTCGTCGAGCACGTCGCTCTTGGCGAGCACGACCGCGCGAGTCAGCGTGTTCTCGAGCTCGCGCACGTTGCCGGGCCACGCGTAGGACGTCAGCTTCGCGAGCGCGGCCGGCGTGACGAAGCGGACCTCCTTGCCGAGGTCGCGGTTGATCTTCGCGAGCAGGCCCTCGACGAGGATCGCGATGTCCCCCGGGCGCTCGCGCAGCGCCGGCAGATGGATCTCGACGACGCGCAGCCGGTAGTACAGGTCCTCGCGGAACGTGCCCTTGGCGACCATCGCGGCGAGGTCGCGGTGCGTCGCGGCGATCACGCGCGCCTCGAGCTGCAGCGTCTTCGCGTCGCCGACGCGCTCGAACGTGCGCTCCTGCAGCACGCGCAGCAGCTTCGCCTGCAGGTCGAGGGGGATCTCGGCGATCTCGTCGAGGAACAGCGTGCCCTTGCCGGCGAGCTCGAAGCGCCCGGGCCTGTCGGCGACCGCGCCCGTGTACGCGCCCTTGACGTGACCGAACAGCTCGCTCTCGAGCACGCCGGGCGCGAGCGCCGTGCAGTTGACGGCGACGAACGGCAGCTCGCGGACGCCGGAGACGGCCGGATTCCCTGCGGCGGGAGGAGACGCGCCGTGGATCGCGCGCGCGACGAGCTCCTTGCCGGTGCCGGACTCGCCGCTGATCAAGACGGGCGCACGCGTGGTCGATACGGCACCGATCTGCTTCCACACGTCGCGGATCGGCGCGCTCTTGCCGAGGATCTCGCCGACCTCGCCACCCTTGCGCGCGAGCTCGACGAGCTGCGTGCGCGCGGCGCGGCTCTCGAGCGCCGTCTTCATGACGTCGCGCAGCCGATCGATGTCGACCGGCTTCACGAGGTACTCGTACGCGCCGAGCTGGATCGCCTTGACCGTCGACTGCATGTCATCGCGCGCGGTGACGACGACGATCGTCGGGGCGTCGGGCTTGTCCTTGAGCGCGGCGAGCACGTCGAAGCCGGAGCCGCCGGGCAGGCCGAGATCGAGCAGCATCAGGTCGATCGCGCCGTTCGTGTTCGCCCCGCTCGCGCTCGCGCCGTTCGCGCCGCTCGCGCCGTTCGCGCCATTCGCGCCATTCGCGGCCGTGATCGCACCGGGCGCGTCCTGCGCGGTCGCGACGTCGTAGCCTTCGCCGCCGAGGAACTTCTCGAGCGTGCGCCGGATCGAGCGGTCGTCGTCGACGATGAGGATGCGCGCCACCGGGTGGTCCCTTCTGCGGCCTGCATGCCACCGCAACCTGGCGAGATCACGACACGACCAGGCCTCCGGAAGGTAACGAAAATTGACTCCCGGATCACTGTCCTTGACAGTGTTATATGACAGTGTCACATTGGGCTCATGGACGAATCGTGGACCTTGCCGGAGCTCGTCGCGGAGGCCGCGTCGTGGACCGCGACCCTGCCGCCGCCGAAGAACGGGCAGGTCCGCGCGGTCCCCGACGAGCGCACCGTCCGTTATTACGCGGCACTCGGCCTGCTCGATCGCCCGTCCGCGATGCGCGGCCGCACCGCGATCTACGGCAAGCGTCACCTCGCGCAGGTGGTCGCGATCAAGCGCCTGCAGAGCGCCGGGCACAGCCTCGCCGACATCCAGGCGATGTGGCCCACGCTCGACGATCTCACGCTCGGGCGGCTCACCGGCGTCACGCTTCCGCGGAGCACCCCCTCGGCGCTCCCGGCACGCGCGCCTGCCGCGCGGTCCGATGCAGCGCGCGAGCCGTTCTGGAAGAAAGCGCCCGCGCCGAGCGTCCATGCCACGCGGCCGCAGACCATCGACGCGCCCAAGGCTGCCGGTGCGCCGCGCATCCAACCGACCGCGCCCATCGAGGTGCGGATCGAGCTCGCGCCCGGCGCCGTCGTCACCATCGCGCTGCCCGAGGGCGCATCTCTCACATCCGCCGACGTTCACGCGCTCCGCGTGGCCGCGGCACCGTTCGTTGCCGAGCTCGCACGCCGCGGGCTCACCGCCCCGGGACGGGGCAACCTGGAGGAGCTATGAGTGCACTGCCGATCGTGTTGATGACCGAGGAGGAGGTCGCGGCGCTGGGCCGCGACAGCGATGCCGGTTTCGGCGCGCTGAGGACGGAGCGAGGGCTGCTGCCGCTCGCCGCGATGGATGTCGATGCGCGCGTCGCGGGCGTGATCGCGTCGATCGATGTCGCGCAGACGTTCGTCAACACGACAGGGCAGGCGATCGAGGCGACGTACATCTTCCCGCTGCCCGATCGCGCGGCCGTGCATCGGTTTCGCATGGAGGTCGCGGGGCGCGTGATCGAGGGTGTCGTCGACGAGCGCGGCGCCGCGCGCGAGCGCTACGACGAGGCGATCGCGAAGGGCCATCGCGCCGCGATCACGGAAGAAGAGCGCGCCGGCGTGTTCACGCTGCGCGTCGGCAACCTGATGCCGGGCGAGGCCGCGACGGTGCGACTGTCCCTCGTCGGGCCGCTGCCCGTCGACGACGGTGAGGTCACGTTCCGGTTCCCGCTCGTCGTGGCGCCGCGCTACATGCCGGGTACCGCGCTTGGTGGCGACCAGGCCGGGCTCGGCACCGCGCCGGATACCGATCTCGTCCCCGATGCATCGCGGATCTCGCCGCCGGTCCTCCTCCCCGGCTGCCCGAACCCGGTGCGTCTCGGCCTGCGCGTCGCGCTCGAGGACGCGCTCATCCACGACGTCGCGTCGAGTCTCCACGCCGTGACGTCGAAGAACCGCGACGCGCGGATCATCGAAGTGCAGCCCGGCGAGAAGCTCGATCGCGACTTCATCCTGCGCTGGCGCGTCGGTGGGCGCGAGCTCGCCAGCTCGCTGGTCTGCATCGACGATGCCGACGGCAAGGGCGGCACGTTCATGCTGACGTTCGTGCCGCCGCCGACGACGGCGGTCTCCGCGAAGCCGCGCGATGTCGTGTTCCTGCTCGATCGCTCTGGCTCGATGGAGGGCTGGAAGATGGTCGCGGCGCGCCGTGCGCTCGGCCGCATGATCGACACGCTGACGTCGCGCGACCGATTCCGCGTGATCGCGTTCGACGACTACATCGAGAACATTCCGGGCGCGCTCGAGCCGGCGACCGACCGCACGCGCTTTCGTGCCGTCGAGGCGATCGCGAAGATCGACGCGCGCGGCGGCACCGAGCTCGCCGAGCCGCTCGAGCAGGCGATGCGCGCGTTCGGCGGCGCGTACGAGGATCGCGAGCGCGTGATCGTGCTCGTCACCGACGGTCAGGTCGGCAACGAGGACCACCTCGTGCGCAGCGCGACCGCGGGTCTCAAGAACATCCGCATGTTCACGCTCGGCATCGACCAGGCGGTCAACGGTGCGTTCTTGAAGCGGCTCGCGAGCGCGGGCGGCGGCCTGTGCGAGCTCGTCGAGAGCGAGGACCGGCTCGACCAGGTGATGGCGAAGGTCCACCGCCGCATCGGCGTCCCGGTCGCGACCGAGCTCGCGATCAGCGCGTCGGGCCTCGATCTGTCGCGCGCGACGATCACGCCGAAGAAGCTGCCCGACGTCTACGCCGGCGCACCGGCCGTGATCTTCGGCCGCTACGGCGGCACCGCGCCGAGCGACGCGACGATCGCCATCGAGGGCACGAGCTTCGGCGACCCGCTGAAGCTGACGATCGCGCGTGATCCGGTCGCGCGCGGCCCGAGCGGCTGGCTCGCTGCGAGCTGGGCCCGCGCGGCCATCCGCGATCTCGAGGATCGCTACGCGGCCGGTGACCACTCGGTCGAGGCGACGATCGTGAAGACGTCGAAGCAGTTCACCGTGCTGTCGCGGTTCACGGCGTTCCTCGCGGTCGACACCAGCGAGGTCGTCAACAACGGCGGCCGTCTCAAGCAGGTCGTGCAGCCCGTCGAGGAGCCGGCCGGCTGGGACATGCCGACGGGCGCGTCGGCGCCAGCCGTCCGTCACGTGACGCTGGCGGCGCAGAGCCGCGGTGGTGGCGGCGCGATGAAGGCGATGGCGATGGCTCCGCCCGCGGGCGCCGCCCAGCGGCAGCTCGAGGCGAGCCTCGACGAGGAAGCCACCGAGGTCGGCGAGTCCGCGGCCGCGTTCGATGACTTCGACGGCGCCGCGGACTACGCGAAGAAGGTGCCGGCGCCCGCGCAGCGCGCGTATCCGCCGCCGCCGGCATCCCCGGCGTTTGCGCCGCCGCCGGCGCGGAGCTCGGTGGCCGCACCGCGTAGCCCGGGACGCGCGATGCCGCCGATGCCCGCGCCCAAGCCGGCCCGGCACAAGGGCGAGGCGTCCGAGCGCGAGGTCGCGGACACGCACGCCGGCAACGCGTACCTCGTGCAGCTCGCGCAGCTCGCGCGTGAGCTCGCGGCCCACGCGGGTGGTCCGAACGCGTCGGCGATCCGGTTGCTGCGCCAGCGGCTGACGGAGTGGGTCGAGGATCTGCGCTCGGTGGGCGGCCAGGACGCGCTCGCGGATGCCGTCGAGAAGCTCGTGCAGCGGCTCGCCGCGGCACTGGCGACGGCCACCACGCCCGGGACTGCTCCGGCGGGCGCGGACCTCGCCAGCGAAGCGAAGGCGGTCGCCGACGAGCTGGCGAAGCTCGCCGGTGGCGCGCCACCGCCCGAGGCGCCGAAGAAGAGCCGGCTCGCGTTCTGGAAGTAGCGGCGCTCGTCGTCAGGGCGGGAAGTAGCGGCGCTCGTCGTCAGGGCGGGCGGCACCAGCGGGATGCGTTCGCGAAATAGCGGGCGCACCTCGCGCGTTCGGTGGCGGCGAGCCGCGCGCGCTGCTACGACCACGGGGTGCAGTGGCTGCTGTGGCTCCTGACGGCGCTGATGTCGCCGCCGCCCGCGGCGCCCGCGATCGTCGATGCGCCGATGGCGTGGAGCGCGGAGCGCGAGCGGCTGACGCTCGACTACCGCCGGCACCACAGCGACCCCGGGGCTGCCGACCTGACGATCACGCCTCGCGTGATCGTGCTGCACTACACCGGAGGCGACTCCGCGAAGGCGACGCGCGCGTACTTCGACAACGTGCGCATCGAGGCCGCGCGCAAGGACCTCGCGAAGGCGGGCGCGGTGAACGTCTCGGCGCACTTCCTCGTCGATCGCGATGGCACGATCTACCGCCTGCAGCCCGAGACGCGGTTCGCGCGCCACTGCATCGGGCTCAACCACGTCGCGATCGGGATCGAAAACGTCGGCACGAACGAGGCCGCGCTGACCGACGCGCAGGTCGCCGCCGATGCTGCGCTCGTTCGCGATCTCGCGGCGCGCTATCCGATCACGCACCTGCTCGGTCACTCCGAGGTCATGAAGTTCCGCGGCGACCCGCTGTTCGTCGAGCGCGACCCTGCTTACCGGAACGACAAGCCCGACCCGGGGCCGCACTTCATGTCACGCGTGCGCGCGCGCGTCGCGGATCTGAAGCTCAGATCCCTTTGAGGCCGTGCGAGTCCGACGACGACCGCCGTCCCGCCTTCCGCAGCGTGACGTGGTGCGACTGGCCGTTCGACTTCATCACGATGTTCGACGTATCCGGCGCGTAGCCGTCCTTCGCGACCGTGATCTTGACCGTCTGGAATGCGGGCAGCTGCACGGCCGTCGGCGTGACGCCCTTCGACCTGCCGCCGACGAAGATCGTCGCGCCGGCAGGTGTCGACGTGATCTTCAGCGCGAACGTCGCGACGCCGAGCGTGACGGCGACCTTGACGCCCTCGGGCGTCGGCGTCACCGAGCGGATCACGGCGAGGAACTTCGGCTTCTTGATGGTGAGCTTCGTCGCCTTGCCGCACGGCAGGGTGAGCTTCGCCGGTGTCGTGCCGAGCACGGTCTTGTCCTCGAGCGAGACCTCGGCGCCGGCCGGTGTGGTCGCGACCTCGACGTTGCACGTGTCGCTCTTCGGCGGCACCACCACCGCTTCTTGCGCGGCGGCATCGATGGGCGGCGGCTCGACGACCGCCGCATCGGGCATCACGACCGCCTGCTGCGCGGCGCCCGAGCCCACGGCCGGCTGCGCGCTGCCCGAGCCCGACATCATCACGACGGCCGCGGAGCCAGCGTGCTGCTCGGCGAGCGGCTTCTTCTTGCCGTGGCCCATCGTCAGCGCGAGCACGATCGCCGCGCCGACGACGAGCACGACCGCGGCCGCGATCACGAGCAGCCGCTTGTTCGAGCGCGACGGCAGGACCGGCATCGCCTCGCTGCGATAGAGATCGCCCGGCTGCGCCGTCGCGTACTGCAGCGGCATCACGGGCGGCGGCGGCGCGAGCGGCGGCGCCGTCATCTGGCCGGGCAGCAGCGTCGGCGCGTAGCCGATCGGAATCTCCTGCGGCAGGGGCGGGACCGGTGGCGGCGGCAGCGGAAGCGCGGGTTCCGACGTGGCGGCGCTCGGTCCGTGCATCGCATCGAAGCCGCCGGGCGACATCATCGGCATGCCGGGCGCCGAGCCATACGGGGACACGTTCATGCCGCCCGACGACGCCGCGGCGAGGCCGCTCGCCGGCGCCATCTGCTCGGGCAACGCGCCGAACGAGCCGCTGCCGTTGCCCGGCCGCGCTTCCTCGACGTCGAACGCCGGCATCGGCTCGGCGGGCTCCATCAGCGTCGCGTCGATCTCGATCTTCTCGCCGATGCTCGTCGGCTTGTCCTCCCACGCCTGCACCTCGATCGGCTTGTCGCTCGAGACCGACTTCACCGGATTGCCCGTCGCCGGCGTCTGGATCGCGGGCTTCGGGCGCTCGATCTTCGTCGGCTTGTCGGCGAGCGGCGTCGCGACCTGCTCCGGCTTGCTCCAGCCGGCGGCCGGATCGAGCGACATCGTCCAGTCGCCGGTCGGCGTCGGTCCGGGCGTCGGCTCCTCGATCGCGGGCGCGCGCTGGTCGGACGGCAGCACGGTCGGCGACGACGCATCCGGCGTCATCGTCCAGTCGTCGCCCGTCACCGCGGCCATGATCTCCGACGCACGCATGCCGCCCGAGCGCTGCGGCTTGGGCTCGGGCGCCGGCTCGTCGCTCGGTGGCTTGCTGTCGACGACGATCGCCGCGTCGTTCGGATCGAGCGGCGTCGACGTCAGGTCGGTCTTCTCGTCGGCGACGTCCTCGGCGAGCAGCGGTGCGGGCTTCGCCGGCAGCTTCGCGACGGGCAGCGGCACGTGCGGCGTCGGGTTGCGCGGCGGGGCGGTCGGCGACTTCGTGCGCGTCGGCGTCGGCTGCGGCAGCGGCGGCTTCGCCGGCTTGTCGGGCTGCGGCGGCAGCTTGGGCGGCGCGGGCGTGGGCGGCGGCTCGTCTGCGCGCAGCGGCACGACGCCGAGCGAGGTCGCCTTCGGCGTGCCGTCGGCGGGGAGCTTCACGACCGGGAAGCCGATCTGCGTCATCTTCGTCTTCGACGGCGCCTTCGGCGGAGGCAGGCCGCCGTTGTCGGCGGCGGTCGGCGCCTTGGTCGCGCCGCTCGGCGCGGAGCCGCTCTTCGCCATCGGCGCGGCGGGCGCACCGCTCGGCGCGGAGCCGCTCTTCGCCATCGGCGCGGCCGGCGCACCGCTCGGCGCGGAGCCGGTCTTCGCCATCGGCGCGGCCGGCGCACCGCTCGGCGCGGAGCCGGTCTTCGCCATCGGCGCGGCGGGCGCAGCTTCCTCGTCGCCCCACCCGGACTCGAACGCGGCGGTGCTCTTCGGGACGGGCTGCATGGCGCCGGCGGCGTCGCGCAGGGTCGCCGTGCGCGCGGCGGCGGGCGGCGGCGTCGGATCCTTGCGCGCGGCGGCGGGCGGCGGCGTCGGATCCTTGCGCGCGGCGGTGGGCGGCGGCGTTGCATCCTTGCGCGCGGGCGGCGGCGTCGGATCCGCGCGCGTCGGCTCGACCTTGACGGGGCCGCTGTCCGCGGGCGGCCGCAAGGCGGGCATGCCCATCGTCGTCAGCTTGCCAACCGCGGGCGTCGAGATGCCCTCCGGCGGCGTCGACGGCGTCTTGGGGCGCGCGCCCGGGCCGCCGAGCGCCGGGATCGACGGCACGACGAACTTCGGGCCGGCCTTCGGAGGGCCGGCGTCCTCGAGCTTGCTCGCGTCGCCGATCGCGACGCACTCGGCCAGCGCGTTCGCGGCGTCGATGCGGCCGCCGACGGCGGGCGGGGTGGGGCGCGGCGACGCCGGCACGTTCCCCTGGCGCGGAGGCACGGAGATCGGCGCGGGCTTCATCGCGAGGCGCGCCTTCTCGAGCTCGGCGAGCACGGTCTTGCTCGCGTCGTCGAGGTCGAGGAACTTGAGCTGGATGCCGGCGCGCCCGTGCAGCGGCGACTTCGGCGAGCTCTGGAGGATCTCGGCGTCGCCCTCGAGCATCACGCCGCCGTCGGCGAGCGTCAGCGCGAAGCGGCCCCTCTTGCCTTGCGGGAGTGGGCTCGCGATCGGGATGAACAAGCCCGTCTTGTCGACGTAGCGGCGAAATGCCGCGACGAACTCCTCTGCGGAGCCACACGCCGAGACCAGGTAGATCCCCGCAGTCACCTCACCACTAGTGTAGGCCAAAACCGCCGCCGCCGAAACGAACGACGGGCGCCCCGAGGGACGCCCGTTGTCCTAGAATCCCTGGGATCAGGGAATGTGGAAGTCGTGCGCGCGAACGGTCTTGCGGCCGTTCTCGGCAGCGCGGCGCGCCGCCTGGCTGACGAGCCACGCCACGTAGCCGTTGAGGCCGTCGAGCGCATCACCGGCGGTGTTGCAGCCGGCGTCCTTGATCATCTGGCGAACCTTCGACGCGACAAGCAGCATCTCCTTCGGACCGCCGCCGCCGCCGCCCGACTTACCCTTCGCTTTTGCCTTGGCCATTACTTTGCTCCTGGAAAGATTGAGACGAGATTCTTTTACACCGCGCCGAGGCTGCCGACAGGCTCGGTGGCCGAAAAACGGCTGCTAGGGGCGGATCCGCGCGTTTCTAGCGTGAGAGCTTGACCACGAAGACGTCGGGCTTCGGCGCCTTCGAGAGCACGGGGTCGTTCTCGTCGCGATGCGACTGCAGCGGCGGCTCCATCAGCGCGAGCGAGAACCGGTAGAGCCCGACGACGATCGCGTTGCCCTGATCGTCGAGCGCGACGCCGCGGCCCTGGTCGTGATCGTGATCGCCCCACGACTCGGCCCACAGCGTGTTGCCCTTGGGATCGAGCTTGAGCGCGAACACGTCCTTGTTGCCTTTGGAGGTCAGCGCGCCCTTGCCGAAATCGACGGTGCCCTGGAACCAGCCGGTCGTGATCGTATTGCCGCTCGCGTCGCTCGCGATGCCCCACGCGATGTCCTCGCGCTCGGCGCCGAACGTCTTCGCCCACTCGAGCTTGCCGTCGGTGGTGAGGCGGGCGATGAACGCGTCGGCCTCGCCGAGCGAGGTGTGGTCGTCGCCCGAGCCGAAGCTGACGCTCTTGTCGAACGAGCCGACCATCGTGATGTGACCGGCGGGATCGACGGCGAGACCGCCGGCGGCGTCGTTGAACGCGTTGCCGAAGCGCTGCGACCAGATGTGATCGCCGTTGGTGTCGTACTTCGCGAGCACGACGTCGTTGTCGCTGCCGCCGCCGGCTTTCAACGGCTGCTTGCCACCGAAATCGGCGACGTCCTTGAAGTGGCCCTGGACGTAGTTGTTGCCGTTCGCGTCGACGGCGACGTGCAGGATCGTGTCGTCGTAGCGGCCGCCGAAGCCCTTGACCCACTCGAGGTCGCCGGTCGCGGCGAGCTTTGCGAGGAACGCGTCGGTGCGGCCGCGGCTCTTGAGGTGCGCGCTGCCGATGTCGATCGAGTCGCTGAACGACCCGCCGATGATCCAGCCGCCGTCGGGCGCGGGCGCGACCGCGTTGGCGCCGTCGCTGTCGATGCCGCCCATGTTCCACGCCCACTTCTCGTGGCCGTCGGTGTCGAGCTCGATCACGAACGCGTCGTCGCTGCCGACCGACTTCTTGGCGAACTCGCCGACCTTGAGATCGTCGAGGAAGTTGCCGACGACGACGACCTTGTCGCCCTTGACGGCGATGCCGTTCGCCGCGTCGTCGCGCGGGCCGCCCCAGGTCTGCGCCCACACGAGCTTGCCGTCGGGCGACAGCTTCGCGACGAACGCGTCGCTGCCACCGGCACTCGGCTTCTTGCCGATCGTGCCGCCGAAATCGATCTCGCCGTCGAAGTAGCCGCACACGTAGACGCTGCCGTCGGCGCCGACCGCGACGCCGCGCGGCGCATCGATGCCGAGGCCGCCGAAGCCCGTCTGCCAGATCGGCTTGCCAGTCGCGCCGCCCGGATCCGCGGCGAGCCCGGGCAGCGGCGCCGTCGGCACCGGCTTCTTCGGTGCGGGCGCCGTCTCGGTGACCTTCTGCTGTTTCGGCGGTTCTTTCTTCGACGAGCACGCCGCCAACGCGACGAGGACCCAGACCTTGCGCATGCGATCACGATGTCACGCGCGGCCGGTGCCATCAATGTAGGATGCAGCCGTGCTGCGTACGATCGCGCTCGTTGCAACCACGCTGTCGTTCGCGTGTCCCTCTTCACGCCCGGCGCGTCCGACGACCACGACGACGACCGCACCGCCCGACGATCGCGAGCTGCGCATCCGCGTCGCGCAGGCCGAAGCGAAGCGTGCCGGTGGCATCGCCGAGCTCGTGCAGCTCGCGCAGTCGCCCGATGCGCACGCACGCGCGCTCGCGGTGCGCGGCCTGGGCCGGATCGACAGCCTCGATGCCGTCACGCGCGCGCTCGGCGATACGAGCCCGGAGGTCGTCGAGGCGGCGCTCGAGGCGATCGGCGTGGCCGGCTCGCTCGACGATCCGCCGTACTTCACGCTGCAGGCGACGCCGCTGCTCGGCAAGTACGCCGACCGCGAGGCCGCGATCACGGCGCTCGGGCGCGCCGGCGATGCGAGCGCGCTGCCGCTGCTCGCGAAGCCGACCGAGCCGTCGATGATCGCGCTCGCGCGGATGGGCCGGCGCAAGATCGCGTGGACGGCGGCGGCGCGCGCGGCCGTCGTCGCGGCGACGCGCAGCCAGGATCCACGCGTGCGCTACGCGGCGACCTACGCGCTGGTGCGCGAGCACGAGCCGCCGGCCGACGAGAGCGCGGTCGCGGCGCTGCGCGATCGCCTCAAGGACGACGACGCCGAGACGCGCGCGCAGGCGCTCGCGGGCCTCGCGAAGCGCAAGGCGGCGAAGATCGACGAGGTGATCGGCTTCCTGCGCGATCGCGACTGGCGCGTCGCCGTCGAGGCGGTGCGGGCGGTCGCGGCCGATCCGGTGGGCCAGCGCGCCCTCGCGGTGCTCGTGGCGGTAGCGCCGGATCCGGTCGCCGACGAGGCGCTGCGCCAGCTCGCCGCGCAGCAGCTCGACGAGTACGCGCGCACGCTCCTCGAGAAGACGGAGCCCGAGATCACGGGCTGGCGCAGCTGCTTCGCGCGCGCGATCCTGCGCAAGCCGTTCGGCGAGATCGGGTGCACGGGCATCGATCTCGCGATCCTCGCCGACATCGCAAAGATCTCGCCCGACGTGACGTGGAAGCGCGGCGCGATCCGCGCGCTCCTCGAGAGCAACGACGTGCGCCTCAAGATGGCGGCGTTCCCGCTGCTCGATGCGCCGCAGCTCGTGGCCGCGCTCGCGTCGAAGGATGTCGCCGTCGCGGGCGCCGCGCTCGACGCGATCGGCGAGCGGTTTGCCGGCGATGCGGCCGTCGAGGCCGCGATCGTTCAGCGCGCGAAGACCGAGACCGACGTCGAGCTCTGCAGCGATCTGTTCGCGCAGATCGGCCAGCGCAAGCTCGCGGCAGGCGCCGATGCGTGTCGCAGCGGGCTCGGCGGTGCGCCGGTGCGTGCGCGCGCGGCCGCGGAGTGCCTGCGCCAGCTCGGCGAGGCGGTGCCGCCGCCCGCGATCGCGGACGCGCAGCCGCCGCCCGTCGACGTCGCGAGCGTGATCGGCAAGCACGTGCTGTGGCACCTCGAGACGACGCGCGGCGGCATCGACATCGAGCTCGCCCCGGACGACGCGCCGTGGAACGTCGCGACGATCGTCGCGCTCACCCAGAAGCGCTTCTACGACGGGCTCGCGTTCCATCGCGTCGTGCATGACTTCGTCGTGCAGGGCGGCGATCCGACGCAGTCGGGGTGGGGCGGGCCCGGCTTCACGACTCCCGCGGAGCCGAGCGCCGGCGCGCGGTTCGTGGAGGGCGGTGTCGGTATCGCCGATGCCGGCCGCGACTCCGGCGGCTCGCAGTACTTCATCATGCACTCGCGCGCCGCCCACCTCGATGGCCGCTACACCTGGATCGGCCACGTGATTTCGGGCCAGGACGTCGCGGACGAGCTGCGTATCGGCGACCGCGTCGTGAAGGCGACCGTCGAGGTCCGCTAGGCCGAAATAGCCGAGAGCTCGGCGGGATCCTCGCGGTCCGGGTCGCCATCGAAAATAGATCGGGGCGGGCGCCCGTTCGTTTTCATGCGCACATGCGCCCCGTCCTCGCCGCCGGTCTGCTCACCGCTGCCTTCGCGAGCGCCGCCGCCGCGAAGGTGATCGCGCCGTTCGATGTCGCGCCGCCGACGTTCCAGCTCGCCGGGCGCCCGCTCGGAGGCGCGAAGGCCGCCGAGGCGACCGCCGCGTACCTGACCGGATCGCGCATCGCGGCCGTCGGCGACGGCGCGCTCGTGATCGACGCCGACTCGGGCAACCTGATCCGCACCGACAAGGCCGGCAGGCCGGTCGCACAGCTCGCGATCGGCGGCAACGCGGGCCTGCTCGCGTACGACCCCGTCGGCAAGCTCGCGTACGTCGCGGATCGCGGCGGCAACCGCATCGCGGTCGTCGCGGTCGGCGAGTCGCTCGCCGTGAAGCGCACGCTCGCGACGCCGGTCGAGCCATACGGCGTGGCGCTCTCGCCGGATCGCGCGACCGTGCTCGTCACGACGATCGCGGACCGCACGCTCGTCGCGTTCGACGCGGCCACCGGGAGGGAACGCTGGCGCACGCCGCTCGCGCGGGAGCCGCGCGGGCTCGCCGTGTCGCCGGATGGCACGCGCGCGCTCGTCGCGTATCTCTCGACGGGCAGCGTCGACGAGATCGATCTGCTCGACACCCACGCCGCCGAGCATGTCGCGCTCGCGACGCACGGCACGGTGCCGACGTTCGCGCGCGGCTCGTTCAGCGTGCTGTTCATGGGCGACCACCAGGCGGTCGTGCCGTTCCAGCGCGAGACGCCGGTGCAGGCGAGCGACGGCATGGAGCGCACCGGCAGCTACGGCGGCGGCTTCGACCCGCCCGTCACGCACGAGCTCGCGTTCCTCGGCTTCGATCGCGCGGGCACGAAGCAGGTGGTCGCTCAGATCGCGCAGCACCAGCCGCGTGCGCTCGCATGGGACGGCGCGCACGACGCGCTCTACGTCGCCGGCATGGGCAACGACACCGTGCTGCAGCTCCGGAACGCGTCGCAGCTGTCGATCGCGGCCGGCTCGACCGCGATGCTGAACGGCAAGGGCGCGTGCGGTCCCGACGGGCTCGCGGTCGCCGGCGACGGCAGCGTGCTCGTCTGGTGCTCGTTCACGCGCGCCGTCGAGCGCGTGCAGTTCGGCGCGACCGCAAAGGTCGAGGCCGGCCCGACGCTCGTCGCGTCGTCGCTCTCCGAGAAGCAGCACGAAGGCCTCGTGCTGTTCCATCAGGCGTCGAAGCAGGTCTCGCAGAACGGCGCGATGGCGTGCGCGAGCTGCCACCCCGACGGCCGCGCGGACGGGCTGTCGTGGCGCATCGACAAGCGCGAGCTGCAGACCCCGCTGCTCGACGGCCGGCTCGTCGGCACGCATCCGTTCAAGTGGGACGGCGGCGATCCGACGCTCCGCGACTCGCTCTCTTCGACGATGAAGCGTCTCGGCGGCAGCGGGCTGTCGCGGCCGCAGACCGACGCGCTCGCCTCGTACCTCGAAGCGCTGCCCGCGCCGAAGACGCCGACGCGCGACCGCGCGATGGTCGCCCGCGGCAAGCAGCTGTTCGACTCCGCCGAGCTCGGCTGCGCGAGCTGCCACGATGGCAAGGCGTACACGGATCGCGAGAAGCACAGGCTCGCGAGCGCCACGCTGCCCGAGGCCGACACGCCGAGCCTGATCGGCCTGGCCGCCAGCGCGCCGTACTTCCACGACGGCAGCGCGGTCACGATCGAGGCGCTGCTGCGCGACCGCGGCGCGGTGCACGGCATGGCCGAGAGCGCCAAGCTCGGCGATGCGCAGGTCGCCGACCTGACCGCGTACCTCGAGTCGCTCTAGCCTCAGCGCCGCTCGCGGCGCGGTCCGTGCCTACGACGACGCACTCGTGTAGTTGCGGATCGCGAACGTCCAGACCGCGCGCGCGACGACGAGCATCAGCGCGGCGCCGCCGAGTGTCGCGAGCACGTGCGCCAGGTCGAGGCGGCCGAGCAGTGCCATCGCGGGGAACGTCGTCATCACGGCGACCGGGATCACGAACGTGAAGATGATGCGCCACGCGCCCTGGAAGACCTGGATCGGCCAGCGCGCGACGTCGAAGATCGCGCCGAGCAGGTAGACGAGGTTGTCGAGGCGGACGACCCAGAACGAGGCGGCCGCGCACACGATCCACATCGCGTACATCGCGAGCACGCCCGCGAACAGCAGCAGGATGCCCAGCGCGAGATCGGCGGGGGCGGGCGGGGCGCCGCGCAGCCAGAACGCGTAGACGCCGACGCCGATGCCGCCGAGCAGGTCGAAGACCTTCCACGGCTCGTAGCGCGACGTCGAGATCATGAACTGCGCGTCCGCCGGCTTGAGCAGCACGTAGTCGAACGCGCCGGAGCGGATGCGCTCGACGAGATCGACGATCGACGGGCTCGTCACGCCCTCGAGGATCGCGCGCACGGTCATGAAGTACGACATCACGACGAACGCGCCTGCCTCGTCCCAGCCGGGCGCGACCTTTGCCTGGCCGCCGAACGCGACGAGCAGCGGCACGATCGTCAGGATGATGAACACGATCGCCATCGCGCCCTGCGCGAGGAAGTTCGCGCGATAGGCCATCGCCGTCGCGACGCTGACGCGCAGC
This sequence comes from uncultured Kofleriaceae bacterium, assembly GCA_964446175.1. Classification (GTDB taxonomy): domain Bacteria; phylum Myxococcota_A; class Polyangia; order Haliangiales; family Haliangiaceae; genus JABFXX01. The sequence continues at coordinate 115,066 of CAYUNM010000014.1, forward strand.
TGGAGCCACACGAGGCGCGCGTAGCGGCTCATCCGCCGACCGCCTCGAAGCGCTTGAGGCCGCGGCGCCACACGAAGATGCCGAACGCGACGCACGCGGCCGCCCACAGCGCCTGCACGCCGACGAGGTGCAGCGCCTCCGCGTGGCCGAGGTGGCCGATCAGGAGGCGGATCGGCGCGTCGACCATCGACGGGAACGGCGTGTAGTGCGCGATCTGCGCGACGAGCGGCTGCTTCGTCGCCAGCACGTCGAGCGGCATCATGTAGCCCGACAGCAGCATGTAGAGCGCGAAGTAGAAGTTCGCGATCGCGTAGACCTGGGTCACCCAGAACGCCGTCGCGCCCATCGCGAACATCAGGCCGAAGTTGACGATCCACGCGAGCGCGAGCGCCGGCACGAGCAGCGCGAGCTGCACCGGGTCGGTCGTCAGAGAGTGCGCGCCCGAGGTCGCGAGGAGGATCACGGCGACGGGGATCGCGATCATCGAGCGGAACGGGAGCGCCGCGATCTGCGACATCGTGAGCGCGACGAACGGGTGCAGCGGCCGCAACAGGCGCATCGACATCGCGCCCGTGCGGATCTCCTCGCTCATCTGCCAGCCGACCCAGTTGCTCGTCAGCTGGCGGACGATGAGGTTCGCGAGGAAGTAGGCGGTGAAGTCGGCGGAGGTGTAGCCGGCGAACTGGCCGCCGCGCGCGACGCTCGTCCAGAACGCGAGCATGATCAGCGGGATCGTCGTCGTCAGCGTCCAGACGAGGAACTCGGCGCGATACGCGACGGTCTCGGCCACGCCGACCCGCAACAGCGTCGGGATCGCGCGCAGCGTCCGCGCGATCATGCGCTCGCTTCTTTCGTCGCTTCCTTGGTCGCTTCCTTCGCCGCGCCCTTGGCTTCCTTCGCCTTGCCGAACATCACGCGCAGCACGTCCTCGAGCGGCGGATCCTCGATCGCGAGGTCGGCCGCCTTCAGCTCGAGCAGCCGCCCGACGACGCCGCCGAGCTCGCGCTCCGGCACGCGCAGCGCGATCCGCTGGGCCTCGCGCGACACGAGCGTCCCGAGCTTCGCGATCTCGTCGTCCGCGACCGGCGTCACGAGCGTGAACGACACGCGCTTGTTCGGGTCCATCTGCTTGATGAGGCCGCGCAGGTCGCCGTCGTGGATCAGCGTCCCCTGGTCGATCACGATGATGCGCGGGCACAGCGCGACGACATCGTCCATGTAGTGGGAGGTCAACAGCACCGTCGCCTCGTGGCGCTGGTTGTAGCTGCGCACGAAGTCGCGGATCGCGACCTGCATCGCGACGTCGAGGCCGATCGTCGGCTCGTCGAGGAACAAGGTGGTCGGCTTGTGGAGCAGCGCGGCCGCGAGCTCGCACTTCATGCGCTCGCCGAGCGAGAGCTGGCGCGTCGGCTTCTCGAGCAGCGGCCCGAGCTCGAGCAGGTCGGTCAGCTCCTTCAGCGTGCGCTCGAACTCGTCCTTGGGGACGTCGAACACGGCGCGGTTCAGCGCGTACGTCTCGGCCGGCGGCAGGTCCCAGATCAGCTGCGACTTCTGCCCCATGACGAGCGTGATCTTGCCGAGCAGGTCTGCCTCGCGCTTGAACGGCACGTGGCCCTCGACCTCCACCTCGCCGCTCGTCGGGTGCAACAGCCCCGAGAGCACCTTCAGCGTCGTCGTCTTGCCGGCGCCGTTCGGCCCGAGGAACCCGACGCGCTCCCCGCGCTCGATCGTGAAGCTGACGCCGTCGACCGCCTTGACCGTCTCGTAGTTGCGGTGGACGAGCGACTTCAGCGCGGCCGTGAAGCCGGGCGGCCGCTTGTGCACCTTGAAGTGCTTCTTGAGCTCGCGCGCACGGATCACGACTCACTCTTTTTGCCAGCTTTTGCGAGCTCGCCAACCGTCTTGATCGGCAAAGAGTCGATCGCCTCGCCTTCGAGCATCGTCTCGAGCAGGTGCGCGCCGACCTGCGACAGCTGTACCAGCCCGGCGACGCGCTCCGCGATCAGCTTGCGGCGCGCATCGCGGCTCGGCTCGAGCTCGTCCTGCGCCTCCGTGAACGACTCGAGCGCGGTCTGGATCCAGCGCAGCTCGCGCTCGCGGAACACGCGCGACACCATCTTCCAGATCGACGTCTCCGGCTCGAAGTGCTCGCGGCGATCGCCGACGACCCACGACTTCTTCACCGCGCCCCACTGCAAGAGCTCGGCGAGCAGCATCGAGACCGCTCCCGACGACAGCCCGAGCCGCTCCTGGAGGTCGGCCGCCGTGAGTGGGTGATCCTCGAGGTAGAGCACGGTCCACAGGCGCCCCATGTTGCGCTTGAAGCCCCACGACTCGATCAGCTCGCCGACCGCATCGGCGACCTTCAACACCGCCGGATCGACGCGGTCCTTTGCCATCTCAGTCGTCTCGAGGCGGCTTGACGGCCGCCTGCTCGCGCGTCGCCACGCGCACGACGTTGCCGCCGTCGGAAGGCAGGTGGCTGACGATCGACTTCTCGTTGCGGCGGCGGTTGATGATCTCGACGATCTCGCGCTGCGAGAGCCCGCCCGACGGCCGGATCGTGATGCTCGTCTCCTTGCCGCTGCGCAGCTCCTTCGCCGTGACGCCGACGATCGACTCGACGTCGACCGTGATCACGAGCTCGACGCGCACGCTGCCGGGCGGCCCCGGCGGCAGATCGTCGAGGACGACCTGGCCGAGCTTGCGGTTCTTCGTCACGTCCTGCGACTCGCCCTGATACAGCTCGATCGAGACGAACTTCTGATCGGGCGACGTGGTCGCGAACAGCTTGCGTGCGCGCACGGGGAGCATCGAGTTGCGGGCGATGATCACGGAGAAGCTGGAGTCGCCGACCTTGATGCCGATGTCGTGCGGCGTGACGTCGAGGAGCGCGGCGTCGTCGGCCTCGCCGGCGAGGATGCCCGCGTAGGCGGCCGCCCCGAGCGCGACGACCTCGTCGGGGTTCGCGCCCTTGCTCGGCTTGCGCGCGAAGATCTGCTCGACGCGCTGCTGCACGGCCGGCCACCGCGTCATGCCGCCGACGAGCAGCACCTCCTCGATGTCACTCGCATCGAGGCCGGCATCCGCGAGCGCGCGCTCGCACGGCGCGGTCACGCGATCGAGCAAGGGCTGCGTCAGCTGCTCGACCTGATCGCGCGTGACGGTGCGCTCGTAGTTGATCGGCGCGCCGTGCTGGTCGTTCGCCAGGAAAGGCAGCTGGATCACCGTCTCGCGATCGACGGAGAGCGCCTTCTTCGCTTGCTCGCATGCCTCGCGCAGCCGCGACAGCGCCATCGGCACCTGCGTGAGATCGACGCGGTGCTGGTCAAACACCTCGTCGACGATCCGCTCGAGCATCATGCGGTCCCAGTCCTCGCCGCCGAGCGCGCTGTCGCCGCCGGTCGCGAGCACCTCGAAGATGCCGTTCTCGACGGACATGATCGAGATGTCGAACGTGCCGCCACCGAGGTCGAACACGGCGATGATGCGGCGGCCGCCGCCGACGCGATGCGCGCCGTACGCGAGCGCCGCGGCCGTCGGCTCGTTGAGGATGCGGATGACGTCGAGGCCGGCGATCATGCCCGCGTCGCGCGTGGCCTGGCGCTGGGCGTCGTCGAAGTACGCGGGCACGGTGACGACCGCGCGCGTGACCGGCTCGCCGAGCGCGCCTTCCGCGATCGAGCGCAGCTGCCGGAGGATGTGCGCGGCGACCTCCTGCGGACTGATCGGCTGGCCGTGGATGCGCACCCACGCGTCGCCGTTCGGCGCGGCGACGATGCGGAACGGCGCGAGCTTCGCGAAGTGCGCGACGTCGTCGGCGTTGACCTTGCGACCGATCAGGCGCTTCGCGCCGTGCACGGTGGCCGAGGCGTTCGTGACCGCCTGACGGCGCGCGCGCGTGCCGACGGAGACCTCGTTGTTCGGCGTCCACGATACCCACGACGGCAGCGTGCGCTCGCCATCGGGCGCGGCGAGGGTCTTCGGCTGGCCCTTGTCGTCGAGCACCGCGACGCACGAGTTCGTCGTGCCGAGATCGATTCCGAGGATACGACTCACGGGAGCGGCTCCTTCTTCCCCATGAGGCGCGAGAGCAGGCCCTTGCGCTCGTTGGTCGCCTGACGGCGCATCTCGGCGAGCTCGCGCGCGGCGCGCTCGTTCGACGGATCGTGCTCGAGCGCGGCCTCGAACCGCTGCGCTGCTTCCATGCGATCGCGATTCGCGAGCGCCTTGAGGCCCTCGACGAGCTCGACGCCGGCGCGCAGCGAGCGGTCACCGGGGTTCTTCTTCGACGCGGCGCGGAACGCGGCGAGCGCGTCGTCGAGGCGGCCCTGGTCGATCAGCGCATCGGGCTCGCTGATCTCGTCCTGGTCGCCGTTCGCGGCCATCGGCGTGGTCGGCGCCGCCGGGACGCGGATCGGGCCGCTCTTGACGTCGTCGATGCGTTGCACGCCACCGAGCGGCGTCGTCCGGCGCGGACCCGGCTCGTCCATGCGCGGCACGCCACCCACAGGCGTGGGCCTGCGCGGCGGTACGTCGACGACCGCGACGCCCTGCGGCGGCGTGCGGCGCGTCGGAGCCGTGCTCGAGACCTCGGCGGCCTTCGCGAGCTCGGTGTGCGCGAGCTCCTGCGACTTCATGCTCGGGTTCGTCGGCACGTCGTGCGCGCTGTCGCGGCTCGCGGGCGGCGGCTGCTGCGGTGCGATCTTGGGAATCGCCACCGAGACTTTCGGCACCGGCGGAGGCGTCTTCGCGCGCGGCAGCGGCTGGCTCGGCTGCGTCTGCGCGGCGCTGGGCTGGGCCTGCGCGCGCCTCGGCGGCGCGGCGGGCTTGAGCGTGGCGAGCACCTGCTGGCGGCCCGCGTCGTCGGCGAGCTTGCGATAGGCGTCGCGGATCAGGATGAAGATCTCGGCGGCGGTCTGGCGCAGCTGCGTCGACTGGTAGCGCGCGAAGCGATCCGGGTGATAGCGCTTGGTCAGCTCGCCGAACGCGGCGCGCACGTCGCCATCGTTCGTCTCGTAGCCGACGCCGAGCACGAGGAACGGGTTGAGCCGCTTCAGCGACTCCGCCTCCGCTTCGAGCGCGCGCACGAGGTCGGTCTCGGCCTCCGCGACATCGCCGCGCACACCGGCTTCGGGCGGCTCGGCCGGTGGGGCCGCGGGCTGCTCGGTCTGGGCGCGGACCTTCGTCTCGGCGGCGAGCGCGCTCTCGATCAGCCACACGCTCTTGGTCGGCAGCGGATCGAGCGTCAGCTCGACGCCCGTGCCGCGCTGCGGATCGGTGACGTGCTTGCTGACCGAGCCCTGGATCTCGATGACGGTGGCGCTCGGCAGCTCGAGATCGATGCGGATGTGCGTACCCAGTGGCGGCTGCTGGGTCGCCTTCAGAAACATCGTCCCGCGGCTCAGGTCACGCCGGTAAATCGTCGCGAGCTGCTGCCACGATCCGCAGCGGAGCTTGATGCTGAGCGCAGCCGGTGCCAATTCCCGGAATCATAAGGCATTTCGGTCAATGATGGAATTCCCAGCGCGACTCTCCCGCCGCGACGATCTCGGAGACCGTGTAGGGCGCGTCGAAGTGCTGCATCGGCAGGTAGTACGTGTCGAGCAGGTCGCGATAGTGCGGGCTGCGGCTGTCGTAGATCGTGCCGCCGGGGAGCGCCCACTTGACCTTGATCGGCTCGCCGGGCGCCGCCTCCGCGAGGAACCGCTGCGCCGGGCCGTCACCGAACTGCGAGAAGTTCGTGTCGTCCCAGCCCTGGTCGGCGCGGTTGATGACGAAGTTGTCGCCGGCCTTCGGGAACGGCCCGACGTTCAGCGCCGGGTTCGGGAACAGCGGCTTGAGCGTCAGCGTGTGGAGCTTGCCCCACGTCCAGGTCGTCGGGTCGGCCGAGCCGAACGAGTCGGGCTGCGCGAGCTGATGGACCGCGTCGAGCATCGCGATCATCACGATCTTCGTGCAGCTGTCGTCGGGGCCGGTCGTCGCGTAGCGATCGCAGATGATCGGCTGGCCCGTGGTCTGCGAGAGGTGGAACGACGTCGGATCCGTCAGCATGCCGTAGACGACGCGCACGAGCTGGTTGTCATCGAGGCGGCCCGTATCGAAGCCGACCGCCTGGTACTCGTCCCACATCGCGTCGACGAGGAAGAAGTGCATCCACATGTTGAACAGCGACGTCGCCGACGAGTCCTGGCCCGCGCTCGCGGGAGTCTCGTACGTCCACTGCTGCAGCAGCAGCTTGGCCTGATCGAGCGACGCCTTGTCCTGCGCCGACAGCGACGCGACGTACGTCGCCACGTCCGACGGAGCGCCGGTCGGATCGTCGACCTTCGCGAGCGCATCGACGATGGCGGGCGCGATGTGCGCGCCGACGTTCGAGTGCGTGTCGTGCTGGATGCGCGCCATGTCGTCGAGCGTCGCCGACGAGCCGGTCCCCTTGATCAGCTCGGTGATCCGGCTCTCGCGCAGGCCGGGCGCGTATGTCACGCCGGCGTAGAGCGGGCGGCCGTCGACGACGTCCTGGTTCAGCGGATCGTTGTCGAACGTCGCGCCGACCGGATCGGCGTTCGCGGTCGCGAGGTAGCCCTGCGCGGGGTTGATCGCGTGCGGCACGTAGCGCGACGACATGCGGCCCTGCCACTCGGCCGTGCCGTCGCCGGGGAGCACGAAGAACGGCGAGAGCCCGTCGGGGTTCGTCGTCGCGTTCCACGTGTACGCGCGCGGATCGCGCCACGGCACGTACGCGTTCGTCGTCCAGGCGATGTCCTGGTTGTCGCCGATCATCGTCCAGTTCTGGCTGCCGTACGTGAAGTCGGCGAGCGCCTTGAAGCCGTCGTCGACGGTCTTCGCGTGGCCGAGGTTCCACAGCGCGCGGATCTCGAACGTCGGCTCGTAGCCCGTGTACTTCACGCTCATCGCCTGCGCGGCGGTGCGCGGCACGATCTTGTGGTTCGCGATCACGGGAATGATCGGGCCGTGGTGCGGGACGACCTCGTACGTCGCGTCGACGCTGCTCGTGATCGTGCCGAGCGCGCCGATCTGGATGTGCTCGGTGAACGTCGTCATCGGCACCTGCTGGCCGTTGAACGTGACGCAGCTGCCGCCGCCGCACGGCGTGATGTTCTCGAGGTAGACGTCGTTGACGTCGTGCTCGCTGACGGTCGCGGCCCACGCGAGGTGGCTGTTCGTGCCGAGGATCACGCCCGGGATGCCGGGGAACGTCACGCCGAGGATGTCGAGGTCATCCTTCACGGTGATGTGCGTCGGATAGAAGATCGACGGGTTCGGCAGCTGCAGGTGCTGGTCGGTCGCGAGCAGCGCCTTGCCGCCGGCGATCGACGGGCCGACCGCCCAGTTGTTGCTGCCGGCCCAGGGACGCATGAACGCGTGCGGGCCGTACGCGCCGAACGCGCCGTCGTGGATGTCGATGCCGAGGAACTTCTTCGCGCTGTCGAGCACGGCCTGCGGGACCTCGGGGCGGCGCGGGCCGGTCGCGGCCGAGCCGGTGCCGCGGTGGCTCTTGCTGCGCGTGCGGCCGGCGTCGGAGCGCGTGCCGGTGTCGTCGGTGACGTTCGGGAAGCCGGGGATCGTCGGATCGAGGCCGACCGGCTTGATCCAGAGGAGGTCCTTCGAGATGCCGCGACGCGCGTAGTCGGCGGTCGCCGTCATCGCGGCGTTGTCGAACTTCGTCCGCAGCTTCTGGTAGAGGTCGGTCAGGTCGACCTCGAACGGCGTCGACCACGAGAGCGCGAACGCCTGGAACCGGCCGAGCACGAGCGAATCGACGGGAGTCCACGGCACGAAGCGCTGCGGATCGAAGCTGACGAGCAGGTTCGGATCGAGGTCGTACTTGCCGGCCTGGAGATCGGTCGCGTACGCGTTGACGCCGTCGGCGAACCGCTGGAGCAGCGCGACGATCTGCTGGTCCGTCGGATCCGTCGACGCCTGCAGCATCGCCCACGTCTCCTCGGCGAGCGGCTTCATGCGGTGGACGCGCATCTCGAGGTCCGTATCGATCACGCTCGGATCGAGCGCGCCGAACAGCTCGGCGAGCGTGCCAGCGCCAAATCTGCGCAAGATGTCCATCTGCGGCAGGCGGTCGTGCGCGACGATGTAGCCCTGCGCGAACGCGACGTCTCCGACGGTGTCGCCGGAGACGTGCGCGACGCCGTACTTGTCGCGGGCGACATGCACGGGAGCGCTCAGCTTGCTGTCGGTGATCTCGTGGTCGAGCTTCAGCCCGCGGAACGGATCGTTGTCGGCCAGGTTATCGCCGCACGCAGCAATACACAGAAGCAGGGCCAGCGCTCGCATGGCGCGCACACTAACACTAGAATTTCCGCGATGCGGACAACCGAACGAAGCGAGGTGGGGTGCTGGGGGTGGGTGGGCTTGCATCTCAGGCCGACCGAAGGGAGGACCTGAGATGGACCACTTGTTCCTGCGCGCCTGCCGACGGCAGTCCGTGCCCCGCACGCCGATCTGGATGATGCGCCAGGCAGGGCGCTACCTGCCGGCGTATCGCGCCGTGCGCGCGAAGGCGTCGTTCCTCGAGATGTGCCGCACGCCCGAGCTGGCGTGCGAGGTCACGCTGCAGCCGATCGACGAGTTCGGCTTCGACGCGGCGATCCTGTTCTCCGACATCCTGATCACGCTGCCCGCGATGGGCATCGACGTCGCGTTCCCCGAGGCCGGCCCCAAGATCGGCTCGCCGGTGCGCAGCGCGGCCGCGATCGCGGCGCTGCGCGTGCCCGATCCCGAGGCCGAGCTGCCGTACTCGCTCGAGGCGATCCGCCAGATCAAGAAGGGGCTCGCGGGTCGCGTGCCGCTGATCGGCTTCGCCGGCGCGCCGCTGACGATGCTGACGTACGCGGTGGAAGGCGGCGGCAGCAAGGACTACGCCCACACGAAGAAGCTGCTCTACGGATCGCCCAAGGACGCGCACGCGCTGCTCGACAAGCTCGCGCAGACCTGCGCGCTGTTCCTCGAGGCGCAGGTGAAGGCCGGCGCCGACTGCGTGCAGATCTTCGACAGCTGGGGCGGCATCGTGTCGCCTGGCGACTTCCGCGAGTACCCGCTGCGCTACGCGAAGCAGGTGATCGCGCACCTGCGCACCGCGTGCCCCGGCACGCCGATCATCTACTTCGTCAACGGCTGCGCGCCGTACCTCGACGACTACGCCTCGAGCGGCGCCGACGTGCTCGGCGTCGACTGGCGCGTGGGAATCGACGAGGTGCGCCGGCGGGTTGGAGACGGCGTGGCACTGCAGGGCAACCTCGACCCGGGCGCCCTGTTCGCGCCGCCCGCGGAGATCCGCGCGCGTGTCGCCGATATCCTCGCGCGGGCCGGCAGCACCGGCCACATCTTCAACCTCGGTCACGGCGTGCTGCCCGAGACCGATCCCGAGCACGTGCGCGCGATGGTCACCGCGGTGCGCGAGCTCTCGGCGAAGTCATGAAGATCGCGGTCATCGGCGGAGGCGTCGGCGGCCTCGCGGCGGCGCGCGCGCTCGTCGCGGCCGGCCTCGAGGTCACCGTGCTCGAGGCGAGCGAGCGGGCAGGGGGCGTCGTCGGCTCGACGCGGCTCGACGGCTTCCTGCGCGAGCACGCGGCCTCGTCGTTCCTCGGCGGCCCGGGCCGCGGCGCGCTGGCGCTGTGCAGCGAGCTCGGCATCGCCGTCGACAAGGCCTCGCCGAAGGCGAAGACGCGCTGGATCTACCTCGACGGCAAGCTGCACGCGCTGCCGTCGTCGCCGGTCTCGCTCGCGACGACCGATCTGCTCACGTGGCGCGGCAAGCTCGATCTGATGCGCGAGCCGTTCCGCGCGCGTGGCGTCGCGGGCGAGGACGAGAGCGTGCACGCGTTCGCGGCACGCCGCCTCGGGCCGGAGGCCGCGCGCGCATTCATCGCGCCGTTCGTCACGGGCGTGTTCGCGGCCGACTCGCACGACATCTCGCTCGGCGCCGGCTTCCCGAAATTCGCGGCGCTCGAGGCCGATGGCGGCCTGGTGCGCGGCATGGTCAAGCAGATGTTCCGGCGCTCGAAGGAGCCGAAGACGCCGCGCGGCCTGTACGCGCCGGCGGGAGGCGTCGGCCGCCTCGCCGAGGCGATGGCCGCGTCGCTCGGCACGCGCGTGCGCACGAAGGCGCGCGTCAAGGCGCTGGCGCCCGCGAAGGACGGCGTGCTCGTCGACGGCGAGCGGTACGACGGCGCCGTGCTCGCGATCCCGGCCGCCGTCGCGGTCGAGCTGATCCCGGATCTGCCGGAGCTCGCCGCCAAGCTGCGCGTGTTCAAGCGCGCGCCGACCGCGATCGTCTACCTCGGCATGCCCGAGGCGGCGGTCCCGAAGGCGAGCAACGGCTTCGGCTTCCTCGTCGGTGCCGGCGAAGATGTCCGCGTGCTCGGCTGCGTGTTCGAGACGACCGTGTGGCCCGATCGCGCGCCCGCGGGCCAGACGCTGCTGCGCTGCATCTTCGGCGGCGGCCGCGACCCCGACGCCGCGGCGCTCGGCGACCAGGAGCTCATCGCGCTCGCGCGGCGTGACCTCGAGCGCGTGCTCGGCACGACGGCGGAGCCCACGCACGCGTCGGTCATCAAGTGGCCCCGCGGCATCGCGCAGTACGCGGTCGGGCACAAGGACCTCGTGCGCGCCGCCGTCGCCTCCGCACGCACGTCGCGGATCGCGCTCGCGGGGGCCGACTATCGCGGCGCCGGCGTCAACGATCTGATCGCCGACGGCGACGTGATCGCCGCCGAGGTTCGCGCGTGGACGTAGGAGGCACGCGCCTCGTGGGCACGCGGCTCCTGGGCATGCGGCTCGTGGGCATGCGGCTTGTGGGCGCGGGGCTGGCGGTGCTCGTGGGTTGCTCGGGCGGCAAGCCGAAGCTCGAGGACGCGCGCACGCTCCCCCATGCGCCGTCGGCGGAGGGTGCCGCGCACGGCAGCGACGCCGCAGGCTCGGGCGCGGCGGGCAGCGCCGTCATCCCCCCGGGCAAGGGCGACGTCTCGATCCGCGTCGAGTGGCGCGACGTGCCGCTCGCGGCGCGGGCGCCAAAGCCGTGCGGCCCGGATGTCTCGCCGACGACGACGTGGGGCATCCCCGATGCGGCCGTCTCGCTCGTCCACACCGGTGCGCTCGCGCCGCCGCCGGCGGTCGCCGCGCGCGTCACCGTCGACCGCTGCGTGCGCCCGCGCGTGCAGGTCGCGGGCGAGTCGCTCGTGATCGCCTCGGCGGTGCTGCAGCCGACGACGGTCGCGCTCGACGGCCGCGCCGTGATGCTGCCGATCGCGGGCCACGAGGTGGCCGCGCAGCTGACCGACGGCCGCCACGAGCTCACGGCCGGAGACGCGAAGGCGTGGGTGATCCGCGATGCGAACGCGGCCGTGACCGATGCGTCGGGCGTCGCGGTCCTGCGAGACATCCCGAGCGGCGTCTACCCGGTGACGGCCTGGCTGCCGGCCGCGAACCTGTCGGCGAAAGGCGAGGTCACCGTGATGCCGGGCGCGCTCGCCGAGGTCACGCTAACCCTCGAGCCGTGACCGCCTCGCCCGTCTCCATCGCGCTCGAGGATGCCGTGCTCGCCGCCGCGCGCGAGGTCCTCGGCGATGCGCCGCTGCAGACGGCCGCGCTGACGCGCGCGATCGCGGATCGCTCGCGCCGCTACACGTCGGAGCGGGACCGCCTCGCGCAGCCCGCCGACCGCACGGGCGACCTTGCCGCGCGCGCCGCGTTCTTCACGGTCGCCGATGCGCCGAAGCTCGCGATCCCGATCGCCGAGCTCGTCGCTCGGGGCGCGATCCCGCCGCGCCGTCCGCTGCGCGTCACCGACGTCGGCGCCGGCTGCGGTGCGCTGTCGCTCGGCCTCGTCGCGTCGCTCGCGAACGACGAGCTCGGCGGCGCGATGTTCGAGCTCACGCTCGTCGATCGCGATGTCGACGCGCTCCGCATTGCCGCCGGCGCACTCCGCCGGCTCGCCGCGGCCCAGCGCACCGAGATCGCGATCACGACGCGCGTCGCCGATGTCACGCAGACCTCGCTCCCCGCCGCCGACCTCGTGCTCGCAGGCACCGTCTTCAACGAGCTGCCCGACGCGCAGCGCCTACCGCTCGCGCGCGCCGCGCTCGCCTCGCTCGCCGACGACGGCGCGCTGATCATCGTCGAGCCCGCGCTCCGCGAGACCTCGCGCGCCCTCCACGCGCTGCGCGACCAGCTGCTCGCCGCCGGCACGCACGTGTTCGCGCCGTGCACGCGCCAGCTCGCACCGTGCCCGATGCTCGCGAACGACGCCGACTGGTGCCACGAGGCGCGGCCCGCCTCGCTGCCTCCGCGTACCCACGAGCTCGCGCGGCTCACGCACCTCCGCGACGACGGGCTCAAGTTCAGCTACCTCACGCTGCGCAAGCAGCCGCTGCGCCTGACCGACGGCCCGAACGCGTGGCGCGTTGTCTCGGAGCCGCGCGCGCCGAAGGGCAAGGTCGAGCTCGACGGCTGCAGCGATGCCGGCCTCGTGCCGCTGCGCCTCTTGCGCCGCCACCGCAGCGACGCGAACCGCGGCTTCGAGCGCGCTGCGCGCGGCGACGTCGTCGTCACCGACGCAACCGAGATCACCGCCGACACGCCGGTCGAGCGGCTGACGTTCGGCCGCTAATCCTTCTTGGGGGCGCCGGATTCCGGCTGCGCCTTCGCGGGACCCGTGTCGGCGGTCGCGATCGGCTGCGTCGGCACGCCGTCGTCGGCGGCAGCGTCGGCCTTCGGCCGTGCCTTGGCCTCGCCGTCGGGCTTCGCCTCGGCCTTCGTGTCGGCGGCCTTCTTGTCGTTCATCGGCGGCGGCAGCGTCGTCGCGCTGCCCAGGTCGTCGCCCTCGGGCATCGCCCGCATCGGCTGCGTCTGCTTGAGCTGGTCCGGGTCGAGCGGGGACGGCTTGGGCTTGGGCGGCGGCGGCACGGCGGCCGTCTGGGTCGGCTCGTCGGAGGCGAACGGGTTGCCGGTGATGTCGACGGGCTGGGTCGAGTCGGACGAGATCGTCGACGGGATGCCCTCGTGCAGGTCGGAGACGAGCACGGCGACGCCGGTGATGTTGTCGTGGCCGCCGCGCGTCTTCGCGAGCTCGACCATCTCCTTGAGCGCGTCGCCCGGCTTCTCGGCCGAGATCCGCTGCGCGATCTCTTCCTCGACGGGGAAGTAGTCGTGCAGGCCGTCGGAGCAGAGCAGGATCCGGTCGCCGCGCTTCAGCGTCACGTGTGCCATCTCGACGCCGACGTCGGCCGAGACGCCGATCGCGTTGACGAGGATCGTGCGCAGCGGAGAGACCTGGGCTTCCTCGATCGTCAGCTTGCCCTCGATGACGAGGACCTCGGCGACCGTGTGGTCGGTCGTGATCTGCGAGCTGCGGCCGTCGCGGACGAGGTACGTGCGCGAGTCGCCGACGTGGGCGACGAACGCCTCGGCGCCCGCGACGAGCACGACATCGAGCGTGGTGCCCATGCCCTGCTTGTCGGCCTCGGTCTGGCCGCGCTGGTAGACGGCCTGGTGGGCCTGGAGCACGGCGGACTGGAGCAGCTGGACGAGCGCGCGGCGGCCGGCATCGGACGGCGCCTTCGTGAAGCTATCGATCTCGGCCTGCGCCTCCTCGAGCGTCTTCTTGACGGTCTCGACCGCCATCGCGGAGGCGACCTCGCCGGCGGCGTGGCCACCCATGCCGTCGGCGACGATGAAGAAGCCGCGGTCCGCGGACATGTACGCCGAGTCCTCGTTGTGGTCGCGGACCACACCGACATCGGTGACGAGCCAGGCGTCCAGCGTCACGCGCGTCGCCTCGTCTGTAGTAGCGGCCGTCGTCATCCGTCGCCTCGAAGATCATCCCCCGGGAGCGCGGGTAATTCCAGCGGCGGCGGATGGATTCCGGCGGTTACCAGCGTGTTCGCCTGGGCGCGCAGGCGCCGGATGGTGGTTTCCACGGCCGCGAGCTCGCGATCGGAGACCGTGAACCGGCGTCCTAGACGTTGCGCGACCGCCGCCGTCGTGCCAGAGCCGACGAACCAGTCGGCGACGTGATCGCTCGGCCGCGTGACCGCGCACAGGATGCGCTCGACGAGGCGCTCGGGCTTCTGCGACGGATAGCCGGTGCGCTCGCGGTCGCTGTGGTTGAGGGTCTCGATGTCCGTCCACCAGTCCTCGGGGACCTTGCCGGCGTGGACCGGGTAGCGATAGACGCGGCCGGTGCGGCGATCGGTCTTCTCCTGGACGCCCCCGACGAGGCGCATGTGCGAGCCCCCGCGGCGCGCCACGCGCACGGCGTCGGGATAGAACGCCCAGTCATGTGAGCGCGCGTACCAGAGGATCGTGTCGTGCTTGCGGCCGAAGCCGCGGCGGGACTTGCCGCCGACCGCGTAGCACCAGACGAGCTCGTTGACGAACAGGTCGCGGCCGAACAGCCGGTCGAGCGCGACCTTGACGTAGTGGACCGCGCGGTAGTCGAGGTGGACGAACAGCGAGCCCGTCGGGGCGAGCGTGCGGCGCGCGTGCTCGAGGACCGGGTGGAACCAGCGGACGAACGCATCGGGATCGTCGGCGCGGTCGGCGTAGGCGGCGGTGCGGCCGCGCTGGGTGAGGCCCGTGCCGAAGGGGGGATCGATGTAGATCGCATCGAGGCTGGCGTCGGGCAGCGTGGCCGCGACGTCGTCTGCTTCGCCCCAGAGGATGCGATCCTGCACGAGGGAACGTTACCTTATCGGGGTGAGGTTCTGCCCGTGGTACCCGCTCGCCGAGGCCGGCGATCACGCGCCCGCCGCGGAGGGCGTCCTTCAGATCCGGCTCGCCGAAGGGCTGCTCGACTACCCGGCCGGCAAGAGCGCGATGGTCCACTACGCGCACGCGGCGAACGTGCGCGAGAGTGCCCTCGCGCTCGCGGCGGCGCACCCGCACGGGTTCGTGTGCAGGCACGTCGAAGAGGTGCCCGCGGGTGTCGACCTTGCCGCGTTCCATGCCAAGGTACGAGAAGAGTTCGTACGCCGGTTCGGTCGAGAACCGGCATTCCCGCCATGAAGGTCGTCGAAGCCGAGATCACGGGCCCGGTCGAGGGCGAGGACGCGATCGTCACGCCGCCGCGCCCGCTGCACCGCCGCGTCTCCGTCTCGTTGCTGTTCACGCTCAGCGTGCTGATCGGGACGGTCGTCACGATCTACACCGTGTTCCCGG
Source organism: uncultured Kofleriaceae bacterium (assembly GCA_964446175.1). Taxonomy (GTDB): domain Bacteria; phylum Myxococcota_A; class Polyangia; order Haliangiales; family Haliangiaceae; genus JABFXX01. Next base: position 130,261 of record CAYUNM010000014.1, read on the forward strand.
CGCGTCACGGCGTGCTCGTCGACGTCGCGATCGCGCAGCACAAGGAGCCGTCGGGGTGGGACCTCGCGGAGCCGTCGCCGACCGAGCTGCGCGCGTGGGCGATCGGCGTCGTCGGCAAGGACGTGCCGCTGCCGGGCGTGCCGGTGATCGGCGCGAAGAAGGAGGAGCTCCTGAAGCGCCACGTTGCCGTGATGCGGTTGCGCGTCGGCACCGACGAGATCACGTACGCCGTGCAGCACAGCCGGAGCGCGTCGCCCGAGCACGTCGATCGCGAGGACGGCGACCTGCGCGCCGTCGGGTGGCACAGCGGGAGCTTCTCGTGCGTCGCCGTCGGCCCGAAGGCGACGAGCGCGACGTGGCTGCCGCTGGTCACTCGGGCCGGACCGTGACGCAGCCCTGATCGCCGTCGCCACCCTCGGCGGCGGAGACGTGCACGCAGATGCGGTTCTCGCCGCCGTCGAGCGTGAACGCGCCCGGCACGATGACCTGGTTGCCACACGCGAGGTGCGCGCGCGGCAGCGGGCGATCGCGGCCGACCGTGACGTCGATCCACGCGCCGGCACTCGGAGGGCAGGTGACGATCACCTTCCAGCGATCGTCGGGCCGGTACTCGTGCGCGTCGTAGGTGATCGCGCCGGCGCGCTCGCGCACGACGCCGATCGTCACCTCGCCGACGCCCTTCACCGCGAAGGACTCGCCGTGCGGGCGCGGCCGCACGAGCACGAGCAGGATCGCCGCCGCGACCGGCACGAGCAGCAGCGGCCACCACGCGCGCCGGCGCTTCTCGGGCACGACGAGCACCGGCAGCGCGACGACATCGCGCTCGATCTCGTCGAGACAGCCGCGGCACGCCGCGCACGCGGCGACGTGGTCGCGCACGGCCGCATCCTCGCGATCGCGCGCGTACGTCTCGAGCCGCAGCCACGAGACCGGAGTGCCGATGCACGCGCTCATGCGGCCTCCCGGAGCGCGATGACCTCGGCGCGGATGCGATCGAGGCGCTTGCCGATCGTCTTGCGCGACAGGCCGAGGTGATCGGCGATCTCGTCCTGCGTCATGTCGTCGACGAAGCGGCAGACGAGGACCTCGAGGTGCCCCTGATCGAGCCGCTCGGTCAGCTGCGCGATCAGCTTCGTGCCGACGATCTCGTCCTCGAGCCGCACGCGCGCTTGCGGTGCCGGCTGCTCGCGCTCGAGCAGGCGCGCGCGCGTCTTGCCGTCCCTCAGCAAATTGAGGCAACGGTTGGTAATGGCGCGATAGAGGTAGGGCAAGTCCACGTCGCGGCTCCAGCGCGGGATCAGATCGACGAACAGCGCGTGCACGACATCGACGGCGTCCTCGCGGCTTCGCAGGATGCGCTCGGCCTTGCGCACGAGCGCCGGGCCGTACGCGCGGTACGCCGTCTGAGGATCACCGACAGGTTCCACCTTGCACGCCGACGGTAATGCATGCGCCGTTCTGCAAGGGCGCGGCGCTGCCGATTCCGAACGGACAGTCGAGCGCGCCGCCGCACGGGCGGCCGTCCTCACACTCCTTGCGCGGCGTGCCGTCGCAGGTCGCGCTCGCGCAGTCGTCGTCGGTACCGCACGGCGAGCCGCTCGGGCCGGTATGCGCGCCGGGGTTGCACACCGACGGGCCGTTCGTCCACGAGGGTGCGCACGCGCAGCTGCCGGCGGAGCCGGTGTTCGCGCGATCGCAGAGCGAGCAGCGGCCGCCGACGCACGAGGCGCTCGCGCACTCCTCGTCGATGTTGCAGCGCTCGCCGAGCTCCTTCGCCGCCGGCGCGACGCAGCCGCTCGACAGCCAGAACACCGGCGACGTCGGCTCGTGCAGGCCGCACACGAGGTTGCCCGTGCACGGGTGGTCGGCATCGCACCCGCTGCACGCGGCCGTGACGTCGAGGAACGCCTCCGGATCCGGCTCGAGCGAGCAGATGCCGCTCGCGCAGCTCGCCTGATCGTTGTAGTTGCAGTACGCGCCGATGGGCGCGGGCCCGGGCACGATCGGCGCGAGGCCATCGCACGTCGCCGGATCGACGGTCTTCGCGCCGATGTTCGCGAGCTGCGCCTTGCCGGCGCCCGTCTTCGCGAGCTCGAAGCGGATGCCGCGGTACGGCGCCTGGATGAGCAGGTCGTACGACAGCGGCTTCCAGCTCGCGCTCGGCAGGCGCTCGTGGTGCTCGATCGAGCCGTCGCCGTAGACGTCGATGTCGAGCTCGACGTCCGCGTTCGTGTCGACGTTCGCCACCAGCGTGAACTCGATGCACGTGCCGTCGCCGGAGTCGACCGGCGACAGCTGCTCGATCGCGACGTCAGTGCCGTCGAGCTCGACGCCGGAGTCGCCCTGGTTCCACGTCGGGACGCGCTTGATGTTGCCGCGCTCGAGCTTCCAGGCGCACAGCTGATCGCCGCACCACAGGTCGAAGCCGGAGTCGCGGATCGCCTGGCCGCAGTCGGTGTTGCCCATCTGCGAGACGGCGAGCGCTGCGATGAAGAGGGTGGGAATGCGCATGGCGTTGCTCACATGTCCAAGGTGATGCCGGCGAGCACGCGGTTGCCGCCGCTCGCGTGGGTGTTGCCGATCAGGTCCTTGATGACCGGCGCGTAGTCGAGCTGGTAGCCGAGCGACAGGCCGATGCCGTGCCACACGTCGACGTACCCGCCGAGGCCGAGCGAGAACGCCGGGCCGTAGTTCGTGTCGGAGAACTCCATCGCGTCGGCGCGATGCAGCGTCGTGCTGCCGATGCCGAGGCCTGCGCCGATCTCGGCGTACCCGTGCAGCCGGTCCTGTCCGATCTCGCCGCGCGCGACCGCCTGCACCGTGCGCGTCGACCACTCGAAGCGCTGCGAGAGGTCGCTGCCGGTCACGCTGCGCGACCACGGCGTCATGCTCGTCGTGCTGCCGAGCAGGCCGACCCACAGGTGCGGATGGAGCTCGAGCAGCACGTGCGACTCGATGCCCGCGCTCGGCGAGAACCCGCTCTCGCTGTACCCGAAGCCCGCCAGGCTGTCCGTGTAGCCATCGTGACGCTCCGGTCCGACGAGGAAGTGCGTCTCGAGGCGAAACGGCGGCGGGCCGGAGTCGTGCTCCTCGCCGCCCTTCGTCGTCGCGACGACGATCGCCTCGTTCGTGCAGTGATCGAGGTCGACGGCGCCGTCGGTGAGACTGCAGTGCGACAGCGTGGTCCCGTGCCGCACGACGACCTCGTACTCGCCGGGCGCCACCGCGATCCGCACCGCGGCGCCCTTGGCCTTGTACGTCTCGGCGACGACCGTGTGCGCGCGCTTGTCCTCGACGAGCGCCTGGCCCTCGAGCGACGCCGGCAGCACGATCGACGACGTCGCGGCGACCGGATACGACAGCGGCACCTCGCCGTGACCCTTCAGCTCGACCTCGAGCGACACGTGCTGCCCGCCGACGGCCGTCTCCGCCGTCGACATCAGCGTCTGGTGATAGGCGTAGCGATACGCCTCGTCGAGCGAGACCTGGCCGTCGTGGTTCGCGTCGGCCGCGCCGCGCAGCCCGACCATGAAGTGGTGCGTGAAGTAGCTCGACCGCAGCTGCTCGCTCTCCTGTGACAGCTCGCTGCCGCTCGACGACGCCATCACCGCCACGCCCTGCGCATCGAGGTGCTGCCGCGAGCTGATCGAGAAGTCGGCGGCCTGCTGCGCGCCCTTGACGCGCGAGAACGCGCCGCTCTGACAGGCGTCGAGCACGACGACGGTCAGCGTCGCCGGGATCTCGAACAGCCGCGTGCGCAGCTCGACGAGCGGCAGCTCCGTATCGCCGAGATCGATCGCGGCCGCGCGCGCGTGACCGCTGTAATAGAAGAAGACGCGCGACTGCCGCCCCGCCGCCTGATCGCTGGCGACGCGCACCGCGAGCTTCGCGAGCCGATCGCGCAGCTCGTCCGGCGTGGGATGGACGAGCACGTCGATCGTGTCGGGCGCGTACCCGCCGAGCTCGGCGAGCAGCGACGCGACATGCCGCGCATCGTCTTCGGCGTAGTGCAGGTCCGTCTGGCCCGGACCGCCGGTGTTGCTCCCGACGACCAGCGCGTAGGTCGTCACCGCGGGATCGGCGGCCGCCGTTCCCGCCAGCACGACCAGCAAGGTGAGGATTCTCAGCATCTCGCCCCGATGACACGCCAGCGCGGCGCATTGGGAACCCTGAAAACAACGGCAAGGGTATCCCGGGGCGCGCGCGGCTAGGGATGGCCGGCGTCGGGCAGGTAGCTGCCGCCGTCCTGGCTCCAGCCGGCGTCGGGCAGGCCCCAGCTGCCGCCGTCGTTGCTCCAGCCGGCGTCGGGCAGGCCCCAGCCGCCGCCGTCGTTGCTCCAGCCGCCGTCGGGCAGCCAGCTCCCTCCATCCTCGACGACGCCCGCATCCGGATAACCGCCGCCACCGCCGCAGTCGCCGCCGTGGCCCGCGTCGGGCAGCGTCGGGCGGCCGTGGCGATCCGTGCTGTCGCCCGTGTAGAGCCCGCAGGCGACGAGCGTCAACAGGCCGAGAATTGCTGCGATTCGCGTCACTTTCATGGCCGGTTGGACGCCGTGGGCAGCTGTCACAGGAACTTTTCCTTTCGGCGGGGGCGATGGCGTCAAATGTCGGCGTGAAGTCGTGCCTGGCCGTGCTCGTCGTCCTCGCCTCCGCGGCGAGCGCGCACGCCGAGCGCGCGGTCAACGTCACCGCGACGGGCACGCCGTTCGCCGCCGACGAGCTCGCGACCGCGCTGCGCATGCGCCTGCCCGACGGCGCGCCACTCGACGTCACCGTGCTCCCCGCCGGCGACGATCACGTGCGCGTCGCGATCGGCGACACGACGCGCGATCTCGACCTCGGCGGCCGCGCCGGCCCCGACGCCGCCCGCCTCGTCGCGCTCGAGATCGTCGACCTCGCGCTCGACGACCTCGCGACCCTCCCACCGCAACCACGCGCCACGCCCACGCGCTTCGCCGTCGATCTCACCGGCTCCGCCTCCGCGTGGATCGGCATGCTCGCGGGCGGCGGCCTCGACCTCTCGCTCGCGCGCGGCCACCTCGTCGGCTCCGTCGAGCTCGCGGCCGGCCAGCGCGTGCTGGGCGATCTCCACGTCACGGCGCTGCCGCTTCGCGCCACCGCGGGCTGGCGCGCGGGCGGGCTCGAGCTGCGCGCGGGCGCAGTCGCGGCGCCGGTCTTCGTCACCGACGGCACGGGCGATCAGACCGTCGTGGCCGGCGCGACCGCGAGCGCGCGCCTCCACGCCGGCCGCTTCGTCCTCGCCGCCGGCGCAGATGCCTTCGCGACCCGCACGACCTATCAGCTCCGCATGACGACGATCCAGACGCCCTGGATCGCACCGTGGATCGCGCTGGGCATGGAGCTCACGCCGTGAGCGCGCCCCGCATGGAGCTCACGCAGTGAGCGCGCGGCATGGAGCTCACGCCGTGAGCGCGCGCCGCAGGGAGCTGACCCCATGAGCCTCGCGCTGCTCGCCGCGGTCTTCGAGCCCGCCGTCGTCATCCCGACGCGCGATCGCGATGACGAGCTCGTCGCGCGCTTCCGCGACGGCGACGACGACGCGTTCGCCGCGATCTATCGCGCGCACGTCGACGCCGTGTTCCGCCGCCTCACGCGGATCCTCGGCCCGGTACCGGAGCGCGAGGACCTCACGCAGGACGTCTTCGTCACGCTGCACCGCGCGCTCGCGACGTTCCGCGGCGACGCCGCGCTCGCGACCTACATCCATCGCATCGCGATCAACACCGCGCTCGACTACCTGCGCGCCCGCGGCCGCCGCCCCGCCGCTCCCGTCGACACCCGCTTCCTCGACACGCTGATGGCGCCGCAGACCCCGCCCGACGTGCGCGCCGAGCAGCGCGAGCGCCTCGCCCACGTCTTCTCCTGCCTCGCCAAGATCAAGCCGAAGAAGCGCGTCGCGCTCCTCTTGCGCGTGGTCGAAGGCCTCTCCTTCGACGACATCGCACGCCTCGTCGACGCGACCCCCGAAGCCGTCGCCAAGCGCGTCCAGCACGGCCAGCGCGAGCTCGACGTGCTGCTCGCCCGCTCGTCCAAGGAGGCCTCGTGAGCGATCGCGCCCTGCTCGTCGCCGCGCTCACCGCGGACGACCGCCTCGACGACATCACGCGCGCCCGCATCTGGTCGCGCGTGGAGGACCGCATCGCCGCGCCGCCGCGCCGGCGTCGCTGGCCCTACGCCGCCGCCGCCGCCGCGCTCGCCGTCGCCGCCGCCGCCGCCCTGCTGCTGCTGCTCGTACGCCATGCGCCCGAGAGCGAGGTCGCGGCCGGCGCGACGCTCACGACGCACGTCGGCCCGTACACGCGCGCGGCGATCGTCGGCCCCGCGCGCTGGCAGCTCGTCGAGGCCGGCGAGGTCACGCAGGTGCGCGTGACCCACGGGACGTTCCTCGCCGAGTTCGAAGGCGGCCGCGGCCGCGCGCTGCGCGTCGACGCGCCGCGCATGCAGGTCGAGGTCGTCGGGACGCTGTTCGGCGTCGAGGTCCGCGCGGCGAGCACGTGCGTGTCGGTCGCGCACGGCCGCGTGCGAGCCGTCGTCGGCGGGCGCGCCACGTACGTGGCGGGCGGTCAGCGGCTCTGCGCCGCGGACGGCGGCGCGGGCACCGCCGCACCGGCGATCGACCCGGGGGCGATCGAGCCGGGGGCGATCGAGCCGGGGGCGATCGAGCCGGGGGCGATCGAGCCGCAGATGCAACGCGCGCTCGAGACGCACGCTGCGCTGCTGGCGCAGCTGGAGGAGCCGGCGCCCGCGCATGTGGAGCTGTCCGCGCCGGCTGCTGCTCCGGTTGGTCCCGTTGCTGCTCCTGCTGCGGCTGCGGCTGCTGCTCCTGCTGCGGCTGCTGCTCCTGCTGCGGCTGCGGCTCCTGTTGCGGCTGCGGCTCCTGCTGCGGCTGCGGCTCCTGTTGCGGTTGCGGCTCCTGCTGCGGTTGCGGCTCCTGCTGCGGTTGCGGCTCCTGCT
>CAYUNM010000014.1:137334-146672 GCA_964446175.1 uncultured Kofleriaceae bacterium
TGCGGTTGCGGCTCCTGCTGCGGTTGCGGCTCCTGCTGCGGTTGCGGCTCCTGCTTCCATAGACGTACCAACACCCGCACGCGCACCCGCATCTGCCCGCGCACCAGCGACGGCAACCGCCCCCACAACGAACACCACCCGCGCCAGCACCACCCGCGCCAGCAGCACGAAGCTCGCGACGACGGTCGCGCGCCCCAGCGACGGGAGCCCGCCACCGACACCGGCTCCAGCAGCGGAACCACCCGCGCCGGTCCCGCCAACGCCGGTCCCAACGCCGGTCCCAACGCCGGTCCCGCCAACGCCGGCCCCGCCAACGCCGGCCCAGCCGCCGGCGCCGAAGCCGCCCACCGCCGAGGAGCTCTACGCGCGCGCCGACGCCGCACTCGCGCGCCGCGACCTCGATGCCGCCGACCGCGCGCTGGCGCAGATCGAGACGAGCGGCGCGGCGGGCTCGCTCGCCGAGCAGGCGACCTTCGAGCGCGCGCGCATCGCGTACGAGCGGCGGGCCTGGCCGGCGGCGCGGGTGCTGCTCGCGAAGCTGGATCGCGCGGGAGATGCCGCGCTGCGGGAGTCCGCGCGCTACCTCGTGTGCCGGATCGGCGTCGAGAGCCACGATCGCGATGCGGCGGCGTGCTTGACCGCGTTTCGTGCGGCGTATCCGCAGTCCGCGCACGATCGCGACTCGCTCGGCGCGCTGACGTCGCTCGCGTATGCAGCGGGCGGGTGTGGAGCGGCGAAGGCGCAGGTCGGCGAGCTGGTGGCGCGGTACCCGCACAGCGCGCTCGCGGCCGCGTGGCGCGCGAAGTGTCCGGAGGCGCCGTGATCCGCGTGCGAGGCGGTGGGACGCGGGTCGTGGTCGCGATCGCGATCGCGGTCGGGCTTGGTGCGTGCACGCGGATGGTCGTCCTCGAACCGCCGCCCGATGGCGGTGGCGAGCTGCCGGATGCGTTCCACGCGAGCGATGGCGGCGGCGATGGCGGCGTGCAGGACGGCGGCGGGTTGCCGGATGCGGGCGTGATCGGCGACGCGGCCCTCGGCGGCTGAACACATTGTCTCGGTAACGCCGCGGGCGCCGTCGCCCTCTGTAGGGGCAAACAGACCGAAAGGCGGTGCTCCGTGCACCTGACGACATCTCGTTCTCGAGGGTGTCTGTCTGCGGCGATCGTCGTGATCGCGTGGACCGGCATTGGCTGCAGCAGTGACAAGAACGCACATCCGGCGGATGCGCCGCCGCCCCACGACTCGGCGCCGCCCGACTCGGCTCCGCCAGCACCGATCGATCCCGTGAAGGGCGCGGCGGACGCGATGATCGACGAGGGGCGGCAGACGTTCCGCTACGACACGTTCGGCGACGAAGATTTTTGGGGCGGCACGCTGCGGCTGCACGAGGCGATCGCGGGCGCCGCGAACGGTGGTGTCGGGCCGGGCGTGAGCCCGACGACGGCGCTCAGCGTGGGCCTGAAGGTCGATGTCGATGCGGTGCCCGCGGATGTCGCGGCGGGGATCATGAACGGCTCGGTCGACCTCAACGATCCGAAGAGCACGCTCGCGCTGCTGAAGGCGAACGCGGTGGTCGGTGTGACCGGCGTGTTCGATGGCAGCGGGAAGCTGACGAGCGTCGGCATCCAGTGCGCGCTGTGCCACTCGACGGTCGACGACTCGTTCGCGCCGGGGATCGGGCATCGCCGCGATGGCTGGGCGAACCGCGATCTGAACGTGGGAGCGATCGTCGCGCTCGCGCCGGATCTGTCGGCGCCCGCGGCGCAGCTCGGCGTGTCGCAGGACACGGTGCGCACCGTGCTCGGCAGCTGGGGCCCGGGCAAGTTCGACGCGGAGGTCTTTCTCGACGGAAAGGCGTTCCGGCCGGACAACAAGAGCGCGGCGACGCTGATCCCGCCCGCGTTCAACCTCGACGGCGTCAACCTGCACACGTGGACCGGCTGGGGCTCGTTGACGTACTGGAACGCGTTCGTCGCGAACCTCGAGATGCACGGCAAGGGCAACTTCTACGACCCGCGCCTCGACGACGCGCAGAAGTTCCCGGTCGCGGCCGCGCACCAGCTCGGTCACGTGACGAACGCCGTCGATCGGATCACGCCCAAGCTCGCCGCGCTGCACTTCTACCAGCTCGCGATCCGCGCGCCGGTGGCGCCCGCGGGCACCTTCGACAGCGCGGCGGCCGGGCGCGGCAAGGCCGTGTTCGAGGGCAAGGCGCAGTGCGCCCGCTGTCACTCGCAGGGGCTGTACACGGATCCGGGCTGGAACATGCACACCGGCGCCGAGATCGGTATCGACGAGTTCCAGGCGAGCCGCTCGCCCGACGGCCGCTATCGCACGGCGCCGCTGCAGGGCCTGTGGACGCACACGAAGGGCGGCTTCTATCACGACGGTCGCTTCGCGACGCTCGGCGATGTCGTCGATCACTACGACACGACGTTCACGCTCGGACTGACCGCGAACGAGAAGGCCGATCTCGTCGAGTACCTGAAGTCGCTGTAGCATGGCGGCGTGAGCCAGGTACGGCGAGCGATCGTCGCGTCGGCCGTCGGCACGGCGATCGAGTGGTACGACTTCTTTCTGTACGGCGTCGCGGCGGCGCTCGTGTTCCCGCGCGTGTTCTTCCCGACGCACGACCGCTACACCGGCGTGCTGCTGTCGTTCAGCACGTACTTCGTCGGGTTCGCGGCGCGGCCGCTCGGGGCGGCGCTGTTCGGCCACATGGGCGATCGCGTCGGGCGCAAGGCGAGCCTGATCGCGACGCTCGTGATGATGGGCGCCTCGACGGCCGCGATCGGCTGCATCCCGAGCTACGCGACGATCGGCATCGGCGGCGCCGTGCTCCTGACGCTCGCGCGCGTGCTGCAGGGGATCGCGGTCGGCGGCGAGTGGGGCGGCTCCGTGCTGCTCGCGGCCGAGTGGTCGGAGGGCAAGCGACGCGGGCTCGCGGCGAGCTGGCCGCAGTGGGGCGCGCCGACGGGGCTCTTGCTCGCGAACGGCGCCGTCGCGCTGACGACAGCCGCGATCGGCGAGAGCGCGTTCTCGGGCTGGGGTTGGCGCGTGCCGTTCCTCGCGAGCACGCTGCTCGTCGGGATCGGGATGTGGATCCGGACCGGGACGCACGAGCCGCCCGCGTTCGAGAAGATGCGGCAGGCCGGCAAGGTCGAGCGCACGCCGGTGCGCGAGGTGCTGCGCACGCATCCGCGCGAGGTGATCCTGACCGCGCTCTTGCGCACCGGGCAGCAGGCGCCGTTCTATGTGTTCACGACGTGGGTCCTGACGTACACGACAGGCGCACTCCACTTCCCGCGCCACGACATGGTCAGCGCGGTGCTCGTCGCGGCGGCCGTGTCGATGGTGACGATCCCCGTCTGCGGGCACCTCTCGGATCGGCTCGGGCGGCGCCGCGTGATCGGCCTCGGCTGCGCGCTGATGATCGTCTGGCCGTTCGCGTACTTCTCGATGCTCGAGGCGGGGAGCCTGGCGCTCGCGTTCGCCGCGATCGTCATCGCGCTGCCGCTGCACGACCTGCAGTACGGGCCGCAGGCGGCCGTGATCGCGGAGAGCTTCCCGGCGCGGCTGCGCTACAGCGGGTCGTCGCTCGGGTATCAGCTGGCGTCGCTGACGAGCGGCGGGCCGGCACCGCTGATCGCGACGTACCTGATGCACCGCTACTCGTCGACGGCGGTCGCGATCTACATCGCGATCTGCGGTGCGGTGAGCCTCGTCGCGCTGCTGCTACTGCCCGATCGCCAGGCGCGCGACCTTCACGACTGATCGTCGTCCTTCACGAGGATCGCGCGCTTCAGGGCGCCCTTGCCGAACTTCGCGGTGACCTTGTCGAGCGTGTCGCCGAGGCGCTCGCCCTTCGCGCGCGCGGGCTCGTCGAAGCCGAGCTGGCGAGGGGCGTTGCGCGACTCGAGGTTCGTCGTCGAGATGCCGCACAGGCGGACGCGCTGGCCCTTGCGCGGCTCGATCGGCACCTTCGCCAGGAGGTCGATCGCGGTGCGCGCGAGCACGCCGCCGTCGCTCGTCGCGGAGGGCAGGGTGGTGCGGCGCGTGATGCGGCGGAAGTCATCGTACTTGAGCACGAGCACGACGACATTCGCGCGCAGCTCCGCGGCCCGCAGCCGCGCCGCGACGCGATCGGCCTGGTCGAGCAGCATCACGGCGAGCTCGCCCTTGTCGTCGACGTCGTCGTCGAACGTCTCCTCGTGGCCGATCGAGACGGCGCTGTCGTCCGAGCTGACCTCGCGCGCGTCCTCGCCGCGGGCGAGGGCGGCGAGGTGCTGGCCGTGGTTGTCGCCGAGCTTCGCGCACAGCGCGCGCAGCGGATAGCGTGCGACGTCGCCGATCGTCGAGATGCCCATCGACGCGAGCACCTCGCGCGTCTTCTCGCCGACGCCCCACAGCCGCGTCACGGGCAGCGGATGCAGGAACGCGAGCAGCTGCTCCGGCTCGACGACGCGCAGGCCGTCGGGCTTGTCGATGTCGCTCGCGATCTTCGCCGCGAGCTTGATCGGCGCGACGCCCACCGACGCCACCAGCGACAGCTCCTCGCGCACGCGCCGCTTGATCGCCTCGCCGATCGCGCGGCCGTCGCCGAGCAGGCGCTCGGTGCCGGTACAGTCGAGGAACGCCTCGTCGAGCGAGAGGCCTTCGACCTCGGGCGAGTAGTCGCCGAGGATCTGGAAGAACGCGTGCGACGCGTCCGCGTAGCGCTCCATGTGGTGCTGCACGAGGATCGCGTGCGGGCAGCGCCTCATCGCCTCGGCCATCGGCATCGCGCTCTTGATGCCGTACGTGCGCGCCTCGTACGAGCACGACGCGACGACGCCACGCCGCACGCTGCCTCCGACGAGGACCGGCTTGCCGCGCAGCGCTGGATCATCCCGCTGCTCGACCGACGCGTAGAACGCGTCGAGGTCGACGTGCAGGATCGTCTTCATCAGAACGGCTTCTTGACGACCAGGATCACGATCGCGCACAGCGCCGCGAGCAGCAGGCTCCACGCCCACTGCGGCACGCTCGGCGACTCGCCGCGCGAGAACTTCGCGATGCGGGCGCGCACGATGCCGTGGACCGGCAGGATGCCGAGCACCACGATCGCGAGCTTGGCGTGGAACCAGCCCGAGTGCGGCATCTTGAACAGGTTCGGCGTGAGGTCGAGCGCCATGAAGATGCCGGTGCCGATCGCGAGCGTCGCCGCGATGTCCATCATGAGGGCGAGCGAACGCTCCATCAGCGTCAGGCGCTCGTGGACGTCTTTCGGCGCACTCGCGTGGATGCGTACCAGCCAGTACGTCGAGAACAGGCCACCGATCCAGAGAAAGACACCGATGAGGTGTGCCGCAAGGACCCACATCCACGTATCGGACATGGCCGGAAGCTACCACCTGGCTGTATGATCGAGACGCCTTTGGCGCGCGTCCTCAAGATCTTCTTCCACGACGCTTGCTTCGATGGCACGACCTCGGCGGCGCTGTTCAGTGCGTTCTACCGGGACGTCGTGGACCCATCCGTCGACATCCATTCGATCGGCATGGTCCACCGCGACGGCAACCCGTTCGAGGGCGTGCCGCTCGATGCGGACGACCACGCCTGCGTCGACTTCAGGTTCTGCGCGGACCCGAAGATGCGGTGGTGGTTCGATCACCACCCGACGGCGTTCCAGCCGGCCTCCCTGCGCGACGTCTACGAGCACGAGCACCTGCCGACGTGGTTCTTCGACCCGTCGTCGCCCTCGTGCGCGGGCCTGATCGCGCGCTCGCTCGACGCGAAGTACGGATGGAAGCCGCCCGCGCACCTGGTGGACGCGGTCGCCTGGGCCGACAAGATCGACGCCGCTCAGTTCAAGAGCGCCGAGGAGGCGATCTCGCTGCGCGTGCCGGCCCAGCGGCTCGCCGCATGGCTCGCGCACGGACGCTCGACGGCGGACACGGCGCGCTACGTCGACTGGCTGTCGCGCGGGTCGCTCGCGGAGGTCGCGGATCGGGCCGAGATGCGGCCGCAGCTCGCGGCGGTCGAGGCGGAGCGCGCGCGCGAGCTCGACGCCGTCAAGGCGCTCGGCGTGTGGCACGGCAACGTGATCGTCTTCGATCGCATGGGCGACGTCGGCGCACGCAGCCCGGGCTTCCTCGGCTACCTGCTGTTCCCGACCTGCACGTACGCGGTCACGGCGACGCGCACGCCGTCGAACATCAAGATCACGGCCGGCGTGAACCCGTGGAACCCGGCGCCGCGCCGGCACGACGTCGGCGAGCTGTGCGCGAGGCTCGGCGGCGGCGGTCACGCGGTCGTCGGAGGCGTCACGCTGCGCGGCGACGAGCTCGAGCGTGCGCAGCAGACCATCGCCGAGCTGGTCCGCGAGCTCGACGCGTAGCCGCCGGCGCAGAGCGCACCGTACGACCGACCGCGACGACGAGCGCGATCGCGACAGCAACCGCGACCGTCGTGCGCCAGCGGCACAAACGGCCCAGCGCCTCCGCGAAGGCTGGTCCCGAGGAACGCGCCCGCAAGCGTCTGGAGCTGCAGTGTCTTGCCGTGGCAAGCCGCCCCATCGGCGTGCGGGTTGCACGGGTCGGGCGTAGGCGCGCAACGAGCCGGATCATGTCCAGGAACCAGGAATCTCCGCACTCCGTGATCGCCTCGGTCGTCTCCGACGCGGGCATCGCGATCGTCAAGATCGTCGTCGCCGTGATCTCGGGGAGCGCGGCGATGCTGTCCGAGGCGATTCACTCGTGCGTCGACGCGTTCAACTCGGTGTTCCTGATCGTCGGCGTTCGCACGAGCGCGCGGCCGCCCGACGACGAGCACCCGTTCGGCCACGGCCGCGAGATCTACTTCTGGACGTTGATCGTCGCGATGTCGATCTTCGCCGGCGGCGGCGCGCTGTCGGTGTACGAGGGCGTCAAGCACCTCGCGCACCCGGAGGTGCTCGGGCGCGCATGGCCGAGCTACCTCGTGCTCGCCGCCGCGGCCGTCTTCGAGGGCTGGGCCGCGCTCGTCGCGTATCGCGAGTTCCGCGACAATCGCCGCTCGGCGTCGATCGGCTTGTGGGCGGCGTTTCGCGCGAGCAAGGATCTGACGACGTTCGTCGTGCTGTTCGAGAACGGCGCCGCGCTCGTCGGCGTGCTGATCGCGTTCGCCGGGATCGGCATCTCGCACCTCACGGGTTCTCCGTATCCGGATGCGATCGCCTCGCTGATGATCGGCGCGCTGCTGATCGCCGTCGCGTTCATGCTGATCCGCGAGAGCCGCGGACTCCTCGTCGGTGAGGGCGTCGACCGGCGGACGGTGGCCGAGATCCGCCGCCTCGTTGGCGCCGATCCCGCGGTCGATGCGGTGCTGCACATCATGACGATGCAGATGGGGCCCGACGAGGCGCTGCTCGTCATGGACGTCCGCTTCCGCCCCGAGCTGACGGCGGGCCGGCTCGCCGATGTGATTCACGCGCTCGAGCAGAAGGTGCGGAGCCGGTACGAGGACGTGACGCGCATCTTCATCCAGACCAACCGGCTGGCGGATGCCGAGGCGCCGGAGCGTACGTCAGCCCGCGGTGCTGACGCAGCGGTTGGGCCGACGCTCTCGCAAGCGACGCCTGCACCTCGGCGATGATCGCGATCGCGATCTCCTCGGCGCACTCCGCGCCGATCGCGAGGCCCACGGGCGCGTGCAGCCGCCCGTCGCCGTGCACCCCGAGCGCGTCGAGCATGCGCTGTGTGCGCGCGCGGGGGCCGAGCACGCCGAGGTAGCCGGCGCGCGAGCCGAGCATCGCGCCGAGGCAGCGGGTGTCGTGCGCGAGGTCGTGGTTCATGACGACGACGGCCGCGCGGTCGCTCGCGTCGACGAGCGCGGCGATCTCGTCGGGCTGCGCGACGACGAGGCGGTCGGCGCCGGCGAGCCGCGTGCGCAGCTCGGGACGCGCGTAGGGCACGCACGCGAGGACCTCCCAGCCGATGGCGCGCGCCTGCGCGACCACGGGGACGGCGTCGAGGCCGCCGCCGAGCACGAACAGCCGCGGCGGTGGGGCGAGCAGCTCGACGAGGTAGGCGGTGTCACCGTCACGCACGACGCACGTCCGCGTGGCCTCGCGCGCGAGCCGCTCGACCGCGGGCATGGCCACAAGGCGACCATCGACGAGCTCCGTGCGCGCGAACCCACCGCGGAACCGCGTCACCAGCGTCGCTCGCGTCTGGTCGCGCATGCAGCGCGCGAGGATCGAGAGCGGATCGATGCCGCCGATCGCGTCGCCAGGGGCGCGCTCGAGCAGCACGTCGATCACGCCGTTGCAGCCCGAGCCGGTGCCGTCCTCGCTCGCGTCGAAGGTGACGACGGCCGGGCCCTGCTCGGTGCGCCAGAACCCGCGCCGCACGATGTCTGCCTCGAGGCAGCCGCCGCTGATCGCGCCCGCGAGGCGGCGCTCGCGCGTGACGATCATGCGCGCACCGGGGCGGCGGTACGACGAGCCCGCGACATCGACGACCGTCGCGACGACGGTCTCCTCGCGGCACGCGGCGGCGGCATCGAGCAGCGCCCGCGCGGTCACGCGTGGACCTCGGGCAGCAGCTTGTCGAGGCGGATCGGCAGGTCGCGGACGCGCTTGCCGGTCGCGTGGAACACCGCGTTCGCGATCGCCGCGCTGGCGCCGGTGTTGCCGATCTCGCCGAGCCCCTTCGCGCCGATCTCGTTCACGTGCGGGTCCTTCTCGTCGACGGTGATGATCTGGATGTCGGGCACGTCGGCGTGCACGGGCACGTGATAGTCGGCGAGGTCGCGCGTGATCACGCGCCCGGTCTTCGGATCGCGCACGGTCTCCTCCTCGAGCGCCATGCCGATCGACCACACGATGCCGCCGAGCAGCTGGCTGCGCGCCGTCTTCGCGTTGAGGATCTGGCCGCCGGCGTACGCCCCGACGACGCGCGTGACGCGGATCAGGCCGAGCTCGTCGTCGACCTTGACCTCGGCGAACACCGCGCCGTGGCTGTGCATCGAGAACTTGTCGTGGGCCTTGTCGGGATCGTTGTGGTGCTCGACGGTGATCTCGCCCTTGCCGCCGCGCGCGAGCAGCTCCTGCTTCGCCTTCTGGCACGCGACCTTCACGGCCGAGCCGACGGTCGCGACCGTCATCGAGCCCGCGGAGAGCGGCGCCTCGGGCAGGGCGGTGTCGCCGAGCTCGAACGTGATCTTGTCGAACGGAATGCCGAGCTCGTCGGCCGCGACCTGCGTCATCACCGTGTAGGTGCCGGTGCCGAGGTCCTGCGTGCCGACCTGCACGAGCGCGGTGCCGTCGGTCTTGATCGTGACGCGCGCGCTCGCGGGCATCTGGCGCGCCGGGTACG
>CAYUNM010000015.1:0-142471 GCA_964446175.1 uncultured Kofleriaceae bacterium
TTGCAGGCCCGCCTACAAGATGGAGAAGTACGGCCTCAAGCCGCCGCCTTCTCGCGCGGATGGCTGACGCCCAGGGCGTTTTCTCCCCGGTTTGCTCCTTTCGGTGCTCGAAGTCGGGGCTTGCGAGCTTTCTTTCGGGAGGCTGCCGCGCAGCCCTCCGTTGGTCCGCGCTGGAGCAGCACTCTCCTCGGTCACAACTCGCTCACGACGCGTGCGAAGCTCGCAGCGTGGGCCTCGACGGCGTGCCGACCGGTTGCATCTTCTGCAAGATCATCGCGCGTACGGCAGACGCTCTGATCATCCACGAGGACGAACGCACGATCAGTTTCCTGGTGCTTCATCCGACTGTCCCCGGGCACACAGCGGTGGTGCCCAAGGTGCATTGCGCCGACATCTACTCGATCCCCGACGATGTACTGGCGAACCTGATCCTGACCTGCAAGATGCACGCGCTGCGCTGGCGCGAGCGACTCGGCGCCACAGGTGTCAACGTCTTGAACGCGAGCGGCATCGACGCCGAGCAATCGGTCTTCCATTTCCACTTTCACCTGCTCCCTCGCTTCGCGAACGACGGCTACCGAACGTGGCCCGCCCTGCGCGGGATCGGTGAGACCCGCGAAGAGATGCACGCCCGATTTCGGTTGGACGGCAAGTGAACCATCGTGACTATGGGCTACGCGCTCACGCGCGACGCGCTAGCTGACGACGCGCCAATCTGGGGCACGGCCTAGACTTCAGGTGGCGCCGGCGGGAGCTCGAGCGAGCGCGGGTCGATGTTCTCAGGAACCTTCCAGTGATTCCGTTGCATGTGAGCTTCGAAATCCGGCGTCAGCCCGACATCGTAGTTCTCGACGTAGTAAGCAAGCGCCGAGGGCCACGCGTATTCACCGTCGGTCAGGATCGTGCTGACCGCAGCCAATTTCGGCGGAGCGAAGAAATCCTCGTCAAATCCCGGCGAGACGATGTACGCGATGCCGGCCTTCAGATACGCCACGACCTTGTCCTTGTTCGTCGGCGGACGTCTGCCTCGCTGCTCGACGAGCGAAGGTGCACCGATATCGTTCCAGCCCTGCTCGACAAAGTTGCCAGCAAGCTTCACTCGCTTCTTCCCCGTCGCTGATGGGATACGCGGACAGGTCGACGCGCGCAAGCGATGAACTCAGCGTCAACTTCGACGCTTGTCAGCCGAGCTGCTCGAACATCGCGAGTATCTCCTTCGCGATCTGCTCGAACGAAAGGTCAGGCTCCAGCGTCTTCGGATCGGTCTTCGCTTCCATCCCGTTGTTGTCCTTCATCGGGACTTCGTGCTGGAACTGCGTGCGCTTGGAGCTGATGAGCACCGACACCGCCGTGGAGTTCTTCACAAACTCCTTTTCGGACCGCCAACCGGCACGCTGCCAGTAGCGCTTTCCTCGCTTCGCGAGACGAGCATCGATCGGAAGCTCTGACACCTCGCGAGCACACGCCGCCGCGCGTTCGAGTGCCATGACGAGACCGTCCACGCCTGGCGCGGCTGCGAATACATCGTCGGTGCACTGAAAGCCGACCTTCGATAACACCCACGGCGTTACGAAGAGCTTTCTGCCTTTCCGGTGAACGGTGAGTGAGATGGTCGGCGGGGTCATCGCGATCAGACTCGAAACTCCAACGCCAATCACCAGAGGCCAGGTGTGCGCACACCGCTGAACTCGTCCCACGCACGACAGTACGCGCGTGATTCTTCGCCAAGCATCGGCACCCACACGCGAGCAACCTCAGTGTCGGAGGCATGTTGAAGCGTCTCCAGAAACTGCGTCGCAACCGCAGCCTTCACCGTTTCCGTTCCTTCGACGAGGCCCTGTTCAGCTACCCGGAACACGCTGCCAAGGCGCCCGATGTCATTAGCGCGAGCGAGCTACTGTGGTCTCCGCGACCTCGGCCATGGCGTTGCCGATGCTCAAGTGTCCGGAGATAACGCGACCGATGATCGACGCTAGCTCGGGGTCGGCGACAACGAGCATTTCGCAAAAGCGGTCCGTTTCGATAGCGCTCATTCCAGTGCGTCCTCGCGGTCGAGAATCATGTCGCAGCAGCCGCGATGTCAGCCGCGTCCGCGATGGGGTGCGTTTGGCTCCCAGGTCACGTCCGACGCGAGCTCGTCTTCGAAATCGCAGGCGACGGCTACGCGCATCCCAGCACCACGCATCGAACGCACCACGGCATCAACCGCCGCGACGTACGTCTCATGACCTGCATGGTCAGCCGGCGTGACATCGACGATGAACGGGAAATACAGAAAGCCACCGTTGAGGTCCGCGCGCTGGGCATCAAACTCATCGTTCGAGCTTACGTCCAGCTCCATCGTCTGCGCGGCGATCGTCCTACGTCGAACGCGTCCTCCCACGGACCGCGCGAGCCAATCGACGAGTTCGTCGCGCGTCATCGGCGCTTGGACAAACAACTTGCAGTACAGGTCACTCATCGCGGCACCCTAATCTGCGGGAAGGTATCGAACTGTCCGCCGAGCGTGCGACGGAACTTCCATCGGTAGTTGCCTTCCGCCGCCTCACTCGGTCGCACTCTTCTCGGGTCCGACCGTACAGCCTACCGAGCGACACATCGAAAGCGAGGTTCCAGCGGGGTTGACGGTAGCGAAGGCCCCGGGGGTCTTGATGGAGCGAAGGACTTGCTCCGCAGGAAACGTGCTGCTGACGACCGCGACGCGCTCAAGGGTACGGCCTCAAGCCGCCGCCGAGCCGAGCAGACAGCTAGCCCTGCGGGTGTACAACCGCTACGTCATGAGCTCGCTAGGCCCGTTCTCGTTCCACACGCCTTTCGTCACCAAGCATCGCGTGAAGACGTGGTGGCAGGACTCGATGATCGGCGACGTCGTCTTTGCGCCGCTCGAGCGCGACGGTGAGCTGGCGAAGGCGACGCACTACGTCGTCGATGATGAGGATCCGGTCTCCGTCGTGTCGGTTGACGATCTGACCGCGGCCTCGAAGACGTGGCGCGACCGCTCCTATGCGACGATCTACGCCGGCGACCGGAACACGCCCAGCTGGCTGCTTCACCTGCGCTTCACGACCCGGGGGCCACATGTCGGCATCCAGGTCCAGGACGATCCGGGGGGCAAGCTCCGCGAGCGATACGACACATGGCTGGCCGAGTGGTCTCGTGGCCTGGCCGCGAACGACCTCCATCTGAGCATCGGCTACATGGCACCGGAGCACGATAGCTATCCTCGTCCGCGCCCGCCGCGCACGGGGACGGCGTGGCCGCTGGGCAAGCTCGACATGTATCTCGGCCAGCACTGGCACGCGGAGCACGATCCGGGCAAGGACGTGTTCAAGCGGATCCGCAGCGCGCCACTGACGGCGGGCGTGCGCCGGATCGACGTCAGTGATGACGTGATGCGCATCGCGTTCGATTGCGATCTCGGCGACGCAGCGTCGGTGCAGCGCGCGCTCGCTCTGGGCGAGCGCTGGCTGTCGCCGCTGATCCCGACCGAGGTCGAGCCGGGCTGGAACGAGGACGGCGACGAGATGATCATTCCGAAGACGCCGAAAGATCGCGACCCGTTCACGTTCTTCGATGAAGCGGAGCACGTTGGCTACTGGGCGCTAATTCGCGATCCCGAGGATGGCAGCGTGGATGAAGAGCGCTGGCAGAAGCTCGCGGCGATCGCGCGCAGCGGCGAGCTTCCGGATCACACGCCCGTCCGAGCGATTCGGCTGATCGCGCCCGTGCGATCGGAGGCGCTCGCGCTTCTGAAGAGGGCGTCCGCGGACGGGTTCGAGATGGTCACCTATCCCGGCGGCGAGGGCGTGTTCTGGCGCGTCTGGCCAGCGGCCTAAGTTCCCGCTTTTGCTCGCAGTCCCGCGGCGCCGGATTTTGCCTCGCGACGGGGGGGGCCAGGGCCGCCCACCGTCGTATTATTCATACCTTGGGTAGGGGTGGTTTTCTTGGACGCGAGCGCCTGTCGGGCGCAACGCGCGTGGGTCGAGACGTCGAGCTCGACGAAGCGGTCGAGCCTCCGCGCGCGCTCGATCCCGGCAAGGTTCAAGGAACCAAGCAGCGCATCGATCGCCGTGCGATCGACGATCAGCGGGCGCGCCGGATGTCGATTCGGCACTGTCGCTGGTGCGCGATGCACATGCGCCGCTGTACTTGCCAAAGGCGCTCGCAGAACGGCTGAGCGCGGAGCTCGGCATCGACGCTGCCCTGGTCAGGGTGCACGACGACGCACGTGCACACGAGGCGGCCGCCAAGCTGCAGGCCAAGGCGTTCGCGATCGGCAGCGACATCTACTTCGCCGAAGGTGCGTACGATCCGTCGAGCGCCGAGGGCATCGAGCTCATCGCGCACGAGGTCGCGCACGTCGCTCAGCAAGGCAGCGGTGGCAGCCACGAAGCGCGGGTGTCGTCGAAGTCCGATCCGCACGAACGCGAAGCCGATGCGTTTGCGAAGGGATTCCGGCTGTCGCCGAAGCGCGGAGATGATCCCGCGGCGGTCGTCGAGCATGCTCGTCGTGAGGGCCGGCGCGTCGGGCTGCCGTTTCAAGCGGAGCTCGAAGAGCAGCTCGGCGCGAGCTTCGATCACGTCGAGGCGTTCGCCGGACCTGCCGCGCAGGCTGCGTGCGAAGCACTCGGCGCAGCCGCGTTCGTCGTTCGCAACCTCGTCATGCTCGCGGATCCATCTCCGCAGCGCGAGCTGTTGCTACACGAGCTCAAGCACGTCGAGCAGATGGGGCGCTCCAAGGCTCCGACGGAGTTCGCACTCGGCACCCTTCGCATCAGCTCCGTCGGCGATGCCGCGGAGGTCGAAGCGCGCGGCGCCGGGCCGGTCAGCGTTCAGGCGGATCGCGACACGATCCATCGCACGCCGACGGGAGACGCACCGACCGACGACGGCGGAAATCCCGACGACCGCATCGACAAGTGGGTCAAGCACGCCACCACGCTCGCGGCGACGTTCCCGAAGAAGACGAAGGAAGAGGATGTTTTCGCGTTCGCCGATCCTACCGAGGGCACGCGATACACCAAGACGAGCCCCGAGCCGTGGAAGCGCGAGGACTACGCCAAGTTCATCCAGACGACGACGGGCCAGCAGCTCTCCGCCGCCACGTACACGCGCGACATCAACAAGATGTTGGGCGACCCCGACAAGTACAAGCTCGCGCAGGTCGCCTCCGAGGCGGGCAAGACCTACGCGTTCTTGTTCAGCGCCGGCACCACCGGAGAAAAGTTCTCCACGATCGTCAAGGACGTCCGGCCGAACGCGCGCCAGCCACCGAATCCCGAGGATCAGTTCAATGTGTACTTTCGGATCGCGAAGTTTCTCACCGAGGACAAGAAGCGCATCGCTGGCTTCGAGTACTTCGACAACGCGGCATCGTGCACGAGCAAGACGTACAGCATCACGCCGAAGGGCGCCGACAGTTACCGCGACGCACTGAGAACCGTGATCGTCGCCGCCTACACGAAGGCGCCGAAGGGCTGGGAGCTGTTCTGCGAGGAGGTGATGCTCGGCAAGGGCCCCGACGGCGCGCGTCTCGTCCCCTCGAAGTCCAACGGCCTCACCGGATCGATCTTCGAGGACCTCGTCAAGGCAACGGTCGGGGTCAAGCTCGATCCCGACCGCCCGCTGTTCGTCCATCCCGATCTGAAGAAAAATCCGCGCATCGGCGACGCCTCGAAGGGCAGCGTCATCGTCGATGACAAGGCGTCGGAGAGCGGCATCGACAAGTCGCAGTGCGAGGACTACGCGCTGATCACCGATCCGACCAACCCGATCAAGGGCTACTTCGCGCCCGAGGGCAAAGACGATCCGAGCCACGTGTACAAGGCCGTGGCATACGCGGTTCCCTCGAAGACGATTGCCGACACGGTCGAGCAGCAGATCAACAACTGGTTCAAGACGGATGCGAAGGAGATCTGGAAGCGCTTCCACATCAGCCCCGATCCCAGCGATCTGAAGACGTTCATCCTAAAGTTCAACCCTGAGGTGATGCTGCAGACGAGGAACAAGAACCAGTCGACGTTCGTGTTCGACATGCCGGCGAGCAGCGTCAGCGGCGTCAAGTTCAAGAAGGTCACGATCGAGACCGGCGCGTCCGGTGCCGTCAGCGGCGGCACCGTCGACATGGGCATCGACATGGGCGGTGCCATCAAGAACGACAACATCCACGGCAAGCCGATCCAGCCCGGCACCGGGCCGATCGCGGGCGGCACGGTCGAGAACAAGTTCGGCAGCGGCTTCAAGAACACGCTCGACAAGGTGCTCGGCAACGTCGAAGTCGACGCAAAGCTCGTCGACGGCGGTGTCGAGGCGACGCTCGGCGTCAAGCCGGGCGCGATCAAGCTTCCGAGCTTCGAGGTCGACGCCGCCAAGCTCACGGCGAAGTACATCGACGACAAGCTGTCCATCGACGGCGAAGTCGGGCTCTCGCACAACAGCAAGAAGATCTCCGGCAAGGTGACAGTAGGCTGGGACGGCGTCGCGTGGACATTCGACGGCAACCTCAAGCTCGCCGAGGGCCTCGTGCCCGGCCTCACCGATGCGACACTCGGCGTCCGCTATGCCGGCAATAAGACGACGATCTACTGCCCGAGCGCGAAGTACAAGAACAAGATCGGCGCGGTCGAGCTGAGCGGTGATGTCAGCGACCTGGAGTATGACGTCGACGCGGGCGCGTTCTCCGGCAGCGCCGAGCTGACCGCGGACATGGGCATGTTCGGGACGGCCACCGCGAGCGGCCGCATCGAGAAGAATCAGCTCAAGAGCGCGTCGTTCAGCTACGACTCGCCTGAGCTGAAATACCCGGCGAAGAGCGAGAAGCCGACGCTGAGCGGTGCGGTCGGTGGAACGATCACGTACGAGAACGGCAAGTTCTCCGGTGCGATTCGCGGCAAGGCGAACATCAACGTTGCCGGGCTCAAGAACGTCGCGGGCGAGAAGGGCCTCGGCCTCGATGTTGACGCGCACATCAACGCGAACGGCACCTACGGCGGCACGGTCAAGACGACGTCGGAGCTGAACTTCGGCGAGAACCTCAAGGTGCCGAGCATCTCGGCAACGATCCACGACGACAGCTCGATCTCCGGTGCGTTCGAGCTCAAGGTCCACGGCTTCAAGTGGATCGACGATGCGTCGATCAAGTGCTCGTTCGACAAGGACGGCATCACCGTCGAGGACTTCCACGTCGCGAAGTCGTTCGGCAGCGAGGAAAAGAACAAGTTCTGGGGCTCGCTGTCGATCGACTACACGAAGGGCAAGGGCCTCGATATCGGCGGCACGGTCAACTACAAGATCAAAGAGGGGATGATCGCGACGGGCCAGCTGAAGTTCTCCACGGAGACCTACAAGGCCACGCTCGATCTCGAGGTCAGCGAGATCACGCTGCTCGAGGCGAAGGTCCAGAAGAAGACGCTGTTCCACGCCAAGAAGCAGATTCCTGTCGTGAACGTCTACGGCGTCGGCATCTACATCGACATCGGGTTCGACCTCGCGTTCGACATGGGCTTCCACATCGGCGTGAAGCCGAAGCTCGAGCTCGTCGACTTCTCGCTCAAGACGGGCGAGTTCAAGGAGATCAAGGCGACGATGGGACTGCTCGGTCAGCTCTACGCCGAGCTCACCGGCACACCGAACGTCGGCCTCGGCGTGTTCGTCCTCGATCCGTCACTGCTGCGTGGTGGCGGCGGTCTGCAGATGCCGATCGTCGGCCGCGCCGAGATCAACCCGACGGGCACGTTCAACCTGTCGTACGCGCCAGACGGCGGCGTCACCGGCGCCGCGGCTTTCGACATGAACATGATGTTCGGCATCAAGGCGGCGCTCACGCCCTACGCCGAGTTCGACGTGCTGTCTGGCCTGTGGAATCCGAGCTGGACCGGCAAGCCGCTCAAGGAGTTCACGATCCTCGAGCCCAAGGAGCTGTTCAAGGTCCACGTCGATCTCGGCGGCGACATGACGAAGAAGACGGATCCGCCGCCGCTGCCGGAGCAGAACGCCGCGCCCGCGCCGACCACCGTTCCCGACGATCGCTTCAAGCAGAAGGACACCCACAAGGACGGAGATCAGCCGAAGGCGGACAAGGCGAAGGAAGGCCCGAAGCAGGAGATCAAGGAGAACGGCGACGCCGGCCCGTTCGGCCTCGATCAGATCCTTCCGCAGCTGCGGTCGATTCCAGGCGTCGCGACGGCGGAGAAGGTCCTGAAGATCGCGAAGAAGGCGTGGGCGATCATCGAGCCGATCTACGACATCGTCAAACCGCTCATCGATTACATCGGCAAGCGGATCGACGAGTTCATCGATCTCTTCGACAAGGAGCTGCCGTCGAGCGCCTCCGAAGCGCTGCCGTGGGTGTGGAAGCTCGCCAAGGCTGTCTTCAACATCGGGTTCGGCGGCCTGCCCGAGCTCGTCGACGCGATCGGCACGATGTTGAGCAACGCGATCGACTTCGCGAAGAAGCTCATCAACAAGGCGGTCCAGTCGGGCTGGCTCGGCGTCAAGCGGCACGAGTACTACATCTGGCGGCCGTGGCCGATGGATGATTACAACTTCCTCGCTGCGGCCGAGTACAAGGTGTTGATCCCGGGCATCCCGCACATCGGGCCGGGCGGTCCGGACAGGATCCTGCTCACGCCCGATAGCGCGGTCGCGCTCGGCCTCTATCAGGTGCTCAAGCGCACCGCGCAGGTCACGCATACGGGTCGCAGCGGGGTCGACGGTGAGCCGTACAATGACTATTGGATTGGCGACGGTGCTCGCTAGCAGCTGAGCGTGTAATCTCTGCCGCATGATGAAGGCAGGGTTCGTGATCTGCGTCGCGCTGCTCGCAGCGTGCAAGTCGGAGGGAACGGCTTCGCAGAGCGGTTCCACCGCCAGCGCTGGCTCATCGCCATCGGGAGCTGCCATGAAGAAATACGCGCTCGAAGCACCGGGAATCGATCATCCGATCAACGTCGAGATCTCGATCCCTTCCAGCTGGAAAGAGAACCTGTCGAAGCCCGGCTCGCCGAAGTTCACGATCCCAGGCCAGGACTCGATGATGTCGCTCGTCGCGATCCGAGTCGACGGCGACGATGGTACCGCCGCGGTGAATAAGGCGATCGCCCTGCAGTACGGTGACGGTAGCGGCGCGCAGCGCGAGGACCTCCCGGGCGGCCGCGTCTGGGTGGTGCGTCGCGAGAACGACTATCAGCACGCGCGCGTGTTCGCGCCGTTCCCCGGCGGCGTCGCAATGGCGTTCGCGATGAACGAGGATCCCGATGCGAAGGGCCTGCCCGAAGTGAAGGCGGCATTCTCGACGTTCAAGGTCGTGCCCTAACGCTCACGGGCTCGTGACCAGCATCACCCAGTGCCAGCGGGGCTGTCGCGCATACATCGACAATGGTGGCAACGACGTCCCGCCGACGAGGAGCCAACGATCGGATATGGCTCGTTCTGTTCGCGATGCTGGTAGTCGCGTTTCTGGCCTCGGCACTGCTGCTGCAGCGGATGTCGGTCCACGCGTCAACCGCTGCACACATCCTCTCGCGACAGTCGACTCCGGCGATCGCTCGACTCGCGACGCTTCACGACGCGACACTTGACGCGCAGATCGCGCTCTCCGAGGCGCTAGAAGGCGAACAGGCGAGCGCACAGTCCGATCCGCAGTGGCTCACCGAATTCCGCCATCAGGTGCATGGCGCGCTTGCAAAGGGTCTCGACTTGCCCACCGAGGGAGCACAGCTGCTGGGCCATTTCGAAGAGGCCGTCGATCGAACCGTCGCGCTCGCGCACGACGATCTGCCGCGAGCTCGCGCGTTGTTTGCCGGCGATGTTGTGCCGACGGGGCAGCGCTTCGAGGACTGGCAGATGAAGGCCATCACCAAGAACGCCGATACCGCCACGGTTGCCGCCGCGAACCTCGACGACATTCGAGCTCGGATCATGTGGTTGTCATACGGGTGCGTGGGCTTCGTCGTGCTGATCTTCGGCACGGGCCTGGCGGGTCTACATCGCCGCAATGCACGCGTGGTCTCGGAGATCGATGCGTACGCGCGAACCCAGGAGGATGTGGCCCGCGACCACCAATCGCGAGCCGACGAGTTGGAACAGTTCGCAGGCCGCGTCGCGCACGACATTCGTGGTCCGCTTTCAACAGCGGCACTCGCGACGGAGGTCCTCAGCGAGCAGCTATCCGGGGACCACGCACGCGACGTCGTCGCGCGCGCACAGCGCAGCCTCAGACGCGCAGCTTCGATCACGGATGGTCTACTGGAGTTCGCGCGAGCAGGCGCCCGTCCAGAACCTGGTGCGCGGACAGAAGCGCGCGTCGCCGTCGAGGATCTCGCCGAGAGTCTTGGCGACGAGGCGGCGCAAGCACATATCCAGCTGGCGTTCGGCTCCGTGCCACCTGTTCACGTTGCGTGTAGTCCGGGTGTATTCGCGAGCGTGCTCGGCAACCTCGTCCGCAACGCGATGAAGTACATGGGTGACGGCCGCGTGCGTCGCATCTCTGTCGACGCCACGGACGTCGGAGGCGCGCTTCGGATCGAGGTCAGCGACACCGGCCCGGGCATCGCACCAGAGGCAGTCCCGCGACTGTTCGAGCCGTACTTTCGCGTGGCTGGTACCGGCCAGGCCGGCTTCGGCTTGGGACTCCCGACCGTGAAGAAGCTGGTCGAGGGCCACGGCGGCCATGTCGGTGTGCGCTCCCGCGTCGGCGAAGGAAGCACGTTCTGGTTCGAGCTTCCGTGCGCGAGCTGGGGCGCCCATCCCGCGGTGACGCCCAACGAAAAGGGCGACACCGCCCAGCCCAACTGAGCTCGCTGCCGCGCTGTAGGCGGCTCGCCCGCAGCGGCCGTGCTCCTCCCGCATGCAAGAGATGACCTTCGGGGCTAAGCTCGAAGACGTTGTTGCAGCTCGCCGATCTCCATTTCGAGGTGTGGGTCCAGCGGTTGCTCGCGCTGCTCGATCAGCTCGCGGTGCAGCTCGGTAAGCGCGATTTTCGTTTTCCCGAGTGAGCCGTGCTAGTCGCGGCTGCGTTTCGCGCGACGATGCAGCGTCGCCTTGTCGATGCCCAGCCGTTCGGCAGCTCGGGTCTTGTTCCCCCCGCACTGCTCGATCATCCACTCGATGTATTCGTCTTCGACTTCTCGCAGAGTCGCCAACCTGTCACGCGGAAGACTGAATCGCTCGGAGCCGCCGGCAATCTTGGGTGCTAGCTCGGCAAGCTCGGCGAGTGAAACCTCGGGCTGCGTTCCGATCACCACGACGCGCTCGATCAAGTTCTCTAGCTCGCGAATGTTGCCCGGCCACGAGTAGCGAGCGAGTGCAGCCATCACCTCTTGCGAGATGCGCTCGCTGCGCGCATGCGGCGTGCGCTCACGCGCTCTACCGAGGAAGTGTGCTACGAGCGCCGACAGATCATCGAGCCGCTCGCGCAGTGGAGGAACGATCAGCGGCACGACATCGAGTCGATAGAAGAGGTCGGCGCGAAACTGTCCTGACTCGATCTTGGCTTCGAGATCCTGGTGGGTCGCAGCGATGATGCGTACATCGATATGGCGTGACGAATCGGTACCTACGGGCCGTACCTCACCATCCTGCAGAACGCGAAGCAGGCGCGCTTGCAGCGGTGCCGCCATATCGCCGATCTCGTCGAGAAACAACGTTCCGCCGGATGCCTCGAGGACCAGCCCGGCACGCGATGTGGTCGCACCCGTGAACGCGCCGCGTACGTGCCCGAACAGCTCGCTTTCGAGCAATGCCTCTGGAATCGCGGTGCAGTTCACGGCCACAAATGGTGCGGCGCGCCGTGGCCCTTGCTCGTGGATCGCACGCGCTACCAACTCCTTACCGGTGCCACTCTCGCCGCGCACCAGCACCGGCGCGCTCGATTGCGCGACCGACTCGATCAACGAGTACAGCTTGCGCATGGTCGAACTTTCACCGACGAGTTGCGCGAGCGACGACCTCAGTGCATTGCGCAGTTGACGGTGTTCGCGGCGAAGGGCTCGCTGGTCGAGTGCACGATGAACATGCAGGGTCAGCTCGTCTAGCCGCAGTGGCTTGATCAGATAGTGATATGCGCCGCGCTTGACCGATTCGACCGCACCGTCGACCCCTCCGAACGCGGTCATGATGATGACCGGGATCTCGCTATCGAGCGCACGCATCGCGTCGAGTACGTCGAGCCCGTCGACGTCCGACATACGCAGGTCCGTCACGACGACATCCGGGATCTGCTCGCGAGCGCTCGTGATCGCGGCGCGGCCGCTTGTGGCCACGCGGCACACATGCCCCGCGCCGCCGAGGTGTTCCGCGACCATCTCCGCGAAGGATGCGTGATCATCCACGACGAGGATCGACGCGGTCATGCCGCGTGCTCCACCGCGGGCCAGACAATTCGAAAGGTCGTGCCCGAGCCGCGCGTGGTATCGAGCTCGATCTCGGCGTCATGCGCGCGCGCGACCTGTGCCACTACCCACAGACCGAGCCCGGTGCCTTGGCCGCGCTTCTTCGTCGTGAAGAACGGATCGAAGACGTGCGCACGATCATCGGGATCGATACCGCGACCATCGTCTGCGACCTCGAGCACGACAGCGTCAGAACGGCGCTGCGCTGACAGCGTCACGTGACCACCCTCGTCACACGCATCGATCGCGTTCATGACGAGATTGACGAGGACTTGCTGCAGCTGACTTGGATCCGCGCGAAGCGTGGTGCTCTCGGATGATTCGTGAAGATCCAGCGTTACGTCCCGGGAGCTTGCCTGCGGCTGCAGCAGCTCAGCGACGACTCGCAGCGATTGCGTCGCGTCGACCGATTGGACACGCGACGCCTGAGGGCGCAAGTAGTCGAGCAACTGTGTGATCAGCCGCGAGACGTGATCGATCCGCTCGACGATGATGCGTACGTTCTTCGCGTCCGTCTCATCGACCGCGCCACGGAGCACGATCATCTCGGCGCGGCCGCGCGCGACGCCAAGCGGGCTGCCGATCTCGTGCGCGATACCGGCCGCGAGTTGCCCGGCTGTGGCAAGCTTCTCGGTACGCAGAACGCGATCTTCAGCCCGTTGCAGCTCGCTTTCGTCATCGACGACCAGGAGCATTGCTACGTCCCGGAACACGTTCTCCAGCGGGATGGCGTGCAACGTCACGTAAGCTTCGGCTCCAAACAGAGATAGACGCGTTCGGCGTAACGTCATCGGCATTCTTGCCTGACGCGCGGATGCGATCAGCTCGACAACGACTCGTGTATCCGCCGTCGGAGCCGCTGCGAACACGTCTGCGAGCGGCTTACCGATCAGGTCGCGGTCGCCAAACCAGCGATTACGCGCGCTCACGTGATCTCGTTCATCGAGCGCGAGTACGCCGCTTGGCACGTGATCGAGGATCTTCTCGGCCTTCTCCGTCAAGTGGGCGAGCAGCTCTGCATGCCGCAGCTTCTCCCGCAGAGCGGCCGACCGCCGGGCGTTGCGAACGATGTACGAGACGGCCACGAGCACGAGCAGCAGCCCGATTCCGATGTCGAGCGCCAGCCTGCGCACGAGCGCAGCGTGCCTCGCGTCGAGCGTCTGCGTCGAAGTCACGACGAGGAGCACCCATGGGGTGCCCTTGTCGATCTCGACAGGAACGGCTGCCGCGACTGCAGGCGCATCGGGCAGCCCGAGGTTGCGCGCAAGCGTTGGCTCCAACGTCACGCTCGTGGCGCGACGCTCGCGCGCCGCATCGAGCAGACGATGTAGTGCGCCCGAGTCCCGCTCTGCTTTGAGGGCATTCGCGACGTCGACGTCGCTAGCAGGCGCGGGGACGCCGTGGGCGCTCATGACGAGAATGCGCGATGGCCCGATCCGCAGGACATCCGGCGGCGTCACCAGCAGGCGCATGTCGATGAGCGCCGCGACGGTGACGGCTCGGTCGAGCGGCTTGATCGCGAACACGCGGTACCAGGCCGGGAGGTCGTCGCTGCTGCTCAGCCCAGAGGAGATGTGCAGCTCGCCCGGCGTACGTCGCGCAGTCTCGATCATCCGCGTGATCACCGGGCGTGCAAGCACGAGCACCGTGTCAGAAACGCCGTTCGATACGAGCGTCGGCGCGCCTTGCTCGGATCGGACGTCCAGCGCAACGTACTGCTGCTTGACCGCCAGCATCGCGCGAAGCTCTCTGTCGGCAACATCCTGCGACTGACTGTCGCCGCGAAGCGCCGCGGCCAACGTGAGGTCTTTGCCGATGCCGTCGAGCGAAGTTGCGAACGTCCGCGCGGTGCTTGCCAGCACTTGAAGTCGTTCCTCTGCGAGCTCCCGCTCGGCTGCTTCGCGGTCGCGACCAAGCACGTACACGACCGCAAGCCACACTGCGCTGAGGCCGACGATGGCTGCAAGCGCACCGATGACGACTCGGCGAATCACGAATATCGGGTGTACCGCCTGCCGGCCGAGGGCACCAGGCGCATTCCGCGCCGCACAGTCGCAAAATGCGACTGCCCTCTGACACGCGTGACATGATCACGAGCCATTGCGCAGGCACGCTGGATGCTCGACGTGCGGGCGATGCGAACGCAGAAGCAGCTGACCTGGGACGATGCGATGTTGATCCTCTGCTGCTGGATTGTCGTGCTGTGGCTCATCCTCGGCGGCGCATGAACGCGTTGTTGACTTCATGACGAGCAGGCACTAGTCGAACGTTTGATGGATCTCGACGTTCAACTTGTCATTCGCATCGTCGTCGGAATGCTGCTCGGCGGCGTCATCGGCTACGAGCGCGACATCCACGGTCGCCCGGCCGGGCTTCGAACACACGCGGTGGTCGCGCTCGCGTCGGCGACGTTCACGGTTGTCTCGACCCACCTCGCGTACTTCCAGAACTACCATGCGGGCGATTTCACCGAAGTCGACGGCTCGCGCATCGCAGCTTCGGTGGTCTCTGGTATCGGATTCCTCGCGGGCGGTGCGATCCTGCGCAATGGGATTTCGATCCAGGGCCTGACGACCGCTGCTGGGCTATGGCTGGTGGCGGCGATCGGCATGTGTGCGGGAGCCGGGATGTACATCGAGAGCGTCACGGCGACCGTTGTAGGTGTCGCGGCACTCACTCTGATGAGGCGATTCGAAGACAAGGACAATCGAGTGCGCCGTCGTCTCGCCGTGACGATCAGCGACGGGTCGACGACAGCGGACGATCTCATGGCGAAGTTTCGAGCGAGCGACGTCCTCGCAACGCTCGAAGGCTGGAGCAAGGACACGAGCGGCTCCGTACGTCAGCTGACGTTCTCCGTCCGCCTCGCACCCGAAGGCGGCGAGCAGGCGCTCGTGTCCGTACTGGAGATGGAGAGCGGCATCCTGAGAATGCAGCTCGATCCCGCTACGTGATCGACCCAGCTAGTTGGTTCTCGGTCAGCCGTGGCGGCGGCGGGTGCGCTTCTTGCTCGTCCACACGTGCGATGCGTACCGCTCGCGACCTCATGCATTCGAACGTAGTAACTGTTCCTGCACAAGAATCATTGCTCGACGTACTCCATCTGCTCGTCGTTGCAGGCATCGGCGGCGTGGCAGTGATCGGGCCACGCAATGAAGTCGTCGGAGTGCTCAGCTCCAGTGACGTGCTGCGCGCGATAGAACAGGCATCTGACGAGGATGATGATCCTGACGAATCCGACGGGCTGCGTGCCTCATTGCAGATGGTCACGGCGGGACACATCGCGACGCCGGATGTGGTCTGGGTATCAGCGAGCACGACGGCCGCACAGGTCTCCGAGATCATGCGCGCGGAAGGCATTCACCGCGTGCTCGTGGGATCGAGCGAGCGACTCGAGGGAATCCTCACGTCGTTTGACCTGCTCCGCGCAGTCTAGCCACGCCTGCGCAGTCTAGCCGCGCCGGATCGAGCGCGCCTGCGGCATCGAGCGCTGTACCGCAGCAGCGCGCTCCTTCGCATGGCTCGGCTTTCCACGATTCGCCGACCGCCGCGTCGACTTCCGCGACGGGCGGGTGCGAGAGTCCTCGAGCGCCACCGTCGCACGGGTCGTGTTTCCGCGCGTGTTCCTGCGCGCGGTGAAGACGTCGCCTGCACGACGATCAGATGCACTCGTACCGTGAGCTGCGGTGTCGACGTAATGCGCGCGATCGAGCTTCTCGGGGCGATGCAGAGCGCGCGCGAGCGCCTCGCGCCCGCGTCCAACGCGGCGCCCGATCAACTCCCCGGCATCTGGCTCTGGCGTGTGCATGCGCGGCCGGCCAGCAGGTCCGCGCCGCGAACCAGTGTGCAAGGCGTGCCTGCCCTGCTCGCGTTCCACCGCGGTTCCCACCGCAGCCGCCGCCGCTCCGAATGCGGAAGCGGGCGATTGCGCACGCTTCTCGACGACGATCGAAGGACGCCCAGCGAGAACAACCTTGATTCGGCAGGCCGTATCGATTCCGCCTTTGGGTCCGTTGACGTCTTCGAATCGGACGGTAATGCGCTCGATGAGTCCGGCGGCATGGCCGATGCGCCTCGCGAGCTGAGTCCGGAACCGCCGTGCGAATGTCTCGTCAGTCGCTTCGCGCGATCGGATCGCGACCGGCGTTCCACCTAGCACCGGTCTCCCGGCGCTGCGCTTGTCGGCTTTCGATGTTTGTTTCGCGACGTGCTCTCTGGTCATGTTCCAAGATAGCGCCTCGCTGGCAGAAGCCACTCGCTTGACATCTCGCGTTTCCAATCTACGTTCGAGACATGGTCTGCCTCGAACGCCATCCCCGCAGCGCGTCCCCGCGCGCTGCGTTTCAGCGATCGCTGGCAGTCCGCGGGTAAGCGCGAGACGCGCGGCTGCCCTGTTCGTCGGCTACTCCACGGTGGCCGGCATTTCTTCATTGGAGAGGTCCCATGCTCGAACACGACGTCATCATCACGACCACCGATCTTGCTCGACTGCAGCCGGTGCTCGAGAGCAACGAATCACATCTCTCGGAACTACTCGATTTCGAGCTCCATCGAGCACGCGTCGTCGAGCCTCGCGAGGTCCCCGCCGATATCGTCACGATGAACAGCGACGTGGTCTACGAGGACTGCGACACGGCGAAGCGGCGCCAGGTCCGTGTCTGCTACCCGCGCGATGCGAATGCCACCGCCGGCAAGATCTCCGTGCTTGCGCCGATCGGTAGCGCTTTGCTCGGTCTGCGCGTCGGTCAGTCCATCACGTGGCCCGTGCCGCACCGCACGAAGCGACTGCGCGTCGTCGAGATCCGATATCAGCCGGAAGCGCGCGGCGATTTTCATCTGTAGAGATGGGCGCGCCGCCGCCGCGGGCTCAGGCCTGCGCATGTGCATGCGTGAGCGGTTGGAGCCAATTCTCCTTCGCCGCATGCACCATCAAGACGCTTCGAAGCCTCGCGACAACTTCGAGTCCGCGGTGCGCGTCGGCGCGGTCCAGCGCAGTGGCCAGTAGACTGATTAGTGTGCGCAAGCTCCCGTGCTCGCGTTTGACCTTGGCAATCGGGTTCGGCGTTCTGGGCGCCAGCCGTTCATAGACAAATGCGAGCGCGCGCTCCTCGTGGCGCATGATGCGGTCGAGCTTAGAAGCGAAGTCCGCAAGCTGGATGCACGACAGCATCACGTCGCCGCTGCGCAGCAATTCAGCGAGATGGTCTAGCTCTTCGTCGAGTTGCTCTTGCTCAGCGTACATACTGCGAACTTTTGCAAGGAGCGTGCGATGGTACGCATGCTGCGGGCTCCAAAGGAGGATGGGTGATGCGGCGCGGTCGTCCGACCGGCGTTCCCATTTCGATGCGGTCGTTATCCGATTGACGACGAGATGCCGCGAGTCGTTCGTCGAGGCTCTCGCCGCGGTTCGCGTCGGGCCCCCGTCGACTCCGTTGCGGCCAAGGAAACAAAGGGCGAACGAAAGCAGGTCCCCACATTGGGCCGAAGTTTTTCTCCCCGCTTTCTCCCTCGACCCGTTTCTCCTCGACGAGAACACCGTGTCGTCGAGATTGAGCACGTTGACGAGACCCAAACGATGTTGAGCACATCGCGCAGCAGGCCCGCCTACAAGATGGAGAAGTACGGCCTCAAGCCGCCGCCATCTCGCGCAGATAGCTGACGCGATCGGAGCGCCCGGGCCACTTCGCGGGCGCCCTCGCGTGTAAACGTAAACCCGAATCTCACGGCCGAGCGGCTCGTTCTGCGGGAACGTAGGGATAATGGGCCGTCGGGAACCAGCTCCTCGCGAGGGGTTGATCATGTCATCTGTACGGCTCTGGTCGATCGCGTTTCTCGATCAGCTCTCGGGCTGTCATGTCGACGCGCTCCTGCGTACGATCGGGGCTGCATGACCCGACTACAGCGCGTGCGTTGGCAGATCTTGGTGCTCGTGTGCCTGGCGCGGGCAGTCCGCGCGGATCCGGAGATCAAGTCCACGGCCGTGAAGGCGGGTGAGTTGCCGCCCGGCGTCACGGTTCGCGGCGAATTCCAGAGCGGTGTGACGTTCAGGGACCGGAACGGGACGAACTATCTCCTGTTCGGCCGCACGATCGATGTGAAGAAGAACTCGGCGATGCTGTTTGTCGAGGACTGGGTGGTGCCGGCGAAGGGCGCGCCGCGCAATCTGCTGCCGGTGCGTGATTTCGTCGCGCCGTGCGAGATGGGAGGCGTGACGGCCAGCTTTCATGATGCGGCGCGAGCGATCACCGATCTCGATCGGGATGGCATCGCGGAGGTGACGTTCGCGTACGAGCTCTCGTGTCGAAGCGATGTGAGCCCGGGGACGTACAAGCTGCTCGTGCTCGAGAACGGACGGAAGTACATTTTGCGAGGCGAGACCACGGTCGATCCGGGCGACGGCGTCATGGGCGGCACGTTCAAGGCCGATCCGGCGGAGTCGAAGTGGCCGGCGGCGTTTCTGCGCCATGCAAAGAAGATTTGGGCGGCGACCGTCGCCGACACCGGGAGCATGGACGCGAGCGCGTCCGACTCCGCCGGCTCGGCGTCCAAGGGCTCGCCGTGACGCCGGCGATGCTGGATATGGGCACTCGAACAAGGAGATCGCGTACGAGCTCGGTCTCTCGCATGCCACGGTGCACGTCCTCTTCCATCGCGCGGCGCGGAAGCTGCGGACGAGCTCGCGCGCCGAGACGACCGCTCGCTTCGCCGCGCTCGTCGTGAAGCCAAAGCCGTAGCGATGCTCAGGTGGGCCCGATCACGCCGGCGAGGGCGCCGAGCAGGTCTCGCGTCGAGTACGGCTTCGACAGGAAGCAGCGCACCGCGTTCACGAATTCGGGCGAGGCGAGGCCGCTCGCGCCGATCACGGGCACCATCGGATCGAGCCTGGCGAGGGCGGCGACCGTCGCGGCGCCGTCGAGATCCGGCATCGCGAGGTCGAGCACGACCGCGGAGATTCGCTCGCGGCCGAACATCTCGAGGGCGTCGCGGCCGGTGGCGGCGGTGCGCACGCGGTAGCCGTGCCGCTCGAGGATGCGCTGCGTGGCGGTGCGGATGTGCGCCTCGTCGTCGACGACGAGGATCGTCTGGCCGGTTCCGTCCGTCGGCGCTGCTGGCTGCGCAGCGGCGGCAGGAAGCTCGTCCGTGGCAGGCAGGAACACGCGGAACGTCGACCCGGTGCCGACGGCGCTCTCGACCGTGAGGAAGCCGTCGTGGCTGCGCACGATCGCGTGGGCCGTCGCGAGGCCGAGCCCGGTGCCGCGACCGACCTCCTTGGTCGTGAAGAACGGATCGAACATTCGATCCATCACCTCGGGCGTCATTCCGGTTCCGGAGTCCGCGACCTCGATCACGACGTGGCGATCGCGGTTCGTGAAGGAGATGTGCAGCGAGCCGCCGGCGGGCATCGCGTCTCGCGCGTTGACGCACAGGTTGAGCAGCACCTGGTGCAGCTCGATCGCGTTGCCCCGGACGCGGCGCAGGCTCGGCGCGACGTACATCGCGATCTCGATGTTCTTCGGAAACGTGTCGCGCAGCAGCTTGCGGAGCTCACCTGCGATCTGCGCGAGCTCCAGGGGCGATCGAGGCACCTCGGTGCCGCGCGCGAACGCCAGCAGCTGCCGCACGAGCGCCGCGCCGCGCTGTGCACAGCGCTCGATCGTGAGCAGATCGTCGAGTCGGCCGGTGGCCGAGGCCGCCTCGCGCAGACCCTCGACCTCCATCAGGATCGGCTGCAGCACGTTGTTGAGATCGTGCGCGACGCCGCCGGCGAGCGTGCCGATGCTCTCCAGGCGCTGCGATCGGAGCAGCTGGCGCTCGAGCTCCTTGTGCGCCGTCACGTCCGTGATGCCGCCGATCACGCGGATCGCGCGGCCGGTCGCGTCGCGGATGATGTGACCGCGGTCGAGCACCGAGGCGTAGGTGCCATCGGCGCGGAGGAAGCGATATTCGTCCGACCAGCTCGCGACGGAGGCCGCGAGCGAGGCGTGGAAGCCCTCGACGATCCGCTTCTCGTCGTCGGGATGGATCCGCCGCGTCCACGAGACGAGCGCCGGCTCGAGGTCGTTGCGATCGACGCCGAACAGCCGCGTGATGCCGTCGCTCCACCACAGGTCGCCGGTCTCGACGTCGTAGTCCCAGACCGCGTCGTTGGTGCCCGTCGCGAGCAGCCGGAAGCGCTCCTCGCTCTCGCGCAGCTCGCGCTGGGCTGCGTCTCGCTCGAACGCGATGGCGATCACGTCGCGCATGCGCTCGAACAGCTCGCGATGTGCCGGCCCGCAGCTGGCGCCGTCGGCGGCCTGGATCGCGAGCGCGGCGACCATGCTCCCATCCGGCGCGCGCACGGGAAAGACGCACGACGAGGGCGGCGGCTCGGATGGGTGCAGCAGCACCTTCGCGGAGAACGTCGGCTCGAGCGTCTCGATCGCGCGCACGACCTCGTCGAGGATCGTGGAGAGCGGACGCCCCGACGTGATCACCTCCGACAGGTGACGCCCGACACTCTGACGTTGCTCGTCACGCTTGCGGTCGGTGATGTCGAGGACGGTCCCCGTCAGCCGCACCGGCGCGCCTGCCGCATCGTGCTCGACCTCTCCCAGCTCGCGCACCCAGCGAATGGTCCCGTCGGGCCGGATGATCCGGTGCTCGAGATCGAGCTTGCCCTCGCCGGTGCGCGCCTGGATGTGGGCCGCGTGCATCGCGTCGCGGTCCTCGGGGTGCACGCACGCGAGGAAGGCCTCGTACGTCGCGCCGAACCGATCGCGAT
Source organism: uncultured Kofleriaceae bacterium (assembly GCA_964446175.1). Lineage (GTDB taxonomy): Bacteria > Myxococcota_A > Polyangia > Haliangiales > Haliangiaceae > JABFXX01. The sequence goes on from CAYUNM010000015.1 coordinate 21,151, forward strand.
CGATGCCGAAGATCCGATAGATCTCGTCGGACCACGACAGCGCGTTGGTCGCGAGCACGACCTCCCAGCTCCCGAGATGCGCGATCCGCTGCGCGCGGGCCAGGCTGGCCTCCGACGCGCGCAGGGCCTCGATGGCCGCGCGCTCGCGGGTGACGTCGTTGGCGAGCACGAGTCGCGCATCGGGATGCCGCGCACGAGGAACCAGCGTGCGGTGCCGTCGTGGCGCACGAGCCGGAGCTCCGCATCGAGCTCCGTCGCGGACGTCGACGCGCGCGCCCACGCCTCGCGCAGCGCCTCGGCATCGTCGGCATGCACGGCACGCAACCACGTCGCCGTGTCGTCCAGGCCGGTGTACTAGCGCCAGCGGCGGTTCGTGAACGAGCACTCCCCGCCTGACCCGGCCATCCACACGAGCTGCGGAATGCTCTCGATCAGGATGCGGAACTTCTCCTCGCTCTCGCGCAGCGCCGCCTCGACCTGAGCGCGCACCGCGATGTCCTGCTGCAGCGACCGGTTGCTCTCCTCGAGCTCGAACGACTTCGCCTCGAGCTTGCGGATCAGCACCTCGCTGTATTCCCGCAGGTGGACGTCGTCGTCCCCGACGGGGCGCCGCGGCGGCGCCGGTCGTGGGCCATCGGCGTTGCGTCGCAGCGCGGCCAGCCGCGCGAGGAAGTCCTGCGGCTCGCTCGGCTTGAGGATGAAGGCGTCGGCGCCGAGATCGAGCGCCAGCTGTTCGTCCTCGGGTGCGGTGTACGTCGCGGTGTAGACGACGAACGGGATCCGGCTCAGCACCGCGTCGGTCTTCCAGTGGCGCAGCAGCGTGTAGCCGTCCATCACCGGCATCAGCAGGTCCGAGATCACGAGCTCCGGCGGCGTGCCGCGCGCCTTCATCAGGGCTTCGAGGCCATGTCGCGCAGCCTCGACCACGCAGCCGTCGCTCTCGAGGAGCTTCGTCAGGTAGTAGAGGTTCTCGTCCTTGTCGTCGACGATCAGCACGCGCTTCATCGGGTGGCCTCGCACTCGGTGACGACGCGCTCCATCTCCGCGATGAACGTCTCGGGGTTGATCGGCTTCTCGATGTAGCCGGTGCAGCCGGCTTCGAGCGCCTTCTCGCGATCGCCGGGCATCGCGTACGAGGTCACCGCGATGATCGGCGTGCGCGCGATCTCGGGGATCTGGCGCAGCGCGCGCGCCACGGCGTAGCCGTCCATCCGCGGCAGCTGGATGTCGAGCAGGATCGCGTGCGGGGCGCACTGCCGCGCGGCCTCGAGGCCGCTGGGCCCGTCGACGGCGGCCGTCACGCGGTATCCGTGGCTCTCGAGCAGGAAGCGCATGAGGTAGCGGTTCTGCTCGTTGTCCTCGATCAACAGGATCATCATGTCGCCTGGCCTCGCTCGCGAGGTAGCTCGACGGTGAACGTGCTGCCCCGCCCTGCCTCGCTCGCGACGGTGAGCGTCGCACCGAGGAGGTCAGACAGCCGCTTGCAGATCGCGAGCCCGAGCCCCGTGCCCTCGTGCTGGCGCTCGAGGCCGACGTCGATCTGGTGGAACGGCTGGAACAGCTTGCCGAGGTTCTCGGGGGCGATCCCGATGCCGGTGTCGCGTACCGCGATCCGCACTCGCTCGCCGATCTCCTCGACGACCACCGCGACGCGGCCGCGGTCGGTGAACTTGATCGCGTTGTTGAGCAGGTTGAGCAGGATCTGCTCGACGCGGCGACGGTCGCTCTCGATCGGGGCGAGCGTGGCCGGCGCGACGACCTCCAGCGCGAGCGCCTTCTTGTCGGCGAGCGGGCGGACGCTCGAGACGACTCGATCGATCGCGTTGAGCAGGTCGAACCGCGCGAACTGCACCGCCAGCTGGCCGGCCTCGATCTTCGAGATGTCGAGCACGTCGTTGATCAGATCCAGCAGGTGCCGGGCGCTGCTGCGGACCATCCCGAGCTGCGTCGTCTGCTCGCCGGTCAGCGGACCCGCGAGGCCCTGCAGCACGAGCCCGGTGAACCCGATGATCGAGTTGAGAGGCGTGCGCAGCTCGTGCGACATCGTCGCGAGGAACGCCGACTTCGTCCGATCCGCGGCCTCGGCCCGGACGCGCGCGGCCTCGAGATCGCGGGTCCGCTCGACGACCTTGCGCTCGAGACTCTCGTTGAGCTCCCGCAGCGCCTGCTCTGCACGGTGGCGCTTCGTCACCTCGATCGACAGCACGAAGATGCCCTCGGGCACCGGCTGCGAGCGCACGTCGTACCAGCCGCTGGTCCCGTCGGCGAACACGAACTCGACCTCCTCGTGAACGGGCACGCGATCGACCAGCGAACGCTCGAGCAGCTTGAAGACCGCGCTCGCCTCGATCCCCGGCCACGCGTCCTGCATGCGGCGCCCGAGCAGCTCGCTGTTGCGCCGCCGGTTCTGCACCGACGCGGCCTCGTTGAGGTACAGGTAGCGCCAGTCGAAGCCGATGATCTGGCAGCCCTCGAAGATGCTGTCGAGCGTCGTGCGGTAGCGCTCCTCGCTCTTGCGCAGCGCGATCTCCGCGCGCTGGCGATCCGCGACGTCGACGCCGACACCGACGAGACACACGCCACCTTCGAACGTGATGCGCTTGCCGGTGAAGAAGTACGGCGTCGCGGTGCCGTCCTTCGAGATGAACTCCGCGGCGATGCTCGACTCGCCGTGCGCGAACACATCGCCGATCCGCTCCTCGACGCGGCGGCGGTCGTCGCCGCGGAAGAAGTCGAGCGGGTGCATCCGAGCGATCTCGGCGGCCGAGTATCCGGACACGGCCTCGAAGTTGCGGTTCCAGCGCAGGAACCGGCCCTCGGTCGTGTAGAGGTACATGACGCCAGGCATCGCGTCGATGACGTTGCCGACGAACCGACGCTCGCGCTCCGCAGCCGCCTCGGCGGCACGGCGCGTGCTGATATCGTGGACGATCTTCGACACGCCGACGATCTCGGTACCGGTCGGTCCATCGGAGAAGATCGGGGAGGCCGTGATCGAGACCGGGAACACGTGGCCGTCGCGGTGCAGGCGCTCGGTCTCGTACTGCTCGACGTGGCTGCCCGCGATGATCTGACGCAGGACCTCGCGCTCCTCGTGAGCGCGCTCCGGCGGGACGAGCGTCAGCACCGAACGGCCAACGAGGTCCTGCGGCGCGCGGCCGAACATGCGCTGCGCGGCCGGGTTGCACGTGACCACCGTGCCGTCGAGCGTGCTGCTCAGGATCGCATCGTCGGTCGACTCGATGATCGCGCGGAAGTGCTTCACGACCGCATCCGCGCGCGCGCGTGCGGCCTCCCGGTCGAGGTTGTCGAGCGCGAACGACAGATCCGCGGCCGCTTCCTCGAGCAGCTCGATCTCCTTGTCGCGGAACACGTCGGGACGGTCGGCGTACACGCTCAGCGTTCCACCCACGCGTCCGCCGATATGGATCGGGAACACGGCCGACGCCCGCAGCTCGCTCTGCGCCAGCGCATCTCGCCACGGCAGCGTCGCGGGATCCGACAGCACGTCGTTGCACACGTACGCGCGGTCGAAGCGGAATGCTCGGCCCGAGGGTCCGTTGCCCAGCGGACCGTCGTCGGTGCGCACGTCGATCCGTGCGATGTAGCCGAGGTCGTCTCCGGTGACCGCGACCGGCACGAGACGGCGGTCCCGGGCGTCGTGCCACCCGATCCACGCCATGCGGAATCCGCCCTCGTCGACGAGCGCATCGCACACCCGCGTGAACAGCTCGTCCCGCGCAGGGACCCGCACGATTGCCTTGTTGATGCGGCTGAGCGCCGCATACAGCCGTGTGAGCCGCTCGATCTCCGTCTCGAACGTGATCCTCAACTCCGACGGCCGCACGGGATCCCCCGGAGCATTTGTCACGGCGGCCGGTGGTTACGCCTCTCCCCAGCCGACGAAGAGCCGCTGGAGCGCTCCCGGCGCCGCGTCCGGAACGAGCGCCTGCGCACGGCCATCCGGACAGAACGCGCGAATTCGCACAGCACTGGGGCGCTCGACGCGCCTCGTCACGCGGCGAGAATCGCGGCGTCGAGCCAGCGTCCGAGCAGCTCGACCATCCGCTGCTCCGGCTGCAACCCGGTGCTGCCGGCAAGCTGCGCTGAGAGGTGCGCGAGGGTTTCACCATGCACGACTTCGCGGACGAGCAGCGCCTCGTCGTCGTCGAGGGTGCGGTGCAGGACGCGCAGCTCGCGGCGCCAGACGAGCACGGTGCGCTCGCATCGAACCGGTGGCGTGCGGGACGTCTCGTCCTCGATCTCGGTCCACAGATCGTCCACCGTCGAGCATGTCGATCCGTCTCGCGCTGCCGCGATCCGTTACATGCCCGCGAGCGTGGTGCCGCCCTTCGCCGCGCACTCGTCGGGTGACACGACATCCACGAAGCCCTGCCCCTTGCACGAGTTTTGGCCCTTGCAGGCATTCTGCGCGGTCTTGCAGCTGCCCTGGCTCTTGCACGCGTTGATGCCCATGCAGTGCACGGCGGCGACCGTCTCCTTGGCCGTCGGTGTCGTCGAGGCCGAGCTGCCGCGACCGCCGCCGCAGGCACCGGCAAAGAGCGTGGCGGCCGCGAGCGCGATCATGGTTGGAAGAACCACAACCGCAACAAGGAACACTCGCAATGATGAATGGACGAACGATCGCGATGGCCGTCTGTGGCCTCCTGCTCGCTGGATCGCCGCGCGTGGGTCACGCCGACACCAAGACGAAGGAAGCGAAGGTGAAGTGCCAGGGGATCAACGGATGCAAGGGCAAGGGCTCGTGTGCGACCGCGACCAACGACTGCGCCGGTCTCAACGCGTGCAAGGGCAAGGGCTGGATCGAGGTCACTCCGAAGGAGTGCACGGACAAGAAGGGCACGGTTCTCGTCGACAAGGCGAAGGACGAGAAGCCCAAGCAGGCGGCCCCGAAGCCGCCGAAATGATAGAGCGAAGCGCGCAACCGAGCGGCGGACGGCGTGTCTGCATGGCCTATGCAGACATCGCAGCGCTGGCCTATCGGGACGACAGGGGCACTCTGGCTCGCCTTCTTGCTGATCATCGGACACTACGTCGCGATGTTCGGCGTCGGCGGCGTGCTGACGGTGGTGCTCGGCATCCATGACCGCCGCGAGATCTGGCAGGCGCCGCTGGCCGCGTTCATCATCAACGTCGGCGTCGGGCTGTTCGAGATCGGCGTCGTGCTGCAGCTCGGAATGGTGCGCTACGCGCGGCTGTCGTTCCGGGAAGCTGGGTGGCGCGAGCTCGCACTGCGCGATGTCGCGTACGGCGTGCTCGGGTTCGCGCTCCTGGCCGCCTCCCTGACGTGCGTCATCGCGAACGAGAGCGGCTTCAAGGACGCGCTCGCGTACATCGCCGACACGATCGCGCACTACACGCCGCAGCAGCGCGCGCTCTTCATGCTGATGGGTCTCATGGCCGCCATTGCCGAGGAGACGATCTTTCGCGGCATCCTGCAGCCGACGCTGCAGAACAAGCTTGGCCGCTGGCCGGGCATCCTGGTGACCGCGGTCATCTTCGCGGTCTTTCACATCCAGTACGCGCTCGCGCTGCCCCTGATCGTCAGCCACATCTGCACCGGCCTCGTTCTCGGCCTGCTGCGCGAGCGCACTGGGACGTTGTGGGCACCCGCGATCGCACACGCGCTCGTGTGGATCGTCCTCGGCGCCATCTGATCGCGCGCGGATTGCGCGAAACGCGCGCCGGTCACGGGCATGTAGCGTGCACACTGCACGCGCATGAGCTTCGTCGACGCGCCGCTGCGGTACCTGTTCTTCACCGGGAAGGGCGGCGTCGGGAAGACGGCGCTCTCGTGCGCGACGGCGCTGCGGCTCGCGGACTCGGGAAAGCGCGTGCTGCTCGTCAGCACGGATCCGGCGTCGAACCTCGACCAGATGCTCGGCGTGACGCTGACGAACCATCCGACGGCCGTCGCCGCGGTGCCGGGACTCTTCGCACTGAACATCGAGCCGGAGCAGGCGGCGGGCGAATACCGGGAGCGCGTGATCGCGCCGTATCGGAGCATCTGGGATGCGACGCAGCTGGCGCAGCTGAAGGAGCAGCTCGCCGGGGCCTGCACGACGGAGATCGCCGCGTTCGACGAGTTCGCGAGCCTGCTCGTGGACGACGGCGCGGGCTGGGATCACGTGATCTTCGATACGGCGCCGACCGGCCACACGCTGCGCCTGCTGAGCTTGCCGCGCGCGTGGACGGGGTTTCTCGAGGACTCGCCGCACAGCGAGTCGTGTCTCGGGCCGCACTCGGGCCTGAAGACGCAGCACGACAAGTTCGCCGCCGCGTTGGCAACGCTCTCGGATCCGGCGCGAACCGCGGTGGTTCTCGTCGCGCGCGCGGATCAGGCGTCGCTCCGCGAGGCGGCGCGGTCGGCGGACGAGCTTCGCGGGATCGGGCTGACGAACCAGCAGCTGGTCATCAACGCCGTGTTCGAGGCGAGCGACCGCGCGGACCCGATTGCGCTCGCACTCGAGCACCGTGGACGGGCGGCGCTCGACGCGATGCCTGAGGTGCTTCGGGCGCTGCCGATCGAGCGCGTGCCGCTGCGGCCGTTCAACATGGTCGGGCTGCCGGCGCTACGTGCGCTGCTCGGAGACCCGACGCCCGCGAGTGATGGCGCGCCGGCAGGGCCGCTGCCCGACCTGCCGCCGCTCGCGGCGCTGTTCGACGAGCTCGCGGCCCCCGGCCACGGGCTGATCATGGTCATGGGCAAAGGTGGGGTCGGCAAGACGACGATCGCGGCGGCCGTCGCGGTCGAGCTCGCGTCGCGTGGATATCCCGTGCACCTGAGCACGACGGATCCGGCTGCACACGTCGCGTCGACGCTCGCGGGCTCGGTGCCGAATCTCACGATCAGCCGGATCGACCCGGCGGCGGAGACGAAGGCGTACGTCGAGAACGTGATGGCGACGCGCGGCGCGCGCCTCGACGAGGCAGGCCGTGCGCTGCTCGCGGAGGATCTGCGTTCGCCGTGCTACGAGGAGGTCGCCGTGTTCGGTGCGTTCTCGCGGCTCATTCGCGAATCGCAGCGCGGCTTCGTCGTCCTCGACACCGCACCGACCGGCCACACGCTGCTGCTCCTCGACACGACCGGCGCGTATCACCGGGAGACCGTGCGCGCGTTCACGAAGGAGCACGCGGGACGCATCACGACGCCGCTGATGCGGCTCGCGAACCCCGAGTACACGAAGGTGCTCGTCGTGACGCTCGCCGAGGCGACTCCGGTGACCGAGGCCGCCCAGCTCCAGGAGGATCTCCGGCGCGCCGGCATCGAGCCGTACGCGTGGGTCATCAACAGCAGCCTCGCGACCGCCGGCTCCAGCGATCCGCTGCTGCGCGAGCGCATCCGCGGCGAGCTGGCGCAGATCGCGGCGGTGCGCGACAGGCACGCGAAGCGCGTCGCGATCGTGCCGTGGCTCCTCGAGGAACCGGTCGGGCCGGAGCGCCTGCATCGGATCGCGCATCCGGCTCGGGCGCCGAGCGCGGCGGCCGCTCTCAGAACAGCGCCGTCAACGTCAGCTTGATGTCGGCCTTCGCCCACGCCTTCGCGAGCTGCGCCTTGATCGGGGCGGCGGCCTTCTTGTTGCCCTGACCCTCGAGCGCCTGGACGAGGCCGAACAGCGCCCAGCCGTTCGCCGGGTTCCTGACGAGGTCCGCGCGATACACGGCCTCCGCGTCCTTGTACTTCTTTGCCGCGATGAGCGCCGCGCCCTGGAAGTGGCGCACGGGGTAGAACCAGTCGGCCGGCTCGTCGTACGCGAGCTTGTCCTCGGCGGCGACGGCCTTGGCCCAGAGCTCGAGCGCGGCCGGATCGTGCTTCTTCTGCGCGATGCCCGCGTCGAGGATCGCGGTCGCGACCGCGATGATGTCGGTCATCGAGTTCGTCGACGTCATCATCTCGGGCGTCAGCTTCGGCGGCATCGTGCGCAGCTCGGCGAGATCCTTCTCGGCGTCGGCGAGCTTGCCGGTGGCCGCGCTCGCGAGGCCGTGGCCGTGCAGCCACAGCGCGGTGAGCACTGGATACTTCGCCTCCGGGCGCGGCATCGCGAGCAGGTCGTCCCACTTGCCGAAGCGCACGTCTGCGAGGATCGGCTCGGAGACCATGAAGTCCATGCCCGGCATCATGTCGAGCATCGCGGGAGGGAAGTTCTTCGCCGAGAGCTTGGCCGACTCGATCGACTCCTCGCTGCGGCCCTCCATCGAGGCCGAGTAGGACAGGAACCCGTAGTTGTGGACGAGGTACATGCCGTAGTAGCCCCACGCGGGTGCCTTCGGCATGTATGCGAGGTCGGTGGCAGCAGCCTTGCGGTTCGCGGCCGACGCATCGGCGTAGCGACCGACGCGCTGGTAGATGTGCGCGGGCATGTGGACGATGTGGCCGGCGCCCGGGATCAGCGCCGCGAGCCGGTCCGCGGACGCGATCGCCTTCTCGGGATGCGCGGCCTCGACGGCATGAATGTAGTAGTGGTTCGCGCCCGGATGGTTCTTGTCCTTGGCGAGCACGCCCTCGAGCGTGGCGATGATGTCCTCGGTGCCGGGCGCGGGCTTGCCGTCCGCGGTCCAGAGCTTCCACGGGTCGAGATCCATCAGCGACTCGGCGCGCAACACCTGGACGTCGAGATCGGCGGGGAACTGCTTCGCGACCTTCGTCATCGCGTCCGCGTAGGCCTGGTTGAACGGCTGCATCGCCATCGGGTCCTTCGGCTCTGCGCCCGGGTAGCGCGTCGCGAGCGCGCCGATCAGCGCCTGCTCGACGGGCGTCGCGGTGGCGGCATGCTCCTTTGCCTGCTGAACGGCGGCCCACGCGGCCGGGAAGCGATCCGGCAGCATCGGCACGTTGTAGTTGGGCCCGAGGACGAGCGCGAGGCCCCAGTAGCAGCTCGCGCAGCTTGGATCGAGCTGTGCGGCGTGCGCGAACGAGCGCGCCGCCTCGTCGTGGTTGAACCCGTAGATCAGACGCAGGCCCTGGTCGAAGTAGGCCTGCGCCTCCTTCGAGGTCGTCGTGATCGTGCGGTGGTGATCTCCGAGATCGGGGAGCAGGGTCGCGCCTGCTGCGATCGCGTCGAGCGTCAGCGCCGGAGGCTGCTGCGCCGCGGGCGGAGCTCCGTGCTCGTGATGCTCCATCGTCGCGGCGGTCGGCGTCGCGGCCGGCGCGGGCTCGGGTTGCTTGGGCGATGGCTTCGACCCGCAGGCCGCGACCACCATGCACACTCCAACACGTCCAATCGTCCTCAGCATGCGCGCGGTGTACCACACGCGACGGACGCGAACGCCACGGCGAGCGGAGGTCGTTGCGCGATCCGCGGCGACGCGATCCAGTGCGGGTGAAAGAATGCGCGTGGCGATGTACTCGCTCGTCGTGGAACGTACTCACGCCTGCGAGCCGAACAGAGCCTCCAGCCGGCCGCGAATGTCATCGCGCGCCGTGCGGAACCGCGCGCGCAGCTCGTCGGGCGTCAGGGTCGGATCGTCGCTCGCCGGATCCGGGATCGGCCAGTGGAGACGGCGCACCTGCGCGAGGAACACCGGGCAGACCTCCTCGGCGCACAGCGTGATCACCGTGTCGACCGTCGCGGGATCGATCGTCTCGACGGACTTCGAGTGATGGCTCGCGAGATCGATGCCGAGCTCCTTCATCACCTCGATCGCGTAGGGATTGACGCGCGACGGCTTGCTGCCCGCGCTCTGGACCCGGACCCGCGAGCCGAGCAGGTGCCGCGCCAGGCCTTCTGCCATCTGGCTGCGCGCGGAGTTGGCGACGCACAGGAACAAGACGCTTCTCATCGCTATATGCCGATATCGTGATATAAGCATCTCGTGCTGTCCAGTACCTCGGACCTCGAAGACGTTCGTCCGCTGACGCGCGCATTCCGTGCACTCGGCGACGAGACCCGCATCCGAATTGTCGCGCTGCTGTCGCACGGGGAGCTGTGCGTCTGTCACATCGAGTCGGCGCTCGGGATCAGCCAGCCGAATTGCTCGAGGCAGCTGGGCATCCTGAAGGCGGCCGGCATCGTCGATAGCCGGCGCGACGGGACGTGGGTGTACTACCGGATCAGCGAGCAGGAGCACGCGTCGGTGAAGAGCGTGCTGGAGGTGCTCGCGAAGACGTTCGGTGCGGAGCGTGCGCTGCGCGCGGATCATGCGCGGCTGAAGAAGAGCTGCGGGCCCGCGTCATGCAAGTAGGCGCGGCGATGCAGACGGGTGTCGCGCGCAGGCTGTCGTTCCTCGACCGCTACCTGACGGTGTGGATCTTCGCGGCGATGGCGGCCGGGGTGGCGCTCGGCAACTTCGCGCCCGGCTTCACGCGCGCGCTCGACAGGCTGAGCGTCGGCACGACGTCGATCCCGATCGCGATCGGGTTGATCTTGATGATGTACCCGCCGTTCACGAAGGTCCGGTACGAGGAGCTGGGCGCGATCTTCCACAACAAGAAGGTCGTGGTGCTGTCGCTCGTGCAGAACTGGATCATCGGGCCGCTGCTGATGTTCGTGCTCGCGGTCGTGTTCCTGCCCGACCACCCGGACTACATGCTCGGGCTCATCATCATCGGGCTCGCGCGCTGCATCGCGATGGTGATCGTGTGGAACGACCTCGCGAAGGGAGACACGGAGTTCTGCGCGGGCCTCGTCGCGTTCAACTCGATCTTCCAGGTGCTGTTCTTCTCGGTCTACGCGTACGTGTTCGCGACCGTGCTGCCGCGCGTGCTCGGGTTGCACGGCGCGGTCGTCGACATCTCGATGGGCCAGATCGCGAAGAGCGTCGCGATCTATCTCGGCGTGCCGTTTGCGGCCGGCTTCGTGACGCGCACGCTGCTGCGGCGCGCGAAGGGGGACGCCTGGTATCGCACGCACTTCGTGCCGCGCATCGGGCCGCTGACGCTCGTCGCGCTGCTGTTCACGATCGTCGTGATGTTCTCGCTGAAGGGCGACTCGATCGTGAAGCTGCCGCTCGACGTCGTGCGCATCGCGATCCCACTGCTCGTCTACTTCGTCGTGATGTTCGCGGTGTCGTTCGCGCTGAGCAAGCGCGCGGGCGCCGGCTACGGCCAGTGCACGACCCTGTCGTTCACGGCGGCATCGAACAACTTCGAGCTCGCGATCGCGGTCGCGGTCGCGACGTTCGGCATCCACAGCGGCGTGGCGTTCGCGGCGGTGATCGGTCCGCTCGTCGAGGTGCCCGTCATGCTCGGGCTGGTTCACGCGGCGCTGTGGGCGCAGCGTCGATTCTTTGCGTCCTTTCCGGGCGAGGCCCGTCTTCCGAAGCAGGAGAACCCATCATGAATGATCTGAAGGCAGATGAGACCAGGACGATCGTCCGCGAGCACTACGCGAACATCTCGACGAAGGGCGGCACCTGCGCGCCCGGCTGCTGCGGCGCCGTCCCCGCCGAGCAGTCGCTGTCGCTCGGCTACAGCGAAGCGGATCTCGCGGCGGTGCCCGAGGGCGCGGACCTCGGCCTCGGCTGTGGCAACCCGAACGCGATCGCGGCGCTGAAGCCGGGCGAGACCGTGCTCGACCTCGGCTCGGGCGGCGGCTTCGACTGCTTCCTCGCGGCGCGTGCGGTCGGGCCGACCGGCAAGGTCATCGGCGTCGACATGACGCCGGAGATGATCGCGCGCGCCCGCGACAACGCACGCAAGGTGAAGGCGACGAACGTCGAGTTCCGGCTCGGCGAGATCGAGCACCTGCCGATCGCCGACGCCACGGTCGACGCGATCATGTCGAACTGCGTGATCAACCTGTCGCCGGAGAAGGAGGCGGTGTTCGCCGAGGCGCTGCGCGTGCTCAAGCCCGGCGGGCGGCTCGCGATCAGCGATGTCGTCGCGATCGCGCCGATCCCTCCCGAGCTGCAGAGCCAGGCGGCCGCGCTCGCCGGCTGCATCGCCGGCGCCACCCCGCTCGACGAGCTGAAGGCGATGCTCGCGCGCGTCGGCTTCGGCGAGGTCGAGGTCACGATCGCGCCGCGCAGTGCCGAGATCGTCGACTCGTGGCTCGCGGGCGCGAGCAAGTTCATCGCATCTGCCACGATCGAAGCACGCCGCGTCGATCCGGATGCTTTGAAGGCCTGCTGTGCACCGGGGTGCTGCGGGTGAGCATGACGGCCGTGCCGTGGAGCGAGGTCGTGACGCGGCTGCGCCCGTTCATCGCGCGGCGCGTGCGGGCCAGCGACGTCGACGATGTCGTGCAGGACGTGCTCGTCCGCATGCACCGCGGGCTGCCGCGCCTGCGCGACGACGAGCGCTTCTCGGGGTGGATGTTCCAGGTCGCGCGCAGCGCGATCGCCGACGCCGGCCGCAAGCACACGCACGACCTCGTCGACGGCGAGACGCTCGAGGAGCACGGCGCGCCGGGCCCCGACAGCGACCGCGACGCGGCCAGCGCGCTCGCCGGCTGCGTGTCGCTGTTCGTTGCGGCCCTGCCCTCGCCGTATCGCGAGGCGGTGACGCTCGTCGAGCTCGAGGGCAAGACTGCCCGCGAGGCGGCGGCGATGGTCGGCATCTCGGTCTCGGGCATGAAGTCGCGCGTGCAGCGCGGGCGCGCCCAGCTGCGCGAGCTGTTCGAGATGTGCTGCGAGATCGCCGTCGACGCGCGCGGCAAGCCGATCGACTACGCGCGGCGCGCGCAGCCGTGCAAGACGTGCTCGTGATCGACGAGGCCTCGGTACTCGAACAGCATCGCGACCCGCCAGCGCACGACCGCGCCGAACGCGAGCAGGTAGAACAGCGCGCCGGTCTGCGGCGCCGAGATGTACTGCTCGATCCACGTGCGCAGGCCGAAGCGCACTGCGACGAGGCCGAGCAGGATCGCGACGAACGCGCGCGAGCGCCGGACGAGGATCTGGTCGCCGTCGCGGTGCAGGCGTGACGTCCGGATCAGCGGGATCGCGAAGAGGACGGCGCCGAGTGCGAGCGCGGCGAGCGCCCACGCGAGCGGGACGCGGGTCGGGGCCCACGCGAACATCGAGAAGCCGGTGGCCATGCCGAGCGGCGGGATCAGGATCGATCGCACCGTGACCGGGCGCTGGCCTTCGTGCGCGCGCCACTTGAGCATCGCGGCGGCGCCGGCGAGCGTCGCGGCGACCATCAGCGCGAGCGGCGGATGAACGAACAAGGCAGGCATTGCCTACCTCTTCGCAGCCGCCGTGCCAGCCGCGAGGGCCGCGGCAGCGCGTCGCGCGCGCAAGGCCTGCGCTGGCCCGCACGCACGACGCGCGCCTTGCGCCTGGCCTAGAACAGGCCGCCGCCGACCTCGAACCAGCTGCCGAAGTTGCCGTTGACGCCCTGGTTGACCATCAGGCGTCCGCTGAGGTCACGCGCGTACAGGAACACGACCCCGTTGCCGAGCACGGCCGCCGAGGGAGCCGAGCTCGAGACGAGTCCGCCCGGGACCTCGGACCAGCCCGTGCCACCGGATCCGTAGACGGCCTTGCTCATCATGATGTGGCCGTTCATCGCCTTCACGAACCAGTAGATCGTCGTGTTGTCGGCCGCGAGCGCGGGCGCGACATCCGTCGTCATCGAGCCGTCGCGATGCCAGCCGCCGAACGAGCCGGTCGGGCCCTGGTTCGTCCAGATCGCGTTGTCGAGGCCGCGGCACGCGAGGAACGTGACGTCGATGCCCGGCAGCGTGGCGGCCGCGATCGGCGACGCCGTGAGACCGCCGCCCGGCACCTCGCTCCAGCCGACGAACGCCTGACCGTACGTCGCGTGGTTCTGGTAGATGCGCTGGTCCGTGCCCTTCACGAACACGTAGACCTGGTTCTTCGCGGGCGACGACGCGGAGGCCGGTGCGGCGTCGGTCGTGATGCCCGGCACGCGGAACCAGCCCGTCCATGCGGCTCCGAGGCCGGCCTGGTTGAGCTGCACCGTGTTGTCGAGGCCGCGCGCGAATGCGAACAGCACGTTCGCGGAGCTGAGGTAGCTCGCGCCGATCGCGTCGGCGACGATGCCGTTGCCCTGCAGGGCGTTCCAGCCCGAGTACGACGCGCCGTAGGATGCCTGGTTCGCGGCGACGCGGCCGTCGAGATCCTTCGCGAACACGAACGTCGTGTTGTTCGCGGCGAGCGAGCCCGGCGCGGCGTCGCTGATCATCGAGAGGTACGTGCCGTAGACGCCGCGGCCGTAGGTCGCGATGTACGCGGTCTTCGCGGTCGGGTTGATCTGGATGTCGGTGACGTTGGCGTCGGGCACGCCCGTGCCGAGGCGCTGCCAGTGCCACGTGCTGCCGGCGAGCTGGCCGACCCACGGCCCGTTCGCGGAGGCGAGCAGGACCTGCGGCTCGAGTGCCGCGCTGTCGGAGCGCAGCGTCAGCGCGTTGATCGGAAGCGCCGGGAAGTCGGCGGTGATGTCGGTCCAGGACGTGCCGGCATCGTCGCTGCGCCAGATGCGGCCGCCGTCCGTCGAGAGATAGACGCGCGCCGTGTTCTCGCGATCGACCGCGATGCCGCTGATGCCGCCGCCCCAGGTGTGGCCCGGGTTCGGCTCCGGCCAGCCATCGGCGCCGTCGCTCGACGTGCGGAACAGGCGATCACCCCACGCGGCGTGGATCACCTCGCCGCCGCCGTATGCGAGCGCGCTCGCCGTCCAGCCGGCAGGCAGGCTGCTCGGCCGGCCGAGGTTTCGCCAGCTGCCGGCCGCGGCATGCGAGCGCGACTCCCAGATCACGTCGGTCGCGGCCGCGAGGCGCCCCGGCGTCGTCTTGTGAAAGTCGAAGACGGCGTCGTTGGGGACGTTCGCGCCCGTCGGCGACGTGTCCGTGAACGTGTGGCCGCCGTCGCTCGACATGTAGAACCAGTTCCCGTTCGACAGGTTCGTGCCGTACGCGAAGTTGCCGTCGAACGGATCGAAGCGGACGCGGAAATCCTCGTCGAGGTTGACCTCGGACCAGGTGCGGCTGCTGCGCAGCGTCGCTTCGTTGTCATGCGAGCTCGCGAGCAGCACGTTCGGGTATACAGGGTGTGGACCGACGTACGTCGAGAGCAGCGTCGAGAGCGACGGCGTGTTCAGGTTGGCCCAGGTGCCGGGGCCGCTGCGACCGTTCGCGAGTGGCGTGAAGCGATACGCGCCGCCATCGTTGCCGTTGTAGACGGCACCTCCGCGGAACGCCCACGAGTGCTGGTCCGTGTGCAGCGAGATGCCGTTGCTGCCGGTATCGATCGCGAACCAGGTGTTGCCACCGTCGCGCGACTGATACGTGCTGGCCGGGTTGCCGGGGCCGCTGCTGCCGCCGACGTAGATCGATCCATCGTCGGGATCGAGCCCGATGGAGAACGCGCTGCTCGTGTTGAGCGGACCGCCGAGACCATTGGTGAGGCCGGTACCGCACGGGTACCACGAGCGCCCGTAGTGCGTGAACGCGTTGAGACCGACGGAGCCACCGGGGATCGGAGTGACGATCAGCGCGGCCGCCGCGTTGCGCGTGTTCGGCGTGTGGTCCGTCGAGATCTTGATCGCGCCGATCTCGGAGCGCTTGCGCGTCACACCATTGTAGTCGGTGATCGACGAGAAACCCATCTCGCTCCACGAGCCGCCGAGGTTCGTGCTCTTCCAGATCCCGTTGACGCTCGGGCGGGTCCCGGTGATGTCGACGACGCCCGCGTACAGGATCAGCGCGCCGTTCTGGACCTCGTAGTCGAGATCGGTGACGTCGATGTTGGCGGGCAGGTTGCTCTGGATGCTGCGCCACGTGCGGCCGCTGTCCGTGCTGGTGAACAGACCGTGCGTCGTGTACGTCGCGGGCGTGTGCGGCGGGCCGCCGTCGCCGTTGAGGAACAGCCGCGCACCGGCACACGCGCCTGCCGTGCAGCTCTCTCGCGGGCCCGTCGGATCGACGAACACGCGGTTCGTGCCAGGTGTGTTGCCGCTCGCCCCAGACGGGCTGCCGAGGTACGTCCACGACAAGCCGCCATCGACGGACTTCACGAGGCCGTGTCCGTACGCGCTGCCACCGCCACCGACGGGATCGCCGCTGGCCGCATAGATCACGCGCCCGCGAAAGGGATCGACGGCGATCGCGCCGAGGTTGTTGAGCCCCGGTTGCGCCGCGACCGGCGCGAACGCGAGCGAGTTGGAGAGCGGTTGCCACACCGGCGATGCCGACGCGAAGCTGGTGCTTCGCCACACACCGCCACCCGCGGTCGCGAGCACGAGCGCCGGTGTCCCCGCGCCGTCGATGTCGGGCGAGAACGCCATCGCCTGCGGTCGGCCGGCGTAGCCGCCGGGATGAGGAGCCGGCCCCAGCGACAGCCACGGGCTGGACACGGACCCGGAGAGGGCCTGTGTCGTCGACATCGCGAGGTCAGAATCGGTCGCGCACGCCGGCAACAGCGCGGCGGCGAGTAGTGCAGCCTTCGAGCGAGCTTTCATGCCCGCCGCGCGTCTGCAGCCGCAGTACCATCCCGTACGCGTGCGCAATCACGGGAATCCGGGGCATCGCGAGGTCGGCGAATGCGCGTCGTGACGACACGTGCCGACACAGGCCCCGAGATCCGCACCGCAGGGAGGATGCCGCAAAACGCGGCATGCGCTCCCCTCGCCCGCCGAGCGTCGCGTTAAGCTGGTAAGGCTATGCGCGCCACGCGAATCGTGAAGTCCATCGAGGCGACAGTCGCGATGGGCAAGCGCGCGCCGGTCGCGTTCACGATCGAGAACATCTCGGTGACGGGCGCGAAGATGCAGGGCCCGCTGACGCTCAAGCTTCACGACCGCATCACGATCGTGTTCTTCGCCGAGCGCGAGCGCATCGAGGTGCAGGCGGATGTCGTGCGCGTCGACACCGCCGATCTGCTGAACGACGAGATCGCGGTGCAGTTCGTCGCCCCAGGTGACGAGGTCACCGCGAAGATCGCCTCGATGATCGACAAGGCGCTCGACAAGGAGATCGAGGTCGACGCGCCGGATGCGCGGCCCGCTCCGGACGAGGAAGAGACCGAAGACATCGTGATCAACATCGATCCGCTGACCGGCGAGCCGATCCGCAACGACGACTAAGCGCGCGTGATCACGGGGCCTCGAGATCGGCGCTTGACAGTCTTCACGACATGACTAAAGATATATCTGCAGACTGATTCTGCAGACAGAAACGACAGATATGAACAGAAGGTTTGGAAATTGGTTTGGTGAGGAGCGCGGCGACCACGGCTGGTCCGGAGGCGATGCGCACGGGCGTGAGGGTCACGGCGGACGCGGTGGCGGGCCGTTCGGCGGCGCGTTCGCCGGCAGGCGCAGCGGGCCGTTCCGCGCGCGGCGCGGCCGCGGGCCAGGTGGGCCGTTCGGTCCCGGTGGGCCGGGTGCTGGCCGCGGGCCGTTCGGTCCCGGTGGGCCGGGTGCTGGCCGCGGGCCGTTCGGTCCCGGTGGGCCGGGTGGCCGGCGTGGCGGTCGCGGCGGGTTTGGTCCTGGCGGACCATTCGGCGGTCGCGGTGAGTGGCAAGAGCTGTTCGGCGAGCGGCCACCGCGCGCCGAGCGCGGCGGCGTGCGCTACCTGGTGCTCGATGCCGTGAGCGAGCAGCCGCGGCACGGCTACGAGATCATGGCCGCGATCGCCGAGCGCGCGAACGGGCGGTACAAGCCGAGCCCGGGCGTCGTGTACCCGACGCTGCAGCTGCTCGAGGAGCTCGGGCACGTCAAGGTCACGGAGCGCGACGAGAAGAAGGTCTATGCGATCACGGCAGCCGGCAAGACCGACCTCGCCGAGCACGCCGAAGAGGTCGCGTCGTTCTACGAGCAGTCGGAAGACGTGTGGGATGACCACGCGGACGAGCTGCGCGACTTCATGCATCGCATCCGCGGCCTGATCCGCGCGTTCCGGCGCGCGGCGCGGCGCGGGAGGCTGACGCCGCAGACGATGGCGAAGGTGCGCGCGATCCTCGACGACGCGCTCGGCAAGCTCGAAGCGCTCGACGGCGACCGCTAACGCGCGAGCGCACGCGGCGGGGCCGTACCAGCTGCAGGCCGCGATCGCCGCGTGTCACGCGACCGCGCCTTCCGTCGCGGAGACGCCGTGGAGCCGCATCGCGGAGCTGTACGGCGAGCTCGCGCAGCTGCGGCCCTCGCCGGTGATCGAGCTCAACCGCGCGATCGCGATCTCGCGCGTCGAGGGGCCGCACAAGGCACTCGCGCTCGTCGACAAGCTGCGCAGGCCGCTCGACGAGTACGCGCTGTTTCACGCGGCGCGCGCGGAGCTGTTGCAGCAGCTCGGCCGCACGGGCGACGCGCGACACGCCTACGAGCGCGCGGCGGAGCTCACGGCGAACGAGCGCCAGCAGGCGCGGCTGCGCGCGCGAGCGGCGGCGTGCGCCGACTGACCTAGCGCCGCGACGTGGCGATCGGGTTGTAGCGCTCGGCGGGCTGCGGATCGGCGGTGCCGCCGGTGATCAGCACGGTGCCGTCGCACATCAGCGTCGCGGCGTGGCCGGCGCGCGGCACGGTCAGGTGGTCGGTCGCGACGATGTCGATGCCGGCGGTGTTCGTGTTGATCTGCAGGATGAACGCGGTGGCGACGGGCGGGCCGCCCGGCGTGGTGCGGCCGCCGGTGATCAAGACGCGCCCGTCGGGCAGCGTCGTCGCCGTGAAGTCGATCACGCCGGCGTTGTCGGGCAGCCGGCCCGCGGCGACGAAGCCGCCGTCGAGCGTGAACGTCTCGAGGTCGCGCACCGGCCCGTTCTTGTCGATGCCGCCGATGATCGCGACGCTGCCGTCGGGCATGCGGATCGCGTGGTGCTGCGAGCGCGGGAACACCATCGTCGGGTGAAACGCGGAGAACGTGCCCGTGATCGGCTTGTACAGCTCGGCCTCGGCGACCTCGCCCACCGGCGCGCCCGAGCCCGAGCCGGGGCCGATGCCGCCCGCGACGAGGATCTCCGCGCCGAGGTCGTCGCCGAGCCGCGTCGCGGTGTGGTTCCAGCGGCCGTGGAGCAGCGCCTCGTGCGAGGGTTCGACCGTCGGCGTGCCATTCATCAGCGTGATCTCGTCGACGCTCGTCGACGGATCCGTGCCGCTGCCCGAGCCGGCGTCACCGCTGCCGCCCATGACGATGATGTCGCCGTCGAACAGCGTCGTCGCCGTGAGGCCGACGCGTGCCATCGAGCTGTCGTCGATCCGCTCGACGCGGCGATCGACCGGGTTCTCGGCCTCGATCGTCTCGACGAACGTCGCACCAGCGCCGGTCATCGGATCGATGCCGCCGACGATCGCGACGTGCGTCTCGGTGCCGAGACCGAGCAGCGCGACCGCCGGACCGATCCGCTGCGAGATGGCGGCCAGCGAGCCGCGGTAATCGCCGAGCGACGGATCGAAGCGCTCGACGTCGGTCACCGGCGTCGTCGGCGAATCCGGGTTGACGCCGCCGAGGAACAGCGCCGAGCCGTCGTGATAGGTGACGGCCACGCCGCCGGTGCGCAGGAGCGGCGTGAACTTCTGCTGCCCGAACTTCACGGTGTGCGCGAAGTAGAGGTGCGGCGTGGGCGGCGTGGCGTTCTGGTCGAGCGCGAACGCGCACGTGCGGCCGTAGGCGACCGGGCTCGCGCTGAGCTGGCCCGTCATGTGGAGCACGAGATCGTCGGCGAACGGTACGCCACCGAGATCGATCGCCTGCCCTTTCGTCAGCGTCTGCGACACGATGTCGACGGCGGCGCCCTCGTGCGCGACCGAGAGCGTGACGGAGTCGAGCGGAAACGCCGACGCGCTGTCGTTCACCGGCTGATCGATCACCGGCGAGATCACGACGCCATCACCGGCACACGCGGCGAGCCCGAGGACGAGGAACGACCGCTTCATGGGATCGGCGGGTTCCCCGTGATTCTGCCGCTCGTGACAGTCGAGCCGGCGATCGCGGCGGTGATCGGCACCAGGATGATCGCGGCGGCGGCGGCGCCCGCCGCGAGCCACGCCCACTTCGAGTGATACCAGTGATGGACCGGCGGCGGCGCGAGCAGCTCCCCGGCGGCATCCGCGAGCGGACCGAGGTCCCCCGCGAGCGTCACCGTGCGGCGATCGCGCTCGCGGCCGTCGAGCCCGACGACGCGCGCGGTGCCGACGTTCCCGTGCACCTCGACGACGACGACCGACCGCGCGCTCGCGGTACGCGCCTGGATCAGGATCTCGGAGTCCGACGGCGGCAGGTACGGCGGCGGCTGCAGCGAGTAGGACGTGTCACTGATCAGCTCGAAGTGGATGCCCTGCGCCTCGCGGTCCGGGCATGTCACGCGCGCCCAGTGGTGGCCGAGGATCTTCGGGATCGGCCCGGTGTAGGGAGCGGCGTCGAGCGTGGCCGAGCAGCCGGCCGGGATCTCCAGCGTCGCCTTCGCGGTCTTGCGCTCGAGCACGAGCTCCTTCGCGCGGTCGAACGCCTTCTTCGCGCTCGGCTCGAACGTCAGCGTGTCGAGCTCGCGCGTCGGATCGAGTGTCGCCGCGATCACGAGGTCGTCGAAGCCGCCGGAGTCGTCGCCGAGCTTCGCGCGCGCGAGGCCGCGGTAGACGAACACGTCGGAGAGCAGCGCGGGCGTGAGGCCGGCGGCGCCGTCGGCATCGAGCTCCGCGCGCACGCCGTCGAGGATGTCCTTCGCCTGCTGGAGCTGGAGCGCCTGGTAGGCCGCGATCGCGCTGCGGACCCGCTCGGCCGTCTGGGCCGTGACGGTCGGGTGCGGTGAGCGGTCGATCACAGCGGCGCCCTTCTCGCGGGCGACATGCTCGATCGGGGCGATCCGGGCGCCCGGAGCCCACACGACGACGAGGTCGGCGGCGGGCGTGGCAACAGCCGGGACGGCAATGCCGAGCACGAGGAGGGCCCCCAGGATGCGCACTCGGGTTGGAGTTTCAGTCGGTTCGTCGACGCGGTCAACCACGCGCTATACTTGGTGTGATGAGCCGTGCGTTGGGACGCTACGAGCTGCTGCGGCCGCTCGCGCGCGGCGGCATGGGCGAGGTGTATCTCGCACGGCGGAGGGCGGCAGGCGTCGAGAAGTGGCTCGTCGTGAAGCGGATGCGGCCGGAGCGCGCAGGCGATGCGCGGTTCCTCGACCTGTTCATGCGCGAGGCGAAGCTGTCGATGAGCCTGGCGCACCAGAACATCGTCCCCGTCTTCGATTTCGGCCGCATCGACGACCAGGTCTTCCTCGCGATGGAGCGCATCGAGGGCAAGGACCTCGGCTCGACGCTGGCGAAGGCTGGCGGCGGGTTGTCGCCGCAGCTCGCCGCGTTCATCGCCGCCGAGTGCTGCCAGGCGCTCGACTACGCGCACCGCCGGCGCGGCCCCGACGGCGCCCCGCTCGGCATCGTCCACCGCGACGTCACGCCGCGCAACGTGCTGCTGTCGTGGTCGGGCGAGGTCAAGCTGACCGATTTCGGCATCGCCGCCCTCGCCGGCGACGCGTTTCGCTCGGCCGTCGGCACGCCCGCCTACATGGCGCCCGAGCAGGCGCGCGGCGAGCCGACCGATGCGCGCGCCGACGTCTACGCCGTCGGCCTCGTGCTCCGCGAGGCGTGGACCGGCGTGCGCGCGCGCGGCGGCACCGATCGCGAGGCAACGCTCGCGGCGGCCCGCGAGGGGACGCTCGAGCCATGGCCGGCCGGCTTCGAGGGACGGCTGCGCGAGATCGTCGATCGCGCGACGTCGAGCAACCCCGAGGAGCGGTTCATCGATGCGCGGTCGATGCTCGAGGCGCTCGATACGTTCATCCTCGACGAGCGCGCTGCGAAAAAGACGGATGCGCCGGCGCGCCAGCTCGCCGCGTGGCTCGACTCGACCTGGGAAGAGGAGCGCGAGGAGGGCGCGATCGAGGAGGCGATCGAGGGCGAGCACCTCGTCAGCTTCCTCGACGACGGCGCGCTCGACATCGTCGGCACCGGCACGCAGCGGTCGATGGCCGCGACGGCCGCCGATGAAGGCCCACCGCCCGCCGCGCTTGCCACGCCTCCGCCCGGCGCCGTCACGCCTCCGCCTGGCGCCGTCACGCCTCCGCCCGGCGCCGTCACGCCTCCGCCCGGCGCCGTCACCGCGCCGTCGAGCGACGCGCCCCCACAGGCCGCGACGCACGAGGCGGCCGCGAGTTGGGAGCGGCCACGGACGAGTGAGGCGCCGCGCCCCACGGCAGCCGCGCCGCGGTCACGCGCGTGGATGCTCGCGCTGCTCGTCGTGCCGGTCGCGGCCGGCGCGGTGTTCCTCGCGACGCGCTCGCACGACGAGCCGGTCGAGAAGCTGGCGGGCCCCGTCGCGGTGCAGCCGAAGCTCGAGGCGCCGGTCCCGCACGTCGAGACGCCCGTGCAGCGCCTCGAGGCGCCCGTCGAGCCGCCCGGCATGCACGAGGGGCCGGTGAAGCCGCCGATCGTCGTCGCGCCCGACGAGGGCAAGCCGAAGAAGACCGAGCCGAAGAAGACGGAGCCGAAGAAGCTCGCGGTCAAGGCCGCGGGCTCGGCGGAGGCGCCGGCGCCCGTCATCAAGCACAAGGTGATGATCGGCAGCCAGCCGTGGTCGTACTTCACCGTCGACGGCGGCACCGAACAGTTCGAGAGCAACAACGCGATCGACCTCGCCGAAGGGACGCACACGCTCCACTTCGTCGGTCAGCCGAACTTCCACGCCGACAAGACGATCACGATCACGGTGCCGGATCAGCTCAAGGTGAATCCGAAGCTCGAGGAGCTTCCGGCGCCTTGAGCTCGACGGGGATCGCCAGGTCGGGGAGCTTTGCCTCGCCCGACGGGCCGATCGTCGTCACGGGCGGAAGCGCGCCGACCTCGCCGGTGATCAGGCGAGCGCCGCGCTTGAACGTCAGGAACGACCACGCCCACTGGATCATCACGAGCAGCCGGCTGCGATAGCTGATCAAGTACGCGATGTGGACGAACGCCCACGCGAGCCACGCGATGAAGCCGGCCTTCGCGACGTGCTTGGTCGCGAGCACGGCATCGGCGCGGCCGAGCACGGCCATGTTGCCCTTGTCGTGATAGCGGAACGCGGGGCGCTTGCGCCGCTCGCCGCGCGCCTCCGCCGCGATGATCTTCGCGACGTGCTTGCCCTCCTGGATCGCGCCCTGCGCGACGCCGGGGACCTCGGTGCCGTCGCTCTCGATCTTCGCGAGATCACCGACGACGAACACCTCGGGATGATCGGGGATCGAGCAGTCCGCCTCGACGAGGATCCGGCCGGAGCGATCGCGCGGCGCGCCGAGCGAGGCACCGAGCGGCGACGCCTGCACGCCGGCCGCCCACACGACCGTGCGCGTGCCGAGCCGCGACTCGCCGCTCGGGCCCTTCACCGTGACGCCGTGCTCGTCGATACCGGTGACGAGCGTGTTGACTCGCACCTCGACGTGGCGCTTCTCGAGCGCGCGCTTCGCGGCCGCCGAGATCTTCTCCGGGTAGCTGCGCAGCACGCGGTCCGTGCCCTCGAACAGCACCACGCGCACGCGCGTCGGATCGATCGAGCGGAAGTCCTTCGCGAGCGTCTGCAAACCGATCTCGCCCATCGCGCCCGCGAGCTCGACGCCGGTCGGCCCGCCGCCGACGACGGCGAACGTCAAGAGCTCCTCCTGCGCGCGCGGATCGGACTCGCGCTCGGCCGCCTCGTACGCGATGAAGATACGGCGGCGGATCTCGATCGCGTCCTCGACGGACTTGAGGCCCGGCGCGAGCTTCGCCCACTGGTCCTTGCCGAAGTAGCTGTGCGTCGCGCCGGTCGCGAGGATCAGGTAGTCGTACTTCAGCTCGCCTTCGTCGAGCGTGACCGTGCGCGTGGCGACGTCGATCGTGCGCGCCGCCGCGAGCAGCACGCGCGCGTTGCGCTGGTGGGCGAGCACCGAGCGGATCGGATAGGCGATGTCACTCGGGTTCAGCGCCGCCGTCGCGACCTGATAGAGCAGCGGCTGGAACAGGTGGTGGTTGCGGCGATCGATCAGCGTAATGCGCACGGGGGCACGTGCGAGCGCCTGCGCCGCGTTGAGGCCGCCGAAGCCGCCACCGACGATGACGACGTGAGGCCAACGGTCCATATCTCTAGGATGCTCCGACACGGTGTGTCGATGCAGCAAGAACTATGCGTGAGCCCGCTTCTTTGGATCGAGGTAGCGGGCGACGAGCGGCTCGATCGCCCGGAGTGCCTCGATCTCGATCGGGTGCTCGGGATCCGGCGCAGGCACGCGGCGCGCGATCTGCCGCGCGAGCGTCCGCGCGAGCTTGTTCTCGGTGAAGTCCTCGAGCAGGCGCGGGTGCACGTAGGAGGTCCGGCAGATCGTGACCGTGTGGCCGAGCCGGTCCGCGACGCGCTCGAGCACCTGCTTGATGCAGCGCTTGCAGGCCTTCGCGTTGCCCGGGTGCTCGACGGCGGAGAGCAGTAGCGCCGCGCCGAGCGTCGCGGCCCACGTGCGGTAGTCCTTCGCGGTGAAGCTGCCGCCGGAGACGTCGCGCAGGTAGTCGTTGACGTCCGCGCTCGTCACCGGGCGTACGTCGCCGGTCTCGTCGATGTACTCGAACAGCCGCTTGCCCGGCAGGTCGTGACACTGGCGGATGATCTTCGTCAGCCGGCGATCGCGCACGCGCACCCGCCGCTCGATGCCGGCCTTCGCGCGAAACGACAGCTCGAGCGTCGGCCCGTGGAACTTCGCGTGGCGGTTCTCGAGTGTCGTCGCGCCGTAGCTGCCGTTCTGCTTCGCGTACTCGTCGTTGCCGACGCGCAGCTGCGCCTGCTCCATCAGCGACACGACCGTCGCGACGACCTTGCGCTTGCACAGGCACCTGCACGCGAGATCGTGCTCGACGGCGGCGCGGATCCTCGGCAGCGCGCGGCAGAACTCGACGAGCCGGCCGTACTTCACCTCGTCGCGAACCTGCCGCCAGCGCGGGTGATAGCGATACTGCTTGCGGCCGCGCGCGTCGCGCCCGGTCGCCTGGATGTGCCCCTCGGGGTCGCTCGAGATCCACACGTGCGTCCACGCGGGCGGGATGGCCAGCGAGCGGATGCGCGCGAGTGTGGCGGCGTCGCGTACGGGGCGCCCCGACGTCGTCACGTAGCGAAAACCCTTGCCGCGGCGCTCGCGCACGATGCCTTCGCCCTCCCCGGTCGAGTAAGTCAGCGATGCCACTTCGGCCGCCGCTGCGGGATCTTCGGGGAGCACGGTGTGCGAGAGGAGCACGCCATCGTGCAAGAGCACGCGCCGTGCCTACGGAGGCGGCAGCAGCTCGATCGTGATGTCGCCAACGCTCACGCCCGCATCGAACGACAGCTCGTTCGTGTGCAGCTCCATCGGGTGGCGCTCGAACGACACCGTGCTCCACGTCGCGGAGAGCGCGGTGGTCGCGACCACCTCGCCGTTCCACCGCACATCGAGCTTGCTCGCGCCCGCGGAAGCGACCGCGATCGTCACGCGCGCGGACTCGGGCATCAAGTTCGGCACGAGCACGGTGGCGTCCGGTGACGTCGTCGTCCGGAACGTCTTGCCATCCGCGTGCTGCACGGCCGACCACCCGCCGACGAGGAACGCGCCGACCTTCGCAGGATTCCACTTCCCCTTCGTCGCGTAGAAGCGAGCGTCGTCCTTGAGGTCGGCGAGCGACGGCTGCACGGGATACGTCCCGACGATCTGGTCCCACCGCGCGAGCGGCACGTCGTGTCGCCACGCGAAGTAGAGGCTGGCGGGCAGCTCGAACGGGTTTCCGATGCGGTCGTAGAACCACTGCACCGTCGGGCGAAGCGGCGTCCACACCGTGTCGCAGCACGTCGGCGCGAGGGCGTCGGGTGCCGCCTTGCCGGCTCGCAGGCGCTGCACGCGCACGAGGTTCGCGGCGACGGGAAGCGCGAGCAGGCACGCGCCGACGACGATCCACGCGGCACGCGGCGGGCGCTTGAACCGGCTCGCGAAGCGCCCCGCCCGCCAGAGCAGGCACGCGAGGCCGAGGATGACCGGCAGCGTGACGTTGCACAGGCGCCTCTGCCCGAACGACGAGCCGGACCACCAGTCGAGGACGATGCTGTCGAGGTAGACCTGCAGCAGCACGGCGGCGAGCAACGCGATGCCGATCACGCGGGCCTGGCGAGGCAGCATCGCGAGGCCGATGCAGCCCGCGTACGCGAGCGGTGTCGTCGAGAACCAGCCATTGCGCGCGGAGAACAGCACCTCGCCGATCATCGGTGCCTCGACGCGCGTGAAGCGCGCGCCCTGCGGCAACCCCGTGAACGAGCCGAACACGACGTGCCATTCGTAGAGCTGCGGCGTGAAGACCAGCAGCGCGATGCCCAGCGTCAGCGCGCCGCGCGAGACGTAGTACAGCGCCGTCGCCCGGCGGTCAGGGCCGCGCGCGAGCTCGCCGATCGCCTCGACGATCACGACGATCCCGAGCGCCATCTCCTGCGTTCGGATCAGCGCCGCACAGCCGAGCAGCGCGCCGAGCACGATCCAGCGCCTGAGATCGCGCCGGTCCTTCGTCAGCGCCCAGTACGCGAGGAACGCCGACGACGCGAACGCATCCATCGCGTGGCCGTAGCTCGGCATGTAAGTGGCGTAGTACGTCAACGACGTGCCGAGCAGCCCCGCGACGCACGCGAGCGCGGTCGACCACGGCCCGCCGAGGATCCGCAGCGCCACGCGCCGCGCGAGCCACACCGCGAGGCACGCGAACACGACGCTGCTGAAGAACACGAACCGCTGGTGCCAGAGCGTGTAGCCGTGCAGCGGGATGTCCGCGCCGAACACGTTCACGACGACGGCGCCGAGCTCGGCGACCCAGATCAGCGGTGTCCACACGAGCGCGGGGCCGATCGGGTGCACGATCGACTTGCGGCCCGTCGCGGTGCGCGGCTCGTTCCACGGATCGCCGAAGCGCGCGAGGTCGTTGTCGAAGACCCAGTCGAGGTCGATCGCCGTCGACCGGGCCATCAGGTACATCATGTGACCGTCGCCGCGGTCGAGGATCGGCAGGTACTGGCCGGTGCCGCGCGGCGCGTCGGGCTTGCCCGCCATGTCGTGGTTGCACGCGTACATCACCGCGACGAGCGCGCACGCGAGCCCGATGACTACCTGCGGGACGTGCTTGCGCACGCGCGCATCATAGCGTCATCGGGCGGTGCGCCGGCGGCGCCGGGCGGCGAACGCGGCGAGCAGGATCGGCAGCATGCCCGCGGCGCCACCGCCCGCCGAGCACGCGTAGTACGTCTCGCGGTCCTTCGGGCCGGCCGTGGTGTCCGATCCGATGCCGGTGCCGTCGAGGTCGACGCTCGTCTGGCCCCCCGGATACGTGAACACGAGCTGGCCGCTGCGCGGGCCCGCCGCCGTCGCCGTCATCACGACGAGGAACTGCGCCGACTCGGTCTGCTTGATCATGACGTGCGGGTCGGCCGGGCTGACGATCGCGAAGTCGCCGGCGTTGGCGCCCGTGAAGCTCGCGTCGCTGATCGTGAAGTCCGCCGCGCTGCAGTTCGCGACGCTGATCGTCTGCGCCGACGACGGTTTGCCGAGCGTGTTCGGGCCGAAGTGCGCGACCGCGGGCGTCGGCGCGACGCCACCCGCGGCCACGACCGCGTGCATCGGGATCGCGATGTTCGTCATGTTCGGGATGTTCGTCTGCAGCGAGACCATGTCGATCTCGTCGCCGGGAGTCGCATTCGCGGCGGGCGCCGCCGACGCGCTCAGCGTGATCTCGCTCGCGTGATGGCCGAGCAGCGTGCGGCCACTCGCGGGCAGCGAGGCCGTGAACGGCGAGGCGGGCGCGGTGATGCCGCCGAGCGTGACGTCGCCGCCCGCGTTCGCGAACACCGCCATGTCGAGCGACTTCGTCGAGCCCGCGCACACGGTGCCGAAGTCGAGCATGCCCGGGTTCGTGCCGATCGAGCCGATGTGCGCGCCGCCGCGCAGCGGCGTGTTGACGGTCGTGCCGCTCGCGTCGAACTGCATCGTGCCCATCGGGCCGACATCGCGCTCGGTCGTCGGCGCGTACTCGACGTTGATCAGCGCCTGCATGCCGGCCGGCAGGTCGAAGCCGCTCGGTGCACCGCCAGGATACGTGACGTCGCTCGGCGCGCCGGGCAGCGCGAAGCTCGACAGTGTGATCACTCCGGCGGAGTTGTTCGTGATCGTCACGCTGCGCGTCGTCGGCGAGTCGCCGAGCAGGTGCGTGCCGAGATCGATCGGATTCGGCGAGACGCTGACGTTCGCCGCGATCGCGTTGCACCTCGTCGAGACCGTCTTCGACAGCGAGCCCTCGTTCGCCGGCGTCGTGAACGACAAGGTCGCGGTGTAGAGCTGCGGAGTGGCGCCGGCCTGGCAGTGCACCTGGAACGTCTTGAAGCTGCCGGGCGCGATCTGCACGCTGGTGCCCATCAGCGGGTTCGACGGAAAGTGGATCGCATCGCTATCCGACGACGTGACGTCGATCGTCGCCGTGCCGTTGTTGCTCACCGTGACCGGCTGATCGCCGGTCGCCATGTTGAGTGGCACGTCGCCGAAATCGAGCAGCGTCTTCGGCTGGACGTCCATCGAGTACGACGACCCCTGCCCGCTGCCGGTCAGGGTGATCGTGTACTGCGTCGCGGAGCCGCCGCCCGTCGGCGTCGAGGTCACGGTGACCGGGCACGTCTGCATGCCCGGCTGCGTCGGCAGGAACGACGCGCCGAACTGGTAGTCGACATACGTGCAGAGAGGCTGCGTGGAGCCCGTCTCCGGTCGCGAGCCACTGCTCGTGCCGCCGGGCGAGCAGTACACGTGCGCCGGCATGTTGGGCAGCGGCGGCTGGAGGTCGAGCTTGAAGTCGGCGCCGCACGTCGCGCTCTTCGTGACCGTGACCTGATCGTCGTCGGTCGCGCTCTGCGCGCGCACCGTGAAGTACGGATCGGGATTCGTCGCGACGCCCTGCCCGAGCGGGACGGTACCGAAGTCGTAGCTCGTCGTCGGCATGAGCACGACGAGCTTCTCGTCCGTCGACGACAGGTGCTCGCCCTGCTCGTAACACGCGAACAACGACGCCCCCAGCACGGCGGCCGCTGCACCAGCCCGTCGCGAGATCCTCACCCGTCCAGGATCGCCGGTGCGCGAGAGCGCGTCAACGTCAGGTCGTGGGTGCGGCGCCTACACCTGGTGTACGCTCGATGCGATGAGCTACGACGTGGTCGTGGTGGGAGGGCGGTGCGCCGGCGCATCGCTCGCGCGGTTCCTGGCTCGTGGCGGAAAGCGCGTGGTGATCGTCGACGCGTCGGAGCTCCCGAGCGATCAGCCGATGTCGACGCACTTCATCGGCATCTACGGGATGCGCATCCTCGACGAGCTCGGCCTCGGCGACAAGATCCGCGACATCGCCCCGACGGTGCACACCTACCTCAACGGGTGCGAGCAGCAGGTCGCGCGCATGAAGGCCGAGCTCGGCAGCTGCCCGCGCCGCGACGTGCTCGATGCGACGCTGCTCGAGGGCGCGCGCGAGGCGGGCGTCGAGATCCGCACGCGCACGAGGCTCGTCGACCTGATGCGCGAAGGCGACCGCGTTGTCGGTGCGGTCGTCGAGGACGCGAGCGGCAAGCAGGAGCTGCGCGCGCAGATCGTCGTCGGTGCGGATGGGAGGAGCTCGACGCTCGCCGAGCTCGCCGGTGCCGAGGAGTACTTCGGGTACGACGGCCCGCGCTCGATGTACTGGGGCTACTGGAAGCGCCCGAGCTGGTACGACACCGACGCGCGCTACGAGGGCGCGGCGATGATCCTGTACGAGCAGCAGTACGCGCGCCTCGTATTCCCGACGAACCGCGACCAGCTGTGCCTCGGCGCGTCGTTCCCGAACGCGCAGGCTGCCGACTGGAAGGCCGACCCGCGCGGCAAGCTCGAGGCGACGCTGCGCGAGAGCGCCTACACCGCACCGCTGCTCGAAGGCGAGCCCGTCGAGAAGGTGCGCGGGCTCGTCAAGGTCCGCTACTTCTTCAAGCGCGGCGCCGGCAAGGGCTGGGCGCTCGCAGGCGACGCCGGCATCCACAAGGATCCGCACGCGGGCCTCGGCATCTCCGATGCGCTCGCCGACGCGAAGGCCCTCTCGCAGGCGATCCTCGCCGGCGGCGACCGGGCGCTCGAGACGTTCTGGCGCGAGCGCGACGTCCGCGCGTGGGAGCTCTTCAGCTTCGCCCACGACCTCGGCGCGGTCGACTACAACAACGCGCTCAACCAGACGCTGTTCCGCCACGTCGCGGCGAGCCGGATGCTGCAGGAGCGCATCTACCAGATCGCGACGCGCGAGCTCTCGCCGTACCTCGCGTTCAAGCCCGGCGAGATCATCAAGATGACGCTCGGCGCGCTCGTCCGCGGCCAGCTCGGCGTGCTGCCCGCCGTGTTTCGCGCCGCGAGGCGGGCCGGCGCCGTCGCGAAGGAGCTCGAGCGACGCAAGCAGCTCCTGAGTCCGCCACCGGCCGCCGCGCGGCCGTTCGACATGATCGCGGCCTGAGGCGCCGCGTCACTGCAAGACGACGGTGCCGCACTGATTCGCCGTGCCGCCACCGCCGCACGTCTGCCCCGTCGGGCACGAGCCGCAGTCGACCGTGTTGCCACAGCCATCGCCGATGATGCCGCACTGCGCGCCCGTCGAGGCGCATGTCTGCGGCGTGCAGCTGTTGTTGCCGCACACGCCAGCGCCACCACCGCCGCACGTCTGGCCGGTCGCGCAGCTGCCGCAGTCGAGCACGACGCCGTCGGCGCAACCGTCGCCCGACAGGCCGCAGTTGTAGCCGAGGTCCGCGCACGTCTTGGGCGCGCACGTGCCGACCTGCGGACCGACGCACGACGCGAGATCGAACAGCATGAACTCGAGCGTCTTCTCCTGCGCGTTCATCGGGCCGTCGGTGCACTCGGCCGGGAACGTCTTGCCGCCGGAGCTCGCGTTCGAGACGTGGAAGTCGCTGTAGAGCACGCGGCCGCACTGGGTCGTCGGCAGGTTGTTCGGCGGATACGCGACCGGCGTATCGAACGTGTAGTGGAGCGGCCCCGTGAACGGCGTGCCGTTCGCGTACAGCCACTGCTGCGCCGGCGTTCCCGCGGCGGTCGCGGGCGTCGAGCTCACGGAGTTGAAGTCGTGGCGCACGACGTTGACGGGGATCTGGCCCGGCGTCGTCGACGCGCCGACGAGCGAGAGCCAGCTCGCGAACGCCTTGCGCCGCGTCTGGGTCGCGGGGTCGCCCTGCAGCGTCTGGTCGACGATGCCGGTCGCGGAGTTGTAGTTGCCCTGGTTGACGAGCCAGTCCGCGGTCTGGCTGAACGGCTTCGGATCGGTGTTGGAGCCTGCCGTGCCGTTGCTGTTCGTCAGCCACACGTAGCTGAAGTGCGTCGCGAACACGCGCCCGCCGGAGTTCGCGTAGCCGATCACCTTGAGCTGGTCGGCGAGCGTCTTCGGCTGCTGACTTCCGACGCACTCGAACAGCGTCATGTCGTACTTCGCGAGCTCGGTCGCGCTGCTGTAGAGCGTGGACGCGGCCGGCGTCGAGTTGTTGATGACCGCGCCGTTGTCGGCGTAGAAGCGCACGCGGCCGGTGCCGCTCGGGTTCGAGAACTCGGTGTCGGCGACGCCGATCTTGCGGAGCACGCAGTGCAGCGTGTCGACGTCGCCGGTGTCGAACGCCATCAGCGGGATGTCGCTGCGCAGATCGCCGGGCTCGCCGACGTGATCGCGCGGCAGGTGCGTCTGCGTGTTCGTCAGCGCCGTCGTCGCGCAGCACGCGACGCTCGGGATCGTGATCTGGCGGCGCCAGCGACCGAGCTGGATCACGAGCGGGATGTTCGTGCCGCAGGGAGCGTTATCGATCGAGAACGTGCCGTCGACGCCCGTCGTGACCGCCACCAGCGGATCACCGGTCACGAGCGAGCTGCACGAGTCGCACGAGACGCCCGGCGTGAACGCCTGGACGCCGTAGCCCGGCGGCCCCGCGGCGCCGTTCGGCACGTAGACGAGCGCGCCGTAGATCGGATCGGGCGTGCCCCACACGGCCGTGTTCGTGTGGCCGGGAGCCGTGACCTTGCCGGTGATCTTGGTGTGCGTCGTCGGCGTGCACGCCATCACGTTGGTGCAGAGCCCGGTGCACGGCGGGCCGCCGCACTGGTTGGCGACGCCACCCGCACCGCACACCTGCCCCTGCGGGCACGTGCCGCAATCCGGGGTCACGTTGCCGCAGCCATCGGCAACAACGCCGCACTGAGCGCCTGCGTCCGCACACGTCCGCGGTGTGCACGCGGCGCTGCCGCCGCTGCCGCCGCCGCAGGTGAACAGCGTGCCACCTCCGCCGCAGGTCTCCGGAGCCGTGCAGCTGCCGCAGTCGAGCGTGCCGCCGCAGCCGTCGCCGATCGGACCGCACGAGGCATTCTGGGATGCGCACGTGTTCAGGCCGCACCCGGCGCTGCCGGTGTTGCTGCCATCGGTCGTCCCCGACGCGTCACCGCCGTTGTTGCCGTGGTGCCCGCCACACCCCGCGAGTGCGATCCACGCCGACATCGCGAAGAGCCCCACGAACGGCACACGTCTGGTCATACCCGCGCGCGATGCACGACGCATTCCGTGCGGCACGCCCGGCATGTCCTTGGTTCGCCGTCGCCGAGCGCCAACGATGTTGCACACGCGTGCAGGTCGCGTACGCGGCCGGTGTGGACGCGCGAGCTACACGTGATCCGGTGCGTGTCCTAGACCGTGAAGATCGCGGCGCCCCACGTGAAGCCCGAGCCGAACACGCTCGACAGGACGCGATCGCCCTTCTTCACCTTGCCCTGCTGGCGCCAGTAGTCGATCGTCAGCGGCACGGTCGCGGCCGTCGTGTTGCCGTAGAACTGGATCGTGTTGAGGACCTTCTCCGGCGGGATCTTCGCGACCTCGACGACCTTCTCGTTGATGCGCAGGTTCGCCTGGTGGGGCACGAACCACTGGATGTCGTCCCAGGAGAGGCCGGTCTTCGCGAGCGCGGCCTGCGTCGACATCACCATGCCGCGCACCGCGTTGAGGAACACGCGCTTGCCGTCCATCTTCGGATACATCAGCGCGTTCTGCTCGCGGTCGCGCGGGTCGTAGTCCAGGTACGGCAGGCGCGCGATCTCGAAGATCTTCAGGTTGAGATCCATCGCGCCGTTCCCGTCGGCGTGCGCGGACGTGTACATGATGCCCTGCCTGGGATCGTCCGTCTCGAGCGGTCCGAGCACCATCGCGCCGGCGCCGTCGCCGAACAGCACCGTGACGTCGCGGCCGCGCGTCGTGAAGTCGAGCGCATGGCTATGGAGCTCGGCACCGATCAGCAGGATGCGCTTGTACATCCCGGTGCGCACGAACGCGTCGGCCATCTGTAGCCCGTACACGAACGCCGAGCACTGCTGGCGGATGTCGAAGCACGCGCAGCTCGTCTTCTCGGCGATGCCGAGCTTCTTCTGCACCATCACCGCGGTGCCCGGGAAGTGGAAGTCCGGCGACAGCGTGCCGAGGATGATGCAATCGACGTCCGTCGGCTGCAGGCCCGCATCGGCGATCGCGCGCTTCGCGGCCTCGAGCGCGAGGTCGCTCGTCCAGGTGCTGCCGTCGTTCGGCACGTAGCGGCGCTCCTTGATGCCGGTGCGCTGCTGGATCCACGCGTCGTTCGTCTCGGTGACCTGCGTCGCCTGCCGCACGTGCTTGTCGTTGAGGAACGCGATCTCCTCGTTCGTGACCACGCGGTCGGGGACGTAGCTGCCGAGACCGAGGACCTGCGTGCGAATCATGGGACAGGGGATATCACATAACGCCCTGACGTCCCGGTCACCGAGGTAACGCGTTGGTTCCGTCACCGCGCCATCAGCGCGGCATCGCGGTCGCGAGGCGCCGTGAAACTCGCATGAACGAGCCGGCGAACGCCCCGATCGCGAGCGAGATGACGCCGAGCCCGTACTCGCGCGCGGTCGGTACGAGCCCACCGCCATGGACGACGCGCAGCCCGGCCGCGACCGCGGGCGCACCGAACGACAGATACGCGATGACGTACATGATCGAGAGGACGCCGGCGCGCTCCTCGGGCGCCGCGAGCGGCAACACGCTGCGGATCGCGCCCTGGAACGCAGCCCCGAAGCCGCCGCCGGCGAGCGCGGCACCCGCGAAGAACGTCGTCGCCGAGCCGCTCGACATCGCGACGATCGTCAAGCCGACGCCCGCCGCGAGCGCCGCGGTGCCCGCACGCATCAGCCGCCGCGGCTCGTGGGCGCGCGTCACGAGGATCACCGCCGCCGCGCTCGCCGCGAGCACGCCGAGCGCCGCACCGCCGGCCGCGAGCGACTGCGTGCCGAGCAGCCGCCGCACGAGCGCCGGGCCGAGCGAGCCGTAGAAGCCGGGCAGCGCCCACGCCGCGATCAGCGCCGGCGCGGCGACCAGCAGCGGGCCGCGGACATCGCGCGGCAGCGTGAAGTGCGGGCGCAGCGAGGCAAGCGCGGCCGCTCGACGTGCAGCGCGCACCGCGGGGGTCGCGAGCGCCCCGACTCGACTGGCCACGGTCTCGCGCACGAACAGCAGCAAGCCGAGCTGCGCGACGAGCACGCCGCCGACCAGCACGTACACGAGCAACGTCGGGGCGACCGCGTACTCGACGAGCAGGCCGCCGAGCAGCGCGCCCGTCGCGGTGCCGATCATCGGCGCCACGGCATTCGCGACCGTGCCGCGCGTGCGGTCGACGTCGATCATCGCCGCACCGACCGCAGCCGACGCGCCGCCCGTCGCGATGCCCTGCACGACGCGCGCGGCGAGCAGCATGCCGAGCCCGTCCGCCGACGCGAACATCGCCATCGCGGCGACCTGCATCGCGGTCGCGACGATCAGGACCGGCCGGCGGCCGATGTGATCCGAGAGCGAGCCGGCGACGAGCAGCGTGCCGAGCACGGCGACCGCGTAGACGCCGAACACGACGGTCAACGTGGCGGGCGAGAACCCCCAGGCCGCCTGGTAGACGCTGTACAGCGGCGTCGGGGCGGCGGACCCGGCGATGAACGAGACGACGAGCGATACGAACAGCACGAACGCGGCGCGATTCGACATGGGAGACTCCTGCTGAACAGACAGGTCTGTCTGGTCGCCTTGACTATGAACAGACCGGTCTGTATAGTCAAGACATGGTGCGCGTGAGACACGTAAGTGGCGAGAAGACGAAGGCTTCTGGCGCGCCCCGGGCTTCCACCCCGCGCGAGCGCCTGCTCGAGGCGGCGAACGAGCTGTTCTATGCCGAGGGCATCCACACGGTCGGCATCGATCGCGTGATCGAGAAGGCGGGCGTCGCGAAGGCCTCGCTGTACGCGACCTTCGGCAGCAAGGACGAGCTGGTCCGCGCGTACCTCGAAGGCCGCGCCGAGGCGCGCCAGAAGCGCATCATCGAGCGCCTGCATCCGCTGGAGGCACCCCGCGACAAGATCCTCGCGGTGTTCGACGTGCTGCACGACGTCGCGCGCGATCCGCGGTTTCGCGGCTGCGCCTTCGTCAATGCGAGCGCCGAGGGACCGCGCGAGGGCAGCGTCGCCGAGATCTCGGGCGGCCTGCGCACGTGGACGCGCGAGCTGTTCACGTCGCTCGCGAAGCAGCTCGGCGTTCGCGATCCGGTGCGGCTCGGGCGCGCGATCCACCTGCTGTACGACGGCGCGGTCGTCGGCGCCTCGATGGATCGCAACCCGGCGATCGCGCTCGCCGCGCGCGATGCGGCCGCCGCGCTGATCGACGGGGCGCGGTGAAGGCGCTGCTGATCCACAGCGGCGGGTTCGGCGGTCGCCAGTGGCGCAAGCTCGGCGAGGTGCTCGCGCCGACGCACGAGGTGCTCGCGCCCGACCTGCTCGGCTACGGCAACGAGCCGTGGCCCGCGGGCGCGCCGTTTCACTTTCGCCAGGATGTCGAGCGGCTCGCGAGGCTGCTCGGCGGCGAGCAGGCTGACCTCGTCGGGCATTCCTACGGCGGCTTCCTCGCCCTGCAGCTCGCGGTCGCGCATCCCGAGCTCGTACGGCGGATCGCGGTGTACGACCCCGTCGCGTTCAACGTGCTGACGCCCGAGGAGCGGGCGCGCGGCTTCGTCGGCGTGAAGCCGGTGTACGAGCTGCCGCTCGACGAGGCATGGCTCGCCGCGTTCGTCGACTGGTGGAACGGCCCGGGCGCGTGGTCGAAGCTGCCGGAGCCGACGCGCGCGGCCTTCCGCCAGGTCGGCTGGAAGATGAGCCAGGAGGTCACGACGCTGATGGCCGACCGCGAGACCGACTACGCGCGGATCGAGGCGCCGGTGCTCGTGCTCGGCGGCGGCAGGTCGCCGGAAGCGGAGCGGCGGACCGTCGAGAAGCTGGCGCGCGTCCTTCCCGGCGCCGAGCTGCACATGTTTCCCGACCTCGGACACATGGGCCCGATCGTCGACGCGGAGCGCGTCAACGCGGCGATCGCGCTATCATTGCGACGATGATCCTCGCGTGTCCGACGTGTGACAGCCGATATGACGTCAGCGGCTACGCGGTCGGCCAGCAGCTGCGCTGCCGCTGCGGCACCGTGATGACGCGCCCGGCGGAGGCGAAGCAGGCCGGCCTGCTCGCGTGCCCGCACTGCGGCGCCGGCGTCGCCGAGAACGCCGGGCGGTGCCAGTACTGCAGCAGCGAGCTGCTGCTCAAGGCGTGCCCGCGCTGCATGTCGCGCGTGTTCGTCGGGCACAAGCACTGCCCGGATTGCGGCGCCGAGCTCGATCTCGCCGCGCGCACGACCGACCTCAAGGAGATGCCATGCCCGCGCTGCGAGAAGCCGCTGCGCGCCCGCATGGTCGGCGACATCGTGATCGACGAGTGCGGCATGTGCTTCGGGCTGTTCCTCGACCACGTCGCGATCAAGCGCGTCGTCACCGATCGCGCGCAGGCGCGGGCCGAGGCGCTGCTCGGAGCGTTGCCACGCGCGGAGCTGCCGACGGCGCCGAAACCGGGGCAGCGGATGTACGTGAAGTGCCCGAGCTGCGCGACGGTGATGAACCGCAAGCTGTTCGCGGCGGGCGCCGGCGTGATCGTCGACGTGTGCCGCACGCACGGCACGTTCTTCGACGCGGGCGAGCTGCCGCGGATCGTCGAGTTCGTCATGCAGGGCGGGCTCGAGGCCGCGCAGAAGAAGGAGCTCGAGCGCGAGCGCGCCGCGATCCAGCGCGAGAAGCAGGGGCTCGGCGGCGGCGCGATCTGGGCGTCCGCGCAGCCGATGTCCGACCGGAGCAGCCAGGGCGGCGCGCTCGTCGACCTGCTGTTCTCGCTCTTCGGCTAGCGAATCGATCCCCAGCCGAGCGGGCCGGTCAGATCGAGCTCCAGGTAGTCGCCGCCGGGCGCGACCCACGGCGTGCTCGTCGCCGGCACGAGATCCTTCCACTCGTTTCCCGCTTGCGCGTGCACGACGTGGAGCGCGAGGCGTAGCGCGTGCGGACAGCCGCCGAGCGCGGCCCACGGCACCTCCACGCTGACCGCGGTCTGGGAGGCGAACACGTCGGTGCCCTCGACGAGCGGCATCGCCTGCGTCGTCCACTGCGAGCCGGGCGTGAACACGGCGTCGTACGGGCCAGTGCCCGCGTCGCTGACGCGGCGAACGGCGATCAGGTGCGTCGGCGTGAACGGCAGCTGCGGCACGAGGCCGCTGTACTCCTTGCCCGTCGCCGCGACCGGCGGAGCGAGCACCTGCGCCGCCTCGACATAGATGTGGAGCGGCTCGTAGGGCTGCGCGAACGCGGTCGACTGCACGGTGATGTAGAGGCGCTGCGCGTCCCAGCTCAGCGCGGCCGCATCGCTGCCGAGCATCGCGCCCGGCGTGATCTGCTGGGCGGTGGGATACTGCGCGAGGTCGCCGGAGCCGGTCAGCGGGATCGTCGCGCCGGCCGAGATCGCGCAGGCCGGGAGCGGTGCGTCGGCGGTGGCCGTGTCGGGCGCGGCATCGGGCGCCGCGTCGGCGGTCGCGTCGGCGGCGGCATCCGGCGAGCCCTTGTCGGGCGCCGTGCCTCGCGCGCAGCCGGCAACGCCGATGGCCACCACGGTTGCGAAAGGCAACGCGCGCGACCACGCCGCGGCCGCCGAGCTGCCGCGCGATGAAGCCGATCCGCTGGGTTGCGCCGCCGCCGTCATGGGTCCGCCATCGATGGAGCAGCGCGCGTGCCACATGAGCGCGCGCCAGCAGGCCGCGGTAACGTGCCCGCGTGAAGTACGCCTGCTTGCTCGCCGCCCTGCTCGCCTGTTCGGGTCCGGGCGGCGGTGGTGCGCGGCCGCGCGCCCCCGAAGCTCCCGACCGTTCGACGCGGCTCGTCGTGCTGCTCGTCCTCGATCAGTGGCCCGAGTGGTCGTTCGAGGCGAAGCGCGGCGCCTTTCACGCCGGGTTCGAGCGGCTGCTGTCGGAGGGCGAGTGGTTCGTCGGCGAGCATCCAAGCGCCGCCACGCTGACTGCCCCCGGCCACGCGCTGCTCGGCACCGGCGTCGCGACGGCGAAGTCCGGGATCCTCGCGAACGAGTGGTGGCACCGCGATCTGCACGAGGTGCTCACCGCCGTACAGAACGAGGACGGCACCGACACGACGAAGTGGCTGCGCGTCCCCGGCCTCGGCGACGCGCTCGCGAAGACGCCTGGCAAGGCGGTCGCGCTCAGCCTCAAGGCGCGCGCGGCGCTGCTGCCGCTCGGCCACACCGGCCTCGCGCTGTACTACGACATGCACGAGCGGCGCTTCCAGGCGCACCAGCTCGCGAACGCGACGCCGGCGATGGTCACGCGCCCCTGGCTCGAGACGTACTCGACCGCGCACCCGATCTCGCTCGTGCCATGGACGCCGCTCACCGAGGCGATGCAGCTCGCGGGCGTCGCCGACGATCGCCCGGGCGAGACCGGCCAGGCCGGCTTCGGCGCGACGTTCCCGCACGATCCGAACGCGACGAAGGAACCTGGCCACGCGCTGTTCGCGATGCCGCTCGGCAACGACGTGCTGTTCGATCTCGCCGAGGCCTCGATCGCCGGCGAGGGCCTCGGCACCGACGCGTCACCGGATCTGCTCGTGATCTCGCTCTCGGCGCACGACTATGTCGGTCACGGCTGGGGGCACGAGTCGATCGAGCAGTGGGACATGGAGCTGCGCCTCGACCAGCGCATCGCCGCGTTCATGGAGGCGCTCGATCACGACGTCGGCGCGACGCACTGGGCGATGATCGTCACGAGCGATCACGGCGCGGCGCCGCTGCCCGAGTCGATCCACGGCGGCCGGCTCACGCACGACCAGGTGCGCGCCGCCGCGAACCAGGCCGCGACCGCGGTGCTCGGCCAGGGCACCTGGGTCGACAACGCGCACTACCCGAACATCTACTTCAGCGATGCGTTCAAGGCGCAGCCCGCCGGCGAGCGCAAGAGCGCGATCCAGCGCGTGCTCAACGCGCTGCGCTCGTTCCCCGCGATCGACAAGGTCGGCGCGGTCGCCGACGTCGCCGGGCACTGCGAGAAGCGCAAGCCCGCCGACCAGCCGCTGTGCCTGACGTTCGATCCCGAGCGCTCGGGCGACCTCTACTACCTGCCGGCGCGCGGCTACATCATGGATACCGAGGACGAGCCCGCGGCGACCGCGCACGGCTCGCTCAACGACTACGACCGCGAGGTGCCGCTGATCGTGCTCGGGCCGCGCCGCACGAAGCACGCGCCGGCGACCGCGCCCGGCGAGCACCGCGACATGCGCGAGGTCGCGCCGCTGCTCGCGAGCTGGCTCGGCGTGAAGCTGTAGCCGCTAGATCTCGTGCGGCATCGGGCGGCGCGGCGCGCGGAAGTAGCGCAGCGGCGAGTACGGCCCGAAGTTGGAGACGCGCGACGTGTAGAGGTCCGCGTAGTCGTTCACCTGCTCGCCGAAGCGCGAGTTCTCGTTGCCCTCGCGCAGGCAGCTGCCCCAGTGCGGGTTGTACGCGCGGTCGATGCGCTTCTCGAGCGAGTCGACCTCGGCGTCCATCAGCTCGGCGCGCTCGCGCAAGATGTCGACCTGGGTGCGCGCCTGCTTGCGCTCTTCCTCGAGGCGCGAGCGCAGCGACGCCGACGAGTGCGGGTCATCGAGCAGGCGCTGGATCTTCTTGAGGCGCAGCGTCTGGTAGTCGATCTCCGACTCGAGGTTGCGGTGGCGGCGGTCGAGCAGATCGAGGTCCTGGATCTGCGCCTCGAGGCGCTCGCTGACCGTGATCTCGCGCTCGAGCTCCTGCAGCACCATCGCCGTGCGCCACATGTGCTGCTTGCGGAGGCGCAGGATGTCGCCGTAGATGTGGTCGCCGATGTAGAGGACCTGCTCGCCCTTGATGCCGGTCATCTGCTCGAACGCGACGACGTTGCCGCCCTGATAGACCTTGTCGCGCGAGAGGTGCTTGATCTCGCCGTTGGATGCGATCGGCTGGTTCGTCGCCGGATCGATCTGCACGAACGGGCGCAGCTCGTTGAAGAAGGCGGGCTTCGCGCCGCCGACGACGACGATGTCGAAGTAGTTGCGCCACGACGGGTAGGCCTTGCGCTCGCCGTCGAGCAGGTACGACATGACGACGTCGGTGTAGTCCCACAGCGAGTTCGTCAGCACGAACAGCTTCTTGCCCGAGCTGCGGAACTTGTGGAGCGTCTCGCCGAGCAGCGGATCCTTGACGATGTACGCCGGCAGGTTCCCCTTGATGACGGACTTGAGCGTGTCGTCGCGGTGCGCCTCGTCGATCGCGGTGCGCACGTCGCCCATCAGCTTGTCGTAATCGACGGTGCCCGTCGTGCGGTCCGCCCAGTCGACGAGCGTCGTGTACATGACGGCCTCGGGCAGGCCGAACAGCGTGTCGATCCACTCGAAGCGATCGCTCGAGAGGTTGATCTTCTCGTTGCGATACGTGTGGCGGCGCTCCTCGTGCGAGAGCTCGCGGAAGCCGTGATAGCAGCGCCCGACGTACGCGTGGCGGTCCATCTTGAAGACGTTGCCGAGCTGGCGATCGACCATCAGGCCGCGGATCGCCCAGCGCGGGTCATAATGCAGCGCCTTGATCTCCTCCGGATAGCCGTGCTTGGCGATCAGCTTGCTCAGCGTGAGCTCGATCGACAGCTGCTCGAGCTTGTCCTGGTGGTAGAGCGCGAGCGTGTAGTCCATGTCGAACCCGATCATCTCGATCGAGTCCATCCGGAGATTGCGGTTGCAGAACACCCGGTTCTTGCGGGCGACGTCGATCTCCGTGGTGGTTTCACCGAGCAGGGCCCCGATCGCGGGATCGAGCTCGGTACCGGAAGCGACCATGTCCGATCATTGTACCGTGGAACGTCGTCGGTCGCCTCCGTTGCGATACATTCGAGCTATGGCCTCAGCG
This sequence comes from uncultured Kofleriaceae bacterium, assembly GCA_964446175.1. Classification (GTDB taxonomy): domain Bacteria; phylum Myxococcota_A; class Polyangia; order Haliangiales; family Haliangiaceae; genus JABFXX01. Next base: position 62,431 of record CAYUNM010000015.1, read on the forward strand.
CCCCCGTCCTGGAACCGCACGCACGAGCCGTTTGCCGAGCTGATCTCGGCGGACGCCATCGCCGCTCGCGTCGCCGAGCTCGGCAAGCAGATCACGGAAGAGTACCGGTCTCTCGTCGAGAAGGCCGATGTCGTCGTCATCGGCGTGCTCAAAGGCAGCGTCATCTTCATGGCTGACCTCGTGCGTCACATCGCACTGCCGATCAAGCTCGAGCTCATCGGTATCTCGTCGTACGGCGACGAGACGGTGTCGTCCGGTGTAGTGCAGATCACGCAGGATGTGAGCAAGCCGCTCGAGGGCAAGCACGTGATCGTCGTCGAGGACATCGTCGACACGGGGCACACCGTCCATTACCTGATGGAGAACCTCGCGACGCGCCGCCCCGCGAGCATCAAGCTCGCCGCGCTGCTCCACAAGCCGGAGCGCCAGGAGCGCGACGTGAAGATCGACTATCTCGGCTTCACGATTCCGAACAAGTTCGTCGTCGGCTACGGGCTCGATGCGGCGCAGCTGTATCGGAACCTGCCGTACATCGGGTACGTCACGAACGCATGAAACCCGAGCAGCTCGCCAAGCTCCCGGCGGTGCTCTTCGAGATCGGCAAGCTCGTCGGCTCCGATCTCGATCCGGGCATCCTGCTCTCGCGCATCGCCGAGCTGATCTGTCAGCTCATCGGCGCGAAGGCCTGCTCGGTCATGCTGCTCGATGCCGACCGCAAGCGCCTGCTCGCGAAGGCCGCCTACGGCCTGCGCACCGAGCGCATGCACACGCTGTCGTTCGCGGTCGGGGAAGGCGTCGCGGGCTGGGTCGTCGAGCGAGGCGAGTCGGCGCTGATCGCGGATGTCGAGAAGGATCCGCGGTTCATCGCGCTGCCGGCGAACCAGACGCCGATCGCCTCGATGCTGTGCGTGCCGCTGCTCGCGCGCGGCGAGCGCTGCGGCGTCGTGACGGCGACGAGCGATCACATCAACGCGTTCCACCCCGACGACCTCGAGCTCGTACGGTTCATCTCGACGACGATCGCGCTCGACATCGAGAACGTGCGCCTGCATCGCGTCGCCGTCACGGATCCCCTGACCGGCGCGTACAACCGCGAGTTCCTGCAGCAGCGCCTGCCGCAGGAGATCGATGCGGCGATCGATCGCGACCGGCCCTTGAGCGTGGCGCTCGTCGACGTCGATCACTTCAAGGCGGTCAACGACCAGTACGGCCACGGCATCGGCGATCTCGTGCTCGCCGAGGTCGCGCGCCGGCTGCGCGGTGCGATCCGCGGCGGCGATCTGCTCGTGCGCTACGGCGGCGAGGAGTTCCTCGTCGTGCTGCCGAAGGCCGATGCGGGCCGCGCGTGGGAGGTCGGCGAGCGCATGCGCCAGCGCGTGTGCGAGCGCGCGTTCGACGTGGGAGATGGCCTCGCGTTGCTGCTGCGCGTGTCGGTCGGCATCGCGCAGTGGCGGATCGGCGAAGGCATGCCGGATCTGATCGAGCGCTCCGACGAGGCCTTGTACGGGGCGAAGCAGCGCGGCCGCAACCGCGTCGAGGTCGCCCCGTGAGTGACCCGGCCGACGACAAGCCCGAAGAGGTCGTCGGTACGGAGGCGGCGCCCGCGCTGGGCGCCACGACGAGTATCCCCGAGCCGGCACAGGCGATCGAAGCGCTCGCGCCGTCGCCGATCCAGGGCTACACCGGGCCCGAGGGCGCGCTCGCGCCGTCGCCCAACCACTTCCCGCCCGACGAATCGATCCTCCCGCCTGCCGCGGATCTGCAAGATGCGGTCGGCGCGCCGAAGCGCCGGCGTCGCGAGCCGGAGCCGCCGCCCGATCCCGACGAGCCCGTCGCGCCGAAGAACCGGCGCGTGCAGGTGATCGCGGGGCTCTCGCTCGTCGCGGGGCTCGGCATCGTCGCGCTGATCTTCCTCGGCCGCGCCAACAGCGACCGCTACCTGCTCGTGTGCTCGACCGACCGCGTGACGCCGGAGCAAGGCCGCTCGTTCCCGCCGTGGGGCAGCCATCCGCTCGCCGGCCCGCAGTGGAAGCCGATCGCGCTGCCCGCGAACGCCGAGTGCACCGAGCACGAGACGGACACGCTCGACGAGCTCGAGAAGCTGTACCTGGCGCAGCTCGTCGATCGCGCGAGCACCGCGCTGACGGGCAAGCAGCTGCTCGACAAGCAGGGCTCGGCCGCGCCGCTCGACATCGTCAGTGACGAGCTCACGCAGGCACTGCTGCTCGCCCGCTCGCCGGAGCGCCGAGATCAGCGCAAGGAGATCGAGCGGCTGCAGGGCGACGTCACGTACTGGCGCGCGACGCTGCGGCTCCGCGACGCGCAGTCCGCGCTCGTCGATGCCGCGAAGCAGTTCGAAGCGGCGGCGGCGCAGCGGCCGCGCCACGTCACCGATGCCGACGCGTGGTCCACGTTCGTGCGCCGCCTCTCCGACGAGCTGCGCTCCGGACCCGCCGGCGCGCCCCCGCCCGAGGCCGCCGCGCCCGCTCCGATCGAGGCGCCGCACGCTCCGATGGGAAGCGCGCTGCCTGTGGAGCCGGCGCCGAGTGAGCCGCCTCCTGTCGTCGATGCGGGCGTGCCGAGCGGCGGCGTCCTGCTCTGAAGTGTCATCGATCTGCGGCGCGTCCCGCGACCGAGGCGTAGGCTGCCGGCATGACTAACGTCGCCGTGCTTGTCGGCAGCCTCCGCAAGGATTCGATCACGCGCAAGGTCGCGAACGCGCTGTGGGAGGTCGCGCCCGCGCAGCTGAAGCTCGAGCACGTCGAGATCGGCGCGCTGCCGTTCTACAACCAGGACCTCGAGACCGACGCGCCGCCGCGCGAGTGGGTCGCGTTCCGCGACAAGATGCGCGCGATGCAGGCCGTCATCTTCGCGACGCCCGAGTACAACCGCTCCGTGCCGGCCGTGCTGAAGAACGCGATCGACGTCGGCTCGCGCCCGTACGGCAAGAGCATCTGGTCGGGCAAGCCAGCCGCGATCATCAGCGTGTCGCCGGGGCAGTTCGGCGCGTTCGGCGCGAACCATCACCTGCGCCAGTCGCTCGTGTTCCTGGACATGCCGGCGCTCCAGCAGCCCGAGGCGTACATCAACGGCGCCGACAAGCTGTTCGACGCGAGCGGCAAGCTGACGAACGACTCGACCCGCGAGTTCCTCAGGAAGTACATGACGACGTTCGCCGCCTGGATCGAGCGCGCTACACTCGGCGCATGAAGTGGCTCGCCGCGGTCGCGGCGCTCGCGTGCGCGTGTCGCGACTCGCCTGCCCCGCCGCCCGCGCGCGGCTCGGGCGCCGCGGTCGCCATCGCCGGCTCGGCTGGCGCGGCTGGCTCCGCGCACGATCCGTGGGCCGCGGGCGATCCGTGGGCCGTCGCGTCGCCCGAGAACGCGCCCCCATCGCTGATGGAGCGCCACAAGCTCGCGGACGAGGCGTGCCCGGCCGTGACCGGCCCGTACTTCTTCCGCGTCGAGAAGGCGGGCAAGACGAGCTACATCCTCGGCACCCGTCACGTCAGCGTGCCGCTCGCGAAGTTCCCGCCGATCGTCCGCGACACGATCGATGCCTCCAAGCTCGCCGTCTTCGAGGTCGCGCCGGGCGACGACTCGGACAGCCACGCGCCGCCGATCGATCTCGAGGACGCGGTCGGCTCGACCGACTGGTCGCACTACGTCGAGCTCGTCGGCACCGATGCGGCCCATGCGGTCGAGCACGGCCGCCCGGCGACCGCGATGATCTCGATGATGGTCGAGTACGAGGACATCTCCGCGACCCTCGACCTCGAAATCGAGCACGAGGTCGCGGCCCGGCACATCCCGACGCGCGGCCTCGAGACGTCGCAGTTCCAGGACGAGCTGCTCGATCGGCTGCTCGACCTGCGTGCGCTCAAGACCGCGATCGAGCAGACCAAGAACCGCGACGAGCTCCGCCAGGACAGCCACGACGACCTCGCGGAGTACTGCGCCGGCACCGACGACACGCCCGGCACCGACGAGAAGAACCGCAAGCAGATGCTCGCCGGCGGCTACACGAACGAGGAGATCGATCACCTCGACGACGTCATGGTCTACCAGCGCAACGCGCGCTGGATCCCGCAGCTCGAGAAGCTGTTCAGCGACTCCGGCGTGTTCGTCGCGGTCGGCGCCGACCACACGATCGGCGACAGGGGCATCGTCTCGCTCCTGCGCGCGCGCGGCTTCACGATCACGCGCATCAAGTAGCCGCGGGGCCGGACGCGCGCGGCGCGCGCAGGATCGGGGCGCGCGCTGGCGCGGCGCTTGCTGTGCGCCCTCCGCATGCGCATCCGTTTCGATCGTGGAACGCTCGTGCTCGACCGCGTCGAGCCGGGTCTCGCGCCCGGCATCCTCGACGGAGCGAGCTGGGATTCCGAGCTCTCTGCCTGGCGAATGCCCGCCTCCTGTCTGTCCGAGCTGCGCGTCCGGATCGCGGACAACGGCGTCCGCGCCACGGACATGATCGCGCCGGCGCCCCTCGCGCACCCGCTCACCCACCCACCGCTCCGCTGGTATCAGCAAGCCGCGGTCGCAGCCTGGCGCGCCGCCGACCACCGCGGCGTGATCGCCCTCCCCACCGGAGCCGGCAAGACACTCGCCGCCCTCGCCGCGATCTCCACCCTGCGCACCTCCACCCTCGTCCTCGTCCCGACCCGCATCCTCCTCGATCAGTGGGCGCGCACGCTCGAAGCCTACGCCCCGACCGCCATCGGCCGCCTCGGCGACAACGCCCACCGCGTCGAGCCGCTCACGGTCGCGACCTACGCCTCCGCGATCACCTGGGCCCCGCGCGTCGGCGACCGCTTCGGTCTCGTCGTCGTCGACGAAGCGCACCACGTCGGCGCCTGGTGCCCGCACGAGATCCTCGAGATGCTGGTCGCGCCCGCCCGCCTCGGCCTCACCGCGACCCCGCCCACCGGCGCCACCGCCCTCTCGCTCGAGACGCACGTCGGCCCCACGATCTACTCGATCTCGATCCCCGAGCTCGCGGGCGACGCGCTCGCCCCGTTCGACGCGATCACGATCCCCCTCGCCCTCACCCGCGACGAACGCGCCGCCTACCGCACGCACCGCGCGATCTTCGCGACCGCCTACGGCGAGCACCAGCGCCGCCAACCGAATGCCACCTGGCAGGACTTCACGGCCGCCGCCTACCGAACCGCCCGCGGCCGCGCCGCCCTCACCGCCTGGCGCGCGTCCCGCGCCGTCCTCGCGTACCCCGCCGCCAAGCGCGCCGCGCTCCGCGATCTCCTTGCCCAGCACGCGAGCGACCGCATCCTGATCTTCACCGCCGACAACGCGACGGCCTACGCGATCGCCCACGAGCTCCTCGTCGTCCCGATCACCGCCGATATCAAGCGCGCCGAGCGCACCCGCATGCTCGCCCGCTTCCGCGCGGGCGATGCCCCGGTCCTCGTCTCCTCCCAGGTCCTGGACGAAGGCCTCGACGTCCCCGAGGCCGACATCGCGATCATCGTCGGCGGCACCGGCAGCGAGCGCCGCCACGTCCAGCGCATCGGCCGCGTGCTCCGCCCCCGCCCGAACAAGCGCGCCGTCATCTACGAGCTCGCGATCGCCCACTCGCCCGAGCTCGACCAGCTCGCCCGCCGCAATCGCCCATTCACGCCCGACGCGTACCCGGGCTCCCCGCCACCCGACGCCAAGCTCCCCACATTCACGGAGGTCGCGCCATGACCGCACCGCTCACGCCACCGCCGTCACCGCCGCTGCCACCGTCATCGCCACCCTCCGCATCGTCGATTTCGGCGCCGCCCGCAGCACCAGCTCCCGCGACACCGCCATCCGCGCCCGCGACGCCGCCATCCGCGCCCGCGCAGGCTCCCGTCCGCACGCGCCGGATCATCACCGTTCCCCCGCGTCAGCCACCGGCCGACGATTCCGCCCGACACTCACGAGCGGCGACCACCGACACCGACGCCACGAGGTCGCGCGCGCTCCAGCTGCTCGGCACCGATGACTTGTCCTGGATCGCCGATCTGACAGACGCGGTGGCGCTCCTCGCCGGCCAACCCTGGCGCGTCGCGCTCGAGATGATCGAAGGCGGAGCGTGGTTGCGCTCGCCCGGCCGCGACGACAACGACAACGACAACGACAACGACAACGACAACGACAACGACAACGACAACCACGCCACCCCACGGCGTACCGCCCCGCGCCCCAGCTCGCCGCGCCGCCTGCAGGCCGCAACCTCCGCGCTGCGGCGCCTGCTCGCCGGGCGCCCGGATAACGCCGATCTCGCTCGCAGCGCGCGTGCGCTTCTCCTGGGCGTCCCCGCTCTGGACGACGCCGCCCGCACAGCCCGCATCGAGACCGTCGCCACGCAGCTCGCGATCTCACCAGCGACGCTCGAGCGCATCCTGTGGGCCGACGTGCCGCGCGAGCGTCCGATCGAGCTGACGCACGGCCGCCCGACGCCGACCGAGGTCGCGGCGCTCGCGAACGTCGGCCTCTTGCAGCGCGCGCTGGCGCGTGCGCACTCGCTCGAGATCGTCATCCGCGGCGATGCGAGCCCGCTGCTCCGCGGGTGCGCCGCGCGCGGCTTGATCGTCACGGCCTCCGAGCGCCAGGTATCGCACGCGACCTCGCCGCCCCGACCGCCACACCACGCCACCGCCCCGACCCAACCGCACGCCACAGCCCCGACCCGACCGCCACCGCACGCCACCGCCCCGACCCGACCGCCACCGCACGCCACCGCCCCGACCCAACCGCACGCCACCGCCCCGACCCAACCGCACGCCACCGCCCCGACCCAATCGCCGCCACACCACACCTTGTCGAGCGAACCAGCTGCGGCCTCCGACGTTCGCGAGACCGTCCTCGACATCGCCGGCCCACTCGCGCTCTGCCACGGCACCGCGGTGTACGGTCGGGCACTCGGCAGCCTCGTTCCGCTGCTCGCGACGTGCAAGACCTTCGCGCTGACGATTCGCGCCGAGGCCCACGGGCAGCTATACGAGGTGCGCGTCGATTCGCCGGTGCTCCTGCCCGCGGCCGCGCCGCGGAGCTGGGCGCTCGTCGAGCGGCTCGCGACCGACCTCGAACGAATCGGCGCGCCGCACGGCATTCGAGTTCGCCGCGCGCCACCGGCACTCGCGCAGCGCACACCTATCACGGCCCGGCGTCCCGGCACACACGGGGGCGGCCCGCTCGCGTGTCCTGACCTGGGCATCGACGTCGGTGACCGCACGATCTGGATCGAGATCGTGGGCTTCTGGACGCCCGAGTACCTCGCGCGCAAGCTCGCGCGCTACCGCGCGGTCGGCGCGGGCGAGGTCGTCCTGTGCGTCGACTCGACGCGCGCGTGCGACGACGACGAGCCGCCGCCTGGTGCGTGCGTCATGCGCTTCGAGCGCCGCGTCCACGCCGAACCGCTACTGCAGCTACTCGGCGTCCCCGCGTGACGCAGCTACCGGGTGGACCCGCCCGTCGAGGAACGGACCTCGAGCGCACCCGGCGGGCGCGAGCCAAGATCGACGCGCGTCCGGCCGGCACTCGCACGCACCGACGCGCCCTGCCCGGCACTCGCACGCACCGACGCACCGACGCACCCGGCCGGCACTCGCACGCACGGACGCGCCCTGCCCGGCACACGCGCGCATCGACGCGCCCCTGCCGAGCGCTACGCACGCATCGAGGCGCCCTGCCCGGCACTACGCACGCCTCGACGCGCGCCTGCCCGGCACCTCGCGCGGATCGATCAGGCCATACATGCGCCAGCCGGTGCTGAGTAGCCAGCTTGCCGGCGCATGCACGGGCAGCGGTTCGTAGGTCGGTGGCCAGCCGTGCACCGGCGCGGCCCAGCCTTCGAAGCTCGACGCGCTCGAGAACGGATCGATCGCGAACGCGCGCAGCTCCGGCACGCGATCCTCGCCGTGCTTGCGCCAGTTGTTGAGCACGTAGCTCCACGCGTGGCGCGCCTGGCGGCGGTTCGTGATGACCTCTTCGTTGTAGCGGTCGGCAAACACCGCGCCGCGCCGCCGCCGCTCGAACGGAACGCCGCGGCGGCTCGAGTACATCGCGTTCAGGTGCTTCGCCGCCGAGATCTCGAACGCCTGCATGCCGCGCGCGAGCGCCGTCTTGTCGTGCGCCTCGACGAGCAGGTGCACGTGCGACTGCTCGATGCTGATGCCAACGACGCGACAGTCGCGCCGGCGGTACACGCACCGAAGGGCACGCCGCACGGCGGCATACGCATCGCGCGTGCGCAATGCCTGGAGCTGCTGCACGACGCGCAGGGTGACGTGGACGGGCGTCGCCTTCGTGATCGACGGTCGTACGCGGTGGGCCTCGCTCGCGCGATAGCGGCCGGGCGTGATCGGGCGACCGGCACCACGACGCTTGCCGCCGCGCGACTTGAACAGCGGCTGCTGGATGTGGCGCTTGCGCGGCCGGCCCATGCGAACACCGTAAGCACGATCACGCCGCGCGCAACCCTGATTGCGCCGATATCCATCGTGCGCTGTTGCTTTGCCCGCGTCGAATCGCGTCGCCCGCATCGAATCGAGTCGTTCGGATCCCAGCGAGCTACTCGCCGTACCAACTTCGCCGAGCTCTCACTCGGGGCGCGCCGCGTCTCTCTTCGAGAAGGGCTCGCACGTTCCGCTTCTCTCCCCCGAGGTCAACTTGAACGTCAGCATCGCGGACGCCTCGCGCTCGGCGCGCCGCTCGCGACCGTCTCTGCCGCCGCGCGCTCGGGATCACCCCCGGCCGAAGGCCATGCTGCGGCGGCTCGCTTGCGCGCATCGGCACCCGGCGACGCATCGGCACCCGGCGACGCATCGGCACCCGGCGACGCATCGGTGCCCGGCGACGCGTCGGTACCCGCGACGCGTCGGTACCGGCGACGCGTCGGTACCGGCGACGCGTCGGTACCCGCGCATCGGCACGCGGCCGCCCACCCGCCGCGCTAGCCGCTCGTGCCGATCGCGAGGTGGAGCAGACCCGCGTGCTTCGCGCGCTCCATGATGTTGACCACGCGGCCGTGCTGCACGCCCTTGTCGGCCTTGATGATGACCTGCGTGTTCTTGTCGCGCGCGAACGCGGCCTGGAGCAGGTTGTCCAGCTCGCCCTCCGGGATGTTCTTGCCGCCCACGTTGACGTCGCCGTTGATCGGGATGACGAGGACGAGCGAGGCCTTGGACGGATCGATCTCCTGGGCCTGGCCCGAGGGGAGGTTGACGCGCAGGCCGGACTTCTTCTCGATCTCGGCCTTCTCCTCGGCCTGCTTGACGACCTTGTCCTTGGCCTTGCGGGCTTCGGCTTGGACGGCCAGCGCGGAGACCATGAAGATGATCACCATGACGAGGAAGACGTCGGTGAGCGGGGTGATGTTGATCTCGGCGAAGAGGTTCTCGCCGCCGTCGTCCGTGTCGTCGGAGACGTCAGGCTGCTTCCCGAGTGCCATCGCCATCGCCTTTGGTGGTGCGGGGTTTGGAGGAGGAGGACGAGGACGAGGTCTCGTCTTCGTCGGCGGCGGGGCGCTTGCCGCGCGAGGGCTGGGAGTCGCCGGGCGGGTCGAGGAGGAGCTCGAGGAACTCGTCGGTGAGGAGCTTCATCTCCGTCGCGATGCGGTTCGCCTTCTGGGAGAAGAAGTTGAAGAAGACGACCGACATGACGGCGACCATGATGCCGACCGCGGTGACGATGAGGGCTTCGGAGATCGGGCCGGAGACCTGGGCGAACTTGACCTCGTCCTCGCCGTGGAACTGGCCCATCGCCTTCATGATGCCGACGACGGTGCCGAAGAGGCCGACGAACGGGGCGGTCGCGCCGACGGTGCCGAGGACCCACATGCGGGTGCGCAGGTCCTGGTTGACGCGGAGACGCTCGCGGTGGACGGCGGTGACGACGTGCTCGGGCTTGGAGCGGTTGAGGCGCTCGTAGCCGACGAGGAAGACGTCGGCGATGGGCGATGGGGAGCGCTCGCAGGCGGAGCGGCCTTCTTCGAGGGCGCCTCGCGAGAGACAGCGGGTGACGGTGTCGCCGAGGGCGCGGGCGCGGGTCACGAACGACCACTGGGCGATCGCGCGCTCGATCGCGACGGCGAGGGCGACGACCGAGAAGCCGAGGATCGTCCAGAACGCGACCGCTACTACGCTGAATTCCCAGAGCTGATCCATGAATCCCTCGGTCTGTGATAGCACGCCCCGCTAGGGCGCAAACGGGGCCCGGTAGCCGCCGCCATCGAAGTCCACGAAAACTGGCGCGGTCACGGCTTCGGCGGAAATGCCGTGGCCGGTGAGGGCGGTATCGATCGTCGCGCGGTCGCCCGTGAGGAGCGCGGGCATCGTCATGTCCGTGATCGTGTCGCCCTTGGGCAGGATCGGGAAAATGCCGCGGTCGCCGCGGGCGCGGAAGACGAGCCAGGCGTCCGTGCCGGTGGCGCCGGCGCGCGTGGCGGCCGCGATGTCGGCGGCGTCGAGCGTGACGGTGACGGTCGCTTCGTAGCGGTGGTAGCCACCGCCGCCCGGGAGGTTCGCGAGCGTGACCGTCATCGCCTCCGGAGCGATCGCGGCCTTGACGCACGGATCGTTCGCGTTGAGCGACGCGAGCGTGCGCGACGTCCAGCACTTGAGCGGGACGAGCGTCGAGACGGCGTCCTTGCCCTTGATGCCGTCGGGCGTGGTGTTCGCGAAGACCTCGAGCGTATCGAACGGCGCCCAGTCGGCCGATACGATCGTGACGGTCAGCGTGACGGGCGCACCGACCGACGGGATCTGGCGGCCGATCGCCGGCTGGCCGCCGGAGGTGACGGAGATCATCGGGCCGTCGGTGACGACGACGTCGCGCGCGGTGCCACCGGCGCCGGTCTGGGTGGCGACCACCGCGTCGACCGCGGTGCCGTCGGCGAGCGCGGCGGCGGTGTCACTCGCGACGCGGACGTACGTGCGCGGCATGCCGAGGGGGTCAGCGACGGTCGTGTGCGTGTCGCTGTCGCCGGCGGGCGTGACGTAGAAGCCGAGCGAGAGCATCGAGAGCCAGTCGCGCATGGTGCGATCGAGCTTGGTGTTCTCGCGCAGCATGTCGTTGTTGGTGTCGGCCATGTTGAAGCCGTTCCAGATCTCGAGGCCCGTGAACTGATCGCTCCACAGCGAGGTCTCGGGCAGGCGGAGCCAGTCGTTCGGCACGTCGGCGGTCATGTAGTCGCCGTAGATCATGCGCGCCGTGTAGTCGAACTTGAGGTTCGCGCGATCGAACGCGGCCTGGAACTCGGTGAAGCTCGAGTCGCGCGGGTGGTTGACCTGCACCATCTTGCCGCCGCGCGCGCGCATCGCGTCGAAGATCTCGCCCGGGACCATCGCCAGGCCTTCGGTGGCGCCGCGGCCCCAGTCGATCGCGCCGTGGTTCGCGCTCGAGTTGTCGGGCTGGATCGGCCAGCTGTTGAAGTGGCCGTACGGGAACGGCGTGACCTCGATGCCCGGCACGACGCGCAGCAGGTTCTGCAGGCCCATCTGCTCGACGAGCGGCTGCAGATCGCTGACGTAGTCGTGATCGGTGACCGCGAACATCTCGACGCCCGCCGAGACCGCGCTGCGGATGCGCTCGTCGGAGAGCACGGGCGAGTCCGGCGAGCCGACCTGGTGCACGTGCCAGTCGGTCGCGTAGTAGCCGTCGGTTGGCACGACGTGCTTGAGGTGGAACGTGAGGTTCACGTCGGCGGTGCCGGTGACGGCGGCCGAATCGGCCGACCACTCGGTGCCGCGCGAGGCGTAGATGCGATAGTTGCCGCCGGCGGGCAGGTAGAGCGCCGGGTCGACGCCGTCGCCCATGTCGACGGTCGTGCCGCGGATCGCGTGCTCCTGCGTGACGACGCCGGCCTGGCGATCCGCGGTCTCGAACACGCGGTTATCGGGGAACGCCGGGTGGTCGCCGACGACGAGCAGACGTCCGGGGATCGCCGCGCTGGTATCCGCGTCGAGGATCTGGAAGTCGACCTTGATCGGCGAGGGAACGGTGAGGTTCACGGTGGGCCCGACGGGCATCGCCTGGGAGCGCCCGACATTCTTGACCTCGGCGCGCAGCAACAGGTTGCCCGCGGAGGTCGGGACCTGGCCGGAGAACGTGCCGTCGGCGGCGACGTCGAGGTAGGCGATCGCGTGGTCGTCGGCGATGCCGTCGCCATCGGCGTCGACCGTCGCATCGTCGAGCACGCCGTTGTTGTTGCCGTCGACGAACACGCCGACGCGCGCGCCGGTGGCCGGACCGCCGGCGGTCCAGGCGACCGTGCCGCTGACCGGCGTGAGCGTCTCGCCGTTGCCCGTGCGCCAGACGGCGTCGATGTCGCTCGCATCGTGGCCGACCACGACGTCGTAGCGCTGCAAGAGGCCCTTCTGCCGCTTGAGGTGCAGGAAGTACTTGTCCTTCTGCAGGATGTCGAGGAGCGCGTCGTTGCCGTCGAGGATGATCGAGACGCCGGCGATCAGCGCCTGCGTGTGCTTCGTCGGCGTGTCGTGGCGCGGAATGATGCCGTACGCGACGCCCGGGCCCTGATAGACCGTGTAGTCGCTCGGCTGCGGCTTGGAGAGTGTCGCGAGCGCCGAGATGTCGGCGCGCTCGAAGCCGTGGGTGTTCGTCCACGCCTCGGTGTTGCCGCCGGTGTCGGCGATCGTGCCCATCGGGCCGGCGATGTCGTCGGCGCCGGCGTTGAACAGCGAGTGATAGACCTGCAGCGTCGTCGAGCCGGGCTCGAGGATGTACGTCGTCGCGCACTCGACGCCGTCCTCGATGTCGGGATCGACGTCGGCCGTGATCGGCAAGAGGCCGATGCCCTTGATGTTGATGAAGTCGTCGTTGCCGCTCTTGCCGGTCGCGCGGATGACGGCGGCGCCGCCCTTGCTGCCGTCGCGGACGACCTCGACCTTGTCGGGCTCGCATGTGCGGCCGAGCAGGTAGATGAGGCCCAGCTCGCCGAAGTGATCGTCGGTGACCTGCTTGCCGGTGCCGTCGACGAGCGCGGCGTCGACGAGGTTGCCGCCCTGCGGGATCACGCCGATCACGCGCGTCGGCGCCTGGATGATGAACGACGCCTTGTCGTTCTTGATGAAGAAGTCGCCGACGAGGCCGCTCTGCGCGGGGCCGGTGAGAAGCTGGTTCGCATCGGTGACCTCACCGGCGAACACCTGCTGCGCACCGCCCGTCGGCGCGGGCAGCTTCGGAAAATAGTCTTCGAGTCCCGGGTCGCTTCCGCATCCGACGAGGCAGAGCCCGGTGACAGCAAGGTGACGGATCCGAACCATGAACCGCATCCTAATGGAAAGGTCCGGCCACTGGTGGGCAAATGCTGACGACGAAGCGTGCTACAAGCCGCACATGAGCCGGATGGTCAAGTGCGTGAAGCTCGGAGAAGAGCTACCCGGGCTGCCTTACAAGCCCTTCAATGATGCCCTCGGCCAGCGCATCTACGACTCGATCTCGGCCAAGGCGTGGCAGGAGTGGATCGAGCACTCCAAGCGCATCGTCAACGAGTACCGCCTCGACCTGACGCAGAAGAAGGCGCACGACGTGCTCAAGGAGCAGTGCGAGGCGTTCCTGTTCGGCGACGGCGGTACGGCTCCGGCCGAGTACGTGCCCGAGCACAAGCACTGAGCCCGCCTTGCGGGGGTCGCGTGGATGATCGAGAAGTGGCTCCCGCGCGTCGAGCTGCCGTGGGCTGACCTCGGCACGTGGCCGACACCGCTCGTTCACGCGCGCGACGAGCTCTGGGTCAAGCGCGAGGGCGCGTCGAGCCCGGCGTACGGCGGCAACAAGGTCCGCACGCTCGAGGCGTGGCTCGGGCACGCGCAGTCGCTCGGCGCGCGACGCATCTGGTCGATCGGCGCGTACGGCAGCAACCACTGCGTCGCGACCGTCGTGCACGCGCGGCGGCTCGGCATGGATGCGGGCGTGATCCTGTTCCCGCAGCCGGCGAGCAAGTGGGCCGCCGAGAATGCGGGCGCGCTGATCGCGAGCGGCTGCGAGATCGTGCGGCTGCGCAGCGTCGTCGAGGTGCCGTTCGCGGGCTGGATGAAGGCGCGGCGCGAGCTCGTGATGCCGCCGGGAGGCGCGACGCCGATCGGCACCGTCGGGGCGATGACCGCCGCGTTCGAGCTCGCCGAGCAGATCGAGGCCGGCCTCGCGCCGCCGCCCGCGCAGATCGTGCTGCCGATCGGGAGCACGTGCACGAGCGCGGGGCTGCTCGCGGGCACGCAGCTCGCGCGCGCGGCGGGAGTGTGGCGCTGGCCGCTGCCCGTGATCCACGCGGTGCGCGTGACGCCGTGGCCGGTGACGTCGCGCGTCCTCGTGCTCGCGCTCGCGCGCCGGTCGCTGGAGCGCATCGCGAAGCTCGGCGGCCCGCGCGTGGAGCTCGACGCGACGCGCCTGGTGCTCGATGCGCACGAGCTCGGGCGCGGCTACGGCCGCATCACGGAGCGCGCGCGCGCCGCGCTCGGCTCGCTACCGGTGCGGCTCGACGGCGTGTACTCCGCGAAGGCCGCGGCGGCGCTGCATCGCGTGAAGGGCCCGACCATTTTCTGGGCGACGAAGAGCGAGGTCGTACTCCCGCCGCCGCCGCTCTCCGCGCTCGCCACCGCAAATCGCGCGCTTGCGAAGTGGCTACAGCGATAGCCGCTTGCGGCGGAATGCCGCTCGTGAGTATGAACGCGCCCCATGCGCGTAGCCTTTGCGTTCCTGCTGCTCGCGGCCTGTGCCGCCGATCCGACGACGAAGGGCCCCGAGGACGACGTCCCGAGCGACGGCAAGCTCGACTCGTTCCAGGCGCCGACCGACCACGGCTCGATCGCGTTCGGCGACGCGCAGACCGGCAAGCTGTCGTCGACCGCGAAGTACCACGCGTGGACGTTCGCGCTCGCGACGACGGCCGAGGTCCACGCGTACACGTCGCGCACGCCGCACCAGGCGAGCGTCGACACCGTGCTCTACCTCTACAAGATGGGCGCGACCGGCTGGGGCTCGTACATCGCGCGCAACGACGACGACGGCACGAGCGAGTGGTCGTCGATCGACAAGACGCTCGGCCTCGGCCAGTACCGCGTGCTCGTCAAGGGCTACTCGGCCTCGACGCGCGGCAGCTTCAACGTCCAGCTCGACTGCACGGGCGCCGGATGCGCCCCGCCCTGCCTGTTCGGCAGCACGCTCGGCGATCTCGACTCGAACGCCGCGTGGCAGGTCGATCCGCAGCAGCGCCTGTTCTCGTCGGCCGGCGTGTCGGCGCTCGACGCGCAGCGCATCGTGCTCGCGATGCACGAGAGCTCGCACACCGACGTGATGACCGTCGACGACGCGTTCGCCGCCGCCGACCAGCACGAGATCGACCTGCAGACGATCACGCACGTGCCGACGGGCCGCCACTTCACGATCGTCGACTACGGCGCCGGCGATAACACGTACGGCGCGATCTTCAACGGCGGCACCGCCGACCTCGCGACCGCGATCCACGACAGCGACTTCTATCGCTGCGCGGCGTTCTGATCTACTTCGACTGCGTCGCGGCGGGCGCTTCGTCGGGCGCCGACTTCGCCGCCTTCGGCTTGCTCGTGCGCTCTTCTTCGCGGTTGACCGCGTTGGCGATGTACGACGCGCAGCCCTTGAGCTCGCGATCGTTCGCCATGTTCTGCTGGTAGTAGCCGTACGCCTGGCTGCGCACGTTGACGGCGAGCGCGGCGGCCGCGCTGCAGTCGCCGGCCTTGACCTTCGCGATCGCGGCGGCGTGCTGGCGCTTCGCCCACGCGATGAGATCGGTATCGCCGCGCGTCGCCTCGACGGGCGCTTGCTCCGCCTTCGGCGCTGGCGCCTTCGAGACGGTCTTCGCGGGCGCGGGCTTCGTCGCCGCCTTGCTCGGCGCGTTCTTCGCGTAGTCGGCCGGTGGCGGAGGCGGTGCGGCCGCGACCTGTGGCGCCGGCGCCGGCTGCTGCGGAGCCGCGTTTGCCGCGCCGGTCGCCGCGCCGCCGACCGCCACGCCGCTCGGCGCGCCGCCGCCGCCCGGTGGGCTCGCGAACCTGTTCGGGCCCGCCTGCTTCTGCGCGACCTGGTCGCCACCGTAGGCCTCGCCATCCGCGGTATCCGGCATCTCCTTGGGCATCTGCTGCGGCGTCTCGACCTCGAGATAGCCGGTGCCCTTCTTGCTCTTCGACGCGTGCGCGGCCGGCTTCGGCTCGTACGCGCCCGTCGAGTCGGTCTTCGCCGTCGCGGTCGCCGGTGGCGTTGTCTGCGCGAGCTTCGCGCGCTCGGACGCCTTGTCCTCCGCCGTCTTGATCTCGGACTCCTGCTGGCGCTCGACGACCTGCTCCTTGCGATCGAGCTGGCCCTCGGCGAGCCCGACCTGATACGCGGCGGAGCCCGCGCCGGCCTGGTCCTTCGCCATCGGCTCGGCGGCAGGCGGCGTCGCGACCGGTGCGTTCGTCGCCGCGACCTCCTCGGACTGACCGGCGGTCTTCTCGACGCCGACGGTGCCGTTCTTCACGTACAGCGTGCCGGCGATGCCGACGACGAGCACGAGCATCGCGGCCGCCGCCATCGCGGGATGCGCGGCGAAGCTGCGAACGAAGCGGTGGAACCACGACTCCTGCGCGTCCGACGCGACGACCGACTTTCGGGGCGCGCGTCGCGCCGCTTCTTGAAGGAGCACGGCCGAGATCGCCTGCGGCGGCTCGCTCTGCAGCTCGAAGATCCGGCTCTGCTTGACCTGCTCGCGCGCTGACTTGAGGTCATCGAGCGCGGTCTTGTCCGCCGGGTGGCTCTCGAGATGCGCCGCCAGGCGGGCCTCGTCGGCGGGCGTGAGCTCGCCGTAGAGGGCGCCGATCAGCAGCGCGTCGATGTCCTGGCGGTCCATGGTCTTCTCGGTCCTTATACTACGTGTGTACAGAGCGAGCGACGCGCCGCCAAGGCCAGGAGAACCGGCTACTTGGCTTCATCACTCGCTAGTACAAACGCAGCGCCGAGAAGTTCGATCTACAGACGACGTCGCAGGGGTAACCCGCTGAAACTACTCGCCCTATTCTTTGTTCGGCGCGCAGCTCCACTCGATCGCCTCGATCGACCACGCGTCGTCGCCGCACACGGCCGCCGAGGCCTGGGTCGATCCCGCCGTGCCCTCGACGAGCGCGAGCTTGCGAGATTCCGGGTGCTCGCTGCGCCGCTTCTTCGACTTCGGCGCGCACACGACCTTCCACGACACCGTGCAGTCGACCGGGATCGTGCAGCTGTTGCGCACGGTCAGGTCGACCGTGACGTCGTCCTTGTCTTGCTGATCGAAGCTCGTGCAGTCGGCGAGCGAGCGAGCTTTGGGTTGAGCGGACGCAACGGTAGATAGCAGTGCCAGGGCACAGACGATGGGGCCACGCATGAGGCTCCTCCAGCAGGGCGACAGCAGTGCCGCTCGTCGAGAGCAGCAGCGTCGCGTTCACAGACTGAGACAACGTCGTCGTCGCGCGGTTTCAGTTTTCTTCGCGCGCGTGCAAGATCGCGCAATGCCCTCCCCTCTCGACGTCTTTCGCGACGATCTGCTCGCCGGCCACGTGGCGCTCGTCACCGGCGGTGGCACCGGCATCTGTCGCGGGATCGCCGCCGCGTATGCGCGCCTGGGCGCGAAGGTGTGCATCGTCAGCCGCAAGCTCGACGTGCTCGAGCAGACGGCGAAGGAGATCGGCGCGATGGCCGTCGCCGCCGACGTCCGGAAACCGGACGAGCTGGCCGCGGCGGTGAAGACCGTGCTCGATCGCTTCGGCAAGCTGACGACGCTCGTCAACGGCGCGGCCGGCAACTTCCTCGCGCCCGCCGCCGCGCTGTCGCCGAACGCGTTCAAGACGGTGATCGACATCGATCTGCTCGGCACGTTCAACGCGACGAAGGCATGCGCCGAGCCGCTGATGGCGTGCAAGGACGGCCTCGTCCTCAACATCAGCGCGACGCTCCACTATCACGGCACGCCGTTGCAGATTCACGCGTCGGCGGCGAAGGCCGGCGTCGATGCGGTGACGAAGAACCTCGCCGTCGAGTGGGGCCGCTTCGGCGTGCGCGCGTGCGGCATCGCGCCGGGCCCTATCGGCGACACCGAGGGCATGAAGCGCCTCGCGCCGGGCGACGCCGCGGAGAAGGCGAAGAGCTTCATCCCGGCGGGCCGGTTCGGCACGATCGACGAGATCGCGGCGGCCGCCGTGTATCTGCGCTCGCCCGCGGCGGCGTACATCACGGGGCACGTGCTCGTCGTCGACGGCGGGCACTGCATCGCGACGCCGTCGGTCGTGGGCACCTGATGAACGTCGCGCTCGACCTGATCGAAGGGCGCGCGCACTACGAGCGCGTGATCCACGCCGTGATGGCGGCGAAGGTCAGCGTGTGGATCGCGAGCGCGAACGTGAAGGAGCTGATGGTCGAGGACTCGCGCGCGCGGCCCGGCCGCCGCCGCACGCTGCGCAAGCAGCCGTACGTCAGCGTGCTCTCGCATCTCGATGACCTCGCGAAGCGCGGCGTCGAGCTGCGGCTGTTGCACGCGGAGATCCCGAGCGGGCCGTTTCGCAAGGAGCTCGCGCAGCACCCGCGGCTCCTGGGCGGTGGGCTCGCGCTGCGGCGATGCCCGCGCGTGCACCTGAAGACGGTGATCGTCGACGGCGAGCTGATGTACCTCGGCAGCGCGAACTGGACGGGCGCGGGGCTCGGCGCGAAGGGCGCCGGCCGCCGCAACTTCGAGCTCGGCATCGTCACCGACGACGCCGCGCTGCTCGATCACGTGCAGGCGATCTACGAGCGCATCTGGTCGGGCGGCGAGTGCGAGGGCTGCCGGCTGCGCGCGGAATGCCCGGGGCCGCTCGTCGAGCTGGGCCGGACCGCGCCCGCTTCTGCTCCCGAACGCAAACGGCGCTCGAAATCGCGGCGCAAATCGAGCACTTCCACGCGCGTGTAACCGCGGCGCCGAACCGAGGCACGATGACTGTGGTGACCGTGGCTACGGCCTACGTCGAAGACGTGCTCCTGGTCGACCGGTGCTTGACCGGCGAGCCAGCGGCCACCCGCGAGCTGTTCCGGCGGCATCGCGCGCGCGTCCACGCGTGCCTGTATCGCGTGCTCGGCACGAACCGCGACATGGACGACCTGCTGCAAGAGGCATTCATCCAGGTGTTCCAGTCGCTGCGCGGCTGGCGCGCGGAGGCGTCGCTCGCGACATGGATCGATCGCGTGAGTGTCCGCGTCGCGTATCGCTACCTGTCGCAGCGCGGGCGTCGCGTGCAGACGGCGGAGCTCGTCGATGAAGATGCGCCGGGCGGCGAAGGCCCCGGTGCTTCGCGCCAGCTCGCGCGCGATGGCATCAAGCGGCTCTACACCGTGCTCGACGAGCTCGGCGCGGCCGCGCGCCTCGCGTTCACGCTGCACGAGATCGATGGCCGGCCGCTCGCGGAGGTCGCCGCGCTCGTCGGCAGCTCCGTCACCGCCACCAAGCTCCGCGTCTGGCGCGCGCGCAAGCGCATCGAGGCCGCCGCCGCCGAAGATCCGGTGCTGCGCGAGTTCCTGCAGGAGGCCGCATGACGCTGCGCGACCGCATTCCCGTCGAGCAGCTCGACGACGAGCGGCTGACGAACATCGAGCGCAAGCTCGTCGTCCAGGTCTCGGAGATGGCCGCGCCTCCCGCGCGCGCGCCGCGCCGGTTGCTCGCGTTCGTGGGCGTCGCGTTCGCGGTCGGAGCCGCGGCCGGCATCGGCTGGAAGCTGCACCAGCCCGAGGCGCCGGCGCCTTCGCCCGAGGTCGCGCAGACCTTCAGCATCGAGGCAAAGGGCGAGCGTCAGTCGGTCGAGCTCGGCGACGCGACGATCGCGAGCGCACCGGATACGCGCGTCGCCGTCTCGCACACGAGCCACGAGACGATCATCACGATGACGCGCGGCACGCTCGACCTCTCGGTCGTGCATCGCGCCGATCGCCGGTTCGTGATCCGCGCCGGCGACACGGAGATCGAGGACGTCGGCACCGTGTTCTCGGTCAGCTACGACGGCGCGTCGCACGTCGGCGTGCGCGTGACCGAAGGCGAGGTCGCCGTCACGCGCCAGCGCATGCGCGAGCAGATCACCGCCGGCCACGAGTGGTCGAGCGATGGCGGCGTCGTCGCGATCGCGGAGGCGAAGCCGGCGGCGCCCGCGCCGGTCGCGCCGGTCGCACCCGATGTCACGCTGCGGGATCACGTCGCGACCGCGCCATCCGCGCCCGCGCCCCATCCGCGCCCGCGCCCCGCGCACGTCGCCGACGAGCAGCCGGTGCTCGGCGAGCCGGTGACGCACGCGCCCGTGCAGACCGACCCGTACGTCGATCTGCAGCAGGCGATCCGCAAGCTGCCGATCGAATTCGACCCGCGCGTCGACGGCAAGACGGACGCCGCCGCGCAGATCGCGCAGCTCAAGAAGCAGGCCTACGCGCCGCCGCCGCTCGGCCCCGAGGCCTCGCACGCGCTCTACACGATCGCCGTGCTGCTGCACCGCCCGCTCGGCCAGGACGCCGAGGCGCTGCGCACGCTCGACATGTATCGGCGCCGCTTCGCCGGCGGCCGCGAGCGCAACGCCGCGCTCTGGCTGCGCGTGCGCATTGTCTGCGGGCACGCGATCGACGACGAGTGCCGCAAGGCCGCATACACCTATCAGCACGAAGTCCCGAGCGGCCCCGCCGCCGACGTCGCGATCCGGATCACGAACGCGCAGTGATAGGATCGGGCGATGGCCCGCCCTCAGGTGGTGCTCGACCTCGCCGGCAAGCACGAGCTCGCGCGCGATCTCGCGGCGGGTGGCGTGTTCGTGCCGGGCGCGTCCGTCACGCTGAACGAGGAGTGCGAGCTCGTCATGCGCGGGAGCGAGGAGCTCCGCGTGGCCGCGCTCGTCGTGTTCGTCAACGACGCGGGCGCCGGGCTGCAGCTGATCGGCTGCGACGCCGACATGAAGCAGAAGATCGCCGCGCTCGCCTCGCCGCCCGCCCCGGTCGCGGAGGAGCCCGCGCCCGCCGAGGAGCAGCCGGCCGCCGAGCCGCCGACCACCGAGGCGGAGCCGCCCGCCGACGACGATCCCGAGCCGGCCGGCATCGCGAAGAACGTCCACGAGCGCCTGCGCGGCCTCACCGTCGTGCAGCAGCTCAAGTACGCGCGCGACGGCGAGCTCTCCGAGCGCATCGTGCTCGAGCGCATCTACGGCAAGTCGGTGTGGGAGCCGCTGCTGCGCAACCCGCGGATCACGGGCCCCGAGGTCGCGCGCATCGCGCGCATGGGCGCGCTGCCGCGGCCGATGATCGAGCTGATCGTCGGCAACGGCGGGTGGCTGCAGATCCCCGAGGTCCGCCGCGCGCTGCTGTCGAACCCGCGCCTCGGGCCGGATCAGATCCAGCGCGTGCTGCGCCTCTTGCCCAAGCACGAGCTCAAGCTCGCCGCCGTGCAGACGGCGTATCCGTTCGCCGTGCGCAACGCCGCGCGCTCGATGCTCAAAGATCAATGAAGCGGCGCGTCCTGGTGCAGGCCGAGGCCGAGGCCGTCGAGCCATAGCGCGAGCGCGTGATGAACCGTCGCGTCCTTGATGTGCTCGGTGTTGAGCAGGCGCGCGTACGCCTCGTTCTTGCCGTCGTAGTCGTTCGCGGCGACCGCGAGGTCGTAGCGCGCGAACGCCTGCAGCGCCGTGACCTGGCCCTGGTCGCCGTGCACCCACGCGCGCATCGACAGATCCATCGCGTCTTGCGGCTTGCCGGCGCCGAGCGCGCACAGCGCACGGCCGAGGTACGCGCGCGCCTTCCACTGCTCCTGCTCGTCGGTGCCGGCCTTCGGCAGCGCGTCGATCGCGCTCGCCCACATCGTCGAGGCGAGGCCGCAGTCGCCCTTGCGGCGCTTGATCATCGCGATCTGGATCGCCTGCACCGGGTCGGTGTCGTCGAGGCTCGCCGGCGGCGCGTCGGGGTTGAACCCGGTGTAGCCGAGGTCGGCGAGCGCGGCGCGCACCGCGGGCAGGTGCGCCGGGTCGCCGGGCTTCGCGGCGGGCAGGTGCTTCGTCGTCGGGCCGTCGATCGTCAGCTGCGGCGGCCGCGCCGCGCCACTTCCCGCGGAGAGCGCAGGATTCGCGCCACTCGCGGTGACGCTCGCATCCGGCGCGATCACGACGTGCTTCACGCCCGCGTCCTTCACGGTACGCGGCATCTCGGGCGCCGCATCGACGGGCAAGGCCGGCGCGATGGCCACGCGCCCCTCGCCTGCATCGCCCGCGATGACGGCCGGCAGGATGCCGGCATCGAGCACGAGCGCGGCGCCGCTCGCGCTGCCGGTCAGCGGCTGATCGCTGCCAACCGCCGCGTGTGCGATCGCGGGTGGTCCCGACGTATCGGTCGCCGGATCGTGGCGCTTCGACGTGACGAACGCGACGAGCGCCGCGACCGCGCCGACCCCGGCGAGCGCGGCGAGCGCGTACGGCCACCGCGCGCGCGGTCCAGCGGAGGCCGCGTCTCCGCGGGCGTCGTGCTTGCCGCGCACGCGCTCGGTCGCGTTGTCGTCGCGCGGCGGGACGGCGGCGGCGAGCGCGGCGAGCAGCGCCTCGAGCGACGCGAACCGCTCGTCGGGATCGTATGCGAGCCCGCGCGTGACGGCCGCGCGCACCGCTTCGGGCACGGCCTTCCAGCGCGTGTCGTCGAGCGGGCGGCCGCCGAGCGCCTCGCGCAGCCCGACACAGAAGCTGTACTGATCGGCGCGCGCGTCCACGCTCGAGCCGAACTGCTGCTCGGGCGCCATGTAGCCGGGCGTGCCCATCATCACGCCGGTCTTCGTCAGCGGGGGCGCGCTGTGATCGTCGATGCGCGCGAGCCCGAAATCCGCGACGCGCGCGCGGCCGCTCTGATCGACGAGCACGTTGTCGGGCTTGAAGTCGCGATGCACGAGCCCCGCGCCGTGCACGGCCGCGAGCCCCGCGCCGACCTGCTGGAACATCGCGACGACGTCGCGCCAGCCGCGCCGCTCCTGGAGCCACACGGTGAGCGTGACGCCGTCGACGAATTCCATCGCGATGAACAGGCGGCCGCGATCGCTGCCGACCTCGTACACGCGCACGACGTTCGGGTGCTCGAGGCGCGCCATCGCCTTCGCCTCGCGCAGCAGGCGATCGCGATACTGCGGCGTGTCGGCCTCGGTGCGGACGAGCTTGAGCGCGACGCGCCGGCCGAGGTCGGCGTCCTCCGCCTCGAGCACGACACCCATGCCGCCCGCGCCGAGCTTGCGGCGCACGCGGAAGTGACCGATCGCCGCGCCAGGCACGATGTCGCTCGACGCGGCGACGATGTCGGCCTGCGGCATGTCGAGCGTCGAGTCCGGGCCGCTATCGGGCGGCGCGGGCGTCGTCGGCGCGCTGCCGAGCTGTTTCTTCGCGTCGTCCATCAGTTCGCGGCGTAGGCCTTGTACTCGGGGCTGGCGAGGAAGTCGGCGTAGTCGGGGAGCTTCGCGAGCGCGTCGGGATCGAGCTTCATCGCGAAGTGATCGTGCAGGTGCTGCATCGTCTCGACGGCGAGCGTGTAGTCCTTGCGCTTGACGGAGACGTCGAGGCGCGCCCACCAGCCCTTCGCGAGCGTCGGCTCGGTCTTGATCGCCTTCTCGGCAGAGGCGGCCGCCTTGTCGAGATCACCCGGCTGGTTGCGCGCGATGTAGACGCTCGCGCGGATCGCGTCCTGGAAAGGATCGCCGCCGATCGCCTTGTCGATGATGTCGATGTCGGCGAGCGCCTGCGTGAAGTCGTGGCGCAGGAACGCACCATCGACATCGACGAGCGCGACCGACGGATCGTTCGGGAACAGCCTCGCGAGCTCGTCGAGTGCCTGCTTGTACGCGTCCTCGCCGAGCTGATCGGCGATGCGCAGGCGCGTCATCTGCACGAGGCGCGTGTCGTGGACCTGCTTCGGCAGCGCGTCGAGCACGCCGAGCGCGTCGGCGAACTTGCCCTCGTCCTGCAGCTGGCGGCTCTTCTTGAGCGCGGTCGCGGCGCTCATGCTGCCGCCGAGGCCCTGATCGCTCATCGCGTCCATGCTGTCGACGAGCAGGTTCGAGAGCAGCTCGCCCTGCGTGTACGAGTAAACGTCGACGAGCCGGATGTCCTTGCCCTGCTTCTCGAGGATCAGCTGATCGTAGCCGACGATCACCACCGGCTTGCGCGGCGCGCGCGCGAGGCGGCGCATGATCGGCGCGGGAGCGCCATCGCGCTTGCCCATGTGCAGCATGCGGTAGCCCTCGACGTCCTTCTGCCACGCACACAGGATGCGCGCGACCGCGTGCGGATCCTCGAAGTGCGCGATGCCGGCCTCGGTCTCCACCGACTTCGCGCCGTGCTTCATGCGCGCCGCGACCGCATCGCCGTCGATCATCGACGCGACCTTCTCGTTGTCACACGGCATCGTCGCGGCCGCGAGCTGCTTCGCGAAGTCGGTCGCCTCCGCCTCCGAGATCGCGGGAGGCGCCGGCGGCTTCTTCTCGCACGCACCCAGGACCATCACCACGACCAGCAGCATTCGCATGGCGCGAGCCTCCCACACGCTGGACCTCCGGGGTAGCCTGCGCGCGATGCGACCCGACGGACGACGTCACGACCAGCTCCGCCCCCTCGAGATCATCACCGGTTTCCAGAAGCACGCCGAGGGCTCGGCGCTGATCAAGCTCGGCGAGACCTGGGTGCTGTGCGCCGCGAGCGTCGAGGAAGGCGTGCCGCCGTTCCTCAAGGGCAAGGGACAGGGCTGGCTGACCGCGGAGTACGCGATGCTGCCGCGCTCGACGCACACGCGCAGCAAGCGCGACCCGGGCGGCCGCGGCAAGGAGATCCAGCGCCTGATCGGGCGCTCGCTGCGCGCCGCGGTCGATCTCGGCAAGCTCGGCGAGCGCACGATCGCCGTCGACTGCGACGTGCTGGCGGCGGATGGCGGCACGCGCGTGTCGTCGATCACCGGCGCGTGGGTCGCGTGCGCGCTCGCGATCAAGAAGCTCGTCGGCCAGGGCACGCTCGCGGACATGTCCGCGCTGCTGCCGCCGGTCGCGGCGGTGTCGGTCGGCATCGTCGGCGGCGAGGTCGTGCTCGACCTGCCGTACATCGAGGACAGCAAGGCCGACGTCGACATGAACGTCGTCGGCGACGCATCCGGCAAGCTGATCGAGGTCCAGGGCACGGCCGAGCACGCGACGTTCGATCGCAAGCAGCTCGACTCGATGCTCGACCTCGCGCTCGCCGGCATCCAGCAGCTCGTCGCCGCGCAGCGCAAGGCGATCGCGTGAGGCCGCTCGTCTTCGCGACGCGCAATCGCGGCAAGCTCGTCGAGCTGCGCGAGCTGCTGCCGGGCATCGAGGTCCGCTCTCTCGACGACATCCACGTCCCCGACGTCGTCGAGGACGCCGACACGTTCGCCGGCAACGCCGCGAAGAAGGCGCGCGAGGTCTCGCACGCGACCGGCCTGCCCGCGCTCGCCGACGACAGCGGCCTCGAGGTCGACGCGCTCGGCGGCGCGCCGGGCGTCTACAGCGCGCGCTACGCGGGCCACGGCCACGACGACGCCGCGAACAACGCGAAGCTGCTCGCCGCGCTCGCCGGCGTTCCTGCCGAGAAGCGCACCGCACGCTTCCACGCCGTGCTCGCGCTCGCCGATGTCACCGGCCCGCTCGGCGCGCAGGTGCTCACGGCCGACGGCACGTGCGAAGGCGTCATCCTCGACGCTCCGCGCGGCACCGGCGGCTTCGGCTACGACCCGCTGTTCTTCGCGCCGGAGCTCGGCATGACGTTCGCGGAGGCGGGCGTCGGCCCCAAGAGCGACCTGTCGCACCGCGCGCGCGCGATGAAGGCCATGAAGCCGCGCCTGCTCGAGTATCTCGCGCGGCTAACTAGTTGATTTTGGGGTGATCAATGGGGTTCGAACCCACGACATCCAGGACCACAACCTGGCGCTCTACCAGCTGAGCTATGACCACCGTGCGGGAAGCAGTAGGTACACGATCATGTGGGGCCTCGCAAGGCCCCCGCGCTACACGTCGGACCAGTCGTTCTCGGGGTCGAGCGTTGCGAAGTTCACGGTGTCGAGGTCGGTCCACGAGCCGCGCGCGAGCTCGGCCTGCTCCTGCTCGTCGCGGATCTGCTTGCCGGCCGCGGTGACGGCGGCATCCTCCGCCGGCTGACCGTGCACGGCGGACGCGATCAGCTCCGCGAGCGCCTCCGGAGCCCGCGCCGGGTTGGCGACGGGCTTGATCTCGAATTCGATCATGACCGGGGCGTAACACAGCCCCGGGCCGGCGGGGCTGGAAAATCGCTGGCCGGGTGCTACCCGGCGGTCTCAGGCTCAGGTCTTGGCGCGGCGCGCGTTCATGATCTTCACGAACGATTTTCCGCGGATCTCCTCGAGCGAGAGGCCGGTCGCGAGCGCCTCCTGCTCGGTCACCGCGCCGCACGCGATACCGCGCAGGAAGTAGTTGAGCAGGCCCTGGCCCGTCGCGGCGTCGTCGAACACGTCGCCGACGAGCGTGGCCTGCGCCGCCTTCTCGACGAAGTTCTTCAGGCGCTCGCTCGCGGGCGCGAGGCCCTCGAGGAAGAACGCGTACACCGAGCCGTAGCGCGGGACGAGCTGCGCGGGGTGGAGGTCCCAGCCCTGGTAGAAGCCGTTGACGAGCGAGTGGCGCGTGTCGTCGGCGTGGAGGCGCCACGCGGAGAACACGGCCGCCTTGTTGTCGCGCTTCTGGTCCTCGCTGAGGTCCTTACCCTTGTGCGGGACGACCGGCATGATGTTCGTCGCGCCGTCGGAGAGCATCACGCCGGTGCCGGCGAACGCGACCTTCATCATGTGCTTGGCGAAGTCGCACGCCGGGTGGCGCATCTTCTGGTGCGCGGCGGTGATGTCGCAGTTCGCCGTGTAGTCGTACGTGCCGAAGTGCGCACCGCGCATGCGGCCGGCGGCGGCGCGATGGAGGCGCGGCATGATCGAGCGGCCGGCCGGGTCGAAGAGCGTCTGCGTCGTCTCGACCATGATCTCCATCTTGAGCGTGCCCGGCTCGAGATCGAGGCGGTCCTCGAGGAGCTCGAACACGTCGACGAGCGTCTCGACGTCGCTCTTGCTCTGGATCTTCGGCAGCGTGACGACGAAGTTGTCGGGCATGCGGCCGTTCGTCGTCGTGACGAGCTCGGTGAGGAACACGTCGAGCGTGCGCAGCGAGCGCGCGCCGAGGTCACGCGTCAGCGGCTTGATGCGGATGCCGAGGAACGGGGGCAGCGAGCCCGCGACGAGGCCGGCCGCGACCTGCTGTGCGGCGGAGACGGCGTGGCCGTCCTCTTCCTCGTCGGCGCGGTTGCCGTAGCCGTCCTCGAAGTCGATGCGGAAGTCCTCGACGGCCTCGCGGCGGAGCTTGTCCTTGACGCGCTCCATGACCTTGCCGGCGAGATCGCCGCGGATGCCGATCGCCTCCGCGAACGTCTTGTCGTCGGGCGCGTACGTCTCGAGCGACTTCAGCGCGATCTCGCCGAGCTTCTTCGGCGTCTCCGCCGTGAACAGGTGCGCGCCGCCGTACACCGTGTGCACCGGCTGGCGAGCGCCGCTGTCACCAGGGTAGCGCTCGGAGAACCGCGTCTGCGCGCGGTCGATGCGGTCGATGGCCTTGGCGAGCTTCTTCTCGGGGAGAGACGTGCGTGCCGACATTGCGCCGATATAACGCAACGTCAGCTGCCGCGGTAGGTCGAGTAGCCGTAAGGACTCAGCAAGAGCGGCACGTGAAAGTGTTGCGCACCATCGGCGACGACGAACTGGATTTCGACGACCGGAAAGAACGGATTTCCATAGGCCCCGGTCTGGAAGCGGATTCGGTACGTGCCGGTCTGAAGCGCGCCCGGTGCGGTGAGCGTACGTAACCGGCCGTCGTCGTCGGTGATGCCGCCGCCGACCAGGTGCCACTGCCCGTGCTCGATGCGCTCCAGCTCGACCGCGATGCCGGCGCCCGGCTTGCCCGCGGCCATGTCGAGGACGTGCGTCGTGATCATGCTTCCTCCAGCAGCTTGCCGAGCCGCAGCCGCGTGATCTTCGCCTGCTCCTCGGCGGCGGTGCGCAGCTCGGTCGCGCGATCGTTCGCGAGGCGCGCGCGCAGATCCGCGAGCATCGCCTCGGCGCTGCGGCCGCTCGCGCACACGATGTAGATGAAGCCGTACTGCTGCTCGTACGCGCGGTTCGCCTCGACAAGCTCGGCGAGCGTCGCCTGCTGCGCGCCGGCCGCGCCCGCCTGCTCGTGCTGCGACCACGCCGAGGCGCTCTTCTCCCCGATCTTCGGGTGCGCCGCGAACGCCTCGCGATGATCCGCCTCGCCGAGCGACCACCAGATGCGCTCCGCGATCCGCAGCATCGCCGCGCGATCCTCGAACGGCTGGTGCGCGGCCATCGCCTCCGCCCACTTCTGCGATCCGCAGCAGCGCTTGAACGCGGCCGCATCGAACGCCGGCACCTCTCGATCGGCGAGGTGTCCGTAGGCGCGGAGCCGCGCGATGCCGCCGCACGGATAGACGTTGACGCGCAGGTGCGTGACATCCCCGATGCGCCGCAGATCCGTGAACACGTGCCGCGTGTGCGGCTGCATCGGCGTCTTCGGCAACAGCACGCGCCAGTCGTCGCCGACGCGCCCCTCGACCATCGCGAGCGCCGGCGCGTTGCCCTTGAAGTGCGACGTGTCGAGGACGAGGTGCTCGACGGTGCCCGCGCCCGCGAGCCGCACGAGCGCCCACTCGTGACCGGGGCCGCGCTTGCGCCGCGTCTCCCAGCCGTCCGCCATCGACAGGCTCTGCCCGGGCTTGATGAGGTTGTTGCGCGAGCCGAAGAACATGTCGCTGCACGTCTCGACCCACGCGCCGTGCTCGAGCGCCGCGAGATCGATGTTGCGGCCGTGCAGGTGCTTCCACACCGGCACGACCTCGCCGTGCACGCGCAGCCGCGCGACGCCGCCGTCGGGATAGATGTCGAGGCGCACGTGCGTGAAGCGCGCATCGCTCGCGATGACAAACTCGTTCTGCGCGTTCCCCTCGAGCGGCGAGCGCGGCAGGATCTCGGTCCACGTCGCCGTCGCGAGCGCGCGCAGGTCGAGCGGGTCGCGGATCTCCGTCGCGTAGATCGCGCACGTGTCGGGGTAGTTGCCGCGGAAGAACGCCGTGTCGACGACGACGCCGCGGATCCGCCCCGGCATCCCGAGGCGCACGATGCACCAGTCGTGGACATCGCTGTCGCGGCCGGGCGCCACGCCATCCGCCGGCCGGTACCGGCGCGTCTCCCAGCCGTCCATCCACTTGCCGCGATCAGTGTATTCGTGCTCGCGCCACTCGGCGGGCGTGGCACGCACGAGGTTCTCCTTCTGCGCGAAGAACTCGTCGTTGCACGCGATCGCGGCGCCCCCAACGGCCTCGCTCGCGAGATCAGGCAGATCGAGAAAGCTCATACCAGTACTCCCAGCTCGCTCGCGACGACGCGGCCGCGCTCCGCAACCTTGACGCCGCGCACGTACGTCGCGTGCACCGCCCCGCGCAGCGACTCGCCTGCATACGGCGTGACCTTGTGACGATGGTGCACGAGCTCGGGCGTGACCGTCGTGCGCTCTTCATCCGCGAACACGACGAAGTCCGCGTCCGCGCCCGCCGCGATCACGCCCTTCTTGCCCGTGAGCCCCGCGAGGCGCGCCGTCGCCGTGCACATCCAGCGCACGAGATCGGCGAGCTCGAAGCCGCGCTTGCTCGCCTCGGTCCACACGACCGGCAGCGCGAGCTGCAGCCCCGAGATGCCGCCCCACGCGGCCATGTAGTCGCCCTGCTCCAGCGCCTTCAAGTTCGGGCTGCACGGCGAGTGATCGCTCGCCACCAGCTCGAGCACACCCTCGCCGAGCGCGCGCCACAGCGCCTCGCGATTCTCCGCGTCGCGGATCGGCGGCGCGCACTTGAACGCGGTCGCACCGTCGGGAATCGTCTCCGCCGCAAAGTGGAGGTAGTGCGGGCACGTCTCCGCCGTCAGCGGCAGCCCCTCCGCCTTCGCCTCGCGCAGCAGCGCCAGCGCGCTCGCCGCCGAGTGATGGACGATGTGCGTGCGCGCGCGCGTCGACCGGCACAGCCGCGACACGAGCTTGATCGCCTCTTCCTCCGCCGCCGGAGGCCGCGACGCGAGGTACGTCGCGTACTTCGTCGGATCGACGCCCGCGAGGTGCTCGGCCGCCTCGTCGATCGGCCCCGCGACCTCCGCGTGAACGAGCAGCGGCACGCCGAGCCCCGACAGGATCTGCATCGCGGGCGCGAGCTCCGGCTCGCCGACCCAGCCGAACTCCGCGACGCCGCTGTCGACGAGGAAGCACTTGAACCCGCGCACGCCATCGGCGACCAGCCCATCCAGCTCCCGCTGGTTGCCCGGCACCACGCCGCCCCAGAACCCGACATCGACGCTGCACTGCCCCTTCGCGGCCGCACGCTTCGCAGCAAACGCCTCGCGCGTCGTCGTCGGCGGGATCGAGTTGAGCGGCATGTCGACGAGCGTGGTCACGCCACCGACGGCGGCCGCGCGCGTCGCCGTCGCGAAGCCTTCCCACTCCGTGCGCCCCGGCTCGTTGAGGTGCACGTGCGTATCCACGATGCCCGGCAGCACCGCGAGCTCGCCGACATCCTCGACCCCGCTCGCGCCGACGTCATCCCACGCCGACACGCGATCGATCACGCCGCCTTTGACGTGCACCGCCGCCGGCCGCACGCCCTCCGGCGTGACGACACGGCGCGAGCGCAACACGAACGTAGGCTGGGTCACGGCGCCGCAGTATAGCCACGATACAATCGGCGGATGCGCGTCCCCGCCGCCGTCGTCGTGCTCGCCGCGTGCGACTGGAGCTGCAACGCCGGCGAGCACTGCGCGCGGCGCCTCGAGCTGGACACGCCGCGCGTCACGCGCCTCGCGTGTCGATAGCACGGAGCTACCAGGCGTCGCTCGGCGCCTCGAGCGGATCGATCAGCGGCACCTCGCCCGTGTCGACGTCCGCGGCGCCGCGCGTGACACTCGGCGTGCTGCTGCGCGATGGCGGCGGCGCGACCGCGTCCCAGATCGGGACCGGGAAGCCCGGCTCGGGCATCGGCGGATCGGGTGTCAGCGGCGGCTCCACCGGCTCGACGGCCGGGGACGGCTCGACCGACGGCGCCGGCACCTCCGGCGGTGCGACGGCCGGCTTCGGCTCGCGCTGCGGCAGTGGAACCTCCGGCGGCGGGGTCGGCTCGCGCGGCGGGGTCGGTGGGTTCGGCGTGGCCATGGCCTGCGATGCTGCAAGGCGCGTGGCACGAAAAACCCGCTGGAACGCGCACGCGATGCGCGCCGGGTCCGTGCTGCGGGAAGCTCGCGTCAGTCGTGCGCACCGAGTGCGGTCACTCGACCTCGCTCGGGTCGACGATCGGGGTCGCGTCGGGCTCGTGCGTCTCCGGCGCTTCCGGCTCGTGCTTCGTGCCGCGCGACGGCGCGGGGTCGCGCGAGAGCGGCGTCTTCGGCGGCGGTTGCGGATGATTCGGATCGGTCGGCATGCTCGATCGATCGTGCAAGGCGCGCCGCATCCGGTGTTTTCGCGGCGTCAGTCGACGATCTCGGGCGGCCCCGACGGCTGCGGTGGATCGCCTTGCGGCGGGACCGCCGGCGGATCGTACGGATCGGGCGGCTGCGCCGGTGGATCGTGACGCGCGGGCTCGTGCACCGGCGGATCCTTCTGCGGCGGGATTTCCTTGTCGGGTTTCGGCGGCTCCGCGGGCGGGCGCGGACCTTCCGGGTTGATGGCGTGGATGATCATTTGCGTTTGCGGCGCGCGGCCTTCGCGCCCTCCTTGCCGAGCGCCGTGCGGACGCGCGCGGGTAGCTTCGAGATCGTGCGCTTGCGCTTCGCGGCGCTCGCCGCCTTCTTGATGTTGCGGCGTGCCGCGCTCCGTTGCTTGCGGGTGGCCATGCACCTCGCTGGTGCAAGCGGCTAGCCGAGACGGCGCGCGACGAGTACGAGAGTCACGTACGGGATGACGACCTCACCGCCCGCCGCGTCGATCACGGCGGAGACCGCGGCGAACAGCGACGCGCGTGTCGCGGGCGCGAGGACCGCGTGGTCGGAGTACGTCGAGATGAGGTCGAGGTACTGCTGGGTGGTGTAGCGCTGCGTCCAGGGGAGCTCGGTGACCTGCGGGGCCGCGAACACGCCACTCTGCGCGATCTCCTGCTCGTACTTCGCGCGCTGATCGACGATCGGCTGGAAGCGCGTGACGTCGACGTGGTGGGCGGCGTAGGCGGCGTCGAGCTCGGCGCGCAGGCCGACCTCGAAGTCAGCGATGTTGTAGAGCAGCACGAGGTGCGGAGCGGCGGCGGCCGCGAGCGTGTACTTCGTCGCCGGATCGATCCAGTGCCAGGCTTGCGCGGCGAGCACGACGTCGAAGTCGTGCGCGGCGAAGTCCTCGAAGCGCGACTCGATGATCGTGACGTTCGGGAGGTGCTTGGCGCGGAGGGCGGCGGCCATCGCCTCGCCCGGCTCGATCGCGGTGACGGTGAGGCCGCTGCGCGCGAGCAGCTCCGTCGCCTTGCCGGTGCCGGCGCCGACCTCGAGGACGCGCGTGCCGAGCGCGCGGACGACGTCGACGGCGCGCGGATCGTAGGATGGGCGAGCGGCGTCGTAGAGCGTGGCGTTGCGGTCGAACGACGTGCGGCGGTGCTCGTCCATCACTGGAGCGAGTCTACCCAGGCGGCGAGCTCGGCGCGCTCGGCCGGCGTGATCTGCGTCTTGTTGTTGAACGGCATGTTGCCGAGCTCGTACGCGCGGTACTTGATGCGCGGGGCCATCGTGCGGATCTGATCGGCGGTGTCGAACATCACGCCGACGGGCGCGGCGTGGAAGATGTCATCGGACGGCTTCTTGCTGTGACACGGGAGGCACCGCACGCCGATGATCTCCTGCACGCGCTCGAGCGTGACCGGGTGATCGATGCCGTACTTCGGCCTCGCCTTGATGTGCGTGATGCCGGCGAGGCCGACGACGGCGATGCCGAGCGATGCGAGCGCGGGCGCGAGCCACGCGCCGACCGGGAGCTGCTTGCCGCCGCCGCGGTAGCGGATGTTCATGAAGTGGCGCACGCCCGCGCCGCCGACGAACACGAACATCAGGATCAGCCAGTTCAGATGGTGGGTCGTCGCCGCCGAGAAGTGGTTCGACACCATGATGAACAGCAGCGGGAACGTGAAGTAGTTGTTGTGGATGGAGCGGTGCTTGGCCGCGATCGAGTACTTCGGGTCCTGCTCGCGGCCCGCGATCGTCGCCGCGATCAGCTCCTTCTGCGACGGCATGATCACGAGCCAGACGTTGCCCGTCATCAGCGTGCCGACGAGGACGCCGGTCTGGATGTACGCGGCGCGTCCGCTGAAGACCTGCGAGAACGCGAAGATCGCGCCGAACAGCAGGACGAGCGAGATCACCGTCGCGACGCGCGGGTTCGTCTCGCCGATGGTGCGCCAGATCGCGTCGTAGAGCAGCCAGCCGCAGAACAGCGAGCTGATCGAGAGCGTGATCGCGATCGTCGGCCCGACGTCGTGCACGCTCGGATCGACGAGGAACGCCGCGCCGTGGAAGTAGTAGACGATGACGAGCAGCGAGATGCCCGTCAGCCACGTGATGCCGTTCTGCCACTTGAACCAGTGCAGCGTGTCGGGGAGCTCGCCGGGCTCGAGCAGCTTCTTCTCGACGTCGTAGAACGCGCCGGAGTGGACCATGAAGATCTTGCCCTGCGAGAGGCGCGTCAGCTGCGCGGACTTCTCGAGGTTCCGATCGAGCCAGTTGAACAGCATCGAGTTGCCGACCCACATGATCCCGGCGATGAGGTGCGCCCACCGGAACAGGGCGTCGAGCAGCTCGCGTACGTCCACGGCCGCCAGATAGTACAAAACCGCGGAATTAGGTAGGCCGGACCACCCACGTTTCAGCGGCGCGGGGCGAAATGGCTAGTGTAGTCGCCATCTTGCGCATCAGGTGTATCAACGAATGTCATTCGCGTACGACGTGTTCTGATGTAGGTTCGCCGCCATGAAGCATCTCGCTCTCCTCGCAGTTCTCCCGCTCTCGCTCGGTGCGTGCCTCGACATGAGTGACGAATCGTCCGTCGATCAGGCCGCCACCGGCGAGCTCGGTCTCCATGGCGCGCCCGAGCACATCCAGCTGCAGAAGGGCGAGGCGAAGCCCGGCAGCGGCGGCGGCGGCACCAGCTCGCCGGTGATGACGAACCACGGCGGCACCGTGCTGACGGCGGTGAAGACGCAGGCGATCTTCTGGGGCAACTGGAGCGCGACCGACGAGCACGTCACGGGCATGGACAGCCTGTTCTCGGGCTGGAGCGGCAGCAGCATCGCGAAGGCGAACACCGAGTACACCGGCACGAACGGCCAGGTGACGTCGAGCTCGACGTACCTCGGACACGTGTTCGATGCGACGACGCCGCCGAAGCGCGCGCTCTCGACGAGCGCCGCGGTCTCCGAGGCGTGCAAGATCACCGGCAACAACCCGGATCCGGCCGCCGTGTACTTCATCTACACGTCGACGGGCGCGGGCCACGTCAACTACTGCGCGTGGCACAGCTGGGGCACGTGCAGCAACGGCGCGCAGATCCAGGTCGCGTACATGCCGAACATCGACGGCATCGCGGGCTGCAACCCGGGCGATACGTCGGGCCTGCACTCGGAGGGCGTCGCGGCGCTCGCGAACGTGACGTCGCACGAGCTGTCGGAAGCCATCACCGATCCGCGTGGCAACACCTGGTACGACTCGAGCGGCGCCGAGAACGGCGACAAGTGCGCCTGGACGTTCAACGGCCTCGTCACCGTCGGCAGCGACAAGTGGCTGCTCCAGGGCGAGTGGTCGAACGCGGCGTACAACGCCGGCACCGGCGTCGCGAACTCGAGCGGTCAGAAGGGCTGCCTCTACTAAGGAGTCGGGTCACCCCCAGGCGCGGCGCACCGCTTCGGCGATGCCGCCGCCGGAACCCGCAGGGCGACCGAGGACATCGGTCGCCTTTTCTCGTACGTGGTCGGGCGCTTCGCCCATGACGAAGCTCTTGCCGGCGACCTCGAACATCGGCACGTCGTTGACCCAGTCACCGACGACGACCGCCTGGTCGACGGTCGCACCGATGCGCTCGCAGAGCGCGCGCAGCGCGGTGCCCTTGTTCGGGCCTTGCGCGCGGACGAGCAGCGCGTGCTTGCCCGGACACGCGCTGACCGCGAATGCGACCGAGAAGATGTGGCCGGCGTGCGCGCGCAGCTCGGCGTACGCGGCGGCCACCTGATCGGCCTCGCCGATCGCGACGGCGGCGAGCGGGTCGTTCGCCCACACTCGCTCGTCGAGCGCCTCCTCGACGACGCGCAGGCGCGGCGACCACGTCGACACGTAGCGCGCGTACGGCTCGCCGCGGTCGTCGTGGTGGATGCCGTCGGCCTCGAAGATGAAGCTCGCGAGCCCGTGGGTCCTGAACGCGTGGCGGAGCATCGCGGTGGCGGCGGGGGTCATCGCGTGGTGGTGGAGCGTCTTGCCGGCGACCTCGACGAGGTGGCTGCCCTCCATGCAGGCGATCGCGCCCTCGATCCCGCAGGTCTGCGCGGCGAACAGGGCGCCCGAGTGCAGCCTGCCTGTAACGATGGTGACGCACACGCCGGCCTGCCGAAGCTCGCGGATCGCCGCGATGTCTCGCTCGTCGACCCGGCCGTCGGCTCGCAGGAGAGTTCCGTCGAGGTCCACCGCGAGGAGCCGGTACGTCATAGCCGTCCACTGTAGTACCATTCAGAGGTGTCGGCAGACGAGCGCGTGACGGCAGCTGCTGCGAGGATCGCGGCCGCAGGACGTGCGGCGTGGCCCGGCGTCGAGCTCAGCGATCAGCTCATCATCGAGAGCCTCGAGCAGCGGCTGCGCGATGACCCGCAGATGGTCATGGACGAGCTGAAGGATGCCGACCTGTACCTCGCGATGGCGTTGACGCGGAAGGATCCGGTCGCCGTGCGCGCGTTCGAGGACAAGCTCGTGCCGCAGATGGACGTCGCGCTGCGGCGGCTGCGGCTCGCGGGCGGCACCGCCGATGAAGTGAAGCAGGCGCTGCGCGTCGAGCTGCTCGCCCACGGCAAGATCGCCGACTTCGCGGGGCGCGGCGAGCTCGCGGCGTGGGTGCGTGTCTCGGCGACGCGCAAGGCCTTGAAGCTCGTGCGGCGCGCCGACCGCGAGGAGACGCTCGACGAGATCCTGCTCGACCACTGGCCGAACGCGACGAGCAACCAGGGCGACAAGCACATCCGCACGACGTACACGGCCGAGCTCAAGAAGGCGATCCGCGAGGCGTTCGCGGCGCTCGAGGTCCGGCAGCGCAACATCCTGCGCCAGCACATCCTCGACGAGCTGACGATCGATGACCTCGCACGTCTCTACCGCGTCCATCGCGCGACCTGCGCGCGGTGGCTGGCGGATGCCCGGGCAGACCTCGGCAGGCTGACGCGCAAGAAACTGCTGGCATCTCTCAAGGTGGGCAGCCAGGATCTCGACAGCTTGCTGCGGTTCCTCGACAGCGACATCGAGCTGTCGATCTCGCGCATCCTGCAATCGAAATGACCTGCCCCCCTGCCGACAAGCTGCTGGAGTTCGCGGCAGGAGCTCTTCCCGAGGATCAAGCGGCGACGCTCGAGAAGCACATCGACGAGTGCACCGAGTGCCGCGGCGCGCTCTCCAACCTCGCGCGCGGCGACGCGCCGCCGAGCTTCGGCCGCTACCGCATCGACACGGTGCTCGGCTCGGGCGGCATGGGCATCGTCTACCGCGCGTGGGATCCGCAGCTCGCGCGCCCCGTCGCGATCAAGGTCGTGCGGCGCGGCGGCGAGGACACGCAGGGCCGCGCGCGGCTCGTCCGTGAGGCCCAGGCGCTCGCGCGGCTCTCGCATCCGAACGTGTGCCACGTCTACGACGTCGGCACCGAGGGCGATGAAGTCTGGGTCGCGATGGAGCTGATCGACGGCGTGTCGCTGCGCCAGTGGGTCGATCAGACGCGCACGCGCGAGCAGATCCTCGACGTGCTGATCGGCGCCGCGAACGGCATCGCGGCGGCACACGAGGCCGGCCTCGTGCATCGCGACGTCAAGCCGGAGAACGTGCTGATCACGCGCGACGGCCGCGCGATCGTCACCGACTTCGGCCTCGCGCGCACCGAGGACCGCATCGATCCGAACGCGTCGACCTTGTCGACCGATCCGCACCTCACCGCGACCGGCGCGATCGCCGGCACGCCCGCGTACATCGCGCCCGAGCAGCTCACGGGCGATCCGATCGACGCGCGCGTCGACCAGTTCGCGTGGGCGGTGATGGCGTGGGAGCTGCTCGTCGGCGCGCGGCCGTTCCCGATCGTGTTCGCGGCGCGCAGCGAGGCCGTGCAGAACGGGCTCAAGCCGCCCGAGGCGCTGCCGAAGCACATGGGCGCGGCGCTCGTCAAAGCGATGTCGTACGTCGCGCGCGATCGGTACGCATCGATGCGCGAGCTGATCGAGGCGATGCGCACGCCGATCGCGCCGCAAACGACGGCCAAGATCCGCAAGCGCGAGGGCGAGCCGCGGAGCCGCGGACCGGCGATCGCCGGCCTCGTCGTGCTCGGCATGAGCGGCATCGCGATCGGCGCGTGGGTGTTCTCGCGCGGACCCGAGCGCGCGTCGGCGAAGCTGCCCGATCCGTCGCCCGCGGTCGCGACCGCCGAGCCGTCGAAGGCGCAGCTGCCCGCGGTGGCCACACCCGCGCCTGCCCCACCCGCGCCCGCGCCGATCGACGCCGCGCCTGCGCCCGTGCCGGCGAAGGTCGTCGAGGCGCCGAAGCCCAAGCAGCCCGCCGTCGCGACCGCGCCGAAGCCCAAGCAGCAGCCGACGCCGCCGCCGGGCAACGATGCACTCGCGCCGAGCGGCGCGTCGACGATCGCGGCCGTCAAGTCAGCGCAGACCGCGCGCACGGTGATGTCGCGCTCGAACTACTGCCGCTCGTGCATGGTCGCGTCGATGGATGCGTTCTGCCAGATCCCGATCGACGCGTCGAAGCCGGCGCGCTTCGAGACGGCCGACTGGGGGAAGGTCATCAAGGTCGAGGACGAGCTCGGCGAGTTCCGCGACCAGCAGATCACGGAGACCGTGATCACGCTCAAGGGCCAGCGCGACACGTACCGGCTCGACGCGGACTTCCTCGACGAGCACGTCGACGCGAACGTCGGCGACTGGCTCGCGTTCTGCGTCGAGGATCAGAACAACAACATCTACCAGCTGTCGGGTGGTCCGACCTGGCGCACGCACTCGGTGATCACCATCTCCGGGCCGCCGCGCACGAGCGAGCTCGCGAAGCTCGATCCGATCCACATCCCCGAGATCAAGATGGTTGCCGAGGGGTTGCAGGGGAAGTTCAGCCGCATCGATCCGGCGAAGCGCTATCTGATTCGTGGTCAGGTGCAGAAGGCAAACGGCGGGCGCTGGCAGATGGACCGCTACGAGATGCAGGTGCCGGCCGGGATCCCGGGCGCGAAGCTGATGGCGACGGGAAAGCGGCTGTGGTTCGTCGTCGATCACTTGCGCTTCGAGGACGACGGCTCCGGCAAGGTGCACCTCGTCGTCGATGCCGCGTACATCCTCGATGACTTGTTTCCGTAACGTCGTTTTTCCTGCGACCACGTAGGCACGGGTGGCTCGCTCCTTCAGCCAGTCAGAAGGGAGCGTCCGTCCGTCATGAAAAATCTCGCGCTACTGCCATCCGTGTTCCTCGTCGCTTGCTATGGCGCCGCGCCGCCGAAGCCTCCCGTCGTGCCGCTGCCGCCGGCACAAGACGGCGCGCAGATCCTCGTGCAGACCGAGAGCCACACGACGTACGAGAACGTCCAGAAGCAGGCAACGAGCTGCCCGCAAGGCAAGAGCGAAGGCGATCCGTCGTGCACGGTCACTCGCTACAACGTCACCGAGCCGGTGACGCACACGACGAGCGCGGCGACGTACGGCAACGAGCCGATCACGTACGCGCAGTTCAAGGTGATGACCGATCCGCACTACCAGGAGAAGGTCGCGGCGGTCGGCGACCTCGGCCACAAGTGCCAGCGCGCCAATGTCCCGCGCTACATCGGCCTCGGCATGCTCGCGGCCGGTCTGCTCGTCGGTCCGATCATCTCGGCCGAGGGTGGCGGCGGCGTCGGCACGGCCGTGACGTACGGCGGTCTGCTCGGCGGTGGCGTGTCATACGCGGCGGGTTACTTCGCGTTCGGCGGCCGCGACTGCAACGAGGCGCGCGCGATCTACAACAGCATCGACTACGCCGCCGCGATGAGCTGGAACACCGTCGAGGGCGCGGACGTCGCGACGGAGATGCAGGCGCTCGCCGGCCAGTTCAACCAGACGCACGCCGGGCACGCGACGGCCGCGGCAACGAACGACGACGTGCCGCCGCCCGCGCAGCCGGTCGCGCGGCGCCGCCTCAAGATGCGGCGTTAGGCGCGAGCTCCGAGACGGTCTTCGCATCGACGGCGACGTGCACGGCGCCGATGTTCTCTTCGAGGTGAGCGACCTTGCTCGTGCCGGGGATCGGCAGCATGACGGGCGAGCGCGCGAGCAGCCACGCGAGCGAGAGCTGCGCGGGCGAGCAGCGATGACGCTTCGCGGCCGCCTCGAGCGAGCCGCCGCCGGCGGTCAGCGTGCCGGTCGCGAGCGGGAAGTACGGCATGAACGCGATGCCGTGCTTCTCGCAGCACGCGAGCACCGCCTCGGGGTTGTCGGGCGCGGTCATGAACGCTGCGCTGCCGCCGGTCAGGTTGAACAGGTTCTGCACGTCGACGATCGGCGTCTTCTTCAGCGCCTCCTCGATCTGCCCGACGGTCACGTTCGACAGCGCGAGGTGACGGATCTTGCCGGTGCGCTGCGCGTCGATCAGCACGTCGAGCGCCTCGCCGAAGCGCACGTCCTTCTGCGGGATCCAGCGCAGGTGCACGACGGGCAGCTGCTCGAGCTTGAGCGACTGCAGATCGGTGTCGATGCCGGCGCGCAGCTCCTCGGGCTTGAGCGCGGGCGCCCAGCTCTTGTCGGGCAGACGCTTGCCGCCGAGCTTCGTCGCGATGACGAGATCGGCCGGATACGGATAGAGCGCCTCCGCGATCAGGCGGTTCGCGACGAGAGGGCCGTAGTACCAGGCCGTGTCGATCAGGTTGACGCCGAGCTCGATCGCGCGGCGCAGCACGGCGCGCGCGGCCGTCGGATCCTCGGGCTCGCCCCACACGTCCTTGCCGGGCAGGCGCATCGCGCCGAAGCCAAGCCTGCGCACCTCGAGATCGCCGAGCTTGATCGTTTCCGGGCCGTGGGCGAAGCGCATCAGCATCCCGCAAAGGATGCCACGCGCGGCGCTTCCCTGGATCAATGCGAGGACACCCTAGCGAGCCGGATCGCGAGCGGCCACGTGATCTCGCGGCGCTCCTCGGCAGGCCAGCGCGTCGCAACCGCGTCACACAGCTCGCGATAAGGCGCTTCACCCCGGGCGGCCGTCAGCCGCTGCGTCGACGACCACGTCGCGAGGTAGCCGAGCAGCTCCTCGCGCGTCCACTGCGCGACGATCTGCATGCGCGGCGCGGCGACCTCCGGCCACGGCCATACGAGGTCGCGATAGGAGTTGTCGACGTGCTCGCGGCCCTTGGGCC
Organism: uncultured Kofleriaceae bacterium; assembly: GCA_964446175.1. Lineage (GTDB taxonomy): Bacteria > Myxococcota_A > Polyangia > Haliangiales > Haliangiaceae > JABFXX01. The sequence goes on from CAYUNM010000015.1 coordinate 103,144, forward strand.
AGTAGCCCGCCGTCGTGACCGTGTAGTAGTGGTCGATCAGGCCGCCCGCATCGCCGGCGACGGTGAGGCCGCCGTAGCCGACGAGCGCCGCGAGCGCGCCCGGCCTGCCGACGCGCGCGACCTCCGCCGTGTAGCGCGGCCAGTCGAACCAGTGCGCGGCCTGCGCCGCGACGCAGAGATCCGCGCTGCCGGCGGCGAGCGTCGACTGCTCGGCGGGCTCGCAGCGGTACTCGATGTTCGGCCGGGCCTCGGCGGCGTCGAGCTGCGCGCGTGCCGGATCCGTCGCGATCACGCGATCGAAGTGCGCGGCGAGCGCGACCGAGAGCTGTCCGTTGCCGCAGCCGGCATCCCACGCGAGCTGGCGCGCCGGGCTCTCGCGGGCGAGCAGCTCGACGAGCGCTTGCGGATAGCGCGGCCGGTAGGCGGCGTACTTCGCGGCGACGTTCGAGAAGTGATCGGCGAACGACATGCCGGTTCGATGCACGAGCTACGGATATCGTCCCTGGAAACCGACGCCCGCCTCGAAGCCGGCATCGATCCAGCGCACGAACTCGAGCGTCTCGCCGACGAACGCGTACATCCCGTACGTCTTGTGGACGTCGAGCCAGATGCCTTCGAGGCCGCGGAAGCCGAAATCGTTGCCGCGGCTGTTACCGGCGGCGTCCTTGAAGCCGGTGAAGTCGAACACGACCTCGGGCTGCACGAACAGCCGCGTGCGCGCACTCTCGCTGAAGAAGAAGCGCGCGCCGGGCGCGAGCCAGAACCGGCGCGGGCCGTCCATCGTCGGCGACGCGCCGAACTCCTTCTCGAGGCCGAGCCGCATCTCGAGCGTGAGCTCGATGCTCTTCGTGACGCCGTAACCCGCCTCGAAGTCGAGCGAGAACGGCGAGCGACCGCCGCATACCGGTGCGTTGCCGTTCGCGGCCATCGCGTCGACGGTGCCGCAGTAGTACTTGCTGTCGTACGTCGCGACGGCCTCGGCGCCGATCGATAGGCGCGCCGACAGGCCGAACTGGCCCTTGTGGTACGTCGCCGGCAGCACGCCGGGCTTCGGCGGCGTGTCGGTCTTCGCGGGCGCCATCTCGGGCGCTGCGTCGTCGGTCTTCGCCGGAGCGAGCGTGTCGGCGAACGCGGGCGCCGCGAGCGCGCACGCGCATACGATGAGGATCCCCCGCACGCCGCGACGCTATCACGAGCAGGACGAGCCGTCCGAGTAGCCCGAGTCGTAGCCCGCCGAATAGCCGTCGCTCGCGCCGGGGTCGCCGCCCTGCTGCGAGCCGTCGCTGTAGCCGTCGTCGTACGCACCGGCGTAGCAGCCCTGGTACGTCGCCGCGTAGCCGTCCGCGTAGCCGTCACTGTAGCCGGCGCTGCCGCCGTCGGTGTAGCCCGCCGCCTCGCCGTCCTGCTCGCCGGTCGTGTACGCGGCGGCGTAGGCGGGCTTGAAGCCGGCCTGGTAGTCGGCGTTGTCGAGCTTGCCCTGCGCGTAGCCGCGCGCGTACGCGGTCGCGTCGACGAGCGACTGGTAGCCCTGGCGGTAGCAGACGCCGGCATCGCCGGTCGGCGGGGTCTGCGCGTCGGGCGCGCGGCGCGTCGCCGACTCGCAGGTCGAGGCGCCGTCGGAGAAGCCGTCGCTGTAGCCGGCGTCGTACGAGTCGGAGTAGGCGGCGCTGTACGAATCCTGGTAGCCGGCGCTGGCGCCGCTCGCGTAGCCGTCGGAGGCGCCCGTGCTGCACGCGCTCGGATCGGCAGTGCCGTCGGTGCCGCCGCGCGCATAGCCCTCGCTGTAGCCCTGCGCGTACTGCGCTTGATAGCCGGCTTGATATCCGTCGTGATAGCCGGCGGTCTTGCCGTCGGCGGTGCCGTCCGCCTTCGTCAGCGCGAGGCCGTCGGCGTGGCCACGGTCGTAGTCGGCCTGGTTCTGCAGCTGGGCGGCGTGCTCGCCGTCGTGGAGGCTCGTTTCGAGCGAGCCACCGTCGTAGCAGTCGACGCCGCACCCCGTGACCAGTGCCGCGACCAGCAGGGCAAGGAGCTTCACGCCGGGGCAAAACTGCACGCGCGGTGCCGGCGCCAAGTCCGCGGCGGCTGGTCGGATCGGTGTGGTGCCGATGCGACAGCGCGTCGCCGGTGCGCCAGTTCATGAACGATTGTGAAGTTCTAGCGGAGTGCTACGTTCGGGCGGTGCTGACCCGGCGAGAGCTGCTCGGGAGCGCCATCGCGGCGCTCGCGCTGCTGCGGTCGCGGCGCGCCTTCGCGATCGGGCCCGCGAGCAAGTTCCGGTTCGGGCAGCTGCAGCTCGGCGCGGGCACGTCATGGAATCCGCGGCCGCGCGCGCTCGAGCGGCTCGCGTGGGAGATCGACAAGCGCACGTCGATCGATGTCGACCTGACGCCGGTGCCCGTCGCGCCGACCTCCGACACGCTGCACGAGACGCCGTTCCTCTACCTCTCGGGAGAGCGTGCGTTCGATCTGCCGAGCACGGCCGGCATCGAGGCGCTGCGCCGGTTCCTGACGTTCGGCGGCTTCTTGCTGATCGACAGCGCCGAGGGCTCGACGGACGGCGCGTTCGACGCGAGCGTGCGCAAGCTGATGGCCGCGATCTTCCCGGCGCCCGAGAAGGGCCTCGAGATCATCCCGGCCGAGCACGTCGTCTTCAAGAGCTTCTACCTGCTCGACAAGCCGCTCGGCCGCCTCGCGATCGCGCCCGCGATGGAAGGCGTGATCCGCGACGACCGCCTCGTGTGCGCGTACGTCGCGAACGATCTCGCGGGCGCGTGGGCGCGCGACGACTTCGGCAACTACGACTACCCATGCGAGCCCGGCGGCGAGAAGCAGCGCGAGCTCGCGTTCCGCATGGGCGTCAACCTCGTCATGTACGCGCTCTGTCTCGATTACAAGAGCGACCAGGTCCACGTCCCGTTCATCATGAAGCGCCGCCGCTGGAAGCCCGACGACGGCGCGATCGCCCCGCAGAAGCCCAAGTGAACATCCACCTGTTCTCGTCGGTGATGCGCTGGGGGCTCGTCGGAGCCGCCGTCGTGCTCGTCGTGCTGACCATCATGGCGCGCGGCCGCCGGCTCGCGCCGCTGTTCGCGGTCGGCGCCGTCGCTGCGGTCGGTGCGCTCGCGGGCGAGGGCCTGATCGCGCTGACCGTGCGGCTCGCCGCGCCGGGCCAGGCCGACTTCAACGAGTACCGCTGGGTCTTCCTGTCGCCGTGGGGCCGCTTCGGCCTGTACCTCGGCGGCACGGCGGTCGCCGGCATCGTCGTGCTCGCGTGGCGCGCCTCTCGCGGTGCCTCGCCGTGGCGGCGCGCGACGATGATCGGCCTGCGCGGCGGCGCGGCCGTCGCGGCGATGGTCGTGTTCCTCGAGCCGGCGGTCGAGCTGCGGCAGGTCGCGCGCGAGCCGAACCGCATCGCGGTCCTGATCGACGACAGCAAGTCGATGTCGCTGCACGAGGCGCAGCAAGGGCCGTCGCGCATCGAGCGCGCGCGCCGCCTGATCAACGACTCGCAGTCGACGCTCGCCGACTGGGAGCGCGATCACAAGATCGACTACTACACGTTCAGCGACACCGTCGCCGCGACGAACCTCCACGCACTCGCCGGCGACACCGCGCAGGGCAAGTCGACCTTGATCCGCAAGGCGCTCGAGTACGTGCGCGGCCGCTACGAAGGCCGCGACCTCGCCGGCATCGTGCTGATCTCCGACGGCGCCGCCACCGGCAGCTTCGACGAGGATTCCGGCGACGGCGCCGTGCGCGACTTCCTGCGCTCGCTCGACACGCGCGTCCACACCGTGTGGGCCGCGCGCGATGGCCTCAAGGACGTCGCGGTCGCGAAGGTCAACGCCGACGAGTTCGCGTTCGTGCGCACCGTCGTCAAGATCGACGCCGTGATCCGCACGACCGGCCTGCCCGCGCGCCAGGTGCCGGTCACGCTGTCGACGGACGGCCAGCCGCTGCGCGAGAAGCTCGTCGATCTGCCCGCCGGCGATCACGAGGTCACGGTCACGTTCGAGGTCACGCCGCCGCGCGTCGGCCGCTACGTCTACGAGATCGGCGTCCCCGTGCTGCCCGGCGAGGCGGTGACGACGAACAACACGCGCAGCTTCGTCGTGCGCGTGATCCGCGACAAGATCCGCGTGCTCCAGGTCGCCGGCCGCCCGTCGTGGGACGAGCGCGCGCTGCGCCAGATGCTCAAGAGCAACCCGAACGTCGACCTGATCTCGTTCTTCATCCTGCGCACGCAAGACGACGTCTCGCTCGTGCCGAACGACGAGATGTCGCTGATCCCGTTCCCGACGCGCGAGCTGTTCGAGGAGCAGCTGCCCTCGTTCGACCTGATCATCCTGCAGGACTTCGAGTACCTGCCTTACGGCATCGGCGACTACCTCGAGAACATCCGCAGCTACGTCGAGGGCGGTGGCGGTCTCGCGATGCTCGGCGGCTCGCAGAGCTTCACGAGCGGCGGCTACTACGGCACGCCGGTCGCGGCCGCGCTGCCCGTCGAGCTGTACGGCCCGTTCGACTCCGGCCCGATCCTCGACACCGGCAAGTTCAGCCCGCAGCTCACCGAGGCCGGCATCATGCATCCCGTCACGTCGCTGCGCTACGCGGTCGACGACAACGCCGCCGCCTGGAAGGCGCTGCCGCAGCTCGAAGGCGTGAACCTGATCGCGGGTGCGAAGCCCGATGCGACCGTGCTCGCCGTCCATCCGCGCCTCAAGACGAAGGCGGGCAAGCCGATGCCGGTGATCGTCGCGGGCGAGTACGGCAAGGGCCGCTCGCTCGCCGTGACGACGGATACGGTGTGGCGCTGGGGCTTCGTCGCCGCCGCGCGCCCCGGTGACGACGGCCGCCAGTACACGAAGTTCTGGGAGAACGCGATGCGCTGGCTGATCCAGGATCCGGACCTGCGCAACCTCCACGTCGACAGCGATGCCGTCGAGTACGTGCCCGGTGCCCCCGTGCGCGTCACCGTGCGCCTGCTCGGCCGCGACTACCAGCCGCTCGCGAACGGCGAGGTCACCCTCGACCTCAAGCGCGGCGCCGATCCCAACCGCGCCGAGAAGGTCCAGAGCGCGAAGCTCAAGACGAGCGACGACGGCACGCAGGTGTACGAGCTCGCCGGCCTCTCGCCGGGCGTCTACCGCGTGCAGGCGCACGCGACGATCGCCGGTCGCCAGGTCGACGCGAGCGACATCTTCCTCGTGCGCGAGAACGGCACCGAGCTCGACCGCCCGGTCGGCGACAAGTCGACGCTCGAGGCGATCGCGCAGGCAACCGGCGGGCGCGCGCTCGGCGCGATCGACGAGCTCCCGCCCAAGCTCGAGTTCGACCCGCCGCGCATCGTTCGCGTCGACCGCCGAACCGACGTCGAGCTGTGGAGCCGCCCCGGCCTCCTGATCCTCGTCGTCGGCCTGCTCGGCCTCGAGTGGCTCCTGCGCCAGCGCAGCGGCTACTTGTGACCGCGTAGCCGGTTACGCGGTCCGCTGCCCTTGTCGCGAGGGCGGAGGCTGTCTATAGCTAGGGCAGCTATGGCGCTTTCGCTCGACAGCATCGTCACCGACCTGATGTTCCAGTCGTCGGCGGCGATCGACCAGAAGACCCTGATCGATGGCCTCGGCGGCGAGGCCGCGCTGGAGACGAAGCAGCTGCTCGACGTCGACCGGCTCGACCCGCGCGCGGAGATGGAGCTGTCGCCGTCGATGCCGTTCCGCCGGCGCGGCGAGCGGCGCCTGATGATCATCGACGACCAGGCGACGACGCCGCGCGAGGATCCGGGAGCGGATCCACTCATCAAGACCGACCTGCGCCCGTTCAAGGAGGCGCTGATCGCGATGTGCCAGGCGCTGCCCGTGCGCCTCGGCCGCGTGTTCGCGCTCGGCACGTGGGGCGATGCGGTGATCGTCGCGCGCTCGCTGCGCGACTTGCGCGGCGTGTGCCTGATCCCGTGGGCGCTCGATCCGCAGATCGACCTCGACGGCAAGCGCCGCCAGACGCCGCTCTCGCAGAAGGAATTCGAGGCGAAGCTGATGGCGTTCGAGAAGCGCCTCGAGGAGCTCGACGACAACCAGATCATCGCGCGGATGAGCGGCATGACGTTCGAGCGGCGCGGCGACCTCGTCGTCGTCGACGTGCTCGAGGCCGACGGCACGTGGGACCAGCGCAAGTCGATGATGATGGAGGCGCAGCTCGGCGCCGTCGACACGTTCTCGTTGATCCCGGGCGCGCCGTCGCAGGCCGCCAAGGGCGCCGAGCCCGCGCCCGCCGCGAAGAAGGAGCCGCCGAAGCCGGAGGCGAAGAAGGCGGAGGCGCCCGCGCCGAAGCCGGAGCCAAAGGGGCCGCCGATCGCCGCGAAGGAGATCGACGGCAAGGTCGTGCTCGTGTTCCCGCAGGAGCGCTTCGACCTCGACGTCGCGGCCGCGCTCGGCAAGCGCGACTGGGATCAGATCGTCCGCTCCTCCGATAACCTCTCCGGCGCGCTGCGCGACAAGATCCACCGCGACGGCGCCGCGTGGATCGCGCCGCTCGAGTTCCTCAGCGAGGTCTTCGTCGAGGGCAAGCCGCTGACCAAGCAGCAGTTCGAGAAGGAAGCACGCCCGGTCGATGGCGGCCGCGCCCTCGACGTCCACTTCCCGCGCTTCGGCGAGGTCGTCCTGCTCGAGATCGCGGGCAAGCGCTACGTCACGTCGCTGACCGACCGCGCCGAGCGCGCCCTGCAGCTGGTGAAGTGATGCGCGCGCTCGTCGTCGCGCTCGCGCTGCTCTCGTCGGTGGCGTACGCCGACGAGGAGCCCGCCGGCAGCATCATCTTCGCCCGCGGCGGCCAGCTCTTCCGCACCGACACGCGCGGCCGCAACGAGATCGCGATCGCCACGCTGCCCGCGAAGGCCACCGTGCGCGCGCTGCGCACCGACGCCTCCGGCAAGATCCTGCTCGTCGACCTCGGCGGCAAGTGGCTGTGGATGCCGCTCGACGGCACGGCCGCGCTCGCCGAGCTCCCCTGCGCCGACGGCCCCGCCCAGCTCGCGGAGGACGGCGCGTGTGTTCTGTGCTCGGCCGCGAAGGGCGCGCAGATCGTCAACCTCTCGAACAACAAGACGACGCCGATCGAGATCCCGGCGCCCGGCGCCCGCCTCGCCCGCGCCGGCGCCGACCGCGTCCTCGTGTGGACCGACGGCAAGTCCGTGTTCACCGCGCCGCCGCGCGCGCCCAAGCAGTCGAAGGTCGTCGCGCCGCAAGCGCCGCTGCGCGGCTTCTCGCCGTCGCCCGACGCCTCGCACGCGTTCGGCGTCTACGCCGACGAGATCTACGTCGACGCGCACCACAAGAAGCCCGCCGACGTGCTCGAGGTCTTCGCGCTCGACGGGCAGGGCGCGCGCCGCAAGAGCGTCAAGACCGGCGTGCCGTTCGAGTGGTCGCACGACTCGCAGTGGGCGCTCGTGCAGGACGGCTCGCAGACGTGCATCGTTCACGCCGCCGGCGGCGAGTACAAGTGCTGGCGCGGCTTCTCGGCCGCCTCCATCGCGCCCGACGGCAAGTACGCGCTGCTGCTCTACGCGCGCGACAAGAAGCCGCCTCCTCCGCCGCCGCGCAAGCTCCGCAAGGACAAGCACGGCCGCCCGATCCTGCCGAAGGTGAAGGAGGCCCCTCCTCCGCCGCCCGACGAGCCGTCCGACGAGGACACCGACGAGACCGAGGCGCCCGCCGAGGACGTCGCGATCCCGCCGCCCTCCGGCCCGCTGTCGCTCTATCGCGGCCAGCTCGAGGGCGCGTTCACGACCGCCCCGCAGCTGATCGTCAAGGCCGTCGACGGTGCGGCCGTCTGGGTCCCGGCCCCGTAGCCGCGTACCAGACGGCGTAACAAACTGTTGCGCTCGGAGTTCCTCGCAGCGCGCGCGCGCCGCGGTGCTAGAGTCGCTCCCATGCGCACGCTGCTGTTCGGACTCGCGCTCTCGCTCGCCGCCGTCGCCGGCTGCAGCTCCGACAAGACCGCCTCCGCCGAGAAGGCGAAGGACGAGGTCCCCGCGCTGTCGATGGACGAGGTCCAGAAGGGCATCGAGGCCAAGACGCTCGTCGCCGTCGACTGCAACGGCGACCGCACGCGCAAGAAGCACGGCATGCTGCCGGGCGCGATCGCCGTCTCCGACGAGGAGTCGTTCGCCGCGAGCGAGCTGCCCGCCGACAAGACGACGAAGCTCGTCTTCTACTGCGCAAACCCTGGTTGACACGCCTGCCATGTTGGCGCCGTGCGCGCCAAGCAGCTCGGTTACACGAACGTCTACGTCATGCCCGACGGCATCGAGGGCTGGGAGAAGGCCGGCAAGCCGGTCCAGAAGTCCTGAGCGCCGCTACAGCGTGGGGACGAGCTCGGCCAGCTGGTCGAGCGTCTCGCGCATGCCGCGCTCCATGCCGCTCGCGAGCACGCCGTCGAGCACTTCCTTCGACGGGAAGCGCTCGTTCTGCGTGAACAGCGTGCCGAGCGGGTGCGGCGCGTACACGGCGGTGATCACGCCCTCGCCGGCCTGCGGCATCGGCTCGAAGAGCTGCGTGTAGACGACGCGCGCGCCCGGCACGACCTCGCGATACGTGCCAGAGAACGCCATCGTCGGCTCGCCCGCCTTGCCGAAGGCGTAGCGGTAGCGGCCGCCGACGCGCACGTCGGCCTCGGCGGAGTGCAGCACCACGCCGAGCGAGCACGGCGCCCACCAGCGCTCGAGCAGCGCGGGATCCGTCATCGCCTTGAAGACGGTCTCGGGGCGCGCGCGAAAGGCGCGGCGGATCTGCAGCTCGTTGGGCGCGATGCGCTCGACGTGCGTCTTCAGCAGATCGGCGTCGAGCAGATCAGCGTTTGCGTCGGACATGAGGTTTCTCCATTTCGGCGAGCACGTCGTCGAGGGCGGTGAGGCGGGCGTCCCAGAGCTGGCGGTAGCGATCGAGCCAGTCGGAGAGCTCGCGGAGCGGCTCGGCCCGCAGGCCGTAGACGCGCTGCTGGGCACGCGCCTCGACGTCGACGAGCCCCGCTTGCTTGAGCACCCGCAGGTGCTTGCTGACCTGCGGCTGGTTGAGGTCGAGGCGATCGCCGATCGCGTTCACCGTGCGCGGGCCCGCGCGGAGGAGCTCGACGATGCGAAAGCGGTTCGGCTCGGCGAGCGCCGCGAACGTCTCGACCATGGCGACAATATGCCTACGTCGGCATATTCCTGTCAAGGCATATTATGAGCAAGGCACGGGCGGTCGGCGGGCGAGCGTGCTCTCAGTGCAGCACGACCTTGAGCAGGACGAGCGCGCCGCCGCTCGCCGCGTACACGAGGCCGACCGCGAGCGCACGCACCGCGCCACCGCCCGCACGCCGGCTGCGCAGGATCCCGACGCCGAACAGCTCCGCGACGCCCGCCCAGAGCGCCGCGCTGATCGCCGCGCTCTCCGCGATGCCGCCGGCGGCGGCGATGCCGAGCAGCGCGAGCGGTACGACGGCCGCCTCGAGCATCGGCAGCTCGTGATCGAGCGCGTCGCGGACGAGGCGGCGGAGCGGCGCGGCGGGCTCCTCGAAGCGGGCGGAGATCACGGCCGAGTGCACGTGCGCGAGCCAGAACACGAGGAGCGTCGAGAGCATCTCGGCGAGCACGACCCACGCGCGCGGCTCGAGGTGAGATGCGGTCGCGATCGAGGCGGTCGCGACGATGGCGCCGTAGACGGCTGCGCCGGGATTCTTGACGACCCTGCTCGCCCGCAGGCGCGTCACCGCGCGCAGCACGGGCGCGCCTAGGGGACGTAGATGCGGTCGCCGGGAAGGACGTAGATGTTCATGTCGATGCGCTTGCCGCTCGCGAGCAGGTCGTAGTCGAGCGGGATCTGGCGGATCTGGCCGGTCTTCGGGTCGGAGCGGAACAGCACGATGTCGGAGCGCTTCGCGAAGCGCGTGAGGCCGCCGGCCATCGCGATCGCATCGTCGACGGTGACGTAGTGGTCGGGGTTGTAGACGCCCGCCTTGGAGACCTCGCCGTCGAGCGTGAAGCGGTAGCTCTTCCAGTTCTTGACCGCGACGGTCACCTCGTTGCCGGCGGCCAGCTTGAGGAAGTTCGCGAGCTGCGCCTTGATCATCTCGCGCAGCTCGGTCGGCGTGCGGCCGGCGGCCTTGAGATCACCGACGAGCGGCATCGTGATCGTGCCGTCGGGGCGGATCACCGAGTCGGTGTCGATGCCCTGCTGGCCGTAGACCTTGATCTCGACGAGATCGCCGACACCGAGGGTCAGCTCGCGATTCCGCGGGTCCGGCTCCTTCTCGTACGGATAGTCGTAGTTCTTGGGACCGCAGGCCGCCAAGACGAGGCCGACGAAGAACAGGATGAGCGCGTTGCGCATTGCCTGCGAATGTTCCGCAAGAACGCCGGTCGTGCAACTGTGCGCGAGCTAGTTCGAGTTGCCGTTGCCCCAGCAACCGCCCTGCTGCGACTGGTAGCAGGTGCCGCCGCCCGAGTACTGGACGAGCTCCTCGACCTCTTTGGTGTTCTCCGCGTACTTCGTACAGCGCGAGACGATGAACACGCGCAGGTCGTTGTCGGCCGCGAGGTTGTTCGTCGTGCTGAGCTCGTCGTCGTTGTCGCGCAGGTAGACCATGAAGTCCGCGCTGCCGTCGCCGTCGATGTCGTGCGAGCCGATCAGGCTGCTCAGCGACGCGGGTTCCGTGCACGAGCTGGTGCTCGTCGCCGTGCACAGCCAGGTCGTCCAGTTCGTGTAGTAGTTCGCGACGACCGAGCGCGCCGCCGCGAGGCCAGCCTCGGCGCAGTACGTCGACGACATGCCCGTGCGCGTGACATCCGACGAGCGCGTCGACGACAGCTGCATCGCCGCGAGCACGGCCGCGCCCGCGAGCAGGGCCGAGATCAGGATCAGCGTGACGAGCATCGCGCTGCCCCGCTCGCGGTCTCTCGGCTGGCCTGGCGACGCTCCGTTGTGGATCTCGGTCATGGCGAGGAACCCCCGTTGCGGATCTCGATGGTCGATCGGAGCACCCGGCGCCGGTAGTTGTCGGCGGTGCCGGCGGTGTGGTCCTCGAGAGCGGGGCGGGTCGAGACGGTGCCCGCGCCGACGAGCTGGCTGACCGAGCGAGCGACGAGCGAGACGCGAACCGCGCGGTACGTGCTGCCGCTCGGCAGCGTGTCGCTCGCGTTGTTGTAGATGTACTCGTCCGCCGTGCTCGAGGCGTCGCTGCCGATCGCACCGTTGTTGTCGGTATCGATCAGCAGCGCGACCTGCAGGTCCTCGACGCCGTCGGCGATCGGCTCGGCGGCCGCGGGGCCGTTCGAGTCGGGATCCATCATCAGCATCGGGACGCCGTCGACGGTGCCGATCGAGAACCTCGCGTGCTGCGCGCGGATGACGAGAGAGCCGGCGGGGTAGCCGCCCGACGGCATCGTGATCGACCCGCACGGCGAGCTCAGCGTGAGCGTGTAGCCGGGGCTCGCGGTGGCGATCGCGGTGATCGTGAACAGGTGGCCCTGGCTGAGGTTCGAGACGAGGATGCGGTCGCCGACGGCGAGGTTGCTCGCGTCGACGACGCTGAGCGTCGTGCCCGTCAGGTACGCCGACGACACGGTCGTGACGACGCCGCCGAGCGCGTAGATCACGTCGAGCGAGTCGGTGCCGGTCGTGCCGCCGTCGGTGACGGTGATCGCGCCGAGCTGGCACGTATCGCCATCCTGCACGGCCGCCGGATCGGTGACGCCGGGCGAGGCCTGGCGCAGCGCATCGGTCAAGAAGTCCATCGGCACGCGCGCCGACTGCTCCTCGACGCTCGTCATCCGGTTCTCGCGGAAGCCCTGCGTCATCGAGACCGCGACCGCGAGCACGCCCGCGACGGCGAACGAGAACAGCACGAGCGAGACCATCAGCTCGATCAGCGTGAAGCCGGCCTGGGCGCGGTCCCTCGGCCGGTTGCTCTCCCTGTCGCTACGCTCCAGGTCCATCAGAGCTTCCGCCTCCCGCGCAGCATCGTCGACTCGGATACGCCGTTGTCCTCCCACGACACCTTGCAGATCATGTCGGCGTAGTTCGCCGTCACGCTCTCCCACCACTCGCGCTTGTAGATGCCGCCCGTCGTTACGCCCGTGGCGTCGATCGTCGAGTCGGTGCCGCTGCCCGCGCCGGAGAGCTGCGTGCGCAGCTGCTCGAGCTTGTCCTCGCAGAGTGCCGTCGCTTCGGTCGCGTGACGCGAGAAGCCAGATGCCTTCGTCTGGCTCATGAACAGCGCCAGGATGCCGATGATCGCGATCGCGGTCAGCAGCATCGCGACCATGACCTCGATCATCGTGAAGCCACGCTCCTGCTGGCGCATCACCAGGACTCCCGGTCGTAGGCGCCGCCCGTGGCCTTGTAGACGATCACGCGCCACTGCTTCTTCGCCTGATCATCGGTGACGAAGCACGTCGCGCCCGTCGACGAACCATCCGGCGAGAAGTCGAGGTTGAACTGCAGGCTCGTGTTCTGCGTGACGCTCGCCGCGCCCGACGTCGCGTACACGGTCGTGCTGCAGCTCCACACCGTGGTACCGCCGCTGAAGTTCGTCGTGCTCACGAGCGCCCACGCCGTCGGCGCGGTGAGGCCGGTCGTCGTCGCCTGCCACAGCTGCGCCGAGCTGTTGCGGATCGTCAGACGGTGCCAGCGGCGCGTCGAGACGGCGCGCAGCTTCGCGGTCGTCGCGTTCGACACGAGCTGGTCGGCGACGGCAGCCGCGCTCGCGCCGTACGTGCGCTTGTTGACGCTGATGAGGAGCCCCGAAAGGATCGCGATGATCGCGACCACGACCATCAGCTCGATCAGCGTGAAGCCCTGTTGAGAGTGGCGCCTCATTTTCCGTAGTTCGAGTCTTTCTGGATCGTCGTCTCGAGGCTGCTCTGGAAGAACGTCGTGTTCGTCGACGAATCGCCCTGCCCGTCCATGTCGCAGACGGCGGTGATGTAGAACCAGCTCGTCGCCGGCGTGACGCTCGAGCAGGTCGAGCCCGTCGAGCACGGCACCGTGAACGGCGACGGCGGCGTCAGCGTGGCGTTCGCGGCGCCCGTCGTGACCGTGTACTTGCAGCGGATCGTCGACTCCGGCGCGTTGACGCGCATCGAGTACCAGCCCGTGCCGCTCGTGACGCACGTCGTGTTGAAGTTGACGCCACCGGTGCTCGTCGTCGACGGGCACTGCGTCGCGGCCATGTACGTCGCGGCCGCGCTGTTGTCGCTCTTGTACTGCTCTTCCTTCGTCGCGATCTCGGTGAACATCGCGAGCACCTCGGTATCGGCCTTCGCCTTGCGGCTCTCGCGCAGGAAGTACGGCACGACGATCTTCGCGAGGATCGCGATGACCGCGACGACGATCATCAGCTCGATCAGGGTGAAGCCACTCTGAGACGATCGTCGTCGCACCGGCCCATCGTAGCACCGGGCGACGAATCTCGCGCGTAGCTCGACGGTTAGCGGACGGGGTTTCCGTCGACGTCGAGCTCGACCAGACCACCCACGCCTACATCCCCGCTCTTCGCGAGGTCGGTCAGCGCTTCACGCAGCGTCAGCTGCTTTCCGTCCTTCATGTACGGGAGCCGACGCACGTCCGCCGGATCGTCCTTCTTCGACTTCTCGTTGTGGACGATCATCTTCGCGTCGCCGTCACCGACGACGAGATACACGGCCTGGCCGGGACGCAGGTTCTTCGCCGCAGCCGCCTTCGCCTGGGCCTCGGTGACCGCCTGGAGCTTGGCGACGTACGTATTGAAGTAGTCGAGTGGGAGGCCGTAGTACACGAGGGACTTGTACTGACCGAGCGCGGCCTGCGCGGTCGAGAAGCGACCCGGGAGCGCGAGGATCACGCCGGCCTTCTCGCGGCCGAGCTCGTCGGGCGTGACCGGCTCCTTGCCCGTCGCGAGATCCTTGTACTCGCGATCGACCTCGCGCAGCGTCTGGTACGTCGAGTCGGTCTGCACGCCGGCGCTGATCTGCATGATGCCGAGCGAGCGCATCGGGTACGAGAAGCCGGCGCGCGCGCCGTACGAGTAGCCCTTGTCCTCGCGCAGGTTCATGTTGATGCGGCTGGAGAAGCTGCCGCCGAGCACCGCGCCGACCATCGAGGTCGGGAAGTAGTCGGCCGCCGCGCGCGTGGGCCCGAGCTGCAGCGCCATCACCGTCGACTGCGCCGCCTTCGGCACGTTGACGAAGAAGATCCGGCCGGCGAGCGGCTTCGCGGGCGGCAACTTCGGCTCGGCCGGCGCGGCGCCGGTCCACGCCGCGAGCGGCGACTTCGCGAACGCATCCTTGATCTGCGCCTCGGTGATGTCGCCGACGACGAACAGCCGCGCGTTCTTCGGCTTCATCCACGTCGCGAGCTGCTTCTTGCAGTCGTCGAGCGTGATCGAGCCGAGTGACTGCTCCGTGAGGACGCCGCCCAGCGGGTGCGTCGCGCCGTAGATCACCTTGCCCATCACGCGGCCCGGGATCGACGTCGGGTTGCCGCGCTGCTGCTTGACGCTCTCGATGCGCCGCTTGAGCAGGCGATCGAAGTCGGGCGCGCGCAGGCCCGGGTTCAGGATCGTGTCGGCGAACAGCGCGAACGTCGCGTCGAGGTGCTTCGTCAGCGACGACAGCGCCACGCCCTGCGAGTCATCGACCGCGTACGCGTTGATGCTCGAGGCGATGTCGGCGAGCGCCTCGCTGTACTGGATCTTGTCGAGCTTGCCGGTGCCTTCGGTGAGCAGCTGCGTGCACACGCCGGCGAGGCCGTCCTTGCCCTTCGGGTCGGTGATCGACCCGCCGTCGAAGTTGAGGTCCATCGACACGATCGGCAGCGTGTGCTGCTCGACGAGGTACACCTTGATGCCGTTCTTGAGCGTGAATGGCTTCACCGGCGGCAGCTTGAACGGGCGCGGCGGACCGGCCTCGGGCTGCTTCGTGCGGAAGTCCTCGTCGGGGAACGACAGGTTCTGGGGCTGGGCGGTCTGGGTCACCATCTTCGGGGCCTCCGGCGGCGGAGCGGGCTGCTTCGGCTCGGGAGCCGGAGCCGGCGGCGGCGCGGGCGTCGTCGTGGCAGGTGCGCTCGAGTGACAGGCAACGAGCGCGAGGGAGAGCAGCGCAGCGCCGAGCGCCGCGTGGTTCGTCTTGTTCACTTGGCACCTCCCGCCGGGTTCGTGATCACGGTGATCATGTGCGCGGGGTCGAGATAGCGAGCGACGGTCTCGCGGACCTTCGCCGGCGTGGTCTTGCGATAGCGATCGAGGTCCCACGTGATCTTGTTCGGATCGCCGAGGAACTGGTTGTACTCCTGCAGGATGTTCGCGCGGTTGTTGAGGTCCTCGAGGCGATAG
The DNA here is from genome assembly GCA_964446175.1 of uncultured Kofleriaceae bacterium. Lineage (GTDB taxonomy): Bacteria > Myxococcota_A > Polyangia > Haliangiales > Haliangiaceae > JABFXX01. The sequence goes on from CAYUNM010000015.1 coordinate 118,486, forward strand.
ATCATCCCCGACTCGTTCGACGCGACGACGCGGTCGAGGATCTTCTGCTCGAGATCCTCCTTCTTCATCCGCTCGAGCTCCTCCATCACGATCTTCTTCACCTCGTTCATGTCGGCGCCGCTGCGCAGCGTGACGGTGATCTCGAACACGCTGGAGAACGTCTGGCTGCCCTGGCCGGCGCGGACGCTCTGCGCGAGCTGATTGTCGTAGACGAGCCGCTTGTAGAGCCGGCCCCAGCCCTCGCGCGAGAGCGCGGCGGCCGCGATGTCGAGCTCGGCGTCACCGGGCTCGTACGAGCCGGGCGTGTTCCACGCGAACGTCACCTGGCGCAGCTTCGCGAAGCTGTCGTCGACGGTCACTTCCTTCGCGGGCACGACCGGCATCGGGATCTTCACGACCGCCGGCTTCGCGCTCGCCGGGAACGAGCCGAACCACTTGTCGACGAGCTTCTTCGCCTCGGCGGTGTCGAAGTCGCCGCTGATCGCGATCGTCGCGTTCGCGGGCACGTACCACGTGCGGAAGAAGTTCTTCACGTCCTCGACGGACGCCGAGGTCAGATCCTCGTGCAGGCCGATCGTCAGGTGGCGATACGGATGACCTTCCGGAAACAGCGCCTCGTACATCGCGAACAACGCCTTGCGGTAGGCGACGTTGTCGTAGTTCTGCCGCTTCTCGTTGCGGACGACGTCGATCTGGTTCTCGAGCTCCTTCTTGTCGAGGATGTCGAGGAGGTGACCCATGCGATCGCTCTCGAGCCACAGCGCGGTCTCGAGCTGGTTTGACGGGATCACCTCGTAGTAGTTCGTGCGATCGGTGTTCGTCGTCCCGTTGACGTTGCTCGCACCGATCTTCCGCAGGATCTTGAAGTGCGCGTCGGCGCCGGTGTTCTTCGAGCCCTGGAACATCATGTGCTCGAACAGGTGGGCGAAGCCGCTCCGGTGCGGGACCTCGTTGCCGCTGCCGACGTGGTACCAGAGGTTCACGGCGACGAGCGGGACGCTCTGATCGGGCGTCAGGATGACCTCCAGCCCGTTCGGGAGCTTGTACTTCTCGACTTCGAGATGGGGATCGCCATCGGCGTGGGCGCGGGCCGCCAGCCCGAGCACCAGCGCCACAGCGCTGAGCATGCGGTGTCTCATCGCGCGCGAACCTACCACCATGTGCGACGTGTCGGCGTCCGGACCGGTACCCCACCGCTGTCCCATCGGGTACACCCCTCTGCCCGATTGCCGGTAGAATCGCTTTCATGAGGTATCTCGCGCGTTGCCTGATCGCGCTTGCAGCAACGCTCTGCGCCGCGGGACGAGCCGAGGCAGCCGCCGGCTGCCCGATCCCCGGCTTCACGAACGCAGCGTTTGCCGACACGAGCTTCGACGCGAACGGAACGACCGACAGCTGGGACAGCAACACCGGCGCGTACAGCTCCGCGAGCGCGTGCACCGATCCGACGAGCTGCACCGACGCGAACTCGTGTGCGGCCGGCATCGGCACGAACGCGAGCAGCTTCTCGAGCACGCCGAGCACCTCGGGCTCCTGCACGACGAGCGCGAACGTCTCGCTGCCGATCGCGACCATGCCGTCGAGCCCCGCTCCGAGCTCCCTCGGCGCGATCAGCGGCAACACGACCGTGACCGGCCCCGGCTCGTTCTCCGCCAGCTCGATCAGCGAGAGCGGCAACGCCTCGATCGACTTCAAGACGGCGAGCCCCAACGGCGCGGTCGTCGTCTACGTGTCCGGCTCCATCACGTTCAGCGGCAACGGCGCGCTCAACAACGACTCGCTCAATCCGTCTAAGGTGCTGATCATGTGCACCGGCCCGGCCGGTCAGTCGATCACGCTCAACGGTAATGGCAACGCGTACTTCACGCTGTACTGCCCGCAGGCCGACATCACGCTCAACGGCGGCGGCAGCGGTGGCCAGATCTGGGGCGCGATCGTCGGCCGGTCGATCACCGGCCACGGCAGCCACGCCCTGAAGATCCACTACGACAAGCAGGTCGCGAACATGACGAGCACGTCGATCACGTGCAACGTCGAGACCTCGCGCGCCTCGCCGATCGTCGCGACGCTGACGTCGACGGACTACGTCGTCCAGGGCACGACGCAGACGTCGGCCACGAAGGTCGCGCTGACCACGACGAACGCGAGCACCTGGACGTTCCCGGCCTACACCGGCCACATGCGCGCGCGCACCGTCGCCTCGATCTCGTCGACGGCCTCGACCTACTCGAGCGGCACGATCCTGTTCGATGCCAACGGCAAGATCCCGACGTCGTCCGCGAGCTGCTCGATCGGCTCGGGCGGCCTCAACGGCTCGTGTCGCTACGTGTTCACGAACACGAACACCCCGGCGGGCGCGACGTTCCACCCGTCGACGATCTCCTTCGACGACACCAATGCCTCGACGATCGTGCCGAAGATCCTGACCGGCCTGTCGAGCACGAACCAGACGACGGTGCTCCAGAAGATCCGCGGAGCCAGCCTCGGCGGCGTCGATCGCTCGACGGTGGCCGTCATCGGGCCGAGCACGGTCGCCGGCACGACCTCGCGGCCGAGCATCGCGTACTTCGGCGCCACCGACGGCATGCTGCACGCGGTCTGCGCGAGCACGGACGGCACGATCTGCACGAGCCTCGGGACGGAGCTGTGGGCGTTCCTGCCCGCCGTCCAGCTGCCGCTGATCGCGTACAACGACCAGCGCATCGACGGCTCCGTCCACGTCGTCGACGCGTTCGGAGACTTCACGAACAACCCGGCGACGGGCTCGAAGTCCTGGCACACGGTGCTGACGTTCCAGACCGGCTACTCGAATTCCACGGAGGGCGGAAAGCCGGCCGCGTACGCCCTCGACGTCACGGATCCCTCGAAGCCGGTGCTGCTGTGGGAGTACACGACGCCGGCGACGGCCGCGACCTACGACTTCGGCACGGGGCTGATCTCGGCGGTGGGACCGACGCTGGTCAACGGCGCGCTGACCAACCTCGCCGTGCTCGAGACCAACAACGGCGGCAGCGGCACGTCGGCGATGGTCGCGACGGCGCTGCAGCTCGAGACCGGCGCGAAGGTCTGGCAGTTCAGCACGCAGTACCCGACGACCGCGGGAGTGCCGGCGGGCGCGGTCCCCGGCGGCGCGGTCGGCGTCGACATCACGGGCAATGGCTTCATCACCGACTACGTGATGGGCGACCTCTACGGGTATCTCTGGCGGCTCACCGCCTCGACGGGGCTCAGCCCGTTCGGCACGACGACGCCGCTGTTCGAGTTCAGCTACGTGGCATCGACCGACAAGCACCCGATCGGCGCGGTGCCGGCGATCTACTCCGACGGAAACAACCAGTACGTCGCGGTCGCGGCGGGTGGTTATGCGGACCAGGCCGACGGCGCGACCAGCTGGAGCCTCGGCTCGCACTACCTCGTGTCGGTGAAGATCAAGGCGAGCTCGACGCCGGTCCTCGATACGGCCAGCGCGTCGAACAGCGCGACGGGCGACCTGCGGCTCAAGCTCGCGCTCGCGGCGAGCAGCAAGGCGTACTCGCAGCCGACCATCGTCGGAAACCAGATGTTCGTGACGAGCGACATCTCCGACGTCAATGCGAGCAGCTACGGCGCGAACCAGACCGGCTCGGGCCGCGTGCTCACGATCAACGGCATCACCGGGACGGCGACCTCGAACAGTTACGATACGACGACGTCGAGCATCTACGGCGGTGCAAGCTCGCTCGTCGCCGGCCACGACAGCTCGGGCAGCCTCGTCCTGCTCAGCTCGTCGAGCGACAAGCAGTCCCAGGTCGGCACCACGGCGTACGCGTCGGCCGGTACCGGCGTGGCGCAGACCAGCGGCAGCCTCGGTGCGGGCGTCTCGGTCGACCTGACCGCGGCGCCCAAGCTCACGCGAAACATCTGGGCGCGCACGTTGTAGGTGCACCCGCCGGGACGGGCGGTTCGCCGTAACCCGGCAGAACTCGGTGGGATCGGCGCTTGCAGTAACGCGCGCGCATGATCCGTCGCGCCTTGCTCGCCGCATCGCTCGCCGTTGTCGCAGCCGAGCACCACGCCAACGCCACGTCGTGCGTGCCCGGGTTCGACTACGGCGCATTTGCTGCGTGCGGCGTGACCATGTCCGGCGGTGGCGTCACGAACAGCTACGACTCGAGCATCGGCAACTACACGGCGTCGCAGTCGTCGCCACCGTCGAACGGCAACCTCGGCGAGAACTGCACGACCGCGGGCAGCGTCTCGCTCGCCGGCTCGACGACGACGGTCAACGGCCAGATCGACTTCGGCCCCGGCGGCAGCGCCGGCAGCGTGATCAGCATCTCCGGCGGTGCGAGCTACACGAGCTCCAGCTCGCTCGGCTCGACGCTGACCCTGACGCCGGTGACGATCCCGGTGACGGGCACCGATCAGGGCAACCTGACGTGCAGCTCGAACTGCAGCCCCGCCTCCAACGAGACGTACGACGCCGTCACCGTGAAGAGCTCGGGCACGGTGATCACGCTGAGCGCCGGCACGTACGTGATGGACTCGTTCTCGATGTCCGGCAACTCGATCCTCAGCGTCGGCAGCGGCCCGATCATCGTCTACATCGCGTGCACGGCGACGTCGAGCGGCCTCGATCTCTCGGGCGGCACCGTCGCGAACTCGACGCAGAAGTCGACCGACCTCGTGTTCATGCTGTCGAGCAACTGCACGAGCGCGAAGATCACGGGCGGTACCTCGGCGTCGTACGCGGTGTACGCGCCCGGCACCGACATCACGATCTCCGGCGGCGGCACGATCTACGGCGCGGTCGTCGGCGCGAGCGTGAAGGACACCGGTGGCTCGGCGATCTACTACGACAAGGCGCTGAAGAACTTCGTCGGCGGCGGCTTCTCGTGCAGCTCGACCGAGGTCTCGCGCGCGTCGCCGGTGATCGCGACGCTGTCGTCGACGACCGCGATCGTCCAGGGCACGTACGAGTCGCCGACCGGCCTCGCGACGACGCTCTCCGATGCGGCGTCGATCGGGACGTGGTCGTTCCCGTGGATCCGGGGCCACATGCGCGCGCGCACCGCCTCGACCGTCACGAGCGCGTCGTTCTCGAGCGGCACCGTGCTGTTCGATGCCGGCGCGAGCGGCAAGATCCCGGCGGCCTCCGCGGGCGCTTGCTCGGCGCCGTACGGCGGCTCGTGCCGCGCGATCTTCACGAACACGAACACGACGGCCGCGAGCGGCACGACGTTCGGCACCGCGCTCAACGTCAAGACGCTCGATTACTCGAACAGCACGACCTCGACGACGATCGGCTCGCAGATCGTCAGCGGACTGACGAGCACCAACTACAAGGCGATCGTCCAGAAGATCCTCGCCGGCAGCCTCGGCGGCGTCGACCGCTCCACCGTCGCCGTGATCGGCCCGAGCTCGATCGCCGGCAACGGCGCGCGCCCGACGATCGCCTACTTCGGCGCGCTCGACGGCGAGATCCACGCGGTGTGCGCGAGCACCGGCGGCACGACCGCGACCAAGACGAACGTCTGCCCCGCGCTCGGCACCGAGCTGTGGGCGTTCCTGCCGCGCGTCGAGCTGCCGCTGCTCAAGGGCAACGTCGGCCGCATCGACGGCAGCGTGCGCGTCACCGACATCTTCGGCGACTTCTCGACGGGCCTCGGCAACGGCACGAAGAGCTGGCACACGATCCTCCAGTTCCAGACCGGCTTTGGCATCGGCACGACACCCGCCGCCTACGCGATCGACGTCACCGACCCGGCGAGCCCGTTGCTGCTCTGGGAGGTCACGGCGCCGGGGACGTCGCCAGGCACGATCGACTTCGGCACCGGCCTGACGACGACCGAGGGGCCCGTGCTGATCAACGGCATCACGAACAACCTCGCCGTGTTCGAGACGAACAACGGCGGCTCGGCGTCGGCGACCACCGCCGGTGTCGTCGCGACCGCGATCCAGTCGGAGACCGGCAACAAGATCTGGCAGTTCGCGTACACGTATCCGTCGCCTCCGCGCACGATCGCGGCCGACCTGCCGATGGCGCTGATCGGCGTCCCCGGCGGGGCAGTCGGCGTCGACCTGCAGAGCCAGGGCTACTTCACCGACTTCGTGTTCGGCGACCTCTACGGCAACCTGTGGCGCATCAACGCGGCGACCGGCGTCAGCCGCAACGGCACGACGACGCCGCTGTTCTCGTTCTCGACCAACAAGCACCCGATCGGCGCACCGCCCGCGATCTACAGCGACGGCACGAACGAGTTCGCCGCGTTTGCCTCCGGCGGCTACGCCGACCCGACCTCGACCGCGTGGACGACGAACGGCCAGTACATCATCGCCGTCAAGCTGTCGTACACCGGCTCGACGCTCGACGAGACCGCCGGCACGGGCGCGAACATGCCGATCAACCAGGCGCTCTCGGGCGCGGCCGTCAACGACAAGTCGTACGCGCAGGCGCTCGTCGTCGGCAACCAGCTGTTCGTCACGAGTGACTCGTCCGACGTCAACCTGTCGACGTACGGCACGAGCGGCGCGGTCACCGGTCACCTGACGACCGTCGCGCTCAGCGGCGCGGCGTCGACGACCGTCGTCGCGATGACCCCGGTCGCGAACGGCGCAGGCAGCGTCGTCAACGACACCGCGGGCACCGGCGTCTACGGCGCGTACCAGCTCGCGTCGACGAACGGCTCGACCGGCTCGAAGGTCGACCTCAGCATCCCGTCGACGCTGCGCCGCAACGCGTGGCTGCGCACGATGTAGCCAAGCCGACGTGGCTGACTACGGCGTCGGCTCGTCGCGCTCTTCGGCCTCGGCCGCGCGGCCGATGCTCTCGAGGCGCGAGTACAGGCGGCGGCGCGTGATGCCGAGCAGGCGCGCGGCGGCGGCCTTGTTGCCGCTCGCCTTGACCAGCGCGTGATGGATGATGTCGCGCTCGAGGTTGTCGAGCGAGAAGCCGGGGATCAGCAGGTCGTCGAGCTGCGTCGTCTCGTGGCCCGTGCGCTGCTGCATCGCGGCCGGCAGGTGCGCGAGGCCGATCGGATCGGTGCCCGACAGCACGAGGGCGCGCGTCAGCGCGTTCTCGAGCTCGCGCACGTTGCCGGGCCAGCTGTAGCGCGACATCGCGACGAGCGCCTCGTCGGAAATGCGGTCGGGGCCGAGGCCGCGCGCCGCGAGCAGCGAGCGGACCATCGAGGCGATGTCGTCGGGGCGGTCGCGCAGCGGCGGCACCAGGAGCGGGAACACCGCGAGGCGGTAGTACAGGTCCTCGCGGAACGTGCCCGCCTTGACCGCCGCCTCGAGGTCGCGGTTCGTCGCCGCGATGATGCGGACGTCGGCCTTGCGCTGCTGCGTCGAGCCGAGCCGCGTGAACGAGCGGTCCTGCAGCAGGCGGAGCAGCTTGACCTGCGTCGCCATCGGCAGCTCGCCGATCTCGTCGAGGAACAGCGTGCCGCCGGAGGCCGCCTCGGCGTGGCCGGCCTTCGCCTCGGTCGCGCCGGTGTAGGCGCCCTTCTCGCGGCCGAACAGCTCGCCCTCGACGAGCGACTCGGGCAGCGCCGCCGCGTGCACCTCGACGAACGGGCCGGTCGCGCGGTGGCTCGCGTTGTGGATCGCGCGCGCGAGCAGGCTCTTGCCGGTGCCGCTCTCGCCGAGCAGCAGCACGGTCTCGTCGGTCGGCGCGACGCGATGCGCCTGCGCGACGATCGCGCGCATCTTCGCGCTCTGGCCGACGATCTTGCCGAAGCCCTCGCGCTCGTCGATGTGGCGGGCGAGCGCGTTGGCGCGCGTGGCGAGCTCGCGGCGCTCCGCGATGCGCGCGATGCGCATGCGCAGCTCTTCCATCGCGAACGGCTTGATCAGGTAGTCGGTCGCGCCGAGCCGCATCGCCTCGACGGCGTTCTGCGCGGTCGCGTGCGCGGTCATCATCACGACGTCCGTGCCCGGCGCGAGCTTCTTCGACTCGCGCAGCACGGCGAGCCCGTCGATATCGGGCATCCGCAGGTCCGTGAGCACGATGTCGGGCGGCGTGCTCTTGATCCACTCGATGGCGGCCTTGCCGCCCGCGACGTGGGCCGCCTGGTGGCCGGCGGCGGTCAACATCTCGACGACTAGCTTGCCGAGCTTGGGCTCGTCATCCGCGATCAGGATCTGTGCCATGCGCGCCTCGAATCGTAATCGAGAATCGAGCGCCGCGGGCGCTTGGTTCCAACCGGATCGTCCCGCCGTGGCGTTCTACAACATGCTTCACGACGGCGAGCCCGAGGCCGCTGCCGCCCGGGCGCTTCGTGACGAACGGGTCGAACAGCGTCGTCGCGACGTCTGCGGGAATTCCCGGGCCATCGTCGCTGATGATGATGCGGCCGGGCTCCGAGACCTCGATACGCACGTGTTGCGCGCCGACCTGACCGGCATTGATCACGAGGTTGTAGAGCGCCTGCTCGAGCTTGCCGCGATCACCGTCGAGCAAAACCGTGGGCCCGCTGACCTCGACCTCGAGCGTCGTGATCGCGAGCCGCGCATTCGCGGAGACGACCTGCGCGACGTCGAGCAGATCGACCTTCTCTACGACGAGCGGCGTGTCGCGCGCGAGGCTCATGAACTCCTGGGTCAGCCGGTTGAGGCGATCGACCTCGCCGAGCATGTCGTCGTAGCGCTCGCGCTGCGCCTGATCGCGCTCGCGTGCCAGCTCGAGATGCGCGCGCAGCACGGCGAGCGGGTTGCGGACCTCGTGCGCGACCATCGCCGACATCTGGCCGACGGCGGCGAGCCGCTCCGCGCGGCCGTACGCGAGCCTCGCGCGATCGAGCGCGCGCAGCGCGAGCAACAGACCGAGCGCGAACACCGCGACCGCGAACACGCTGACGCCGACCGCCGTCAGGTACGTCGTGCGCAGCCGCGCCTCGGGCTCGTGGAACTCGGCGCCCGCCTCGAGCGCGAGCACGCGGCCCTTCGTCATCGGGAAGTACGCGCTCTCGACGCGCGCGTTCGCGACCGAGTAGCCGTCGCCGACCGATGCCTTGCCGGCGAGCGCGCTCGTCATCCGATCCTGATCGACGCGCAGCAGGTTGAGCCGGCCCGGCTTCGTGCGCACGCCGGCCGTGACCTCGAGCGTCGGGCCGACGATGTAGGCGTCCTCGAGGCGGTTCTGCTTGACGACGACCTCGAGCAGCGCCGGATCGTCGGTCGTCGCGAGGAACCGCGCGGCCGTGCTGCCGAGCGCGGTGAGCCGATCGTCGAGAGAGGCGGCCACCGTGCGCACCTCGCTGCGGTACAGCGAGTAGACGAGTGCGTTGAGCGCGACGAGCAGCGCGACGGCGGCGGCGAGCACGGCGAGGGCACGGCGCGACTTCATGGAGCTCCGATCGCGAACGCGAGCCCGATGCGCGCGACGAGCTTCCAGTAGTCGAAGTCGACGATCGTCGAGCGGTTGACCATCGCCGTGACGGCGGCGAGCGCGATCACGTGGTCGGCGACATCGACCTCGATCTCGCCGTTGGCGTCGGCGTGCGCATCGCGCCGCAGGTCGCCGTTCGGATCCGCGCCGTCGTAGAGTCCGTACCAGCTGGCGAGCGACGCCGCGAAGCGGAGCCGATCGCGCGGCCGCGCGCGCAGCCCGAGCTGCGCACCGAAGGACCAGTTCGTGAACAGCGGATCTCGCGTCAGCTCGCGCCAGCCCAGCAGCTTGCCGTCGATGTCGAGCTCGGGCGACACATGCACGGTCGACGTGATCTCACTCGTGTGCACCTCGCCATCGAAGACCTCCTCGGTCGCGCGCTGGAAGTCGCGCGTGCGAAACGCATAGCTCGCGCCGAGAGCCCAGCCGCCGAGGTCGCGGCGATAGCCGAGCGTGCCGTGGTGCGAGACGAGGTACTGCTCGCCACCGAGCACGTCGTAGTCGAAGTCGTAGCGGATCACGACGTGATCCGGGCCGCGATCGTCCTCGATGCCGAGCGATGCGGTGTCGCCGACGAAGTCGAGATCGGACTGCGTCGCCTGCTGGCGCCAGACGAGCGCGTTGCGCAGCGCGAGCCACTCCCAGGGCCGCGCGACGGTCGTCGCGGCGAGCTGGCCGTTCGCATCGGTCGACGGCGTCATCGTCGCGCCGATCGGCGGCGTGTCGGGCACGAGCTGCGGGTTCGTATCGACCTCGCCGCCGAGGAACAGCAGCGCCTCGAAGCGCCCCGTGCGCCGCGCGATCCGCAGCAGCGACCGGCTCGCGCTCGCGTACTCTGGATCGCGCGCGGCGAGCTGCAGCTGCGCTTCGGCCTCGCCGCCCTCATGCCTGCGCAGCGCGATCGCGCCGAGGAAGAAGTGGCTGCCCGGCGTGTCGACGGCTCCGAGGATCGCCTCGGCCTTCGCGAGCTCGCCGCGCTGGAACAGCGCGATGCCATCGTCGAGCGTCGGCGCGGTCTCGGTCGCGCAGAGCTCGCGGATCTGCGCCGCCGCGCGCGTGTCCCCGAGCTCCGCTGCCTTGCGATACGCGACGAGCGCGATCCGCACGTCCCCCGCCGCGCGAGCGTCGTCCCCGGTGCGCGAGTACTCGGCCGCCTCGGCGGCGTCGGGCGCTTGGGGCACGACAGGCGTGCACAGGTCGGCGATCACGGGAGCTTGGCCGAGCATATCGGCTGCTCCCGCCGCGTGCGCGCCCTACGGGAGCTTGCCGAGCAGATCGGCAGCTTCTGCCGCATGCGCGCCGTGGCCGGCCGCGAGCGGCTCCAGGATCGGCCGCGCCCGCGCGGAGTCGCCGAGCACGACGTAGCGCTTCGCGAGCTCCCAGCCGATCTCGTCGGCGCGGCGGGTGCCCGCGAGCTCGTCGACCTGGCGCGCCTCCTCGAGATACGCCGCGGAGACGCGCGGGTTGGCGATCGCGACGCCCTGCGCGACGTACGCCTCGACGACGACCGGCTGCGGCGCGCGCGCGTAGCCGCGATCGATCTCCGCGACGTACTCGCCGGCGGCGGCATCGAGCGCCGGCCCGAGGCCGCGCGTGCGCAGGTCCGCGAACACGCTGCGCGCGCTGCGATACAGCGCGAGCCGGTAGTACGTCTGCGCGAGGTAGAAGTCGGTCAGCGTGTCGCGCGCGGCCGTCGAGCCGAGGAACACGTCGAGCGCGTCCTGATAGCGGCCGAGCTTGTAGAGCGTGGGACCGAGGTAGAACGCGAGGTCCTCCGGCGCGTCGGGCGCACGCGCGACGATGCGCAGCTCGACGAGCGCCTCCTCGTAGTGCGCGGCCTTGAACGCGCGGACGCCGGCGAGCAGGTGCCGCGGCGTCGTGCTGGCGGGCGCAGGATCCCCCTGGCCATACGCCGTCGCGCACAGCCCGATCAGGACCGCGACGCAGAGAGCACGCATCGGTGCTCGTCAGTGCGTCGGGTGTGGCGGATGCGGGTGATCTTTGGCGCGCTGCTTGGCCGCTTCGGCCTGCGCCTGGCCGGCCGCGGCATTCGCCGCCGCTTGCGCCTGATGCGCGGCCGCATTTGCCTGCCCTTGCGCTTTGCCCTCGGCGGCATGCGCCTGCGCGTTCGCGGACTGCGGTCCGTTGCCACGCTTCACGGCGCTGTTCGCCGAGGCGTGCTGCGGCGCCTGCGCCGTCGTGGGGAGCTGGATCGGCGACGGATGTAGGTCCGCCTGCGCGATCAGCGCTTCGCTCATCTCGTCGTGGATCCTGTCCGCGACCGCCAGAGACGGCGCGGCGAGCAGGGCCACGAGAACACCAAGACGACGCATTGCGAGCCTCCTTTGTGCAGCCAGCATGCCCGGGTCACCCCAGGTGCTTCCGCATACCTAGAGTATGCACGACGCCGGCAGGAGGCCCGTTCAGGACAAGCGGTGTCCCGTCCGGTACAGACCTACTTCGGCTGGTGGAGGACGCCCTCGTTGAAGACCATGTAGCCGAATGCACTCGCGAATGCGGCGCAGGAGGTGTTTGCCGCCTCCGTGACCGTCTTCACGTCCTTCTCGGTCGGCGCCTTGTTGTGCTCGAGCGAGACCTCGCAGTTCTTCTCGAAGCCGTGCTCGTTGTAGAGCTTCAACAGGTCTTCCTTCATCACGCCGATCCAGTGATCGCGCTCGGCGTCATCGACGGCGAGGTTCGTGTTCGCGAAGTACATCGTCGAGAACGTCTGCCAGAACTGCGTGTCCTTGAAGCAGTCCATCATCTTGAAGTAGGACTGCGCGCAGAACGTCACGAGCTTCGGATCGGCGGCCGATCCCGAGCTCGTCACCGCGGGTGCGGGCGCGGGCGGCTGCTTCGGCTTGTCGTCGGGCTTCTTCGAGCACGCAGCGACGAACGCGAGGGCGATGACAATTCGGATCATGGGGTCGGCTCCTGAGACAGATCGATCACGATGGAGGTCGTCTTCGCACCGACGACCGTGACAGGACGCGTGACCCATTCGTCGCCGGGCTTGCCCTGCGCGCGACGGACCCACAGCTGGTACGTGCCAGCGGCGACGTTGTCGAGCGTGAACTGCCCGCCGTCCTGCGCGTTCGTCACCGCCTCGGGCTTGAGGCCTTCACCCGGCGCGCCCGAGCCCTGCAGCGTCAGCACGACCGGCCGCTCCGCGATCGCATGCTCGGGATCGACGACGACGCCCTTCACGCTGCCGCGCATCGGATCGGTCATGACGATCTCGACGGTGCTGGCGCCCGGCGCGACCGCGACCCAGTCCGACGTCGTCTGCTCGGTCGACGCGCGCACGCGAGCGGCCGTGCCGCGCTTCATGACGGGCAGCGTGAACTCGCCCGCATTGTCGGATTCGGTGTGGACGATCGCGTCGGGCTTGTCGGCGAGCACGACCGCGATGTCGGCGCCGCGCACGGCCTCGCCCGCCCGCGACACGACGCGCCCCGTGACGGTCACGCCCGTCGTGACCTTGATCGTGCCGAGGTCGGTCACGCTTCCGCCCTTCACCTCGATCGGGCGCGTCGTGCGCCACTCGATGATCCCGGGGCCAGTGACCGCGATGATGTAGCGGTTCGCGGGGACGCTGTCGATCCGCAGCGCGCCATCGGTGCTCGCGACCGGGCGGCCCGGCGGCATCGCGGCACCCTGCATCGCCGGCTCCCAGATCGCGAACGAGACCGTGTACGCGGTGACGGGGCGGCCGTCGTCGTCGACGACGTGCCCGGTGATCGCCCCGAGCCCGGGCAGCACCATCGTCACGTTCGAGCCGAGCGCGACCTTCTCCTTCCACACCGCCGAGTACGTCGGCGGCACCGAGGTCGCGTTCGGCCGCTGCGCGCGCAGCGTGTACGCGCCAGGTGGCAGGCCGGCGACCTTGAACTTGCCGTCCGCATCGCACAGCACCGCGCCGATCGTCTTCGGCAGCGCGAGGCCGCGCGACTCCGCCTCGGTCTTGACGAACGTCATCTGCGCGAGCTCGGGTGCGATGAAGTAGCTGACGATCGCGAACGGCGCCGGCCCGCCGTCCTCCTCGGCGACCGTGCCGGTGATCACGCCGCTGTGTGCGAGCGTGATCCGCACGCCGGTGCGCTCGCTCGCGCCGCGCAGATCGAGCTCGACGAGATCGCTCGACGCCTCGTCGGTCCACGCGGCGAGCGCGAGCGGCATGCGATCGACGCCCTCGAACGAGAAGCGCCCCTCGGCATCGGTCGTCGTGCGCGAGCGATAGCTATCGGAGAGCCGCGGGATGTGCTCCCAGCTCGGCTCGGTGACGATCACCTCCGCGCGCGCCGCCGGCTTGCCGTCCGCCGTGACGACGATGCCGCTGACCCGCGCGCCCGACTTCATCACGATGTCGATGCCGCTCTTCGGCGGCCGCACGCCGCACGCCTGTGCGATCAGGTGCGACGGGTGCACGGCGACGAGGCAGCCGACGCCCGGCGGCACCGTCTTGTGGAACGCGCCGGTCGCATCGGTCATCGCCGCGATGTAGTGGCCGCCGTCGGCGAGCGGCGTGACGAACGTGTACGCGCCGTCGGGCTCGCCGGGGCCGGGCTCCCAGCCGACCTTCGCGCCGGGAACCGGCACGCCGCGCTCGTCGAGCACGCGCCCCGAGACGTCGGCGCCCGGCGACAGATCGATGGTGACGTCCCAGTCCGCGAGCAGGTGCTCGGACGCGCGGATGTTGTCGAACGTGCCCGCGAAGCCGTCGGCGACCGCGTACACCGGATGGTTGTCGATCGGCCGCACGCCGCGAAAGTGCGCGACGCCGCTCGCGTCGGTGAGCTCGAGCATGAACGCATCCGACGCACCGAACAGGCCGCTGCCGATGCCGAGCTTCACGGTCGCGTTCGCGAGCGGATGGTGATCGACGGCGCTCCGCACGTGGACGGCGAGCGCGGCCGCCGGGAACACCATCAGCGTCACGGCCGGCGAGCCGGGGACGAGGCGCACCGGCGTCGTCGGCGACGTCGCGTCCTCGGTCTCTGCCTCGAGCAGGTAGTCGCCCTGCGCCTGGCGCGCGAGCACGAATGCGCCGCTCGCATCCGCGCGCGCGACGCGCCTCGGCATCGCCGCATGCGGTGCACCGCTCGGCCGTGACAGCAGGCGCACCGAGGCGCCCGCCGCCGCACGGCCGTCGGGATAGATCACGCGGCCGCTGAGCGAGAGGCCGTCGGCGACGGTGCCGTCGTCATCGGGCTCGTCGTCGACGGCGGTGCGCGAGGTCGCGTGCACCGCGGCCGGGCCGCCCGCGTGCGCCGGATCGAGCTCGCGAGAGCTCGCGCGATCGTGGCTCCCGGACGATTCGCACGCGAGGTGGCGCAGCGCGATCGCGACCACCGCGGCGAGCAGCAGCCACATCCACCAGCGGGATCGCTTGTTCGCCATCGCTGCTGGGGGCAAACCGTGTCAGCGAACAGCTACCAGGCCAGGCCGGAGAGCTTGTTCCAGCCCGAGCGCACCGCGCTCGTGACGCGCGAGAAGATGTTCGTCGCTGGCGTCGTGATGTAGCGGCCGGTCATGCACGAGGCCCACTTGCGGAGCGCGGGCGGGAACTTGCTCATCGCCTGCGACGAGAACATGCCGTACGTGCGCGTCGCGAGATCGTGCTCGTAGCAGGCGCCGCCGGGACCGTCGCCATCGCAGTTGTAGCTGCACGCGGGGCCGCACGCGCCCATGCACCCGGTCGACGTCGAGTAGTCCTCCGACGTGTGGTAGCTGTAGCTGCCCATGCACTCGGCGTAGATCGAGCCATTGTTGAGCGTGCACGCGTCGGCGCTCGAGGCGTGGGCCTCGCGGGCGGTCGGTGCAGCCAGCGCGAGCAGCGCGAACGCGATCAGGGCGAGCAGGTTCCGGGTCATCGATCCTCCGAGGCGACGGGTGAGAACGGGGTGAGGCCAGGTGCCTCAGCAAGGAGCGTGCGCGGTCTAAGCTCGCGAGCTGTCAGCGGTTGTCCGCGCGCTCCCTGGTTACGCACTGCGCAACCTGACCAACATCTGGTCAAGTCGACCAGGAGGCGGTCTGCCTCGATGCGGATTCGCTTACACTGGGAACTTCCGTGGCTTCCGACTTCGATGACGTCGAGACCGACACCGCGCGCGCCGCGCTCGAGCCGGATGCCCGGCTGCACGCGTTCATCACCGTCGAGGGCGTCGTGGCAACTCGCCCCTTGCCGCCTACCGGCCAGCTGACGATCGGCCGCGGCTCCGACTGCGATCTCGTGATCGCGCACGGCTCGGTCTCGCGCCGGCACGCGGTGCTGACGCCCTCGCCTCTCACGATCGCCGATGCGGGCAGTCGCAACGGCACGCGCGTGCACGGCAAGACGGTCGTCCGCGACGCGCCGACGGCGATCGCGATCGGCGACGCGATCCAGGTCGGCGAGGCGACGATCGTGATCCAGTCCGTCCCGCTCTCGTTCGAGAGCAAGCCCGTGCTCGCGGAGCACTCGGGCCAGCTGCCCGCCGTCGATGCGGAGTGCGCCCGCTCGGCGCGCACCGGCTCGCCATTCGCGGTCCTGCAGCTCGCGACCGAAGGCGGCCGCGCCAAGGAGGTCCTCGGCCTGTTGCGTGGCCTCCTGCGCACGACCGACATCATCGGCGGCGACTACCAGATCCTGCTCGTCGACACGCGCGGGCCGCAGGTCTCGATCGTCGCGTCGCGGATCCTCGAGCTGATGCAGCGGCACGGCATCGCGGCGCGGCTCGGCATCGCGCGCTACCCCGACGACGGCGTGATCCCCGAGCAGCTGATCGCGCACGCGTACGAGCAGCTCGACCGCGAGCCGGGCGGGCCGCCGACGGCGATGGATCAGGTCCGCGAGCTCGTGCGCCAGGTCGCGAGCGGCGAGCTCTCGGTGCTGATCCTCGGCGAGACCGGCGTCGGCAAGGAGCTGTACGCCGAGATGATCCACCGGCTGTCGCCGCGCGCGGCGAAGCCGTTCGTCAAGCTCAACTGCTCGGCGCTCGTCGAGTCGCTGATCGAGAGCGAGCTGTTCGGCCACGAGCGCGGCGCGTTCACGGGCGCGATCGGCGCGCATCCCGGCCTGCTCGAGACCGCCGACGGCGGCACCGTGTTCCTCGACGAGATCGGCGAGCTGTCGCTCGGCATGCAGGTCAAGCTGCTGCGCGTGCTCGAGGAGCGCGTCGTCCGCCGCATCGGCTCGACGAGCGACCGCAAGATCGACGTGCGCTTCGTCTTCGCGACGAACCGCGCGCTCGCCGACGAGGTCGATGCCGGCCGCTTCCGCCGCGACCTCTACTACCGGATCAACGGCGTGACCGTCGCGCTCCCGCCGCTGCGCGAGCGCAAGACCGAGATCGTGCCGCTCGCACGCGCGTTCGCGAGCGAGTCCCGCGGGGGCGAGCCGATCACGATCAGCGCGGAGGTCGCGGCCGCGCTCGAGCACCACACCTGGCCGGGCAACATCCGCGAGCTGCGCAACACGATCGAGCGCGCGATGCTGCTGTCCTCGGGCGGCGCGATCCGCCCGCGTCACCTCGTGCTCGAGCCGTCGCGCGACAGCCAGCCGAACCTGCGCGACAGCCAGCCGAACCTGCGCGACAGCCAGCCACGCCTGCGCGACAGCCGCCCGACGCTGCCGATGTCCGCACCCGACGGTGCGCCACCCGTGCGCCCGAGCCAGCAGTCGCTCGCGAGCGCGCTCGCCGACGTCGAGCGCCAGCGCATCCTCGAGGCGCTCCAGCAATGCGGCGGGAACCAGTCGCGCGCGGCGCGGCTACTCGGCATCTCGCGCACGACGCTGCAGGCGCGAATCGACGCGTACGGCCTGCCCCGCCCGCGCAAGTCGTAGCCGGCCCGGAGGTCCGTCGCTTGCAACCTCGCGTGTCATGGTCTCTCGGAGGGCCGGGCACGCGCGGAAGCAGGACATCGGCACCGCCGCCGGAGAGACCAGCCGGGTGTGGTTCACGCTCGCGCGGGGCGGCCTGGACGAGGTGTTCTTCCCCGGTCCCGACAGCGCGTGCGTGCGCGCGCTGAGGCTGTCGGTCGACGGCGTACCCGATGAGGAATTCGAGCACACGTGCGCGCGGCCCGACGAGCGCGTCCCGCTGCTCGTGATCGAGACGCGAGGTGCGCGCCACGAGATGGTGAAGGAGACGATCGCCGACCCGCGCTCGAGCACCGTGCTCCAGCGCGTGCGCTGGCGGGCGCCGCGCGGGAGGTTGCGCGTCGAGCTCGACCTCGAGGCCAAGCCGGTCGAAGCGGGGCCCATCGATCAGAACGGCCATGTCGTGCTCGCCGCGGATCTCGGGCGCTGCGCGGTCGCGCTGGCGGCGAGCGCACCGTGGATCGGGTGCGACGGGCTCGCGGGAGAGCTCGGCGCCACTGAGGTCACGCTCGCGCTCGGCTTTGCCGGCGACCCGCACATGGCGGCACACCTCGCGCGCGCGGCGCTGATCCGCGGCTTCGACGCGATCCGCAAGCAGTACGTCGGCGAGTGGAACACGTGGCACGAGCATCTCTGCCATGCACCCGCCGGTGCGCTGTGGGTACGCAGCACGTGCGTGCTGAAGACGCTCGAGGCGAAGGACGTCGACGGCGGACGCGTCGCGGCGCTCGCCAAGCCGTGGGGCGCGACCCGGCCGGCGCGCGCGTGGGGCTCGTATCACCTCGTGTGGACGCGCGACCTCGTCGAGACGATGGGAGGCCTGATCGCGGCGGGCGCGCGTGACGAGGCACGCCAGGCGCTGACGTTCCTCGGCGTCACGCAGCATCGCGACGGGCACTGGCCGCAGAACATGAGGCTCGACGGCCGGCGCGTGTGGCGGCGCGACGAGCTCGACGAGACCGCGCTGCCGATCCTGCTCGTCGATCTGCTCCGGCGCGAGCAGCTGCTCGAGGGGCGCGAGCTCGACGAGGCGTGGCCGCTGGTCGCGCGTGCCGCGGCGCGGCTCGAGAGCGCCGGGCCTTCGACGTGCCTCGATCGCTGGGAGGACATCCACGGCGCGACGCCGTTCACGCTCGCGACCGAGATCGCGGCGCTGCGCGTGGCGAGCACACTCGCCGACGACGACGCGACCGCGCACCGGTTCGCGGCCTGTGCAGACCGCTGGGACGAGCAGCTCGAGGCGCTGCTCTATCGCCGCGGCGGGCCACTGGCGGACCGGCTCGGCATCGCCGGCTACTACGTTCGTGCGCGCGTTCCCGGCGAGCCGCTGCCGTCGCTGCGGCCGGGCGAGCTCACGCCCGCCGAGCTGAGCCCCGACGCGCTCGCGCTCGTGCGGTTCGGCGTGCGCCGCGCCGACGATCCGCGCATCGCCGATACCGTGCGCGCGATCGATGCCGTGCTGCGCACCGAGGTCGGCTGGCGCCGCTATCCCGGCGATACGTACGGCGAGCACGCCGATGGCGCACCGTGGGACGGCGACGGGATCGGTCGCTCGTGGCCGCTGCTCGTCGGCGAGCGCGCACACTACGAGCTCGCGCGCGGTGAGGTCGCGGCGGCGCGGGCGTTGCGCGAGCAGCTCGAGCGCCTCGCGACGCCGACCGGCATGCTGTCGGAGCAGACATGGGACGCCGCCGACCTGCCGCGCCGAGGGTTGTGGTTCGGCGGCGCGACGCACTCCGCGGCCCCGCTCGGCTGGGCGCACGCCGAGTACGTCAAGCTCTGCCGCTCGCTCGCGGATGGACGCGTGTTCGATCTGCCCTCCGTCAGTGCGCGATCGGGATCGTGAAGACGAATGTCGCCCCGTTGCCGGGCTCGCTCTCGACCCAGATGCGGCCGCCGTGGGCGTCGATGATGCCCTTCGCGATGAACAGGCCGAGGCCGGAGGTGCGGCGCTGCTGCTGCGGCGCTGCGCGATACGGCTCGAAGATCTCGGCGGCGAGCTCCGGCGTGATGCCGGGCCCGCGGTCGGCGATCGCGAAGCGCACGTGATCGCCCTCGCGCGTCGCGGTGACCGTGATCGTATCGCCGGCGCGCGAGAAGCGGAGCGCGTTCGCGAGGATGTTGCCGAACAGCTGGAGGATCCGATTGCGATCGCACAGGATCGCGACGTCGCCGACCTCGCAGCGACGGTCGAACGCGATCTGCTTCTCCGCCGCGAGCGGAGCCTGGAGATCGAGCGCCTCGCTCACGACGGCCGCGGCCGGCTCGGGTCGCAGCTCGACCGCGAGCTTGCCGGCGCGGATTGCCGCCGTATCGAGGAGATCCTCGATCAGGCGCTCCATGCGCTCGACCGTGCGCTCGATCATCTCGACGTGCTTGCGCACGCGCGAGTCGCCGTCGCGCGTCTCGAGCAGCGTCGCGCTGAGCTTGATCGCGCCGAGCGGGTTGCGCAGGTCGTGCGAGACGATCGCGAGCATGTCGTCGCGGTCGCGGAGCGTCTCGCGCAGCTGGTTCTCGATCGCCTTGCGCTCGGTCACCTCGAGCACGACCGCGCCGACACCCGTCACCTCGCCGCCCGCCCGCACGGGGAAGTAGTACGCGACGAACGTGCGCGACTCGGCGGGCGTCGACGGCGGCGACGCGGTGAACTCCCAGTCGAGCACCGCCTCGCCCGTTTCGAGGATGCGCTGCAGCACCCGCGACAGCGCCGGTCCCGTCCTCGGCAACACCTCGTCGACGCGGCGGCCGAGGTGCTCCGCGATCGACCTGCCGTCGAGCATGGCGAGCGTGTCGTTGACGCGGAGGTAGCGCAGGTCGCGATCGACGAAGCCGATCCCCACCGGAGCGGCCGAGAGCAGCGACTCGAGCTTGCCCAGCACGCTCGCGCGCTCCGCTGCGAGGTTCCTCGCCTGCTCCTCCGATTGCTGCAGCTGCTGCCGCAGCATGTGGTGATGGATGCCGGCGGCCGCGCGCGCGGCCATCGACGTGAACAGGTGGCGATCGTCGGCCGACAGCTCGCTGACGCGCCGCGACCCCATGTGCGCGACGCCGATCACGCGCTCGTTCGCGAGCAGGGGAACGCCGTACAGCGCGCGCACGCCTTGCCCGCGAAACACCGTGCTCTTGATGATCGGATCCGACTCGGCGTCCTGCAGCGCGAGCGGCTGGCGCGTCGCCGCGATCGTTCCCGAGAATCCCTCGCCGAATGCGAGCGAGAAGCCCTCCTCGACCGGGCGGTCGGTCCCCGCGATGGCGCGCACGTGCAGCCGATCGTTCTCGACGAGCAGGATCGTCGCCGTGTCGGCCGTCGGAGCGAGCCGCGTGAACTCGCCGAGCAAGCGCTTCAGGAAGTCATCGAGCGACGCCGACTCCAGCGTCGCGTTCGAGATCGCATCGATCGCGGCGAGCGCACGGTCGCGAGCCTGCGCGTAGCGCGCGACCGAGTCGGCGATGGCTCGATCGACCGCCACGTCGATCGCGCGCACCACGGCGCCGTCGTGCTCCACGTCCTCGCGCCACCACACCCCGAGGATGCACTCGCGCAGGATCGATAGCTCCGTGAGCACGGAGACGACATCGAACCCCTCGCCGAGGCGGTCGAGCGCGTGCTGGTGCGCGGCGATCAGCGGAATGTCGTGCGGCTCTCCCGCGAGCAGCTTCACGGCCGCATCGGCGATCGCGGCGAGCACCGCCGGCATGTGATCGACGAGCTGCCGGCTCGACAGCTCCCGCGCCGCCGGCAGCCGGCGCGTCGCCTGCTTCCACTCGTCCAGGATCTGTGGAGCACAGCGAGCGAGGATCTCCGCGAGCCGCTGTGCCGATGCCTCCGCACTCCTGGGCGCCTGGGTCATTTCGTCGCCTCGTCCGATCCAGGTGCACGCGGTACGCCGGGCCCCATGCGAGAACTTCCGGCATCCGGACGATCGCGCAAGGCTTTCGGCCTCGGCGAACGATCTGCAGAGCTTGCGCGAAAACCACGAGAAAACGCGGGCATACACGTTGCTGTATCTGCGCCCGTGCAGTCGAAACTTGTCGTCCTGGTCCTGATGGCCGCAGCCGCGTGCGATCGCGCGAGCGCGCCGTCCCACTCGAAGCCCGGTGCCTCGGCGATCGCGCCGACGCCCAAAGTCCCCGACATCACGAGCACGCCCGAGGGCGCGCCCGTGATCGCCGACCTCACGAACGCGCCCGAGGTGCCGGCGCGTCTGTTTCGCAAGGCGCCTGCCCACGTGATCGTCAACCTCACCGTCAACGAGGTCGAGAAGGAAGTCTCGCCGGGCGTTCGCTACACGTTCTGGACGTTTGGCGGACAGGTGCCCGGCAAGTTCATCCGCGTGCGCCAGGGAGATGTCGTCGAGGTCCACCTCAAGAACGACCCCTCGAACAAGCTCCCGCACAACATCGATCTCCACGCCGTGACCGGTCCCGGTGGCGGCGCCGCGAGCTCGTTCACCGCGCCCGGCCACGAGTCGCAGTTCACGTTCCGCGCGACGCAGCCGGGGCTCTTCGTCTACCACTGCGCGACCGCGCCGGTGCCGATGCACGTCGCGAACGGCATGTACGGCCTGATCCTCGTCGAGCCGCCCGAGGGCCTGCCGGAGGTCACGCACGAGTACTACGTGATGCAGGGCGAGCTCTACACGAGCGGCAAGTATCACGAGCCCGGTCTGCAGACGTTCGACATGCAGAAGGGCATCGACGAGAAGCCGACGTACGTCATCTTCGACGGCGCCGAGGGCTCGCTCGTCGGCGACAAGGCGCTCAAGGCGAAGGCCGGCGACTCCGTGCGCATCTTCTTCGGCAATGCCGGCCCGAACCTCGACTCGAACTTCCACATCATCGGCACGATCTTCGACCGCGTGTATCCCGAGGGTGGCTCGGTCGCGCAGGAGCACGTGCAGACGACGCTCGTCCCCGCCGGCGGCGCCACGATCGTCGAGTTCCACGTCCCGGTGCCCGGCACGTACGCGCTCGTCGATCACGCGCTGTTCCGCGCGTTCAACAAGGGCGCGGTCGGTCAGCTCATCGTCGATGGCCCGAGCCGCGCCGACATCCTCAGCGACAAGCAGAAGGACATCGCGTACGCCGGTGGCGGCGAGATCGCTCCTCCCGTGAAGACCGATGGCGATCCGACGCTGCAGCTCGGCCAGGAGACGTTCAACCACATCTGCGCGGCGTGCCACCAGGCGACCGGCCTCGGCGTGCCGGGCACGTTCCCTCCGCTCGCGAAGAGCGACTACCTCGCGAAGGCGCCCAAGGATCAGATCATCGGCCACGTCATCCACGGCCTGCAGGGTCCGGTGACGGTCAACGGCGCGCAGTACAACGGCCAGATGCCGCCGCTCGGCTTCCTCTCCGACGACGAGATCGCCGCCGCGCTGACCTACGCGCGTGCCTCCTTCGGTAACCAGCTCTCCCCGGTGACGCCGGCGGAGGTCGCCAAGGTGCGGAGTGGAAAATGATCGCGCTCGCCGTCGCAGCCGCGCTCGTGGGCCCCGGTGTCTATCACCCGGTGTTCCCGGCGTCGCCCGCCGAGACCGACGTCCCGGTCGCCGCGTTCTGGCTCGACCGCGAGCCGGTCACGAATGCCGAGTTCCGGCTGTTCGTCGCGGCGCATCCCGAGTGGTCGCGCGACGGCGCGAAGCCGATCTTCGTCGATGCCGGCTACCTCTCCGACCTCGCGACCGCGCCCGCGCGTGCGCCGGTCGTTCACGTCAGCTGGTTCGCGGCGCGCGCGTTCTGCGCGGCACGCGGCGGCCGGCTCCCGACCGAATCCGAGTGGGAGCTCGCGGCGGGCGCCGACGAGCATCGCAAGGACGCGACGCGCGACCCGGCATTCCAGGCGCGCGTGCTCGCGTGGTACGAGCGGCCGACGCCGCCGGTGCTGCCGGCGATCGGCGGCGCTCCGAACGCGTGGGGGGTTTCCGACCTGCACGGCCTCGTGTGGGAGTGGATCGAAGACTTCACCTCCGCGCTGATCACGACCGACTCGCGCGACCCGACGCGCGGGAACGTGTGCGGCGCCGAAGCAGCAGCCGCGAAGGATCCGACGGCGTACGCGACGTTCATGCGCGTCGCGTTCCGCGGCTCCCTCTCGGCGCGCGACACCGGCAGCGGCCTCGGGTTCCGCTGCGCCTACGATCAGGAGCCGAAATGAAAGCGCTCGTCATGCTCGCCGCGCTGGCCGCGTGTAGCGGTCACGCCACCGTCCACGATTCACCGAAGCCGGCGAAGCTCGGCACGGGCCCGTCGCTCTACGAGCTCTCGCTGCCGCTGACGTCGCAGAGCGGCGCCGCGATCCGGCTCGATGTCGATCGCGGCCATCCGACGCTCGTCTCGATGTTCTACGGCAGCTGCGCGGCCGCGTGTCCCGCGCTGATCGATCGCATCGGGCGCACGCTCGAGCAGGCGAAGGCCGGCGATGCGCGCGTGCTGCTCGTCAGCTTCGATCCCGCGCGCGACACACCCGACAAGCTCGCCCTGCTCGCCCGCGAGCATCACCTCGATTCGCGGTGGACGCTCGCCGCTGCCTCTCCGGAGGATGCGCGCACGCTCGCGGCCGTGCTCGGCATCAAGTATCGCGTGCTGAAGAGCGGCGAGTTCTTCCACACGAGCGTGGTCGTCGCGCTCGACGGCAACGGCGCCACGCTCGCGCGCGCCGAAGGTCTCGGCGACTCCCCCGCGCTCGTCGACGCGCTGCGGCCCTAGGCTCAGTTGCGAAGCGGCTCGAGCACGGCCCGCACGGCATCGGCCAG
>CAYUNM010000016.1:0-95883 GCA_964446175.1 uncultured Kofleriaceae bacterium
ATTCGGCGACGTGCGAGATGTGGCGGATGTGGTCCGTCGACGTGCGGCGGACCTCCTTCTACGGAGCTAGCCTGCGCGAGAGCATGCTCGGCGCGACCACGAATGGGGGCCGGCGCAACACGTGGACGGACATCGACTTCACCGCCGCTGATCTCCGGCGCTCGATGTACGTGGCCGCGGCCTTCGAGCGCTGCGACTTCTCGGATGCGCGCATCGCGCACGTCGATTTCGCCGGCACGACGTTCGAGCGTTGCCGCTTCGCGGGTGTGCTCGACAACGTGATCTTCTGGGGGCCGCTGTCCAATGGTGGACCCGGCGCTGCCGATCAACACGATGACCGACGTGGATCTCTCCGCGGCGGTGCTGCGCCACACGGAGCTCCGGAACCTGGATCCGACGCTCGTGGTGCTCCCGACGGCCCCCGAGCACGTCATCGTGCGCGACTACGAGCGCACGCTCGACTGCATGCTGGACCGGCTCGCGAATGATTCGAGCTCCGAGGCGCGAGGACTCCGCGCGTGGCTCGGCGCCAACAAGAAGTGGTGCCTGCCGGGCACGTCGCTCGGCATCTGGAATCGCCGCGACTTTCGCGAGGCCGGGATCGACGAGCTCTTCGACCGGTTGCTCGCGGCGTGTCAGCCAGCGGACGAGCCAGGCAACTAGCGACGCTATTCGACGAGCTTGAGGTGCGTCGCGCGACGCGCGCGCGGGCCGCTCTTCTCGGCCGGCGTCTCCGTGGGGACCGCGGTTACTTACCGCGGCCTCAGCGCCGTCTTCACGCGCCGGGAGAACGCCCGCGCCGGATGAACGACAAGTACGTCGATGCGGCGACCGGGCTCGCGTACTACGGCGCTCGCTATTACGACAAGACGCTCGTCGGCTGGACGCAGATGGATCCGCTGTATCGGTTCGTCCCAGACGCGCGCTGGTCGGCACCGCGCCGCGGAAACGTGTATGCGTTCACGCTGCAAAATCCGCTTCGCTATACCGACCCCGACGGCCGCGCAACGGCACCGGTACAAATGCCGGTCGGCGTTCCGGAGAATGAAGCGGATGCCATTAACGCACGACTAGCGGCGAACGAGCACGAGGATGACGGCGGCTGGTATAGCCGTCGGGAAGCGGTACCGGTGGATACCACATGCACCATGTGCTTCGATCCCGAACGGGGCGCGGTGCATGAGGACGGGAACGGGATGGACGGGTCCGACAAGGACACCCGCGACAAGCACAAGCAGCTCGGTGACATGTGGATGCCAGACGACCTGCCTTCCATGACTGGAACGTATTCGGACTTGGCAAAGTCCGGTGCGGTGATCGATTCGCGCTTTGCGGACATGACAGGAGCAAAGCTTCGCGCCGGCATTGCGGTCGCGGGACTCGTCGAGGTAGCTGTGCTGGGTGGTGGCTTCCTCGGGATCGGTACGGCTTCTGGCGGCGCGGTCCCTGCCGCAGCTGCAGAAGGCGAGGACATTGACTGGAACAAGGTCGCTCAGATCTTCGACCAAGCTCGTCACGGGCTAGGGCCATTCTTGGAGCGCTTCGGAGGAGATCGCGGCGCGGCGTTCACAGCGTTGAAGGCCGCTACGACCAACGCTATGAACGGTGCGGGCGAAGGCGTGTTCGAAACGACAATCCAGATCCTCGGTGAAGAAATCACTGTCCGCGGCGCTGTCGTCGATGGAATGGTAAAGATGGGAACTGCCTTCAAACAATGATGGACGAACTAACGACGCTCGAGTCGAGGATTCTTGATGCGCTGCTCCAGGGCGATCATCCGGTGCTCACAGCGCTCCGGGCGCAGGTGCCTGGAACGAGAGTGGTCCATCGTGAGTGTAGCGGGGCAGGCTTCTTTACCGAATTTGTCGTCGACCAATCGCTGGAAAGGGCGCCCGTCGGTAACGTTCGAATCGCCGACGTCCTCGCCACCGTTCCCACTCTCGTGCGCGGGGCTGGGTTTGTGCTCTTCGTCGAGAAGGGTTACCTGTCGATGCTAGAAGGCTACTCGTACGAAGAGCCTTGGCCCGAGCGTGCCGAGATCCATTCCGTCTCCTACCTCGATCCGCAGCGTTCCGCTCTATTCGGCGCGTTGAGCAAGGCGTGTAATGCACGCACTGCAGACGCGGAATGAAGGACTGTGCTTCGTTGCGATGCGACCAACTGAGGGCGCGTTTCGCGGCGAAAACCCCTCGGGACCTCTGTCCGCGACCGTCCCTGCAGTCCTCGGCACGCCCCGGCTCTGCCCCCGCGTAACAACGCCGGCAGCTACGACATGCTCTTGCGACCAGCGTCGGACAATGCCGCTATTCGACGAGCTTGAGGTGCGTCGCGCGACGCGCGCGCGGGCCGCTCTTCTCGGCGGGCGCTTCCGTCGGCACCGCGGTCGCCGTCGTCGGCGCGGGCGCTTCGCCGCCGCCGGTGAGCACGTCCTCGGGGACGTCCTCCGGCCACACCGTGCCGCGCTGCTCGCCTTCGACCATCGCCGCGTAGACCGCGGTCCACGGGAGGATGCAGCGGTGGGGGTTGCCGCCGAACGTCAGCGTTCCGGAGATCGCCTCTTCGTCGATCGCGAGATCGACGATGGCGGGGGAGAGGTTGTAGCCGAAGCGCAGCACGAGCGACGGGTCGGCGCGGAAGCGCGGCGGGACCGAGACGTCGGCGCGGCGCGCGTCCACGTGCACGAGGACCGGGCCGCGTGCGAGCAGGGCTTCGAGCGTCTTGCGCTTGTCGGGAGCGGAGGCGTCGTCCTCGTCGCGCAGCGCGTCGATCGAGGGGACTTCGGACGGGTCTTTGCCGACCAGGTCCACGAACTCTTCGGCGGCCATGAGGCCGGCGTCGACGGCGTCGCGCAGGATGCCTTCGGGGCGGTCTCCGGCGGCGGCGGTCACGCGCTCGACCGTGCGCTCGCAGCGGGCCGCGTGGCGCAGGACGGCGCCGTGGGCGGCGAGGGCGGAGTGGGCACCGGAGCGCCAGCGCTGGAGCGCCTTCTCGACATCGACCAGCGAGGTCGAGACGCGGTGCTCGATGAGAGCGGTCACGACGGCCTGGAGGCGGGCCAAGGTCTTGGGGTCACGCTCGATCATCGGAGGCCGGGCTTAGCTCGGATGGGTGGGACGCTCAAGCGGAATCAGCGGCGAACTGTCGCGATGATCACGCAGACGTTTCCACGAGGTCCGCGAGCATCTCGGAGACGCGTGACGGGATTGGCACGGCGACGAACTTCGCGAGATCGACGACGGCGGCGACGACCTGGCCGTCGGCGGCCAGCTCCCGCGGATCGGTGCGGAAGACGCGGTAGTGGAACGTGATCGATTTCGTGCCGAGGCGCGAGATCGTGAGCTGGATCTCGGCGTCGTCGCCAAAGCGCAGCGGCGCCTTGAAGTCGCACGAGGCGCTGACGGCGGGGAAGCCGACGTGATCGCGATCGAGCAGATCGACGTACGCGCGGGCGCCCATGCGTGCGCGCCACAGCTCCTCGAACGCCATGTGAAAGAAGTGGAAGAAGCGCGGGTAGTAGACGATGCCCGCGTGATCGACGTCCGCGAAGCGGACGGGAGTCGTGTACGTGAACATCAGGACCGGGCCGGGAGGTGGAGCTTGATGCCGCACGCGGCGGGGACGCCGGGGCAGGGCGGGGCGAGCTTCTCGACCTCGATCGAGACGGCGGCCTGCGGATAGAGCTCCTGGATCTTGGCGCCGATCGCGCCCGCGAGCGCCTCGAGCAGCTTGTACGTCGACTTCGTGCCGAGCGCGACGACGATCTCGCTGACCTTCCAGTAGTCGACCGTGTCGGCGATGCGGTCGCTCGCGGCGGCGGCGGCGAGTGGCAGCTCGAGCGTCAGGTTGACGCGAAAGCGGCGCGTGCCGCGACGCTCGGCGGCCGTGTAGCCGTGGTTGCCCTCGAACTCGAGGCCTCGCACGAAGACGCAGTCGGTCACGACCGCGCTTGTAGCACTTACGCCTCGGCCTCGGCTTCGGATTCGGCTTCTTTGACCTTCTGCAGCTTCTTCTTGATCATCTGGCGCTTGAGCGGGCCGACGAAGTCGACGAGCAGCTTGCCGGTCAGGTGATCGTTCTCGTGCAGCAGGCAGCGGGCCATCAGCGCCTCGCCCTCGATCTCGAAGAGCTCGCCGTCGAGGCCCATCGCGCGCACGCGACAGCGCATCGGGCGCTTGACCTTGATGTAGATGTCGGGGAACGAGAGGCAGCCCTCTTCGCTGTCCTGGACGTCGTCGGAGGTCCAGAGGACTTCCGGGTTCATCAGGCAGACCGGCGGGTCGGTCTCGGCGCGGCCGGCGAGCTTGGGCTCGACGATGAACATCTTTCGGTTGTCGCCGATCTGCGGCGCGGCCATGCCGAGGCCGTTTTCGGCGTACATCGAGTCGCAGAGGTCTCGGAAGAGCTCGCGCACGGAGTCGTCGACGGTGGTGATGGCGACCGTGGGCTCGCGCAGCCGTTGATCGGGCCAGATAACCGTCGGACGTACCGCCATAGCCGGTGAACCTTAGCATGCATTGACAAGGGCGTAGGAGGGGGCCATACACGGCTCGGCACGCATGCTTACGAGGTATTCCGACGCCCGCCTTCCGACCCCGCACGGCGAGTTTCGCGTCGTCGTGTATCGCACGGGAGAGCCGGGCGGCATCGGCGCCAGTGCGGTCGGGCTCGCGCACGAAGAGCACGTCGCGATGGTGCTCGGCGATGTGACCGGGCCCAGCGTGCTGACGCGCGTGCACTCGAGCTGCTTCACCGGCGAGGTGATGGGCTCGCTGCGCTGCGACTGTCGGGCGCAGCTCGATGCGGCGCTCGCGCGGATCGCGCGTGAAGGGCGCGGCGTGCTCGTGTACCTCGTGCAGGAGGGACGCGGCATCGGCCTTGGCAACAAGGTCCGCGCGTATCACCTGCAGGACGAGGGGCACGACACGGTCGAGGCGAACCTCGCGCTCGGCTTCGAGGCGGATGCGCGCGGCTACGATGTGGCGGCCGGCATCCTGCGCGACCTCGGGGTCGCGAGCGTGCGGCTGATGACGAACAACCCGAAGAAGCGCGTCGGTCTGGAGCAGGCCGGCGTGCGCGTCGATACGCTCGAAGCTCACTGGGTGGGCGAGAGCGAGCACAACGCCGATTACCTGGAGGCCAAGCGCCTCAAGCTGGGACACCTTCCATGAGCATTTCTGTCGACCAGGTTAGAGACGCGATGAGCAAGGTCATCGACCCGATGCTCGAGGCCGACATCGTCAGCTATCGCATCTTCCGCACCGCCGAAGTCCAGGGCGACGACGTGCTCGTCCGCCTCGACATTCCCACGCACGCGTATCCACTCGCGCAGCGCAAGGAGCTGGTCGCGCGCGTGAAGGCGGCACTCGACGGCCTCGGCGCGAAGAAGACGACGATCATCCCCGAGGTCAACACGGCCTACATGCCCGCGCCGTCCGACAAGGCGGTGCTCAAGGGCCCGAAGAACGTGATCGCGGTTGCCGCCGGCAAGGGCGGCGTCGGCAAGAGCACGGTCGCCGTCAACCTCGCGCTCGCGCTGCAGCGCCACGGCGCGAAGGTCGGCCTGCTCGACGCCGATGTCTTCGGCCCCTCGATCCCGACGATGCTCGGCTCGCCCGAGGTACCGCCGCAGGCAAGCAAGGACTCGAAGATCGTCCCGGCGCTGATGCACGGCCTCCGCGTCGTGTCGGTCGGCTTCTTCGTCGACAAGGACGAGGCGGTCGTGTGGCGCGGCCCGATGGTCCACCGCCTGCTCACGCAGTTCCTCTCCGACGTCGATTGGGGCGACCTCGACTACCTCGTCGCGGACCTCCCGCCCGGCACGGGCGACGTCCAGCTCTCGCTCTCGCAGCTGATCCCGATCGCGGGCTCGGTCATGGTGACGACGCCGCAGGAAGTCTCGATCGTCGATGTCGTGAAGGGCATCGCGATGTTCGAGAAGGTCGAGATTCCGATCCTCGGGATCGTCGAGAACATGAGCTACTACAAGTGCCCGGCCTGCGGTCACACCGACGAGATCTTCAGCCACGGCGGCGGCAAGCGCCTGGCGCAGGAAGTCGGCGCGCCGTTCTTCGGCGAGATTCCGATCGACACGCGCATCCGCTTCGGCGGCGATGCCGGCGTGCCCGTGATCGTCGCCTCGCCCGACTCCGAGAACGCGGCGCGCTTCATGGACATCGCGACGAAGGCCGCGATGGCTGTCGCCAAGAACGTGCTCTCGAAGCCGAAGCGCTCGCCGCGCCTGGCCGTCATCAAGTAAGCATTGACCGGCGGCGCGGAACCGTGCGAAACGGCCGCGCATGAAGAGCCTTCTGGTGTTGGTTTTGGTGGCCGCGTGCGGCGGCTCGGATACGTCGACCTCGCTCGGCGAGATCGACGCGCGATGCAAGACGCTCTGCGCGAGCAGCGAGCCGTCCTGCGGCTCGGCCGTCACGACGTGCGAGCAGGAGTGCCAGGTGCGCGTGCAGAACATGGCGCCGCTGTGCGGGACGTGCCTGCTCGAGCACAGCAACGGCGGCACGTGCACGCAGGGGCAGATCTGCTGCCCGTCGCCGGACTTCCCGAACAGCGTGCTCGACTGCGGCAGCTCGTGCACCGGCAGCATGGGCGTGAACCCGTCGCCGCACCCGATCTGCAACGACATCTGCGCGAGCAGCGAGGCCTCGTGCGGCTCGGACGTGCAGTCGTGCCTCGACCAGTGCGATGCGCGCGTCGCCGGCGTCTCGGGCCTGTGCGCGCTGTGCCTGCTCGAGGGCGCGAACGGCGGCACGTGCACGAGCGGTCAGACGTGCTGCCCGTCGCCGCACTTCCCGACCTCGGTGGAATCCTGCGCGAGCGTCTGTCAGAACTAGCGTGTGAAGCGCGCGCTGATCGTCATCGGTCTCGTGGCTGCGTGTCGCGGCAGCGAGCCGTTCGAGCGTAGCCGCCTCGAGGCGGTGGTCGCCGCGGTTCGCACGCGCGTCACGGCGCCGCACACGCTGTACACGTTCAAGCTCGCGCCGTCGCTCGATGCGGCGACGCTCGGGCCGGCGCCCGCGATGCTCGGGCGTGGCGATGGACGCGGGCTCGTGCGCGCCGAGATCGACGACGCGCATCACCTCGCCGTCAGCATCGAGACCGTCGACGACGGGCACGCGGGCGAGTCGGGCTTCATGTACGTCGACCCGGGCTTCGCGCGTGCGGGGCTCGAGGACGTGCAGCGCGATAGCCAGCACGAGACGCGCATCGACGACCGCTGGGTGCGCTGGGTCTACGATCTGGACTAGCGCGAGACGGCGAGCGTGCCCGCGACGATCAGCGAGGCGCCGCCCAGCGTCCACGCGCTCGGCGCATCGGCGAACACGGCGAGCTGCCAGCCGATCGCGAACACGATCTGGAGGTAGCCGATCGCGGTTGCGCGGCCCGCGCGCTCGAGCGCGAGGCCCTTGGTCAGGAAGACCTGGCCGACCTGCGTCGCCGCGCCGATGCCGACGAGCAGCAGCCACGCGGTCGGCGAGGGCGCGACGAGGTTCGTCGCGGCCCACGGGATCGCGAGCGGCGTCGCGACGAGCGGGAAGTAGAGGACGATCACGAGCGGGTGCTCGGTCTTCGACAGCTCGCGCACCGTGACGTACGCGGTCGCGGAAGAGAGCGCGGCGGCGAGCGCGCAGGCGACGCCCACCGAGTCGCCGCTCGCGTGGGAGAACGGACGCGCGACGAGCAGCACGCCGCCCAGGCCGCAGGCGAGCGCGAAGATGCCGGCGCGCCCGACGCGCTCGCCCAGCATGCGCCACGCGAGCAGCGCCGTGATCACCGGGACGAGGTTCTGGAGCGTGGTCGCCTCGGCGAGCGGCAGGCGGACGAGCGAGAGGTAGTAGAACGCGAGGCCGCAGAAGCCGAGGAAGCCGCGGAAGAGCAGGCCGGTGCGGCGCGTGCCCCAGGGCGAGAGGCCGGCGCGGCGCACGAGCCAGAACGAGAGCGCGAGCGTGACGAGGGCGCGGGCGAGCACGATCTCGCCGGTCGGCAGCTCGCGCGCGGCGAGCTTGACGAGCACGGCCATGACGCTGAAGCCGAACGCGCTCGTGGCCATGTAGACGGCGGCGCGCGATCGCATGCGACTAGGATGCGACGGATCGTCGCGTCGTCGCGCGGATCGTGCAGCGCAGATCAGGGCGCGCGGGCACCGATCAGTTCACGGCGCCGTCGCACGGCGCGAGCTCGCACAGCATGTGGCTGACGTGGCCGAGCGTGCGCTGCAGGCGGACCATCGGGTCGCAAGCCTCGATCAGCTCCTGGCGCGCGTCGGCGTCCATCACGAGCGCGGCGGCGACGGCGTCGGCGCACTTGCCCGGATCGGGGAACGCGCGGACGAGATCGCGCAGCTGCGGGCCGCCGTGCTCGATGACCTCGGCGAGGCGATCGCAGAGCTGGATCAGCTTGCGGTGGTGCTCGCGTGCGTCGGATGGATCGACCGGGGCGTCGTCGAGCGGACGCGCTTCGACGAGCCGGTAGGCGCGCGCCGCGGGGAGCTCGCGGGCGATCTGGACGCGCGCGACGCCGCGCAGCAGCAACGCGAAGCGGCCGTCGGGCAGCTCTTCACTGCAGATGATGCGGCCGACACCGCAGCGCTCGAAGACCGGCGGGCGGCCGTAGTACGTCTGCTCGTAGCCGGGGCGCAGGCGCGCGATCGCCATCAGCTGCTTGCCGGAGAGACAGTCGCGCGTGAGCTCGCGATAGCGCGGCTCGAACACGTGCAGCGGCAGCAGGCCGCCGGGCAACAGGACGCAGTTCGGGAGCGGGAAGATCGGGAGGGCGGCGAGGGCGTCGGGGTCCGGTGGTTCGAACGTTTCGCTCACCATCGTCGCCTCTCCTAGCCAAAGACGTCGATGCAGGCACCCGTGAGCGCCGCGGGGGCGCCGTGTGCACACCAGACAACGGTCTTCGCGATGTCATCGGGCGTCATGTCGGGCCTTGCCCCCGGCATCCCTTCACGGAGCATGGCCGTGTCCACGGAGCCGGGGCAGATCGCATTCACGGAGACCTTAGCAGCGCGTAGCTCCTCGGCAAGGGCCCGGGTCAGCCCGACGACGCCGTGCTTCGCCGCGCAATACGCCGCCAGGAGCGCGGTGCCTTCGCGGCCCGCGATCGACGCGATGTTGATGACGCGTCCCGCGTTGTGCTCGAGGTCCGGAATGAACGCGCGCGTGACGTAGAACGTGCCATCGAGGTTGACGGCCATCACGCGCTGCCACTCGGCATCGCTGATCGCCTCGGTCGACTTGCGCAGCACGACGCCCGCGTTGTTGACGACGGTGCGCACGGGCGGCATCGTCGCGCGCACGAGCTCGGAGGCGCGCTGCACGGCACCCGAGTCGGTGACATCGACGACGATCGCGCGCGCGCGCCCGCGGTTCTGCGCGATCTCGGAGGCAACCATGCGCAGCGCGTTGGAGTCGCGGGCCCACAAGGCGACCTCGGCGCCGGCCTCGGCGAGGCGGAGCGCGATCGCGCGTCCGATCCCGCGCGAGGCGCCGGTGACGACCGCGGTCGAATCGGACAGCGGGCCGATCATGATCGGTCGCTCTCCCTGTCGCTGCGCTCCAGGTCCGTCAACGCTGCTTGTCCTTCTTGTCGAGCTCCTTCATGTCCGCGGGCTCGTCATCGCCGAGCTGCTTCGCACCTTCCATCGCGATCTGATCGAGCGCGTTGGTGATGTCGAAGTACGGGTAGGGGACCTCGCGCGTCTGGCACGAGAACGACGCCTTGTTCTCGTCGTCCTTGATGTCGAACTGGTAGACCGGGTCGCGCTTCTCGAGCGTGCCGTTCGTGCAGTCCTTGAGGTTCTCCCAGCCCGTGCCGGCGACCTCTTGCCACGCCTTGTCGAACTGGCCGGGCGTGATGTTGCGCGCGTCTTCCTGGTGCGTGCCGTTCTTGTCGGTCTTCCAGCGCTTCACGCGCGGGCCGGCCTCGGCGCAGTCGAGCTGGACGCCTCGCTCGTCGCCGCTGATGTCATGGACGACCGTGTAGGTCGCCATCCGGTCCTTGCACGCGAAGTTTTGCTGTTCGCGTTTCACCTGCGCCTTGGTGCCACCGCACGAGGCGAGCACCGCCAGAAGCACCCACTTCCGCATTTACTCTCCGTAGTCAGCCGCGAGCGACGCCCGCATCTCCTCCGGACATTGTACGCGGTAGCGGTAGTTCGGGTGGTCGATCTCGACCGCGATCGGGGTCCCGGGGGTGAGCAGGGCCGCCTTGGCGTCCCGCGACAGCGGGTAGCGGCAGTACTGGACGGCGGAGATGCGCTCCTCCGTCGAGCGGCCGGGCTCGAACGCGCCGCGGATCGCGTGCGGGCCGAGGTGGAGGATGACGTGCTCGTCGAGGCCGACCAGGGCCGCGAGCCGCTGCTTGAGGTTCTCGTCCTGCGGCAGCGCGATGAACAGCGTCGCGGCGAGCGAGTCCTCGGTCGGCATCAGCTGGTTCGTCAGCGCGATCTCGTCATTGATCTGATCGTCGCGCGTCAGGTTCTCGAGGCGACAGATCTCCTCGATCTGCATCGTCAGCGTGAGCCGGTTGTCGAACACCAGCTCGACGACATCGCCGATCAGCACGCGCCGGTGCTTCTTCAGCTCGATGACGCGGTTGCGGTAGTCGTCGCGGATCTGCGCCCACAGCGCGGGTCCTTTGATATCCGCGCGCGTGATCGGTCGCACCAGGTTCATTGGTCGCTCTCCCTGTCGCTTCGCTCCAGATCCGTCATTGGTCGCTCTCCCTGTCGCTTCGCTCCAGGTCCGTCATACGGCCTGTTTACCACGCGGGTAGGCGCCGGCTCGTCGGTCGAGGTTGCGGCGGATGCCGCGGGCCATCAGACCGAGCGTCGCGCGTGTGACGGGAGTCAGCAGGCGGCCTAGCGTGCTCGGGTACGCCGCGAGCACCCAGTCCAGGCGCGTCTTGCCGTCGACGCGCGTCAGCCGGTAGTCCTCGAACATCCGCGTGGCGAGCGGCGAGGTCGAGCCGATCATCGTGAACGCGACGCGGGAGTCCTGGTCCCACACGACCATGCGCTCGTGAAAGCGGCCGTAGCCGGTGATCTCGACGATGCGCTCCGCGCCGACGCCGCTCGTCGCGCCCGTGTGCCAGACGCTGCGATGCATCAGCGGGAACCACATCGACGGATCACGCAGCTCCTCGAACACCGCATGCTGATCGGCATCGAGGAGGATCGCGGCCGTGAACCGAAACGGTGCTGCGGCCGCGTCGTCGAGGGTCATCGGGGCCATGTCGCGCATGGCCCGAACGTACTACTTGTTCAGCGTGTCGAGACCCTTCTGGAAGCGGCCGGCGTGAGAACGCTCGGCGCGCGCCAGGGTCTCGAACCACTCGGCGATCTCGGTGAAGCCCTCTTCGCGCGCGGTCTTCGCGAACGCCGGGTACATCTGCGTGTACTCGTACGTCTCGCCCGCGATCGAGGCCTTCAGGTTCTTCGCCGTGTCACCGATCGGCTCGCCCGTCGCCGGGTCGCCAACGCGCTTGAGGTAGTCGAGGTGACCATGCGCGTGACCGGTCTCGCCTTCCGCGGTGTCGCGGAACAGGCCGGCGACGTCCGGGTGACCCTCGACGTCGGCAACCTTGGCGAAGTAGAGGTAGCGGCGGTTCGCCTGCGACTCGCCAGCGAACGCTTCCTTGAGGTTCGTGTGGGTCTTCGTGCCCTTGAGCTCGGCCATTGGAATGACTCCTTTTTCCTGGCCAGCGTCGTACCACCGACGGTGCGCGGCGTCTAGCGGGCCGCGGCTTCGAGGTACGCGACGAGCGCGTCGACCATGTCATCCGCGATCGCGCGTGCCGCGTTGCGCTGCCCTGCAGGAATGTCGTTCGCGAGGATCGCGAACGCGAGCTCGTGCCCGCCGTCGACGGCGACG
Organism: uncultured Kofleriaceae bacterium; assembly: GCA_964446175.1. Taxonomy (GTDB): domain Bacteria; phylum Myxococcota_A; class Polyangia; order Haliangiales; family Haliangiaceae; genus JABFXX01. The sequence goes on from CAYUNM010000016.1 coordinate 11,892, forward strand.
TAGCCCGCGAGCGTCGTCACCTTGTCGAGCGTGCCGGTCTTCGCGCGCACGCGGCCGGCCGCGGCGTGGCCGTGCCAGCGCTTCGCGAGCGTGCCGTCGATGCCGCCCGTCGGCAGCGACGCGACGAGATCCGGGCCGATCCGGTAGTCGCGGTGCGCGGCGCGCAGCAGCGTGACGAGCTGCTTGGCCGAGACGTCGGTCGCGGCGTACAGCCCCGAGCCGTTCTCGGCGCGATAGCCGGTGACGCCGAGCCCGGAGAGGAAGTGGTCGCGCGCCGCGATGCCGTCGGCCCAGGTGGCGGGGCCGGGAGTCGTGCGGGTCTCGGCGCCGAGCGTCTTGAGCAGCGTCTCGGCGACGTAGTTGTCGCTCTGCTTGTTCATCTCGCGGATGACGAGCGCGAGCGGCGCCGAGTCGTGCGCGGCGATCAGCTTCGCGGTCGTCGGCACCGTGCCGGTCGCGACCTTCGTGATGTGGATGCCCGCGTCGGTGAGCGCGCGGAGCATGACCTTCGCGGCGAACTTCTGGGGATCGTCGACGCGGTAGCGCCTGTCGAAGCTGCCGTCGGAGGGGCGGATCGTGCCCGCGATGTCGACCTCGAGGTGGTCGCCCTTGGGCTTCACGTCGACCTTGAGCCGGGTCGGCTTCAGCGGGTCGCTCGTCGCCTCCGCCTTCATCAGGCGCAGGTAGTCGCCCGCGTCGGGCGAGAGCCACATCTTCGCGTTGCCGCCGGGCTCGGCGACCACGTTCACGGTCATCGCGCTCTTGTCGACGCCGAAGCTCGCCACCGGCGCGCGATACCCGGCGCGCTCCTTTGGCTGGTCGGCGAAGTGCGGCGGCTCGGTGTCGCCGTCGAAGTACGTGCCATCGATGACGAGCGAGCCCTTGATGTCGCGCACGCCGCGCGCCGCGACGTCCGCGGCGAGCTGGCGCAGGTCGGCCTCGGTCAGCGTCGGATCGCCGCGCCCGCGCACGTAGAGGTTGCCCTTGACGTCGCCGGTCGCCTCGTCGAGATCGTCGGCGTAGACGGCGGTGCGCCAGCGAAAGCCGCCGCCGAGCGTGCCGAGCGCCGCGACGCTCGTCAGCAGCTTCGCGTTCGACGCGAGGTTCATCGCCGCATCGGGCTCGTGCTGATAGAGCGCGTTGCCGGAGTCGACCTCGACGACATACGCGGTGATCTTCGCCTTGCCGACCTGCGGGTGGGCGGCGAGGGCGCCGTCGAGCTTCTCGCGGAGCCACTGCGAGCGCGCCTTGGGGTCCTTCGGCGCGACGAGCGCGGAGCCCGAGCCCGTGCCAGTCTCTTCTTCGTCGGTCGTCGGGGATCCCGTGTCCGATCCGCTGCCTTGCGAGTACGCGACGCCCGTGCCGATACTCAGCAGCGCGAACACGCAGAACGCGCGAGATGTCACCACGCATAAACGCTATCACGCTCGTGGCTATTCTCGCCGCGTGCACGCCGAACCGCCGGCGCACGCCCGACGACACGCTCGTCATGGCGATCGAGACGCCGATGACGGCGGCCGATCCCCGCTACACGATCAGCAACTACGACGGCAAGCTCGGCAAGCTGATCGCGCCCGGGCTCACCAGCGTCGACACGCCCGATGCCGCGCCGCGCATGGAGCTCGCGGCTTCGATCGACCGCGTCGATCCGCTGACCGTCGACGTCACGCTCGCCGACCGCCAGTTCTCCGACGGCCAGCCCGTCACCGCGAACGACGTCGTGCGCACGTACCAGTCCGTCATGGACGACGCGTGCGGAAGCCTCTACCAGAAGGGCTTCCTCGAGCGGTACGCGTCGATCGAGGCGCTCGATGACAAGCACGTGCGCTTCCACACGAAGACGCCGATCGCGATGTTCGTCACCGACGTCGAGTTCGGCGTGATCAGCTGGCACGGCGTTCCGCCGGGCGAGTGCCATCCGCCGCTCGTCGGCGCGGGGCCGTACGTCCTGCGCGAGCTGACCTCGCAGCACGCCGTGCTCGACGCGAACCCGCACTACCCGACGCCGCCGAAGCTGCCGCACCTCGAGATCAAGTTCGTGCGCGACGATGCGGCGCGCATGCTGATGATGGCGGGCGGCTCCGTCGACATCCTGCAGAACACGCAGCCCGACCTCGTCGACGACATCGCCGAGCGCCCGCGCGTCAAGCTGCAGGCCGGTCCGAGCGTGATCCTGACGTACATGCTGCTCAACAACGACGACCCGGTGCTGAAGGACCACCGCGTCCGCGAGGCGATCGCGCTCGCGCTCGACCGGCCGACCATCGTGACCGCGAAGTTCTCCGGCCGCGCCGTGCTCGCGACCGGCCTGTTGCCGCCGCTGCACTGGGCGTACAACGGCGACGTCCCGCACTACACGCGCGATCTGCCGCGCGCGCGCCAGCTGCTCGACGAAGCCGGCTACAAGCCCGGGCCCGACGGCATCCGGCTCCACCTGACGTACAAGACCTCGTCGGTGCCGTTCCGGGTCAGCCTCGCGCGCGCGCTCGCGTCGCAGCTCGGCGACGCCGGGATCGCGGTCGAGGTCCGCCCGTTCGAGTTCGCGACGTTCTTCGCCGACATCAAGAAGGGCAACTACCAGCTCGCGACGATGCAGTCGTCGGAGATCACGGAGCCGGACTTCTACTACTTCTACTTCCACAGCTCCCGGATTCCGGATGCGAAGGACCCCGATGGCGGCAATCGCTGGCGCTACCGCAACCCCGAGGTCGACCGGCTGACGCTGGACGGCCGCACCGAGCTCGACCGGGACAAGCGCAAGGCGATCTACGCCCAGGTCCAGCGGATCGTCGCCGAAGACCTGCCGATCATCCCCCTGTGGCACGAGGACAACGTGGCGCTTTCGAACGTCGACGTGCAGGGTTACACGATCGTCCCCAATGCCCGGTTCGTTGGGCTAATCGGTGCTTCCAAGTCGCCGTAACCCATGGTAGTTACAGGCGGCTTATGGCCGCGATCGATCCTGCGTACGAAGAGCTGTTCCTGGGCATCGCGCACGCCTTGTTCGTTAATCGGCTTCATGTCCTCCGGCTCACCGAGGTTGTCCGCCTCGGCATCAAGCCGGATCCGCACGACCAGAACATGGAAGTGCCGCAGGAAATCGATCGCGAGCTGATTCAACAGGCGTTCGCGTACGTCGGCCGTCACTTCCCGCCGAGCTTCGCCAGCAAGATCGAGGCGGCGAAGGCGCGCTGGATCCGGCTCGCCTAGATGCGTCCGCGCAGCGCGATCCTGATCGCGGCTGCACTGCTCTACATCGTCTCGGCGTACGTGCCTTTCGGGCACGAGGCGCTGTATCCGCTGACCTTGTTCACGACGTGGGTCCACGAGATGGGCCACGGCCTGACCGCGCTGGTGCTCGGCGGCCAGTTCGATCACCTCGACATCTATCGCAACGCCGGTGGCCTCGCGTACGCGTTCGCGCGGCCCGGCTGGCAGGAGGCGCTCGTCTCGGCCGGCGGGCTGCTCGCCCCGCCGCTGGTCGGCGCGCTGATCCTCGCCGTGGTCCACGGCCCGCGCCGCGCGCGCACGTGCCTCGCGCTGCTCGCGGTCGCGCTGCTCGCGTCGATGGCGATCTACGTGCGCACGCCGGTCGGCATCGCGTCGATGAGCGTGGTCGCGGTCGCCTTGGCGTTCGCGGCCTGGCGCGCCGCGCCGGACCACCGCGTGATCCTCGCGCAGGTGCTCGCGGTCGTGCTCGCGCTCGACACGGTGACGCGGATGATCGGTTACGCGTTCATGTCGCACGTGCAGCTGAACGGGCAGAACGACCGCTCGGATGCCGGCAACATCGCCGACAACCTCGGCGGCCCCGTGTTCGTCTGGGGCGTTTTAATCACCGTGCTCGCGCTCGTGATGCTCGGCGCCGGCTTGTGGTGGGCCTGGCGCCGATCGTTTAGCGCAGCGACTGCTGTTCGCGGCGATCTCGGCGCAGCGCGGAGCTCGCGACGACGAGCAGCACGGCGAGCGAGCCCGTGATCGTCAACACGATGCGCAGTGCGGTCGACGGCACGAGCCCACCGGCGAACGTCACGAACCTCGGACCGACGTCGAGCCGCGATCCCGTGACGACCGTCGCCAGGCCAAGCGCGACTCCGGCCGCGGTGACGATCGGGTGAGCGAGCCGCTCGGCGGCGCGCGTGTGTCGCGCGAGGATGCCGGCCGCGGCCGCGCTGACGAGCGTGCCGAGCAGCGCCGCCACGATCGCGGCGTGCAGCGTGCCCAGCACGCCATCGCCGTCGTCCCAGAACGCGCAGTAGGAGTCGAGGCCGTTCCCGAACCACGCGAGCGCGATGGTGATCACGAGCGCCGCGGTCCCCGCGACCCGAAGCGCGGTGGCGACGCCCGACAGCGAGCGTGCGCGGGCGCGAAGCGCGGGCAGCACGTCGGCCGGTGACGCGGCGACCGAGCTTGCGATCCGGCGCTCGGCGATGCGGCTCGCGGCGACGTACGTCATGAGGACGACGAGCGCGGACCACGACGTGACCTCGAGCGGCCCGATGTAAACGATGTACTGCTCGAGCGCGCTGCCGAACTGGGACATCTCCATCGACAGGCCGAGCGGGTTCGACAGCCACGCGACGAGCGCCAGCGCGCAGGTCAGCGCCACCGCGCCGCAGGCGGCACGCGCGAACCGGCGCACGTAGACGCGCGAGGTCGCGAGCAGCGCGACATCGAGCGTGGCGGGCGCCGCAGCCGGGCGCGCCGGTGCCAGCGCGCGCAGCGTGACGTCGAGCGCCGGGATCCGGAGCCGGTTGTCGGCGGCGAGCGCGGCGAGGTCGTCGGAGATCAGCTGGTCGGTGCTCACGAGGATTCTCCCGGCGAGGTGGACGGAAGTGGCGGGGTGAGCGCGTGCTCGTAGTGAGCTCGCAAGCGAGCGCGGCCGCGCGCGAGCCGTGACTTGACGGCGGAGATCGAGACTTGCTGCAGCTCGGCGATCTCCTCGACCTGCCGGCCCTCGACCTCGAACAGCACGATCGCCTCGCGCTGCACGGCCGGGAGCAGGGCGAGCGCGGCGCGCGCGCGTCGAGCGGCCTCGGCGCGAGCGGGAGACCACTCGTCGGTGCGGTAGTCGCCGGAGTGTCCGGGATCCGGACCGTCGGCGGGCTCGGCGTGGTCGCCCAGCGGGATCAGGCGGCGCCAGAATGCGCGCCGGCTGCGGTTGCGATGGACGCTGATGACGACGCGGTAGAACCAGCGCCCAAACGCGGCGTCGTCGCGCAGCGACTCGAGCTTGCCGAGCGCGCGGACCGCCGCCTCCTGGAACAGATCATCGCCGTCGGCGCGCGACCGGCACAGACCTCGCGCGAACGCGACGGCGCGTGCGTGCACCGGCTCGAGCAGCCGGCGGAACCGGTCGTGGGGCGTGTCCATGCTCGTGACAAGGACACACCATGCCGGCGTTTCGGTCGCAGCCGGCATGTCGATTTCGCGCAAGTAGCCGGAATGCTAGCGGCGGCGCACGTTCTCCACGAGGAACCGGTCCGCTGGCTGCGCCGGGATCCGCGCGAGCGAGACGCCGAGGTCCTGCGCGGGGACGTCGTAGCTCACCTCGCGCGTCAGGAACTTCACCGCGCTCTTGATCAGCTCGATCGTCAGCGACTCGCCGGCGCAGCGGTGGCCGTCCGGCGTGTCGCCTCCGCCTTGCGGGATCAGCGTGAACGGGTCGCCGCGCCAGCCGACGAACCGCTCGGGGCGGAAGTGCTCGGGCTCCGCCCAGATGCGCGCATCGTGGTTCGTGCCGTAGAGATCGAGCATCACGCGCTCGCCCTCCGCGAAGTGCACGCCGTGCCAGTCGAACGCGTCGCGCGCGCGCGCCATCACGGCCGGGAAGAACGGGTAGAAGCGGCGGACCTCGTGCACGAACGGCTCGACGAGCGCATCGCTCGCGACGAGCTCGGCCGAGTGCGGGTACTCGTGCAGCGCGAGCGCGGCGAACGCGATGTAACGCGCGACCGCGACGGTGGGGCGGAGCAGGTTGAGCAGCTCGACGGCGGCCGTGCGCGCATCGAGGTCGCTATCGGCGAGCACGCGCAGCGCGCCATGTGCATCGAGCTTGTGCGCGCGCACCGCCTGGAGCTGGCGCATCAGCCACCACTCCGCGCGCGCCCGGCCGACGCGCCCGCGCCAGTGCCGCGGTCCCGCGCCGCCGCTGCCTTCGATCATCGCGGCGATGTCGCGCACGCGGCGGTCGTCGTCGAGCGTGAGGCCGGCCCACGCGCATGCGGCCTTTGCGAGCACGTCCTGCGCGACGTCGAGCAGCGCGACGCGCCCATTCCACTCGACGGCGCGCCACTCCGCGAGCGTCTTGTCGACGAGGCGCGCCACGTCGAGCGGGCCGAGCAGCGAGAGCAGCAGGTGCTTGCGCTCGTGGTGCGCGCGTCCGTCGAGGGCCTGCACGCCGCCGCGGCCGAACAGCGTCGCCTGCATGCGATTGGGCGCCGCGCCTTCGCGCTGCATCTTCTCGCTGTAGAACAGCTGCGCCGCCTCGGCACCGAGCATGCAGATCGTTCGCTGCAGGAGCACGCGCGTCTCGAACACGTCGGTGCCGAGCTCGCGGCAGCGCGTGCTGATGAACGCGTAGCCGTCGAGCGCCAGCGACAGCGTGTCGTCGGGCAGGTGGACCTGATGCGGGAGCTTGGCGACGAAGCTCTGGAGCGTCATGTCGCCGTTCTAACCGGGAGCAGTGGCGGCGCAATGACGAGTGCAACTCAGCGCTGCTTCTTCTTGTCGTCGAGATCGGCGCGCCGGCGCGCAAGCTCTGCTTCGAAACCGGAGTCACTCGGCTCGTAGATGCGAGAACCGACGAGCGCGTCGGGGAGATACTCCTCGGGCACGTAGTTGCCCTCGAAGTCGTGCGGATACTTGTACGACTCGCCGTGCCCCAGCGCGCGCCCCGCGGCATTCGAGGCAGGACGCAATTTTGCGGGCACGGGCAGCGCGCCGTGCTCCTTGACGAGCTTGCGCGCGGCCGCGTACGTCGTCAGCGCACGGTTCGATTTCGGAGCGAGCGCGAGGTACGTCACCGCCTGCGTCAGCGGCAGCACGCCCTCGGGCAAGCCGACGAGCTCGACGGCCTGCAGCGCCGCCGTCGCGACGACGAGCGCCTGCGGATCCGCGTTGCCGACATCCTCGGATGCGAAGATCACCATGCGACGAAGCACGAAGCGCGGGTCCTCGCCGGCCTCGAGCATGCGCGTCATCCAGTACACCGCTGCATCCGGATCGCTGCCGCGCATGCTCTTGATGAACGCGCTGACGACGCCGTAGTGCTCGTCGCCCGCCTTGTCATAGAGCAGGCTCTTGCCCTGCGCCGCCTCCGCGACGTGCTCGGCCGTGATCGCATGGCCGTCGCCCGCGAGCCCGGCCGCGACCTCGAGCACGCTGTAGAGCCGCCGTGCATCGCCAGCGGCCGCCGCGACGATCTGCTGCACGACCTCGGACGTGATCGTCACGCGCATCGCGCCGAGCCCTCGATCGACATCGGCGACGGCGCGGGTCACGAGCTGGGCGAGCTCGTCATCCGCGAGCGACTCGAGGCGCACGATGCGGCAGCGGCTGAGCAGCGCCGCGACCACGCCGAAGCTCGGGTTCTCGGTCGTCGCGCCGATCAGCGTGACCGTGCCGGCCTCGACATGCGGCAGCAACGCGTCCTGCTGCGTCTTGCTGAAGCGATGGATCTCGTCGATGAACAGCAGCGTGCGCGAGCCGAACTGATCGCGGCGCTCCGCGGCCTTCGCGATCGCCTCGCGGACGTCCTTCACGCCGGCCTCGACCGCGCTGAGCGAGACCAGCTCCGCCTTCAGCGTCTCGCCGAGCAGGCGCGCGAGCGTGGTCTTGCCGCTCCCGGGCGGCCCCCACAAGATGAGGCTCGGAATCGCGCGCCCGGGAGCCAGGCTGCCGAGGATCTTCCCCGGCGCGACGAGGTGCGCTTGCCCCACGAGCTCGTCCAGCGTCCGCGGGCGCATCCTTTCGGCCAGCGGCTGGCCAACGTGGCGCTTGCGAGCGTTCTGGGCGAAGAGGTCCACCTACACTTCCTACCCCAAGTGCTTGAATCGTGCATGGTTACACGCAGGTTGCGCATCCCGTGTACACGAGGCCACACAACCCAACGCTGGTGACGGGACACCCGGCAACCCGAGCGGCTACGGACAGTCGTGCCCCAGCCGAATCCTGCGCTTAGCCGAAGCCGCTTCGTGGCACGCCCCCTGCTTTAGCGATGGGCATGCTGGTCGAGGTCGTCTTCCAATACCGGACGCTGCTCGGGAAGTGCGAGATGGGCGTCGGGCTGGACTGGGACGAGATCGATCAGGTGACGTCGATCGAGCACGCGTTCCGCCCGAGCAGTGACGATCGTCGCATGAAGAGCGGCCGTCGCTTCCGCCGCGACGCGATCAAGCTCGACGGCCTCGTGCGCGGCGATCGCATCAACGATCGCGTCGAGATCACGGAGATGGGCCCCGGCGGCCTCGTGTGTCGCGGCGCGCCGTTCATCGCGCGCGGCGAACAGGTCGAGATCGTGATCGACATCGGCGACGACTCCTACCGCTTCCGTGCGCTCGGCGTGTGGCTGCGCGACGACGGTGACGACTACAAGGTCGGGCTGCAGTTCGTCGGCATGCCGGTGTGCGTCCGAAATGCACACATCAGTGCGCACGAGGTCGACGTCGTCGACAAGATCTCGGCCGCTGCCTAGCCGCGGGCGAGCACGCGCTGCACGAGGTGCATCGTGCGCGGCGGCAGCGTCTCGCCGCGCCACGCGAGCGCGCGCGCGAGGACGAGTGCCTTGTCGGCGTTGCCGAGCTGCGGGCGCTCCGCGAACAGGCGCTTGCCGGTGTGGTCGATCTTCTCGAGGATGCGCATGCCGCCGTGCCACGTGAGCGCGAGCTCGACGGCGAGGTCGGCGCCGACGACATCGACCAGCGGACGGGCCCGCTCGAACAGCGCGCGCGTGCGGGCGACCTCGTAGCGGACGAGGTTGCCGACGGCGTGCGAGATCCGGCGCGAGGCGATGTCGGCCTCGGTGACGCCGAAGTGGCGGAGGTCCTCGGCGGGCAGGTAGACGCGGCCGCGCTCCCAGTCGGCGGGCACGTCCTGGATCAGGCGCGCGATCGCGAGCGCCGACGCGAGGTCCTCGGCAAAGGCGTGCAGCTCGGGCGCGCGATAGCCGCCGATGTAGAGCAGCAGGCGTCCGACCGGCTCGGCGGACTGGCGCGTGTAGCTGCGCAGCTCGTCGAACGTGGCGTACCGCTTGCGCTCGAGGTCGGTCCGGATCCCGGACAGCAGCTCGGTGAACTCGGTGATCGGCAGCGCGAAGCGATCGACCGTATCGGCGAGCGCGACGAACACCGGGTGCTCGACCTGCCCGCGATACGCGAGGTGCAGCTGCTCTTCCCAGCGATCGAGCTCGCGGGCGCGGCGGCCCTCGTACTGGCCTTCGTCGGCGAAGTCGTCGGCGACGCGCGCGAACGCGAACAGCGCGAAGATGTGCTTGCGCAGGTGGCTGCGCGCGAACATCGAGCCGACCGGGTAGTTGTGATGGCGCGCGTGGACGAGCGCCTCGCAGTACCGGTAGCAGGCCTCGAGCTCCAGCGTGGGCGGCAGCGGGACCGCGAGGGCGGGCTTGCGGGCGACTCCGAGGCGCTGGATCACGGGGACTCCTTCAAGCGCGCGAGGATGTCGCGTGCGCGATCGGGTTTGACGTCACCACAGGCAGAGAGCTCGGCAGCCACGCGATCGACGAGGTCGCCCGTCGCGCCGGCGGCGCGCGCGACGCCACGCGCGTGCAGCGACATGTGACCGCGCTGGATGCCCTCCGTCGCGAGGGCGCGCAGGGCGGCGAGGTTCGTCGCGAGGCCGGCCGCGCCGGCGACGGCGGCGAGCTTGTCCGCGTGATCGACGCCCGCGAGCTCGAGCGCGAGCCGCGCGCTCGGGTGCGAGTGCAGGGCGCCACCGACGGTGCCGACCGCGAGCGGCATCACGAGCTCGCCGACGAGTGCGCCGCCTTCGTCGCGCCACACCGCGAGCGGCCGGTACGTGCCGCTGCGCGACGCGTACGCGTGAGCACCGGCCTCGACCGCGCGCCAGTCCTGGCCCGTCGCGACGAGCACGGCATCGACGCCGTTCATGATGCCCTTGTTGTGCGTGGTCGCGCGGTACGGATCGAGCTCGGCGAAGCGAGACGCGCTGGCGACCGCCGCGCGCACCTCGGCGTCCTCGTTCTCGACGCGGCACCGCACCGTGATCGTGCGCTCGTCTGTCAGGTTCGACAGGATGCGCAGGCCCGGCTTGCCGCCCGCGATGCGCGCGACCCGATCCGCGAGCGCCTCGCACAGCGTGTTGACGAGGTTCGCGCCCATCGCATCGCGACAGTCGACGTGCAGGTGCGCGACGAGCACGCCGCCATCGGGTCCGGGCGGGCGCGCGAGGATGCGAACGTCGAAGCCGACCGGCCCACCGCCGCGCTCCGCGAGCCGCGGCACGAGCCGCCGCGCATCATCGATCAGCGAGTCGGCCGCCTCGCGCAGGTGGCGTGCGCCCGCGTCGACGTCGTCGACCTGCACGATCTGGATCTGGCCGATCATCACCGGCGCGCTCGCGGTCGTCGTGAAGCCGCCGGGCCGCACGAGGCGCGCCGCATTCGACGACGCCGCCACCACGCTCGGCTCCTCGACCGCCATCGGCACGAGCACTTCTGCGCCATCGACCACGAAGTTCACCGCGACCGCGAACGGCAGCGCGTACTGGCCGATGACGTTCTCGATCATCCCGTCCGCGATCTCGAGCGGCAGCGCGCCGGGCTCGATCGCCGCCAGCTTCTCGGGCGCCAGGCCGGACGCCTCCAGGATCTGCCGCCTCCGCTCGGCGATGCCGAGCCGGTAGAATCCTGTCAGACGGGACTTCGATCTCACGACGCCTGTTTCTACTGCTCGTCGGGCTGCAAGTCCACGCCGGTCTGATCGAGCCTCATGACCAATGGAGAACACCCCGCTTCGATGAGCAAACGCCGCGCAACCGTTACATCTTCCGTGGCCGGAATCACGGCAATTCCGACATCGCCGCCTCCCGCCCCAGTCGTCTTCGCAGTCCCGCCGAGCCCCGCCATCGCGGCACGCGCGCGGGTCACGCACGGCGGCACCAGCGCGACCCCGCTGGCGACCGCCAGCTGATCCATCGCGGCCGCCGCCAGCTGCAGCGCCGCGAGCAGCGCCTTGCTCGCGATCTCGGGCGCCCGCATCGCACACGCCTGACACGCCGCGCGCGACGCCTTCGCGATCGCCGCGATCGCCGCCTCGACCGCTACCGCGTTCGCCGCACGCGCACGCTCCACCTGCGCGACCAGCGTCGCCGTGTCCGCCGCCGCGCCCGTGAAGAACGGCACGAACGCGAGCTCCGAGGGCCAGCTCACCCGCTCGATCCGCGGCAGCTCGGACGGCCGCAGCCGGTGCGTCTCCGCATCCACCGGCTCCGCGCGCAGATCCGTCCGTGAGAACGCGATCAACCCACCGTGCACCGCCGCCGCAATATCGGCCCCCGACCCGCGCGACACCGCCGGCAGCTCCGCCAGCTCGCTCGCGGTCCGCGTCCTCGACTGGTGCGGCATCATGCCGCCGACCGGCACGATCGGCCCCGTGCTCGACCGCGGGCGCCCACCGGGCGTGATCTCCGGCGCGCTCGGCCGGTGCGGCGGCGCGGGCACGATCTCGCCCGTACTCCGATGCGCCCGCCGCCCGCCTTGCGCCCGCGCATGCGCCGCGAGCGCGACCGCCAGCACCTCCTCGCGATCGATCACCGGCACGCGCGAATCGGCCGCGAGCGCGAGCGCCGTCGCCGCGACGGTCACCGCCGCGCTCGACCCGAGGCCGAGCTTCGTATCGTCGTCATAGAGCGCCCGCGAATCCGCGACGATCTCCATCGCCGCCTTCACCGCCGGGTCGTCCGCCCCCCGCCGAGCCGCGATCGCATCCGCGACCGCCACCAGAAACGGCGAGCTGCCCCGCGGCCCCGCCTGGCGCCGCGCGATCACGCGCCGGTCGATCGCCGCGACCAAGGCCGGCGCCCCGTCGAGCACCGCATACTCGCCGGTGAGGATCAGCTTGCCAGGTGCGCTCGCGAACATCGAAGGCTAGCTATCATGCCAGAGATGATCCGCCGACTCGTGCTGATCGCGCTGCTCTCGTGCGGCCGAGGGTCGCAGCCGCCGCCCGCGCCGCCCGCGCCGCCCGCGCCGGCCGCATCGCCTGCGCCGCCCGCGCCGCCCCCGACCGCCGATGCTGCTTCAACGAGCCCGCCGCCGGATGCCTCGCTCTACAAGAACGGCCACCCGCTCGCATCCGGCGACGACGACCGCTACGCGTGCCGCGCTTCCGACGACCTGCTGCGCACCTGCACGGGCGCATGTCGGCTGATGCCGCCGGTCGCGTACTGGGATGCCCCGATGCGCTGCTCGGGCGTCGCCCGCCCGCCGCCAAGCCTGCTCGAGGAGAAGAAGCGCCTCGCCGCGCTCGCGATCCCGCCATGCCAGTGCACGTGCGACGCCGGCTACCGGGCCGCCAGCGACGCGCGCCGCCAGCAGCAGCTCGACTGCGCGCGCGTGCCGTAGGGCCGCGACGACCGCGAGCCAGCGCCTTCGCCGCGCCGACCATGCGACGCAGCCCACCCTGGAGCGAGCGCGTCCGTCGCGCCGACCATGCGACGCAGCCCACCCTCGAGCGAGCGCGTCCGTCGCGCCGACCATGCGACGCAACCCACCCTCGAGCGAGCGCACTGCAGAGCATGAAGCGGCGCTGGTCGATTTGTGACCGGCCGCGCCCCTGCGCGCCGCGCTGCATGGCGAACCCGGCGAGCGCGCCCGCTCACAAGCTCGACAGCGCCCGACCCTCGAGCGATCGCCCCTTGAAGAGAAAACTTCGTTTTGGGGAGAAGAGAACAGACCGTCACGCGTGGGAGCCGGCGCGCGCGCCCGGCGCATTCGGGAGCCACCGTGAGGAGCTTCGCTCGCCGCGCATCGTGAACGCACGCTGCGAACAGGTTCGCTCGCCGCGCATCGCGAACGCACGCTGCGAACAGGTTCGCTCGCCGCGCATCGCCAATGCAACCTGTGGGCAGGTTCGCTCGCCGCGCATCGCGAACCCACGCGCAACTCGCGAACCGACGCCGTTGAAACGGGGCCCGAACCACGAACCCGCAAAGGCGAACCGCAAAACACGCTACGCGCGGCGCGCGCCAGGCACCTCGTACACGCTGACCGCGCCACCACCGCGCCGCCAACCCTCGCGCAACAGCCAGGTCTGCGGATACGCGGTCAGCATCGGCGCGTAGGTCTCGCGCGTCTTCCACGCGAACGGCGAGTCGCCGCGCTCGGCCCAGCCACCGAACGCCCACGCCGACGAGAACGGATCGATCAGCCAGCCGGCCGCGAGCTCGCGCTGCGCCTCGCGGTGCTTGCGCCAGTTGTTGAGCACGTAGCAGAGCGCGTTCCGGGCCTGCCTGGGCGTGGCGATGATCTCCTCGTGGTAGCGATCGGGAAACACCGCGCCCCTGCGCCGCCCCGCGATCCAGCACCTGGTCTTGGCGTTCCACCAGCGAGCCTCGACGTCGATGTGCGAGCTCGCTGCAACCTGCGCAACGGGCGAATGTAGGCGCGTCTTCGTATCCGACCGGCCGGCGACCGGTGCGGCGGGCGACTTTAGGCGCGTCTTCGACTCCCACCAGCCGGCATCCTTCGAGCGGCCCTTCGAGACCGCGACATTGATCCGGCGCGCCGCGCTGATCTGAAACGCTTGCATGCCGCGCGCGAGCGCCATCTTGTCGTCGGCCTCCACGAGCAGGTGGAGATGATTGTGCTGGATGCTCAGGTGAACGATGCGGCAGCTCGCGCGCTCGGCGATGGCGATCGTCGCCCAGCGAACCGCATCGTAGACGTCGCGGGTGCGCATCCGCTCCAGCTCGTCCGACGCGCGCAGCGTGACGTGCACCGCCTGATTCGCGCGCAGCTCGGGCCGGACCTCGTGTCGCTCGCTGGAGCGCGGCCCCTTGGGCGGGCGGCCGAGCTTCACGCCTGGGCGCCGCCTACGCTTGCGCCGGTTCGGATCGCCGCGGCGCTGGCCGTTCCTGTCGCCGAGGTACAGCGATTGCTGCACGTGGCGCTTGCGCTGACGAGCCATGAGGAGCTCGTACCACGTGCACGATGTGTTTCGCCGATATCAATTGTAATTTATTGTATTCGCCATGCCGTGCGACGCGCATGCGCGCTTGTCCGGTTCGTGTTTGCTCTTCGAATGCGCGCTCGCTCGAGGGTCGGGCGCTGTGGCGCTTGTGGGCGGGCGCGCTCGCCTGCTCGCCGTTGGCGCGATGACGGCCGTGGCGCGGCCGTCCACAAAGCCATCAGCGCAGTCACGCGCTCTGCAGAACGCTCGCTCGAGCGCCCAGTTTGTCGTGTGCGCCCGAGGTTGTGGTTCGCGCACGCGTTGTGGTTGGCGCACGCGTTGTGGTTGGCGCACGCGTTGTGGTTGGCGGGCGTGTTGTGATTCTCGCGCGGGTTGCGTTCGCGCAGGCGTCGTGGTTCGCGCGGCGGCTGGCGAACGCGCGGGCTTAGCCGACCACGTATGCGGGGCCGCCGGGGCCGCTGATCGTCGTCGCGGTCACGCCCTCGACGTTGGCCAGCGCGCGCGCGATGTGGTCCGCGTCCTCGACCGTCGTCAGCACCTTGACGTGCGGGCCGGCGTCCATCGTTGCCCAGGCGGCGCGGCCGTTCTGGCGCAGGGTGCGGACGGCGGCGAGGAGGGCGAGGGTGGCTGGCTTCCAGTAGATGACGCCGGGGCGGGCGGCGATCGCGGAGGCGTGCATCGCGAGCGCGTTGTGCTCCGTGACGTCGCCCAGGGCGGGCAGGTCGCGGGTGGCGAGCGCGGCCTCGGCGGCGGCGAGGTCGCGGGGGACGAGGTCGACCCACGCGCGGTAGAACGGGGAGGTCGCGGCGGTGTGGTCCATCGCGTCGCGCGAGCCGTGGGTCTTCGGGGCGCCGCCGCCGACGATCGCGATCACCATGCGGACGCGATCGATGAGGGAGGAGGTGATCGGCTCGGCGTAGGCGGCTTCGTCGGTGTCGCCGGCGTGCATGCGGACGAAGCCGCCGAAGATCGAGCGGGCGGCGGAGCCAGAGCCGCGACGGGCGAGGATCGAGAGCTCGCGTGGATCGAGATGAAGACCGGCGGCGTGCGTGGTGGCGACGGCGAGCGCGGCGAAGCCGGAGGCGGAGGAGGCGAGGCCGGAGGCGGTCGGGAAGCGGTTGAAGGAGGTGACGCGCGCGCGGGTCGTGATGCCGGCGCGGTCGCGCACGAGGTCGAGGAAGCTCGAGACGCGCGCGGCCTCGGCGGTGCCCGCGGGCTTGCCTTCGAGCTCGATCAGGTCGGCGCCGAGGGCGGCGTCGAAGTCGACGCGGGTTTCGGTGACCAGCGCGGCGAGCGAGAGGGAGAGCGAGCCGGCGGCGGGGAGGTTGAGGTCGGCGTCGCGCTTGCCCCAGTACTTGACGAGGGCGATGTTCGCGCACGCACGCGCGGTCACGCCGGGCACTAGCGGCCTCCGATCGACGCGATGAAGCCGCTGACGCCGGCGGTCTTCCAGGCGGCGAGGATCTCGGGTTCCTTGTCGCGCGGGGCGAGCGCGATGACCGCGCCGCCGCCGCCCGCGCCGGTGAGCTTGGCGCCGTGCGCGCCGAGCTTGCGGGCGACGTCGCAGAGTGCGTCGAGAAGTGGGGTCGAGACGCCGAGCTCGGCGAGGAGCGCGTGCGCGCGGTTCATGTCGCGGCCGAGCGCGTCGATGTCGCGGCGCATGAGGGATTGGGTGCCGGTGTCGGCGAGGGCGCCGAGCTCTCGGAGGCGCGCATCGTCGGCGGAGGCGGCCGTGGCCTGCGCGACGCGATCGACCATCGCGGCGGTCGAGCGCGGCGAGCCGGAGGGGCCCACGAGCACGCGCAGCGTCGGGATCGTGAACGCCTTGAGGCCGGTCGACTTGCGATAGACGCCGACGCCGCCCGCGATCGCAAGCGCGACATCGACGCCCGACGCGCGCCCGTGCAGGATCTTCTCGCTGGCGGCGGCCGCGGCGGCGATCGCCTCGGTTGTGGCGGGGCGCTTGGCGTGCGCGAGCAGCGCGCGCGAGACGGCGACCGCGAACGCGGCGGATGCGCCGAGGCCGGCGCCGGGCGGGATCTGGGCGTCGCCGACCAGGGTCAGCGGCGGGCGGCCGAGGTCGAGCGCGTCGGCGATCGCGCCGAGGCCGTGCGCGAACGAGTTGTCGTCGTCGGCGGTGACCTTGAGGTTCCACGACGGGACGTCGACGCGCAGCGTGCCGCCGGCGGGGGTGGGGACGGCGTCGATGCGGACGCCGCGGTCGAGAGCGGCGGCGAGCGCGGGGTAGCCGTAGACGACCGCGTGCTCGCCGAGGAGGATGATCTTGCCTAGCCCGATGTGACTCATGACAATCCGAGGTCATCGAGGAACGCGCGCAGCGGCGCGCCAAGAGAGCGCGGCGCCTTCGCGAGATCAGCCGCCGACCGGGATCCGGTCAGCAAGCAGACGGAGCGGATCGCGCGCGTGACGCGATCGATCGCGGTGCGGACGCCGTCGGCGCCGCCCGCCCGCTGGGCACGGAGCATCGGGGCGGCCATGCCGCCGGCGCGGGCGCCCAGCGCGAGCGCGCGCGCGATGTCACTGCCGGAGCGCACGCCGCCCGAGGCGATCGTCGTCAGGCCGGCGCGCGCGCACGCGACGACCGAGACCGCCGTCGGCACGCCCCAGTCCCAGAGCTCCTGGCCGAGCAGCGCGGCGTCGCTGCCTTCCTGCGCGCGCACGGCCTCGACGGCGACCCAGCTCGTGCCGCCCGCGCCCGCGGTGTCGACCGTGGTGACGCCGACGCCCGCGATCGCCGCGGCCGCCTGGGCCGAGAGGCCGCAGCCGGTCTCCTTGACGATGATCGGCACCGGCGAGGCTTCGACGAGCCGGCCGATCGTGGCGACGAGCCCGCGGAAGTCGCGGTCGCCGTGGTCCTGGATCAGCTCCTGGCCGACGTTGAGGTGGATGCACATCGCGTCCGCGCCGATGCGCTTGCCGAGCTCGACGACGCGCGCCGTGCCCATCGCGAGCGCTTGCACCGCGCCGACGTTGCCGAACAGCACGACATCCGGCGCGACATCGCGCACGAGGTACGTTCGCTCGAGCTCGGGGTGCTCGGCCATCGCGCGCTGCGAGCCGAGCCCGAGCGCGACACCCGCGGCCTGCGCCGCGACGGCCAGGTCGCGATTCACGGCCGCCGCCTCGGCCGTACCGCCGGTCATGCCGGTGATCACGAGCGGCGCCGCGAGGCGCTTGCCGACGAGCTCGGTCGTCAGGTCGATGTCGGCGAGTGCGAGCTCGGGGAGCGCCTGGTGCACCAGGCTCACGTGCTCGAGCAGCGTCGAGCGGGCGGCATCGGCGCGCCCCGAGGCGGCGACCTCGAGGTGGTCGGCCTTGCGCCGGGCGATCGCGGGCTCGTCTGCCACGCCACCGTTGTACGCCATCAGCGGTAGATGATGTAGAGGACCGTGGCGGCTGCGAGCACGAGATCCGCCAGGAAGTAGGGATCCTTGAGCATCGCCTCGGTCGGCGGGTCGTCCTTGGGATACCAGAGCGCCAGGAACAGGAACCGGAGGACGCCGAGCGCGACGAACGGGGCCGAGTAGACGAGCTTGTCGGTGCCGAACTCCTCGACCGTGTGTGGCGCGATCGTGTACGCGACATACGCGCCACAGGTCAGGATGCCGAGCACCGCCATCAGCACGCGCACGACCGGGATACGGTAGCCGGCGAGCGCGGCGCGCGTCGTGCCCGAGTTGCCGCTGCGCTGCGCCCACGCGAGCTCGTGCGCGCGCTTGCCCAGGCCGAGGAACGAGGCGAGCAGGGCGGTGCACAGCAGGATCCACCGCGACGGCGGCACGTCGATCGCGGCGGCGCCCGCGAGCACGCGCAACAGGAAGCCGCTCGTGATCAGCGCGACATCGACGAACGCGACGTGCTTGAGCTTCACGCTGTAGAGCACGTTCTGGACGAGGTACGCCGCCGCGATGATCGCGAGCCGCGGCGACAGCGCGAGACAGCCGCCGAGCGCGATCACGGCGAGCACGCCCGCCCAGATCAGCGCCGCGCGCTCGCTCAGCTCGCCGGAGGCGATCGGGCGGTGCTTCTTCGTCGGGTGCAGGCGGTCGGCCTCGACGTCGCGCACGTCGTTGAACGCGTAGACCGCGCCCGACAGCAGGCAGAACGCGAAGAACGCGACGGCGGTGCGCGCGAGGTCGTGCGTGCGGTCGAGGCGGTGCGCGAACACGATCGGCGCCCCGACGAACACGTTCTTCACCCACTGGTGGGGTCGGATCGTGCGGATCAACGCCCGCAAAGCCATGGCTACTCGCTGGCGTTGGCGTCGACCCAGGTCGACACCTTGTCCTTGATGCACGCGTCGATCGCGGGGTTGCTGACAGGTGCCGCGCTCGCCGCGGAGCCACTTCCGGCACCGCTGCCGGCACCACTTCCGGCGCCGCTTCCGGCACCGCTTCCGGCACCGCTCCCCGTGGCACTTCCCGCGTCGGATCCCGGAGCCTCGGCCGCCGGCTCCGAATCGTCGGGCGGGCTGATCTTGCAGTTCGACACGTCGAGGAACAGCTCGCGGCAGGTATCGACGTCGGTCGCGTCCGCGCAGTCGGCGAGCTTCTTGACGATCGGCTTGCCGCTCTTGTCCTTCACGGGCTTCCCGTCGCTCGTGACGAGCCGGACCTCGGTGACGAGGACGATCTGCTGCGCGGGGTCGTCGCTCGAGTTGACGTTCGAGACGACCCACGCGGCGATCGCCTTGTGGGCGCAGGTCTTGTCGCCCTTGCAGTCCTTGACGTCGAAGAAGACCTTCTGACAGCCGCCCTTCGCGATCTCGTCGGTCATCTCGTTGCAGGTCTCGATCTTCTTCACGATCGGCTTGCCGTCGGCGCCCGGCAGGACGTTGCCGGCGGCGTCGACGAGCGTGATCTGCTTGACGACCGTCAGCTCCTCGGCCGCGACGTGCACGAGTTGCTGGAGGTCCTGCACGCGGCCGGTGCGCTCGGGCTCCGGCACGACCGTCAGCTGCGGCACGTACGTGATCGTCAGCAGCGCGACGATCATCGTGACGAGGAACGGGATCGTCGCCCACATCACTTCCGTGATCGGTCGCTGGAACTTGACGCTCGTGATGAACAGGTTGAGGCCGACCGGCGGGTGCAGGTA
This sequence comes from uncultured Kofleriaceae bacterium, assembly GCA_964446175.1. Classification (GTDB taxonomy): domain Bacteria; phylum Myxococcota_A; class Polyangia; order Haliangiales; family Haliangiaceae; genus JABFXX01. The sequence goes on from CAYUNM010000016.1 coordinate 31,178, forward strand.
ACCGACCTCGAGGTTCAACAGGAAGATCACGCCGAGGTGATACGGGCTGACGCCGAACGCGTGCGCGATGCCCAGGAGCAGCGGCACGACGACGACGATCGCCGAGAAGATATCCATCACCGTGCCGACGATCAGCAGGATGACGTTGATCGCGAGCAGGAACACGACCTTCGAGTGGACGTGCGACGAGGTCCACACGACGAGCTTCTGCGGGATCTGCGCCGTGACCATGTAGTTCGTCAGGATCTGCGACGCGTAGATGATGATGAAGATCGCGCCGATCATCGCCATCGCCTCGCGGCTCATCGACCACAGGACCTTGAGATCGAGCGTGCCGCCCCACGGCACCTTCAGCTTGATCATCAGGCGCGACACGAACAGCTCGAGCACGAGCGCGTAGAGCACGGTCAGCGCGGCGACCTCGGAGAGCTGATAGCCGGTCGCGAGGCCCGCGATCACGCCGAACGGGATGACGAGCTCGGGCAGCGCGATGAGGAACGTCTTCACGAGCGTCGCCGGCGAGAACTTCGTGCGCGGCATCTTGCGGACGATCGCGATCGTCACGGCGAGCGCGCACAGCATGCCGATCAGCACGAGGCCGGGGACGATGCCGGCGACGAGGAACCGGCCGCCGTTCCACTCCCAGGTCGGATCGAGGCGGCCCCACTCCGCGGGGATGTTGAGGCCGGCGATCGTGCCGTAGATCAAGAGCGGCAGCGCCGGCGGGAACAACAGGCCGACGGAGCCGGTGCCCGCGATCAGGCCGATCGAGAACTTCTGGTCGTAGCCGGCGCGCATCAGCGCGGGCATCAGCACGCCGCCGAGCGCGATGATCGTCACGCCCGACGCGCCCGTGAACACGGTGAACAGGGCGCACGTGCCGACGGTGACGATCGCGAGGCCGCCGGGCACCCAGCCGAGCGCGGCGTTCGCGAAGTTCACGAGGCGCTCCGCGGCGCCCGACTCCGCGAGCAGGTAGCCCGCGAAGATGAACAGCGGAATGGTCGACATCACCTCGGCCTGATCGCCGAGGCCCAGCGGCAGCATGCTCGCCGACATGCCGCCGAACTCGGCATCGAACGCGCGCGGCAGGCTGAGCGCACCGAGCACGGCCGCGCCGACCATGATCGTGAACAGCGGCGCACCGCTGACGAACGCGAGCGTCAGCAGCGCGACGGGGATGTTGACCGTGACGGCGATCAGGATGACGAGCGCCGCGAGGATGATCCAGCCGACAGGAGTTCGCTTCGCCATCTCAGTGCCCCGACCTTGCCCGCTCGGGCAGCAGCTTGCCGCGGACCAGGTAGTCCGCCTCGATCACGGCGTGCAGCAGCGAGTGCAGCACGATCAGCGCGCCGCCGATGGGAATCACGCACAGCGCGTCCTTCTCCGTCAGCACGAACATCGACAGGTCGAGCCGCGGCCCCGCGTGGTGGTCCGCGTGCTCGTGCATGTAGAGGCCGATGTAGACGAGCACGCTGGCGAGCACGACGGTGAACAGCTTGAGCGCGATGCCGAGGACGAGCCGGCCGCGCGGAGACAGCTTGCGCGACACGAGGTCCATCGCGAGCAGGCGCTGCTGCTGGGTCGCGTAGGCGGCGCCGAGCAGCGCGATCGCGAACGTGCCCTTGCGGACGACCCACGTCCACCACAGGCCGATCTGATGGTGCGCGAGGTGCTCGCTGAGCGCCGAGAGCGACGCGACGGCGACCACCGCGATGAAGATCGCGAGCAGCACGCCGAGCTCGATGTTGCCGACGTAGCGGTCGATCGTGCGGACGAGACCCGAGACCGGACCGTCATCCGGGAACCCCGTGGGCACATCGGTCAGCGAGAGCTGACTGGGCCGCTTCGGGGGCTCTACTTCGTGCTTGCGGGTCGGCGGTACGTCCGCGGGCGCGGGCGCAGCATCGTCCTTCGGTTGGTCCACCGGCCGACGATACTACGGCTCGGTTGCTACGGGTGCTTCGCGCGGTACTCGTCGCGGTACTTGAGGACCATGTCGAGCTCCTCCTTCGAGTAAATCTTACCGACCATATCGGTCCACGCGTCCTTCGAGTCCTTCGTGAACTCGTCGACCATCGTGACGGGCGTGTTGACGACCGTGATGCCCTTGCGGGTCATCGTGCTCTTCGCATCGTCGTTCGCCTTGCGGATGACCTTGCGGAGCTTCTTCGCGTTCGCGGTGCCGATTTCTTCGAGGATCTTCTGATCGTCGGGCGAGATCTTCTTGAGCGCGTCCGTCGAGATGACCGTCGCGCCGATCGCGAAGCTCATCGGCATCGAGGTCATGTACTTCACCTTCGAGTACCACTGCAGCGCGACGGCCGCGACCGGCGAGCCGTAGCACGCGTTGATCTTGCCGCTCGTCAGGCCGGCGTCGACCTCGGGCACGCCGAGCGGCACGCCGTTGACGCCAAGCTTCTTGAACATCGCGCCGACGAGCTGGTCGTCGCCCCACATCCAGACCTTCTGGCCCTTGAGGTCGTTGAGCGACTCGATCTTGTTCTTCGACAGGAAGTAGATCCAGCCGACCTCGCCGCGGTCGTTGAGACGGAAGCCCTTCTTCTCGAACTTCTTCTGGAAGTAGGGCCACATCTTGTCGGCGACGTAGTCGAGCTCCTCGGCCGACTTGAACATCATCGGCAGCTCGAGCACGCGGATGCTCTCGTCGATCATCGCGAGGCCGATCGCCGTGACGGCCGCGCCGTCGAGCTGGCCGAGCTTGATCTTGCGGACGAAGTCGCGCTCGTCGCCCTGCTGGCCGCCCTCGAAGTACTTCATCGTCACGCGGCCCGCGGTCTTGGCCTTGACCTGCTCGGCGGCCTTGTCGAGCACCTGCATCCAGGGGCTGCCCGACGGCGCGAGCGTCGCGATGCGGAGCTCGACCGGGTCGGCCTTGGCAACGGGGGCCATCGCGACGGTGGCGAGGGCAGCAACGGAGAGCAACGTGGTCAACCGACTCATGGAATGGGACTCCTGTAGGGGCGTGAGGTAGGCGATGGGATTAGACGGGCCGAGCGCGCGTTCATTCAACTACTGAAACAGGTCTTTTTCGTGCGAGAGGTAGCGGCGCGCGCGGCGCTGGGCGACCTCGTTGGCGAGGCGCTGCTCCGGCCAGATCGCCGGATCCGTCTCGAGGACCTTGCTCAGCTGGTCGTGGAACAGCTTGCGGTCGTTCGTCATGATGCCGATGCGATACGCCATCAGCACGCGCGGCAGCAGCATCCTGCCATCGGGGTGCTGCGCATCCGCCGTGATCCGGAGCGCGGTCTGGAACTCCTCCGTCGCGCGCTTGGCGTCGCCGCCGAACTGTGCGCTCGCGGCGCTGTAGACCATGCCGAGCGCGATGTGCGGGGTGGCGAGGTGCACGGTGCAGCTCGCGTCGCACGGGACGTGCTTGGTGCCGTCGATCTGGCCGCGCTGCGCGGTGTCGATCGCGACGACGCGCTCGAGGATGACCTTGACCGTCGGCAGATACGCGAGCATCTCGACGCGCGTCAGGTTGTGGTTGATCATGCCGCCGAGGCCGACGCCGAGCCACATCAGAGGCGTGCGGTTGCCGAGGCCGACCGAGTTGATCCGCTTGGCCGCCTGCTCGGGCGTGCCGAACAGGTCCTTGTCGAAGCCGCCCGGCAGATCCATCAGCGCGTAGTTCATGCAGCGCGTGAACATCTTGCTCGCGCGCTCGTTCTGGTAGTCGACGTCGTCGAGCTTCTTCGCGAACTTCGCGACCTCCCACTCGTCCTCGACGAACGCCGTCGCGTACTGGCAGTAACCCTCGGTGAGGATCTCGCGCAGCACCGGCTGCTCGTCGGCGACGTAGAAGCCTTCGATTGTCTTCAGCGCGCCCGGGATGGCACGCGCCGCGAGCTCGTAGTCCGACTCCATCTGCAGCGCGGGCTGCGCCTTCGCGAGGATCTGTGCGGTCGTTCCAGCCGCCATGTGCTGGATGCCGCCCTGACACCCCGCCATGACAACGACCATAGAAGCCACCCAAGTACGCATCATGGCGGCACGCTAAGTCAGCGAATGGTCGGAGTCAACGGTGGTAGAGTCGTCGTCGATGCGGTGGGCCTGGCTCTGCCTCGCGATCGCGGCGTGGGGCTGCGAAGCGACGCGCGCTCCCGCGCAGCACCGCCGCGATCCCGGTGCCCTCGTCGTCGCCGAGGCGGCCGACGTGCTGGCGCTCGATCCCGTCGAGGTCACGGACAGCGAGTCGATCGAGGTCGGCGAGCTGCTCTTCGAGGGCCTCGTCGGCTGGAAGCCGGGCACGACCGATATCGAGCCGCGGCTCGCGACCGGCTGGCAGGTCAGCCAGGACGGCAAGACCTGGACGTTCCAGCTGCGTGAGCACGTCAGCTTCCAGGACGGCACGCCGTTCGACGCGCAGGCCGTCGTGTTCTCGTTCGAGCGCCTGCTCGAGCCGAAGCATCCGAGCTTCCTCGGCGCGAAGGGCCAGTACTGGCGCGCGCTGCTCCACGATGTCGTGAAGGTCGTCGCGGTCGACGCGCATACCGTCGAGATCCGCACGGCGCGCCCGTACTCGCCGCTGCTCGGCAACCTCGCGATGTTCCCGATGGTGTCGCCGACAGCGGTGCGCCAGTGGGGCGCGAAGTTCGACGAGCATCCCGTCGGCACCGGTCCGTTCCAGCTCGTCGCGTGGAACAAGGGCGAGCAGGTCGACGTCAAGCGGTTCGCCGGCTACTGGGGGAAGCGCCCGGGGCTCGATCGCATCGTGTTCGACGTCGATCCCGACGCGCGCCAGCGCCTGATCGATCTCGAGTCCGGCTCCGTCGATCTCGCGACCGCGATCCTCCCCGACGAGCAGCCGTTCGTCGAGCTGCACCCAGACCTCGTGCTGTTTCACACGCCGGGCAACGACGTCAGCTACCTGGCGATGAACACGATGCACAAGCCGTTCGACGACGTGCGCGTGCGGCGCGCCGCGAACTTCGCGATCAACAAGGAGCCGATCGTCAAGCTCGCGTATCAGGGGCGCGCGCTGCCGGCGGACTCGCCGCTGCCGCCCGGCGAGTGGGGCTTTCACCAGCCGCGCGTGCGCTACGGCTACGACCCGGAGGCCGCGAAGAAGCTGCTTGCGGAGGCGGCCGCCGATGGCACGTTCGATCCGAACCAGGTGTTCAAGCTGTACGCACCGTCGACGCCGCGCCCGTACGTGAGCCAGCCCGAGCGCGTTGCGAGATTTCTTCAGGCGTCGCTCGAGCAGGTCGGGATCCATACCGAGCTCGTGCTGCAGCCGTACGCGCAGCACCGCGCCGCCGTCGAGAATGGCGAGCACGACCTCTGCATGTTCGGCTGGGTCGGCGATACGGGCGACCCCGACAACTTCCTCTACGTGCTGTTCCACAGCGACAACGCCGTCATCGGCGCGGCGCAGAACGTGGCGTTCTATCGCGACGATACCGTCGATAAGTGGCTCGACGAGGCGCAGGGCGTCGCCGACGAGACCACGCGCTCGGGCCTCTACGCCGCCGTGCAGGACAAGCTCGCCGCCGACGCGCCGTGGGTGCCGATCGCGCACAGCGAGCTCGTCGTCGCGGGCCGCGCGGAGCTCGAGGGCGTCGTGCTCTCGCCGACGGGGCACCCGGTGTACTCGCTGATCAGGCGCGTCGCGCGATGAGTCTCAGGACGCCAACGCCACCGGGCAGCGAGAAGCGAACGACGGGATCGATCCGCCGGATCGGCTCCGCGATGTTCCGGCTGCCGCCGCGGCCCGTGACGCCGGTGCCGCTGCCGCCTCCGCCGCTGCGCATGAAGCTGCGCCGGCAGATCGTCGTCGCGATGATCGTCGCCGCGCTCGTGCCGGTCGTGATCGTCGCGATGATCGCGACGGGCGTGATCCTGTCGTCGCTCGAGACCGGCCTCCACGACGATGCGGACCGCCAGCTGACGGTTGGGCTGAACTTGATCCTGCGCTCCGTCGAGCGCCTCGGCGACGAGACCGTGCAGCTCTCGGAGAGCAACGAGCTCGTCATGGCGATCGAGGCCGGCGCGCCCGCGCTCGAGGCCTGGCTCGCCCGCGAAGCGACGCACGTGCCGAGTGCGCGCCTGCAGCTGCTCGACAAGTCGGGCGCGCTCGTGTTCGACCGCGTGATCGGCGGCGCCGATGCGCGGTTCGCGGATGTTGGCGTGCAGCCGGGCGATGCCGCGATCACGGCCGGCCAGACCTGGACGCGCGGCATCATGCTCGTGCCGATCGGCGATCGCGTCGTCGTGCGTGCGGTGTCACCGATCGTCGACGCGGGCCTCACGCTGCGCGGCGTCGCCGTGCTGTCGCTGCCGCTCGACGGCGCCTTCGCCGACAGCATCAAGGGCGCGCTGTCCGCCGACGTGCTGCTCGGCGGCACGACCGGGCGGCTCGCCGTGACGTTCCGTTCGGCGCTCGGGCGGCGCGCGGATCCCGTCGTGCTGTCGCCCGCGGATCGCGACGCTGCGCTCAAGGGCCAGCGTGTGATCCAGTCGATCAACGTGCCGAGCGGCGAGTACGAGATCGCGGCGACCGCGCTGCAGGAGCAGAAGGGCCATCCCGTCGGCATCATCGCCGTCGCGGTCGATCGCGGCTCGCTGTCGGCGACGAAGGCGCTCGCGATCCGCTCGCTCGCGGTCGGCGGCGTCGGCGCGCTCGCGTTCGCGATCCTGCTCGCGCTGTTCTGGTCGCGGCGCCTCGGCGCGCCGATCAGCGAGCTCCACCGAGGCGCGATCGCGGTGTCGCGCGGGGATCTCGATCACCGCATCGTCATCGGCGGCGAGGACGAGCTCGCCGACCTCGCCGAGGCATTCAACCAGATGACGGCGACGCTGAAGGACAACCAGGCGCGCCTCGCCGCGCGCATGAAGGAGATCGTCGCGCTGCACGATGCCGGCCGCGCCGTGTCGTCGGTCATCGATCTCGATCAGGTGTCGCGCAAGATCGTCGATGCCGTCGCGCGCACGTTCGACGTGCGGCTCGCCGCGCTGTGGCTCGTCGAGGGCGCCGGTGCGCAGCCGGCGCTGCGCGCGTCGGCGGCTCGCGCGAGGCGTCCCGAGGTCTCGAGCGCCCTCGCCACCGAGGAGGCACTCGCGGCGGCCGAGGGCCTACGCGCGGTGGCCGATCGCGTGCGCGACTCGCGCGAGGGCGTGCGGCTCGTCAGCGCCGGTGACGATCCCGCGCTCGGCGCCGCCGCCCGCGAGGCCGGCGTGCCCGGTCCGCTCGTCGCGCTGCCGCTCGAGCGCAAGAACCGCATCGTCGGCGTGCTCGCGGTCGCGCGCGCGCAGGACGCCCGCGAGTTCTCCGACGCCGATCTCAACTTGCTCACCACGTTCGCCGACCAGGCGGGCGCCGCCGTCGAGAACGCGCAGCTCTACCAGGAAGTCCGCGGCGCCAGCGAGGAGCTCGAGAAGAAGGTCCGGCTGCGCACCGCCGAGCTGACCGCGATCAACACCGAGCTCGGCCGCGCGCTCGCCGATCTCCGCGAGACGCAGGCCCAGCTGATCCTCTCCGAGCGCATGGCCGGCCTCGGCCTGCTCGTCGCGGGCGTCGCGCACGAGATCAACTCGCCGTCCGCCGCGATCCGCGGCTCGATCGACGGTCTCGGCAGCGCGCTCACGCGCGTCGCGCGGCACTCCGCCGAGCTCGCACGGCTCTCCGAGGGCAGCCAGCAGATCGAGGAGCTCGTCGAGCGGCTCGCGCCGCGCCTCGCCGATCGCCCGCTCGTCACCGGCCTCGTCGCGCGCAAGGTCGCGAAGGACCTCGCGCCGCTCGTCGATGGCTCCGCCGCGCAGGAGCTCGCCGATCTCGGCGCCACGCTCGACGACGCTCGCGAGCTCGTCGAGGCACTCGGCCCCGACCGCGCGCTCGCGCCGCGCGTCGTCGCGGCTCTCACCGACCACGTCTACCTTCATCGCACCACCTCGACGGTTCGCCACGCCGTCGGGCAGATCCAGCGCATCGTCGGTGCGCTCAAGAGCTACAGCCACCTCGATCAGCAGGCGACGCGAACGGAAGCCGATCTTCACGACGGTCTCGAGACCACGCTCGCGCTGCTGCACCACGCGCTGCGTGATATCGTCGTCGAGAGGCGTTACGGCACGCTCCCGCGCGTCCCGGTCTACGTGGACGAGCTCAACCAGGTGTGGACGAATCTGATCCAGAACGCGCAGCAAGCCCTCAACGGCAAGGGCACGATCGCGATCGAGACGCTCGCCGAGGGCTCCACCGCGATCGTCCGCGTCATCGATGACGGCCCGGGCGTGCCGCCCGACGTGCTGCCGCGCATCTTCGAGCCGTTCTTCACGACGAAGCCCAAGGGCGAGGGCACCGGGCTCGGCCTCGGCATCTGCCGTCAGATCGTGGCGAAGCACGGCGGCGAGCTCCGCTGCGAGTCGGAGCCCGGCCGCACGGTCTTCGAGGTGCGCCTGCCGATCGAGGCCGCCGCGTGAGCAAGAAGGAAGTCATCGTTTGCGTCGACGATGAAGAAGGCGTGCTCCGCGTCCTCCGCGCCCAGCTCGGCGCCCGCTTCGGTCACGAGTGCCAGGTCCTTACGGCGCGCTCCGGCGACGAGGCGGTCGCGCTGTTCGACGAGCTGTCGCGCGATGGCGAGGCGATCGCGCTCGTGATCGCCGACCAGATCATGCCCGGGATGAAGGGCGTCGAGCTGCTCGAGATCGTCGACCGCCGCCTGCCGGCCACGACGAAGATCCTGCTGACCGGCCAGGCCGGCCTCGACGCCGTCGTCGACGCGATCAACCGCGCGCACCTCAACCAGTACATCGCCAAGCCGTGGGACGAGACCGCGCTGCTGCTCTCCGTCGAGAACCTCCTGCGCCAGTACCGCCTCGCGCACGAGAACCAGCAGCTGATCGCCTCGCTCTCCTCGAAGAACCAGGCACTGCTCGAGATGAACCGCGAGCTCGAGGCCAAGATCCACGAGCGCACGCACGAGCTCGCCGAGGCGAACGCGCGGCTCGCGCAGCTCGCCGTCACCGACGGCCTCACCGGGCTCTACAACCACCGCCACTTCCACGAGCGCCTGACGCTCGAGGTCGAGCGCAGCCAGCGCTCCGGCCTCCCGCTCTCGCTGCTCATGCTCGACGTCGACAACTTCAAGCTGTTCAACGACACCCACGGCCACCCCGCCGGCGACGAGGTCCTGCGCCAGCTCGCCCGCGTGCTCACCGACACGCGCCGCGCCAACGACGTGGTCGCCCGCTACGGCGGCGAGGAGTTCGCCGTGATCCTCGTCGACACCGCGAAGTTCACCGGCGCGAAGGTCGCGGAGCGCGTGCGCGAACGCATCTCCGGCCACGACTTCTCCGACGCCGCGCAGAAGGCCGGCAAGATCTCGGTCTCGATCGGCGTCGCGACGTTCCCCGAGGACGGCACCGACGCCGAGGCGCTCGTGCGCGCCGCCGATACCGCGCTGTACGCGGCCAAGCGCGCCGGCCGCAACCGCGTCGTGCTGTACACCGACGCGCTCGGCGCCACGCCGTCGGTCGGCTGAACCGCGCCCGCGCGTGCGACGCGCCGTCGGTCGGCTGACGCCCGGCCGCCCGTGCGACGCGATACGCTCGCGGTATGCGCGCCGTTGTCGTGGTCGTGGTCCTCGTGTCGTCGCTCGCGTTCGCCGAGGTTCGCAAGGTCCCACCGCCCGCGCAGCTCGTCGCGCGCCCGATCGAGGTCGGGCAGTGGGCGGCCTACCACGAGAGAGTCGGCGGCCGCGACGCGGGCAACGTGATGTTGCTCGCGGTCAACCGCGCCGAGTGCGGCGTGCAATTCCTCGCCGTGCTCGAGGGCGGCGACAGCGTGCGGCGCTGGATCTTCTGCGTGGATGACGAGCATCGGATCGTCAAGGCGACCCTCGACAGCAAGCTCGTCGCGCTGCGCGACCATGTCGACGAGCTCGGGGCGCTGCTGACGCGCGTGCTGCCGCCGCAGTTCGCCGGGACCTTCACGCGCGAGGACGTGCTCGTGCCGGCGGGGTACTTCGAGGGCGTGCAGCGCAAGGACGGCAAGACGATCACGTGGCTTCACCTGGCCGTGCCGCTCGGCGCGGTCGTGCGCGTCAAGGATGGCGAGCGCGAGGACGTGCTGATCGCCTACGGCAACGGCGTGCCGATCGACGAGATGCCCGTCGTCGTCCGCGCGCGCCATCGCCGGACGACGTTCTTCGAGGCCGGCATCGGCACCGGGTACCGCTCGGCGACGCCGAGCGCCGACCGCGTCAACGGGTTCTCCGTGGCCACCGGAGTCGAGGCGACGCGCATGTTCGACGTCATGGCCTGGAGCACCGGGTTCGACAACCGCTCGCAGGTCGCCTCCGACGCCGCGCAGACGGCGATGCTCGACGTGCTGCTCGCGGTCCGCTGCCATCCGTTCGCTCGGCGTTATTCCGATAGCCTCGTCGGCGCGCCGTACGTGGACCTCGGCGTCGGCTGGGCGCACGTCGGCACCGGCGACATGCCGTCGGGGAATGGCTTCGCCGCCGGCCTGCGCATCGGCTGGGAGCTGATCAACGCGGGACCCTGGGCGCTCGGCGTGCAGGGGCAGTACCTCATCGACCGTACGTTCGGCGACGTCGCCGGGAGCCACCACCTCGTCGACGGCACGATCGCGGTCCGCCTCCAGCTGCCCTAAACGCCACGAGGTTTGATACGTTCGCGAGCCGTGAGCGATATCGCGGTCATCGGCGCCGGTAGCTATGGCACCTGCCTCGCGATGTTGTTCGGCCGCGCGGGACACCACGTGTCGCTGTGGGCGCGCAACTCGGAGACCGTCGCGGCGATGCAGGCGAGCCGCGTGTGCAGCTACCTGCCGGGGCACACGCTCCCCGAGTCGATCCACGTCACGAGCGATCTCGAGTCGGCGGTGCGCGGCAAGCAGTTCGTCGTCGGCGTGACGCCGTCGCATGGCGCGCGCGAGGTGCTCGGACGCGCCGCGCAGTGGATGGACCCCGACGTCATCGTCATCAACGCGAGTAAGGGCCTCGAGGACGGCACGCTCTACACGCTCGACCGCGTGTACGAGGAGATCTTCCCGGAGCGCATCGCGATGCGCGCGACGTACCTGTCGGGGCCGACGTTCGCCGGCGAGATCGCGGCCGGGCTGCCGGCGGCGATCGTGCTCGCCGGGCGCGATCACAAGACGACCGCGCTCGCGCAGGAAGCGCTGATGACGCTGCACTTCCGCATCTACCGCACGGATGACGTGATCGGCGTCCTGATCGGCGGCGCGCTGAAGAACGTGATCGCGATCGGCGCGGGCGTCAGCGACGGCATGGGCTTTGGCTCGAACACGCGCGTGGCGCTGATGACGCGCGGGCTGGCCGAGATCACGCGCATCGGCGTCGCGATGGGCGCGAACCCGCTGACGTTCGCGGGGCTCAGCGGCATGGGCGACCTCGTGCTGACGTGCTCGGGGGATGCGTCGCGCAACCGCCGCGTCGGGCTCGCGCTCGGCCGGGGCAAGAAGATGGCCGAGGTGCTCGCGGAGATCGGGCAGGTCGCCGAGGGCGTGAAGACGGCGAAGGTCGCGAAGCAGCTCGCCGACAAGCTCGGCGTCGAGGCGCCGATCATGCACGTGATGCACGCGGCGCTGCACGAGGGCATGCCGATCAAGGAAGTGGTCGAGGCGCTCCTGTCGCGGCCTGCGAAAGGCGAGCGCGACTGACGATGCTCGGGTACGTACTGGACGAGATCTTCGTGCAGCATCGCGCGCCGTCGGGACATCCCGAGCGGCCGGCGCGCGCCGAGGCCGTGCGCGACGCGCTGATCGCGGCGGGGATCCGCGACCAGGGTACGCAGATCGCGATCCGGCCCGCGACGGATGAAGAGCTCGTGCGCGTGCACGCCGCGAGCTACCTCGGCGAGCTCGAGCAGCAGCTGCCGGGCAAGAGCGGCTGGATCGATCCCGATACGTACTTCTCGCCGCGCTCGTGGGAGGCCGCGCTCGCGGCGGCCGGCTCGACGGCGGAGCTCGCGCTGCGCGTCATGAAGGGCGAGCTCGCGCACGGCCTCGCGGTCGTGCGGCCGCCTGGTCACCACGCGACGATCGCGCAGGCGATGGGCTTCTGCCTGATCAACAACGTCGCGGTCGCGGCGGCGGCGGCGCGAGCGGCGGGGGCAGGGCGCGTCGCGATCCTCGACTGGGACGTTCACCACGGCAACGGCACGCAGGACATCTTCTGGAACGATCCGAACGTGCTGTACATGTCGGTGCACCAGTTCCCGTACTACCCGGGCAGCGGCGCACCGACGGAGCTCGGCGGCGAGGCGGCTCGCGGCGCGACGATCAACGTCGGCTTGCCCGCGGGCTCGCGCGACGCCGAGTACATGGCGGTGTTCGATCACGTGTTCCTGCCCGCGCTCGCGAGGTTCAAGCCGGACCTGCTGTTCATCAGCGCCGGGTTCGACGCGTTCGAGCACGATCCGCTCGCCAGCATGCGCGTGACGAAGCAGGGCTTCGCGCAGATGGCGGTGCGGCTGCGCGCGGCGGCCGAGGCGTGGTCGGGCGGGCGCGTCATCGCGGTGCTCGAAGGCGGCTACGATCTCGACGGCCTCGCCGGCGGGATGACGGCCACGCTCGCGTCGCTCGTCGGACCCGCGCTGCCGATGCCCGCGATCCAGCCGCTCCCCGACGAGACGAGCCTCGCGCGCGCCGCGATCGAAGGCACGCTCGCCGCGCACCGCGATGCCGGCGTGCCGATTCCCGCCGCGGAGACGTCGCGATGAGGCGGCGCATCACCGCGGACCTCGAGCCGACGAGCTTCGGCGGCCGCTACACGCTGCTGCGGCGGCTCGCGATCGGCGGCATGGCGGAGATCTATCTCGCGCGGCAGGCGGCGATGGCCGGCTTCGAGAAGGAAGTCGTCATCAAGGTCCTGCGCCAGGAGCTCGCCGACGATCCGCGGATCGTCGAGATGTTCCTCGACGAGGCGAAGATCGGCGCGCAGCTCAACCATCCCAACATCGTCCACGTCTACGACGTCGACGAGAACGAGGGCATCCCGTACATCGCGATGGAGTACATCGTCGGCGAGGAGCTCAACGAGCTGTGTCGCCGCGGCATCCAGCACGGGCGCTTTCTGCCGCTCGAGCACGCGGTCGAGGTGATGCGCCAGGCCGCCGCCGGCATGGGCTACTTCCACGCGAAGCGCGGCGCCGAGGGCACGTCGCTCGCGAACGAGCCGCTCGACATCGTCCACCTCGACATCTCGCCGTCGAACCTGCTCGTCACGCAGGACGGCTTCCTCAAGATCATCGACTTCGGCATCGCGCGCGCGAAGGGGCAGGCGTCGCGCACCGACGTGCTGCCGGGCAAGCTCAGCTACATGTCGCCCGAGCAGGCGGCGCGCAAAGAGGTCGATCACCGCAGCGACATCTTCTCGCTCGGCATCGTGCTCTACGAGATCACCGTCGGGCGGCGCCTGTTCCGCGGGCCCGCCGAGCAGGTCGTGCAGCGCCTGATCGACGCCCAGATCGAGGCGCCGACGTTCGCGCGCCGCAACTTCCCGCCCGCGCTCGAGTCGATCGTGATGCGCGCGCTCGAGAAGCATCCCGAGGACCGCTACCAGACCGCGTACGACCTCGCCGACGATCTCGAGAGCTTCCTGCGCGACGAGAAGCTGCACTCCGGCCCGGTCCGCATCGCGCGCTACCTCGACATGCTCGCGATCGCGAGCGGCGGCACGCGGCGCCCCGAGCTGATCAGCGAGGCCGAGGTGCGCGCCGGCGGCGACGAGCTCGACTTCGATAGCCAGGTGTTCGACGGCTTCAAGCCGACCGAGGGCGCGCCGGGCCCCGAGCAGGCGCCGCTGTGGGAGGACGTCGATCAGCCGGAAGCGGATGTCGCGGCGGCGCTGCACATGGAGCTCGCCGAGCTGCGCGCGCTGCGCACGCCCGTGCCGGTGCGGCCGAGCGGCATGCACCCGGTGAGCGGTGCGTCGGCGCTGATGCCGGCCGAGACCAGCGACGCGGTGCCCGACGAGGAGGTGCCCGCGACCAACCCGGTCAAGCGCATGAAGACGGCGGAGATCGAGGGCGACGAGCCCGCGACGCAGCCGATCACGCCGCCGCCGCCCGCGAAGAAGCCGACGCCGCCGCCGATGCCGCGCGCGAAGAGCATCCCGCCGCCGCTCGCGCCGTCGCCGGCACCGCGGCTGGATGCCGTGCCGAGCCCCATCGTCGCCGGCCCGTCGGTCGGCGCGGCGATGCTGCAGCGCTCGGGATCGTCCAAGCTGCCGTGGACGCTCGTCGTTGCGCTCGCCGTGGCGGTCGCGGCGCTCGTCGCGTATATCGTCATGAAATGAGGCTCGCGTTGCTACTCGCGCTCGCCGCATGCTCCGACAAGGGCAAGCACGATGTCGGCGCTCAGCACGAGGAGCACCAGCGCCGCGTGATCGAACCGCCGACGCAAGGCGTCCGCGCGCTGCCGCCGCACGCGATCCGCGCCGATGGCGTCGGGCCGTATCGGCTCGGCACGTCGCTCGTCGAGATGCTCGATCAGCTGCCCACCGGCCCGCGCATCGTGCAGTTCAACCTGCCGGGCATCGTCCACAAGGACGTGCTGCGCGCCGAGGAAGACGACGCGATCCTGATCGGCGGCGAGCCGCAGGGCAAGGTGAGCTTTGTCGCCGTCGTGCGCGACGAGATCGCGCGCACGGAGAGCAACCTGCACGTCGGCTCGACGCGCGAGGAGGTCGTGCACGCGCTCGGCAGCCCCGTCGAGGATCCGGATCGCGCGCGCGATCCACGCGTCGTCGTGCCGAGCGCGATGCGCAACCTGCACGTCGTGTTCGATGGCGATCGCGTGATCGCGCTGGTCGTCACCGACGGCGATGCCCACGCCGCCGCTCCCGCGCAGAGCGGCAGCAACGACTGCCAGCGGCCCGCTCCGGATCCGGAAAAGCCGCACTCGTTCGGCGCGTGCATGTCGGGCGGCGGCGAGCTGGTCAGCTACGATGGCGACGAGCTGACGATCGCGACGAAGAACGGTGCAGTCGCCACGCCGCCTCGCATGCAAGGCTTGCAGTTCGCGGTCGCGCTGCGCGGCCCCGACGGCAAGGACGAGGTCGTCGAGGTCGCTCGCACGGACGAGCCGTCCTCCCGGACCTGGTGGCTGGCCGCCTTTCGCATGGAAGGCAACCGGCTCGTGCGCGCGGTCGAACCGACAGCCATCTACACGCTGACTGCGGGAAATGCGCGCTGGATCGGCACCGACCTCCACGATCTCGACCTCTATCTGGAGCTGGCGAGCCGCCCGGACGCGATCGAGGTCGGAGGTCTCCTCACCACGCGCGCGGGCGACAAGATCCGCGACATCGTCGTGATCTCTCCGGCTTCGGTGCCTCGCCGGCGTCCTAAGTCCTTGCCCGCCGAGGCCGCGGATGCGGGCATCTCGGACGCCGTGATCGAGAACGGCTCTGATCATCGCGCGCATTAGCCCGTACCCCTTTGCATCCATTGGCATTGTTGGCACAATCAACGCTCGTGTCGCGCAGCGCTCTGGGCCGCCATCGTGACGTCCGCGTAGGGAGCGTGGCGTGAAGTTCCTGTGCGACCGCTGCAAGACCCGCTACTCGATCGGCGACGATCGCGTTCGCGGCAAGATCCTCAAGATCCGCTGTAAGAACTGCGCGAACGTCATCACCGTTCGCGAGGGCATGGAAGCCCCGCCCGACGACGGCGGTGGCGGCGGTCGTCGCAACCCGACGACGATGGTGCCGGCGATCCAGGAATCGAAGCCGGCGAGCCCGCTCGGCGCCGCGTTCTCCGCGCAGCTCGCGAAGCCGCCGCCCGCGCTCGAGGAGGAGTGGTACGTCTCGATCGACGGCGAGCAGTCGGGTCCGTTCAACCTCGCCGAGGCGCAGCGCTGGGTCGCGAGCAAGCCGTACGATGCCGACCTCCACTGCTGGAGCGAGGGCTTCGACGACTGGCTCCCCGTCGACAAGGTCAGCCACTTCCGCGGCCTGCGCCAGAAGCCGGCCGCGCCGCCGCCGAAGCCGATGCCGCCGCCGATGCCGCGCGTCGCGCCGCGGGCTGCGAGCGCCGTCGCGCCCGCTCCGCATCGTCCTGCGGCGATCGACGAGTCGGAGCCCAAGCCGCTGTTCGCGGCGACGATGGCGTCGCTCGAGAAGAGCGCGTCGACCACGCTGCCGCCGGTCAGCTCGCCCGCGATCAAGACGAATGGCAGCGCCACGCCACCGATCCCGAGCGTGACGCCGGCGAGCACGAAGCAGAGCGGCCGCACGCCCGCGCTCCCGTCGCTGAAGTCGACGGGGCCGGTGCCGTCGGTCGTCGCGAAGGGCGCGAGCGCCAATGGCAGCGCGGTGCCGTCGGCCGCGCCCGGCAAGGGAACCGGACCGAGCCGCTCTGCCACCGTGCAGGGCGTCGGCGGCGGAGCAGCCGCGCTCGCCGCCGCGTTCGATTCGAGCGAGGGCGATCAGCTCACCGCCGTCGGTGCGCCGCCGTTCAACGATGACCTGCCGACGACCGCCGAGCCGTTCGGTGGCGCGCGCGATCCATTCGCGGCGAAGGCGGAGGCAAAGCCGGCGAAGGCCGAAGCTCCGAAGGCCGCGCTGTCGCTCGATGCGCTCGCGAAGGAGCAGCACGGCGGAGGTGGCGGTGACGAGGTCGAAGACGACGGCCTCGACATCGGCGAGGTCTCGCGCGTCGTCAACCTCGCCGACCTGCAGCGCAGCCACGCGGCGAAGAAGGCCGCCACCGGCCAGACGGGCGCGGTCGGCCGCGCGACCGGTCCCGTCGGCCGCGTCACCGGCCCGGTCAACCGCATCACGGCGGCCGTCGCGAAGCTGCCGCCGGGCGAGGTCAGCCTGCCGGGCGCCGATCCGAACGCGCTCGTCGCACCCGACGCCACGGCGGGCGAGGGCATCGCGGCGGTGCCGCCCGCGCACTCGCACAAGCGCGGCCTCGTCATGCTGCTCGGCGTCGCCGGCGTGCTGCTGCTCGGCGTCGTCGGCGCGGTCGTGCTGATGGTGACGTCGAGCTCCGACGACACGCCGCTCGGCCTCGGCCGCACGTCGCAGATCAACAGCGATCGCCCCGAGGATATCGGCCATCCGCGCCTGCCCGGCGACACGACGGGCTCCGCGGCACCGAACAAGAAGCCGGTGACCACCAGCCACTGGCCGCAGATCCGCCCGCAGCAGCCGCAGACGCAGGAACCCGAGACGACGGATCCGACGCTCAAGAAGCTCGGCGCCGACGAGATCGAGGACATGGCCGCCAAGCAGGGCGAGGGCACGAAGTTCTGCTACATCCGCGCGCAGAAGGGCGCGCTCGGCCTCGAGATGCTCGATCTCAAGAAGATCAGCGTCACGCTCACCGTCGACAAGACCGGCGCCGTGACCGACGTCCAGCTCTCCGATCACGCGAAGGACACGTTCGGCTCGTGCCTGATCGCGCGCATCAAGGGCTGGAAGTTCCGCCAGTCGCCGGGCGGCACGTTCCGCATCGCGCTCGCGTTCTCGAACGGCTAGCCCTTCTTTCGCAGGTCGCTCGCGACGTCGGCGAGGATCGTCGCGGCGCGCGTGACGTCGTCGGCGGTCGTGTCGAGCGCGAACGAGAGGCGCACCATGCCGTGATCTTCGGGCAGGCCGATCGCGGCGAGCGTCGCTGATGCCTTCACGCCGTCGGACGAGCACGCCGAGCCCGTCGAGATGTAGACGCCGCGCGACGCGAGCACGTTGCGCAACGCGCCCGCCGGAACGCCCGCGATGCCGAGCGCGAGGATGTGCGGCGCGCGCCGGTGATCGGGCACGAGCTGGCGAAATGCGATCCCGCGCGCCTCGAGCGTTTGCGTGACGCGCGATGCATGCTCGAGCCACGTCGCACGCGCGGTCGTCAGCGCCTGCGCGGCGCGCTCCGCGGCGAGCCCGAGGCCGGCGGCGCCGGGCGCATCCTGCGTGCCGCCGCGCATGCCGTGCTGCTGCCCGCCGCCGACCCACAGCGGCTCGATGTGCGCGCCGGTGCGCAGCCACAGCGCGCCCGCGCCCTTGGGCCCGTGCAGCTTGTGTCCCGCGATCGCGATCGAGTCGACGCCGAGCTGCGCGACGTCGAGCACGACCTTGCCGAGCGCCTGTGCGGCGTCGAGGTGGAGGTGCGCGCCGGGCGCGGCCGCGCGGACCGCCTGCGCGATCGCCGCGACGGGCTGCACGACACCGATCTCGTTCTGCACGCCGAGAAACGCGACGACGCCGGCGCCCTTCGCGGCGGCCGCCATCTCGTCGGGATCGAGCGTGCCGCCGGGCCCCGGTGCCACCCGCACCACGCGCCGGCCCTCCGCCTCGAGGCGGTCGGCGAGCGTCGTGATCGCGGGATGCTCGAGCGTCGAGATCACGATCGCCCCCTCGTGCGTGCGCGCGGCGCCGAGCACGGCCAGCGCGTTCGCCTCGCTGCAGCCGCTCGTCCACACGACGTCGCCGAGGCCGCGGTCGCCGAGCGCGGCGAGCAAGCGCGTCCGCGCCGTGTCGATGTGCCCGCGCGCGGCCGCGCCCTGCGGATGCGCGGCGCTCGGGTTGCCCCACGCGGTGCGCATGACCTCGGTCATCAGGGCGAGCACCTCGTCGGAGACACGGGTCGAGGCGGCGTTGTCGAGGTAGATTGGCTGCATCCAACAAGGCGTCTACCTCCACTACCCGTGGTGCCGCAAGCTGTGCCCGTACTGCGACTTCGCGGTCGCCACCGGTACGCCCGAGCACGAGCGCTATCTCGACGCGATCCTGCGGGAGCACGACGAGCGGGCGCGGGAGCGCCAAGGCGAGCTCGTCTCGATCTACTTCGGCGGCGGCACGCCCTCGCTGTGGGATCCGCGCTGCATCGCGCGCGCGATCGCGGCGATCGGCCCCGGCGCCCGCGAGATCACGCTCGAGGCCAACCCGATCGACTGCCACGCCGAGAACCTCGCCGCGTGGCGCGCGGCGGGCGTGAACCGCCTGTCGATCGGCGTGCAGTCGACCGAGGCGCGCGAGCTCGTCGTGCTCGGCCGCGATCACCGCTTCGGCGACGGGCGCGCCGCCGTCGAGCGCGCGCTCGCCGCGGGCTTCAACGTCTCGGCCGACTTCATCCTCGGCACGCCGACGGGCGACGCGGGCCGCGTGCCCGAGGTCTACGACGACGTCGACCACCTCAGCGTGTACGAGCTGACGATCGAGGAGCGCACCGCATTCGGCAAGCGCGCGCGCGACGGCCGCCTCGTGCCGCGCGACGAGGACGAGCTCGCCGCCCTCTACGAGCAGACGCACGCCGCGCTCGCCGCGAAGGGCTTCGAGCACTACGAGATCAGCTCGTACGCGAAGCCGGGCAAGCGCGCGGTCCACAACTCGCTGTACTGGCGCGGCGAGCCGTTCGTCGGGCTCGGCGCCTCCGCGGCCTCGCTGCACGTCTCGCCGGATGGCGGCGGCGAGCGCCGCACGAACCCTCGCCGTGTCGCCGACTACCTCGCCGGCGCGCCACCCGAGACCGTGCACATCCCCCCGGCGGAGATGGCGGCCGACCGCGCGTGGCTGGGCATGCGCACCGTCGACGGCGTCGCCGAGGCCGACCTGCCGCCCGCGGTGACCGACTGGCTCCTCGCCGAGGGGCTCGCCGAGCGGCGCGCCGGCCGGATCTGCCCGACCCTGCGCGGGTTTCTGATGGCGGATCGGATCGCGGCACGCATCGCCTCGGCGTTGTAAGCTGGGCGTCAGGCGATGCCGGGACCAGACCTTTCCCGACGCGCGCAGCGGATCCTGCACGCGGTCGTCAGCGAGTACCTCCAGGGTGAGGACGCCGTTGGCTCGCGCACGATCACGCGTCGCCACGATCTCGGGCTGTCGCCGGCGACCGTGCGCAACGTGATGGCGGATCTCGAGGAGATGGGGCTGCTCGAGCAGCGTCACACGTCGGCGGGGCGCGTCCCGACGCCCACTGGCCTGCGCCTGTTCATCGACTCGATGCTCAAGGTCCGCGGTCTCACGCTCAAGGAGAAGGACGAGATCCGCGAGCGCATCACCGCCGCGACGTCCGACGAGGTCGTCCAGCGCGCGTCACGCCTGCTCTCCGATCTCACGCACCACGCCGCCGTGATCCTGGCGCCCGATCCGACCGCGCAGCGCCTCGAGCGCATCGAGTTCGTGCCGCTGCGCGACGGCAAGCTGATCGCCGTGCTCGTCACGACCGACGGCCGCATCGAGAACCGACTGGTCCTCGACGATGTCGATGCTACGCGCCTCGAGCGCATCCACAACTACCTCAACCAGCTGCTCTCCGGCATGACGCTGGATGAGGTGCGCGACCGCGTGATCCGCGAGCTCGGCGAGGACAAGAACCGCTACGACGAGGCCACCGCCGCCGCGCTGCGCCTGGGGCACGCGGTCTTCGTTTCTGGCGGGCGTTCGCAGGACGTCCTCGTCGCCGGCCACTCCAACCTCGTCGACGAGACGCAACCCGAGCGCATCCGAGATCTGCTCCGCACGCTCGAGGACAAGGAAACCCTGATCCGCCTGCTCGATCGCACGCGCCATGCCGAAGGCCTGCAGGTCTTCGTCGGCGCAGAGACTGCGATGCAGGCGCTCTCCGGGAGTAGCGTCGTCGGGGCGTCCTACGGACCCGACGAGACGCCGATCGGCGCACTCGCGGTCATCGGACCGATGCGCATGAACTACGGGAAAGTGATGTCGGTTGTCGATTTCACGGCCGACACGGTGAGCCAGCTACTCGCGGAGCTGGGCCGTGGCGGCAACTCGTAGGAGAGGTTATCTTGCGCCCCGTATGAGCGGAGACCCTAGCCAAGACGACAACGCCCCGGCCGCCGGCGAAGGCGCCGAGATTCCCGTCGAGGTCGAGGCCCCTGCGCAAGCTGCGAAGGACCCGATCGCGGAGCTGCAGGAAAAGCTCGCCGCGGCCGAAAAAGAAGCCAAGGACAACAAGGACCGCTGGCTGCGCGCAGCCGCGGATCTCGAGAACACGCGCAAGCGCACGAAGCGCGAGCTCGAAGACGCGAAGTTCGAGACGAAGACCAAGGTGCTCAAGGAGATGCTGCCGGTCGTCGACAACCTCGAGCGCGCGATCGAGCACGCCGGTGGCGGCCAGGTCGAGAAGAACCCGATCGTCGAGGGCGTGCAGCTCGTGCTGCGCCAGTTCACGACCGCGTTCGAGCGCCTCGAGGTCACGCCGGTCGACGCGCTGAACCAGCCGTTCGATCCGAACCTCCACGAGGCGATCTCGCAGCAAGAGAGCGATCAGCCTCCCGGGACCGTCATCCAGGTCCTGCAGCGCGGCTACCGCTCGGGCGAACGCCTGCTGCGGCCGGCGCTCGTCGTCGTCGCGAAGGCGAAGCCCGCCGCCGAGGGCGCCTCGTAACGCATGTCGCGCGTCGTCGGTATCGACCTCGGCACGACGAACTCGTGCGTCGCCGTGATGGACGGCGATCAGCCCACGGTGATCGCGAACGCCGAAGGCACGCGCACGACGCCGTCGGTCGTCGCGTTCGCCACGTCGGGCGAGCGGCTGGTCGGGCAGGCGGCGCGCCGCCAGGCGATGACGAACGCCGAGAACACGATCTACGCCGTGAAGCGCCTGATGGGCCGCAAGTTCGACGACCCCGAGGTCCAGCGACACATCATGACGTGCCCGTACGAGGTCGTCGCGGCGCCGAATGGCGATGCCCACGTGCGCGTGCGCGGCCGCGACTACTCGCCGCCGGAGATCTCGGCGATCGTGCTGCAGAAGATGCGGCAGACCGCCGAGGACTGGCTCGGCGAAGAAGTCACGGAAGCCGTGATCACGGTGCCGGCGTACTTCGACGACGCTCAGCGCCAGGCAACGAAAGACGCCGGCCGCATCGCGGGCCTCAACGTCCTGCGCATCGTCAACGAGCCGACGGCCGCCGCACTCGCCTACGGCGTCGAGACGCAAGGCGCCGCGCGCGTCGCCGTCTACGACCTCGGCGGCGGCACGTTCGATATCTCGATCCTCGAGCTCTCCGACGGCGTGTTCCGCGTGCGCTCGACGGCGGGCGACACGTTCCTCGGCGGCGAGGACTTCGACAACGCGATCGTCGAGCACATGCTCGCCGCGTTCTCCGAGCAGAACGGCGGCATGGACCTGCGCGGCGATCGCATGGCGCTCCAGCGCCTCAAGGACGCCGCCGAGCGCGCGAAGATCGAGCTCTCCTCCGCGTTCACGACGGAGATCAACCTTCCGTTCCTGTCGGCGGGCAGCGACGGCCAGCCGCGCCACCTGATCCTCCAGATGAGCCGCGAGGACCTCGAGACCCTGGTCGAGCCGCTCGTGCAAGCCACGCTCGAGCCGTGCAAGCGCGCGCTCGCCGACGCCGGCATGTCCGCGCGCGACATCGACGTCGTGATCCTCGTCGGCGGTCAGACGCGCATGCCGCGCGTCCACACGCTGGTCGCCGAGATGTTCGGCAAGGAAGCCTCGCGCCGGGTCAACCCCGACGAGGTCGTCGCGGTCGGCGCCGCCGTCCAGGCCGGAGTGCTCACGGGCGAGGTGCAAGAAGTCCTGCTCCTCGACGTCACGCCGCTCTCGCTCGGCATCGAGACGATGGGAGGCGTGTTCACCCGCCTGATCGGCCGCAACACCTCGCTGCCCGCGCGCGCGACCGAGATCTTCTCGACCACGATCGACAACCAGCCGTTCGTCAACGTCCACGTCCTCCAGGGCGAACGCGAGATGGCGACCGACAACAAGTCGCTCGCGCACTTCGAGCTGACGGGCATTCCGCCGGCGCCCCGAGGCGTCCCCAAGATCGAGGTCTCGTTCGACATCGACGCCGACGGCGTCCTCTCCGTCTCCGCGCGCGATCACGGCACCGGCCGCGTCCAGAAAGTCACCGTCCAGCCGACAACCGGCCTCACCGAAAACGACATCGAGCGCCTCGTCTCCGAATCCGAGCAGATGCAGGACGCGGACGCGATCCGACGCCTCATCATCGAAGCCCGCAACAAGGCGGAAGGTCTCTTCTACTCTTCCGACAAGGCCATGGCAGAGTTCGGACCGATGCTGCCCGCCGAAGAGCAGAACTTCCTGGCGACCGAGCTCGCCGAGTGCCGCGCCGCCCTCGAGTCCGACGACCTCGCGACCGTCGAAGACGCCGTCGCCCGCCTCGAAGTCGCCGCCCAGCGCATCGGCGAAGCCATCTACGCCGCCGCCGAATCCGGCGGCAACTCCTAGCCGTGGCCCGCCGCAAGCGCGACTACTACGCGGTCCTGGGCGTCGAGCGCTCGGCGACCGAGTCCGACATCAAGCGCGCCTTCCGCGAGCTCGCCCGCCGTCACCACCCCGACGTCAACCCCGCCGACGGCGGCGAGGCCTTCCGCGAGATCAACGAAGCGTACGCGGTGCTGTCCGACCGCGATTCGCGCGCCCGCTACGACCGCTGGGGCCACGCCGACGACCCGGGCGGCCTCTCCGCGGTCGTCGACGCCGCCCAGGACCTGATCGACGACCTCTTCCGCCGCCGCAAGTCCAAGCAGCGCGGCCGCGACATCCGCTACACGCTCGAGGTCACGTTCGAGGAAGCCGCCTTCGGCACCTCCAAGACGATCACGATCCCCGCGGGCGACGCCACCACCCGCGACTTCACCCTCGTCATCCCACCCGGCACCAAGGACGGCGAGACCCGCAAGCTGCGAGGCGAGGGCGAACCAGGCAAAGGCGGCGCCGGCCCAGGCGACCTCCACGTCAACATCCGCGTCGCCGAGCACGCCTCCTTCCGCCGCGACGGCGTCGACGTCCACTCCGACCACACGATCACGTTCACCCAGGCCGCCCTGGGGGCCGTCATCGACCTCCCCACGCTCGACGGCCCGGTCAAGATGCGCATCCCGGAAGGCACGCAACCCGGCCGCGTCTTCCGCATCCGCGGCCGCGGCATCCCGCAAGCCGCCTCCAAGAACGCGCCGCGAGGCGACCACCTCGTCCACGTCCAGCTCGAAGTCCCGACGGAGCTGACGCCCCGGCAGCGCGAGCTGCTCGAGGAGCTCGCCCGCATCTCCGGCGAGACGGACCACCCGAGCTCCGAGCCGCCGAAGAAGCGCCTGCTCGACCGCGTGCGCTCGCTGCTGGACGAGTAGGCGCCGCGCCACGCGCCGCTACGCGGCAGCTCGCGCGGCTCTCGCCGGCCGATCTCGCGCGGCGTGCGCCACACCCGGCGCGCGCCGGGATGCGGCATGCGCGCCATTGCCAGGTCCGCGTGTACGACTGCGCTTCGCGCAGGGGGATCCCGAGCGCGAGGCCTTGCGCACGGTCGCGCGCACCAGCGCGAGCGCGAGCGCGTGCGCGCCGGACGGTTATCGATAGATCCGCGCGGACCGCGCCGCTCGCTGGCGGGCGCGTGCGACGATGATCGCGAGCACCTCGCACAGATCCTTCGTGGAGCTCGTGATGGCGCTCCTCGGAGCGGGCGCTCGAGGGGCTGGCGCTGTGGAGCTGTGGACCCTGTGGAGGGCCGCACTCGTTCACGCGCGAAACCCGGCCCTCCACAAGTCCATCAGCGCCGCACGCGCCCTGCCGAACGCTCGCTCGAGCTCCGCGGTGAGCGCTGATCCGTAGAACACACGCTGCGCCAGGCTGGCGCATCCCGTTGGCTGTCGATCCGACAAAATATCCGCCCAAAGTATTGACGGAAGGACACGCCGTGCTTACGTACGCAGCATGGCGCGGCCGCGCAAGACACACGTGCAGCAGCAGCTCCGCTGGCCGAATGCGGCGGGCGACCTGCGCGGCTGCAAGCGCGAGGCCACGAGCAGCGCGGGTGGGGCAAGAACACCCGGCCGCCGCGGCAAGAAGAAGCCCGGACGGCCGAAGAAGCCCGGACGGCCGAAGAAGCTCGGGTGGCCGAAGAAGCTCGGGTGGCCGAAGAAGCTCGGGTGGCCGAAGAAGCTCGGGTGGCCGAAGAAGCTCGGACGGCCGAAGAAGCTCGGACGGCCGAAGAAGCCGGGCGCGAAGCAGCGGCACGTCAAGCGGCCCGCCTTCCATACGCCGCGCGCGCTCCACGTCACGCTGCGCATCGAGCGGGCGCTCCGTAGCATGCGTACGCGCACGTGCTACGGCGCGATCCAGGCGGCGGCGCTCACGGTGCTGCCGCACGAGGACTGTCGGATCGTCGCGCTGAGCATCCAGCGCACGCACCTGCACCTGATCATCGAGGCGGACTCGAGCGCGGCGCTCTCCACGGGCATGCAGGCGTTTCAGATCAGCGCGGCGAAGCAGCTGAACGCGGCGGTGTCACGGGCGGGCAGCTGGTGGCAGCGTCGGCGCGCGCGGGCAGCGGCATCGCGCGCGACGGCACGAGCGGAGGGCTCGCGGCTGACGGCACGAGCGGATGCGTTGCGCGCGGTAGGGCCTGCGAACGTGTTGCGCGCGGCCGGGCCTGCGGATGCGTTGCACGCGGCCCTGCCCACGCGCCGCAAGGGCCGCGTGTTCGCGGATCGCTATCATGCGCGGCTGATCACGAAGCCGCTGCAGGCGCGTCGCGAGCTCGCGTACGTGCTCAACAACTGGCGCAAGCATGGCGAGGATCGGAGCGGCGTGGCGCGCACGTGGCAGATCGATCCGTTCGCGACCGGGTGGTGCTTCGATGGCTGGCGCGAGCGCGCCGACACGCCGTTCGCGTGGAAGCTGCGCGAGACGTACACGCCGATTCCGGTGTACCTGCCGCGCACGTGGCTGTTGCGCGAGGGCTGGAGGCGGCACGGGTTGATCGGCACGCACGAGGTGCCGGGCGCTCGGGCCACCAGCTGAGATGGCAGGCGCGAGGTGCCGCGACGTGTGGTGTGCGTCTATCGCGTGGCGACGAGCTTCGGGAGCAGGCGACGAGCTATGCGAGCAGGCGACTCGCTTCGCGAGCGGCGACGAGCCATGCGAGCAGGCGACGAGCTTCGCGAGCAGGCGACGAGCTATGCGAGCAGGAAGTAGCCGGCGGCCGCGAGCGCGAGCGTGACGACGACCGAGACTGCGATCACCGCGCCTCGCCGCGCCTTCTCCTTGCGCTCGGCTTCCTTCTTCGGATGGACGGAGACCACGACTGACGGGCCGACCGGGGTCTGGATGCGCGGGCGCGGCGTCGGGGTCGGGTTGTCCACGTCCCACAGCGGCTCGGCGCCCGTCGCGAGGCGCGAGTGCGAGTCGCGCAGCGCGGCGGTCTGGCCGGTCTCGCTGAGCAACGCGGCGAGCGGCTTCGCGGGGGCCGGCGTGGCCGGCTCGTGCCCGGCGTGCGGGGCGTGCCCGGCGTGCGGTGCGTGCCCGGCGTGCGGTGCGTGCCCGGCGTGCGGCGCGTGCGGCGCGGGCGGGGCCGGGGCGTCGGAGAACAGGTCGTCGACCCAGTGCTGGAGCTGGGTTGGCGTGAGGTCCATGTTCAGGCGCTTGGTCAGGACGGCGAGCGCGTTGCGCATCGCGGAGGCGGATTGCCAGCGCTGCTCGGGGTCGCGCGCGAGGGCGGTGAGGACGATGTTGTCGATCGCGGGCGGGACGTGCGGGTTGAGATGCGAGGGGAGCGGGATCGGCATCGTGCGGAGGCGCTGGAGCGTGTCGAGGTCGTCGGCGCCGGAGAACAGGGGTTGGTTCGCGAGCAGCTCGTGGGCGAGGATGCCGACCGCGAAGAGGTCGGCGCGCGCGTCCAGCTGGCCGGCGGCGACGTACTCGGGGGCGATGTAGGCCCACTTGCCTTTGAGCGTGACGGACTGGGTGGACATGCCCGCGCCGGAGGCCTTCGCGATGCCGAAGTCGATCAGCTTGGCGATGCCGCCGTCGGCGAGGATGACGTTGGCGGGGGAGACGTCGCGGTGGATGATGCCGAGGGGCTGGCCGGAGGTGTCGGAGAGGTTGTGGGCGTAGTCGAGCGCGTCGAGGAGCTGGTTGCAGATCGCGAGCACGACCGGGACGGGTGGTGGAGTGAGCAGCTCCTGGCAGCGGAGCATGATCGCGTGGAGCGTGCGGCCGGTGATCAGCTCCATCGCGATGAAGTAGGTGCCGTCGTGCTCGCCGAGCTCGTAGATCTGGGCGACGTTGACGTGGTGGAGGTAGGAGGCGAGGCGGGCCTCGCGGATGAAGGCGGCGACCGCTTCCTGGTTGAGGGCGAGCGCGGGCTGCATGCGCTTGAGCGCGACTGGCCTGGTGAAGCCCTCGATGCCGGTGAGCTCGGCGCGGTGGACGGTGGCCATGCCGCCGGCGCCTAGCTCCTCGTGGAGGATGTAGGGGCCGAACGTCTCGCGCGGAGACCTCACCGCTGGCCATGGTATGTGATCCGCGCGTGGTCCGGTTGCTTTGTGCGCTGGTCTTGATCGGTTGCGGGCCGAAGGTCGCACCTTCGGTGTGGACCGAGCACGAGGCGCCGCAGCCGCACGAGACGCGTGTGGGGTCGGCCGCGCCGATCGATCTGACGAAGCTCGACGACGCGACGATCGACGAGCTCGACGAGGCGACCGCGATCGCGACGCTCGATGCGCTCGGCGACAAGGCGCCGGCGGCGCGGGTCGCGTTGCGAGCGGCGCGACTCGCGCATCATCGCGGCGACGATGCGACGGCGCGCGCGGTCCTCGCGCGGGCGGCGAGCGCGGCCGACGAGGCGACGTGGCACGCGCAGCTCGCGGCCCTCGGGGCGCAAGCGGCGGATGTGCCGGTGACCGAGACGATCGCGGTGCTGCTGCCGCTCAGCGGGCGCTACGCGGCGATCGGCAGCGAGCTGCGCGCGGCGATCGAGCTCGTGCCGGATGCGAAGTGGAAGTTCATCGATACGCGCGGCGAGCCGGAGGGCGCGAGCGCGGCCGTCGATCAGGCGGTGAAGAGCGGCGCGGTCGCGATCCTCGGGCCGGTCGGGACGCGCGAGGCGATCGCGGCGGCGCGCGAGGCGGCGTTGCACGAGGTGCCGATCGGGCTGCTCGCGCCGGCGGATGGCGCGGATCCGAGTGCGGGCGTGTTTCGCCTCGTCACCAGCCCCGCCGACGAGGGCAGGGCGGTCGCCGAGCTCGCGCAGGCGGATAGCTTTCCGACGGTCGGAGTGTTCGCGCCGCGTGACGATGTGGGGAAGGAGGCGGCGGACGCGTTCGTCGCGGAGGCGAAGCGGCGCGGGCTCGCCGTGACGGCGGAGGGGACGTACGACCCGACCGGCGGCGATCTCGAGCCGGACGTGAAGGAATTCCTGAACCTCGTGCCCGCGCGCAACCCGCGGCTCGCCGAGCACCTCGCGCGCGATCGCAAGCACGGCTGGCAGACGTTCTCGCCCGACGTGCCGTTCTCGCTGCTGTACGTCCCGGATCGCTACGATCGCGCGGCGCTCGTCGCGGCGTTCCTGCCGTACTTCAACGTCGAGCTGCGCACGCAGGAGTTTCCCGACCAGGCGATGCTCGCGAAGAAGCACGGCGGTCACATGCCGCAGGTCGTGCAGCTCGTCGGCGGCGCCGGGTGGCACCACCCGAGCTTGCCGGTGCGCGGCGGCAGCAGTGTCCAGGGCGCGCTGATCCTCGACGTGTTCCCGGGCGACCTCGGCGGCGATGCGTCGCAGCAGTTCGGCGCGGCGTTCCAGGCGAAGACGGGGCGGCCGCCGAGCAGCGCCGCCGCCGAAGCCTACGACGCGGCGACGATGATGGCGGCCGCGCGGCACGGCGCCACGAGTCGCGCCGGGATGCGCAGCAACCTCGCCCGCGCGAAGCTCGACGACGGCGCGTGCGGGCGGTCCGCGATGGACGTCGATGGCGAGGTCCTGCGGGCTCCGACGATCCTGGAGGTGTCGGGTGACTCGCTCGTCGTCGCGCCGTGAGCTACGCTGTCCGTGGTGACCAGGCGCGACGCGCTGATTCACGCCGGCCTGTTCGTCGCGTGCTGCATCACGACGACGATCGCGAATGGCCCCGTGTTCGCGGCGACGCTGATGGGCATCCTGACGTGCCACGAATTCGGGCACTACATCGCGGGCCGGCGGCGCGGCGTCGACGTGTCGCTGCCGTACTTCATCCCGCTGCCGCCGGTCGTGACGTTCGGGACGCTCGGCGCCGTGATCCGCATGGGCGATCGCGTCGAGGATCGCAACAAGCTGTTCGATGTCGGTGCGGCGGGGCCGGTCGCCGGCATGGTCGCCGCCGTGCCGCTGCTCGTCGTCGGGCTGACGCTCAGCCACGTCGGGCCGCTGAAGCCCGGGGACATGATCGAGGGCAACTCGATCCTGTACGCGCTGCTCAAGTTCGCGGTGTTTCATCGCTGGCTGCCGGGCGGCGGCGTCGATGTGCAGCTGCATCCGATGGCGTCGGCGGCGTGGGTCGGCCTGCTCGTGACGATGATCAACCTGATCCCGATCGGCCAGCTCGACGGCGGGCACGTCGCCCGCGCCGCGCTCGGCGATGCGCACGAGACGTGGAGCGAGCGGCTGCACAAGGCGCTGCCGGTGGTCGGCGTCGTCGTCGGCAGCTCGATGTTCGCGATGGCGCTGCACGCGGGGCGCTCCGTCGTCGGCGCGCTCGACTACGCGAAGGACGGCTTCATCCCGTGGGTCCTGTGGGCGCTGCTGCTCGGCTGGATGCGACGTCGTGCCGGCGAGTACCACCCGCCCGTCGGCGAGGTGCCGCTGACTCCGTGGCGGAGGCGCGCCGCGATCGCGATGTTGATCCTGTTCGTCTCGATCGCGACTCCGGTACCATTTCGACAGGTCCTATGATTCCGGAGGCGGTACAGAAGGCGTGGGACGACGCCGTCGCTCACTGGGACGAGCCCGCGAAGCACGCGGCGCTGCTCGGCCTCGTCGCGCAGCACGGCGCGTACGCGTGGGCCGCCGGCAAGTACAAGGAGCGCGCCGGCGACGCGATCGCCGACAAGCAGCTCGAGCGGCTGCGCAGCTCCGCCGTCGCCGCGATGATGGCGACGAGCACGAAGAAGGCGAAGGAAGACCAGCCGTACCGCTCGACGCTCGTGCTGCTCGCGGCCTTGCTCCTCATCCTCGTGCTGGGCCTCGTGTTCGCCACGATCCTCAAAACCAGCGCGCACTGAGTTAGGCTAAGACGTGGCACTCGTGGATTTCGCCGAGCGACAGCTGACGCTGAAGCTCGTCTACTACGGGCCGCCGCTCTCGGGGAAGACGAGCAACCTGCGCGCGCTGCACGCGAAGGTCGACACGCTCAACCGCGGGCGCCTCATGACGCTCGACACGCGCGACGACCGCACGCTGTTCTTCGACCTGCTGCCGATCTTCTTCCGCACGTCGAGCTTCTCGTTTCGCATCAAGGTCTACACGGTGCCCGGGCAGCCGACGCACGAGGCCACGCGCCGGGTCGTGCTCGCGGGGACCGATGGCGTCGTGTTCGTCGCCGACAGCTCGCCCGGCTCGCAGGAGGCGAACGAGCAGGCGTGGGCGAACCTCGTCGTGAACCTCCACGCGTTCGCGCTCGACCGCGTGCCGATCGTCGTGCAGTACAACAAGCGCGACCTGCCGGCGGCGGTGCCACTCGAGGACTGCGACCGCTTCGGACAGGCCCGGGTCCACGAGGCGTGCGCGAAGACCGGGGAGGGCGTCGTGCCGACGTTCTTCGATCTCGTCGAGCGCGCCTGGGCGTACCTGGAACGCGATCTTCAGCTCGCCGCCAAGCTCGGTATCGACGCGCAAACGTTCAGGAAACAGCTCGCCGAGCACGTCGGGGCCACCGAGGCGAACGGCTAGCGCTTGGGCTACAATATCTAGGTGTCCCACCCGCTCGATGGACCCATCGAGCTAGCCCGCCTGGTTCCGGCCGGCGAGCTGGAAGAGCTCGCGGCAGCGGTCGAAAGGGCTGTCGGGGCGTCGATCGCGATCTTCGACCGGCGCGGGCAGCGGCTCGCCGGGAGCGATGCCGCCGGGGCACCTTGCCGCGACATCGATCACGATGGCGAGCCGCTCGCGAAGCTCGCGTCGAGGTCGCCGGCGGCCCTCGAGCTGGCCGCGCAGATGCTCGGCCTGCTCGTCCATCACGCGAACGCGCGCGAGCTCGCCGCGACCACGCACGAGGAGGCGATGCGGATCACGTTCGCCGAGCTGACCGAGCAGAACCAGCGCCTGCAGCGCGCGGTCGCCCGGCTCGAGGAGCTCGATCGCCTCAAGTCGAACTTCCTCGCGACGATGTCGCACGAGCTGCGCACGCCGCTGACGAGCGTGATCGGCTACGCGGAGATGCTCGCGGAAGGGCTCGCGGGCCCGGTCACCGGCGATCAGCGCGAGTACCTCGGCACGATCCTCAGCAAGGCGGATCAGCTGCTCGGGATGATCACGAGCGTGCTCGACGTCGCGTCGGTCGAGAGCGGCGTCCCTCCGCTCGAGCGCGCGTCGCTGTCGCTGACGGATATCGTCGCGAGCGAGGTCGCGCTGTTCACGGCGGCGGCGCGCAAGCGCGAGATCGCGATCCAGCTCGAGACGCGCGGCGATACGATCGTCGTCGGCGATCGCAAGAAGATCCGGCAGGTCGTGTCGTCGCTCCTGTCCAACGCCGTGAAGTTCACGCCGGATCACGGGCGCGTCGGCGTCGCGGTGCGTCCCGGTCCGCTGTCCCCGCACGACCGCGAGGACTCGCGCGCCGTGCAGCTCGTCGTGAGCGACTCGGGCATCGGCATCTCGCGCGAGCAGGTGTCGAAGATCTTCGAGCCGTTCTTCCAGGTCGATTCGTCGTCGACGCGCGCGTTCGGCGGCACCGGCCTCGGGCTCACGCTCGCGAAGGCGTACGTCGAGGCGCACGGCGGCCGGATCTGGGTCGACACGACGCCCGGGCAGGGCTCGACGTTCGTCGCGACGTTCCCGATCACCGGGGGCAGCGCGTGAACGATCTGACGGTCGCGATCCCGCTCGCCGTGCTGTGCGTGCTGGTCTCCGGGTTCTGCAGCGGCACCGAGGTCGCGCTGTTCTCGCTCCGTCGCGTCGACCGCGAGCAGCTCGCGCGCAGCGACTCGCGCCGCGATCGCAAGATCATCAAGCTGCTCGAGCGGCCGCGCCGGCTGATCGCGACCGTGCTGATCGGCCACGAGGCGTTCGGCGCGCTGCTCGCCGTGCTCGCGCTGGCCGTCGTCATGGACCTGCGCCTCGGCCCGAGCAACCCGTGGGCGTGCGCCGGGATCGCGCTCGCGATCGCGCTGCCGCTCGTCGTGCTCGTCGCCGAGGTGTCGGCGAAGACGCTCGCCGCGAAGAATTCGCTCGGCTGGGCGCGCGCGTGCGTGTTCCCGCTGAGCATGTTCGCGGTGATGGTCACGCCGATCCGGATCGTCGTGAACTTGCTCTCCGAGCTGTTCCTGCGCCCGCTCGGCGAGGCGGCGCGCACGCGGCCGGCACGCGATCTCAGCGAGCAGGAGTTCCGCTCGCTCGTCGACGCCGGCACGTCGCAGGGGCAGGTCGACGCGCGCGAGCGTCGCCTGATCCATCGCGTCTTCGAGTTCAACGACAAGAACGTCGGCCAGGTGATGACGCCTCGCGATCGCATCTTCGCGCTGAACTACGACCTGCCGATGCAGCGGCTCGTCCGCGAGGTCGCGGCGCGTGGCTTCTCGCGCGTGCCGATCTATCAGAAGTCGCTCGACAACGTGCGCGGCATCCTCAACGCGAAGGACCTCGTGCGCGCGGCCGCGGTCGGCGGCCCGATGAAGCCGCTCGGCGAGCTCCTGCACGAGCCGCTGTTCGTGCCGCGCACCACACCGGTCAAGCGTCTGTTCCTGACGTTCAAGCAGAAGAAGGTCCACATGGCGATCGTCGTCAGCGAGTACGGCAAGGTGCTCGGCCTCGTGACGATGGACGACCTGCTGTCGCAGATCTTCGGCGTGCTGCGCGACGAGCGCGCGGATCTGCAGGCGTCGATGCCGAACCTCAAGATCGGCCGCACGCGCACGCCCGGGCCCGGCGGCGTGCAGGTCGATACCGGTCCCGTGCAGGCGCCGGCGCGTCCCGATACGAGCCCGGGCACCGAGGCGGTCGATCCGCCGGCGATCAAGCCGATCCACGAGATCGACGAGGTCACGCCGCCGGCGCTCGACATCGAAGAGCTGCGCCTGCAGCAGGACAAGCAGAATTGATCACCATCGGCCAGCTCGTCGCCGCGCTCGTCGCGTGCGTGCTCGCCCAGGCGTTCTTCGTCAGCGCCGAGGTCGCGCTGTCGGCCTGCGACCGCAACGCGCTGCACGTGCGCGCGACGGCCGGCAAGAAGAATGCTGCGCGCGCCGAGCGCATGCTCGCGGTGCCGCAGGTCACGCTCGCGACCACGCTCGTCGGCGCAAACCTGATGACGATCGTCGCGGTGCTCGTGCTCGGCACGCAGCTCGCGATGCGCGGCGTGACGCCGCTGTGGGCGCCGCTGATCGTGGTGCCGCCGCTGCTCGTGCTCGGGCACCTCGTGCCGAAGGCGATCGTGCAGGCGCATGCGGACCGCGTCGTCGATCAGATCGCGACGCAGCTGCGCTGGGCGTCGTTCGCGCTGCGCCCGTTCGTCGCTGTCGTCGGAGGCTTCGCGGCCGCGCTCACGCGCGTGACGCGTACCGATCGCAAGAAGGCATTCGTCACGCGCGACGAGCTCGCGCTGCTCATCGAGAGCGAGCCGACGAGCGACAAGCCCGAGATCAGCGCCGACGAGCGCGAGATGATCGCGAACGTCTTCGAGCTGAGCGAGTACAAGGTCGGCGAGCTGATGGTCCCGCTGTCGGAGGTCACCGCGCTGCCCGAGGACACGCCGATCACGGAGGCGGCGACCGAGATCGCCGACAAGCAGCACTCGCGCATGCCGATCTATCGCTCGCGCGTCGATGACGTCGTCGGGGTCGTCCACACGTTCGACGTGCTCCAGGCCGCGAGCCAGAAGGACAAAGCGCCGGCGGCTGATGGACAAAGGACCGTCTCGGAGCTCGCGCACCCGCCGAGCTACGTGCCGGAGACGATGAAGGCGAGCGACCTGCTCGTGCAGCTGCAGACCGAGCAGCAGCACCTCGCGATCGTCGTCGACGAGTACGGCGGCGCGGTCGGCATCGTCACGATCGAGGACCTGCTCGAGATCATCGTCGGCGACATCGATGACGAGTACGACACCGAGCCCTCGCCGATCCGCGCCGAGAAGCCGGGAGTGTGGCGCGTCGAGGCGCGCACGACCGTGACCCGGCTGAACGCGGATCTCGACCTTGGCCTGCCCGAGAGCGACGACTACGAGACGATCGCGGGCCTCCTGATCGAGAAGTTCCGGCGGATCCCCGACAAGGGCGAGAACCTGACGCTGGGGGCGCTCACGATCGAGGTGATCGCGGCGACCGACCGCGCGATCGAGGCCGTCCGGATCACGAAACGCAAGAAGTAGGGTAGGACTACGCCGTGGACCGTACCCTGCTCGCCCAGCTCCTCGCGGAGGTGCGCGCTGGCACCGTCTCGCCCGACGACGCCGCGCAGCAGCTCGGCGGCCTGCCCTACAAGGAAGTTGCCCAGGCGGTGGTGCTCGATCACCAGCGCGAGCTGCGCACCGGCATCCCCGAGCTCGTCTACGGCGCGAGCAAGACCGCCCAGCAGATCGCCCAGGCGATGGCCGAGCTGAACAAGGACGGCGGCTCCCTCGCGACGCGCGTCGATCCCGACAAGGCGGCGGCCGTGCTCGCGGCACTGCCCGGCGCGACGTATCACGAGCTCGCGCGGATCGTCCGGCTCGGCGGCGTGCCTCCGCGGGCCCCGTGCGCGCGGATCGCCGTCGTGTGCGCCGGCACGAGCGACCTCGGTGTCGCCGAGGAGTGCGCGCTCGTCGCCGAGTTCCTCGGTGCGCCGGTCCTGCGCATCGGCGATGTCGGCGTCGCGGGGCTGCACCGCCTGCTCGCGCGGATCGACGAGATCCGCCGCTGCGAGGTCGTCGTCGCCGTCGCGGGCATGGAGGCGGCACTGCCGAGCGTGCTCGGCGGGCTCGTCGATCGCCCGCTGATCGGCGTGCCGACGAGCGTCGGCTACGGCGTCTCCGTCGACGGCCTCGTCGCGCTCGGCGCGCTGCTCGCCGGCTGCGTCCCCGGGACGACCGTCGTCAATATCGACAACGGCGTCGGCGCGGCGGTCGCGGCGGTCAAGATCGCCAGGCTCGCCGTATGAGAGGCCTGCACCTCCACTTCGACTGCGCGAGCGGCATCGCGGGCGACATGACGGTCGGCGCGCTGCTCGATCTCGGCGTCCCCGTCGAGGTGATCGGCGACGCGCTCGATGCGGTCGGGGCGGGGCGGCAGCGGCTGCGCGTGGAGCGCGTGACGAAGGGCGGCATCGCGGCGACGAACGTCACCGTCGATACGAAGGGCCACCTGTTCGATGCGCACGCGCACTCGCACGGGCACGCGCCGAAGAAGCGCACCACGACCGAGAATGGCTTCGTCGCCGTGAAGTTCCGCGCCGAGACCGGCGCCGAGCGCCACATCCACATCGACGAGCAGGGCGACAAGACCACGCTCGTCCATCACGACCACGGCCACGATCACTCGCACACGCACTACGGCGACATCCGCAAGCGGCTCGTCGAGGCCAGGCTGACCGAAGGCACGCGCCGGCGCGCGCTCGACATCTTCGACCGGCTCGCGAAGGCCGAGGCGAAGCTGCACGGCACGACCGTCGAGCTGGTCTCGTTCCACGAGGTCGGCGCGATCGACTCGATCGTCGACGTCGTCGCCACGGCGGCCGCGCTCGACTGGCTCGCGCCGGCGAGCGTCAGCTGCGCGGAGGTCGCGATGGGCCACGGCACGCTCAAGTGCGCGCACGGCGTGCTGCCCGTGCCGGCACCGGCGTCGCTCGAGGTGCTGCGCGATGCGGGCGGCGTGATGGCCGACGGCGGCCTCGCGCGCGAGCTGTGCACGCCGACGGGCGCCGCGATCCTCGCCGCGAGCGTGACATCGTGGACGCCGGCGCCGCGCGGCAAGCCCGTCGCGATCGGCTGGGGCGCGGGCGACTTCGAGCTGCCCGACCGGGCGAACGTGCTGCGCGCGACGGTGCTCCAGCCCGTGGTGACCGCGGCGGGCGCGATCTGGCAGATCGACGCGAACATCGACGACATGTCGCCCGAGCTGTGCGCGCCGGCGGCCGATGCGATCTTCGCCGCCGGCGCCGTCGACGTGTGGTGGACGCCGATCACGATGAAGAAGGGCCGCCCGGCGCTGACGCTCTCCGCGCTCGCCGAGCCCGACAAGCGCGACGCCGTGATCGCCGCGATCCTTCGCGAGACGACGACGATCGGTGTCCGCTACACCCAGCTCGAGCGCACGGTGCTCGCGCGCCAGACTGTCACCGTGCAGACGCGGTTCGGCGCGATCCCCGTGAAGGTCGCGCTCGACGGCGATGCGGTGCGCAATGCCGCGCCGGAGTACGAGGCCTGCGCGGCCGCCGCGAAGGCGCACGAGGTACCCGTGAAGACCGTGTTCGCGGCCGCGATCATGGCGTACGAAGCGCGCCAGGCGTAGGCCTGGCTCTGTCACGTCTCCGGGCGCGGGCCGTAGACGATCGCGAACAGCGCGAGCGACACGACGAGCCACGCCGCCGTCGCCAGCGCGAGCACGGCCGCCGCCGCCCACGAATTCGCGGTCAGCCCGACGACGAGTGCGAACGCGACGAGCCCGATCGCGCCGAGCCGGGCGCCGCGCGCGTCGTCGGCGGCCTTCTTGCGGCCGTCGTGCTGCTTCACGAGCGTCAGGCTCGCCGGCAGGATCGCGGGGAACGCGAGGAACATGCCCGCGACAGCGGGGCCGAGCCACGTGTTCAAGAGGCCGGTCAGCACGGTGATCGCGCCGCCGAACACGAAGCGCAGCGCGTACTCCCACCACGCGACGTTCTTCAGCTTGCCGGGCGAGAGGCGCGGCTTCACGCGAGCAGCTCCTCGCGCAGCGCGAACCACGCGACGAATGCGAGCGCGAGCCACGCGATCCACGCGCCGCCCGCCGCGAGCCACACCGGGAAGTGCTCGCGCTTCGCGAGCGCGGCACTGACGATCGCGTACACGAGCATCGCGACGCCGCCGATCACCATCCACCAGCCCTCGGTCGCGACGGTCGGCCCGCCGTGTTGCACGAATGTCAGACCGAGCGTGGCGATCGCGACCGACGGCGCGGCTCCGAAGATGCCCGAGAAGCGTTTCGGCTCGAATAGCTCGCCGATCACCGCGAACATCGAGACGACGACGCCGCCGACGACAAATCGGAACAGCAACTCGCCGATCACGAAAGCTAGCAGTGCAACGGCTATGCCTTGAACCGCAGCGACTCCGCGCACTGCGCGAGCGCCTGACGCAGGTCGGGAATGGAGACCGGCTTCACGACGAACAGATCGAAGCCCGCCTCGAGCGCACGCTCGCGATCCGTCGGCTGGCCGTAACCGGTCATCGCGATCAGCCACGGCTGGCGCTCGCTCGTGCGCCGGATCTCGCGCGCGAGCTCGTGACCGCTGAGGCCGGGCAGGCCGATGTCGACGAGCATGAGATCGGGATCGATCGTCCGCGCCGCCTGCAGCCCGGCGATGCCGTCGTTCGCGGTCGCCACGTCGTGACCGTCGCGCGTCAGCAGCTCGCGCAGCATCTCGCGGGCGTCCTCGTTGTCCTCGACGAGCAGCAGTCGCAGCGGACGCTGCTCGGGGACCACGGCGTCGAACTTGTCGGTCGGCCGGCGATCCTCGACGGGCAATTCGAACCAGAACCGGGCGCCGGTGCCGGGACCCGCACTGTGCGCGCCGACCGAGCCGCCGTGCAGCTCGACGAGCCGCTTGACGAGCGCCAGGCCGAGGCCGAGCCCGCCGCGCGAGCGATCGATGCCCTGGCGCGCCTGCATGAACAGCTCGAACAACGACTCGACGATCGCCGGATCGATGCCGATGCCGGTATCGCTGACGGTCACGCGCGCACGACCGCGCTCGGGCTCGGTGACCTCGACCGCGATCGTGCCGCCGGCCGGCGTGTACTTGATCGCGTTCGTGACGAGGTTCGACAGCACCTGCTCGATGCGCACCGGATCGCCCTTCGTCCACACGGGCTCCGTGGGTGCGCCGAGCGTCAGCGTCAGGCGCGAATTCTCCGCGTCGCGCGCGATCGCCTGCACGCAGCGGCGCGCCGCCTCGCACAGATCGACGTCGGAGACCTCGAGCTGGATCTTGCCGAGCGTGACGCGCGAGACGTCGAGCAGGTCGTCGACGATGCGGCCGAGGTTCTTGAGCTGGCGCTCCATCACGACGGTGTGGCGCGTCGGCTCGCACTGCGGCGCCTGCAGCTGCTGCACCTGCATCGCGAGCTGGATCGCGCCGAGCGGGTTGCGCAGCTCGTGGCCGAGCATCGCGAGGAACTCGTCCTTGCGGCGATCGGCCTCCTCGAGCCGCGCGACGAGATCGCGGACCTCGTACTGCCGCTTGCGCGCGCGCATCGCGGCTTGCGCCGCCGAGATCACCGTGCTCACGCGCACCGGAGTTTCGACGACGGTGATGTTGCTCGTGCCCGACGCGAGCAGCGCCTCGAGGCCGCTCTGACGCTCGCGCGAGAACACGATCACCGGCAGGTCCGACCAGGCTGGCTGCTGCGAGAGAATCGTGGCGAGCTCGGTCCAGCCGCGCGCGGGAACCGCGTCCTCCGTGAGCATCAGCGCGCCGACCGGTCCCTGCAGCACCTCGACGAGCTCGCCGAAGGAGCTGGTCGCGGCAGCGCGCAGGCCGACCTCGCCGAGCGTCCGGCACGTCAGGTGGGCATCGCGCGGCTTGGCCGAGAGCACCCAGATCGTGCCCGCGGCCTCGCCTTGCTCGCGTGAAACCACCAGTCGCTCCGGATCACTTCTCACCGCGCGCGAATGAGCAAGTGCGATGCCCGTCGCCGGGCTCGAAAATCACCCTGTTTGGCGGGAGCGACGTGGCACGCGAGCACAGCGTGCGCGAAGCCGCGCGATCTGTCGTTACTCGGAGAGCATCGGCTGCTGACCGGTGTAGACGAGCTGGCCACTCATGATTCCCTGGAACTCCGTCAGCGGCTCGCCGACGCGCAGGCCGGTGCCGTCGATCTTGAGCTCGC
The DNA here is from genome assembly GCA_964446175.1 of uncultured Kofleriaceae bacterium. Lineage (GTDB taxonomy): Bacteria > Myxococcota_A > Polyangia > Haliangiales > Haliangiaceae > JABFXX01. The sequence goes on from CAYUNM010000016.1 coordinate 70,162, forward strand.
GGATCGTGCGCTCGTGCGGCCCGGTGCGACGCTTGACCATCGAGATCGCCTGGCGGATCTCGCCCCGCGCCTCGAAGTAGCGAAGCAGCAGCACGGCGTCGGCGAGGTAGCTGAGATCGATCGGCGAGGTGACGCCCTGACCGACGAGCCCGGTCTGCGTCATCACGAGCAGCGTGGCGACCTGCATCTGGTTGAGGTACGCGACGAGCTCGTGCAGGTGCGCCGCGAGGTGGTGCTCCTCGGGCATCGCGCTCCGGTAGCCGTTGATGCTGTCGATCACGACCATCGTGACGCCGTCGCGCTCGACGGACTGGCGCACGAGGTGGGCGAACTGGCCGGGCGCGAGCTCGGCGGGGTCGACCTGGCGGATCAGGATCTTGCCGGCCGCGACATCTTCGCGCACGCCGAAGCCCATGCCGTCGCCGCGCACGATGACCGTGTTCGGCACCTCGTCGAAGATGAAGAACGCGACCTTCTCGCCGCGCTCGACGGCGGCGCGTGCGAACTGCGCCGTCAGCGTCGACTTGCCGGCGCCTGCGGGCCCCATGACGAGCGTGCTCGTGCCGCGGTCGATGCCGCCGCCCATCAGGCGATCGAGCTCGGCGACGCCGCTCGAGAGCGTGTTCTGCGCGTGCTTGCCCGCGCGGTCGTGCTCGGCAGCGATGAGGCGCGGGAAGATCTGCAGGCCACCGGTCTCGATCGCGAAGTCGTGATAGCCATCGCGAAACGTCGACTCGCGCAGCTTGCTGACGCGCATGCGCCGGCGATGCCCGCCGTACTCCGGCGAGAGCTGTTGCAGGTGGATGATGCCGTGACAGAGGCTCTCGAGCTGGTGGTCGTCGACGGAGGTCAGGAAGTCGAGCAGCAGCACGGTCATGCCGTGCTCGTCGAAGAACCGCCGCAGCGTGAGCAGCTGGCGGCGATAGCGCAGCGGATCCTGCGCGAGCAGCCGCACCTCGGCGAGCGAGTCGACGACGACGCGCGTCGGCGCGAGCTCGGTCAGCTTCGCGAGCAGCGAGCGCGACGACTCGCCGAGCTCGACCTCGCTCGGCTCGTAGATCGAGTAGTCGCTGCGCGGGTCCTGATCGTTGGACTCGACGACGTCGATGCCGTCGAGCGACCAGCCGTGCGATGCGGCGAGCCGGCGCAGCGCCTTCTCGCTCTCCGACAGCACGACGTAGCAGCACTTCTCACCGCGCCGCGCGCCCTCGCGCAGGAACTGAAGGCCGAGCGTGGTCTTGCCCGCGCCGGGGTTGCCCTCGACGAGGTACATCTGCCCCGTCGGGAATCCGCCGCCGAGCACCTCGTCGAGCCCGGCGATGCCGCTCGACTGCCGCTCGACAACCGTACGCATCGGTGCACCTTGCCGCGATCGAGCCGCGAGAGCAACCAGACGGGACGTGGTACGGTTCTAGCCTCGTGGAGAGCCCACCGATCGTCGTCCTGGGCGGCAGCGACGAGGAGCGCGCCGGCCTCGTCGCGCAGCTCGCGGCGAGCGGGTTCGACGCGCGGTCGGCGAAGGTGCTCTCCGGCAGCGATGGCATCCCGGGGCTGATCGTCGTCACGGGCGATGCGGTCGTCGAGCTCGTCACCGAGGCGCGCGACGTGCCGGTGCTCGCGGAGGTCCCGATCCTCGCGCTCGTGCCGGCGATGCCGCCGGGCAACGTCGCGCAGGCGCTCTCGGCGGGCGCGAGCGACGTCGCACGCTTGCCGATGCCGCAAGCACTGCTCGCGGCGCGCTGCCGCAACCTCTGCAAGCTCGGGCGCCGCGAGACCGCCGCCGCGCAGGCGCTGACGCGGATCAACGACGTGCTCACCGCCGACGGCGACGATGCCGAGGCGCTCGTGCGCGTCCTCGAGATCACGGCGAGCGTGCTCGCATTCGATCGCGCGTCGCTCGTCGCGCACATCGAGGGCAGCGACCACGCGTTCGTGATCGCGGCCAGCGATGCCGAGCCGATGCAGCGGTTCACGCTGTCGATCAGCGAGTACCCGGAGATCATCGAGGCGATGCGCACGGGCCAGCCCGTGCTGATCGACGACGTGCTGACGAACGCGCTGACCGCGCCGATGGCGGATCTGCTGTCGTCGAGGCGCGTGCGCGGCATCGCCGTGTTCCCCGTGCAGTGGCGCGGCCGCCCGCTCGGCGCGTTCTTGCTGCGCAAGCGCAACCCGGGCGTGCAGCACGTCGGCCCGCGCGGCGTCGAGCTCGGCAAGCTGATCGCGAGCATCACGGCGGCGCACCTGCGCCATGGCGCCGTGCTCGAGTCGCTGCGCGATCAGACGCACCGCATCTCGCGCGCCCGCTACGAGGCCGAGCGCCGGCTCCGCGGCATCGACTCGCTCAAGGAGCACTTCGAGGCCGGCGCCGACGGCGTGGTCGTCCTCGACGACGCGGGCCGCATCCTGTTCGTCAACCGCGCCGCCGAGCGCATCACCGGCTTCGCGCGCGACGGCCTGCTCGGCAGCGAGCTCGTCGACCTCGTGCCGCACGACCAGCGCAGCCAGATCTCCGACGCGATCGCGCGCGTGCTCGCCGGGGTCAACGTCGAGACGTTCGACCTGCAGCTCTCGACGACGAGCGGCTCGCCGGTGTGGGTGAGCGCCTCGACCTCGACCGTGCTCGCCGGCACGGGCGCCGTGATCCTCGCGTTCCGCGACGTCACCGCCGAGCGCGCGCTCGAGCACGAGCTGCGCACGACGAAGGACTTCCTCGAGCGCCTGATCGACTCGACCGTCGACGCGATCATCGCCGCCGACTTCAAGGGCCAGATCATCCTGTTCAACCAGGGCGCCGAGCGGCTGTTCGGCTACCGCGCGCATGACGTGATCGGCAAGAAGCCGGTGTGGGAGCTCTACGAGCAGGGCGGCGCGCGCGTGATCATGCGCATGCTGCGCTCGACGTCGTACGGCGGGGTAGGGCGCCTCGAGCAGACGCGGCGCGAGGTCCGCATCGCGAGCGGCGAGTCGGTGCCCGTGAGCATGACCGCCTCGATCGTGTACGAGGGCGATCGCGAGGTCGCGACCGTCGGCATCCTGACGGACCTGCGCGAGCGCATCCGCATGGAGCAGCGCCTGCTGGACGCGCAGCAAAAACTGCAGCTGTCGGAGAAGCAGGCGCTCGTCGCCGAGCTCGCCGGCGCGGCCGCGCACGAGCTGAACCAGCCGCTGACCTCGATCATGGGCTACGCGCAGCTGATCGAGCGCCAGAGCGAAAAAGAGGCGCAGCACCTCAGAGCGGTGAGAATCATCCTCGCCGAGGCCGAGCGCATGGCGGGTATCGTCAAGAAGATCGGAAAGATCACGAAGTACGAGACGACCGACTACGTCGGCACCGCGCGCATGCTCGACCTCGACCGCGCCGCGGCCGACTCCGCCGAGGCGATTCCCGTCGAGCAGATCATCAGCGAAGAGAGCCAGACCGGCGAGTTCACGGCCGTCGACCCCGCGGCCGGCACGACATCCCATTCCGGGGCGGCCCGCGACGTCGTGCGCGAGACGCCGTCGCTCGCCGACCTCGTCGAGCTCGAGGACCGCGCCAAGTCATGACCGACGACGATCAGCTGACCGCGTTGCGCACCCTCGCTGCAGAGCTTCCGCTCGCGTCGAGCGAGCCGGTCGTCGTCGATCGCGTGCTCGGCGTCCTCGAGAAGCTGCTGCCCGGGCGCGCGCTCGCGATCCGCGTGATCGACCTGCGCAACCGCGAGCCCGCGCGCGCGTACGTCCGCGGCGCCCCGCTGCGCGAGGGCGTGGCGAACGATCCGATCATCGTCAGCGAGGCCCCGATCAAGGCGGTGCGCCTCAAGAGCGCGGTCGCGGCGAGCGCGCGGCTGATCGTGCGCGAGCGCTGGGACTCGCCGTTCACCGGCATCGCGACCGGCTTCGCCGTGCCGCTGGCCGCGGGCGGCGAGCTCTACGGCGTCCTCGACATCGGCTACCCGCCGGGCGCCGACAACAAGGCCGTCGACGAGCCGGCCGTCACGCCGATCGCCTCCGGCCTGTCGATCGCGCTGCGCACGATCCGCCTGCAGGAAGATGCGATCGGCCTCCGCGACTACCAGGCCCGCCTGCTCGACAGCGCGAACGCGCTGATCCTCGGCATCGACCGCAGCTGGCGCATCACGGTCTGCAACCGCGCGCTGCTCGAGCTCACCGGCGTCACGCGCGACGACGTGCTCGGCCGCGACGTCCGCGACTTCATGACGGGCGACCAGAAGAGCCAGCTGACCAGCGCATTCTCGGCCGCGCTCGCCGGCCAGCACCACGCCGCCGTCACGGTCATGCTGCCGACGAAGAAGGGCGCCGTCCGCAGCGTGTGGGCGATCGCGCCGGTCGGCCGCGCGGGCCAGGTCGGCGGCCCGATCGAGGCGGTCGTCGCGATCGGGCAGGACCAGTCGAAGATCGATCTGCTCCAGCAGCAGATCGTGCGCGCCGAGCGCCTCGCGACGCTGGGCGAGCTCGCGGCAGGCGTCGTTCACGAGCTCAACAACCCGCTGACGTCGATCACGGTCTACGCCGAGTACCTCGTGCGCAAGCTCGAGGCCCAGGGCGCCGACACCGCCGACCTCGAGAAGCTGCGCCGCATCGGCGCCTCCGCGCAGCGCATCCTCCGCTTCTCGCGCGACCTCGTGCAGTATGCGCGCCCCTCCGGCAAGGAGATGGAGGCAGTCGATCTCGCGGCGGTGGTCCGCCAGTCCGTCTCGATCTGCGATCACCTGGTCGAGCGCGGCGGCATCGCGCTGTCGGTCGAGGTCTCGCCCGACCTGCCCGTGATCCAGGCGGTCGGCGGGCAGCTCGAGCAGGTCCTGATCAACCTGATCACGAACGCGGTCCACGCGGTCGAGAACGGCGGCCGCGTCATCGTGCGCGCCAAGACCGAGGGCGACACCCGCGTCCTGATCGAGGTCGCCGACTCCGGCCCGGGCGTCCCCGAAGGCGACCGCGAGAAGATCTTCGAGGCGTTCTACACGACCAAGCTGGACGGCAAGGGCACGGGCCTCGGCCTGCCCATCGTCCGCAACATCGTCGAGCAACATCGCGGCCACATCGTCGTCGCCCGAAGCGATCTCGGTGGCGCAGCGTTCCGCGTCACACTGCCCGTGGTGTGACGTAACCACGCGCGATCTCGGCAGATCTCCTAGCGTCCGCAAACCGGACAGAAAGGTTGCGCCCCGGATCCGCCCTGGTAGTGTGGGCCAGGCAATGAAGCCGGAAGTCATGCTCGAGCTGCTGGAGAACGCAGCCGAACAGCTCGGGATCAAGGTCAGCTACGAGCCGCTCCAGACGAGCGGCATCCAGACCGGGCTGAAGGGCGGTCTGTGCAAGGTGAAGGGCGAGTGGCGCGTGATCATCGACAAGCGCGCGACGGACGAGGAGCGCGTCGCGACGCTCGCGGGCGCGATCTCGCGCTTCGATACGACCGAGCTCGAGCTCTCGCAGAAAGTCCGCGACTGCATTCACCTCCACGAGGGCTCGGGTCCTCGTCGCGCCGCGATCCCGCCGCGCGCCGCCTGAGCGTCGCCGCCGCGCGCCGCCCGAGCGTCGCCGCCGCGCGCCGCCCGAGCGTCGCCGCCGCGCGCCGCCTGAGCGTCGCCGCCCCGCGCCGCCTGAGCGTCGCCGCCCCGGCATGCTAGCTTCCACGCGTGCGAGCGTGGGTATTGCTCCTGGCCACCGCGGCCTGCGCGAAGTCGAAGTCGCATCACCTCGACCTCGACTACATCCGCGTCTCCGCGGACGCGCGCCTGCGCACCGACACCGTCGGTGTCGGCCAGTTCCTCGAGACGGCCACGTTCGTCCTCGTCGACGCCGACAACACGAGCAAGGAAGGCGCCTACGTCACGCTCGGCGGCAAGCTCGCGGACGCCTCCGGCACCGAGCTCGGCCAGCTGCGCGCCCAGTCGCTCTGGATCCCCGCCGGCGAGACGCGCACGTTCGCGCTCGTCGATCGCGAGCGCAAGCCGCGTCCCACCTCCGCGCGCGCGCGCATCGAGGTCAAGGGCGCGCTGGTCCCCGCCGTCGAGCCGCCCGACCGCGTCTCCAACGTCAAGGACGTCATCGACGGCGACCACGCGGTCGCGACCGGCACCGTCGAGAACGACGCCGACATCCCGGGCGCGATCACGCTGATCGCCTCGTTCCACGACGACGGCGGCCGCCCGATGACCCGCCCGTTCACGATGCTCAAGGTCGGCCCGCACGCCAAGATGCCAGTGCAGTTCGCCGGCCCGCCGGGCAGCAAGCACGGCACGATCTTCGTCGGCGACGCGCTCTATCCATCGCCGCCGGAGATCCCGTCGGAGCTCGACCCGACGCAGTTCGGCTCGGCGGCGCGCGTCGACCAGGTCTTCGACCAGGCGCACCGCTAGTACGCGGGCCGCACGCATCCGGGTCCTCGACCAGGCGCACCGCTAGTACGCGGGCCGCACGCATCCGGGTCTTCGACCAGGCGCACCGCTAGTACGCGGGCCGCACGCATCCGGGTCTGCGACGAGGCCCACCGGTAGCCGCCGCTGGACGCGCCCCACGAGCGCCGCGACGCGCGGCTAGACGCGGCTACACGCGGCCCACGAGCGCCGCGAGGTTCGGATCGTTCGCGATGAGGTCCGCCATGAGCTCCTTGAGCTCCGCGCGCTCGCTCGCGTCGAGGGCCTTCGTGCCGGCGATCTCGTCGACCAGGCGGTCGACTGCCTGCTGCGGCGTCAGCTTGCCGGCCGCGATGTCCGCGGCGAGCGCATCGAGGCTCGAGTTGGGCGCGGCGCCGTCGACGCTGGCAACATCGCGCGCGGCATCCGTGGAGCGCGCGGCATCCGCCGACCGGCCGGCATCGGCGGCATCGGCGGCATCGGCGGCATCCGGGCCGTCGGGGCCGTCGGGGCCTGCGGGGCCGCCCGGGCCTTTGGGGCCACCAATGCCGCCGGGACCGCCGATTCCAGTCATGGGCACCTCGCAGGATACATGGTTCGTGTGGGGGGTTGGGTCGCGCGTGGGGAACGAGTGGCTGGATCTACATGGGTTGCGGGCGGCGGCTGGTCGGAGATTGCCCGGTGTATCGGCCGGCGCGGTCGGCGGTTGCGTGGCACGATTGGTCGATGCACAAGTTGCTTTGCGCGCTCGTGATTGCCGGGTGCGGGGGGCATGCGGGCACGGCGGCGGGGCCGGGGGGCGGCGGAGGCGCGGTGCCGTTCGCGGCGGCGCGGTGGGTGCCTGCGAATCCGACGTACGTCGTGGCGGCGGCGACGGTGCGGGATGGGCAGCGCGCGTTTCACGACGTGCTCGATGATGTCGGGATGGTCGCCGGGTTCACGGCGAGCGAGGCGGAGCGCGAGCTGCCGGCGATGCTCGGGGTGGATCCGCTGTCGGAGTCGGCGCTGACGAACATCGGGGTCGATGTCGGCGGCGGGATGGCGATGTTCTCGGAGGATGTGACGCCGACGTTCGTCGTGCACGTGGTGTCGCCGGAGGCGTTCGGGGCGTTCATCGATCAGCAGCGGCAGCGCGGGCTGACGACCGTGTCGCAGATGGTCGATGGCGTGGAGCTGAACACGTCGAAGATCGGGGGCGGGGTCGCGATCGGGTGGGCGCTCGATCGCGACTGGCTGTGGGTGCACTTTGGCGAGAAGGGAATGGGGACGGAGTGGTTCGCGCACAGCCATCGCGCGGCGCGGGCGGCGTGGAACGACGCGTGGGCGTGGGCGAAGGCGCACGCGGGCAAGGCGGCGGTCGTCGGGTTCGCGCGGGCACAGGATCTCGTCGCGAGCGTGCTGGGGCGCGTGCAGGGTGGGATCGCGTGCGTGAAGCAGCTCGACGCGATCGAGCGGGTCGGGTTCGCGTTCGAGGTCGATGGGAGCAAGGTCGCCGCGCGGCTGACGTTCGACATCGGGGCGGCCGCGCCCGCGTTCGCGAGCCATCTGATGGCGCCGCCGCCGGGGTGGCAGAGCGTGGCGGCGACGGCGCCGCTGCAGGCGCAGTGGAACCTCGATCTCGACGCGGTGACGGGGTGGCTCGAGCCGTGCGTGCGCGTCGCGACGAGCGATCCGGATCCGTTCGCGGACGTGAAGCAGTTTGGCGTGCGGACCGCGCGCGCGATCGTGCTGAGCGTGGATCCGGGCGACAAGAGCGGCGCGGGGGCGGTCGCGATGGACCTCGCGAGCGGCGCGTTCCTGCAGGGGTACGTCGACAAGGCGAGCCACTTCGCGAGCGACCGGACGTTCGGGCCGTATCGCGGGCATCACGTGTCGATCCCGTTCGTCGCGAAGCTCGATTACGTGTTCGACGACAAGCTCGCGATCGCGGCGATGGGCGATGGCGTGATGGATCGGATCGCGTCGGGAGCGCCGGCCGGCGTGCCGCCGATGTTCAGCGTGTCGGTCGTGCCGGAGGGCATGCCGAAAGATGCCTGGGTGTGGCTGCTCGATCAGATCGGTGCGCCGTCGCACGTCGTCGAGCGGTTCGAAGACTGGCGCGAGCTCCATGCGACCGCGGTGCTGGACGGTAGCTCGGTCGTGGTCGAAGTGGCTGGCACCCATAGGTAATGTGGTAGGGTCCGCGCCGTGACAGCGAAAGCACCGGTCATCCGGCTGCGCGACGTGACGAAGAGCTACGGCGCCGGCGCGGCCAAGACGCAGGTGCTGCGCGGCGTCAGCTTCGATGTCGATCAGGGCGAGCTGATCGCGCTGGTCGGGCAGTCGGGCAGCGGCAAGTCGACGCTGCTCAACATCATCGGCGGGCTCGACCAGCCGGATACGGGCGAGGTCGAGGTGCTCGGCGTCGACACGCTGAAGGCGAACGACAAGAAGCGCGCCGGGATGCGGAACGAGTCGATCGGGTTCGTGTTCCAGGCGTTCAACCTGCTCGAGCATCTGACCGTGCTGCAGAACGTGACGATCCCGTCGGCGTTCTCGCGCGACGGCAAGGACATCGACGGGCGAGGACGCGAGGCGCTCCGGCGCGTCGGACTGAGTGACTTCGCGCAGCGCAAGCCGGGCGAGCTGAGCGGCGGGCAGAAGCAGCGGGTGGCGATCGCGCGGGCGCTGTTCAACCAGCCGAAGCTGCTCTTGTGCGACGAGCCGACCGGCAACCTCGACAGCGAGACCGGCCGCGAGGTCATCGACTTCTTCCGCGAGCTCAACGCCAAGGACGGCGTGACGCTCGTGATCGTCACCCACGAGCGGCGGATCTCGTCGGTCGCGAAGCGCGTGATCGCGATGCGCGACGGCATGATCGTCGAGACGACCGACGAGGCGCTCGCCGCAGGGAGTGCAGGTCCGTCATGATGCCCGTCGGCAACCTCGTCCGCATGGTCACCGCGAACACGCTGCGCAGCCGGCGTCACTTCGTGCTCAGCGCGTTCGGCATCGTGATCGGCATCGCGACGTTCGTGCTGTTCCTCGCGTCGACGGAGCAGGTCGCGTCGGTGCTCGAGAAGATCTTCCCGCTCGATCAGGTGCAGGTGGTGGCGCCGCGCGCGTCGCTGCTCGGCAAGGACATCAGCAAGAAGCTCGACGACAACATCGTCAAGACGATCCTGACGCGCAAGGAAGTCGCGAGCGCGCTGCCGCGCATGAACCTGACGTTCCCCGCGTTCGGCCGCGGCGACTTCGAAGGCAACGACCTCAAGTTCGAGGTCGGCGGGTTCGCCGACGGCATCGATCCGTCGTTCGTGCAGGACGACGCGCGCATCAAGGAACAGTTCAAGGACTGGGACGCGCTCAACGATCCGAAGCGCGTCGCTTGCGTGCCGCCGCCGGACTCGCCGAGCCAGGAAGTGATCCAGTCGCCGGGCGCCGCCGGTCCGAACCGCCCGCCCGGTCCGCAGCTCGGCCCCGACGGCCAGCCGCAGTTCGACAAGGACGGCCAGCCGATCTACTGGAACCCGTGCCCGGATCCCGACGAATACTACTGCGACTCGATCGATCAGCGCTGTCACCACCGCGTGCCGGTCGTGATGTCGCCGACGATGATCGAGCTCTACAACGGCCAGTTCGCGAAGTCGCACGGCCTGCCGATCGCCGACACGGACTTCGTCAAGTTCGTCACGCAGCGCGGCGGCCTCTCCGCGATGCGGTTCTCGATCGGCCTGGGCCTGACCACCATCGCCGGCAGCAACACGACGATCCATCACCGGCCGCGGCGCGTCGAGGCGGTGCTCGTCGGCATCAGCGACAAGGCGATGCCGATCGGCATGACGATGCCGATCCAGTACATCGAGCGCTGGAACCGCGAGTTCCAGGGCGAGGAGGCGGCGACGACCTACTCGTCGATCATCGTCACGCTCAAGGACAAGGGGCAGCTCGCCGTGTTCGCGCAGTGGCTCCAGGACACGCTCGATCTGCGCCTCGAGGACTCGCTCGGCCAGAAGTTCGCGACGGTGATGTTCGTGATCCGGCTCGTGCTCGTCCTGATCTCGCTGATCATCATCGCGATCAGCGCGATCAACATCGCCCACAACTTCTTCATGCAGGTCACCGAGCGGCGTCGCGAGCTGGGCCTCTTGCGCGCCGTTGGCGCAACGCAGCATGACGTCCGCATGGTCGTCCTCGGCGAGGCCGCCCTGATCGGGCTCATCGGCGGCATCCTCGGCGTGCTGCTCGGCGTCGGCATGGCGCTGGGCGTCGACTACGCGTCGGCGCACTACCTGCCCAGGTTCCCGTACAAGCCCGACACCTGGTTCCACTTCAAGTGGTGGATCTGGATGGGCGGACTGGCCTGCGCGGCCGGCTTCGCGGTGCTCGGCGGGTACCTGCCGGCGCGCAAGGCGTCGACGATGGAACCGGCGCAAGCCCTGACGCAGAACTAAACCAAGCCGTCGGTAGAATTCGCTGTCAAAGTAGAGATCTCCGCGGTAGTACATCGGCCCACGGGAGAGGCAAAGCTCTTGTGGCCCAAGGAAGTAATTTCGGATAGGGTCCCACCCAACAGGGGATTGGATTCGCGCGCCGTGAAGAAGCCGACGCCCTTCGGCAAATATTATCTGCTCGAGAAGATCAACACCGGTGGCATGGCCGAGGTGTTCCGGGCGAAGGCTTTCGGCGTGGAAGGGTTCGAGCGGCTCGTCGCCGTCAAGCGGATCCTTCCGAACATCGCGGAGGACAAAGAGTTCATCCGCATGTTCATCGACGAGGCGAAGCTGGCGGTCCAGCTGAACCACGCGAACATCGCGCAGATCTTCGACCTCGGCGTCGTCGACGGCAGCTACTACATCGCTCTCGAGCACGTGCACGGGCGCGACCTGCGCGCGATGTTCGATCGCTGCCGGCAGAGCGGCGAGCCGATGCCGGTCTCGCAGGCGTGCTTCGTCGTCATGAAGGTCTGCGAGGGCCTCGACTACGCGCACAACAAGCGCGACCAGGCCGGCCGCGAGCTGCACCTCGTGCACCGCGACGTGTCTCCGCAGAACGTGCTCGTCAGCTTCGAAGGCGAAGTGAAGCTGATCGACTTCGGCATCGCGAAGGCCGCCGGCAAGGGCAGCAAGACGCAGGCGGGCATCCTCAAGGGCAAGTTCGGCTACATGTCGCCGGAGCAGGTCCGCGGCATTCCGATCGATCGCCGCAGCGACGTCTTCTCGTGCGGCATCGTCCTCTACGAGCTGCTCACCGGCGAGCGCCTGTTCGTCGGCGAGAGCGACTTCTCGACGCTCGAGAAGGTCCGCAACGTCGAGATCCTGCCGCCGTCGACGTACAACCGCCGCATCCCCGACGAGCTCGAGCGCATCGTGCTCAAGGCGCTCGCGAAGGATCCGGAAGAGCGCTACCAGAACGCGATCGACCTGCACGACGAGCTGCAGGCGTTCGTCTACACCGCGGGCGAGTTCTACTCGCGCAAGGACCTCGCGGCGTGGATGAAGAAGATCTTCGGCCGCGAGATCGAGGAAGAGACGGCCAAGCTCGAGAGCTACCGCCAGCTCAAGGCGCCCGCGCAGGAGGCGCCGCCCGCACCCGCGGTCAGCCGCACGCCGACGGGCTCGCGCCCAGCGACGAGTGCCGCCTCGCCGGGCGCCCGCGCGAGCGCACGCTCCGGCAACCCGACCGGCGCCCCCGGCTCGACGAAGCCGCCGCCGCCGCCGAGCGGTCGCCTCTCGCAGCAGATGCCGGTCGTCTCCGCGGCCGCCGCCGCACCCGCGCCGAACACCGCGCCCGCGAAGAAGTCCGCGCGCGGCATGGACGAGGGCCTCGCCTGGGACGACGACGAGCTCGAGACCCAGATCTACGACGACCCGCCCGAGGCCGCGCAGAAGAAGAAGTCCGGCCAGTCGCCGGTCGTCGCCGCGCCCGCGCCGGCCGCCGCCGCGGCACCGCCTCCACCGGTCGCGCCGCCGCCGGGCCCGGATCTCTCGTCGCTCGTGTCGACGGCGAAGGGCTGGGAGGGTGGCCCGAAGGTCAACGGCACGAACGGCACACCGATGGCGACGGGCTCGCAGAAGATGCCCGCGCCGAAGGCGCCGATCGAGGAGCCCGTGTTCCCGATCGCGCGCGAGACGTCGGCCTCGTCGAAGCTCGTGTCGTCGGCCTCCGAGCCTCTGTTCGATCCGATGGCCTCGTTCGGCCAGGGCATGCTCGCCCGGAAGCAGCCGAAGAAGAAGGAAGGCCGCGGCCTGATGATGGTCGCGATCGGCGGCGCCGCGATCGCGGTCGTCGTCGTCGTCGTCATCATCGCGATGACCGGCAAGAAGAAGACCGGCGGGACCGACGTCGCGCACACGCAGGCGCCGCAGCCCCCGCCGATCGCCGCCGTCGGCGACCAGAACACCGGCTTCGACCTCTACGTCAACCCGCCGGGCGTCGTCACGTGGCGGCTCGACGGCGAGGCCCGCACCGACAAGCTCCCCTCGCGCATCCGCGGCATCGCGCCGGGCGCCCACAACGTCGCGATCGACGCGCCGCCCGGCTTCATGAGCCAGAACCAGCCGATCACGGTCGAGGCCGGCAAGGCGCCGAAGGTCGAGATCGTCCTCCAGCCGCTCGACATCACCGGCACGTTCGACTCGACGCCGCCGGGCGCCACCGTCTCGATCATCGTCGACGGCAAGCGCGAGCAGCTCGGCAGCTCGCCCGCCAAGACCAAGCTCGACCCGCGCAAGACGTACCAGGTGCTGTTCGAGAAGCCCGGCTACGTCTCGGTCAACAAGCCGATCATCTTCGGCGGCTCGACCGAGGAGAAGGTCGTCGTCAACCTCGAGAAGGCGGGCCCGGAGACGCCGGTCGCCCCGACGCCGACCGGCCCTGTCACCACCACGCATTCGACGAACACCGTCGCGGTCACGCACCCGGATCACACGACGACGACGCACCCCGACACCGGCACGGGCACCAAGCCGGATACCGGCACGGGCACCAAGCCGGATACGGGCACGAAGCCGGATACCGGCACGGGCACCAAGCCTGACACCGGCACGAAGCCGGATACGGGCACGCCGGCGGTCGCGAAGGGCGAGGGCACGCTGCTGCTCGGCAGCAAGCCGCCGTGCGATGTCTTCATCGACGGCTCGAGCACGGGCGAGCACACGCCGCACAAGTTCACGGGCCTCAGCGCCGGCAAGCACAAGGTGACGCTCGTCAACAACGAGTTCGGCATCAAGGAAACGTTCACGGTCGACATCAAGGCCGACGGCACCGAGAAGCAGGTCAAGGACTACTCGGACCGCCTGCCGAAGTGATCCAGCCGAATTCGCGCGCCCACGTCTCGAGCGTGCGCGGGATCTGGTCCGCCGGCACGGCGCTCGTGAGCGCGTCGGCCGCGTCGACGATCTGGCCGGCGTGGAACGCGAGCTTCGCGAAGCGCAGCGCGTCGTCGGGGCGCGCGGTGAGCTCGTCGAAGCGCGGCTGCACGGCCTTGTAGGCGGCGCCCCACAGGCCGAGCTCGGCGAGCTCGCCCGCGCGATCGTGGAGCCGAGCCGCGCGGCGCGCGGCGGTGATGCGGCTGGCGGCCGCCGCGTTCGGGCTCGCGGCCTCCGCGTTCGGGCTGGCGACCTCCGCGTGCGCGCCGGCCAGCTCGAGCGCGCGGGCGTAGTGCGCGTCGGCGTCGGCGGGCGGTCCGAACGCGGCCGCGCGGGCCTCCGCGAGCGCGAGCGCGGCCTGTGCCTCGTCGCAGCTGCCGCAGGCGCGCAGCGCGGCCTGTGCCTCGTCGCAGCTGCCGCAGGCGCGCAGCGCGGCCTCGGCATCGGCGCGCGCGGCCGCCGGATCACCGCCGCGCCCGGCGAGCTCCGCACGCGCAGCCTCGATGCGCGCGGCGACGGCGGGCAGGCGTGCGGCGAGCGCGCCCGTCATGTCGATCGGGACGGCGATGCCGAGGGCGTCGAGGCTCGTCGACGGCGCGCGATGCGCGAGCAGCGCGGCGGCGCGGCGGTCGAGCGCGCGGAGCGCCGCCGGATCGCGGTCGCTGAGCGTGTGTACGAGCAGGTCGAGCGTGTCGGCGGCGAATGCGGCGCGGTCGGCATCGCGCTGATCGGCGTCCGCGATCCGGGCGAGCAGGGACGACGTGATCCGCGTCGAGAGCGTGTAGTCGAGCGCGGCGGCGCTCTCGGGATGCATCGCGAGCTCGCGCTTCCAGAACTGGTCCTCGTCGGCGAAGTCGGCGGCGCGGCTGAGCGTCTGCCCGACGAGGGCGAGCGCGACCGCGGCCAGCAGCAGCTGGACACGGCGCTGCGCGAACGCGGGGATCGCGGCGATCACGAGCGCGAGCCCGAGCGTCGGCAGGTAGAGGAACCGCTCCGCGACGAGGGTCTGCTGGTTGCTCTGCACGAGGTTGAGCGTGGGCGCGAGCGTCACGACGAACACCGCGAGCCCGACCGCGCCCGCCGGGAAGCGCTTGCGCAGCGCGACGATCGCCGCGAGCGTCGCGACGAGCGCGATGCCACCGGCGATCGCGTAGAGCGCCGGGTCGCGCAGCGAGCCGTCGTGCGAGCGCAGCAGCGCGTGCTGCATCGACAGATCGTGCGGCGCGACGACGAGCGCGACGTACCGGCCGTACGTATCGAGCACGACCCGCACGCGCTCGACGAGGCCGTGCGCGCCGGCGGCCCCTCCGATCGGCAGCCACACCGAGCGGATCGCGAGGTACGCGATCGCGACGAGCACCTGAGGCGCGACGGCGCGGGCGAGCGGGCGCACGAGCGCGCGATCGATCGCGGGGCGGCCCGCCGCGACCCACGCCTCGACGGCCGCGAACATCGGCAGCACGACCGCGAGCTCCTTGCACATGTAGGCCCCGGCCGTGCCGACCGCCTCGAGCGCGAGCCCCGACGCCCGTGCACCACGCAGCCGTCGCGCGATGCCAGCCGCCGCGAGCAGCACGAACGCGACGCACACGAGGTCCGGCCGGCCCGAGATCCACGCGACGTTCTCCGCCTTCGTCGGATGCACCGCCCACAGCAGCGCGCCCGCGAACGCGGCCGGCACGAGCGCGGTCCACCGGCGCAGCGTCGCGTAAACGCCGACCGCCACGACGGCATGGAGCAGCAGGTTCGTGACGTGGAGCTGGAGCGGGCTGCCGCCGCCGAGCGTCCAGTCGACCGCGTAGCTCGCGCTGACGAGCGGCCTCCAGTAGTGCAGGGTGCTCGCGAGCCCCGCCCCGTGCCAGAAATCGTGCGCGAACCAGCCGCCTGCGTTCGCGAGCGAGTGCAGCTGGCGGTTGCCTTCGATCAGCTGGTGGTCGTCGAAGATCCACGGGCCGCGTAGCGCCGGCACGAACACGAGCGCGGCGATCGCGGCGAGCCCGAGGACGAGCCACACCTCCCGGCGCCGCGACGTCACTGGACGGGCTCGAGCCTCTCGACCGGCTCGCTGCCGACGAGGTCGCGGCCACCCGTCGCGAGGTCCTGCATGTTGAAGCCGGGCTTCAGGCGCGGGCCGAGCAGGATGTACATCGTCGCCGGCAGGTCCGGGCGCTGGTCGTGCCACTCGAGGTCGAAGCGATGGCGCATCTCGAGGATCTCGGCGGCGAGCTCGGCGCTGTCGGTGTGCTCGAGGTTCGCGAGGCGCTTGATCAGCGCGTCGCGCGCGGCGCGGTCCTCGGTGACGAGGATCATCTCGCGCAGCTCGCTGATCGCGCGCTCGCGCTCGCCCATCTTCGTGCGCATGACGGCGGCCCACTCGGCGGCGGCGGCGGGCGCGCCCGGCTTGCGGATCGCGGACTCGATCAGCAGCGTGCCCTTCTCGTCCCAGGCGCGGCGCTGGGCGGCATCCTTCGTCTCGAGGTCCTGCGTGTAGATCTGACCGGCGAGGTAGGGCAGCTTCCAGTCGCCCGGGAACTGCGTCATGCCGCGTTCGAGCACGGCGATCGCGTGCAGGTAGGTGTCCTGCGTGACGCCTTCGTGGGCGAGCGTCATCGCGCGCGCTCCCCACTCGTAGACGCGCTGGAAGCGCGGATCGAGCGCGTTGATCGCATCGACGAGGCCCTCGATGCCGTGCGCGCTGCTCTCGCCACCGCCGAAGTAGCCGGTCAGCCGGATCCAGAACAGATCGGCGGCGAGCTCGCGATAGCCCATGGACACGAACGGCGCGGCGCCGGGTGACACGGCGAACGGCTCCTCGGTGCCCGTCTCGTGGCGCGCGTGCTCGGCCGCGACTCGCGAGATCCGCGCGCCGGCGAGCGCGGCGACAGCGAGCGCGAGAGCAGCCGTGGACCTCACGTTGCGTGAGTATACGGTACCATCAGCGCGATGCTCTCGCCGACGCGGGCGACACGGCTGGCGATCGTCGTCGGCACCGGCATCGTCGCGCTCGCGACGTTCTTGTTCGCGCGCGGGCACTGGAACACGCTCTACGACGACGCGCTGATCTACCTGCGCTACGTCAAGAACGTCCACGCCGGCTGCGGCCCGACGTTCAACTGCGGCGAGCCGGCCGTCGAGGGCTTCACGAGCCCGCTGTATCTCGCGCTGCTCTGGCTCGCGACGACGATCTGGAACCAGCCGATCTGGTGGACGCAGATCATCCCGATCTGCTCCGTGATCATCGCGGGTGGGCTCGCGATCGCGACGGCAGCGGTGCTCGCCCGCGACGAGCAGCGGCCCTGGCTCGCCCCGGTCGCCGCGCTCGCGACCTCGGTCGCGCTCGCCCTCGATCCGTACTTCCTGCTCAACGCGAACATCGGCATGGAGACCGCGGTCGCGGCGGCGATCTTCGCGTGGGTCGCGCTCGCCGCGACGCTGCGCCGGCCCTGGCTGCTCGTCGCGGCCGCCGTGGCGTGCACGCTCGTGCGCCCCGAAGGTGCGCTGTGCGTCGTCGCGCTGCCGCTGCTGCCCGAGCTGCGGCGCGGGCGCTACCTCGCCGTCGCCGCCGGCGCCGTCCTCGCGATCACGGTCGCGCGGTACGCGATCTTCGGCGACCTCCTGCCGAACACGTACTACGCGAAGTCGGGCGGCACGTGGGGCCACGTCGCGCTCGGCGCCCACTACATCGTCGACTGCGCGCTCGACTTCCCGCTGTGCCTGCTCGCGGTGCTGGCCTGGCGCACGCGCTACGTGCCGGCGATCGCGCTCGCCTGGCTCGCGTTCTTCCTGACGAGCGGCGGCGACACGTTCGAGTACAGCCGCCTGTGGTTTCCGCTCGTCCCCGCGTTGACCGCGCTCGCGCTCGCGCAGGTCGCGCGCCTGGTCCGCGGCCGCTTCGCGCTCGTGGCGGCGCCGTTGCTCGCGCTCGTGGCAGGCGGGCGCGCCGCCATCGCGCACCACATCCCCGATCAGGGCACGAGCCCGCGCGTCGTCGAGTGGATGCTCGCCGGGACCTACCTGCGGCAGCACTACCCGCCGGGCACGCTCGTCGCGACCGTGCCGATCGGAGCGATCGGCTACTACTCGCAGCTGCCGATCCTCGATCTCGTCGGGCTCACCGACCGCACGATCGCGCACTCCGGCCACACCGTGCCCGCGGAGCTGCTGACCAAGCGCTGGATCGGTCACGAACGGCACGACACGCCGTACGTGCTGCGTCGCGCGCCGCGCGTGATCGTCACGACGATGGAGCGCGCCACACCGTGGACGCTCGCCGACGCCAAGGCCGGCTTCTGGGCGGACTGGCTGCTGCTCCAGGCGATCAAGATGGGGCAGGCGCCGTACCACGTCCTCGATGCCGAGCTGCGGCGGGGCGACCACCTGCTGATGTTCGAGCGCGATCACTGAGGCGCGAGCGCGCGCATCATCCCCTCGGCGTACGCGCGATGATCCGGATCGCTGAGGCTCTGCGCGAGCACGCGCCACGTCGCGGCGTACTGCGCGTGCGCCTGCGCCGCGAGATCGTCCTCGGGGCCGGGGATCGCGTAGTCGAAGCGGAACTTCTCGTAGAGCGTCTTGTTCAGCGCGAACAGCTCCTCGATCGACGGCAGCGCCGAGCCCTTCGGCAGCACGCGGAACAGCAGGCCGACCGGATACACGGGGAACGCCTTCGCGATGTTCGCCTGGAACTGGTCGATGAACACGGGGCGCCCCGTCGCGAGCATCAACTCCGCGATCGCGACGCTCGGCGTCGCCGTCTTGTGCGTCACGAGCACCGACAGATCGACGCCCGTCTCCTCGCGCAGCCGCTCGCGGTAATAGGGCAGGCCGACGTGCGGCACGAAGATCACGGTGACGTCGGGCCGCACCCCGCGCACCGCCTGCAGGTAGCCGGCGCCGAAGTACAGGATGTCCTGCGTGCCGATCACGATCGCGCTGCGCGGCAGCGTCTCGAGCGTGTTGTCGAGCGACCGCTCGACGGCCGCCGTGTGGAAGCGCGCGACCTGGGGCATCGACAGCGCGAACGACCCGCCCGCCATCGCGACGACGACGACGCCGAC
The DNA here is from genome assembly GCA_964446175.1 of uncultured Kofleriaceae bacterium. Classification (GTDB taxonomy): domain Bacteria; phylum Myxococcota_A; class Polyangia; order Haliangiales; family Haliangiaceae; genus JABFXX01. The sequence continues at coordinate 88,930 of CAYUNM010000016.1, forward strand.
CAGCAGCGGACGGGCCGGCACGCGCTCGAGCAGCCAGCCGAGGCCGACCGCGATCGGGATCGCGAGCAGCACCATCGGAAGCAGGTGGAAGCGGCTCACGGTGTACGCCTCGAGCGCGACGGGCCGCAGGTTGAAGCGCGCGACGAACAGCGGCCCGGCGATCGCGAAGCTCGCGAGCCAGCACAGCCATGCAGCGCGCGTCTCGGTGCGGGCCTTCCACGCCACGGCCACCGCCGCGATCGGCACCCACAGGAACGCGCGCCCGAGCGTGCCGGCGAGCGCGACGAGGTTGGCGACCGCGACGCCCTGCTCGCCATGCGGCGACAGCTCGCCCGGACCGCCGTAGTCCATGCGCAGCACGTGGTGCACGAGATCGCCGGCGCTCGAGATCGTCTTCCACGTGACCGGCGTCGCCGGCGCGAGCACGAGGTACGCGTAGGGCAGGAGGCCCACGGCGAGGCCGCCGACGCCGAGCGCGATGCTCGCCCACGCGGGGCGCGTCGCTTCGCGGACGCCGCGGACCGCCCCGAGGATCCCGATCGGCGCGAGGAATACGCACGTCAGATGGTTCGCCAGCCCGAGCCCCGCCACGAGCCCGAGCACCGCGACCCGGCGCTCGCCCCGCAGCGGACCCGCCGCCGCCGCGAGCCACAGGATCGCCGCCGCGACGACGCCGTTGAGCGCGAACACCTCGGCCTGGCTCTGGACCCGCAGCACGACCGGGCTCGCGACGACGAGCGCGGCCACGAGCGTCGCCGCCGCCGGCTTCGCGCCCCAGGCACGCGCCGCCTGCTGCACGAGCACGGCCTCGATCGCGGTCAGCAGGCACGTCGCCAGAGCGGCGGCGTGCGCGGGCGAGTGCGCGGGCAGCCACGACCAGGCGCGTAGCCACAAGACGTACAGCGGATACCCGGTCGGATGCGCGACGCCTCCGAGCGCACCGAGGCTCGCGAGCTCCGCGTTGTCGCCTTCGACGATCCACGCGGGTGCGACGAGCGCATACAGCACGAGCGTCGCGAGCCCAAGAATGGCAGCGCGAGTGCCGAGAATTGTCACCGGTCGTCTAGGCACGATACGCAGTTACCCCAGTGTTCACGCAGGCTTTGCAGCAGCAGAACTGCCGAGAACGACCTCGCGTCATGACGGGCAATAGGGCCAACCACCGCGGTTCTACCCTGATCGAGCTCGCGATCGTCGTCGCGATCATCGGCATTCTCGCGGAAGTCGAGATTCGCGCCTTCATGGACGACATGAAGCAGTGACGACGCGGCGAACGCTGGACGACGCGCAATCTTCCGCCGCGCCGCCGGCTGAAAACTTGGTGGCACGTGCATTGCTCAGCGATGCTGTCACCAAACCAAAGGGGGTATCGGTTCATGTCAATTCTGCGTAAGAAGCTTCGCCAGCGTGGTTTCACGCTCATCGAGCTGATGATCGTCGTCGCGATCATCGGCATCCTCGCCGCCGTCGCCATCCCGGCCTTCATGGACTACATGAAGAAGTCGAAGAAGACGGAGGCCTCGCTGCAGCTCAACAAGATCGGCAAGAACAACAAGGTCTACTACGTGACCAACGCGGCGTTCGTTGCCGCGAACGGCGCGGCGCTGCCGACGATGACGAACTGCAAGGGCGCCGTCACGACGGCGTGGGCGGCCGACTCCGGCTGGGCTGCACTCGACTTCCAGATCGACGAACCGAACCTGTTCCAGTACACGTACACGGGCTCGACGACGGCGCCGAAGGCGACCGCCGTCGGCGACCTCGACTGCGACGGCACGCTCATCACGTACACGCTCAACATGACCGCGCCGAACGGCAACGCCGCGGCGCTGATCACCGAGCCGCCGCCGAACTCGGACTAACGCTCCGCTGGCTCGACTGTAGAGAAACGCCGCCTCGTGCGGCGTTTCGCATTTCTGGCGTCTTACTCGTCTTCGTCGGCGCCGGCCTTGTCGATGCCGAGCTTCTCGAGGCGGTAGCGCAGCGAGCGGAAGCTGACGCCGAGCAGCGCCGCGGCGCGCTTGCGAACGCCGCCGGCCTCATCGAGCGCGCGCGTGACCCACTCGCGCTCGTAGTCGCTGACGAGCCGCTCGAGGTCGACGCCTTCGGGCGGGAACTGCGCGGGCAGCTCGACGCTCGGCCTGGTGACGCGCTCGTCGGGCAGGTCGTCGGGACCGATCACGTTGTTCGGCGCGAGTGCGACGGCACGCTCGATGATGTTCTCGAGCTCGCGCACGTTGCCGGGGAAGTCGTAGCGTTCGAGCTTGCGCAGCGCGTCGGGCGAGAACCGGAGGTCCCGGCCGTGCTCGGCGGAGAACCGCCTCAGGAAGTGCTCGGCGAGCAGCGGGACGTCCTCGCGGCGCTGGCGCAGGGGCGGCAGGCGGACCTCGATGACGTTGAGCCGGTAGTAGAGATCGGCGCGGAATGCCCCGCGCGCGACCTCGGTCTCGAGATCGCGGTTCGTCGCCGCGACGACGCGCACGTCGATCTCGGCCTCCTCGGTCGCGCCGACCGGCTTGACCTTGCGCTCCTGCAGCGCGCGCAGCAGCTTGACCTGCAGGCCGAGCGACAGCTCACCGATCTCGTCGAGGAACAGCGTGCCGCCGCTCGCCTCCTGGAACAGGCCCGGCTTGTCCGCGATCGCCCCGGTGAACGCGCCCTTCTTGTGCCCGAACAGCTCCGATTCCATGAGCTCCTCGGGAATCGCGCCGCAGTTCACCGCGACGAACGGCATCTTCGCGCGCGAGCCTTCGGTGTGGAGCGCGCGGGCGACGAGCTCCTTGCCCGTGCCGCTCTCGCCGGTGATCAGCACGCTCGTGCGCGCGGAGTGGATCTTCGAGATCAGCTCGAAGACCTTCTGCATCGATCGGCTCTTGCCGAGCAGGTTCGCCAGGCGCGCCCGCCCGGCGACGCGCTCGCGCAGCGCGAGGTTCTCCTCGACGAGCGACTTCTTCTCGAGCGCGCGGTTGATGACCGCGTTGATCTCGTCGACCTGGAACGGCTTGGTCAGGTAGTCATACGCGCCCTGCTTCATCGCCGCGATCGCGCTATCGGCGCTCGCGTAGGCCGTCACGAGGATGACCTCCGGGTCGATGACGCCGTCGGCCGCGCGTACCGTGCCGTTCTTGATCGCGGTGAGGATCCCGAGGCCGTCGAGCTCGCCCGGCATCCGGAGGTCCGTCACGACCACATCGAACGGCTTCTGCTTGAGCTGGGTGAGCGCTTCCGTCGCGTTCTGGGTCGTGGTGACCGTGTGCCCGGCGCGCCGCAGGCAGATCGCGAGGAACTCGCGCATCGACTGTTCGTCGTCGACTACGAGGATGTTCCCCACAGCTGCACTATGACACGCGGCGCGTTACCATCGCAGCACATTGGTCCTCGAGAGGGCACGTCGGGATCCCGGTGGGGCGCTGCTCGTCCTCGCGCTCGTCGGCGCGTTCGCGCTGTACGCGGCGAGCCTCGGCCGCGGGCTCGTCAACTACGACGACCCGTGGCTCGTGCAGAGCAACTGGATCGCGACGCATCCGTCGTGGGCGTCGCTGCACGCGATCTGCTGCGACTTCACGAGCACGACCCGGTTCACGCTCGGCGCCGAGTACCTGCCGGTGCGCGACGTCTCCGTGATGGCCGACGCGGCGATCTGGGGCACGTGGTACGGCGGCTTCCACCTGACGAACGTGGTGCTCTACATGGGCGCGATCGTCGCGTGGTTCGCCGCGCTGTGCGCGTTCGGGGTCGATCGGCGCCTCGCGGGCACCGCGATCCTCGTCTGGACGCTGCAGCCGGCCCACGCGGAGTCCGTCGCCTGGCTCGCCGAGCGCAAGGGCCTGCTCGGCGCGCTGTTCACGGGCGTGGCCGCGCTCGGCTACGCGCGGTTTCGCGGCGGCGCGGCGCGGCGGTGGATCGGGCTCGCGGCCGCGTGCGCGGTGCTCGCGATCTGGAGCAAGGCGCTTTCGGCCTTCGCGCTCGCGGGCATAGCGGGCCTCGAGCTGACGCTGCCCGATCGCCGCGTGAGCTGGCGGCGCAGCCTCGCGGGGCTCGCCATCGTCGGCGGGTGTGCGGTGCTCGCGTTCGTGCCGGTCGTCGTCGTCGCGCGCGGACTCTCGGTCGTCAGCGACGCGCCGCAGGGGCCGGCGCCCGGCCTCGTCAATGCGCTCGGCCTCCACGGCTTCTACGTGCGTATCGCGCTGCTGCTCGTTCGCGATGCGGCGAGCTATCCGATCGCGATCGCGGGCCCATCGACGCTCGATATCATCGTCGGCGTGGTCTCGCTGCTCGGCGTGATCGCGCTGCTCGCCCGCGGAACGCCCGTGCTGCGCGCCGGCGCGGTGCTGTGGCTCGTCGGCTTCGTGCCGCTGTCGCGTCTCGTGATGCCGGTCCGCGGCGTCGTGCTCGCCGACCGCTACCTGCTGATGCCGTCGATCGGCATCGCGCTGATCATTGCGGCCGGCGTGCTCGCGATCCGCCAGGAACGCGCGCGGACCGCGCTGCTCGTCGTGATCGCGTTCGCGTCCGCGCTGCGCACGCTCGACGCTCAGGCGAACTGGCGCGACGCGATGACGCTCTGGCAGCGTGCCACCGAGGTCTCGCCCCAGGACGGCGACGCGTGGAGCATGTACGCCGACGCGCTCGACGAGGCGGGCGAACCGCAGCAAGCGATGGAGGCTGTGATCCGCGGCATGCACCACGCGCGGTCGCCGAGGCTGCTGCTGCGAGCCGGTCTGCTCGCGATGGAGCACGGCGATCGCGGGCGCGGCGAGGCGCTCATGGAGCAGGCGGCACAGGGCGGCGAGCCGCGCGCGATGGCGAACCTCGCCGTGCTCGAGCTCGACGCGGGCAAGCTCCCCGATGCGCTCGCCTGGGCTCGCAAGGCCACCGCGGCGGCGCCGCTCTACGCGAACGGGCAGCGCATCCGCGGGAAGGTCGCGCTCGCGGCGGGCGAGGCGGAGGAGGCGCGCGCCGCGTTCGCGCAGGCGCTCGCGCTCGAGCCGGGCAATCACGCGAACCACCTCAACCTGGCGCTCGCGTTGATCCAGCTCGGGCGTCGCGACGAGGCGCGCCCGCACCTCGAGGCCTGTCTCGGCGATCCCGCGCTCGCCGACCGCGCGCGCGAGCTGCTGCGATGACGCGGTTCTGGGACAGGCGCCTCGCGCCGCTCGCGGTCGTCATGCTCGCGGTCGTGATCCACGGCCCCGCGATCGGGTTTCACAACGTCGGCCTCGACGACGACTGGCTGTGGGGCGAGGCGAGCCCGCTGCGCCACGTCGACGCGCACACGCTCCACGACATTTGCTGCAACTTCGCCGTGCCCGTGCGCCACTCGCTCGGCGGCGAGTACCTGCCGGTGCGCGACGTGCTGACCGCGCTCGACATGGCGATCTGGCATCAGTACGAGCCGGGCCCGCACATCACGCAGCTGCTGCTGTTCGGCGTGCTCGTGTTCGGGCTCGGCACGCTGCTCGTACGCTGGAGGTTCCCGCGCGCGGTCGCATGGGGCGGCGTCATGCTGTGGACGCTGCACCCGCTCGGCGTGCAGTCGATCTCGTGGATCTCCGAGCGCAAAGGCCTGCTCGCCGCGCTGTTCGTCGTCGCGACGGGGCATGCATGGGCGCGGTGGCGCGGAGGAGGGCGTGTCGCGTGGCTGTGCGTCGCGGCGGTCGCGGCCGTGTGCGGGGTGTGGAGCAAGGCGCCCGCGCTGTTCGCGCCCGCCGTGCTCGCCGTCTGGGACCTGCTGCTGCTGCCGCGCGATCGGCGGCGCTGGATCGCGATCGGCGTGGTCGGCGCGGCCGCGCTGCTCGCGGCGGTGCCGGTCGTGCTGACCGCGTCGCGCGCGCGCGTGATCGACGACACCGCGGGGGCCACGGGCGGCGTCGACGTGTCGCGCGTCGTCGCGTCCGTCGGCTCGCTCGGCCACTACGCGCAGGGCACGGTGCTCGCGCGCGCGCCGTCGCTGTCGTACCCGATCCAGTCGTACGGGCCGACCGCGCTCGACCTCGCGGCCGGCCTCGCCGCGCTCGCGCTGTCGGTCGCGCTCGTGCTCGTGCGCCGCCGCAGTGACTCGTACCGGCTGCGACTGGCGCTGCTCGCGTGGGCGTGGATCTGGTTCGTGCCGTTCAGCCACCTGATCGCGCCGATCCACATCCTCGTCGCGGATCGCTACGCGTGGCTGTGGCTGCTCGCGCCGTGCGCCGGTGCGGCGCTCGCTATCGAGCACCTCGCGAGGACGCCCCGCCTCGCCGTGTTCGGCGCGCTCGTGTGCGTGCTCGCGATCGCGACGGTGCGCGCGGAGGCGGCGTGGGTGAGCTCGTACGAGCTGTTCTCGCGCGGGTGCGCCGCGAATCCGCGCGATCCGCAGATGTGCGACAACCTCGCCGAGGCATTCGAGCAGGCGGGCGATCCGGCCGGCGCGATGGAGGCGGCCCAGCGCGGGCTCGCCGCGTATCCGCGCCAGCCGTACCTCGAGATGCGCGTCGCGCACCTGCTGTGGGCCCGCGGCGATCGCGAAGGCGCGCTCGCGGCCGCGCAGCGCGGCGCCGAGTCGGGCCTGTCGAGCGCGGCGTGGCGCTACGCGGTGCTGCTCGACCTCGCGGGCCAGCCGCAGAATGCACTGTGGTGGGCCCGGCGCGCGGCGGAGTACCACCCGGAGCTCGGCAACTACCAGAGCACGCTCGCCCAGATCCTCGTCGAGGTCGGCCGCCGCGACGAGGCCGAGTGGGCGCTGCGGCTCGCGATCGCGCAGCCGGGCCACCCGAAGATCGACGACCTCCACCTCGCGGAGGTCCTCGCGAGCCTGCACCGCTTCGCCGAGGCGCGCGCCGCGCTCGCCCCCGCCCGCGACGACCCCGCGCTCGCCGACTCGGTGCGCCGCCTCGACGCCGAGCTCGGCGCCGCCGGCAGATAGCTCGGCGCCGCCGGCAGATAGCTCGGCGCCGCCGGCAGATAGCTCGGCGCCGC
>CAYUNM010000016.1:95983-96930 GCA_964446175.1 uncultured Kofleriaceae bacterium
CGGGAGATAGCTCGGCGCCGCCGGCAGATCCCTCAACGCCGCCGGCAGATCGCGACGAGGAACCCGCCGACGTTGCGCGCGCCCGGCGCGTCCGCGAGCTGATGCTCGGCCCACCGGATCGCGGCCCCGACGACGGGCACCTTGAGCACCGCCGCGACCGGCGTGATCACGCGGATGCCGCGCGACTTCACCCACTCGAGCTCCGGCGGCAGATAGCTCTGGATCGCACGCGCGTCGTCGTAGCGCGTGTAGACGTGCTCGTCGTGCGTCGTCTCGCTGACCGCGCTCGGCGGCTTCACGGCCTTGACGAGCCGGCGCAGCGAGCGCGCGTTGTAGAACTCCGCGAGCACCCAGCCGCCGGGCCGCACGACGCGCGCCATCTCGCGCATCGCACCCGCGATGTCGGGGATGTGGGCGAGCACCTTGAACGAGTACGCGACGTCGACCGAGGCGGTCGCGATCGGCAGATCCGTCGCCGACGCCTGCGCGACGCTCAGTCCGCGCTGCGCCGCCTTCGCCAGCATGCCGCCACTCAGATCGATGCCGCGCGCGCTGCGGGCGAACTGCGCCACGCGGTCGAGGATCAGGCCGGTGCCGCAGCCGACCTCGAGCACGTCGCGATCCTGGCCATACCGCTCGACCACCTCGACCTCGAGGTCATCGAGCATCCGGTGGTAGGGCAGGTGGCGCTCGCGTTCGTACCAGCCGGCGAAGTCATCGTAGTAGGCGCGGTTGTCGAGTCTCGACACGCGTGGGTTCTACTACAGCTCGCGCCCGCCGGCCCGCCGGCGCCTGCAGGTTCCGTGGGCCGCCGCCGGCCCATCACCACCAAGCTGTTTCCGCGGGCCGCTGCCGGCCCATCACCACCAAGCTGTTTCCGCGGGCCGCCACTGGCCCTACAGCTTCGCGAGCAGCTCTTTCTTCTTCGCCTCGAACTCGGCATCCGT
>CAYUNM010000016.1:97030-132516 GCA_964446175.1 uncultured Kofleriaceae bacterium
GGCCCTACAGCTTCGCGAGCAGCTCTTTCTTCTTCGCCTCGAACTCGGCATCCGTCAGCACGCCCGCGGCCTTGAGCTCGCCGAGCTGCTTGAGCGTGGCCATGATCTGGTCCTTGCTCTCCGCGGGCTTCTGCGCGTTCGCGCCGGCCATCATGCCGGGCATCTGGCCCGCCATCGCGAACCCGAGGCCGATGCCGGCACCCTGGAACGCACCGCCGCCGTCGCCGCCCTTCTTCATGCCCTCGGCGGCGCCCATCATCATCTCGGCCTGCGCGAGCTGCTGGTAGCCCGCCATGCCGCCGGTCGCGTTGATGTAGGCCATGCGCTCGACCAGCTTGTCGAGCCGGTCCTTGTCCGCCTGGTCCATCGTGATCGAGAAGTCGCCGAAGCGGATGATCTCGACGCCGTACGGCTCGATGTTCTTGCGCACCGCCTCGAGGGTCGTCGCCTCGATCTCCTCGGTGTAGGCGCCGCTGGTGACCTTCATCATCGGCCAGCTCTGCTTGACGATGAGCTCGGCGATGCCGTCCTTCATCGTCTTCTGGACCTGGCTCTTGAACCAGCCGACCGCCTGGTCGTTGTCCGTCGCGCGCTGGCCGACGAGCCCGATCACGAGCTTGACGGGATCGATCACGCGGGCGCTGAACTCGCCGTAGACCATCAGCCGCACGCGCAGCTGGGTCTGTGGGTCCTGCACGTCGCCGATGCTGGTGCCGAACTTGATCGCCGGCATCTCGCGCGTCGTGACGAAGAAGACCTCGCAGATGAACACGTTGCCGCCCGTGAACTTGTCGACGAGCTGGCCCAGGAACGGGATGTTCGAGGCATCGAGGGTGTGACGGCCGGCCGAGAAGCTGCCGACGTACTTGCCGTCCTTGAAGAACAGCGCGACCTCGTCGGAATCGACGGTCAGCTGCGCCTTCATCGGGATCGTCTGATCCGGGTGCTTGTAGACCCAGAAATCCTTCGCCGAGTCCGGCCGAGCGATCGCCAGCTCGGCCACTCCACCCTTGATGAACGAGATGATTCCCATCGATTTGCTCCTGCGGACAGCCGTTTGCGGCCGGTGCCCCGCTGTAACGTACCACACACGGTAAGCACGATTTCGGCGGGTCCCAAGCCCCCCTGAGTCAGATTTCGCTTGCGAACCAAGCGTGCCCACACTGTATTCTCGCCGCGCTTTCCCGGAGGCTCGATGCGCGGTTCCGTCTTTAAATTCTTGCTTATCGGCAGTGCGACCCTAGTCGCCTGCGGCCCTGGCTCCCGGTCGCGTCCGGGCGGCGGCGGTGACGACGGCACGAACGTCGACTCCGGCGGCGCCTGCACCCCGGCGGCCGAAGGCGACACCACCACCTGCGCCGACGGCGTCGACAACGACTGCGACGGCCTCACGGACTGCAACGACCCGAACTGCTCGGGCGTCGGCGCCTGCCCGATCTGCGGCCAGGTCCAGCACCCGCTGAGCCAGCCGCTCGCGCTGCCCGACGGCGTCAACAACGGCACCGCGTGCACGTCCTCGAGCACGTGTGCGGCGGCCGCGCCGAGCTGCGTGATCAACGAGTGCCACGCGGCGTACACGTCGTCGCTCCACTTCGACGGCTTCGCGCAGAGCCAGACCTTCCAGGCGGTCTCGAACATCCAGAAGGTGTGCGTCAACATGGAGCACAGCTGGCTGCGCGATCTCGAGATCGTGCTCCGCGCGCCGGATGGCAAGGAGATCGAGCTGCAGCGCATGGCCGGCCGCAACGGCGGTGAGGTCTATCTCGGCATGGCGAACGACTGCGACACGGCCTCCGCGCCGGTCCCGGGCACGGGCGCCGACTACTGCTGGACGCCGACCGCGACGAACGGCTCGATGATCACGTACGCGAACAGCGGCGCGATGCAGTCGGTGACGAACTGCACCGGCGGCACGTCGAGCGAGCTGCCGGCGGGCGACTACAGCATCGACGGTATGTGGACCGGCCTGATCGGCGCGCCGCTCAACGGCGACTGGACGATCGTCGTGACCGACGCCTGGGGCGCGGACAACGGCTACATCTTCAGCTGGTCGATCGCGTTCGATCCGACGCTCGTCGAAGACTGCTCCGGCCCGGTCATCCAGTAAGCTCGCGCCCGGTGACCCCGGGCCGCTTGCTGGTCGGACTCGCGCTGCTGAACGCGGCGCTGATCGCCGTCGGCGCGATCGCCTTCGCTCCGCAGGAGCATCGCGCGGGCGCCGGCGTGCGCGTCGGCCTCGTGTTCGACATCGGCGGCAAGAACGACCGGTCGTTCAACGAGAGTGCGTGGCGTGGTCTCGAGCGCGCGAAGGCGGAGCTCGGCATCGACGTCGAGTACATCGAGCCGACCGAGGGCGCGGACCGCGAGACCGCGCTGCGAAGCCTGGCCGCGCGCGGCGACGATCTCGTGATCGGCGTCGGGTTCATCTTCGGGCCCGATCTCGAGCGCCTCGCGCAGCAGTTCCCGAACGTGAAGTTCGCGGGGATCGACTACTCGCCCTCGCCGGGCGTCGGGACGCTGCCGAACCTCGCCGGGCTGCGGTTTCGCGAGCAGGAGGGGAGCTTCGTCGTCGGCGCGATCGCGGGGATGCTGACGCACACGAAGAAGGTCGGGTTCGTCGGCGGGATGAAGATCCCGCTGATCCGGAAGTTCGAGGCGGGCTACGTCGCCGGCGTGAAGTACGTGTGCCCGACGTGCATCGTGCTGAGCGCGTATGCTGGCACCGAGCCGCGCGCGTTCGCGGATCCGCCGCTCGGGCAGGAGCTGGCCGCCGCGCAGTACGGGCAGGGCGCGGACATCATCTTTCACGCGGCGGGCAAGACCGGCGACGGCGTGTTCGCGGCGGCCCGGCAGCGCGGGGCGCGGGCGATCGGCGTCGATAGCGATCAGTTCGAGCGCGCGCCGTGCTGCGTGGTGACGAGCATGGTCAAGCGCGTCGACGTCGCGGTCGTCGATATCATCAAGGATGTCATCGCGAAGCGGTTCAAGGGCGGCCTCCACGAGCTCGGGCTCGCCGAGCACGGCGTGACGTTCGTCGCGGACGAGCGGAACCGGTCGCTGCTGCCTCTCGACGTCGTGCAGAAGGCGCGCGCGATCGCGGCTGACATCGTCGCGGGCAAGATCCAGGTGCCCTCGCAATGAGCGACGTGATGATCGACGCGACGCTGACGAAGCGCTACGGCGGCCGCGAGGTGCTGAGCGACGCGCGCCTCGAGGTCGCGGCGGGGACCGTGCACGCGCTCGTCGGCGAGAACGGCGCCGGCAAGTCGACGCTCGTGAAGATCATCGCGGGCATCGTGCGCGCCGACGGCGGGACGATGGCGCTCGGCGGCCGCGCGATCGACCTCGCGACCTGGGACCGGCGCGCGGCGCGTGCGGCCGGCATCGGCATCGTGCAGCAGCACGGCGCCTCCGCGGGGACGCTGAGCGTCGTCGAGAACGCGGTGCTCGGCGCGGAGGGCGGCATGATGCTCGACCTCGCGCCGACCGCGAAGGCGATCGAGGAGCTCGGCACGAAGATCGGCTTGCCCGTCGATCCGTGGGCGCGCGCGGATCGGCTGCCGCTCGGCGCGGCGCAGCGGGCGGAGATCGTCGCGGCGCTGCATCACGGCGCGAAGCTGCTGATCCTCGACGAGCCGACCGCGGTGCTCGCGCCGGTCGAGGTCGACGGTCTGCTCGCGACGCTGCGCACGCTCGCCGCCGCCGGCACGACGCTCGTGCTCGTCACGCACAAGCTCGACGAGGTTCGCGCGGTCGCCGACCGAGTGACCGTGCTGCGCGCCGGCAAGGTCGTCGGCGGGTTCGGCAAGCCGCTCGACGTCGCGACGATCGCGCGCACGATGGTCGGCGCGGAGCTGCCGCCGGCGGGGAGCCTCGCCGAGCCGGCCGCGGATGCGGCGGCCGTGCTCGCCCTGGAGCGCGTCGGCGTGGGCCGCTCGCTGCGCGACATCTCGCTCGTCGTGCGCGCGGGCGAGCTCGTCGGCGTCGCCGGCGTCGACGGCAACGGGCAGCGAGAGCTCGCGCAGGCGATCGCGGGGCTCGTGCCGCACACCGGCACCGTGAAGCTCGCGGGCGGCGACATCTCTCGCGCGAGCGCGGGCAAGCGGCTGGCGGCGGGGCTCGCGCACATCCCGGAGGACCGGCATCGCGGCGGGCTCGTGCTCGAGGCGTCTCTCGCGGAGAACCTCTCGCTCGGGCGGCGCGACATCACGGGGCGCTTCGCGATCGATCGCGCGCGCGTGCGCAGCTTCGCCGAGGCGCAGATCCGCGAGCTCGACATCCGCCCGCCGGATCCCGAGGCGCGCGTCGCGGCGCTGTCGGGCGGCAACCAGCAGAAGATCGTCGTCGCGCGCGAGCTGTCGCGGCCCCTGGTGCGGGTCGTCATCGCGGCGCAGCCGACGCGCGGCGTCGATCTCGGCGCGGTCGCGCGCATTCACGACCGGCTGCGTGCGGCGGCGGCGGCGGGCGCCGGCGTGCTCGTGATCAGCGCGGATCTCGACGAGCTGCTCGCGCTCTGCCACCGCGTCGTCGTGCTGCTGCGCGGGCAGATCGTCGGCGAGCGCGCGGGCGTGGCGCTGCACGGCGCGGATGCGCGCAGCGGCCTCGGCGATCTCATGACGGGGGCCGCATGAAGCGCGCGCTGCCGATCGCGCTGCTCGCATCGATGGCCATCGGCAGCATCCTGATGCTCGTCGTCGGTGCGTCGCCGGGGCACGTGTGGTGGCAGATGATCGAGCGCGTCTCGACGAACGAGTACTACCTCGGCCAGGTGCTCTATCGCGCGACGGGCCTCGCGCTGACCGGGCTCGCGGTCTCGATCGCGCTCGACGCCGGCCTGTTCAACATCGGCGGCGAGGCGCAGCTCGGCGCCGGCATCTTCGCGTGCGCGCTCGTCGGCGCGGCGCTGCCCGCGGGCACGCCTGCCGTCCTCGCGATCCCGCTGTGCACGCTCGCGGCGGCCGCCGCCGGTGGCGCGATCGGCGGTGCGATCGGCTTTCTGCGCGCGAAGCGTGACGCGCACGAGGTGATCACGTCGTTCATGTTCAACGCGATCGTCGCGGGCGTCGTGCTCGTCGAGGGGAGCGCGCACATCTTCCAGGGCGGCACGACGACCGGCCCGACGATCGCGCCCGGTGCACAGCTGCCGCGCCTGCCGTTCGGCGGAAGCGCCGCGAACTACGCGCTGTTCATCGCGGCGGGCGCCGTCGCGTTCGTGTGGTGGCTGCGCGCGCGCACGACCTGGGGCCAGGCGTGGCTCGCGGTCGGCCGCGACCCGGAAGCGGCGCGCCACGTCGGCATCTCCGTCGAGCGCGTGCAGATCTTCGTGATGGCGGGCGCGGGCGCGCTCGCGGGCCTCGCCGCGACGAGCTTCGTCATGGGCCACAAGCACGCGCTCGAGCAGGGGCTCGGCGCGGGAACCGGGTTGCTCGGCATCGTCGCCGCGCTGCTCGGCCGGCTCAATCCACTCGGGGTCGGGCTCGCCTCGCTGTTCCTCGCGTTCCTGTCGGTCGGCGGGCTCGCCGTCGCCGACGTCGTGCCGAAGGAGCTGACCGAGATGCTGCTCGGCGTCGTGCTGCTCGCGGTCGCCACGGCGGCCGCGTGGGAGCGCCGATGATCGCCTCGGTCCTCACGCTCGCGTTCCTCGCGCAGGTGATCCGCATCGCCGTGCCGTACGCGTTCGCGGCGCTCGGCGGCGCCGTCCAGGAGCGCTCCGGCGTGATCGATCTCGCGCTCGAGGCGAAGCTGCTGTTCGGCGCGTTCGCCGCCGCCGCGTTCGGCCACGCGACCGGCTCGTCGGTGTGCGGCATCGCGGGCGGCGTCGCGGCGGGCATGGCGGTCGCGCTCGTGCAGGCGGGCTGCGCGCTGTGGCTGGCGGCCGATCAGGTGATCATCGGCGTCGCGCTCAACGTGATCGCGCTCGGCGGCACGCGCTTCCTCTTGCAGGCGATCTATCACGAGGGGGCGAACTCGCCGCCCGCACCGTCGTTCGGCGATGCGGTCCTGACGAACCCGCTCGTGCCCGCCGCGCTCGCGTGCGCGGTGCTCGTGCCGCTCGCCGTCCGTCGTACGCGCTGGGGCCTCCGCCTGCGTGCGGCCGGCGACCGGCCCGATGCGCTCGTCGCGGTCGGAGTGTCGCCGCGGCGCACGCGCCTGCACGCGATGCTCGTCGGCGGCGCGCTCGCCGGCGCAGGCGGCGCCCAGCTCTCGCTCGTCGTTGGCGGCTTCTCGGCGGACATGTCGAGCGGCCGCGGCTACATCGCGCTCGCGATGGTGATCCTCTCCGGCTGGCGCCCGGCGCTCGCCGCCGTCGCCTGCCTCGGCGTCGCGTGCGCGGAGGCGCTGAGCATCCAGGTCCAGCTGCACGCGGGCGGGGGAGGCGAGCTGCGCCGGCAGATCGTCGATCTCGCGCCGCTCTTGCCCTACATCGTGACGCTGCTCGTGATCTCGCTCTATCGCGGCGACCGCGCGCCGCCGTCCGCGCTCGGCAAGCTATAGGTTGCCGCGGAGCAGCTCGCCGAGGAACACGCCCGGCATCGCCGTCGAGTTGTAGACGATGCGCGCGATGCCGATGATCAACAGCACGATCGCGACGATCGTCGGCCCGCTCGCCCGCTTCCAGCGCGCGATCACGAGCAGCGGCAAGAGGAACATCGGGTGCCAGCGCTGCGCCTGCACGGTCAGCGCGATCACGAGCACGATCCAGCTCGTCTGGACGACCAGCAGCCACTGGCGCGCCCACGCCAGGTAGCCCGCGATCACGACGACGACCGCGATGATGTCGAGCTGCGCCGGCGTCAGGTTCCCGAGCGTGGACGCCAGGATCGGGTTGTTCGGCGGAAACAGCGTCAGGTACGGGCTGACGAGCGCGAGCGACACCGCGGTGACCGCGAGCAGCACCGCCGACCCCGCGACGACGGCGATCCCGCGCGGCGTCCGCCACGGCGTCTTGCGCAGGCGCGCGAGCGCGACCACGCCCAGCGGCACGTACCAGATCGCGCGGAAGTGCAGGAACGCGGCGAGGCTGAGGAACCCGAGCGCGCCGGCGGCCTCGTCGCGCCGCAGCCGCTCGATCCCCCAGCAGACGCACACGATCGCGATCGAGTCGTAGAAGCCCGCCATCGCGTACGGCACGACCGTGAAGTACACGAACGGCGCGATGAAGAACGCGACGCTCCGCCACCGCCGCCGATCCTCATCGTCCTCGCCGCCGAACAGCATCGCGAGCAGCACGTAGACGAGCAGGTGCCCGGCGAGCAGGTGCTTGATGATCGTCAGCCGGTTGATCGTCCGCACCGACAGATCCGTGTGCGCGTACAGCACCGCCTCGGGGGCCGCGTACAGCAGCGCGCCCGGCGGATACGGCCGCGGCATGTCGGACCAGTTGATCACGAGCGGCCGCTCGCCGGCACGCTCGGGCAGGTCGCACACGTTCTCCGGGTCGAGCTGCAGGCGCTCCGCGAACGCGCGCGACTCGGCCGACGACTTCGCGCACACGAGGCGCACCGGCGTCGTGTACACGGCGAGGCCACGGTCCCACGCGAGGATCGAGGAGCAGTAGTGCGAGTAGTGGTCCGTCGCGAAGCGGCCGATCGAAGCGGTCGGCGAGCCCGGGACGAGCAGCACGACGAGCGAGAGGACGAGCGCCGAGACCGCGAGCGTGCGCTGCAGCAGCTTCATAGCATCCCGTGCACGAGCTGGTAGAAGAACGAGCCCGGCATCGCCGCCTCGAGATAGGCGACGCGAGCGATGCCGATCATGAGCAGCACGAGCACCGCGATCGTGGCGGGACGCGCGCGCTGCCACCGCGCGACCGCGAGCAGCGGCACGAGGAACATGCCGTGCCAGCCCTGCGCCTGCACGCTCGTGCTGATCACGAGCAGCTGCCAGGCGACGAGCACGAGCAGCAGCCACTGTCGCTGCCACGCGAGCGTCGCGAGCGTGACGACCGCGATCAGGATGAAGTTGATGTGCACGGGCAACAGGCCGCCGAGCCGCCACAGCAGGATCGCGTTCGTGTGCGGAAACCCGCCGAGGAACGGCGCGACGAGCACGAGCGAGAGCGCGCTGATGGCGAGCAGCACTCCGGTCGCGGCCGCGAGCGCCTTGCCTCGTCGCGACGCGAGCTCCGAGCGGTTCCGGCGCAGCTGGAGCAGCGCGTAGACGCCGAGCGGCACGTACCAGACGGCCCGGAAGTGCAGGAACGCGGCGAGCGCGAGGAACGCGAGTCCGGCGAGCGGCTGCCCGCGGTCGAGGCGCGCGACGGCCCACACGATGCAGACGATCGAGATCGAGTCGTAGATGCCCGTGATCGCGAACGGGATGATCGAGAAGTAGACGAGCGGCACGAGCAACACGGCGACGCTGCGCCAGCGCCGCCGGTCGTCGTCATCCGGTCCGCCGAGGAGAAACGCGAGCAGCACGCCGACGAGCAGGTGCCCGGCGATCAGATCCTTCACGATCGCGAGGCGGTTGATCGTCTGGAACGCGAGGCCGGTATGGGCGTAGAGCAGGGCCTCCGGCGCCGCGAACAGCCATGCACCCGGTGGGTAGGGGCGCGGATCGAACGCCCAGTTGAGGAACAGCGGCCGCTTGCCGGCGCGCTCCGGCAGGTCGCACACCTGCTCGTACGGCACCTCGAGCCTGCCGGCGAGCGCGAGGGATTCCGGAGACGCCGGCGCGCACATCTCGAACGCCGGCGTCTGGAGCACGGCGATGCCGCGATGCCACGCCAGGATCGATGCGCAGTAGTGCGAGTAATGGTCGGTGTTCCAGCGCCCGAGCGATGCCGTTGGCGAGGCCGGCATCGCGAGCACGTAGATCGACAGCGCGAGGGCCACGGCCGCCAGTCCCGTTCGCAGAGGGTGGGTGCGATATGATTGCAGGGACGTGAGGCTTCGCAGCCCTGCAATCGCGCTGGCCATAGTCCTGCTCATCGCGTTCTCACTTCGCATCTTGCTCGCGTACGCGATGCCGAGCCAGTGCTGGCCGGACGAGATCTATCAGTCGCTCGAGCAGGCGCACCGCGTCGTGTTCGGGCGCGGCATCGTGCCGTGGGAGTACGTCGAAGGCACGCGCTCGTGGCTGTTCCCCGGCGTCATCGCCGGGATCATGGTCGTCGTCTCGCTCGTCGCATCGTCGGCGTCCGCGTACCTGATGGCGATCGCCGCGTTCCTGTCCGCGATCGCGCTCGCGCCGGTGTGGGTCGCGTTCCGGTGGGCGCAGCGCACGCTGCCGCTACGCGGCGCGGTCATCGCGGCCGGCACGTGCGCGCTGTGGTACGAGCTCGTGTACTTCGCGCCGAAGGCGCTCACCGAGGTCGTCTCCGGCAACCTGCTGTGCGCCGGCGTGTTCCTCGCCGATACGAGCGCGCGTGCGGCCGGCGAGCGCCGTCGCGACGTCCTGCTCGCAGCCGGTCTTCTGGCGCTCTCCGCCGCGATGCGCATCCAGCTCGCCCCCGCCGCAGGCATCTGCTTCCTCGTCATGTTCGTGAAGCTGCCGCGGCGCGGGAAGTGGGAGGCGATCGCGGTCGGGGCCGGTGTGGTGCTCGCGGTCGGCCTGCTCGACGCGTTCACGTGGCGCTACCCGTTCTCGTCCTTCATCGACAACGTGCGCGTCAACATCGTCGAGGGCCGGAGCAAGCACTACGGCATGGCGCCCTGGTACGCGTACTTCCAGGCGTACGCGGCGCTGTGGGGCGTCGCCGGCCTCGGCATCCTCGCGTTCGCCGCGATCGGTGCGACGCGCGCGCGGCTCGCCGCGATCACGGCGCTCGTCGTGCTCGTCACGCACATCCCGATCGCGCACAAGGAGTACCGCTTCCTCTATCCGGCGCTCGCGCTCGTGATCGTGCTCGCCGGGATGGGCCTCGCGATCGTCGTCGAGCGTGTCGCTCGCAACGAGAAGATCGCACGCCTCGGGGCGGTCGGCGCGCTCGTCATCGCGTTCACGACGAGCATCTCGCTCGCCAACCGTTACGACGACCCGGGGCTGATCTTCAGCCTCGGCAAGAAGGGCCACGTGCTCTCGCTGTGGACGGAGCGCACCAACTTCCTGCGCGCGACGCTGCAAGTCGGCGAGGATCCCGACCTGTGCGGGCTCGGCCTCGCCGCGCTGCACTGGGGACAGACCGGCGGCTACGCGTACCTGCACCGCGATGTCCCGTTCCTCGAGCTGCTGCACCCCGAGGATGTCGGCGAAGCCGCGGCGAGCGTCAACGTGCTGCTCGTGCGTCCCGATCTCGATCTGCCCCCGCCGTACGTGCGCGGCGACTGCTGGAACACGGTCTGTATCTACAAGCGTCCCGGCGGCTGCGCGCCGCTGACCCCCGCGACCGCGCGCTTCATCGCCCACGACGACACCATCCGGCAGACCCCGCCCGAGACCGGGAAGTAGTGCCGCGCACGCTCGGCTACCACCCGAGTCTCGACGGCATCCGCGCGATCGCCGTCACGCTCGTCGTGCTGTTCCACTTCCACGTCGCGGGCTTCGACGGCGGCTTCCTCGGCGTCGACATCTTCTTCGTGCTCAGCGGCTTCTTGATCACGCGCCTGCTGCTCAAGGAGTGGGACCGCACGTCCGCGATCCGGCTGCGCGCGTTCTATGCGCGGCGAGCCCTTCGCCTCCTGCCGGCGCTGCTGCTGCTGCTCGTGGCCTGCGCGTGGTTCGTCTCGTGGCAGTGGCTGCTCGCTGCGCTGAGCTACGTCGGCAACTGGTTCCTCGCGCTTCACGTCCTGCGCATCAGCCCGATCAGCCACACCTGGTCCCTCGCGATCGAGGAGCAGTTCTATCTCGTGTGGCCGCTCGTGTTGCTCCTGCTGCTCCGGGCGCGCCTGTCGCGCACGGCGATCGCGCGGATCGCGCTCGTGCTCGCGGCGGCCGCGTCGATCCGCAAGGTCTTGCTGTGCATCGATCACGACCCCGGCACGTGGATGCGGATCTACTTCGCGACCGACACGCGCGCCGATGCGCTGCTGATCGGCTGTGCGGCCGCCGCACTCTCCGACCTCCAGCCACGCATGCCGAAGCTCGTCTCGCGTGCGCTGTTCGTGCTCGCGTCGGCGGGGATCGCGTACTTCGTCGTGACGGCGCGCATCAACGATCTGAACCTGTTCCGCCACGGCAGCCTCACGCTGCTCGCCGTGTGTGTGGCGGTGGTCGTCGTGCAGCTCGCGATGCAGCCGTGGCGGCCCGTCGAGGTCGTGCTCGCCCAGCGCCCGCTCGTCGCGCTCGGTCGCATCTCGTACGGCGTCTACCTGTGGCATCACGCGATCATGTTTCTCGAGGTCTCGCTCGCGGCGAGCCTCGCCCTGACGCTCGCGGCCGCTATCGGCTCGTACTTCCTCGTCGAACGGCCCGCGCTCGCGCTCAAGGCACGCTTCGCACCTGCCTGATAGAATGGACGGATGGATCCGACCCGGACGCACTTCGGTGATCTCCGCGCGCACGCGATCCAGGTCTATCGGGTGCAGACCGAGTCGAGCGTCTATCACGTCGCGATCCACGAGGAGCACGGCAAGAAGACCGCGATCGTGCGCGGTCAGGCGGGCACCGATCGCGAGAACGTGGTCATCCGCGACTCGGATCCGCGCATCGGCGATCGCTCGCTGTTCGACGTCCCGCCGGTCGAGTGGGTCGGCAAGGTGCTCGAGGTCGCGACGATGAAGACGTCGCCGATCGTCTCGGTCCATCGCGAAGGCGATCCGCTGCCGCCGGAGGCCATCGTTCGCCCGCGCGTCGCCGCGCCCGACGGGCTCGGGGAGAACCCGCGCATCGTGCCGGTCCCCGCGCGCGGCACGAGCGTCGGCAACCCGCGGCCCGCGCCGACCGACCTGGCGCGCCAGCTCGTCATCGGCCAGGCCGATCCGCAACAGGCGGCGCCGTATCCGCTGCGCCACGTGCTGTACGCCGAGGACGTCGTGACGCGCCTGCGCTCGATCCATCGCCGCGATCGGCTCTGGCACGATCTCTCGGGCGATCCGAAGCTGCAGGATCGGCTGATGCGCGCCATCGACAGCGCGGAGCAGCTGCTCCACGACATCAAGAAGCGGATCCGCTGACTACATCTGATCCGGCGCGGCGATGCCGAGCAGCGACAGGCCCTCGCGCAGCGTCGCCTGCACGGCACCGACGAGGGCGAGGCGGGCGCGGCGCGTCGCGGTGTCCTCGCAGAGCACGCGCTGCGCGGCGTCGTCGTTGCCGGCGGTGTACCAGCGCGAGTAGTCGCCCGCGAGCTCGAGGAGGTAGTGGCAGATGACGTGCGGCTCGCAGTTTTCGGTCGCGCGCACGACGATGTCGGCGAAGTCGGCGAGGCGCTTCGCGACCGCCCACTCGAGGTCCGTCGTGAGCCTGCTGTAGTCGGCGTCGGGCGAGACGGGGTCGCCCGCGCGGCGGACGATCGACGCGCAGCGCGCGTGCGAGTACTGGACGTAGGGGCCGGAGTCGCCCTCGAGCTCGACGGCCTTGTCGAGATCGAAGTCGATGTCCTTCTCGCGCTGGGCGGCGAGGTTGCCGAAGATGACGGCGCCGATGCCGATCTCGCGCGCGACCTCGTCGAGCAGCTCGGGCGGGACCTTCGTGAGGCGCTCGCGCGCTTCTTCCTCGGCGATCTTGAAGACGTCGCGCATGAGGACGACGTTGCCGAGGCGCGTGCCGGTCTTCTTGCCGCCGACGCGCACGAGGCCGTACGGGATGTGCTGGCACTTCTTCGCCCAGGCGAAGCCCATCTTCGTCAGCAGCTTGAACAGCTGGCGGAAGTGCAGGGCCTGGCCGCGGTCGACGACATAGAGAGACCGCGTCGGGTGGTACGTGTCCTCGCGATAGATCGCGGCCGCGACGTCGCGCGTCGCGTAGAGCGTCGTGCCGTCCTTCGTCAGCAGGAGGATCGGCGTCTTCTCGCCCTCGAGCTCGACGACCTGCGCGCCCTCGCTCTCGACGAGCAGGCCGGTCTCGCGCAGCTTCGCGACGGCCTCGTTGCCGCCCTTGACGAAGTACGCCTCACCGTTGAGGTCGTCGTAGTCGATGTTGAGGATCTTGTAGACCTCCTCGAACTCGCGCCACGAGACGCTGCGGAAGCGCTGCCAGAGCTCGTAGGCGGCGGGCTCGCCCTCTTCGAGGCGCTTGAGCCACATGCGGCCCTCGTCCTCGGGATCCTTCACCTCGGCGCGGAAGCGCACGTAGAGCTGGTTGAGCAGATCGACGGTGGGCTCGGCGCCCTGGCCCCACCGCTCGTAGGCGGCGAGCACCATGCCGTGCGTGGTTCCCCAGTCGCCGAGGAAGTTGATCGCGACGACCTTGTAGCCGAGCGCGCGGAACGACTGCGCGAGCGCGTGACCGATCGTCGTGCCGCGGATGTGGTGATAGGCGAGGTGCTTGGAGATGTTCGGCGAGCCGTAGTCGATCGTGATCGTCTTGCCGGCGCCGAACGCGCGCGGGAGCAGCGAGCCGCCGAGCGCGGCGCCGACGATCCACTGGAACGCGGCCGCGCGGTTCACGCGGAAGTTGACGAACGGGCCGGCCGCCTGCGCGCTCGCGAGCAGAGGCGTTGGCTGGAACGCGGCCGCGATCTGCTGCGCGACCTGCGCCGGGTTGGCCTTCTGGGCCTTGGCGATCGTGAAGCAGCCGACCGCGAGATCGCCCATGTCTGGGCGGGGGGGCGTCTCGACCTTGAGGTCGCTGGCCGACACCCCGGCGTGCGCGGCGACAGCCTCGGCGGCGGCGACATGCAGTGGCGTCAGATGGGTCGGCATGGCGGCGCACGCTAGCACATGGAAAAGGCCTACGGTTTCGGGGCACTTGGTTTGACCGTGCGCGCGCCGGCCTGTTACGATTGATCTCAGCTCTGGGAGGACACCAAGTGAGCAAGATCGTTTTGTGCGTCGATGACAGCGCGACGATGCAGCAGGTCGCGGAGATCACGTTCCGCGGCACGGACTTCACGTACGTCGGCGCGCGGTCCGTCGAAGAGGCCGTTCAGAAGGCGAAGTCCCAGAAGCCGGCGGTCGTGCTGGCCGATTCGCAGATGCCGGGCAAGACCGGCTACGACCTGTGCCAGGAGCTCAAGGGGAGCATGCCGGACGTGCCGGTCGTGATCCTCGTCGGCAACGGCGCTCCGTACGACGCGGCCAAGGGCACGCAGGTCGGCGCGGACGCGAACCTGCCCAAGCCCTGGGACACGCAGACGATGCTCGAGAAGGTGACCGAGATCGTGGCCAAGGGCACGACGGCCAAGGCCGGTGCGGCGGCGGCTCCCGCGGCGGCAGCAGTCAAGCCCGGTCCCGCGGCGGCGGCGGCAGCCGGAGCGGCGGCGGCGGCGGCGGCGAACCAGCCCCCGCGCAGCTCGACGATCATGGGCATGCCGACGATCAAGATGCCCGCCGGCGTCGCGCCGACGGTCACGCCGGCCGCGCCCGCGGCACCCGCTCCCGCGAAGACGATGGCGATGGCGGTCCCACCGGTCGCCGCGAACCTCGCCGCACAGGCCGGTCTGCGTCCGCCCGCTCAGGCGGCCGCGCCCGCTGCTGCTCAACCCGCTGCTGCTTCGACCCCCGTCATTTCTGGAGTTGGTGGAATGAATCGCGCCCCGATGGTCGCCGGTAACGCTACGAAGCGCAGCAAGCTCGTCGAGGCGACGCTCGCCAAGATGGCGGCACGTCTTGCCGAGGCGACCGGCCTGCAGGAGGGCTCGCCGGAGCTCGCCGCGCTGCTCAAGCTGTCGACCGAGGTTGTCGAGCGCGTCGTGTGGGAGGTCGTGCCGGATCTCGCCGAGCAGATCATCCGAGAGAACCTCGAGCAGCTCGCCGCGGCGCGTCGCAGCTAGTCGCCGCGCGTGCTAGCGTCCCGACGTCCATGACGACGTCGACGGCGCTTCCCAAGCAGTACGATCCGAGCGAGGTCGAGCCGCGCTGGCTCCGCTTCTGGCTCGAGAACGGGTTCTTCCACGCGGACGAGTCGAGCCCGACCGTCCCGTTCTCGATCACGCTTCCGCCGCCGAACGTCACCGGCTCGCTGCACATCGGCCACGCGCTCGGCTCGACGATGCAGGACATCCTGATCCGCTGGAAGCGGATGCACGGCTTCAACGCGATGTGGATGCCCGGCATCGACCACGCGTCGATCGCGGTGCACGTGCTGCTCGAGAAGGATCTCAAGCGCCGCGAGAACAAGACGCGCTTCGAGCTCGGCCGCGAGGAGTTCCTGCGCAAGGCGTGGGCGTGGAAGGAGCGCAGCGGCGGCCGCATCAGCGAGCAGGAGAAGCTGATGGGCTTCTCGCTCGACTGGCCGCGCGAGCGCTTCACGATGGACGAGAAGTCCAACCGCGCGGTGCGCGAGGCGTTCGTTCGCCTCTACGAAGAGAAGCTGATCTACCGCGCGAAGCGGATGATCAACTGGGACCCGGCGAGCGAGACCGTCGTCAGCGACCTCGAGGTCGACACGGCCGAGGAGAACGGCTCGCTGTGGGAGCTCAAGTACCCGCTGACCGGCGGCGGCGGCGAGATCATCGTCGCGACGACGCGCCCCGAGACGATGCTCGGCGATACGGCCGTCGCGGTGCACGCGTCCGACGAGCGCTACAAGCACCTGCACGGCAAGACCGTCGATCTGCCGCTGACGGGCCGCACGATCCCGATCGTGCCGTTCGATCTCGTGCGCGACGGCAAGCCCTGGCCCGATCCGGCGTTCGGCTCCGGCGCCGTGAAGATCACGCCCGCCCACGATCCGAACGACTACGACGCGTCGCAGATCGCGAAGCTCGACATCATCCAGGTCATCGACAGCAAGGGTCGCATGATGGCGCCCGCGCCGGCGAAGTACGTCGGCATGACCGTCGACGAGGCGCGCAAGGCCGTCGTCGCCGACCTCGAGGCCGGCGGCTTCCTCGGCGAGGTCAAGCCGTACAAGGTCCCGCGCGGTCGCTCGCAGCGCAGCGGTGCCGTGATCGAGCCGATGCTGATGGAGCAGTGGTGGGTCGACGCGGCGCCGCTCGCCGAGAAGGCCGCGAAGGCCGTCGAGGACGGCAAGACGAAGTTCGTCCCCGAGCTGTGGACGAAGACCTACATGCACTGGATGACCAACATCAAGCCGTGGTGCATCTCGCGCCAGCTGTGGTGGGGGCATCGCATTCCGGCCTGGTACTGCGAGGCGTGCGGTCACATCACGGTGTCGCGCGAGGACGCGACCGCGTGCGAGAAGTGCAAGGGCGCCGTCAAGCAGGACGAGGACGTGCTCGACACGTGGTTCTCGTCGGCGCTGTGGCCGTTCTCGACGCTCGGCTGGCCCGAGAAGACGCGCGAGCTCGCGACGTTCTATCCGAACAACGTGCTCGTCACCGGCCCCGACATCATCTTCTTCTGGGTCGCGCGCATGATGATGATGGGCCTCCACTTCATGGGGAAGGTCCCGTTCCGCACGGTGTACCTGACGTCGATCGTCACCGACGAGAACGGTGACAAGATGTCCAAGACGAAGGGCAACGTCATCGATCCACTCGACGTCGTGCACGGCGCGACGCAGGAGACGCTGCTCGAGCGCATCGATGTCGAGAAGCCGCCGGACCCCGAGGCGGCGAAGAAGGGCGTCAAGAAGCACTTCCCGAAGGGCATCGCGGCGATGGGCGCCGATGCGCTGCGGTTCTCGCTCGCCGCCTTGAACACGAGCGGCCGCTACATCCGGCTGTCGATCGATCGCGTCGAGGGCTACCGCAACTTCATCAACAAGCTGTGGAACGCGTCGCGCTTCGCGCTGATGAACCTCGACGGCTACGACCCGGAGCGCTTCGAGGCGCAGCTCGCGTCGCCGCAGGGTCGGGCGCAGCTCGGCATGCCCGAGCGCTGGATCCTGTCGCGGCTGCAGGCGGTCGCGCAGGATGTCGATACCGCGCTCGAGGCGTTCCGCTTCAGCGACGCGGCGAACGCGATCTACCAGTTCGTGTGGGGCGAGCTGTGCGACTGGTACATCGAGCTCGCCAAGCCGCACCTCCACCAGAGCGATGACCTCCAGCAGGACCTCGCGAAGGCGTCGCGCCGGCACATGGTGCAGGGCGTGCTCGCGACGACGCTCGAGACGACGATGCGCCTCCTGCACCCGTTCGCACCGTTCGTCACCGAGGAGATCTGGCAGAAGCTGCCGAAGCCGCCGCAGCTGCCGGGCTCGCTGATGATCACCGTCTTCCCGCGCGCCGACCGGCAGTGGATCGACGCGGCGGCGGAGGCGGACATGCAGCTGATCCAGGGCGTCGTGCAGCAGTGCCGCATGCTGCGCCAGACGTACGGCCTGCCGCCGGCCCAGAACGTCAACGTCGAGCTGCGCATCGCCAAGGACGGTCCGCGCGAGATCATCACGCGCTACCAGGACTTCCTCGGCCGCATGGCGCGCGTCACCGCGACGATCAGCGCCACCGGGGGCGACGTGAAGGGCGCCGCGAAGACGCTCGTCGGCAGCGACATCGAGATCGTGATGCCGCTCGGCGGCCTCATCGACGCCAAGACCGAGAAGGCGCGCATCGGCAAGGACATCGGCAAGGCCGAGAAGGAGATCGCGACGATCGAGAAGAAGCTCGGCAATGCCGACTTCCTCGCGCGCGCGCCCGAAGAGGTCGTCGCCGAGCAGAAGGCCCGCCTCGCCGAGGAGCAGGCGCGCCGCCAGCGCCTGCAGGACGCGCTCGCCACGCTCGGAGAGCAGGCGTGACGGCGCTGTCGCGCGAGCGCGCGGCGCTGTTCGTCGTCGATATCCAGGAGCGCCTCGCGCCCGCGATGCCCGAGGAGATCCTCGCGCAGGTGCTGCGCAACACGACGATCCTGATCGAGGCCGCGAAGCGCCTCGGCCTGCCGATCCTCGTCTCGCAGCAGTATCCGAAGGGGCTCGGTCCCACCGTCGCGGCGATCAACGACGTGCTGCCGCCGACCGCGCACCGCTTCGACAAGGTCGAGTTCTCCGCCGCCGGCCTCGTACACCCGGATGCGAGGAACGGCCGCGATCAGTTCATCATCGCCGGCATGGAGACGCACATCTGCGTCTATCAGACCGCGCGCGGGCTCGTCTCCCGCGGTCTCAGCGCGTTCGTCGCGATCGACGCCGCGTGCAGCCGCGCCAAGCTCAACTGGGAGATCGGGCGGGACCTGATCGCGAAGGCGGGTGCCACCGTCACGTCGACGGAGACCATCGTGTTCGACCTGCTCGGCCGGGCCGGCACCGACGAGTTCAAGGCGCTCTCCAGACTCATCAAATGAGCGGCCACGGCGAGTCCACCGGCGAGATCATCAAGTCGCTCGCGGTCAACGTCGTGATCGCGTGCGCGAAGGGCGTCGCCGCGTTCCTCTCCGGCTCCGGCGCGATGCTCGCCGAGACGCTGCACAGCTTCGCCGACTGCGGCAACCAGCTCTTGCTCCTGCGCGGCGTCCGCTCCGCGCGCCGGCCCGCCGACGCCTCGCACCCGCTCGGCTACGGCCGCACGCTCTACTTCTACTCGTTCATCGTCGCGCTGCTGCTCTTCTTCGGCGGCGGCGTGTTCTCGATCAACGAGGGCATCGAGAAGATCTTGCACCCCGAGGCGGTCGAGAGCATCACGGTCGCGCTCGCCATCCTCCTGTTCTCGCTGCTCCTCGAGGGCTGGAGCTGCCTGGGCAACATCCGCGAGATCAACAAGCGCCGCGGTGACAAGCCGTTCGTTGGCTACCTGCGCGACACCAAGGACAGCGACCTGATCGTCGTGTTCGGCGAGAACAGCGCCGCCGTCCTCGGCCTTCTGTTCGCGCTCGCCGCGCTCCTGCTCGCCCGCGAGACGGGCGACGGCCGCTACGACGGCATCGGCTCGCTCGCGATCGGCCTCGTCCTCGTCGGCGTCGCGACGTTCCTCGCGCGCGAGGTCAAGTCCCTGCTCGTCGGCGAGGCCGCCGACCCGGCGGTCGAGGCCCACGTCGCGGCGGTCGCCGAGGCCGACCCGAACGTCGAGCGCGTGATCCGCGTGCTGACCGTCCAGCAGGGGCCGGGCGAGATCGTCGTCGCCGCGAAGCTCTGCTTCAAGGCCGGCCTCGAGACCAACCAGCTGGTCGAGGTGATCAACGACTTCGAGCGGCGCCTCAAGGCGCGCGCGCCGGAGATCCGGTGGTCGTTCATCGAGCCCGATAACGCCGACTAAGCGCGCTCGACGTGGTAGTCGGCGCCCGCCGTGGCATCGACGCCATCCGGCCAGCCCGCCGCGCGGGCGACGAGCGTCACGAGCACGACGACGAGCGCGTTGACGAGCACGCTGATGAAGCCGGCGTAGATCGTGACGTCGGGGCCGCCCAGCGTCGCGAGGTTGAACGCGGAGCCGCCGAAGTGCGCGTGGTGCGTCGCCGGGTTCGGCACCGTGTAGAGCATCCACAGGCCGGCGGACATGCCGGCGAGCCAGCCCGCGATCAGGGCCGTGCGGTGCGGCCAGCGCGTGAACAGCCCGACGCCGACCGAGGGCAGCGTCTGCAGGATGATCACGCCGCCGATCAGCTGGAGGTCGATCGCGAAGCGCGGGTTGAGGGCGACGATGAACAGCAGCGCGCCGAACTTCACGACGAGCGAGGCGAGCTTGCTGACGCGCGCTTGCTGGGCGGGGGTGGCGTCGGGGCGAACGAACTCGACGTAGATGTTGCGCGTCAGGAGGTTCGCGGCGGCGATCGACATGATCGCGGCGGGGACGAGCGCGCCGATGCCGACGGCGGCGAACGCGACGCCCGCGAACCACGGCGGGAACATGCGGTCGAACAGGATCGGCACGACCGTCGAGACGTCACCGTTCTCCGGCTTGATGCCGGCGGCGATCGCCATGTAGCCGAGCAGGGCGATGAGGCCGAGCACGAGCGAGTAGGCGGGGAGCGCGGCCATGTTGCGCTTGATGACGTCGCGGTTCTTGCTCGCGAGCACGCCGGTCTGCGTGTGCGGGTAGAGGAAGAGCGCGAGACCGGAGCCGAACGCGAGCGTGATGTACTGGAGCTGCGACTTGGGGCCGAGCAGGAACTTGGGGCCGAGCTTGGTCGCCGCGCCGTCGAAGATGCCGCGCCAGCCGCCGAGCTTGGCGGGGATCACGACGATCGCCGCGATGATCACGATGTAGATCAAGATGTCCTTCACGAACGCGATCAGGGCGGGCGCGCGCAGGCCGCTCTGGTACGTGTAGGCGGCGAGGATCGCGAACGCGATGACGAGTGGCAGGTCGCCCGTGACGCCCATCGCCTTGAGGACGGCCTCGATGCCGACGAGCTGGAGCGCGATGTACGGCATCGTCGCGATGATTCCGGTGATCGCGACGAGCAGCGCGAGCATGGGCGACCCGAAGCGCGCGCGCACGAAGTCGGCCGGCGTGACGAACCCGTGCTTGTGCGAGACCGACCACAGGCGGATCAGCGGGATGAAGACGAGCGGGTACGTCAGGACCGTGTACGGCATCGCGAAGAAGCCGGCGGCGCCCGCGGCGTAGAGCAGCGCCGGCACCGCGATGAACGTGTACGCGGTGTAGAGATCGCCGCCGATGAGGAACCAGGTGACCCAGCCGCCGAAGCTGCGGCCGCCGAGGCCCCACTCGTCGAGGTGCTCCATGGATGCGGGGCGCCGCCAGCGCGCGGCGACGAACCCCATGACCGCGACGACCGCGAACAGGACGATGAAGACGACGAGCTGGACCGTCATTTGCCGCGCGTCCCGCGATAGACCGCCCACGTGAAGATCACGCCGACGAACACGTACGACAGCTGCGCCCAGTAGAAGCAGGGAAAGCCGAAGAGCCGTGGCTCCACGCGGTTGTAGACGACCGTCACGAGCGGCAAGACGATCGGCACGAGCAGCAGCCAGTACCAGCGGGACACGCGCGCATCATAGGTGGCAGAGGGCGCCTGCGCACAGTGGACGCGGCTCGCCAACTGAACGCGAGATCGCCGTGAGAAAGTCGAGCCGCTCGGCGGAGATTCGACTAGATTAACGCATGGTGTCAACCGCCATCGCCAACCCGTCCACTGACCTGTACGAGCTCGGCGACGTGCCCGAGCTCGGCGTTGTCCCCTCGAAGATGCTCGCGCAGGTGATCCGCGCCGAACGATTCGGCGAGCCGCGCGACGCGTTCAAACAGGAGGCGCTGACGGTCCCCGAGCTGGGGCCGCGCGACGTGCTCGTCTACGTGATGGCGGCGGGCGTCAACTACAACAACGTGTGGGCGGCGATGGGCGTGCCGATCGACGTCATCAAGACGCGGCAGAAGCGCTGGGGTGTGAAGGAGGACTTCCACATCGGCGGCAGCGATGCGTCGGGCGTCGTGTGGGCGGTCGGCAAGGACGTCAAGAACGTCAAGGTCGGCGACAACGTCGTCGTCCACTGCGGCATGTGGGAGCCCGATGACCCGTGGGTTCTCTCGGGCAAGGATCCGATGTTCGCGCCGACCCAGCAGATCTGGGGCTACGAGTCGAACTGGGGCTCGTTCGCGCAGTACACGAAGGTCCAGGACCACCAGTGCGTGCCGAAGCCGGCGCACCTGACGTGGGAAGAGTCGGCCGCGTACATGCTCGTCGCGGCGACCGCGTACCGCATGCTGCACGGCTGGGCGCCGAACGTCGTCGGGCCCGGCGATCCCGTCCTGATCTGGGGCGGCGCCGGCGGCCTCGGCTCGATGGCGATCCAGATCGCGCGCGCCGCGGGTGCCCGGCCGGTGGCGGTCGTCGCCGGCGACAGCAAGAACGAGTTCTGCAAGAAGCTCGGCGCGGTCGGCGTGATCGATCGCCGCAAGTTCGATCACTGGGGCAAGCTCCCGCGCTGGTCCGACGAGCTCGAGTACGGGCAGTGGCTCAAGGGCGCGCGCGCGTTCGGCGCCGCGTTCTGGGAGGCGCTCGGCGAGAAGAAGAGCCCGACGATCGTGTTCGAGCACCCGGGCGAGACCACGCTGCCGACCTCCTGCTTCATGTGCGAGACCGGCGGCATGGTCGTGATCTGCGCCGGCACGACCGGCTACAACGCCACCCTCGACCTCCGCTATCACTGGATGCGCCAGAAGCGCCTCCAGGGCTCGCACTTCGCGAACGACGTGCAGGCGCAGGGCGTCAACCAGCTCGTGATCGACGGCAAGGTCGATCCGTGCCTGTCGCGCGTGTTCAAGTTCGACGAGACGGGCGAGTGCCACCAGCTGATGCGCGAGAACAAGCACCCGAACGGCAACATGGCGATCCTCGTCAACGCGCCGCGGCCCGGCCTGCGCACGCTCGACGAAGTCCGGAACGCGAAATGACGCGCCCGTTCCGCGTGCTCGGCATCCAGCAGGTCGCGATCGGCGCGCCGTCGAAGGCCGCGCTCCGCCACCTGTGGGTCGACCTGTTCGGCATCCCGGCGATCTCGAGCTTCCGCAGCGAGCGCGAGAACGTCGACGAGGACATCCTCTCGATCGCGGGTGTCGAGATCGATCTGATGGAGCCGATCGATGCCGCGAAGTCCCCGAAGGTGCACGAGCCGCGCCTCAACCACCTCGGCCTGTGGGTCGACGACCTCGCGGCCGCCGTGAAGTGGCTGACGGAGCAGGGCGTGCGGTTCACGCCGGGCGGCATCCGCAAGGGCGCCGCGGGTCACGACGTCTGCTTCATCCACCCGAAGGGCGACGCCGCGTCGCCGCTGTCGGGCGAGGGCGTGCTGATCGAGCTCGTGCAGGCGCCGGCCGACGTGATCGCGGCCGCCCGGGCGTAAGCTCGCGCCGTGAACCCGGTCCCCACTGTCCTCGCGGTCGCCTTCGGCGGGATCACCGCGTACCAGTACATTCTCAAGCCTTACTTCTCGCGAGAGAGCCAGCTCAAGCGCGAGCTCGCGCGCTACCCGCGCAAGACGCTCGCCGAGCTCCCCGAGGGGACGCTCGGCCGCGTCGTCGGCAAGGCCGTCGCGCTCGACGACACGCTCGAGGCGCCGCTCTCGGGCCGCCCGGCGCTGTACTACACGGCGATCGTCGAGGTCTCCGACGGCAAGGACTGGAAGGAGATCGTGCGCGAGGATCGCGCGGTGATGTTCGTCGTCGACGATGGCAGCGCGCGCGCGATCGTCGATCCGAGCTCGTGCAAGGTCGCGCTCGACTTCACGCAGACCGGATCGTCGGGCACGCTCGACAAGCCGACGGAGCGCGAGAAGGCGTTCCTCGACGCGCACGGCACGGCGAGCACGCATGCGGGCGGGCTGTTCAACCGATCGCTGCGCTACCGCGAGGCAGTGATCGAGGTCGGCGGGACGATCGCGATCTACGGCGCGACGACGCGCGAGCCGGACCCCGACGCTCGACCGGACGGAGGCTACCGCAGCGATGCCGCGACCCAGCTGCGCATGACGAGCTCGCGGAAGCAGCCGATGATGATCAGCAACAGCGCGTCGGCGACACGCTAGCTATTCCTGGGCGAGGTTGTCGGTCTCGGTCTGCAGGCCGTGCTTGTCGCCGTGGAGCGCGTCGGCGAGGTCGTCGGTCGTCTTGCGGAGGCGCTGGCCGAGCACCTGGACGAACGACCACAGCATCTTCACGGCGGCGGCCGGCTCGCGCTTGATGAGATCGAGGAAGTCCTTGCGGCCGATCACGACGAGCCGCGTGGCGTCGGCGGTGACGGCCGTCAGCGAGCGTGTCGAGCGCTCGACGAGCGCGAGCTCGCCGAAGTGATGGCCGCGCCCGAGCTCGGCGACGACGTTGTCGCCCTTGAGCAGCTTCACGCTGCCCGAGGCGACGATGTACATCGCGTCGCCGGGCTGGCCGAACGAGAAGATCGTCTGATCCTTGGCGACCTCGAGCGTCTGCGAGATCGCGGCGACCTGCGCCAGCTCCTTGAACGACAGGAACCGGAACATCTGCATGCCCTTGAGCACGTCGAGCTTGAGGCCGACCTCGCTCGTCTTCGGCGAGAGCTCGGCGGTGGTCGCGCCGACGCGGATCACGACGGCCGTGATGTTGTCGTGGCCGCCGCCCTTGTTCGCGACCTCGACGAGGCGCTTCGGCACTTCCTTGACCTCGCCGTCGGCGAGCTGGCGCGGCAGCTCGCTCTCGTCGACGTACGCGTACATGCCGTCGCTGCAGATCAGAAAGCGGTCGCCGGGCAGGATGTCGAAGTCGAACGTGTCGACCTCGACGGAGCCGTTGACGCCGACCGCGCGCGTGACCGCGTTCTTGTACTGCTTGTACGGCGACGTCTCGATCTGCTCGCGGTTGAGCTTGCCGCGGCGGACGAGCTCGTTCATCAGCGAGTGGTCCTCGGTGAGGACGTGGACCTGGTTCTGGCGCGCGAGGTAGACGCGCGAATCGCCGACGTGGGCGATGAACCCGCGCAGGTGATCGCCGGTGCCCGCGATCAGCAGCACGGTGGCGGTCGTGCCCATGCCGCGCTTGTCGGGCTCGGCCTGCGCGCGCCGGAACACCGCGCCGCACGCCTCCTGGACCGCGTGCTCGAGCACCTGGAGGATCTCGTACGGCTGCACGCCCGGGTGATCGACGCGGTAGCGGTCGAGCAGCTCCTTCTGGTTGTTCACGGCGTCGCGGATCTCGTGGACCGCGATCGAGCTCGCGACCTCGCCGGCGGCGTGGCCGCCCATGCCGTCGGCGACCATGAACAGACGAAGCTTCTTGTCGATGAGGAAGTTGTCCTCATTGTGATTTCGCTGGCGACCCACATCGGTCGCCGCCGCGAACGAGAGCTCCATCGGCGGCTAGGGTAACACGCGGATCCACGCCGGTGCGGCCTCGCCGAGCCAGCCCGGCGCGAGCTCGGCCTCGACGAGGAGCTGCAACGTCGTGCCGTCGGTGATGGGGCCGTAGATGCGGCCGCCGAGGATCGTCGCCGGGCTCGTACGAACTCCGCTGTGGCGCGCAGCCTCGATCCACGCGAGCGTGGTGCCCGCCATCTGTGCGCGGCACGCGGCAAATGCGCGCGGCTCGACGTGCAGCTTCTCGGCGGTGTGATCGATGAGCTCCTCGGTGGTCATCCGCCGCCGGCGGCTGCGCGATTCTCCGAGGATGCTGGTCACCCAGCGCCAGCCGGGCGAGGTCGTGCTGTCGAAGTCGCCTTCGCGCTCGCTGCTCGTGCCGATCTTCTCGGCGCACAGCGCGGCGTCGCCGAGGAGCGCGAGGTCGGCAGCGTTGTCGAGGTCGACGCCGAAGTACGGCGCCCACACGACGCGCACCTGCTCGGGATACGCATCGCGCTGCGCCTGCGTCGCGGCCATCAGCGGCTGCTCGCAGTTGAGGCTCGTCGGGCTGCACGCGACGATGATCGTCACGGGCGCCTCGGCGGGGCCGTGGCTCGGTAGGCCGCGCACGTCGAGCGGTGGGTTCGCGAGCGGCGGGTCGCTGGGCAGCTCGCCGATCTCCTCGTCGGTCGGCCCGGTCTGCACGGTGATCTCGGCGGGCAGGGGGCGCTGCTCGTCGAGTGCGTCGGCGAGCGTCGCGGGGCTCGCGCCGCGGTCGAGCAGGTCCTCCGCGGTGTCGCGTGCCTGCGCGTAGAGGCGCTCGAGGTCGTTCGTCGTCAGGCTGACGAGCGGCACGACGACCGGCTTGCCGTTGAACAGCACGGTCGGCTCGTTCGCGGCGTGCACGTGTTGTTTGCGGCGGCGCTCGTTGCCTTCGACGAGCCGCTTGTAGGCCGGCGGCGGATCCTTCATCGCGGCCTGCGCGCGCTCCGGGTCGACGCCCGCTGCCTTCGCGACCTCGATCAGCTGCGCGTCGTTGAGCGTCATCAGGCGCTGCGCCTGCGCCTCGTGGAGCTTCGTCATCAGCTCGCGATAGCGGCCCTCGGCGGCGGCCTCCAGCGCGAGGTACGGCGCGCGCGTCTGGCCGCTGATCGTCAGCACGCGGTACACGAGCCGGATCTTGCTCGGGTGCCGCCGCTGCAGGTCCTCGAGCGCGCGGTACCAGGTCGTCCGCGAGTTGTAGCCCGGTACGAAGAACACCTCGATCGTCACCGGCGCGTCGGCGGGGCCCGCGCTCGGGACCGCTCCCGGGTCGCGATGCTCGACGCGCACGACCTCGCCGGGAGCCGCCGCGGCGGCCGCGCTGGTGGCCAGCAGGAGCGCGAACGCCTTCATTTCTCGTCTGGACGCGGGTCGCCGCTGGGCTCCGGCGGCTCGTCGGAGGGCCACAGGTACGCGAAGTACAGCCCCGCCGAGACGATCAGCCCGAGCACGACCGCGAGCAGGAATGGGCCCCAGATCACACCGGGATGATAGCGCGCGCCCCGGCCTGTTGTAGGCTCCGTGCCCATGTCCGTCCTGACTGCTGCGGTTGCCCTGCCGTTCCTCAAGCCGCCGCCGCCGATCGACATCGGCGTCCCCATCCAGGTCTTCGGCATGATCGTCGCCGCCGGCGTGCTGATCGGTGCCGCGCTGCTGCGCCGCTACGCGGAGTGGCACGGCGTCTCCGACGAGCACATCCGCGGCCTCACCGGCTGGATCACGGTCGCCGGCTTCATCGGTGCCCACGAGTTCGACGTGATCATGTACCAGTGGGACCGGATCTCCGAGCCGGTGAACTTCCTGCACATCTCGCAGTGGCCGCTGCCATTGCGGTTCTGGGATGGCATCTCCTCCTACGGCGGCTTCGTCGGCGGCGCGGTCGGGTTCGCGATCTACGTCTGGTGGAAACGCCTGCCAGTCAGGTTATTCGCCGACATCGCGATCGTCGGCCTGATGCCCGCGTTCACGATTGGCCGCATCGGCTGCACGGTCGTCTCCGATCACATCGGCGCCGCCGTCGATACGACGAAGTGGTACGCCGCGCTCGCGATGGACTACCCGCGCAGCCTCAACATGGCGCACCTCGCGGAGCACTACCCGGGCACGTCGGAGTACATCCGCGCGTGGAACCTCGGCCTGATCGAGTTCCTCTACCTCGTGCCGGTCAACGCGGTGCTGCTCTGGCTCGCGTTCCGCACGAAGAAGCGCCCGAATGCGGGCCTCATCACCGTCCTCGCGGGCCTCCTGTACTCACCCGTGCGCTTCTTCCTCGACTCGCTGCGCCCCGAGGAGACCGACCCGCGCCACCTCGGGCTGACGTTCGCGCAGTGGGCGTCGATCGCCGCGTTCGGCGTCGCCGCGTACGTGCTCGCGAAGATCATCAAGCACGGTGACCCGGCGGAGGTCGTCGCGCCGACGTCGGGCGAGGCGCAGCGCCGCATCAAGATGGAGCTCAAGGAGCAGGCCGCCGCCGAAGAGAAGAGCAAGGCGATCGACGTGCCGTCGCGCACGCCCGCCTCGCAGAACAAGTCGCCGTCGAAGCCCGACGCCGACGACGATCATCCGAGCGAGGCCGAGGACAAGGCCGCCGCCGCCGACAGCACCGAGGGCGACGAGGGCGTCGACAGCCCCGCGCCGCCGACGAGCGAGGACCTGAAGCCTGCCGCGAAGGGTCCGAGGGGAAGCCAGGCGAACCGCGGCCCGGGCGGCGGCAAGAACAAGCGCAAGAAGTGACGATCGAGATCGCACGAGGTGTCGGACCGGCGCGCATCGACATCGCGTACGAGCGCCTCGGCGATCTCGCCGATCCGCCGCTGCTCCTGATCATGGGGCTCGGCGCGCAGCTCGTCGCCTGGCCCGACGCGTTCTGCGCGGAGCTCGTCGCGCGCCGCTTCCACGTCATCCGCTTCGACAACCGCGACGTCGGCGAGTCGACCCACTTCACCGGCATCCCGAACTTCGCGGCCGCGATGCTCGGCGACACCTCGACCGCCGCCTACACGCTCTCCGACATGGCCGCCGACACCGCGGGCCTCCTCGACGCGCTCGGCATCGCGAGCGCCCACGTCGTCGGCGCGTCGCTCGGCGGCTTCGTCGCACAGACGCTGGCGATCGAGCACCGCGCGCGCGTGCGCACGCTGACGTCGATCATGTCGAGCACGGGCGCGCGCGACGTCGGGCAGCCGCACCCCGCGACCGCCGCGCTGTTCGCCGGCGGCCCGCCGATGACGCGCGAGCAGGCGATGGAGCGCGCGCAGCGCGGCGCGCAGCTGATCGGCTCGACCGCGCTCGGCCTGGATCTCGACGGCGTCGCCGAGCGCGCCGCCCGCGCGTTCGACCGCGGGTTCGACGCGACGGCCTTCGTTCGCCAGGGCGTTGCCGTGATCGCCTCGGGCGACCGCACGCCGCGCCTGCGCACGCTCGACATCCCGACGCTCGTCATCCACGGCACGGCCGACCAGCTCGTCGATCCGAGTGGCGGCCGCGCCACGGCGGCGGCGATCCGCGGCGCGAAGCTCGTCGAGATCGAGGGCATGGGGCACGACCTGCCGCGCGCGGCCTGGCCGCGCGTCGTCGACGAGGTCGCCGCGCTCGCGACGCGCGCCTAGCGCTTCTTGGCCGGCTTCTTCGCCGCGAGCTTCTTCGCGGCCTTCACGAGCGCGGACTTCGCGGCCGTCTTCGCCTTGGCGACGGCGCGCTTGGCCGCCGCCTTGAGCGGCGTCTTCTTCGCGGCCACCGGCTTCGCCGTGGCGGCGCGCTTCTTCGCGGGCGTCGGCTTGGCGGGCGCGGGCTTCGCGGCGGGCTTCTTCGCGGCGGCGGGCTTCTTCGCTGGCGCGGCCTTCTTCGCGGGCGCGGCCTTCCTGGCGGGCGCGGCCTCCTTGGCGGGCGCGGCCTCCTTCGCGGGCGCGGCCTTCTTCGCTGGCGCGGCCTCGCTCACGGGCGGGGGCGTGGTCTGGGCAGGCTTGCGCGTCGGCTCCGGCAGGCCGATGACGGTCTTGGCGCGGCCCGTGCCGCGGCCACCGCCACCGCCACCACCACCACCGCCGCCGCCACCGCCCGCGCGCCGCACGCCGGACTCGTCGTCGCGGTCGCGACGCGTCTCCATCTCGGCGAGGATGTCCACGTCGTCCTGCTCGGTCAGCGCTTCGTGGGCGCCGGTGAACAGCTCGTCCTCGCGGGTGACGTGCTTCTTGTGAATGTCGGCGAGGCGCTCGGCGAGCTCGAGCAGCGTCTTGCCGGTCTCGAAGCGGGCGTCGCCGTCGAGGTTCAACGCCGCCTGCGCGATCGCGTTGTGGAGCGCGATCTGGGCGGGGTGCTCGGCGGAGAGGGCGGCGAGCGCCTCGGCAAGCTCGGGGCGGCGCGTCGAGAGGCGCGGAAACACGGAGCCTTCTTCGTCGAGGAAGTGGCGGGTGACCGCGCGCTGGAAGTAGGCGACGGCCTCGTGGATCGTCGCGATGTCGTGGTCGTGCGGGCGGCCGGCGGCGAGGCGGCGGGTCGCCTCGACCAGGCTCGACATGACGTCGTCGTGACGGCGGTGCGAGCGGTCCAGTTGCGCCAGCGAGCTCCGTTCCATAGCCGCCGCAGGATCTAACAGCGGGCGCCGGGCCACCACTGTCCCCGGCTGAAAAACGCTGGTAAGAACGGCGCCATGGTCGAGAACGTTGTCATCATCGGTAGTGGCCCGGCGGCGCACACCGCCGCGATCTACGCGGCGCGTGCGAATCTGAATCCGGTCCTGTTCGAGGGGTTCCTCGCGGGTGGCATCGCGGCCGGCGGGCAGCTGACGACGACGACCGACGTCGAGAACTTCCCGGGATTTCCGGAAGGGATCGGCGGCCCGGAGCTGACCGAGCGGTTCCGCGCGCAGAGCGTCCGGTTCGGGACGCGCATCTTCACGGAGACCGTGACCGAGATCGATCTGAGCAAGCGTCCGTTCCGCTACAAGACGGACGAGCAGGAGGGCGAGGCGCGCGCGGTCATCATCGCGACCGGCGCGACCGCCAAGCGCGACAACATCCCCGGCACGCGCGATGCCGAGCTCTGGCAGAAGGGCGTCAGCGCGTGCGCGGTGTGCGACGGCGCGCTGCCGATGTTCCGCGGCAAGCCGCTGTTCGTCGTCGGCGGCGGCGACAGCGCGATGGAAGAGGCGACGTTCCTCACGAAGTTCGCGAGCAAGGTCTACATCGTCCACCGCCGCGACGAGCTGCGCGCGAGCGCGATCATGCAGGCGCGCGCGAAGGAGAACAGCAAGGTCGAGATGCTGCTGTCGAGCCAGGTCGTCGCGGTCGAGGGCGGCAACGTCGTCGAGTCGGTCCGCGTGAAGGACCTCAAGAGCGGCGCCGAGAAGGCGTACCCGGCGGCCGGCCTGTTCTTCGCGATCGGCCACGTGCCGAACACCGCGTTCCTCAAGGGCCAGATCAAGACCGACGAGACCGGCTACATCCTGACCGTGCCGGGCACCACGCAGACGAACGTCCCCGGCGTGTTCGCGGCCGGCGACTGCCAGGACAAGAAGTACCGTCAGGCGATCACGGCCGCCGGGACGGGGTGCATGGCCGCGCTCGAGGCCGAGCACTTCCTGGCCTCGCACCATTAAGGAATTTCACGAAGGCCCCTCCCGGTTTTCCTGGAGAGAGGCCCCATGTCACAATCGCTGTATCCCGTGAGTCAGCCCCCGCGCGAGTCTGGCCTGACGAAGATCCTGGCGATTCTGCTGCTGCTCGTAGCAGGCGCCCTGGTGTGGACCGTCTATCAGCAGCGCCGAGGCGCGCAGCACTACGTCAGCTACGAGCCGCGGCCGATCGCGCAGCGGCCGGATGACAAGCTCGGCGCGGACGAGCAGGCGACGATCGATGTCTTCAGCAAGTTCTCGCGCAGCGTCGTCCACGTGACGAGCCTCGCGCTGCGGCGCGACCGCATGACGATGGACGTGACCGAGATCCCGCAGGGCACCGGCACCGGGTTCGTCTGGGATCAGGATGGCCACATCGTCACGAACTTCCACGTCGTGCAGGAGGCGGAGCGCGCGAGCGTCACGCTCAACGACGGCTCGACGTATCCGGCCACGCTCGTCGGCGTCGCGCCCGACAAGGACCTCGCGGTGCTGCACATCGACGCGCCGCCGAGCAAGCTGCTGCCGCTGCCGATCGGGCAGAGCAAGAACCTCAAGGTCGGCCAGAAGGTGCTCGCGATCGGTAACCCGTTCGGGCTCGATCAGACGCTGACGACCGGCGTGATCTCGGGCCTCGGCCGCCAGATCAAGAGCGTCACCCAGCGCGACATCTTCGACGTGATCCAGACCGACGCGTCGATCAACCCCGGCAACTCCGGCGGCCCGCTGCTCGATTCCTCGGGGCGCCTCATCGGCATCAACACCGCGATCTACTCGCCGAGCGGCGCGAACGCGGGCATCGGCTTCGCGGTGCCCGTCGACACGATCAACTCCAACGTCCCGCAGCTGATCAAGTTCGGCAAGATCACGAGGCCGGGCCTCGGCATCAACATCCTGTCGGACCAGATCGCGGCTCAGTATCACATCGACGGCGTCGTCATCATGCAAGTCGTGCAGGGCGGGGCCGCGGACCAGGCCGGCATCAAGGGCGCGCAGAACATCGGCGGCCGCGTGACGCCCGGCGATGTCATCGTCAGCGTTGACGGAACTGAGGTTCACCAGTCGCCCGATCTCTTCAAGGCCCTCGATGCACACAAGGTGGGAGACGTCCTCGACGTCACCGTCGAGAATTCAGGCCAAAAGCGCTCGGTCAAGGTAACCTTGCAAGCACTTCCTTGAGCCGTCGCGCCCACGCTGTCGTTCCCGAAGCTCCCCCGGCACCCGCCGAGCCGCACGTCTATCGCAGCACGCTCGCGCGTCGCCTGCGATCGGCGGTCGCCACCGCGTTCTTCGAAGGGCTCGCCGCGACCGGCAAGCTGCATCCGGCGGCGTCGCCGAAGCGGCACGGCGTCGAGGTCGAGAGCGACATCCTCTACGGCCCGCACGCCGAGTTCCACCAGCTCGACATCTACCGCCCCGTCCACCGGCCCAAGCCATGGCCCGTCGTGTTCTACGTGCACGGCGGCGCGTTTCACCTGCTCAGCAAGGACACGCACTGGCTGATGGGCCTCGTGTTCGCGCGCTTCGGCTACCTCGTCGTCAACATCAGCTACCGGCTCGCGCCGAAGCATCCGTACCCGGCCGCGATCGAGGACACGTGCGCCGCGTACACGTGGATGGCCAGGCGCATCCGCGAGCTCGGCGGCGATCCGAATCGCGTCGCGGTTGCGGGCGAGTCCGCGGGCGGCAATTTGATCACCGCGCTCACGCTCGCCGCCACGCAGCGCCGCCCCGAGGCGTGGGCGAAGGAAGTCTACGAGTGCGGCGTCGTGCCGCGTGCCTCGCTGCCGTTCTGCGCGATGCTCGAGGTCTCGCGGCCCGAGCGTTTCTCGGAGCGCCGCAAGCTGCCGCGCTGGATCGACGGAATGATCCGCGACGCCAGCGCGTCGTACCTCCATGGCCATTCGCCCGAGCCCGGTCCGCACACCGAGCTCGCGGATCCGCTGCGCATCATCGAGAACGCGGCCGGCGTGCCGCACGAGCAGCCGTTCGATCGCCCGCTGCCGCCGTTCTTCGCGCCGGTCGGCACCCGGGATCCGCTCCTCGACGACACGCGCCGCCTCGAAAAAGCGCTGCAGCAGCTCAACGTGCCCGTCGAAGCGCGTTATTACCCCGGCGGGATTCATGCTTTCCACGCGCTGGTCTGGAACCCATCCGCGCGCCGCTGCTGGCGCGATGCCCTCGCGTTCCTCGACCGCCACATGCGGTAGCGGATCGTGACGCCTCCGCGCCGCCAGCTCGGGCTGTGGGTCACGGCCGCGATCGTGATCGCGAACATGATCGGCACCGGTATCTTCACGAGCACCGGCTTCTCGGCAAAGAGCCTCCACGACCCGAAGACGATCCTCGTCACCTGGATCGTCGGCGGCGTGATCGCGCTGTGCGGAGCGACTTGCTACGCCGAGCTCAGCACGATGATGCCGAAGGCGGGCGGCGAGTACGTGTACCTGCGCGAGGCGTATCACCCATCGCTCGGGTTCGTGTCGGGCTGGGTCTCGTTGACGGCGGGGTTCTCGGCGCCGATCGCGAGCGCGGCGCTGTCGTTCGCCGCCTACGTCGGTGTGCTGAGCCACGGCGCGATCGATCAGAAGCTTGCCGCGGTCGTGCTGATCGCGGCGGTCACCCTGCTGCACTCCGTCGACACGAAGGTCGGCGGCCGCGTGCAAGCCGTCTTCACCGCGCTCAAGGTCGCGCTGATCGTCGTGTTCATCGTCGCCGGCTTCGCGTCGGGCAATGGCGACTGGTCACACTTCCAGAGCCAGAACGGCGGACTCTCGAACGTGTTCACGACCTCGTTCGCGATGTCGCTGATGTACGTGATGTTCGCGTACTCGGGCTGGAATGCGGCCGCGTACATCGCCGGCGAGATCGAGAAGCCCGCGCGCACGCTGCCTCGTTCGCTGCTGCTCGGCACGGGCGCCGTCATGGTGCTCTACGTCCTGCTCAACGTCATCTACTTCTATGCAGTCCCGTCCGATACGCTCGCCGGTCCGAAGGACCAGTTCGCACCCGTGATCGAGGTCGGCGCCACCTCGGCCACCGTCCTGTTCGGCGCTCGCGGCGGCAACCTGATCACGTCGCTGATCGCGCTCGCGC
The DNA here is from genome assembly GCA_964446175.1 of uncultured Kofleriaceae bacterium. Taxonomy (GTDB): domain Bacteria; phylum Myxococcota_A; class Polyangia; order Haliangiales; family Haliangiaceae; genus JABFXX01. Next base: position 130,428 of record CAYUNM010000016.1, read on the forward strand.
TCGTCTCGGCCGTCAGCGCCATGATCATGGCCGGCCCGCGCGTGTACGCGGCGATGGCTGCCGACCGCGCACTGCCGCCGCAGCTCGCTTGGTACTCGAAGCGCGGCGTACCTACGGTCGCCGTCGTCCTTCAGGGTGTGCTCGGCATCCTGTTCGTGCTCGTCAGCAACCTCGGCGCGCTGATGCGGTTCTCGTCCTTCTTGCTCGCCGTGTTCGCGGCGCTGACCTGCGGCGCGCTGTTCATCATGCGGCGCCGCGGCATGACGAGCCCGTATCGCACGCCGCTCTATCCGCTCCCGCCGCTCGTGTTCATCGCGATCTCGTGCTGGATCGCGTATGCGCAGTTCAAGGCCAATCCGAAGGAGCTGGCCGTGGCGGTCCTCGTGCTCGCCGTCGGGGCGCTGCTGTACGCGCTGCTGGTCAAGACGCCCCCGGCCGTGCCCGAGGCCAAGGTCGTCTCCGAGGACAGTTCCGGCTAGACTTCCGAGCGATGCGTCGCGCGGTCCTCGTCGGTAGCCTGGCAGTGGCCGCGGCCGCGCTCGCCAAGCCCGCGCCGACCGATGCGCCGCGCTGGGGCGACTGGGTCGGCGACTACGCCGGCAAGCTCGCGTGGACGAGCTGCACGGTGGGAGGCGAGGGCTCCGCGACACTCGCGCTCGACGCCAGCGACGGCCAGGTCGCGATCGATCTGACGCCGGCCGGCGCGTCGCTCGACGCGATCACGCTCGCCGAGGACGGCAGCGGCTGGAGCGGCGTCAACCGCGACGTCAGCGTGCACCTCGCGCGCCCCAAGGCCGACACGCTCGACCTCGCGATCGATCTCGACAGCGGCTGCCAGGTGCGCGGCACGCTGCGGCGCGCGTCGACGGGCATCGCGGCGTGCGACCGGCTCGCCGGCTGGGCGCGCATCGAGCAGCGCTGTACGCGCCTGACGAAGCCGGCACTCGAGCAGCCATCGCGGCTCGCGCACCAGCGCGCGACGTGGGTCGCGGCGAAAGGCGAGGCGCGCACGAAGCTCGCCGCGCAGTGCGACGCGCGTGCGCAGAAGGTCGAAGCGGAGCTGATCGACGCGGGCTGCGCGCCGAATCCCGATCCGGCGATCGGGCTGCGCGGCGCGGACTGCACGGCGCTGCGCGCGAGTGCGAGCAAGCTCGCGCGATGTCGGAACCTGCCGCCGGATATCGAGGCCGCGCTCGAGCAGGAGGCGTCGGGGCTGGTCGCGGCGGCGCAGAGCGCGGATCGCGTGTCGCTGCGCGAGGTCGAGGCGGAGTGCCGGGCGCTGCGCGCGCGGATCGTCGCCGCCTCGCAACAATCCGGCTGCATTCCCTGACACTTGATCGGCCAAGGTTCGCGCGGGCTGCTGGTCTAAGCTCGCAACATGCTCCCGACCATCGTGGCGTTCTGTGGGTTCTACGTCGCCGGCTCCGGCCAGCAGCTGACCAACGATGCGACGCAAGTCGTGCTGATGCGGATGGGCACACGCACGGTGCTGTCGATGCAGAACGACTACCAGGGCCCGCCCGACGCGTTCGCGATGGTCGTGCCGGTGCCGACCGTGCTGCACGAGGGCGACGTCAAGACGCTGCCGAAGGAGGTCTTCGCGCACGTCGAGGCGATGGGCGCGCCGCGGCTCGTCGAGTACTGGGAGCAGGATCCGTGCAGGCCGCTCGTCGAGCAGGGCGTGGTGTACTCGACGGCACCGACCGGTGCGGGCGCTCCGAAGCCAGACGACGCGGCCGAGAACCTCGGCGTGAAGATCGAGGCGAAATTCACGGTCGGCGAGTATCAGATCGTGATCCTGTCCGCGAAGGACTCGACCGGCCTCGACACGTGGCTGCACGACCAGCACTACAACATCCCGGCCGGTGCGGAGCCGCTGCTGCGGCCGTACGTCGAGGGCGGGATGAAGTTCTTCGTCGCGAAGGTCGATCCGACGAAGGTGAAGTTCGAGGGTGGGCACGCCGCGCTGTCGCCGCTGCGCTTCCACTACGACGACGAGCACTTCACGCTGCCGATCCGGCTCGGGCTCGCGAACAGCGCCGGCACGCAGGACCTGATCGTCAACATCCTCGCGCCGAACCAGCGCTTC
>CAYUNM010000017.1:0-62943 GCA_964446175.1 uncultured Kofleriaceae bacterium
GGGTGGCGCCGCGTTCGCGTCGGCGGGCGCTGGCACCGCGGCGGGCGCGGCGGGCGCGGCGGGCGCGGCGGCCGCGGCGGACGCGGCGGGCGCGGCGGACGCGGCGGGCGTGGTCTCGTGCGCGGTTGGTGCGGGTTTCGCCTCGTCGGTCGCCGGTGCGGGCGTTGCCTCCTCGGCGGGCGGCACCGTCATCTTCACCGTCGACGAGCTCGCCGTCTCGTCGACGGGCGCTCCGGTGTCACGCAGTGCGATCACCGCGGCGAGCCCACCGCCGATCACGAGCAGGCCCGCGATCCACACGAGCGGCGACCGCTTGCGGACGGCACGCACGTGGCTCGTATCGCTCGACGCGCGGCGCGGGATGCGCACGCGCTCCGTGACGTCGGCCTGCGCATGCGAGACCGCGAGCGGCACGGGCGTTGCGACGGCGGGCGGCGCTTCGGGATGCTGTGGCGGATGCGGCGCGGGCAGGGGCAGGCCCACCGTCGAGAGCGAGGACGGCGTCGCTCGCGACGGCGTCTGCGGGATGCCGGGCTGGTTCGACGTGCTCGACGTGACGAGCACGCCCGCGTTCATCGGGACGATCGGCACCGCGCCGGGAATGCCGGGAACGGGCGTCGCGCGCGTCGGAGGTGGTGTGGTCGCGGCCATGGTCCGCGGCGTCTCGCGCCTCGATGGTGCGGCGGCGGCCATGCTCGACGGCGTGTTCCGCGTGGGTGCGGCGGCGGCCATGCTCGACGGCGTGCCCCGCGTGGGTGCGGCGGCGGCCATGCTCGACGGCGTGCTCCGCGCGGGTGGCGTGCTCGCCGCCAGGCTGGACGGCGTGTTGCGCGGCGGCGGCGCGGCCGGCGGCGGTGGCAGCGGCGTCGGTGCGCGCGGTTCCGTCGCGGCGCGCGGCACGGCGGCGGGAGGCGTGAGCGCACGCGGCGGTGTCATCGTGCGCGGATCCATCGGCGCGCGATCCGTCGGGGCGCGGTCGACGCGCAGGCTCGCGGTCGGTGAGGTCTGCGCGCGCAGCGGGCCGGAGGGCGTGGCGTTCGGCGGTGTCGGCGCGCGCCTTGTGACGCCGGAGGGCGTCGAGGCGCGCCGCGCCGGGGTCGGCGTCGCCGGCGAGGGGGTCGAGGCACGTCGGGTTGGCGTCGGCGTCGGGGCGGAGGGCGGCTCGCCGACGAGGTACGGCGGCGGCTGGTTGAACGAGTTGTCCTGCGCGAGCGGATCGACGGAGGTCTGCTCGACGTCGTCGTCGTCGTCGGTCGCGTCGCCGGCGGCGGCGGGGTCATCGGGCGTCTTGCCGTCCTCGATGAGCGTGCGCACGACGTGCTGCTCGACGAAGAACACGCCCTGCGCCTTGGCGTGCGCCCACTCCTCGAGGCGTGCGGGATAGAGCGAGGACATGAGGCGTGCGAGCACGAGCGGCGAGACGCGCAGGCGGGTCTCGTGCGCGAAGTCCTCGAGGTGGCCTTGCAGCTCGAGCGCGGTCGCGTAGCGGCGGTCGCGATCGCGGGCGAGCGCGCGCAGGAGGATCTGCTCGAGGGCCGGTGGGTAGGAGGGGACGAGCGTGCTCGGCGGTGGGACGTCGCGGTTCACGATCTGATCGAGCAGCTGGTACTCGGTCTCGCCGGTGAACGGCAGCTGGCCGGTGGTCAGCTCGTAGAGGATCATGCCGACGGAGAACAGGTCGCTGCGGCGGTCGAGCTGGCCGCTCGCGCGGCACTGCTCGGGCGACATGTACGCGATCTTGCCCTTGAGGCCGCCGCGCGACGTCGTCTGCTTGCGCCCGGCGCGCGCGATGCCGAAGTCGACGAGCTTGACGGCGCCGTCGTAGCTGACGAGGACGTTGGATGGCGAGACGTCGCGGTGGACGATCTCGAGCGGCTTGCCGTCGGGGCCGAGCTTCTCGTGCGCGTAGTGGAGGCCGGCGCAGAGGTGGCTGACGAGCGTGAGCGCGGCGTCCATCGCGAGCGAGACGCCCTGGTCGTTCGACTGCGCGGTGATCTCGTCGAGGTCCTCGCCGTGGACGTACTCCATCGCGAAGAAGTAGTCGCCGTCGTCGACGCCGATGTCGTAGACCTGCGCGACGTTCGGGTGATGGAGCGTCGCGGCGAGGCGCGCCTCGTTGAGGAACATCTCGACGAAGCTCGCGTTGCTCGCGTGCTGCGGGAGGATGCGCTTGACGACGACCAGCTTCTCGAAGCCTTCGATGCCGACCGTGCGCGCGAGGTAGAGCTCCGCCATGCCTCCGATCGCGATCTGGCGGATCAGGTCGTATCTGCCGAGCTTGTCGCCTGGCGAGAGTTGACGCGACCGCGGTGACGCAGACTTCCCCACCCTCGATCAACGATAAGCCAAAAGGGTGGGCCCTGCAGTACAATCACCGACGATGCTGAGGGCTCTCGCCGTGGCGTTTGCGCTCGCCAGTTGCAGTCCCTATGGGGGCGGCGCGTTCACGTGCACGCAGGACACGCAGTGCGGCGCGGGCGGGACGTGCGTGAACACGTACTGTGCGTTTACCGACGAGAACTGCCCGTCGCGTCTGCGCTATGGCACGTCGTCGGGGCCGAATTCCGGCGTGTGCGTCGGGCAGGAGAACATGGGCGACGCGATGCCCGGCAGCGACGCGAGCAGCGACTCGAGCTCGCAGAGCGTGTGTTATGGGACGGGGCCGGGCAAGGTGTGCTTCGCACAAGCACCTACCGGTACGCAGACGCTGAGCACGGCGATCAACACGGACACGGCCGCGTGCGCGACGAACGTCGTCGGCAACAATCCGGGCTGCGTGCTCGCGGGAGACACGGTGATGGTGTCGGGCACCGTCGCGGTGACCGGCAGCAAGCCGCTCGTGCTCGTCGCGGCGACCACACTGACGATCGCGGGCACGATCGATGCGGCGAGCCATCGCGGCGGTCAGACGGGCGCCGGTGCGGATCCGGCGGCGTGTGATGCGGGCACCGCACCGGGCACGCGCGGCGGCGGCGCCGGCGGCAGCTTCGGCACGACCGGCGGCAACGGCGGCAAGAACAACGCGGGCGCGAACGCGGGCATCGCGGGCGCGGCGCAGACGACGCTGACCACGCTGCGCGGCGGCTGTCCCGGGCAGGCGGGCAACAACGGCGGCGGCACCGGCGGCACGGCCGGGCACGGCGGCGGCGCGGTGTACCTGGTCGCGGGCGCGACGATCCTCGTGACGAGCGGCGCGATCGACGCGTCGGGCGCGCCCGGTACCGGCGGCACGGCAGGCGGCGCGGGCGGTGGTGGCGGTGGCGCGGGCGGCCTGATCGCGTTCGATGCGCCGAGCGTGACGAACAACGGCACCGTGTTCGCGAACGGCGCGGGCGGCGGCGAGGGCGCGAGCGGCGGTACCCCCGGCAATGCGGCGCCCGATCCGACGGCGACGACCGCGCCCGGTGGCGTCGGCGGCAGCGGCCAGGGTGGCGACGGCGGTGCCGGCGCGTTCGGCACGAACGCCGCGGGCAACGGCGCCAACGGAGCCGGCAACGGAACCGGCGGCGGCGGTGGTGGTGGCGGCGGTGGCGCCGGCCTGATCAAGCTCTACCAGGCGGGCTCGATCGGCGGCAGCGGAACGGTCTCTCCGCCGCCCGGCTGATTCACATCGAGCACATCATCATCGGCATGCCGCCGCACATCATCATGCACGGCATCCCGTTGCCCATCATGGACATCATCATCTCCATGCGGGACTTCATCATGTCCATCTGAGACGGGTCCATCGGCATCATCCGACACATCATCCCGTCCTTCGTCATCTCGCACGTCATCTTGCACATCATCGGCATGCCCATGCCCATCATCATGGGCATCATCATCGGCATCCCGCCCATCATCATCGGGTTCATGCCGCCCATCATCATGGGGTTCATCATCGGGTTCATCATGCCCATGCCGCCCATCATCATCGGGTTCATCGGCATCATCGGCATCTGCTGGTTCATCATCGGCATCGCGTTCATCATGATGAAGGCATCCTAGGAGCGTGCCGGAAGCGCGCAAGTGTGCGCCCGCCGAGGCTGGTCGTTTCCTCCGCTAGCGCGGACAGGCCGCGTGATTGGCCTCCGTCTCGACGGAGATCGTGCGCGGAGCAGCGGATATCACGCGGTGTGCTGTCGCACGAACGCGACGGCCCTGCCCCACGCCTGGTGCGCGGCATCGGCGTTGTAGACCTCGGGGCGGCGCTCGTTACAGAACGCGTGCTGCGCGTCGTAGACGTGAAGCTCCATCTTGCCGCCGAGCGCCTGCTGGATCTGCTTGCCCTTCTCGACGCTCGCCCACTGATCGTGCGACGCGAAGTGCGCCTGCACCGGCGCCGTGACCTTCGACCAGTCCGCCTGCGGCGGCACGCCGTAGAACGGCACGACCGCGGCGAGGTTTCCGATCATCGTCGCGGCGGCGAACGCGAGCGCACCGCCCATGCAGTAGCCGGTGACGGCGACCTTCTCGGCGCCCTGCGCGCGCAGTGAATCGACGGCAGCCGCGATCTCCTGAACCGCCTTTGGCCAGTCGAGCTTGGACATCTGGGCCTGCGCTTCTTGCGGGGTCTTCGCGACGACGCCGTGATAGAGGTCCGGCACGGCGACGAGGAACCCCTCGGCGCGCCAGCGCTCGGCGACCTTCTCGATCTGCTCGTTCACGCCCCAGTACTCGTGCACGACGACAACGCCTGCTTTCGCCATGTGCCGCTTATACTGCGCGGCATGTCCGGAGCCAAAGGCGCACGTGGCCGTCGTTTCGAGGGCGCGCTCGATCCCACCGCAGCGGCACTCAACGCGAGCGTCGGGTTCGATCGCCGGTTACTCCCGCACGATGTCGCGGGCTCGATCGCGCACGCCGAGATGCTCGCCGCACAGGGGATCATCAGCGCGAAGGATGCAGAGGCGATCCGCGATGGCCTGCGCAAGGTCGAGGCGCGCCTCGCGAGCGGCGAGCTGACGTGGGACGACGCGCTCGAGGACGTGCACATGAACGTCGAGGCGCGGCTGATCGACGAGATCGGCGACGCCGGCCGCCGCCTCCAGACCGCGCGCTCGCGCAACGATCAGGTCGCGCTCGATCTGCGGCTGTACGCGCTCGCGCAGTCCGAGCAGATCATCGACGCGATCGACGCGCTGCGCGGCGCGCTCGTCACGCAGGCGAAGGCGCACGTCGACACGCTGCTGCCCGGCTACACGCACCTGCAGCGCGCCCAGCCCGTGCGGCTCGCACATCACCTGCTCGCGTACAACGCGATGCTCGAGCGCGATCGCGGCCGCATCGCCGATGCCGCTCACCGCGCCGACGAGTCGCCGCTCGGCTCGGGCGCGCTCGCCGCCACGCCTCATCCGATCGATCGAGAGCGCGTCGCCCGCGCGCTCGGCTTCTCCGACGTCACGCACAACTCGCTCGATGCCGTCGGCGATCGCGACTTCGCGATCGAGCTCGTGTCGGCGTGCGCGCTCGTGCAGGTGCACCTGTCGCGGCTCGGCGAGGAGCTCGTGCTGTGGACCTCGCAGGAGTTCGGCTTCGCGAAGGTCGGCGAGGCGTACTGCTCGGGCAGCTCGCTGATGCCGCAGAAGATGAACCCGGACCTCGCCGAGCTCGTGCGTGGCAAGGCGGGGCGCGTCGTCGGGGACTGGGTCGCGCTCGTCACCGTCGTGAAGGGGCTGCCGCTCGCGTACAACAAGGACCTGCAGGAGACGCAGGAGCCGCTCTACGACGCCGTCGAGACCGTGCTCGCGTGCCTCGAGGTCTCGCGCGGGATGGTCGCGTCGCTGACGTTCGATCGCGAGCGGATGGCGGCCGCGATCGCGAAGGGCCACCTCGTCGCGACGGAGGTCGCCGACTACCTGGTCACGAAGGGCGTGCCGTTTCGCGAGGCGCACGATGTCGCCGGGCACCTGGTGCGCGTCGCCGGTTCACGCGAGCTGGGTTCACTCGCGCTCGACGAGCTGCGCGCCGCGCATCCGGCTTTTGCCGACGACGTCCGCGACTGGCTCGACCCGGCGCGCGCGATCGACCGACGCGACGTCATCGGCGGGCCGGCCCGCGACCGCGTGCTTCAAGAGATCGCACGCATCGAGGCAGAGCTGGGGTAGAACCGGACCATGCCCGCGTTCGAATATCACGCCCACGAGCTGTACTGCGAAGATGTCCCGCTAGCGAAGATCGCGGCCGACGTCGGCACGCCGGTCTACGTCTACAGCCGCGGCGAGATCGAGCGCGCGTACAAGACGTTCGACGCCGCACTCGAGGGAATCCCGCACGAGATCTGCTACGCCGTGAAGGCGAACTCCACGCTCGGCGTGCTCGGCGTGCTCGTGCAGCTCGGCGCGGGCGCGGACATCGTGTCGGCCGGCGAGCTGTACCGGTGGCTGCGCGCGGGTGGCGTGGCCTCGAGCGTCGTGTTCTCGGGCGTCGGCAAGACCGAGGCGGAGATGAAGATCGCGCTCGAGGCGGGCATCGGCTGCTTCAACATCGAGTCGGCCGAGGAGCTCGGCGTGCTCGATCGCGTCGCGCAGTCCGTCGGCAAGCGCGCGCGGATCTCGATCCGCGTCAACCCCGATGTCGATCCGGAGACGCACCCGTACATCTCGACGGGCCTCAAGCAGAACAAGTTCGGCGTCGCGATGGCGGAGGCGCGCGGGCTGTTCCGCGAGGCGGCGGGCCGCCCGGGCCTGCACGTCGTCGGCGTCGACTGTCACATCGGCAGCCAGCTGATCAAGACCACGCCGTTCTCGGATGCGATCGCGCGCCTCGTCGACCTCGTGCAGAACCTCGGCAAGGACGGCATCAAGATCTCGCACGTCGATATCGGCGGCGGCCTCGGCATCGACTACGGCAAGGGCGATGTCGTGCCTTCGCCGGCGGAGTACGGCCAGGCGGTGCGGGCCGGGCTCGCGCCGCTGTCGTCGCTCGGCATCAAGCTCGTCACGGAGCCGGGCCGCGTGATCGTCGGCGCCGCGGGGGCGCTGATCACGCGCGTGCTGTACCGCAAGAACAACGAGGCGAAGCACTTCACGATCGTCGATGCGGCGATGAACGACCTCATGCGGCCCGCGCTCTACAACTCGTATCACCCGATCCGTCCCGTCGAGCGGCCGGATCGCGAGGTGTGCCCGACCGATGTCGTGGGGCCGATCTGCGAGACCGGCGATTTCTTCGCACGCGACCGCGCGCTGCCCACGCTCGATGCAGGAGAGCTCCTGTGCATCGGCGCGGCGGGTGCGTATGGTGCGGCGATGTCGTCGAACTACAACTCGCGGCCGCGCGCGGCGGAAGTCCTCGTCGACGGGGCAACTTTCACCGTGATCCGGGCACGCGAGAGCTACGAGCACCTGCTCGCGGGCGAGCGGCTCGCTTAGTTGCTCCGCCGGCGGCTCGCTCCGGTTATGCTCGCGGGGTGACCCGGTGGGCTCTCGCGCTGTGCCTGTTTGCCGCCTGCGGCGATAACGTCGAGGGCGACGACCGTCAGGGTGGCGCGACGACGGTCGACGATCGCAGCGCGCTCGCGTTCACGCACTACGCGGCGAACCTGACGGCGGCGGAGCGGGATATCGCCGATGCGGGCCGCGGCCCGTTCGACTTCCACTGGGAACCGCCGCAGCTCGGCCCGCTGTACAACAACGACGCCTGCGCGGGGTGTCACGCGTCGAACGGGCGCGGCCTGTCGCAGATCGGTCCGAACTTCGACATCGACGACAACGGTGCGAACTCGCAGGCCTTGGTTCGGTGCAGCCTCGTCGACGGCACGCCGGACGTGCCCGGTGGTCCCGTGCCCGTGCCGCAGTACGGCACGCAGCTGCAGGACCATGCGATCGGCGCCGTGCCCGAGATCCACGCGACGCTCGCGTGGGAAGAGCAGCCCGTGCTCTACGCCGACAACACGATGGTGATGCTGCGCCAGCCGAACCTGACGATCGTCACGCCGGACGGGCAGCCGCTGTCGCCCGCGATCCTGACGTCGTATCGCGAGGCGCCCGCGATCATCGGCTTGGGGCTGCTCGAGGCGATCGACGACGCGACGCTCGAGGCGCTCGCCGATCCCGACGACGCCGACGGCGATGGCATCTCCGGCCGCATCAATCACGTGTGGGATCCGGTCGCGCAGGCGACGGTCGTCGGGCGTTTCGGCTGGAAGGCGAACGTGCCGAACCTCCGCGCGCAGGTCGCGGGCGCGTTCGCGGGCGACATCGGGCTGTCGAACAAGGTGTTCCCCGAGGCGGACGGGCAGCGCGACGTCTCCGACGATCAGTTCGATCAGACGGTGATGTTCGCGTCGGTGATCGCCGTGCCGGCGGCGGCGCCGCGTGATGCGAAGGCCTATCACGGCCGCACGCTGTTCCACGACTTCGGATGCGCGAGCTGTCACATCCCGACGCTCGTCACCGGCGAGTCGTCGATTCCGGAGCTGTCGCACCAGACGATCCATCCGTACACCGACCTGCTCGTCCACGACATGGGCGACTCGCTCACCGACTCGCGCCCCGACTTCGAGGCGACGGGCCGCGAGTGGCGCACGCCCGCGCTGTGGGGGATCGGCCTCACGCAGCTCGTCTCGACGCAGGCGACGTTCCTGCACGACGGCCGCGCGCGCACGCTCGAGGAAGCGGTGATGTGGCACGGCGGCGAGGCGATGTCCGCGAGAGAGGCCTTCCGCACCGCGACGAAGGCCGATCGCGACGCTTTGATCGCGTTCCTGAAGACGCTTTGACCTACAATCTTCCGCGGTGGAGGAGGAGCAGGACGACAAGCGGCCGACCGACGTCGTCGATGTGCCGCCGATCCACGACGAGCTGATGGGCAGCGATGTCGGCGGCTACGTCGTCGACGGCGAGCTCGGGCGCGGCGGCATGGGCGTCGTGTACGCGGCGACGCATCCCGTGATCGGCAAGCGCGCGGCGATCAAGGTGCTCAAGCCGTCGCTGTCGAACAATCCGGCCACTGTCGAGCGCTTCCTGCAGGAGGCGCGCTCCGTCAATCAGATCGGCCACCCGAACATCGTCGACATCTTCGCGTTCGGCAGCCTGCCCGACGGCCGCCGCTACCTCGTCATGGACCTGCTCGAGGGCGAGTCGCTGCGCGCGCGCGTCCGGCGAGGGGCGCTGCACGTGCGCGAGGCGGCGAGCTGCATCGACGAGATCGCGAGCGCGCTGATCGCGGCGCACGACAAGGGCTTCGTCCACCGCGACCTCAAGCCCGATAACGTGTTCGTCGTCGCGAATCCCGGCCGCGTCGATATCAAGCTGCTCGATTTCGGGCTCGCGAAGCTGCTGCCGCAGGCCGTGAACACGCGCGCGTTCCGCACCGCGACGGGCGCGCAGCTCGGCACGCCCGACTACATGTCTCCCGAGCAGCTGCGCGGCGACAAGGAGGTCGGCCCTGCGACGGACGTGTACGCGCTCGGCGTGCTGTCGTTCGAGATCCTGTGCGGCAAGCGCCCGCGCCGGCTCTCCGACGGCACGTTCGATCGCACGCCCGCCGAGGCACTCGCGTTCGCGCCGCCGGAGCTGCGGCAGCTCGTCGAGGCGATGCTGTCACACGAGGTCGATGGCCGGCCGTCGCTCGCCGCGATCCGCGCCGTGATCAAGCGGCTGCTGCCATCGCTGCCGCCGCTGTCGGTGGTCGGGATGTCGATCGAGGGCTCGCCCGCGCTCGACAAGCTCCTGTCGCAGGCCGACTCCGCGTTCGTCCCGCCGCCGGATCCGGTGCCGAGCTACGAATCGGCGCCTCGCGCCTCGCAACCGCAGATGTCGTTGCCCGCACCTCGCGCATCGCAGCCGCAGCTCTCGTCGCCGGCGCCGCGCGCGTCACAACCGCAGATCTCGTCGCCGGCGCTGCGTGCGGCGGGCGCGCAGGGTGGCTCGACGCGGCTCGGCGTGCCGCCGCCGCCCGTGCGCGTGAGCCGCAACCCGTCCGTGCCGCCCCCGGCGCGGACGCGCGAGAGCAGGCCATGGCTCATCCTCGCGATCCTGCTGGCCATCAGCGCCGGCATCGCTCTGGCGATCGTGCTCGCGGGTTGACGCGCTACAATCGCGCCCGGTGAGGGAGTCCGACGAGCGGCCGACGATGCGCAACGGCGCGGCCGCGGACGAGGAGACGACCGACGTCACGTCCGAGCGCCTAGGGCCCGGCATGGAGATCGGCGGCTACCTCATCGAGAGCGTGCTCGGCCAGGGCGGCATGGGCATCGTATATGCGGCGACGCATCCGCTGATCGGCAAGCGGGCCGCGGTCAAGGTGCTCAAGCCCGAGCTGTCGAAGGAGCCGGCCGCGGTCGAGCGCTTCATCCGCGAGGCGCGCGCGGTCAATCAGATCGGCCACCCGAACATCGTCGACATCTACGACTTCGGCCAGCTCCCCGACGGTCGCAGCTACTACCTGATGGACCTGCTCGACGGCGAGCCGCTGCGCGCGAAGCTCAAGCGCGGCCCGGTGCACGTCTCGCAAGCCGCGACGGTGATCGACGAGACCGCCTCCGCGCTCGTCGCGGCACACGACAAGGGCATCATCCATCGCGACCTCAAGCCCGACAACGTGTTCATGGTCGACGTCGCCGGCCGCTGGCCCGAGGTCCGCCTCCTCGACTGGGGCCTCGCGAAGCTCGTGCGCGGCGGCGGCAAGTTCATCACGGTCACCGGCTCGGTGATGGGCACGCCGGTCTACATGTCGCCCGAGCAGGCGCGCGGCGAGCAGGTCGATCACCGCACGGACATCTATGCACTCGGAGTCATGTCGTACGAGCTGCTCGCCGGCACGGTGCCGTTCAAGGGCAAGAGCTCCGTCGACACGATGCTCGCGCATCAGGAGGAGCCGGTGCCGCCGCTCGCGGCGCGCGTGCCCGACCTCCCCGACGAGCTCGGGCAGCTGATCGAGGCGATGCTCGCGAAGAACGCGGACGACCGGCCGACGCTCGCGGCGGTGCGCGCCGTGCTCCAGCGCCTGCGCGGCACGAAGATCCCGACGATGACCGCGGCCGGCCTGCAGCTGCCGCGCACGAGTGCGAGCGAGGTGCTGGAGGCGTCGCTGTCGGCGCAGATGACGGTGCCGCGCATGCACGCCAGCGCCGACCCGCAGCCGTCGGCGAGCGCGCAGATCCCCGCGCTGCCACCACCGCCGCCGTTTCCAGCCCCGTACTACGCGCAGGGCTCGCTATCGCCCGGCTCGTCACAGCCCTCGCCCGCGGCAGGCCCGCAGTTCCCATCCGCGGCAGGCCTGCTACCGCCGCAGCCGGCGACGATCGATCCGGCGCCGTCGCGCCGCTGGATCGTGATCGCGGCGGCCGCCGTGATCGCGACGGCGATCGGGCTCGCGATCACCCTCGCGCTCTAGCCACGCCTCGCCGAGACCGTCAGAGCTTCGCGACCTGCACGCGCGCGTCGTTCCACGCGATCTGGCCGCCCAGGTCCGCGAAGCCTTCGGGGATCACCGCGTTCGCCGTGTGGCCGTTCGCCATGTGCTTGTGCCACAGGCCCTTGGGGAGCAGGCACGTGCCGGGCTGCAGGTCGGTCGTGATCTTCGCCGTGCAGTGGATCTCGCCGCGCTCGTTGTAGACGCGGACCGGATCGCCCGTCGCGATATCGCGCGCGGCGGCGTCGGCGGGCGAGAGCTCGAGCTGGCCCGGCGCGGTGCGGAGCTGGCCGAACGTCGAGCTGATCTGCGTCGCGAGCGCGGGCGAGATCAGCGCGAGCGGATAGTCGTGCGTGCGCGGGTCGGGCTTGTACGTGTAGAGGCCGCCGGCCTCGCGGTCGAGCGGGCCGGGCACGAGGTGGATCTTGCGGTCGGGGTGCGTGGGGAAGACGTCGACGAACGGGACCGGGTGCGCGCCGACCGATGGCGTCGCGATGCCGTGCGTGTCGAGCTGGCTGCGGAGCTCCGCGCCCGTCGGGTGCGAGGCGAAGATCGCGGCGGCGAGCTCGTCGTCGGTGGTCGGATCGGCGGGCTTCGCGAGGTTCATGCGCGCGAGCAGCGCCGCGAAGACCTGGTTGTTCGAGCGCGCCTCGCCGGGCGGGGTCGCGACCGGGCGGCTGTCGTAGAGGCGCATCATGCCGTAGCCACGGTTGATCTCGCGGTGCTCGAGCATGGCGGTCGAGGGGAGCACGACGTCGGCAAGACGCGCGGTGTCGGTCCATACCTGCTCGTGGCAGACGACGAAGATGTCGTCGCGGCGGAGCTGCGCGAGCACGGCGAGCTGGTCGGGGGCGGTCGCGGCCGGGTTGCAGTTGTAGACGAAGACCGCGGCGAGCGGCGGATCGCGCAGGGTGGCGAGCGCGCTCGCGAGGTTGCCCATGTTGACGTGGCGCGCGGGCGATGCGGGCTCGGCGACCGCGGCCTCGGGCGTGATGCGCCAGCGCGCGGAGTCGCCGTTGCTCATCGTGAAGCCGCCGCCACGCACGCCGAATTTCCCGCCGACCGCGGCGATCGCCATGATCGCGGCGATCGCGCTGCCGCCGTTGCGGTTGCGCTCGGGGCCATAGCCGATGCGGATCGCGGCCGGCGACGAGCGCGCGTAGAGCTCGACGAACCGGTCGAGCAGCGCGGGATCCAGCGCGGCCTCGCGCGCGGCGGCTTCGATCGACCAGCGTGCGGCGCGCGCGCGTAGCTCGTCGACCTCGGCGGCGTGGCGGTCGAGGAACGCGAGGTCGGCGTGGCCGCGCTCGAACAGCGCGTGGATCACGGCGAGCGCGACCGGCAGGTCGGTGCCCGGGCGCAGCGCGAGGTGGAGATCGGCGCGGCGGGCGAGCGGCGTGGCGCGCGGATCGACGACGACCAGCTTGGCGCCGGCCTCGCGCGCGCGCTCGATGACGGGCACGAGGTGGATGCCGGTCGCGTGGAGGTTCGTGCCCCACACGACGATCAGCTTCGCGTGCGCGTAGTCCTCGAGCATCACGCCGGGCATCGCGCCGACGAGGCCGCCCTGCGCCGCGCTCGTGGCCGACGCGCAGTACGTGCGGTCGAGCACCGACGCGCCGATGCGGCGGAAGAAGCGGTCGGCGAGCGCGCCCTCGGTGAGCCAGCCGTTGGAGCCGCCGTAGTGGTACGGCAGGATCGCGGCGCCGCCGAGGCGCTCGCGGATCTGCGTCAGGCGGGCGGCGATGTGATCGAGCGCGGCGTCCCAGGTGACGCGCTCGCCGCGGATCGTCGGGTGCAGGATGCGGTCGGCGCCGTAGAGGTGGTCGGCGAGCTTGCGGACCTTGCCGCAGACAAAGCCGTTCGTGATCGGTGCGCGCTCGTCGCCGGTGACCTCGAGGACGCGGCCTGCATCGTCGACCGTGACCGCGAGGCTGCAGGCATCGGGGCAGTCGAGCGGACACGCGCTGCGGCGGATCTCGGTCACGCGCGCAGCTTACCAGGTGACGCGGAGGACGGACGTAGGCGCGCTTACCAGGTGACGCCGATGCCGAACGTGGTCGTCGTCGAGCCGTTGGCGGTCGCGGCCTTGTTCATGACGGGCGTCACGGCGAGCGCGGGCTCGTCCATGTGGCGGGTCAGCACGCCGCCGACGATCAGGCCGACGCCCATGCCGCCGAGCGCGAAGTTTGCCGTGCGCTGGTCGCTCGTCGCGGTCGAGCTCTCGCCGGTCGCACGCTGGACGACCGAGTTCGCCGCGAGGCCGAGCACGATGCCGAGCACGCCGCTGGCATCGATCAGCGCCGCGTGGCCGCGGCTGACCGTGTAGTTGTGCGCGAGCAGCGCGCCGCCGACCATGCCGATGCCGAGGCCGGAGAGCACGATGCCGGAGTCGATCGAGCGGTGCGTGCTGTTGCTGTCAAAGCTGATCGAGAACAGACCGCCGGTGACCGAGCCCCACAGCGCGCCCGAGTTGACGAGCGCGGCGTCGCCGGGCCGCACGTGGAAGTACTGGCCCGCGTAGTAGCCGCCGAGGCCGCCGAGCACGAGGCCGCCGCCGAGCGCGGGCGCGACCACGTTGCCGTCGTCGGTGAAGATCGACGCGGTCGCGAAGCCGGCGATGCCGCCGAACACGCTCGACGTGATCGCCAGCGACGACGTGCCGAGCGGCACATCTCCCGCGCCGAACCAAGCCGCCGCGCCGCCCGCGAGCGAGCCGCCGACGACGCCGATGAAGTCGTAGAGCCCGTTGCTCTGCGCGCCGGTGAGCGTGCCGCCCGCGACGCCGCCCGCCGCCGTCGCGTACGCGATCAGCTGGCGCCGTCCGATCTGCGGCTTGGGGTCGAGCTCGACGTTGATCGTCGTGTCGCGGTCGGCGATCACGTCGATCTCGCGCGTCGCGGTGATGAAGTCGGGCTCCTCCGCCGAGAGCGTGTACTTGCCGCCCGGCAGATCCGCCTCGTAGACGCCGGTGCCGACCTGGCGCTTGTCGACGAACAGGCGCGCGTTCTCCGGCACGACGTGGATGCGCACGCGCCCGCGCTTGGGCTGCAGCTTCTCGAAGAACGTGTACGGCTTGCCGACCTCGGTCACGATCTCCTGCGTGACCGTCTGGTAGCCCTCGCGATCGATCGTCATCGTGTAGCGCCCGCCCGCGACCTCGATCTCCTTGCCCGAGCGCGACTCCGCTTCCTTGCGCGCCTCGTTCGCGATCACGATGTGCGCGTCGGGGGGCTCGGTGTCGACACGCACCTTCGCCGGCAGGTTCTCGAGCACGCGGATGCGCGCCGCGATCATCGCCTTCTGCTGCTGCGGATCGACGTTGCACGAATCGCTCGCCTTCGCGTCCTTCGGCACGGCCATCACGAACCGCTCGAAGTACGCGATCGCCTTCTCGTACTCGAGCTCGCGCTCGTAGGAGAGCCCGATCGACATCAGCGGCAGGTAGTGCGGCGACAGGCAGTACGCGGAGACGAGCTCCTTGACCGCGCCCGGGTAATCGCCCTGGTCGTAGAGCAGCTGGCCGCGATCGAAGTGCTCGCCGGCTTCCTTCTCCGGATCCTTGCTCGTCGTCGGACGGCAGTCGTCGATCTCGAGCACCGGGATGTCGCGGCCGATGTAGCCGCCGTTCGGCCTCGCCGACTGCGCGGCTGCCGTGCTGCACCACACCACGAGGACCGCCGCGACGAGGCCCTTCATTTTTTGTGCTGGTACGGATTGATGCCGAGCTCGCCGGCCGCGTGCGACGGTTGCGCCGAGCCGGCCCCCGAGCCTTGCTTCGAGCGGATGATCACCGGGGCGGCCTGCTTCTTCAGCTTCAGGGTCACCGTCTTCTTGTCGCCCGGTTCCTCGACGGGATTGATCGTCACCTCGCCGTAGTAACCGCCGGCGAGCGTCGCGCTGATCTTGATGTCCTTGTCCTTCTTGACGAGCAGGAAGTCCTTCGGCGCCGGGCCGAGCTCCTCCGACTCCTTGAACACCGTCGCGCCGGGCGGATCGGTGACGACGTGGATCGTCATCTTCTTGAGCTCGGGCTCCGGCGGTGCGTCGACCGGCGGCGGCGGCGCCACGACGGCGGCATCGACGACCACCGGCGGCGTGACGACGGGCTGCGGCTTCTTCTTCGGCGGGCCGCCGTTCATCATGACGACCGCGATCGTCACGGCCGCGACGAGGATGCCGATGCCGCCGATCGCCCACGCGAGCTTCGGGATCTTCGGCCGGGGGATGCGGCGGCGCGGGCCGGTGATCTTCGCGCGCTCGGTCGAGTGCGTCGGATCCTCGAGCAGCGCGTTGAGATCGTCGAGCAGCGCGGTCGCGCTCGCGTAGCGCTCGTCGCGATTCTTCTCCATCGCCTTCGCGACGATCGCCTCGAACTCGTCGGAGAGCTCCGGGCGCAGCTCGCGCACCGGCTTGGGCTCGTCGTTGAGCACCTGCGAGATCACGCTGAGGTAGTTCGTGCCGGCGAACGGCACGCGGCCCGTCGCGGCCTCGTACATGATCACGCCGAGCGCGTAGATATCGACGCGGTGATCGAGATCCTCGTCGCCGCGCGCCTGCTCGGGCGACATGTACAGCGGCGTGCCGAGCACCATGCCGGTCTGCGTGAGGCGCGGCGCCTCTTCCTGCTCGTCGGAGGCGCGCAGGTTCTTCGAGATGCCGAAGTCGACGATCTTTACGAAGTCCTGTTCCTTGCGTTTGATGATGAACAGGTTCTCGGGCTTGATGTCGCGGTGGACGATGCCCTTCGCGTGGGCGGCCGCGAGCGCGCTCGCCGCTTGCGATGCGATCCGCAGGATGCGCTGCTCGGGCAGCTTGCTGTCGCGCGCGAGCAGCTCCGCGAGGGACTCGCCCTCGAGGAACTCCATGACGACGAAGGTGCGGCCGTCATCCGTCGAGCCGAAATCGGTGACGCGGATGATGTGCTCGTGATCGAGCGAGGTCGCGAGCTGCGCCTCCTGCTTGAGGCGAGCGACGATCGCGTCGCGCTTGGCGTACTTGTCGAGCAGGACCTTGACCGCGAAGCGGCCGCCGATCGCGGTGTGCTTCGCCTCGTAGACGGCGCCCATGCCGCCCTGCCCGATCTTTCGCGTGACCGTGTAGCGGCCCGAGAGCGTCGCGCCGACCAGCTCCTGCGTGGGCTCGCCGTGTGGCGCGCGCGCCGCATCGTCCGATGACGTCTCGGTCTGCTTGACCGCCACCGCCGTGTCGCCTGCACCGAACGTGTCGCCCGAGTCCGCCGAGCGCACGACGAGGCGCTGCGGGGTATCAGCCGCCGGCCGTCCCGGAGACGACCCACTCGGCTTATCGCCGGAACCCGCCGTCATTATTCGCCCTCTTGATGGTAGGCCCCCGGGTGTCCCCGTTCAACGCGCAGAAGGTACTTGCCATCATGCGAATGATGGAATATATGACTGCTTGTGCTGGCGGCACGCGCAGATCTGTTCCGGCTCCTCGGAGATGAGGATCGCCTGCGCCTGCTCGCGCTGTGTGCCGAGGAGGAGCTGACGGTGGGAGAGCTCGCCAGCCTGCTCGGCGAGTCCCAGCCGCAGGTCACGAAGAAGAGCCAGCCGCTCCGCGATGCCGGGCTGCTCGCGACCCGAAAAGACGGCACCCGCACGTTGCTGAAATCGCACGTCGACCACGAGCCGGTGCTCGACGCGGCGCTCGAAGAGGGCCGCCGGCTGTGCAGCAAGGACGGCTCGCTGTCGAAGGTCGCGCGCGTCGTCGCGCAGCGGGAGGAGCTCAGCAAGAAGCTGTTCGACGCCGCGCCCGCCGAGATCGCTCCGCTCGCCGCCGACCAGCAGCTGCTCGCGTGGGCGCCGCTCGTCGCGCCGCTCTTGCCCGGCCACGCGCTCGCGATCGACATCGGCACCGGCGAGGGCACGCTGTTGCCGCTGCTGTCGCCGCTGTTCGACCGCGTCGTCGCGATCGATCGCAGCGCCGCTCGCCTCGCACAGTGCGCCGCGCGGATCGCGGACTGGGGCCTGCCGAACATCCGGCTCCGCGAAGGCACCGTCGATGACATCACCGAGGAATTGTCGGGCCGCGCGGATCTCGTCGTGATGGCGCGCGTGCTCGTCCACGTCTCGCGCCCGCAGGATGCGATCGCCGCCGCGACGCGCCTGCTCAAGCCGGGCGGCCATCTCGCGATCATCGACATGCTCCCTCACGACGACGAATCCCTGCGCGAGCAGGGCCACGTATGGCTCGGCTTCGAGCCGCAAAAGCTCCGCGCGTGGCTCGAGGCCGCGCGTCTTCACTCGATCTCCGTTCACCCGTTCCCGACTCAACCCACTCTGCAGCTCGCTGTCGGCCGAAAGGAAACTTCCCATGGACACTCGCACTGAATTCCCCGCGTTCAAGATCAAGGACCTCACGCTCGCCGAGCTCGGCCGCAAGAAGATCCGCATGGCCGAGAAGGAGATGCCCGGCCTGATGGCTCTGCGCGCCGAGTACAAGGACAAGGCGCCGCTCAAGGGCGCGCGCGTCGCCGGCTGCCTCCACATGACGATCGAGACGGCCGTCCTCATCGAGACGCTCGTCACGCTCGGCGCCGAGGTCACCTGGACCTCGTGCAACATCTACTCGACGCAGGACGAGGCCGCCGCGGCGATCGCGAAGGCCGGCATCCCCGTGTTCGCGTGGAAGGGCGAGACGCTCGACGACTACTGGGCGTGCATCGAGATGCAGCTGACGGCGTTCCAGGGCGGCAAGGGCCCGAACCTGATCCTCGACGACGGCGGCGATCTCACGCTGCTCGTCCACAAGGGCGTCGAGATGGAGAAGTCCGGCAAGTCGCCGGACCCGGCCTCGGCGACGAACGACGAGATGCGCGTGATCTTCAGCGTGCTCCAGAAGTCGCTGAAGGCCTCGAAGGACCGCTTCACGAAGATCGCGGCCGAGGTGAAGGGCGTCTCCGAGGAGACCACGACCGGCGTCCACCGCCTCTACGAGATGGCGGCCGCGAAGACGCTGCTGTTCCCGTGCATCAACGTCAACGACTCGGTCACGAAGTCGAAGTTCGACAACCTCTACGGCTGCCGCGAGTCGCTGTTCGACGGCATCAAGCGCGCGACCGACGTGATGGTCGCGGGCAAGGTCGTCGCCGTCGCCGGCTACGGTGACGTCGGCAAGGGCTGCGCCCACGCCGCGCGCGGCCTCGGCGCTCGCGTGCTGGTCACCGAGATCGATCCGATCTGCGCGCTGCAGGCGGCGATGGAAGGCTTCGAGGTCGTGACGATGGAAGACGCGGCCCCGATCGCCGACATCTTCGTCACCGCCACCGGCTGCTTCGACGTGATCCGCGCCGAGCACTTCCAGGTGATGAAGGACGAGGCGATCCTCTCCAACATCGGCCACTTCGACTCGGAGATCCAGGTCGCGTGGCTCGAGAACAACAAGGAGATCAAGGAAGAGAACATCAAGCCGCAGGTCGACCAGTTCATCTTCCCGAACGGCAAGCGCCTCACGCTGCTCGCGCGCGGCCGCCTGGTGAACCTCGGCTGCGCGACGGGTCACCCGTCGTTCGTGATGTCGAACTCGTTCTCGAACCAGACGATCGCGCAGATGGCGCTCTGGGCCAACGCGACCAAGGGCAAGGACGAGATGACCGGCATGCAGTTCGAGGCCGGCAAGGTCTACGTGCTGCCGAAGAAGCTCGACGAGAAGGTCGCGCGTCTCCACCTCGGCAAGCTCGGCGTCAAGTTGACGCAGCTCTCGGGTGAGCAGGCGAAGTACCTCGGCGTCGCCGTCGAGGGTCCGTACAAGCCGGATCACTACCGCTACTAGAGCTTCCAGCCGACGTAGACGCGCATCGTCGCGTCGAGCTCGTGGTTGCCGTCGCGGTCTTCGGGCCGCACCATCGCGCCACCCTCGACGCCGATGCGCGTCATGCTTCTTAGCAAGATGTAGTCGCCGACGACGAGCTCGGCGGCGCTGTCGCGATGCGCGCCGATCACGAGGCCGCGCGCCGCGATGTAGAAGCCGGCCCGCGCCTTCGGTCCCGCCACGTGGATCTCGCCGCGCACGCCGGCGCCGACGTAACCCTCGGCGTACTTGTCGTTGCCGAGCTCGCCGACGATCAGCTCCGGCACGAGCCGGGCCTGCGCCGCGACGTGTCCCCATGACGTGAGCGGCAGCGGCGCGTCCTCGAACGCCAGCGTCGCCTGCAGGCCGCCGAACGGATCCGGCGTCTGCTTCTTCTCGGCGGCATCCCAGGTCGGCGCGGTGAACCGGAAGTCGATCGTGCCGCCGAGCGAGAGCACCGGGATGCGGTCGGCATGCGCCCGGCCCGGCGCGAGGATAGCGACGACCACGACGGCGACCAGCGAGGCGACACGCATCGGCGCGTTCGACTCGCAAGCCGCGTTCCTGGTTCGCCGCGCCGGATCCGGGCACAACTGCCCCGAACCTGTGGCTCGGTCACCACATCGTGTGGTCGCTCAGATACAGGCCGCGGGAGTCGAGCACGTGCCGGAGCCGGCGCCCGAGCCCTGGTCGCAATTGTCGCTCTGACACTGCGAGTTGCTGGTGCAGGTGCCGCCGTCGGTCTTCGTCGAGATGCACGTCGGCGTCGTCGAGGTCGTGTCGCAGAACGTGTTCGCGTCGAAGCAGCGGCCGGTGCACGCCTGACCGGTGCTCGGCGCCTTCGTGCACTTCATCGCCTGCGTGTCGCACGGGTAGAAGCTCGAGCACTGCTGCGCTGTCGTGCACGCGGTGCCTTCGAGGCCGATCTTCGCGCACTGCATCGCGCTGTTGCAGTAGTTGCCCGCGTCGCGACACACGCCGTCCGGACACGCCTCGCCGAGCTTCGGCAGCGCCTTGCACGTGCGCGCCGTCGTCGTGCCGGCGCAGCCGAGGCCGTACGCGCACTCGTTCGACGACTGACACGTCGCGCCCGCGGCCTTGAGCTCCGCGCACACCTGGTTCGTGAAGTCGCAGTAGAAGCCGACCGCGCAGCCGCTCGACGTGCTGCATGCCGTGCCGGCGCCGCCGGGCGCGGGAGGCGCATCGCCGGTGCAGGTGCCCTGGCAGCACGCCATCGTGCACGTCGGGACGTCGCACATGCCGCTCTTGCACTCGGCATCGAGCGCGCACGTGCCGCCGCTGCCGACGGTGCCCTTGACGATGTCGCGGCACTTCGCGGGGAAGAACGCGCGGCCGTCCTGATCGGTCGTGTCGCACGTCTGTGCGCCGAACGCGTCGAGGCAGTCCTGCGCGAGGCTGCCGTCGAAGATGATCTTGCCCTTGTCGACCGCTTCCTTCGATGACGGGTCGATGACGAGGTTGATCCCGATGTTCGCGTGCTGGCAGGTGCTCACGTCAGGGAACGCGCCGCACCTCGTGAGGTACTTGCAGTACGCGTCCCGGAACGCGGTTGGATACTCGTCGATCGAAATACCGCCGCCGCATCCGGCGAGCACGAGCAACGCAAGCAAGCTACGCATAGGTCCCCCCTTCGCGAGCACCTATCTTCTCACGCGGCGTCGCCGGGACCTAACTTCTCACGCGGCGCTATCGCGCGCCTGATCGAGCTCGCGGTAGTGCCGGAAGATGCCGGACTCGCTGAACGGGAGGCGCCGCGTCGAGGTGAGATACGCGGTGATGCGCGGGCGCTGGGCGATGCGGTCGCGAAGCGCGCGCAGCTTCGGGAGCTGCTGCTGCCGCATGGCGTGCGGAAACGCATAGTCGAGCCCTTCGACGACCTGGAACGCCGCGAGGTCCGCGTAGCTCACCGCGCCGACGAGGTAGTCACCGGTGCGCTCGAGGATCCGCTCGAGGTACCCGAGGAACTTCGGGATGCGCTGCTCGCGGAATGCCTTCGCGCGCGCCCGCGCGGTCGCCTTTTGCTTCTCGTAGACGTCCGCGACGGAGATCGGGTGGTGCGTGTCGTGCGCCTCGGCGACGAGGTCCGCGATCGTCAGCGCGATCATCGCCGCCGCGAGCCGGGCGCTCTCGTCGCGCGGCGCGAGGCCGTAGGTCTCGCCGAGCCAGCGCGTGATCAGCGCCGTCTGCGCGATGACGGTGTCGCCGGAGCGCAGCACGGGTGGGGCGAACACGTAGGGCGCGAGCACGCCATCGAGCGCGTCTGACACGGCGTCATCGCCACGCTCGCGGCCGACATCGACGTACGGCTCGCCCAGCTCCTCGAGGACGAGCCGCACGAACTCGCCGCGTCCTTGAATCTCGGACCAGTAGTAGAGCTCGTGCATGCCTCGCGTCGGTGCAACGCGCGCGCCCTCGGGTTCCAGCTCGAGCATGCCGTCGAGCCGTGCATCACGCGGGCCCCGACGGCGCGAGGCCGCTAATCGATTCGCCGATTGCGCTTGATCTCGGCGCGGTGGCGCTTGCCCTCGACGCGGCGGCGCTTGCTGGCGCGCGTCGGCTTGGTCTCGCGGCGCGGCTTGTCGCGATGGAGCGCGGTGCGGATGATCAGGGCGAGCTTGGCGTGCGCGTCGTCGCGGTTCTTGCCCTGGTCGCGCGTCGCCTGCGACGTCACGATCAGCTCGCCGTCGGTCGTCAGCTTGCTCGCGAGCCGCTCGAGCAGCAGCGCGCGATCCGCCTCACCGAGCGCCGCCGACGTGCGCGGGTTCCAGCGCAGCTCGACCTTGCTCGAGACCTTGTTGACGTTCTGGCCGCCGGGGCCGCCCGAGCGCGCGAACGCGAGGGAGAGCTCGCCGGCGGGGATCGTGAGGCGCGGCGTGATCACGAGATCGGGCATAATTGAAGACCGTCCCTCGTCGCGTCAGCAATCTCGCGGAGATCGGCGACGCAATTCAAGCAATTGAAGACCGTCCCCGTTACGCGGTGCCGGACTTCTTGCGCTTCTTCGGCGGCGCCTTGTGCGCCTCTTCGTAGACGCGCATCTCGGTCTCCGCCGTCGTCTGCACCGCTTCGAGGTACAGCGACGTCAGGCCGATGTGGTCGCCGCGAAGTGCTTCGTAGTAGCGCTGGCGATCGATCGAGTGGACGATCGCGATCGGGTAGCCGGCTTCCTGCAGGAGCAGGTTGCTCGCGATGCGGATCGTGCGGCCCGACTCCTTGGCCCACGGGAAGATCGCCATGAACTTCGAGTGGAGCGACGCGACCTTCTCGATCACGTGCGTGTCTTTGTTTGCCGGATCCTCGATCCACTCGCCCAGCTTCTTCATCTGGGGGAGGATTTTCTCGGGCGGCGCGATGTCGTGATAGTAGAGGCGGTGGAGCGGGTTCTCCTTGCGGAACGGGAGCCCCTTCGCCTTCTCCTCGGGCGCGAGGATCGAATAGATCTCGCGGACCGTATCGAGCTTGAACGGCTTCTTCTTGTTCGCCGCTTGCTCGGCCGCGAAGTTACACGCGTCATCGAAGCGACGGATCTCTTCGTAGCTCGGGATCAGCGATGGATCGCTGATGATGCTCGGATCGACGGCGGCCTTGATCTCGCTGTACGAGAGCACTTCGCCTTCGAGCGCGGCATCGTGGTGGATCAGGGAGATTCGCAACCGGTTGTTGAACTCGGTGCGGGCGACCGGAGGCGCAGTCGTGATCGCTTGCCGCCACCCGGTGACGGTGCGCTCGACCTCGCTGAACCGCGCGTCGATGTCCTCGGTTTCTTTGTACCTGAGCACAGTTATCCTGATCCGCGAACCGGTGGAGTCTAGTGGACACCATCCGGAACGGCAAGGGAAAATCTACACTTCCTTACATGCAACTGCACACGAGTTGCGAATGATGTGCAAGATTTCTGCAAACTTGCGTCGCCTGCGTGGTACGAACGCCGCGCCGTGGCGGCCTTCGCGCACGAATCCGTCTTGCTCGCGGAGGTCCTCGAGTACCTAAGTCCACGCGCTGGCGAGCTTTTCTGCGATGGGACGCTCGGGGGTGCCGGGCACGCGGCCGCAATCCTGACGACCCCGGACACGCGCCTCGTCGGCATCGACCGCGACCCGGCGGCGCTGGCCGCCGCGCGCGAGCGGCTCGGCGACCGCGCGACGCTCGTCCACGGCGAGTTTGGCGATATCAAAGGGATTCTTGGCGATCAGCGCGTCGATGGCTTCCTGCTGGACCTCGGCGTATCGTCGCCGCAGCTCGACCAGGCGGAGCGTGGGTTCTCGTTCACCCACGATGGCCCGCTCGACATGCGGATGGATCCGACGCGCGGTCAGACCGCGCTGGACCTGATGAAGGAGCTGGACGAGCAGGAGCTGGCGCAGGTGATCGGGGAGCTGGGCGAGGAGCGCTACGCGCGCAAGATCGCGCGGATCATCAAGGAGTGGCTGGGCGAGGACAAGCTCCACACGACGCGCGACCTCGCCGAGCTGTGCTCGCGCGCGATCCCGATGGTCGAGCAGCGCAAGTCGAAGATCCACCCCGCGACGCGCACGTTCCAGGGCCTGCGGATCGCGGTCAACCGCGAGCTCGAGCAGCTCGAGCGCTTCCTCGCGGCGTTCCCCGATCTGCTCGCGCCGGGGGGCCGGTGCGTGATCATCTCGTTCCACTCTCTCGAGGACCGGCTCGTCAAGCAGGCGTTCCGCGACCTCGCGTGGACGTCGTCGCTGCCGCCGAAGCTGGCGCGCGAGGCGGGCGAGCGCGTCGAGCCGGTCGTCGAGATCCTGACGAAGAAGGCCGTGTTCGCGTCCGACGAGGAGACCGCGCGCAACCCGCGGGCGCGCTCGGCGCGACTGCGCGCGTGCCGGCGGACCGAGGCGCCGAACCTGCCGATGGGCGCGCCGCGGACGAGCGTCAAGGACCGCCGGTTCTGACCTCGCGATCGTGCCCCCAGTCGCGACCTTGCGGTCGTGACCTCGCGGGCCGCGATCTCAGCGAGCGGCGCGCGCGGCCACCGCGTCGCGGTGCGGCTCGTCGTGCGCGAGCCGATGCACGGCGACGGCACACACGCTGATGACGAGCGTCGTCGCGAGCGTCATCGCAAACCAGCTGCCGCTCCTCTCGCCCTCCCGCTCGACCGGCTGAACATCCGCCGGCGGCAAGAGCGAGATTCCGACCCCCACGACGCACAACACGACCGGCAAGAGCAGCGGCATGCCCTCGCCTAGAGCAGCCGGCGCGCCAGCGCGGTCGAGTTGCGAAGCGCTACCGCGTCCTCGGTGAACCTCGCGAAATCGTTCGCACCGGTGGGCTGCGAAGCGAGAACGCGGTCCCGGGACGAGCTCGGGTGGAGGGCAAGACTTGCCGTCGCAGGCAACGCCTGCCGGCTCGGCAGGATGCGCCAGCTACTCGTTCGGCGTACGCGCAGCGGGCGTGCTGTCGACAGGCGCGGTAGGCGCGATCATCGCCGGCGCGGGCGGGTCGGGCGGCAGGCACGTGCGGATCACCTGATCGCGGCGGAAGCGGCGGTAGATGCCGGCATCGAGCTCGCGGACGCGCGGCTCGAGTGCGAGGACCTCGGCGCAGTCGCCACGGCGGGCGGCGTGCTTGGCTTGCTTCGCGAGGTCCATCGCGAGGTCGGCGGTGCGATCGGCGCGTACGTCGGGAGCCTCGGGGCGGTTGACCGTGCTGTCGGTTGCCGCGTAGAGCAGCGCGCCCACGACCGCGACCGGGACGAACGCGATGCCGGCGCGCAGGATCGTCGAGTGGTCGTCGGGCACGAGCTCGGCGATGCCGACGGTGCCCATGAGGCCGATGAGGCCGGCTCCCGCCATCACGGCGCCGGTGCGGTGCGCAGTGCGGAGCTGGCCCGTCGTGCAGGCGCCGGCGAGGAGCGTCGGGCAGGCGGCGACGAGGACCAGCGCCAGGCGCATGCCGGCTGGATGGCGGAGCACGGCGGCGAGCGAGACCGAGCAGCGCGGCGCAGATCGACGCGCACGCCCGGAAGCGGAGCGAGAGCCCCTACTCGAGGTAGGGGCCGAGCGAGAACCGGCCGTACGCGGCGAGATGCCCGCGATGCGAAGGTCACAGCCGGCGGCGTGCTCCGTCATCCAGCCAAGTATGGCGCGGTCGAAAAAATTGCCCATGCGGGGGGTTAGCGCTGTAGTGGGTCGGCGTGACCGCGTCGCCGATGTACCGGATCTTCAAGCGCGCGGAGGCCGCGGCCAGCGTGCGATCCGTCGTGGTGGCGATGGTGCTGACCGCCGTCCTCCTCGTGGCGATCGGGATCGTGCGCGTCACGCGCCAGCACGAGGTCCTCGCGCTCGGGTTGCAGCTCTCGAAGGAGAGCGAGCACGTGCGGCAGCTCGAGGAGGTGCGGCGGCGGCTCGAGCTCGAGCACGCGACGCTCACCGCGCCCGATCGCATTCGCAAGCTCGCGACCGAGCTCGGCATGACGCCGGTCGCGCCCGATCGGATCCGGATCCTCGAGAACCACAAGAAGGTCGCGAGCCGGCCATGACGCGTATCGAACAGCCATGAGCCGGATCAAGCCGATGACGCCGGGCGTGCCCCGGAGCGCGCGACTGCGTGCGTACCTGATGGGAGCGGTCGTGACCGCCGGGATCGTCGGCGTCGCGATGCGCGCGTGGGCGATGCAGGTCGACGACGGCGATCACTATCGCGCGCTCGCCGAGCGCCAGCAGCAGATGCTCGTCGACATTCCGGCGCCTCGCGGCGACGTGGTCGATGCGCGCGGCCGGCCGCTCGCCGTGAGCGCGGATGCCGACAGCGTGTGGGCGAACCCGCGCGAGGTGCACGACGTCGCGGGCACGGCGGAGAAGCTCGCCGCGCTGCTCGGCCAGGACGCGAGCACGCTCGAGGCGAAGCTCGCGGCCGATCGCCGGTTCGTGTGGCTCGGGCGGCAGGTGTCGGCGGAGGTCGCGAAGGCGGTCCGCGACGCGAAGCTGCCTGGCATCGAGGTCGCGAAGGAGCCGCGGCGCTGGTATCCGGGCAAGAGCGTCGGCGGCACGGTGATCGGCCGCGCCGACATCGACAACAACGGCCTCGACGGCATCGAGCTGTCGCTCAACGATCTGCTCGCGGGCAAGCGGCAGGCGGTGCGCGCGGTGCGCGATGCGCGCGGCCACTCGATGCTCGCCGACGGCCTCGCGGCGAGCGAGCCGGGCGCGACCGTGCACCTGTCGCTCGACCGGACGATCCAGGCGATCGCGGAGCAGGCGGTCGCCGACGTCGTGACGACGAACAAGGCGAAGAGCGGCGTCGCGGTCGTGATGGAGGTCGAGACGGGCCGCGTGCTCGCGCTCGCGAGCTATCCGACGTACGACCCGAACAGCGGCCACGTGCCCGAGGGCGCGCGCGACAAGCCGGTCACCGACGCGTACGAGGCCGGCTCCGTGATGAAGGTGTTCTCGGTAGCGACGGCGCTCGACGCGGGCGTGGTGACGCCCGACAGCGAGTTCCCGATCGGCAACGCGTTCAAGGTCGGCCCGAAGTCGATCACCGACGTGCACTTCTTCCCGTACCTGACCGTCGGCGGGATCATCAAGCACTCGTCGAACATCGGCGCGGCGCGCATCGCGATGCGCCTCGGCGCGGAGAAGCTCTACGACGGCTACAAGCGGTTCGGCTTCGGCGCGAAGACCGGGATCGAGCTGCCCGGCGAGCAGGTCGGCATGCTGCGCAACGGCGACAAGTGGCGCGACGTCGAGCTCGCGACGATGGCGTACGGCTACGGCCTGACCGTGACGCCGCTGCAGATCACGGCCGCGCTCGCCGCGATCGGCAACCACGGCATCTATCACGAGCCGCGGATCGTCGACTCCGTCGTCGATGCCGACGGCACGGTGATCTACCAGGCGAAAGGCGCGGAGCGGCGCGTGCTCCAGGCGAAGACCGCCGACGAGATGCTGCCGATGCTCGCGCACGTGTTCGACAAGGGCAAGGAAGGCGGCACGGCCAAGCTGATCGACGTGCCCGGCTTCAAGTGCGGCGGCAAGACCGGCACCGCGTACAAGTACGACCCGGCGACGCATCACTACGCGACCGATCACTACCTCGCGTCGTTCGCGGGGCTCGCGCCGATCGATCATCCGCGGCTCGCGATCGTCGTGCAGACCGACGACCCGACCGGCGCGACGCACTACGGCGGCGACGTCTCCGGGCCCGCGTTCGCGACGATCGCGAGCGAGTCGCTGCGCTACCTCGGCGTACCCGGCCAGAAGCTGATCCCGCGCGACGCCGAGGGCCACGCGCTGATCAAGATGGACCCGTGGGGCGTGCCGCTGCTCGACGCGCAGGGCAACTGGATCCCCGTCAACCCACCGAAACCGGCGCCGAAGCCGGTCGTGGCCGCCGAACCGGAGCCTGCGCCCGCGCTGCCGCCGGTCGATGACACGCCCGCGGACGCGGTGGACGTCCCCGACTTCCGCGGCATGGGCGTGCAGCGTGCGCTGGACTTCGCGCGCGAGCAGAAGGTCGACGTCGAGATCGCCGGGACGGGGCGCGTCACCGCGCAAGATCCGCCGCCCGGCAAGGCGGCCGGGCCGGTACACGTGAAGCTGCAGTTCTCCGTCGAGCATCGGTAAACACCCCGCTTGTTTTGATGAAAAAAATCGGTGAGTCTGCGCGTTCCATCAGCATGACGCTCCGCCAGCTCATCGAAGGACTCGCCAGCGCGAGGATCGTCGGAGACGCCGGCGTCGACGTGCGCGCCGTTCACGATGATTCGCGGCAGGTCGGCCCGGGCGACGTGTTCGTCGCCGTGAAGGGCATGCGCAGCGACGGCCACGACTTCGTCGCGACGGCGATCGAGAAGGGCGCCGCCGCGGTCGTCGTCGAGCGCGAGACCGAGATGCGAGGCGTGAAGGTCCCGCAGGTCATCGTGCCGTCGACGACGAAGGCGCTCGGCGCGCTCGTCGGGCGGTCGCTCGGCGATCCGGCGGCGGCGATGACCTTGATCGGCGTCACGGGCACGAACGGCAAGACGACGACGACGTACCTCGTCGAGGCGATCCTGACGGCGGCCGGACATCGCCCCGGCGTGATCGGCACGGTCGAGCTGCGCTGGCCCGGGCATACCGAGGCCGCGAGCTACACGACGCCGACGCCGCGCCAGCTCCACGGCACGCTCGTGCGGATGCGCGAGGCGGGCTGCACGCACGTCGTGATGGAGGTGACGTCGATCGCGCTCTTGCAGGAGCGCGTCGCCGGCATGGACTTCCAGGTCGCCGCGTTCTCGAACCTGACGCAGGACCACCTCGACATCCACGGCACGATGGACGAGTACTTCGCGCAGAAGCGCCGGCTGTTTTCGGAGCGGCTGAAGCGCGGCGGCGTCGCGGTGGTCAACATCGACGATCCGGTCGGCGAGCGCATCGCGCACGGCTGCGAGAAGATCCTGCGCGTCTCGGCCGATGGCACGGCGAGCGAGATCCGCGTGCGTCCTGAAGACCAGGAGTCGACCGTGCGCGGCATCAAGGCGCGCATCGAGACGCCGCGCGGCCCGGTCGAGATCGAGGCGAAGCCGCTGATCGGCCACTACAACGTCGCGAACCTCGCGCTCGCCGTCGGCATGTGCGAGGCGCTCCGCATCTCGCACGAGGCGATCGCGAAGGGCATCGCCGAGCTGCGCGGCGTGCCGGGTCGCGTCGAGCGCGTGCCGAATCACGCGGACCTCGACATCTTCGTCGACTACGCGCACACGCCGGATGCGCTGCGCAACGTGCTGAGCGCGCTGCGCCCGCTGACGAAGCGCCGGCTGATCTGCGTGTTCGGCTGCGGCGGCGATCGCGATCCGACGAAGCGCCCGAAGATGGGCGCGGCCGTCGCGGAGCTCGCCGACCTCGCGGTCGTCACGAGCGACAACCCGCGCACCGAGGATCCGCGCGCGATCCTCGATCAGATCCTGCCCGCCGTGCCGAAGCCGTTCTTCGTCGATCCGGATCGGCGCGTCGCGATCCGCGCGGCGGTGGCGGAGGCGACGCCGGGGGATGTCGTGTGCATCGCCGGCAAGGGCCACGAGGACTATCAGATCCTCGGCACGACGAAGGTCCACTTCGACGACCGCGAGGAAGCGGCCGCCGCCGCGACCGAGCGCGAGGTCCGGCTGCTCGTCGGGCTCGCGCGCGATGCCGAGGGAGACGTGCACGGCGAGGCGAACCCAGAGGGGACGATCGACAGGTACACGATCGACTCGCGCACCGCCGCGCCGGGCTCGCTGTACGTCGCGATCCGCGGCGAGACGCACGACGGCCACGCGTTCTGCGGAGACGCCGTGAAGCGCGGCGCATCAGCCGTCATGGTCGAGCGCCACGTGGACGTCGACGTGCCGCAGATCCGCGTCACCGACACGCGCCTCGGCATCGGCAAGCTCGCGCGCGAGCACCGCCGGGCGTGGGCCAAGAAGCTCGTCGCGATCACCGGCTCCGCCGGCAAGACGACGACGAAGGAGCTGACGCGCGCCGCGCTCGCGATGGCCGGCACGACGCACGCCGCGGAGGGCTCGCTCAACAACGAGACCGGCGTGCCGCTGACGCTGCTCGGGCTGAGGCTGTTCCACGAGTACGGCGTCGTCGAGATGGGGATGCGCGGGCTCGGGCAGATCGAATACCTGACGAAGATCGCGGAGCCGGATATTGCCGTCGTCGTCAACGCGGGCACCGCGCACATCGAGCTGCTCGGCTCGACGGACGCGATCGCGCAGGCGAAGTCCGAGATCTGGATCGGCTTGCGGCCCGGCGGCACCGTCGTGCTGCCGGCCGGCGATCTACGCCTCGAGACGTGGGCGCGCCAGCACCAGCCGCACGCGCGCCACGTCACGTTCGGCGAGGGCGATGCCGACGTGCGGCTCGCGACGTACCGGCCGCTCGACGCGGGCGGCGTGTGCGAGCTCGACGTGTTCGGCGATCGCTACGAATTGCAGCTCGGGCTCGTCGGGCGGCACGCCGCGATCGATGCGTGCGCGGCCCTCGCGGCGGCCCACGCGGCCGGAGCCAGCATCGCGCAGGCGCTCGCGGGGCTCGCGAAGGCGCGGCCGCCCGCGATGCGCGGCGAGGTCGTCGAGGTCGCGGGCCGCAAGGTGATCGTCGATTGCTACAACGCGAACCCCGCGTCGATGGCGGCGGCGATGCGCACGCTCGCCGAACGCGCGCAGGGCAAGACGGCGGTCGCCGTGATCGGCGACATGCTCGAGCTCGGCGAGCACGGTCCGAAGCTACACGACGAGGTCGGCGCGCTCGCGAAGCAGCTCGGCATCGACGTCATCGCGCTCGGCGAGCTCGCGAAGCACTACGGTGGCGAGCACGTCGAGTCGCCCGCGGATGCGGCCGGCAAGGCGCTCGCGCACACGAAGACCGGCGACTGGATCTTGCTCAAGGCGAGCCGCGGCATGCGACTCGAGCGCGTCCTCGAGGCGATGCGGAGCACGACGTAGATGCTGTTCCACCTGTTCTACGGCGCGCTGGCCGACAAGGTCGGCTTCCTGCGCGTGTTCCGCTACCCGTCGACGCGCATCCTCGCGTCGGCGATCACCGCGCTGCTGCTCTCGTTCGTGCTCGGGCCGTGGTTCATCGAGAAGCTCAAGTCCAAGCAGATCGGCGAGATCATCCGCACCGACGGTCCGCAGACGCACAAGAAGAAGGCCGGCACGCCGACGATGGGCGGCTCGCTCGTGCTGTTCTGCCTCGCCGTCTCGACGCTGCTGTGGTGCGACCTGCGCAGCCAGCTCGTGTGGCTCGCGCTGAGCGTCACCGTCTGCTACGGCGCGATCGGCTTCGCCGACGACTACATGAAGCTCGCGAAGAAGAACAAGGACGGCATCAGCGGCAAGCTGCGCCTGTTCCTCGAGTTCGCCGTCGCGGGCGCCGCGATGGCGTACCTCGTGACGTCGGATACGTGGGGCGCGGACGTCCGCCTGCACCTGCAGCTGCCGTTCACGAACTTCTACGAGCAGCCGGTCGTGCTGCCGCCGTGGCTCTACGGCGTGATCGGCGCGTTCGTCGTCGTCGGCACCGCGAATGCCGTCAACCTGACCGACGGCCTCGACGGACTCGCGATCGGCCCGTCGATCATGAACGCGGGCGTGTTCCTCGTCCTCGCCTACATCGCTGGGCTGCCGACGATCTTCCACGTCAGCGGCTCCGAGGAGACGGTCGCGCGCTACCTGCACGTCGCGCACCTGCCGGGCGCGGAGGAGCTCGCCGTGTTCGCGGCCGCGCTGTTCGGCGCCGGCATCGGCTTCCTCTGGTACAACGCCTACCCCGCGCAGGTGTTCATGGGTGACGTCGGCGCGCTGTCGCTCGGCGGCTCGATAGGCATGCTCGGCGTGCTGACGAAGAACGAGCTCGTGCTGCTGATCTCGGGCGGGCTGTTCGTCGTCGAGGCGCTGAGCGTGATGATCCAGACGAGCGTCTTCAAGTGGACGAAGAAGCCGGGACCCGACGGCAAGATGGTCGGCAAGCGCGTGTTCCGCATGGCGCCGATCCATCACCACTACGAGAAGGTCGGCTGGGACGAGCCGAAGATCATCGTCCGGTTCTGGCTGGTGTCGGCGTTGCTCGCGTTGCTAGCGCTCGGCACTCTGAAGTTGCGATGAACCTCGAAAACAAGAACGTCGTCGTCGTCGGTCTCGCACTGACCGGCGTCGCCGTCGCGAAGTTCTGCGCGCGCCGCGGCGCACGCGTCACCGTCACCGACGGCAAGCCGGCCGACAAGCTCGCCGAGCAGATGAAGCTGCTCGAGGGCACGCCCGTGACGTGGGAGCTCGGCGGGCACAAGCTCGAGACGTTCACGGGCGCGGACCTCGTCGTGATGTCGCCCGGCGTGCCGACGCTGCCCGAGATGACGGACGCGCGCGCTGCCGGCGTGGAGGTCATCGCCGAGATCGAGCTCGCGTACCGCTTCCTCGATCCGGGCGCGACGCTGATCGCGATCACCGGCACGAACGGCAAGTCGACGACGACCGCGCTCACCGGCAAGCTGTGCGAGATGTCGGGGCGCCCGACGTTCTGCGGCGGCAACCTCGGCAACATGCCGCTGATCGACGCCGTCGATCATCCCGCGAACGTGCCCGGCGGCTGGATCGTCGCCGAGGTCGCGGCATTCATGCTCGAGAACTGCACGACGTTTCGCGCGAACGCCGGCGTGCTGACGAACATCACCGAGGATCACCTCGATCGCTTCGGCACGATGGAGCGCTACGCCGAGATGAAGGGCCGGATCTGGGACTTCCAGACGCCGGGCGACGTCGCGATCGCGAACGCGAGCGACCCGTGGGTCATGAAGGAGACGGCGGGCATCCCGTCGCAGCTGTACACGTTCGACTCGCGGCGCGGCGCGACCGCCCTGCGCGGCGCGTTCCTCGACGGCGCCGACATCGTGCTGCGGCTCCCCGACGAGGAGCGCTACCCGCAGGACGACCTCGTCATCGTCGGCAACCACAACATGGAGAACGCGATGTGCGCGTACCTCGCGACGCGCCTGCTGGGCCTCCCGCCCGAGGCCGTGCGCGCCGGCGCCCGCGCCTATCGCCCGCTGCCGCACCGCATGGAGCTGGTCGGCGATCGCGGCAACATCTATTACTACGACGACAGCAAGGGCACGAACGTCGCGTCGGTCGCGGCGAGCGTGCGCGGCTTCCCGCGGCCGCTCGTGCTGATCGCGGGCGGCGTCGACAAGGGCGGCTCGTACGAGCCGATGCTCGACGCGCTCGACGGCGTCTGCAAGGGCATCGTCCTCATCGGCAAGGCCGGCCCGCTCATCCGCGCCGCGGCCGCGCAGCACGGCGTGACGTACCCGGTGATCGACGCGACCGACATGCACGATGCGGTGCGCCGCGCGACCGAGCTGTGCGCCTCCGGCGATGCGGTCGTGCTGTCGCCGGCGTGCGCGAGCTACGACATGTTCCAGAACTTCGGCCACCGCGGCCGCGTGTTCCGCGAGGCCGTCAGCGCGGTCGGCGCCAAGCGCCTCGATGTATGATCGGGCGATGCGAACGCTCCTCGTCTGCGCTCTCGTCGCGGGCTGTGGCGGCAAGCCGGCTCCGCAACCGCCGAAGCCGCCGAACACCGACCTGATCGTCGGCAAGTACGAGCGGCACCCGCCCGACGGCACGACCGCCGCGTGGTTCCGCGCCGACGGCTCGATCACGGTCGCGCACGAGAAAGGCGACCTCGACACCAAGCCGCTCGCGAAGGGCACCTGGAAGCTCGACGGCGATCAGCTGACGATGACGTACGAGTCGGGCGAGATGTGTCCGGCCGGCTCGACGGGCACGTACAAGATCGTGCTGTCGAAGATCGGCGTCCACTTCACCAAGGTCGACGACGACTGCGACCGCCGCGCGAAGATGGACGGCCAGACCTGGTATCGCATCAGGTAGGCACACGTAATCACGCCAAAAACTGGCCCGCGGATCCGGCCTCCCAGAGACTGGCCCGGATGTCCCGGCCAGCTCGTCGCCACGTCGTCGGCAACGACGTCAGCACGCTGCCCGGCTTCGCGAGCGTCGAGACCGCCGAGCGCGAGTCGACCGAACCGTCGCCCGCGCCCGAGATGGCCGACTGGAAGCGCGCCGCCTCCGAGGAGAAGGCCCCGCCGGTCTGGCGCCGCGCGCTCGTCTCCGCGCTCGCCTGGGTCCGCGCCCGCACGCGCAAGAAGGCGCCGCCGATCGATCCGACGCTGCCGGTCAGCGCGCAGATCGTCGCCGTCCAGAACCCGAGCGCCATGCTGCCCGAGCGCCCGTACGACCTGCTGCTGATCGCGGCCGTGCTCGGCCTGCTCGGCGTCGGTACCGTCGAGATCTACTCCGCGACCGCCGCCGACGCGCTCACGCACTTCCACGACGCCGCGCACTACCTCGAGCGCCAGCTGATGTACATGGCGGCCGGCGGCGTCGCGCTGTGGTGGGGCGCGCGCCTCGACTATCGCCGCCTCAAGGCCTGGACCTACCCGCTGCTCGCGCTCTCGCTCTTGCTGCTCGCGGCCGCGCTCGCGTTCCCCGCGCGCAACGGAGCCCGCCGCTGGATCCCGCTCGGCGCGCTCACGTTCCAGCCGGTCGAGCTCGCCAAGCTCGCGCTCGTCACGTACCTCGCGTGCTCGCTCGGCCGCAAAGCGGAGGCGATCAAGACGTTCACCGTCGGGTTCGTCCCGCACCTCGTCGTGTGCGGCATGATGATGGTGCTGCTGCTCAAGCAGCCCGACCTCGGCAGCTCGGTCGTGCTCGGCGCGACGACGCTCGGCATGCTGTTCATGGCCGGCACGCGCGTCTCGTACATCCTGCTCGCCGTGCTCGGCGCCGCCCCGGTCGCCTACCATCTCGTCGTCGGCACGCCGTGGCGCATGCAGCGCATGCTCGCGTTCTTCAACCCCGACGGCTTCGCCAACAAAGAGGCGTACCAGTTCATCCAGGCGCGCCTCGCGATCGGCTCGGGCGGCCTCGGCGGCGCCGGCCTCGGCGGCGGACACCAGACGCTCGGCTTCTTGCCCGAAGCCCACAGCGACTTCGCGCTCGCGCCGATCGGCGAGGAGCTCGGCTGGATCGGCGTCGCGTTCGTCCTGCTGTGCTTCGCGGTCCTCTTGTGGCGCGGCATCCGCGCGGCGCTCGGCGCGCGCGACGTGTTCGGCGGCTACCTCGCGTTCGGCATCACGATGATGATGTCGGTCCAGCTCCTGTTCAACGTCGGCGTGGTCCTCGGCATCGTCCCGAACAAGGGCATCACGTTGCCGCTGGTCTCGTACGGCGGTACATCGCTGATCGTCACGATGTTCCTCGTCGGTCTCATCCTCAACGTCGGGCGCCGGCCTGACCGCACAACCGCGCGGGATGCCGCGCAAAAAGTCGTGCGGAAGAGACGCGTCCGCGTGCGCGTTGTCACCGCGTGACCCTTCGCGTGCTCATCGCTGGCGGCGGCACAGGCGGCCACCTCTTCCCCGGCGTCGCGATCGCGGAGGAGATCCGCGCGCGGCACCCCGATGCCCAGGTCACGTTCGTCGGCACCAAGCGCGGCATCGAGGCCCGCGTCCTCCCCGACCTCGGCTGGCCACTCGAGCTGATCGAGGTCTCCGGCCTCAAGACGGTCGGCGCCGCCGGCGCCGTGCGCGGCCTCTTCCGCCTGCCCCGCGCCTACTGGCAAGCCCGCGCGCTCCTCAAGCGCCACGAGCCCGACGCGGTGATCGGCGTCGGCGGCTACGCCTCCGGCCCGGTCGTCCTCGCCGCCCGCCTGCGCGGCATCCCGACCGCGATCTGCGAGCAGAACTCGATCCCCGGCCTCACGAACAAGATGCTCGGCCGCCTCGCGCGCGCCGTCTTCCTCTCGTTCGACGAGTCCCGTCGCTTCTTCAATCCGAAGAAGATCCTGATGACGGGCAATCCCGTCCGCCGCGACCTCGTCCAGCGCCTGCTCGCGGCCGGCCCCTCGCCCGCGCCGGACCGCACGCACGTCCTGGTGTGCGGTGGCTCGCAAGGCGCGGTCGCGGTCAACGAGCTCGCCTCGGCCGCGCTCGCATCACTCGCGCGCGATCACGCGCTCGCCATTACACATCAAACCGGCGAGAAGGATCTCGAACCCACACGTGCGCGCTACGCCGCCGCCAACGTGCCCGCGACCTGCCACGCATTCATCAAGGACATGGCCTCCGCCTACCTCGCCGCCGATCTGATCATCGGTCGCGCGGGCGCGACGACCGTCGCCGAGCTCGCGATCGCCGGCAAGCCCGCCATCTTCATCCCCTACCCGTTCGCCGCCGACAACCACCAGGAGCTGAACGCGCGCGAGATGGCCGCCAAGGGCGCCGCGCTCTCGTTCAAGCAGTCCGACCTGACTCCCGAAAAGCTTGCGGACGCACTTCGCCCGCTGCTGTCAGATCCGTCACGCCGCGCCGAGATGGGAGCTGCGATGAAGTCGCTTGCGCGCCCACAGGCAGCTGCGGCTGTCGTCGACTGGTGCGAAGCCCAAGCCCGCTGATACGATCCGCGGCCAGGGGGAATCATGAAGACTGGCCTTGCAGCGATCTTGTTCTTGGCGGCCTGCACGAGCTCGAGCAGCAACAACGGCGTCTGCGGCGACGGCACCGTCGACAGCGGCGAGCAGTGCGACGACGGCAACAACGTGAGTGGCGACGGCTGCTCCGCGACGTGCACGATCGAGCAGGCGCCGGTCGTCTGCGGCGACGGTACGGTCGCCGGCACCGAGCAGTGCGACGACGGCAACGTGGCAAACGGCGACGGCTGCTCGGCGACGTGCACGACCGAGTTCAAGATCACGGCGAACTGGCTCATTCGCACGACGGCATCCGCAACGCCGCTCGCTTGCCCGGGCGGCTTCAATACGGCGGCGCTCTATGCGCAGCTGCTCGATGGGAACGGGCAGCCGGTCGGTCAACCGGTGATCGACCTCTTCACGTGTAGCGATGGGACGGGATTGTCCGGCTATCTCGAGCCGGGCGTGTACGACACATGGATCGCGATCACGACGCAGTCGGGCACGTCCACGTACGCGCAGACCGTCGATGCGCTCGTCGACCTGCGGACGGCGGACGCTACGTACAGCGGTGACATCTACAACGACGGCGGATACTTCGGCTGGGCGTGGATGCTCCAAGGAGCCACTAGCGGCAACGCCCTGACGTGCTCCCAGGTGGCGAACCTTTCGGGTGTCGAGCTGACGGTTACCGTGACGGGTGGAGGGCAGTCCTACAACGACCAGTTCACTTGCGCGGACGGCCATGGCGTCACCGCCGTGATTCCCGTCGGCAACTACGTCGTCTCGGCGGACGCGTATAACGACACCAGCGGACCGCTTGGAACCCCCACGAACCTGACGGACAAGAATATCCAGGGTCCAAACAAGGTCACTGACCTCGGCACGATCACGCTCTCGATCGACGGACAGTAAGCGTCACGCAACCGCCGAGCCGCGCGGCCGATACAAGGGGAACGGAGGTCGGCATGCTTCGCTATCTGCTTGTTCTGGCACTGAGTCTCGCGGCCGCGTGTACGAAACCGAATGCGCTCGCCTGCTGCACGTCCGCCGACGATTGCTACTCGGTCGGAATTGACAGCATCAGGGGCTGCGACACCGGCCAGTACTGCAATAGCCACACGTGCGTCGCAGCCTCGTGCACGTCGGATGCGGACTGCCCCGCAGAACATCCGGCTTGTGACGGCGTGTGTGTCGATTGCGACGCGACTCACGAATGCTCGACGCGGGTCCAGTCTGCGATGTCTCGGCGAAAACCTGCGGCCTGTGTACGACCGACTCGGATTGCGCCAGCTTTTCGAGCACGCCGTACTGTGACGCGACCTCCGGAGGCTGTGTCGAGTGCACGAGCAGCAGCGAGTGTTCGGGCACAACGCCGATCTGCGACAACGAGGTTTGCCGAGCGTGCCGAAGTGACGCGGACTGCGACACGCTCGCGTGCAACAACGACGGCAGCTGCGTGCCCGAGTCGGCAATCGTGTGGGTCGATCCCGTTCACGGTGCTGACAACGGCGCGTGCTCTCGCACGACGCCGTGTCTGAACCTTGTCGGCGCGGTCCTCGCCGCCTCCGCGGAGCGCCCGCACATCGTTTACACGTCGGCTGGCACGATAGGCACTTTCGTGCGGATCGGGCAGTCAACAGTGCCGGTCGTGTACGTGCACGCGAGCGGCACCACCTTCTCCGCAGCTAACGGAACACCAACCTGGATCGTCTACGCGAGCGCGCCGGTGGTCATCAAGAATGCCGTGTTCACCGGCAACACTTATCCGGTAGAAGCGTTCGCGCCCGTGACGTTGGATCACGTGACATTCCACGACACGAAGGCGTTGGTGGTGGGAGTCACCGTGGATGCTCACGACATCACCGTGCTGCGGTCGACGGACGGCACCGCCGCGGTCTCTGTGCAAGGCACAGGTCAGCTCACACTCGACCGCGCATTCATCGAAGGGGCCGCGCCCGCGATCAGCGCGGCCTCCGGGGCACGCGTGAAGCTATCCAATCTGATGGTCATCGGCGGCCACCAGCGGCCGCTCGACCTGACGCTTGCCTCGGGGGAGTTGACGTTCTCGACCGTCGTTGGAGGCGATGCCACACCGACGGCACCATGCGCACTGGCCTGCACCGGGTCGCTGCAAGTGAAGAACAGCATCATCTGGTCGCCGACGTGCGTCGACGGAACGGCTCACGATGCTGTGAGTGACAGCTGCCTCTTCTTGTCATCGATCGTCTCGAACGCGACGCCCCCGCCCGGAACGACGAACACGGATCCGATGTTCGTGAACCCAGCCGCGAACGACTATCACATCCAGGCGACGAGCCCGGCCCGCGACCAAGTCGACAGCGGCCCTTCGTTCGACTTCGAGGGCGATGCGCGCCCTGGTGGGCCGAAGTTCGACATCGGCGCCGACGAAATTCCGTAGGTTTCGCGGGCCCATCGACGGAATGGGGGGCTTCTGGTACGACGTTGATCCGGTAGGTCCCATGTTCCGCAAGCAAGACACCAAGATTCACTTTGTCGGCATTGGCGGAATGGGCATGTGCGGCATCGCCGAGGTGCTCGCCAACATGGGCTACCGGGTCTCCGGGTCGGACATGAACGACACGGAGATCACGCGGCACCTGGCGTCGATCGGGTGCAGCGTGAAGCAGGGCCATCGGGCGGATAACTTGGGGGAGGCGGATGTCGTCGTCGTGTCGAGCGCGATCAAGGGCTACAACCCGGAGGTCGAGGCGGCGCGGGCGCGGTCGATTCCGGTGATTCCGCGCGCCGAGATGCTCGGCGAGCTGATGCGGATGAAGTACGGGATTGCCGTTGCCGGCGCGCACGGCAAGACGACCAGCACGACGATGATGCACACCGTGCTGATGGCGGCCGGGTTCGACCCGACGGCCGTGATTGGCGGGCGCGTGAATTCGCTGGGGCTGGCGAACGCGCGGTGGGGCAAGAGCGATTACCTGGTCGCGGAGGCCGACGAGAGCGACGGAAGCTTTTTGACGCTGACGCCGACCGTCGCGATCGTGACGAACGTCGATGCCGAGCATCTCGATCACTACGGGACGTTCGAGAACGTGAAGAAGGCGTTCATCGATTTCTGTAATCGGGTTCCGTTTTACGGGATGAGCGCGCTTTGCCTGGATAATCCCGGGGTCGCGGCGATCCTCGGGAGCCTGACGAAGCGGTTCACGACGTTTGGCATCGCGAGCCAGGCGACGTATCGGGCGAGGAACATCCGGCCCGACGGGCTGGTCACGCGGTTCGTCGCGTGGCGGAAGGCGGACGAGCTGGGCGAGGTCGTGCTGCCGATGCCGGGCGCGCACAACGTGCTCAACGCGCTCGGCGTGCTCGCGATCGCGGACTTCATGGGCATTCCGTTCGAGACGTACGTGAAGGCGCTCGCGCAGTTCGAGGGTGTCGCGCGGCGGTTCACGGTGCGCGGCGAGATCGGCGGGATCACCGTCGTGGATGACTTCGGTCACCATCCGGCGGAGGTGCGCGCGACGTTGAGCGGGGCGAAGGCGAGCTTCGGCGGACGGCGCGTGATCGCGGCGTTCCAGCCGCACCGGTTCTCGCGCACGCGCGACCAGTGGGACGAGTTTCCGAAGGCGTTCCTCGATGCCGACAAGGTCGTCATCTGCGACATCTTCGCGGCGGGCGAGAAGCCGATCGACGGCATCACGAGCGAGGCGCTGGTCAGGCGCGTGCGCGAGGCCGGGCACAAGGATGCGCACTACGTGCCGCGCCGCGAGGATCTCGCGAAGTGGCTCGACGAGCAGGCCAAGCCGGGGGATCTGGTGATCACGCTCGGCGCGGGGAACGTGCAGCTGGTCTGTAATGACGTGATCGAGCTGCTGGAGAAGCGGCTCGGGCCGGCGACGCGCAAGAACCTCGTGCGGGTCGCGGAGTCGAGCGCGACGGTGGGCCGATGACGTCTCGGTGGATCATCGGGCGGGCGAGCATGGGGCGGGCGATCGCGGGTCGGATGCTGGCGGCGGCGGTGATGCTCGTCGCCATGGGCGCGTGCAATGGGACGAAGAAGCAGGCGCCGCCGCCCGCGGCCGGGCCGCTGATCGACGTCGCGCACGGGCTCGCCGAGAAGGTGTGCGCGTGCCAGACGGATCGCGAGTGTCTGAAGGGCGTGCGCGACGAGTGGGATGCGCAGAAGGAGCAGCTGCTCGGCAATGGCGGGCGACTCGTCGGTGACGACAAGACGAAGTTCGATGCCGAGATCGGGCGCATCAAGGCGTGCGGCGATGGCGGCGGGCTGACGTTCTGGGATCACTGATGCGGAGGTGCGGGCGCTGATGCGCGGGTGGGAGCGCTGATGCAGATCGAGCGCGATGTGGCGCTCGCGCCGAAGACCACGCTCGGGATCGGCGGCGTAGCGCGCGAATTCGTGCGCGCCCAGACGATGGCCGAGCTGCGCGAGGCACTCGCGACGAGCGAGCCGGTGATGATCCTCGGCGGCGGGTCGAACCTCGTCGTCGGGGATGGCGGGTTTGCGGGGCGGGTCGTGCAGCTCGCGACGCGCGGGATCGAGCGCGATGGGGACGAGATCCGGGTCGAGGCGGGCGTCGTGTGGGACGAGCTCGTCGCACAGATGGTCGCGGACGGGCGTGCCGGGATCGAGTGCATGTCGGGGATCCCGGGGCTCGTCGGCGCGACGCCGATGCAGAACGTCGGGGCGTACGGGCAGGAGGTCAGCGATTCGATCGTGCGGGTCGAGGCGCTGTATCGCGAGACGCGCGAGCTGGCGACGTTCACGCCCGAGCAGTGTCGGTTTGGCTACCGGACGAGCGCGTTCAAGGGGACGTCGCGGTGGGTGATCACGGCCGTGACGTTCCGGCTGGCGAGCGGCGAGAGCCGGCCGCGATACGCCGAGCTGTGCAAGGCGCTCGGGATCGCCGAGGGTGGGACGGCTCCGCTCGCGCGCGTGCGCGAGACGGTGATCGGGCTGCGGCGCGGGAAGGGGATGGTCGTCGATGCGGCGGATCCCGAGTCGCGGAGCGCGGGGTCGTTCTTCACGAACCCGCTCGTGGACACGGCGATCGTCGCGCGACTCGATGCGCGGTTCGGGGCGGCGATGCCGCGGTGGCCGCAGGCGGATGGGATGGTCAAGCTGAGCGCGGGGTGGCTGATCGAGCGCGCGGGGTTCGTGAAGGGGTACACGGTCGGGCGCGTCGGGATCTCGAGGAAGCACGCGCTGGCGCTCGTCAATCGCGGCGGCGCGACGGCGGCGGAGCTGCTGGCG
This sequence comes from uncultured Kofleriaceae bacterium, assembly GCA_964446175.1. Classification (GTDB taxonomy): domain Bacteria; phylum Myxococcota_A; class Polyangia; order Haliangiales; family Haliangiaceae; genus JABFXX01. Next base: position 41,395 of record CAYUNM010000017.1, read on the forward strand.
CTCGCGAGAGAAATCCAGGACGGCGTGCGCGCGCAGCTCGGGGTGGGGCTCGAGCTCGAGCCGGTCGTCATCTAGGCTCGTCTCGGGGTCGCCTAGCCTCCGCGTGGCAGGCGGACGCGGAACATCGCGCCCTTGCCAGGCTCGCTGGAGACCTCGATGCGGCCGCCGTGGGCGTCGACGAGCTTGCGCGTGATGTAGAGGCCGAGGCCCAGGCCGGAGTAGAAGTCGGGCGAGGCCGCGCGCTCGAACTTCTCGAAGATGCGGACGAGGTCGCGGCGCGCCAGGCCGATGCCGCGGTCATGGACCTCGATCCAGACCTCGGCGGGGTCGGCATCGACGACGACGTGCACCGGCTTGCCCGCGCCGTACTTGAGCGCGTTCGTCATGAGGTTCGTGACGATCTGCTCGATGCGCGCGCGGTCCCAGTGGCCGGTGACCGAGATCGTCTCGACGGTGAGCTCGCAGCCGATGCGGTCGGCGTGGCCGCGCTGGCGTTCGACGACCTCGCGAACGAGCGTGCCGAGATCGATCTCCTCGCGGACGAGATCGATCTTGCCGCGCGCGACCTGCGCGTCGAGCAGCGTGTCGACGAGGTGCGAGAGGCGGCGCAGCTCCTCGAGCGCGAGGCGGGCGTCGGCGAGGGCTTGCTCGATCGAGCCGCCGCGCTCGCCGCTGCGGACGAGCTGCTGGAGGCGGAGGCCGATGCTGGTGACCGGCGTGCGCAGCTCGTGCGAGGCGAGCACGAGGAACTCGTCGCGCAGCTCCTCGAGCTGACGGCGCGAGCTGATGTCGCGGATGATCGAGAGCAGGAGGCGCTGGCCGTCGATCGTCTCGCCGCGCGAGCTGACCTCGACGGGGAACGTCGTGCCGTCGCAGCGCCGGTGCATCGTCTCGAACAGCGTGCCGCTCTCGTCGGCGACCTGCATCTGGCGACCGACGCGGTTCATCGTGTCGGTGCGCAGGTCGAAGATCGACATCGCGAGCAGCTGCTCGCGGGTGCAGTGATAGGCGAGCTCGGCGGCGTGGTTCGCGTCGATGATCGCGCCGGTGTCCGCATCGATCATCAGGACGATGTCGCGAACGTGCTCGAACAGCGTTCGATAGTGTTCCGCGAATCGACCCGACACCTCCCGCGTTGTACAACGGGTCATGGTCGATCATCCGTTCCGCGGACGTCGCGTTGCAGTCGTGATGGGAGGGCTGTCCTCCGAGCGCGAGGTCTCGCTCAACACCGGCGGCGGCGTCGTCGCGGCGCTCCAGGAAAAGGGCTGGAATACCGTCGCGATCGACTGGCGGATTGGTACCAGCTTGCCCCGTCTCCTCGAGGACGCCGGCGCGCAGATCGTGTGGAACGCTCTGCACGGCACGTACGGCGAGGACGGCGCCGTCCAGGGCCTGTGCCAGTGCATGGGCCTACCCTGTACCGGATCGGGCATCCTGGCGAGCGCGCTCGCGATGGACAAGGTCATGTCCAAGCGCATCTTCGAGTCCAACGGAGTTCCGACGCCGCGTTGGACGCTCCTACCTCACGACGGTCCCGCCGACGGCAGCGACGCAAACACTGCACTCGGGAGCTGGCAGCTGCCGTGCGTCGTCAAGCCGGCGAACGAGGGCAGCTCCGTCGGTGTTTCGATCGTCGAGGATCGCGCGCAGCTGCAGAGCGCGGTCGCGCAGGCGCGCCAGCACCACGGGCAGGTGATCGTCGAGGACTACATCGCGGGCACGGAGGTGTTCGTCGGCATCCTCGATGGCCGCGTGCTCGGCTCCGTCGAGGTTCGCCCCGCGACGAAGTTTTACGACTACGAGGCGAAGTACAAGCGCACCGACACGACGTACCTGATCCCGCCGCAGCTTCCGGGCGACGTGATCGAGCGTGCCGAGGCGTTCGCGCTCGCGGCGTACAGCGCGCTCGGGTGCAGCGGCCACGCGCGCCCCGATCTGCGGATCTCGAGCGCCGGCGACGCGTACGTGCTCGAGGTCAACACGCTGCCCGGCATGACCAAGACGAGCCTCTTGCCGAAGATCGCGAAGTCGGTCGGCATGGACTACGCGACGCTCTGCGAGCAGATCCTCGCGAGCGCCTGTTAGCGGGCGCGCCTCGCTCATCGCGCCTATACTCGGGCGTGACCCGGGCGAGACGTTTTGCCCCAGCGTTCGAGCTGAAACCCGGCGCCTCGACGCGCGTCCTCGGTGATGTGCGTGTCGCGCTCGTGTGTCTCGTCGCGTGTGGTGCCTCGCCGGCTCCGAAGGCCGTGCCGCCACCCGCGCCGCCGCCGCCCGCGCCCGTCGTCCATCACCTCGACGATCCGGACGTGAACAAGCACGAGGCGAAGGCGCTCTCGATCGACTGGTCGGTCGACCGCGATCCGGACGAGCTGTGGAAGCTGATCGCACCGACGGGCGAGGACGTCGAGGCGAAGATGGAGGAGGTCCCCGAGGCGGTCGCTCCGAAGCTCGCGCTCGCGCTCCTCAGCGGCGGCAACTTCGCGTGCGCGACACCGCCGGGTCCGTGCGGCGTGCCCGCCGACGTGCCGCTCCCCGGGCCGACAGCCGGCCTCGACGATCCATGCCTGCGCCGGCTGCTCGCGATCTGGGCGCTCGCCGTGGTCGAGCCCGACCAGGTGCCGAAGGACGTGCTGCGGGCGATCGCGGCGCTGCCGCCGCCGGAGTCGCAGCTCGTCGGTGCGGCGATCCGCGCGGTGCCCGACACGGATCAGGACTTCCGGCTCGAGCTGCTGGCGATCGCGTGGAAGGCGGGCCAACGCGAGGTGGTCGCGGCCATCCTGCCCGACCTCGACGAGGCGCATCTCGTCGCCGCGCTCCGAAAGCACCACATCGGTGCCGCGCTCGACCAGCTGACCGCGGATCGCCATCGCGCCGACTTCCTCGCCGCGATCACCGACGAGCAGCTCGGGGCGAGCGCGCGCAGCCAGGCGATGATCGAGGTCGCGGCGACCGACACCGAGACCACCGGCAAGGACGCCCTCGCCCCCGATCTGCAGAAGGCGCTGATCGTCGCGACGCGCTCGCCGGACTGCGCGGTCGCGGCGGCCGCGGCACACATGTTCGAGAAGCGCGGCGACCATCGGTTCGGGCCGAAGCGGCCTCGCGCGCGCAAGGTCGAGCCGATGATGCGGGCGCTGTGCGTGCTCGCGCACTACGAGGCGATCCAGGAGAACAACGAGCCGTCGTACATGCCCGGCTACGTGCCGGCCGCCGGGCTCGACGTCGTCCGAGTTACCTACGAGTACGGCGAACCGAACCCGACCGAGACGACCGAGCACGTTCCCCGCGATCAGGTCGCGATGCCGGAGATCGAGGACCTGCTGCGCGCGCTCGCCCACTGCACCGGCAGCGTGTGCACGAGCGAGGAGCACGAGTTCCGGTTCGGCTGGAAGCCGGGGCCCGGCGGGGACTTGCTGCTCGCGCGGATCGACGTGGTCGAGCGACCGAGCTGTGGCATCATCAAGCCATGATCCGCTGGCTGGCCATCGTCTGCCTGCTCGCCGCACCCGCGAGCGCGCAGGTGTTCAAGCCCAAGAGCGGAGCGCCGACGACCACGTCCGCGAAGGCCAAGCCGGCGGCCAAGAAGACGACGGCCAAGAAGTCGGCGCACAAGACCAGCAAGAAGAAGAAGTCGACGGCCGCGAGCAAGGGCCGCCCCGATGATCTGACGCCGGACGAGGCCCCGAAGGTCGATCCGGACTACGTCAAGATCATCGACGACGACGAGTAGGCCCGGGGAGTACCGGAGAGATCCGGATTAACTCCAAAAAATTGCCCGGGTGATCGCCCCATGCGTATTTCCAGAACATGGATCGATCCCAGCGAGGCGGGGCGAAGGAGACGTCGCGCCCCCCGGCCTCGTCGCGCCTGACGTTCAAGCCGCAGAAGAAGAACCGCAAGGTTCGCGGCTCGATCTGGTCGCGCATGCCGAAGCCCGCCCAGATGGCCGATGCCTGCGGGCGGATGCTGCGGCGCGCGGCGCCGGCCGGGATCGCGCTCGCGATCGCCTCCGCGCTCGGCGGCACCGCCTACGCCGGCTACCGGTTCGTGACGCACTCGCCCCGCTTCGCGATCACCGCGATCGAGGTGCATGGCAACCACCACCTGTCGGCCGAGCAGGTGCTCGCCGAGCTGCCCGCGCACGTGGGCGACAACGTCTTCGCGACGAACCTCGACCGCACCGTCCGCGAGCTGCGCACGGATCCGTGGGTCGCGAAGGCCTCCGCGCACCGCGTGCTGCCGCACACGATCGTCATCGAGGTCACCGAGCACGAGCCGGCCGCGATCGCCGACATCGGCGGCCTCTACCTCGTCGACGCCGCGGGCCACCCGTTCAAGAAGTACGCGCTCGACGACGCGACCGGCCTGCCGATCATCACCGGGCTCGACCGCGCCGCGTACGCCGCGGATCCCGAGGCCGCCGCCGGTCAGATCAACACCGCGCTCACCGCGCTCGCCTCGTGGCGCGCCCCCGGTGACCGCCCCGCGATCGGCGAGATCCACGTCGATCCACACGGCGCGCTCACGCTGCACACGTACGACCAGTCGACGCAGATCCAGCTCGGCACGCCCGACGGCGTCGCCGCTCGCATGCAGACGTTCGACGCCGTGTGGGGCGAGCTCACCGACACCGAGCGCCAGCGCGCCCTCGCCATCCATCTCGACAGCCGCCCCGACCACGTCACCGTCGCCTTCAAGGACCCATAAGCCACCATGGCCAAAGCCAAGACCAGCGAGATCATTGTCGGCCTCGACATCGGCACCACCAAGATCGCCTGCATCGCGGGCGAGGTGACCGAGGACGGCATCGACATCATCGGGATCGGCACCGCGCCGTCCAAGGGGCTGCGCCGCGGCTACGTCGTCAACATCGACGCGACGGTCGCGTCGATCCAGCAGGCCGTCGACGAGGCCGAGAACATGGCGGGCTGCGAGATCACGACCGTGTACGCGGCGATCTCGGGCGCGCACGTGCGCGGGCTCAACTCGCACGGCATCGTCGCCGTCAAGGACAAGGAAGTCCGCGAGGCCGACATCGGCCGCGTGATCGAGGCGGCGAAGGCGGTCGCGATCCCGATGGACCGCGAGGTGCTGCACGTGCTGCCGCAGCAGTACGTCGTCGACGATCAGGACGGCATTCGCGACCCGCTCGGCATGGCGGGCGTGCGGCTCGAGGCGAAGGTCCACATCGTGACGACGGCGGTCGCCTCGGCGCAGAACGTCATCAAGTGCGCGAACCGCTGCAACCTGCAGGTCGCCGACATCGTGCTCGAGTCACTCGCGTCCGCGCAGGCGGTGCTCGAGGACGACGAGAAGGAGCTCGGCGTCGCGCTGATCGACATCGGCGGCGGCACCTGCGACCTGATGGTCTACGCCGACGGCGCGATCGTCCACACGAGCGTGCTGCCGCTCGGCGGCGGCCACATCACGAACGACATCGCGACCGTGCTGCGCACGCCGCTCGACTCGGCCGAGAAGATCAAGAAGAAGTACGGCTGCGCGTGGCGCGGCCACGTCGAGGACGGCGAGACGATGGAGGTGCCGTCGGTCGGCGGGCGCGGACCGCGCGTGCTGCCGCGCATGCAGCTCGTCGAGGTGATCGAGCCGCGCGTCGAGGAGATCTTCGAGCACGTCAAGAAGGAGCTGATGCGCTGCGGCTACTACGACGGCCTCGCGGCGGGCGTCGTGCTCACCGGCGGCGCGACGGCGATGGACGGCGTCACCGAGATCGCCGAGCAGGTCCTCGGCCTGCCCACGCGCCGCGGCGCCCCGACGAAGATCGGCGGCCTCGTCGATGTCGTGCGCTCGCCGGCGTACTCGACCGGCGTCGGCCTCGTGATGTTCGGCGCGGGCCAGGATGTCGGCAGCAAGCAGCCGGCGCGCATGGAGATGGACCGCGGCGGGCTGTTCAAGCGCGCGTGGGGCCGTCTCGCCGAGATGTTCTGATCACTTGCCCTGCGTGTGACAGCGGGCCTCGACGACGGTCGCCTTGCCCTTCGCGATCGTCACGGGCACGTCCATCGCGCAGCCGAAGCAGGCATCGAGGCGGACGACGTAGCTGCCCGGCCGGAGGTTGAAGTGAAGGTCGTCGCTGTGGTGCTGGGCCTTGACGGTCTTGCCGCGCCCGATGATCTGGACCTCGCAGTCCCACTCCGTCGAGGCGATCGTCCTGCCGTTGGCGATGCCCTGGGTGACGCTCCGCGCCATCGTCAGCGTGAGCGGCGGGCCTTCATCGGCGGCGCGCGCGGCGGCGGTGCACTCGTGCAGCGCGGGCTGCTCGCAGGCCGGCGGGCGCGAGGACATCGCCTGGATCAACAGCAGCCAGAGCATGGGGGTTCAAACGCGCGACCGACGCGAACGATCTCAGGGGACGGCGCCGGAGTTGACGTCGAAGCCGCTGCGCGACGTGATCGCGGTGATGTCGACGGCCTCGAAGTTGCTGCCGGCCACGGACTGCACCTCGGAGAACGTCGAGTCCATCCAGGCGGCGCTCGCCGCGCCGCTGACGTACCAGTCCGAGCCGCCGTCGGCGATGTACATGCCGTAGGTCTTCATCGCCTGCAGGATCGCCTTGGACTGCACGTTGAAGCTCGCCGGGATCTGGAAGTCGGCCTTGAGGCGGAACAGCTGGCCCATCGGCGGCAGCGACGTCGAGGTCGTGTCGGCGGTCAGGTGGCGCGCCGGCCACACGTAGGCGCCGCGGATCTTCGACGACTCGATCGTGAAGCGCAGCGCGTGGTGGATCGTGCCCGAGCTCGCCTCGTCGGCCTTGAGCAGCAGCGGCATGATCGGGAAGCCGGCGGCGTCGGCGCTGGTCCAGTCGGCCGGGCGCAGGTTGTTCGACTTCAGGTCCCAGGTCGCGATGCCGTAGAAGTACCAGGTGCCCGCGGCGGGCTCGTACACGTGATAGGCCTCCCAGAGCCGGCAGGCGTCGACGTCGACGACGAGCATGTGGTGGTCGCCGTACGGCATCTCGTCGGCGGCCATGTTGATGCCGCCCTCGACGACGACGTTCGACGGAATCGGGAACTGCGGGCTCGCGACGGTCGTGCACGGCGAGACGACGTTGTGGCTCGCATCGGCGCAGTCGCTCTCGGGCTTGGGGTCCCACGAGACGTTGGGATCGGTCGACTTGAACTGGATCGTCGACCACGCGTCGGTGCCGCCGTGCATCGTGTTCCACGGGATGCCGTAGAAGTCGGGCGACTGCTGATCGACCGTCGTGCCGAGATCGAGGTGCAGCTTGCGCGTGCCGCCGATCGTCGTCAGGTAGTCGCTCGAGTGCGGGTCGACCGGCAGCGAGTCGATCGGCGTGTTGAAGATGTGGTTCGCCGGCAGGATCGGACAGCTGCCCAGCGACGGACCGTCGCCGGTCGGGCCGCTGTCGCGCATATTGTTGCTGCTGCCCCCGCCGCACGCGGCGAGCGAGGCGAGGACAAGGACGATGGAGCCACGCATGCCGCCCCATCGTCGCACGACCGCTACTTCGCGGGGGCGACCTTCGTCACGTCCATCTGGATGAACTGACCGTCGAAGGCCTCGGGGGCGGGCGGCACGTCGGGGACGATCACCGGCTTGCCCTTGTCGTCCCGGTTCGTGATCTGCTTGTGATCCTGTGCGTCGGCCGCGAGGGTAACCGTCGCGCCGGCCGCCATCTTCACTGTCTTCTCGTAGTCGAGCGGCCACGTGTGGCGGATGCCGTCCTTGCCCGCGTTGAGGTAGTACGTCTGCGGCGGATCCGAGACCTGCAGCGAGTAGATGTTGTACGAGCCGCTCGCGGACTTGCCGCCCGTGTACCAGAGGTCCTCGGCGGTGCCGCCCTTGTAGGCGTCCTGCTCGACGACGCCGCGGAAGTGCAGCGTGACGTCGTACGTCGTGCCCTGCGCGCCGGCGAGCTGCGCGGTCTTCACCGGCTTGTCGACGGCGGTCGTGCACGTGTCGCCGCCCTTGTGCGGCTTGCACGGGATCTCCCAGCGCAGGCCTTGCAGCGACGTCGCCACGTCCTTGCACTCGTTGCCGTCGAGGATCTGGCCCGGCGTGCACGTCGGAGGCGGAGGAGCCGGCTCGGCCTTGGCGACCGGAGCAGGCGCAGGTTCAGGAGCGGGAGGCGGCGCCGCGGGCTTGGCCTTCCCGCCGCCACAGCCCGCGATTACTACGAACACCAATTTCTTCATCGCGCCGAATCTAGATCAGCCGGCCGCTGCCTTCACCAGGGCGAGGCCAAATGCCCACCTGCCCTCGGGCGTCGAGACCGCGAGCGTGCCGGCGCGCATCCGCTGGTGACAGTCGACGAGCGTGAGGCCGGGATCGGGCAGCGCTTGCCCCGCGAGCGAGACGAACAGCGAGCCGCACAGCGCGGCGACGAGCCGGCGCTCGTAGACGAAGCGATCGTCGAACGCGACGTTGCCGTGCGCGGCGCACAGCGCGCGACACGCGTCGTCGGACAGGCGCAGGAACATCGCGATCGAGGCGAGGTCCCACGTCGCGTCGTTCGGGCCCGAGGTGTCCCAGTCGAGCAGGACGAGGCGGTCGCCATCGACGGCGATGTTCGTCGGGTTGACGTCGTTGTGCGAGCACACGAGCGGACCGCGCGGCGGCGCCGGCAGCGCGAGCACGGCATCGATCGTCTCGCGCGCCCACGCGGGCAGCGGCGGCAGGGTCAGGCCCGCGAGGAAGGCGCGTGCATCGGTGGGCTCGCCCGCCGGCACCGGCAGGTCGTGGACCCGCCGCAGCGTCGTGCCGAGCAGCGCGATCGCGCGCGGCGGGTCCTGCATCATCAGCGCGGGAAACGGCGGCCCGACGACGCGCTCCATGACGATGGCTCCGCGCGCCTCGTCGACGTGGACGAGCCGAGGAGCGAGCCCGGCCGCGGCGGCCGCGCGCAGCGTCGCGAGCTTCGGGGCCGGCGAGACCTTGAGGATGTGGTGCTGTCCGACCGCGTACACGCCGGCGCCGGACTGCCCGACGCCGACGGGCGTCAGAGGCTCGTTCTGGAGGTGTGGAGGTAGGAGATCTCTCATCGGAAGATCAAAAAGTTGCCCCTGTGGATCGAGCACTTTCATATGGGCTTACCAGGGGGACATACCGACCATGGCACTCATCGAATTCGACGACGTCAGTCACGCAAAGATCCTCGTCATCGGCACCGGCGGTGGCGGCGGCAACGCTGTGAACACCATGATCAGCGGCAATCTCGACGGCGTCGAGTTCGTGGTCGCAAATACCGACCTGCAGGCGCTCGAAGCGAACATGGCGCCGCACAAGATCCAGCTCGGCAACGCGCTGACGAAGGGCCTCGGCGCGGGCGCGAACCCGGAGATCGGGCGTCGCTCGGCCGAGGAGAGCATGCAGAGCATCGCCGACCTCATCAGCGGCGCGGACATGGTGTTCGTCACCGCCGGCATGGGCGGCGGCACGGGCACGGGCGCGGCGCCGGTGATCGCGCAGATCGCCCGCGACTGCGGCGCGCTGACGGTCGGCGTCGTCACCAAGCCGTTCGGCTTCGAAGGCAAGAAGCGCGCGAAGCAGGCGGTCGAGGGTATCGACCGGCTCGCCGCGGCCGTCGACACGCTGATCGTGATCCCGAACAACCGGCTGCTCGCGCTCGTCGGGCAGAACACGTCGATGGTCGAGGCGTTCCGCAAGGCGGACTCGGTGCTGCTCAACGCGGTGCAGGGCATCTCGGATCTGATGACGGTTCCCGGCCTCATCAACGTCGACTTCGCGGACGTCCGCACGATCATGGCCGGCATGGGCCGCGCGCTCATGGGCACCGGCATCGGCCAGGGCAAGCGCCGCGCGACCGAGGCCGCCGAGACGGCGATCAGCTCGCCGCTGCTCGAGGACGTCTCGATCGAAGGCGCGACGGGCATCCTGATCAACATCACGGGCGGCCCCGACCTCACGCTGCACGAGGTCAACGAGGCGAGCTCGCTGATCCAGAACGCGGCCCACGAGGACGCGAACATCATCTTCGGCTCGGTGATCGATCCGAACCTCAGCGACGAGGTCCGCATCACCGTCATCGCGACGGGCTTCGATCGCAGCGCCAAGCTCGCGACGCCGCCCGAGCCGCCGGTCCCGACGAAGCGTCCGGCGCAGGTCGCCCTGCCCTACGACGTCTCCACGCAGACGACGAAGGAGTATCCGGCCCCGATGCCGCCGCGCGGGAACACGAAGGCGCAGGCCGTCGTCGTCGACGAGCCGGATATCCACGTCGAGTACGACACCGTCGAGCGGACGCTCGCCGAGCTTTCGGCGCCGGTGCCCGAGGGCGAGCCGAGCCAGCGCATGGCGACCGGCTCCGGCCCCGCGACGCCCGTCGACGGCGCGCCGCTCGTTCAGCCCAATGATCGCAAGCGCGCACAGTCGCGCCCGAGCATCAAGACGGTGCTCGCCGGCGAGATCGACACGGAGAACGAGCTCGACGTACCGACGTTCATCCGGCGCCACAGCGGCGCGACCCACGGTTAGCTTAAGGCTGTCTCCCTAAGGAAACAGAGAGGCCCGCGAGGGCCTCTCGCATTTTTCGGCGCGCAGCGGTACGCCAGGCGCCATGCGCCACCTCATTGCACTAGCCCTGCTCGCCTCGACGACCGCCCTCGCGCAGCCCGCTGGCAAGCCCGCCGCGAAACCGGCGGCCGCGAAGACGACGGTCAAGTGGTACGGCCACGCCGCGTTCGAGATCGATCTGCCGAGCGGCAAGACGATGCTCATCGATCCGTGGCTGACGAACCCGACGAACCCGTCGGGCAAGGAGGACGTGAAGTCGGTCAAGGCCGACCTGATCCTCGTCACGCACGGCCACTTCGATCACGTCGGCGACGCGGCCGACATCGCGAAGCGCACGCACGCGCACCTCGTCGCGACGTTCGATCTCGGCAACGCGCTCGTCGGTCAGATGGGCTTCCCGAAGGACCAGTACGGCTTCGACACCGGCGGCAACTTCGGCGGCACGATCGAGGTGCTCGGCGGCGAGGCCGCGATCACGTTCGTCCCGGCCGTGCACTCGTCGGCGGTCGGTGCGGACCCGAGCAAGCTCGCGCAGGGCGGCAACCCCGGCGGCTTCGTGATCGCCATCAAGGGCGGCCCGACGATCTATCACACGGGCGACACCGACCTGTTCGGCGACATGGCGCTGATCGGCTCGCACTTCAAGGTCGATCTCATGCTCGCCTGCATCGGCGATCACTTCACGATGGGTCCCGACCGCGCCGCCGAGGCCGTCAAGCTCGTCAAGGCCAAGCAGGTCATCCCGATGCACTTCGGCACGTTCCCGGTGCTCACCGGCACGCCCGACGCGTTCGGCAAGGCGCTCAAGAAGACCGCGCCCGGGGCGAAGCTGACCGTGCTCGAGGTCGGCAAGTCGATCCAGCTCTGAGTCTCGTCGTCGCGTTGCGCTAAGCTCGCGACGTGCTGACCGATAGCGCCGCGCGCTGGCTGCTCGTGCTCCACACGGCGCTCGGCGTCGCGGCGGTCGGCGCCGCCACGCACCTGCTGCTGTGGATGTGGCGCCGCAAGCCGCGGGCGCTGCGCTTCGCGTGGCTCGTCGTCGCGCTGATCGGCGGCGCGTTCGTCGCGGGCAATGCGATGTACCCGACGTACAAGGTCGAGGTGCGCGCCGCGTATCTCGAGAGCCCGGGCGCCGTGACCGCACAGGCGGCCGCGCACGATCGCGATGTCGCGCGGGTGGCCGCGCGCGAGGCCGCCACGCCCTCCGAGCCGACGCCGACGATGACCATCGTCCGCCGCGCCGCGCAGGCCGCACGCTGGTTCGACGTCAAGGAGACATGGGTCGCGCTCGGCCTGCTCGCGGCGATCGCGCTCGCGTGCCTGCTCGCGATCCGCGAGGCAGCGGACGCGCCGGTGCTGCGGCCCGTGCTGCTCGGGCTCGCCGCGATCGTCGCCGGCTCGGCGTGGCTGGCCGCGATCGTCGGCGTCGTCGTCGCGAGCTATCGCGCCGTCTAGTTGCCGAGCAGGTACATCCACTCGACGAACACCGACGCGTTCGTGCCGCCACTCGACGTGGATGGCGAGGTCGAGCAGCTCGCGCCGCGACACGCGGCATCGTAGTACGCGTCCTTCGGCGTGAGCGCGAAGCGCAGGCCGAACTGCCAGCCGTTGCGATGCGGCGTGATCTGGTTGTCCCACTCGAGGCCGACGCCGATGTGCGCCTCCGGGTTCGGCTCGCGGACCGGTGAGACGTGGGCGGTATCGATGAACCAGTGGCCGAAGCGCTCCGCGGCGCCGGCCTCGACGTAGAACGACGTCGCGCGCGTGCACGCGTAGTGCGTGCAGTGCAGGAACGAGCGGTCGACATCGAAGCGCAGGTTGAGGCCGACGCGCTGCACCTGACCGCCCTGCGTGTCGGGATCGATGAACGACAGGTACGCGTAGTCGAGCTCGCCCAGGAAGCGGCCGAGGCGTTCGCCCACGCCGACCATCGGCCCGAGCTCGAAGTGGCCGCTCGCGTCGGGATCCTTGATCGCGGTGGTGACGCCGAACCGCAGGGACTCACCGGCGGAGGCCGTCGCGGTGAGGGCGAGCAGGAGCGCGACGGGCCGGAGCATGGAAGAGAGCATTGGGCGGCCTCCCGGGACGTGCAAGGTGATTCGGTGCGGGAGTCGTGTTAGGACCGCCGCATGCGCGTAATCGCTGGATTGGTGCTCGTGCTTGCGGCGTGTGGTGGCCCGCAGGCGAAGAAGGAATCGGCGCTCGTGAACGAGGGGTCGGACATCGCCCCCACGTGCTGCTGCAAGACCATCCCGCAGACGGCCGAGAAGGAGATCGTGCCGGTCTACGCGATGGCGGGACGCATGGAGTGCTCGACGCAGCACGGCGAGTGCGTCGACGACGTGCAGTGCAACGGCCAGAACCAGGGCGATACGGGCGGCGCGAATCCGACGGGTGGCACCGGTGGTCCCGGCCAGCCGCCGCCGCCGCCGGACCTCGGCACCGGCAAATAGTCAGAACCCCGTGGCAAGCGCCGGAGGCGCGCTAGCCACGTGGGTCTGAGCAAGCGTGGGCGCGTCCGAAGGACGCGACGCGTACGCAGTACGCGGGTCGCGCGAAGCACGACACCACGCGCAGCTCAGAACGTGAACTCGAGGCTCGACTGGAAGAGCATCGAGTGATCGATCATCGAGTTGTCCGGCGGCATCATGACGGAGCGGCACGCCGTGCCGCGGCACACCGAGCCCGTCATGTCCTCGTGCGGTGATAGCGCGAAGCGCCAGCCGAGCAGCCACGCGACGCGGTGCGGGAAGATCATGATGCCGAAGCCGGCCTGGCCTTCGGTGCGCTTCGTGTCGTCGGGGACCGTGCGGCCCATGCCCGTGAGCGTGCCGTTCGACCAGTGGTTCCACGCGACCGCCGCGCCACCCTCGACGTAGAACGTCACGAGCGCGCGGTTGCGATCGACCTTCGGGCCGAACTGCAGGACGTCGAGGCGGGCCATCGCGGCGAGCCGGTGCCCCGCGCCGACCGAGAGGCTCTCCTCCGTCGAGCCGAGCAGCGTGTTGACGACGCCGTGCTCGCGCAGGTCGAGGTACGTGTACTCGGCCTCGAGACCGAGGCGCCCGAAGCGCTGGCCGATCGCCGCCTGCAGGCCGAGCGCGAGCACCGGGTCCGGAGCGCCGTAGATGAAGCCGACCGCCGTTCCGACGCGGGCCGTCGAGCCGTTGGTCGCCTTCGGCGCCGTCGGGACCACATCATCCGCCGGCAACGGGTCTGCCGACACCACACCTGTGAATCCCAGGCACAGGGAGGCGAGCGCGAACCAGCGGAAGTTGCTCATCGGCACCTCGGGTGGGGAGACGCCGTTGCATCCCCCGGGCCTTCCGCGGTTCACGCGTTTCTAATGCGACTGCACGCGACCGTTCGGCTCGAGGCTGTCGTCGAGCGCGCGGCTCATGACATCGATCGGCGCGGGCAACCCTGTCCAGATCGTCAGCGCATGCGCGCCCTGATGGACGAGCATGCCGCGGCCGTCGAGCGTGGAATAGCCGAGCGCGGCCGCGCGTTGGAGCAGCGGCGTGCGGTGGTGATAGATCAGCGTCGCGACCGTCGCGTGCTCTGGCAGCTGGTCGAGCGGCACGTGGAGCGCACCGTCGGGATGTAGCTCTGCCGACGTGCAGTCGACGAGGAGATCGGCGTGGCGCAGCAGCGCCGGCAGGTCGTCCCACGCGTGCGAGGTCGTCCAGGTCGCGGGCCGCCGCGCGACGACGCTGACGTGACCGCCGCGCAGGCCATACGCGACCGCGCGCGCCGCGCCGCCCGCACCGAGCACGACCGCGCGATGCGGCGTGAAGCCGAGCGAGTCCATGAAGCCGCCCGCGTCCGTGTTGTGCGCGATGATCTTGCCGTGCGTGAACTGCAGGCAGTTCGCGGCGCCGATCGCGCGAACGTCGTCGGTGAGCTCGTCGACGAGCGCGAGCACCGCTTCCTTGTGCGGGATCGTGACGCTCGCGCCGAGCGGCTGCTGCTCGCGCGCGACCTCGATCCACTCGCGCAGCTTGTCGGGCGGGACCTCCTGCGCCTGCATCTGCGCGTCGATGCCCAGCGCCTGGAGCGCGGCGTTGATCATCGCGGGCGAGCGCGAGTGCTTGATCGGAGAACCGATGACGAACGCGCGCGCGGTCACGGCTGCACCGCGAGCTCGGCGCCGTCGCGGCGGGCCTGCTCGAGCGCGCGCGACGCGTCCTTCATCAGCTTCGCGAACGACAGCTCCTCGCCCTTGCGGTGACCGGCGACCGCGCCGATGACGCGCACCTCGAACGAGCGGCCGGCCGAGACGACCGGGTCGTTCTTCGCGACGGCGGCGATCACGCGGCGCCCGACGTGCGCGGCGCCCTTGAGATCCGTGTACGGCAGGAGCACGAGGAAGCGCTCGTGATCGAGCTGGGTCGCGAGGTCGATGTCGCGGATCGAGTTGATCAGCGCATTGCCGGCGCGCGCACGCAGGATGCCGCGGATGCCGGCGGGCGGCGGCGGCGGCGGGATGTCGATCGCGAACAGCGCGACGGAGAGCGCGTACTCGAAGCGGCGCGCGCGCTTGATCTCGAGCTCCAGCGTGCGCTGGAACGTCTCGATCGGCTGGAGGCCGCGCGGCTCCGGGTCGCTGAGCTCCTCGATGCGCGCGCGCAGGACGGCCTCGTTGCCGCGGGCGTTCATCGCGATGCGGCGCTCGTGCGTGAGGCGGGCGGCCGCGAGCAGGACGGGCGCGAGGCGCTCGACGTCGTGCGGGCGCGTCGTGACGAGATCGGCGCCGGCGGACGTCGCGCGCTGCACGGCATCGAGGCCGCTGCCCGCGATCGAGGCGATCACGATCGGACGGCGCGGCTCGAGCGCGAGCGCGGCGTCGATGATGATCTCGTCGCCGGGGAGCGAGGCGATCACGACGTCGAGGCCGCCGCGCCGGATCACGGCGAGCGTGCGCTCGATGCCGGACAGGCCCGAGGTGCCGCTCGCGACGATGTGCCCGGCGGCGCTGATCGCACCCTGCGCCGACGGCAGCTGCGAGCCCTCCTCGTGCACGGCGACCTGGAGCACCGGCACCTCGGGGAGCGTGGTCTCCTCGATCAGCTGGCTCTCGGAGAGAGGCGCGCTCGTCGGCTCGCGCATCGCGTTCGTCGCGAACGGCGTGCTGTCGCGCTTCGCGCCCGGGGCGGGCGGCGGCTTCCTGCGCGCGAGCGGCTGGTGGCCGGGCGGCTGCTGGCCGAGCGAGTCGTGCGGGATCGTCAGCAGCTCTTCGTCCTCGGGCTCGTCGAGGCCGGAGGCGTTGAGCAGATCGTCGAGCGCGGCGGCCGCGGCCGACGGGAGGTCATCGGGCAGGCGTTTGCGTACGCTCGTATCGCCGCGCCGGGTGCCCGGCCGCTTGGTCTTCGCCCTCGTCACGATTCATCCACCTTGTCGACCGTTGCTTCGAACGCGCCCTTCGCGAGCCGGATGCGCACGCGATCGCCGGGTGCGACCGACGCCGCGTCGCGGACGATCGTGCCCTGCTTCTGCGCCATCGCATAGCCGCGATCGAGGACCGCGAGCGGCGACAGCGCGGCCATCTGCGCGCCCAGGCGGCCGAGCTCGCCCCGGCGCTCGTCGAGGAGCTCGTGCATCGCGGCGTCGCGGCGCGCGATCAGCGTCTCGATCTCGTGCGCGCCCTTGACGATGCGGCGGCCGGGATGGACCGCGAGCAGCCGGCGCTCGAGCTCGCCGAGCGTGTGGCGGTGCGCGAGGATCCGCGCGCGCGGGTGCAGCGCGGCCAGCCGGTGCGCGAGCTGGTGGAGCTGCGTGCGCGACTGCCCGACGACGCGCTCGCCTCGCGCGTGGAGCGACATCGCGGCGCGATCGAGATCCTGGCGCGCGCGCGCGACGACGTGGTGGATCTCGCGATCGAGGCGGCGGCGCTCCTTGCGGAGCATCTCGTCGAGTGCGGCGCCGTCGGGGACGCACAGCTCGGCGGCGGCGGTCGGCGTCGAGGCGCGCGCATCCGCGGCGAGATCGGAGAGCGAGAGATCGACCTCGTGACCGACCGCGGAGATCACCGGCACCGGGCAGCGCGCGATCGTGCGCACGACGCGCTCGTGGTTGAACGCGGTGAGGTCGGTGACCGCGCCGCCACCGCGGCCGATGATCAGCACGTCGACGCCCGCGCGCACGACCATCGCCATGCCCATCACGAGCTGGTGCGGGGCCATCGGCCCTTGCACGGAGGCATCGGCGATCAGGATCGGCGTCGGGAAGCGGCGCTGGACGGTGCGGATGATGTCGTGGACGGCGGCGCCGGTCGCGCTCGTGACGACGCCGATCCGCTTCGGGAAGCGCGGCAGCGGGCGCTTCTTGCCCGGTGCGAAGATGCCCTCGGCGGCGAGCTTCTGCTTGAGCTGCTCGAGCGCGAGCGCCTCCGCGCCGAGGCCGGCCGGCTCTGCGAAATCGGCGTAGAGCTGCATCTTGCCGTCGCGGTCGTAGACGCCGAGCCGGCCGCGCACGCGCACGCGCATGCCGGCTTCCATGCGGAACTTGCTGCGCTGCGCATCGCGGCCCCACATGACGGCGGACAGCACGCAGTCCTTGTCGCGCAGCGCGAAGTAGAGGTGGCCGGACCCGGGTTTGCTGACCTGCGTGACCTCGCCCTCGAGCCAGACGAGGCCGAGCGCGTCGAGCGTGCGGCCGGCGAGGCGGACGACATCCGCGACGCTGATCGGCGCTTCTCGGCTGCTCACCGGTGTGGCCACAGCCAACGGTAACCACAGGACATCTTCGTCGCAACCGAGGCCGGTGGCGCGGTGTCTTTTAGGCAGGTAGGATGAGCCCCGTTTTCATGGCCGATTCCGCGAAGGACGAGAACGAAGGCGCTCCGATCCCCAAGGACGCGATCGATCCCGACCTCGTCAAGCTGGACCGTCCGCGGCCGAAAATCGGCGTGATCACCGCGGCAGGACTCGTGTTCCTGTCGCTGCTGTTCCTGATCCGGCTCAACCCGGATCGGCGATTCTCGGGCCGGGATGCCGCCCCGGCGCGCGTCACCGCCGCCGACATCGTCGCGGGCCGGGTCGCCGCCGATAGCTTCGTCTCGGTCGAGGCCGAGCCGCTCGTCTCGCACGCGATCCGCACGACGGCCGCGAAGGGCACGCTAGGCCTGCGCGTCGCGCCGGCGCGCGGCACCGGCGAGAAGCTGTGGCTCGTGCTCTCCGGCAACGGCTGGGATGCGCCGACGACCGGCGCTTACTCGGGCCGGCTGCGTCCGCTCGCCGAGCTGCCGTTCGCCGATGCGATCCGCGAGTACGCCGCAAAGAATCCGCGCCCGGTGTTCGCGGCGGCGTCGGCGGTGCGCGCCGGCTTCGCGACGGGCAAGGTCGCGACGGTCGGCGGCGAGACGGTCGCGGTCAAGGACAGCGATCGCGTCGCGTTCGAGCTGATCGAGCCGAACACGGTCGCGATCATGGCGACGTTCGAGGACAAGCTGCCGAATGCGGCGGCGTGGACGACCGCGCTCGCGAAGGCCGGCATCACGCCGTTCGCCGCTCCGACCGCGACGACCGAGCAGGCACGGTTCGAGGTCGCGGGCACGCTCGACGACATCTCGGCGAAGCTGAAGGCAGCGGAGCTGTTCGCGGCGAACGTCGAGCGCGTCACGCGTCACTACGAGACGACGTGGGGCGAGCTCAAGCAGTCGTCGCCGGCGGGGCTCGCCGTGAAGGGCACGGCCGTGCCCGACAACGAGGTCGATCTCGTCGGGCTCTACGTCGAGCGCGGCATCCCCAGCGATGCGTACGCGCTGCTGACCGACGAGAAGCCGGAGACGTACTGGTACGTGCTGCCGGTGACGATCGCGCTCGCCGTGATCGCGCTGATCTTCGCGTGGGCGCTCGTGCGGGCGGTCAAGCGCGATCTGCTGCCGACGCGCGTGTAAGCTCGACGGGTGGCGGATAAGCCCGACGAGCCGTTGCCGACGATGCAATTGCCGGCGGGCGTGGTTCCCGCGAGCGGCGCGGCACCGGTGATGCCGACGGTGGCGCCGTCGACGGCGTCGCCGCTGCCGGCGGGCGCACCTCCGGCGATGCCGCAGGACTGGCGCTACGCAGAAGGGCGCGAGATCGCGCGCGGCGGCATGGGGCGCGTGATCGAGGCAACGGACACGGTGCTCGGACGGCAGGTCGCGCTCAAAGAAGCGCTCTCGCACGATCCGGAGGCGCTGCGGCGCTTCCAGCGCGAGACGCGGATCACGGCGCGCCTCGAGCATCCGTCGATCGTGCCGGTGCACGACGCGGGGTACTCGCCGAGCGGCGCGCCGTTCTACGTGATGCGCAAGATCGGCGGGCGCCCGCTCGAGGAGCTCGTCGGCGCATACGGCAAGCTCGAGGATCGGCTCGCGCTCGTGCCGCACATCGTCGCGGCGGCGAATGCGGTCGCGCACGCGCACGCGCGCGGGATCGTCCATCGCGATATCAAGCCATCGAACATCCTCGTCGGCGAGCACGGCGAGACGATCGTGATCGACTGGGGCCTCGCGAAGGCGATCGGCGAGGCCGACGAAGTCTCGGCGACGCCCAGGGTAGTCGATGCAGATGACAACACGATCAAGACCCGCGCCGGCATCGTGTTCGGCACGCCGGGGTTCATGGCGCCCGAGCAGCTGCGCGGCAATCCCGCCGACGCCCAGTGCGACGTCTACGCGCTCGGCGCGACCCTGTATCACCTGCTCGCGCGCAGGCCGCCGCATCACAGCAAGGACCCGGATCAGATGATGCGCGCGGCGGTGAACGGGCCGCCGCAGCCGCTGCGCGAGATCGTGCCCGGTGTGCCCGCCGAGCTCGAGACGATCATCGACAAGGCGCTCGCGCACGACGCGACGAAGCGCTACCAGCACGCCGGCGAGCTCGCCGAGGAGCTGCAGCGGTTCCTCACCGGCCGCCTCGTCGCCGCGCACCACTACACGGCGAAGGAGAAGCTGCTGCGGTTCGTGCGGAAGAACCGCGCGCTCGTCGCGGTGAGCACGGGCGCGGCGCTCGCGATGATCGTCGGCGGCACGATCGCGATCAAGCGCGTCGTCGACGAGCGCGACCGCGCGGACGATCAAGCGCACGTCGCGCGCGAGCAGCAGCGGATCGCGGAAGCCGAGAAGCAGAAGGTCATCGACGGCTACCAGCAGCTGACGCTAGCCGAGGCACGCCACCGCGCCGACGACGATCCGACGCGCGCGGCGGCGATGGTGCGGCCGCTGCTGGCGGGCGCGCAGTGGCGAAGCGCGCGCGACGTGATCGCGGCCGCGCGCGCGCACGGCATCGCGTACGGGCTCCCTGCCTCGCCGAGGACGCTGTCGCTCGAGCCGAGCCGCGATGGCATGCGCCTGCTCGCCGCCGGCGACGACGGCATCGTGCGCATCCACGATCTCGTCCACCGCACGACGCGCGCGCTCGCGGATGTTCGCATGCCGGTGCGCGCACGCTTCGGCGACGGCGAGCGGACGATCGTGCTGTACGGCGGCGGCAAGGTCATCATCGTCGACGCCGGCTCGGGGACGCAGCGCGAGCTCGCGGGCGATGCGGTGCAGCTCGCCGTGTCGGGACCGTTCGCGTACTGGGTCGACCGCAACGGCGCGCTGTGGAAGCTCGACCTCGCGGGCAGCGCGCCGCTGCAGGTGCCGCTCGACGAGGCGGTCCACGATCTCGCCGCATCGCCGGACGGGCGCTGGGTCGCCGTCGCGGGCCGCGATCACCTGCTGCTGATCGATCGCGTGCACCCGAGCGAGCCCGCGATCCAGGTCATCGCGGGGGGCACGCGGCGGATGGCGTGGTCGGCCGACTCGCGCGACCTCGGCGCGCTGATCGACGACAAGCTCGTGCGCGTGCGCGTCGACGACACGCCCGACATCGTGTTCCACCGCGAGGTCGGCATGCGTAACGCCGTCGCGGCGACGCGCACGGGCCTCTACGTCAGCGGCGTCACCGGGATCGTCGCGCACGCGGACGTACCGGAGATGCGCCGGATCCCGGGCGGCTACACGCTCGCCCTGCAGGAGGCGCGCGGCGGCACGATGATCGCGGCCGACCCGCACGGCACGCTGCTCGCGATCTCCGACGACGGCGACCACCCGCTCGCGAGCCCCGTCGGCGCGATCACGGAGATCGCGGCCTCACCGGCGTCGCCGTACGTGGCGGCCGCGGCCGATCACGTCGTGCTCGTGTGGAACCTCGACGAGATCGAGCCGCAGCACCTCGCCGATGCCGCGCCGGGTGCCGCGCTGGTGTCGCGCGATGCGGCGCTGCTCGCCTCGCTCGACGAGCCGGGCCAGTGGCTCGATCTCGTCCGAGGCACGCGCACGCCGGTCGGCCCGCTCACCGGCATCGCGAGCATCTCGACCGATGGCCAGCGCGCGCTCGTCGTCGACGGCGAGCACCACGCGCGGATCGTCGCGCCCGGCGACGTCCGCGATCTCGACGGCGACATCGCCGCCGGCGCGCTGATCGATGCGAAGCGCTACGTGATCGCGACGCCGACCGAGGTCCGCCTCCACGACGGAGAGCGCGAGACCACGCTGCTGTCGCACCCGGGCTGCACGTGGCTCGCCGCGACCCCCGACGGCCTCGTCGCGGCCGCCTGCGACGACGGCACGCTGTGGCGCGGCTCGGCCGCCGATCCGAAGGGCCGCGTGCTGCACGTCGATGCGCCGGTCACGGCCGGGGCGCTGTCGCGGGAGGGCGACCTGCTCGTCGTCGCGGGCGGCGAGTTGCAGGCGTGGGCGCCGAACGACGTCAAGCTGCAGGGCAGCGAGCAGCTCGCGCCTCTCGCCGCGCTGACGCCCACGCTCGCCGCGTACGTCGCCGCCAGCGGCGAGCTGCAGCTCGCGGATCTGCCGGCGGACGAGCGCTGGACGCTCGCGGTCGGCAAGCCCTATTCGCAGGTCCGGCTGTCGCCCGATGGCCGCGCAGTCCTCGCGCTGACCCCCGATGCCGTGCTGCTGTGGCACGTCGACCTGCCCGATACTCCCGAGGCCGCGAAGAAGCTGCTCGACGAGCTGACGAATGCGTCCGCCGAGGCCGGGCC
>CAYUNM010000017.1:63043-103096 GCA_964446175.1 uncultured Kofleriaceae bacterium
TGCTACAACCCAAGGCAGTGACTCCGTTTCGCCTCTACGATTCGATGCGACGCGCCAAGTGCGCCTTCGAGCCGCTCGTCCCGGGCAAGGTCGGCATGTACGTCTGCGGACCGACCACCTACGCCCCCGCGCATATCGGCCACGCGTACTCTGCGATCGCGTTCGACACCGTGCGGCGCGCCCTGACGTTCCTCGGCTGGGACGTCACGTACGTCCGCAACGTCACCGACATCGACGACAAGATCATCAAGCGCGCGAACGAGACCGGCCAGGATCCGCTCGCGATGAGCGCGCACTTCGCCGCCGAATACAACCGCGACATGGCGCGCTTCAACGTGATGCCGCCGTCGATCGAGCCGAAGGTGACGACGCACATCGCCGAGGTCATCGCGATCGTGCAACGGCTGATCGCGAACGGCCACGCGTACGCGATCGACGGCGACGTCTACTACGAGGTCCGCAAGTTCCCGCCGTACGGCAAGCTCTCCGGCCAGACGATCGACGAGCTCGAGGAGGGCGCGCGCATCGAGGTCGACACGCGCAAAAAGGACCCCGTCGACTTCGCGCTGTGGAAGAGCGCGAAGCCCGGCGAGCCGTCGTGGGACTCGCCGTGGGGCAAGGGGCGTCCCGGCTGGCACATCGAGTGCTCGGCGATGACGGTCACGCACCTCGGCGCGACGTTCGACATCCACGCCGGCGGCAAGGACCTGATCTTCCCGCACCACGAGAACGAGATCGCGCAGTCGCAGGGCGCCGACGGCGAGGGCACGTTCGCGCGCTACTG
Organism: uncultured Kofleriaceae bacterium; assembly: GCA_964446175.1. Lineage (GTDB taxonomy): Bacteria > Myxococcota_A > Polyangia > Haliangiales > Haliangiaceae > JABFXX01. The sequence goes on from CAYUNM010000017.1 coordinate 63,828, forward strand.
GCTGCACAACGGCTTCCTCAACTTCGAAGGCGTGAAGATGAGCAAGTCGCTCGGCAACGTCTTCAACTGCGACCAGATCGCGGCCGCGGTCGGCGGCGAGGCGCTGCGCTTCTTCTGCGTGTCGCATCACTACCGCTCGCCGGTCGACTTCGACGTGCAGATCGTCGACGGCTCGCCGCGCTTCTTCAGCCTCGAGGCGGCGGATCGCTCGCTCAGCGGTTTCTACACGACGCTGCAGCGCATCGACCAGTTCGTCGCCGGCAACGACGCCGGCGAGGGCGCCGTGCTCCCCGAGGCCGAGAAGCTCGCGCCCGACGCGAAGGCCGCGCTCGCGGAGGACTTCAACGCGCCCGAGGTCGTCGCGGCGATGCACGGCGCGGGTAAGCTCGCGAACAAGCTGCTCGACGAGGGCAAGGGCATCGACAAGCAGGTGCGCCGGCGCACGCTCGCGCGGCTCGGCCGGGACCTGCGCGCGGTCGGCGGCGCGATCGGCGTGCTGACGCAGGATCCGGCGACGTACCTGCGCGAGCGCCGCGAGCGCCTCGTGAAGGCGAAGCAGATCGATGTCGCGGCCGTCGAGCGCAAGCTCGGCGAGCGCAAGGCGGCACGCGCGGAGAAGAACTTCACGCGCGCCGACGAGATCCGTCGCGAGCTGGCGGCGATGGGCGTCGAGGTGCTCGATACACCGGCCGGCACCGACTGGCGCATCGCGGACGCGGACTGATGGCCGACGATCCCAAAGAGCTCGCGCTGCAGCGGCCGATGATCGCGACCGATCTCGACAAGGCGGGCAAGGGCCAGCTCGTCTACGTCGGGCGCGACGGCGAGGTGAAGCATCCGGCCGCCGTGCGGTCGCGCCAGATCGCGGCGTACGTGACGTTCGGCGGCGTGACCGCGGCCGGCATCGCGCTCGCGGCGACGTCGTTCCCCGTGCTCGTGCCGTTCTACCTCGCGATCGGCGGCCGGTTCTGGTCGACGGTGCGCGCCGTCAAGCGCGTCAACGAGGCGAGCGTCGCGCTGTCGAGGGGCGATGCGGCCACCGGTCGCGCGCTCGCGGAGCCCGTCGCGAAGGCGTGGTGGGCACCGGGCCGCGTGCGTGCGCTCGCCGAGCTGCGCGTCGCGATCGCCGATGCGCTCGAGGGCCAGGGCGAGCGGGCGCTCGAACGCGTGCGGCACGCGCGCGCGAAGCTGTCACCGCGCCTGATCCAGCACCAGTTCAGCTACTACACCGAGGTGAACCTCTTGATCGCGCTCGGCCGCACGAAGGAAGCGCGCGCGCTGCTCGAGTCGCGCGGCCCGATCCCGATGGGCGAGGTGCTCAAGCTCTCGCACTGGATCGCGCAGATGCACCTGTGGGTCGCCGAGGCGCGCACCGCGCCCGCGTCGCCGTTCGACAAGCGCGAGCCGTACAAGATCGAGATCGACGACCACGAGCTGCACGACCGCATGCGCAAGGGCCTGTCGATGACGGCCGGCGCCGATCTGCTGATGCTGTGCGCGTGGTGCTACGCGCAGAAGGGCGAGCTCGAGGACGCGAAGTTCTCGTATCGCCAGGCACGCGATCGCGAGGGCTCGCACCGGCTCGACGTCTCGATGCCGCGCCTGCACGACTGGATCGAAGAGTTCCGCAAGGAACACCCCGACGTCGATCAGCCGGAGCCGGAACCGGATCCGTTCGCGACGCCCGACGACTCGTTGCGCTGACCAGCGAGTAGCCGGTCGAGCTCGCCGCGCAGATCGAGCGCGCGGATATCGGTGTAGCCGCCGACGGAACGGCCATCGATGAAGATCTGCGGCACCGTCGACTGGCCGGTGACCTCCGCGAGCCAGCGGCGCGTCGTCGGGTCGCCCGTCGCGTCGATGTGCTCGAACTGCACGCCCTTCGACGTCAGCAGCCGGATCGCGGCCGTGCAGTACCCGCAGCCTTCGCGGGTGTAGATCTTCACTTCGGCAGCCATACGGAAAGGCTAGCGCGCTTACTTGTCGTCGCCGTCCTCGGACAGGTACGCGAGGATTACCTCATCGAGGCTTTTCTCGGAGATCAGTCCCTGGCCGAAGCCGCGACCTTCGTCCTCGCGCGCCTTGCGAATGCGCGGCGGCGTCTGCGCGGAGCCCTTCGGCGGCGCACCGACGATCACCGCCGGCCGCGTCATCACGACACCCGAGCTCGGCGAGCCCGTGCGGCTCGAGATCGGCGCGGTGACGTGCGGCGAGCGATTGCCGGGATTGGGCTCGTTGCGCGGGATCGCGTTGCCGCTCATCGGGGTCGGCTGCGGCACGCGCACGTTGCCGGGCACCGGAGGCGGCCGCGCCGGGCTGTGATCCGACGGCGAGCGCGGCCGCGTGAGGCCGGCCGGGATCGGATCCTTGCCGAGCGCGGCGATGCGCCCGGTCTTCTCGCGAATCGGCGCCTCCGAGTTGCGACGGCTCACCGAGTACTGGCCCGGCCGGGCGCTGGTGTCCGCACGCTCGCCCGGAGGCGGCTCGGCCGACGCCGGCGCCGGTGCATAGATCTCGACGGCGCCGCTCTTGTCGTCGGCGTTCGTGATCGGCCGCGACATCACCGCGGGCGGCGAGATCGCCGGGCGCGACGGCTTCTTCGCGGGCGGCAGCGTCGCCGCGTTCTGGCTCGCGGTGCGCGAGCGCTCCGACGGGCGCGGGATCCCGTCGCTCTCGAACGAGCTCTCGACCGCCGTATCGCGCGGCGTGCGAAACCGCGCGCTCTCCTCGGCCTCCATCTCGATCGAGATCTCGGGCGCGCTCTCGCGCGCGGCCTTGTTCGGGATCGGAGGCGGCACCGAACGCGACGAGCCGGTGCGATTCGCGGCGCGGATCGCATCGGCGATGCCCGGATCCTTCGGCAGCGGCGGCGGATCGACCTCTTCGGGCAGCGGCGGCTCGATCGGCTTGAAGCGAACGCTGCTGCCCTTGCTGCCGCGCTCCGCCGTCTTCGTGCGCGGCTTCTGGACCGGCTCCGTATCGGCGCCCTGGGGGCGCTGGATCTCGATCGTCGGCGGCGTGATCGCGTTGATGTCGATCGTCGGGGCCGTGCCCATCTGCGGCTCGAGCGAGAGCTCGACGGGAGTCGTGCGATCGTCCTCGCTGTTCGCCCGGATCGGCGCGCTGTCGACCTCGGTGGTCGCGCGCTCGGTCGCCTCGGGCAGCGGCGTCAGCTCTCGCTTGCTCCCGCGCGGCACCGCGTTCGGCACGGTCGCGCTGCGCGGCTCCAGGCCCTCGACGCCGCCGAGGTACGCGTCGATCTTCTCGTCGAAGGACCCGTTCTTGAGGTCCTTCATCACGGCCTTGTGCTGAGCCTGCATCAGGGCCTTGATCGCGTCCTCGGCCGAGCCCGCGTCATAGACGAGCTTGCGGGTCGAGATGATCGTGCCGCCGTAGAACAGGTGCGTGAACAGGTGCGGCGAGAGGACGCCCGAGTCTTCCGTCTGGACGTGAAATACGAGCCCGCGGTACCGGACGTTGTGGTTGTACCCGAGGATGGGTGAACGCTTGACCACCAGCTTCCAAGAGTACCACGCCCGACGGAGCTTGTAATTCCGCCCCGGGGTTGGTACTCACCCTGCCTGGGCGTCATTCACGACGCTGATTTGGAGGCCCCGCGGCTGCGGGGTAGGCATATCCCGTGACGATTACAGCGGAGTCGAAGTTCGTCGATTTGGTGCGGTCTTGGCTGGTGTCTCTCCCACACGACCTCAAGATCGCGTTCGATGCGATGGATGACGAGAACCTGCCCCGTCCGGTGCGCGAGGTTGCCGCCGGTGCGGTGATTTACGTCGTGTCTCCGAACGATTCGGTCGCCGATCGCAACGAGGCCGTCGTCAGCTACGCCGATGACGCAGTCCTGCTGCGCCTGGCGCTAGCGACCGCGCTCGGTAACGGCGAGGACGAGCAGGCATTCAAGGACCGGTTCCCCGAGCTGTTCGAGAACCTCGAGGAGAACCTGACGATCTGCAAGAACGTCATGGGCGATCTCATGACGTGGCTCGAGCAGAAAGCCGGCTCGCTCAAGTCGCTCGACTACAAGGGCAAGAAGGCGCCGAAGTTCCTCGACGACGAGGAAGCACGCGAGGAGCTGTTCGAGGACGGCCTCGTGTTCCGCACCGACTACCCGGTCGACGAGAAGACGATCACCGACAAGCTCAAGAAGGCGCAGACGGTCATCGACGCGATGAAGCGTCGCAAGGCCGAAGAAGCGCGCGCCAAGGGCCTCTCGGCGTAGCCCGCTCGCTCGTCGCTTCGCCCTGCGAGCCGACGACGCCTACAGATCGACGAGCTCGAAGCCCGTCAGCGGCTCGCCGAGGAACCTCGGTGCGAGCTCGTCGAGCCGCGACGTATCGGTCGCGAAGCAATCGAGGCGGCCGGCCTGCGTGCGCTTGTTGGGCCCGCTGCCGAGCGCTTCCTTCGCGGCCTCGGCCATCGCGGTCGCGCTGTCGACGACGGCGATCTCGCGGGCGGTGATGTCGCGCGCGACCTGGGCGAGCACGTCGGCGAGCAGCGGGTAGTGCGTGCAGCCGAGCACGAGCGTGTCGATCGCCTTGTCCTGGAAGAACAGCTGCGAGAGGTAGCGGCGCGCGACGAGCGCGGCGATGTCGTCGTGCGTCCAGCCTTCCTCGGCGAGCGGCACGAGCAGCGGGCACGCGAGCGCGGACAGCTTCACGCGCGGATCGCGCATCGCGATCGCGTTCGCGTACGCGCCGGAGCGCACGGTACCGAGCGTGCCGATGACGCCGATGTGGCCGGTCTTCGTCGCGGCGAGCGCGCTCTCCGCTCCGGGCTCGACGGCGCCGATCACGGGCACCGGCGACGCTTCGCGCAGCGCGGGCAGCGCGTTCGCGGAGGCCGTGTTGCACGCGATGAGGACGAGCTTGACGTCGCGCTCGAGCAGGAAGCGCTGGCACGTCAGCGAGTACTTCTCGACGGTGCGCGGGCTCTTACTTCCATAAGGAACGCGCGCCGTGTCGCCGAGGTAGACGATGTCCTCACCTGGAAGCGCTCTGCGAAGAGCTCGCACGACGGTGAGCCCCCCGACGCCGGAGTCGAAAACTCCGATCGGGTGACGCTTCGTCATCGTCGTCGCGATCTGCGCCATGACCTCTCCGGATTGCGACTGGCTGTCACACTCCGGCTACGCAACTTGCCAGAGGAGTGGGCCGGTCGCCAGAGAAACGCGCTAGCGAGCGCGACGCTTCCGCGGCGTGGCCCGACGCTGATGGCGGGCCTCGAAGGCCCACAAAAGGTCGAGGAACGTCGCGGGCTTGTGGCGAAGTCCACTGTAGAAGCGCGTGATGCCAGGCATCGACTGCTCCGCCAGTGGCAGCTGCTGCTCAGTGATACGTCCTTGCACCGCGCGGCGGCATCCAGCACGGTTCGTACCAAACCGGAAAACTACAACTCGTGGTATCCGTCTGGCCCCCTGATGTCGGCCTCTGTTGCAGCTGAGCGCGTGCGCAGTCTCGTCGAGAACGACCCCGTCGTGCTCGTCGAGATCGCGGGAGCGATCGCCGAAGAAGGCCGCATGCCGCCCGACGCGATCACGCACGTCGCGCAGGAGCACGCGGCTCGCCTCGCCGAGGCCGACAAGACGCGCCTGCGCCTCGCGATGGAGCAGATGCTGATGGGGCACGACGTCGACGCGGCGCTCGAGTGGATGCACCAGGGCGGCCTGCTGCGCGTGCTCGTGCCCGAGCTCGAAGCGACCGTCGACCTCGTCCAGGAGACGGGCCGCCAGCACAAGGACGTGTGGGCGCACACCAAGCAGGTCGTGAAGCAGACGGTGCGGCGTCCGCTCGTGCGCTGGGCGGCGCTGCTCCACGACATCGGCAAGGTCCCGACGCGCACGTTCACGCCAGAGGGCGTGCACTTCCACGGGCACGCCGAGGTCGGCGCGCGGATGTTCGACAAGGTGCACGGCCGCTTCTCGTTCGCGCGCGACGAGCGCCAGACGATCCGGTTCCTGATCAAGCACCACCTGCGGACGAACCAGTACAGCGACGCGTGGACGGACAGCGCCGTGCGTCGCTTCCATCGCGAGATGGGTCCGCACATGACGGACCTGCTGGATCTGTCGCGCGCCGACATCACGTCGAAGCGGCCGGGGCGGCGCAAGACGCTGCTCGAGCAGATCCACGCGCTGCAGGAGCGCGTGCACGTCCTCGCCGAGGCGGATGCGAAGCTGCCGCCGCTGCCCGGTGGCGTCGGCAACGCGATCATGGAGGCGTTCGAGCTGCCGCCCTCGCGGCTGATCGGCGATCTCAAGCGTGCGCTCGAAGGCGCGATCGAACGTGGCGAGCTCGAGGCGCGTCGCGAGGACGCGTACTACGTCGCGCACATCGCGCGCTCGGGGCTGGTGCCGAACGTCGCGCCGGAGAAGCTCGCGGCGATCATCGCGGCGGGCGGCGATCTCCACGCACCCGACGACGACGAGGGGCCGCACAAGGGCGTCGATCCCGATGATCCGTCGGCGGGTGTGCTGAGCTGCGGGCACGATCCGGAGAACGATCCGTGCAAGCACCGCGACGCCGACTAGTTACACGCGTCGAGCTCGGCCTCTAGCGTCGTCCCGCTGCCGCTCATCCACTTCGTGATCTTCACGGTGCAGGTCAGCGTCGCCGGCTTGCCGAGCTCGGGCTGCGCGGCGCCTTCCTTCATCGAGGCGTGGATCGTCTGCGCGTCGTCGGTCGGATCCGCGAGCACGACGAGCGAGCCGGTCTGCTTCACGTTGCCGGTGACCTTGATCTGCTTGCCGTCCCACTTCGAGCGGCCCTTCACGGCGTTCGCGACGATGTCCTTGACCTGGTTGTCGTCGGTGGGGCCGGCGGCGTTCGGATCTTCGGGCGCGACGTCCTTGCCGAGGATCTCGAGGCAGTCGTCGCGGTTCATCATCGCGTCGTGCGGGCCGTACTTGCCGGGCTCCTGCACCATGCCGACCATCGGTCCGTCCTTGTGGAACTGCTTGCCGTCGTCCTGCTCGACGATCATGTAGGCGCAGTCATCGCCCGCCATCGCGGCCCACTTGTACTTCGTGCCGTCGACCTTCGTCGGCGCGCCGAGCTTCTCTTGCAGCACCGCGTAGGCGTCGCTCCACGGCTGGAACGGCTTGACGGCGTCCTTCGCGGCCATGATGCGCTCGACGGTCAGCGGCCCCTTGAACGGCTCCGGCGGCTTCTTCTTCGAGCAGGCGACGAGCAGCAGGACGAGCGCGAGCTTCTTCATGGTGGAGCGAGCCGCGAGCGTAGGCGAGGTCGCACTACAAGCTGCGGCGCGGCGCGAACACCGCATTTGCAATGAGCAATCCCGCGACGATCGCGGTGGCTACGATGAACATCGCGAACACGGTCTCGATGCCGGTCAGCGTCTCCTGATCGAGCAGCGAGGTCATGCCGCGCAGGCCCATGCTGCCCGGCACGAGCAGCAGGACCGCGGGGACGGAGACGACCTGCGCGGGGCGATGGAGCTGGCGCGCGTACAGGTTCGACAGGACGCCGAGCGCGAACGCGCCGACGAGCACGCCCATCTGGGGGCCGAGCCAGGCGGTGCCGTAGCGGCTGCCGACGTAGCCGACGACGCACGCGCCGAGGATCCAGCCGAACGCGCGCAGCTGCGCCTGCACGAGCACGGCGACGCCGAGCGACGACGCGACGAGCGCGATCCAGTTCGCGTACTCGGGGAGTGGGAGCGGGACGCCGGTGCGGACATGGACGAGCGTGGTGGCGGCCTTGTCGCCGAGCGCGACACCGACGACGAGCTCGAGCAGGACGATCACGGCGGACATCAGGCGCGCGGTGCCCGCGATCAGGTTTCGCGTCGCGAGCTCGGTCATCGCGACCGTGAGCGACATGCCGGGCAGCAGGATCACGAGCGCGGCGAGCGTGACGAGGGACGGCGAGATCCGCGGCGACCAGGAGGACATCACGCCGGCCGCGAACGAGGCGAACGCGGCGCCGAGCAGCTCGAACACGCGCGTCTGATCCGTCGAGCGCGCGATCAGCTGGGCGAGCAGACCGAGCGTGAGGCCGATCGCGCCCGAGAGCATCACGTCCTGGAGCGTGCCGCCGAAGAACACGGCGAGGCTCGCGGACACGACGCCGTGGACGAACGTCCAGAGCGCGCGGCCGAAGCGCTTCGGCGCGGCGAGGATCGCGGCGAGCTGGGCGCTCCCCTCTTCGGGCGTGATCGTCTTGGCGATGACGAGGTCGCCGACGCCATCGACCTGCGCGAGCTTGCCCATGTCGAGCTCGCCGCCCTCGACGCGCATCAGGCGGGTGCGCAGGTCGTGGTGCTTGCCGAACGAGATGATGATCGCGGTCGGGGTCGTGAACGTCTCGGCCTCGAGGCCCATGCTCGCGCACACGTTGGCGAGCGCCTCCTCGAGCCGATGGGCGGGCGTGCCGAACCGGTGGAGGGCCCGCGCGAGCGCGAGCACGAACCCGATCTCGGCGTTCACCGCGCGATCATCGCACTCCGAAAAGCACGAAGGCCAGGGCGGCAACCCTGGCACTTCGCTCGAGAACTAGTTCAACTAAGTTACTGCCGCGGTCGGGAGTTAAATAAGTATCCGACTGCGTGGAGCCGATGCGGCAACACCGGCGCCCCCGTGTCTAAGCAATCCTCGGGCCACCAGGGCCGGGGCTCTCATAATCGCTTGTTTTACAAGCCTTCACATGTTACCGGATCCCGTCGACCCGCATTCTAGCGAGCCCAAGACGCGACACGGATGTCGCGCTGCTCCGGAGCGGGCGCAACGAATTGCAGAGTCTCAATGCAGAACATGCTCGTGATGAACGCCGAGGGGCCCGAGACCCGCGTGGCGGTGGTCGAGGAAGGTGCCCTGGCGGAGTTTTTTGTCGAGCGCAAGCGCGACCGCGGAATGGTCGGCAACATCTATCGGGGCAAGGTCACGCGCGTGCTGCCAGGAATGCAGGCGGCGTTTGTGGACCTCGGACCGAAGGTGGAACGTGCCGCGTTCCTGTACGTCGCGGATGTGCTCGGCTCGGGTGAGGAGCGCAAGCTCTTCGAGGATAGCGAGACGGATGACGGAGACGAATCGCCGGAAGGCGCCGCGTCTCGCATCGCGCGCTCGCGCAAGCAGCTCGCGAACCGCAAGATCGAGGAGCTCCTGAAGCCCGGCCAGAACGTCATCGTTCAGGTCGTCAAGGATCCGATCGGTCTCAAGGGCGCGCGCGTCACCGGCTACATCTCGTTGCCGGGTCGCTACTCGGTGTTCATGCCGCACGTCGCGCAGGTCGGCGTCAGCAAGCGCATCGGCAGCGACAAGGAGCGGCGCCGGCTTCGCGACATCGTCAACGAGGCGCGGCCAAAGGGCACGGGCTTCATCGTGCGCACGGCGGCGGAAGACGCGAACGATCAGGAGCTGCGCGACGACGTCGACTTCCTGGCGCGTCTGTGGGGCGAGATCGAGCGCCGCGAGGAAGACAACAAGGCCCCGGGGCTCATCTACGCCGACCTCGATCTCGCGCTGCGCTGCATCCGCGACCTGCTGCGCGAGGACACGAGCGAGGTCGTGATCGACGACGAAGAGCAGTACGAGCGCGTGAAGAAGTTCACGATGGCGTTCCTGCCGCGCTTCGCCGAGCGCGTGAAGCGCTACGACGGCCGCCGTCCGATCTTCGACCACCATCACATCGAGCCGGCGCTGCGGCTCGCTGTCTCGCGGCGCGTGCCGCTGCGCAGCGGTGGCTCGCTCGTGATCGATCAGGGCGAGGCGCTCACCGCGATCGACGTCAACACGGGGTCGTTCACGAACACCGGCTCGGGCAACCTCGAGGACACGGTCACCGCGAACAACCTCGAGGCGTGTGAGGAAGTCGCGCGCCAGCTCCGGCTGCGCAACATCGGCGGCATCATCGTCGTCGACTTCGTCGACATGGACAAGGAAGGCAACCGCCGCAAGGTGTGGGATGCGTTCCAGAGGGCGCTGTCGCGGGACCGCGCGCGCACCAACGTCACGAAGATCAGCGAGCTCGGCCTCGTCGAGATGACGCGCAAGCGCACGCGCGAGTCGCTCGTGCAGCTGCTGACCGAGCCGTGCCCGACGTGCGAGGGCGCGGGCGTCGTGAAGAGCGTGACCACGGTCGCGTACGAGATCCTGCGCGAGGTCCGTCGCTCGGGCACCCTCGTCGACAACGAGAAGATCGAGATCGAGGCGGCGCCGCGCGTCGCCGAGGTGCTGCAGCGCCAGGAGCGCGACTACCTCGACTCGCTCGAGAAGCGGTTCCACAAGATGATCACGGTCGTCGGCCAGAAGGGCTGGAAGCCGGATCAGTTCCGCGTCGCGGGCAAGATGTCGACGGAGATCGCGGCGCAGGAAGCGGCCGAGCTGCCGCCGGCGCAGCGGCCGAAGGACAACGGACACGCGCATCACGGGGGCGGCGGAGGCGGTGGGGGCGGCGGACGCCGTCGTCGCCGTCGCGGTGGCCGCGGGCGCGATCGCGCCGGCGCGGACGCATAGCCGCCGGGGTATGGTCGCGGCGTGAAGCATCGGATCACGATCGCGCGCGAGCAGTACAAGTTCTCGTGCGCGCACATGACGGTGTTCGCCGACGGCACGAAGGAGCGGCTGCACGGTCACAACTACACGGTGGCGGTGGCGCTCGATGTGGATCGCGTCGACTTGCCGTCGATGATTCCGTTCGCGCCGATCAAGGCGGCGCTCGCGGAGCTGTGCGCGGCGTGGAAAGAGCACGTGCTGATCGCGACGAAGAATCCGTTCTTGCAGATCGTGCGCGACGATCACGAGCTCGAGCTCACGCTGTGCGGTGACCGCTACGTGATGCCGCGGCAGGACGCGCTGCTCTTGCCGATCGACAACATCTCCGTCGAGGCGCTCGCCGCGCACATCGCGGGCTTGCTCGCCGCGCGGCTCGGCGCCCCGCCGCACGCCAAGGCGCTGCAGGTGACAGTCGAGGAGAGCCCGGGGCAGGGCGCGTCGGCGACGATCGAGCTGTGATCCCTTCTAGGGACGGTCTTCAACTGCGACAACTATCCGAGCTTGCGCCCGAGAATCATTGGGGTGACGAGGGACGGTCTTCAATTAGACAGGCGTCTGGAAGACATCGCCCTAGAAAACGGCGCCGACGCCGAGCATCGTGATCGCACCGACGTCGTCCGTGGCGACCGTGTGCTGGCGCCGCGCCGACACGCCCGCGAAGCCGGTCACCGCGACCGGGCCGGCGGCGAGCGATGCGACCGGGCCGGCCTGGACGGCCCACGCGTCCTCCGTCGACGGGTCGGTGTCGTGCTGGAGATCGAGGCGGCCGCGCGCGTCGAGGCCGGCGTAGAGGTGTGGGGCGACGTGGCCGAGCCCGGAGAGGGTCAGCTCGCCGTAGCGCTCGTTGTCGTTGTAGCCGAAGCCCATCGCGGTCGAGGCGGCGAGGTAGGTGGCGCCGATGTGGTGGCCGGCGGCGATGCGGGCCGTGATCTGCGGGACACCGTTGAAGCCCTGGCGCTCCCAGCCGCCGAAGACGGAGAGGTCGAGGCCCTGCTTCTTGTCGTCGAGGATGCCGAGCTGGCCGGCGATGCGGGGCTCGAGCGTGCCGGTCGGGCCCTCGTAACTCCCGGCGATCAGCAGCTGGACGCGCTCGTGGAGGCGCGCCTCCAGATCGGTCTCGACGAGCGCACCGCCGCGCGCAGTGTCGTAACCGCCCACCATCTGCGCGTGGGAGGCCGGGGTGCTCGGGCTCACGCCGAGCGGGAGGAAGTTGCCGTCCTCGACCGTCTGGCTGGCGTCGGGCTTCGGTTTCTCGACGCCCGTGTCGATGTCGTCGGCGAACGTGGGAGCGGAGAGCAGCAGGGCCGAAACGACGAAGGACCGCACGGCGAGAGCCAGTGCGATCCTGATGCCAGCCGTGGCGGCCGGAGCGTGCGCTAGCGACGCAGCGCGAGCCGCGCGATGCCGACGCAGACGAGCGCGTTGACCGCGAGCCAGATCACGCCGAGGCCGAACGCGGCCGGGACGTAGTGGACGGCGGTCATCGGCACGGCGGCGAAGAACGCGAGATGCGCGGCGACGCCGACCGCGAGGCCGGCGAGTACCGGGCGGGCCTTGGGGACGCCGTAGCCGATCGCGAGGAGCGCCAGCGGGACGAGCGCGGAGAAGAACAGCGCGTTGCCGTGGCCGCTCGGGCCCAGCAGCGAGAGGTCCCACGACGGCAGGCCGTGCGTCAGCGTGTAGAGCGCGGGCGCCGAGGACAGCGACGGGAAGATGTACGGCAGGAAGAACAGGCCCGAGGCGCCGACGAGCGTGCCGGCGAGGTAGCCCGCGCCGAGCTTGATGCGCTTGCGCGTGGACGCGGCGACCGCGCCCGCGAGGAGAAGGCCGAGGCCGAGCTGGAAGCCGCCGGTCTCGGCGCGCGCCTTGAGGATCGCGGCCGGCGCATCGACGATGCCGGCGCCGTACTTGACCGCCGTGTACTGCTGGTTCTTCGGCTTGCGCGCGCTGTCCTTGAGGATCTGCTCGACCTCGTCGGGGTTCGTCACGCCTTCACCGACGACGAGCGCGGCGACGCCCGCGACGTGCGGCGACGCCATCGACGTGCCCATGAACGCGAAGTAGCCATCCTCTTTCGGGTTGCCGATGACGATCGTGTTCTGGAGGACGCCGCCGTCGGGGTTGTTGCGGCCGCCGCTCGAGTCGCGGGTGTTGCCGCCCGGCGCGGCGATGTCGACGTCCTTGCCGGTGTTCGAGTAGAACGTGATCGCTTCGTCTTCCTGCGTGGCGGAGACGGCGACCGCGCCCGGGTAGGCGGCCGGATAGCCGACCTTGCCGCGGCTCTCGTTGCCGGCGGCGCACACGACGGTCACGCCCTTGGCGTGCGCGTACTCGACGGCCTTCTTGAGGACGCGCGACGGGAACGCGCCGCCGAGCGACATGTTGATGACCTTCGCGCCGTGGTCGGCGGCGAAGCGGATCGCGTCGGCGATGCCGGCGACCGAGCCGGAGCCCGAGGCCGAGAGGACCTTGAGCGGCATGATCTTGACGTTGCGCGCGACGCCCGCGACGCCGATGCCGTTGTTCGTCACCTGCGCGATCGTGCCGGTGACGTGCGAGCCGTGGCCGTGGTCGTCGCCGGCGTGCTTGCTGTTGCCGACGAAGTCGTACGGATCGACGAACGTGGTGCCCTTGAGGTCGGGCAGCAGGTGCATGTTCTTGTAGTTCTCGAAGCCGACGCCGGTATCGAGCACCGCGACGACGACGCCGTTGCCATCGGCGAGCTTCCACGCCTGCGGCATGCCGATCTGGCGCATGTGCCACTGCTTCTTGTAGAGCGGGTCGTTCGGATAACCGGGGTCGGTCGGCTTGGTCTCGGCGACCTGGATCGGCTGCATCTCCTCGGGCGAGAGCGCCATCATCGAGTCGGGCTCGGCGATCTCGACGTCGCTGCGCTTCGAGAGCGCGTCGATGAGCTCCTGCTCGCGCGACGGATCGACGTGCGCACGGTAGAGCTTCGTGGCGGCGGCCTCGCCGGAGTTGTCGACGAGCGTCAGCTGGATGCCGAGGTCACGCTCGATGGCGGCGGGTGTCGCGTCGTCCTTCAGATCGACGAGGATGTCGTCGCGATCGATGGCGGCCGCAGCATCTGCATCGAGCGGCTGCGCGACCTTGTGCGAGCCCTCGGGGCGGAAGTACCACCACAGCAGGAGGATCGCGAGGGCGACCAGGAGCCACAGGATCTTGCTCGCGCCCGACTTCTTGGGCGCTTCTTGCTCGTCGGTCATACGAACAAGTATAGGCCCTAAATCAGAATTCGCTCGTCTGCGGGAGTTTCGTCCTCGCCGAGCAGGAGCTGATTGTCGATCTCGCGGTCTTCCGCCAACGCTTCGAGATAGCTCTTGATTTCAGGGACGCCGGCGACGATGCGCGAAACATATTCGCGTGCGAGGAACAGCACGGTCGACGGGCGCGTCGGGACGACGGTCGCCGCGGTGCGAGCGTTTCTGACGATCGACATCTCGCCGAACACGTCGCCCGGCTTGAGGCCGCCGAGCGGCACGCCTCCGCGCGTCACGTCGAGCTCGCCCGACAGCACGACGAACAGCCCGCGCCCCTCTTCCCCTTCATCGATCACGACCGTGCCCGGCGCGACATCGTGCGACGTGAAGCGCCGCAGCAGATCGCGCTGCTGCATCCGGTTGAACGGCTTGAACAGCGCGCTCGTCGCCATCAGGTTGCCGAGCAGGCGCTCGCGCGTGAACCCGTGCAGCGCCTCGGCGACCGCGCCGAGCTCGTCGGCGAGCGTCGCGAGCGACTGGCGGCCGACCTCGAACAGATCCACCTCGCCGACGCACTCGACGGTGGCCGTGCGCGGCTGCGCGCTGAGCAGCGCCATCTCGCCGAACACCGCGTTCTCGCCGAGCCGCGCGAGCTCGGTCTGCCGGCCGAGACCATCGGTCGCGTAGACGCGCAGCGTGCCGCCCGCGACGAAGAAGAACGAGCTGCCCGCCTCGCCCTCGCGGATCACGCTCGCGCCCGTCGGCATTCGCTTGAGCACGAGCGTGCCGAGCACGCGCTTGAACGCCGCCTCGCTGAGCGACGACAACAGCGGGATCGCGTGCAGCGACTCCGGGTAGTCCTTGAACGCGTCCGTCGCGTGCTCGGCGCGTGCGAGCGCGGTCGCGACGGCATCCGGTGGTGCGGCGAGCCGGACATCGGGCACGGTGACGGGCAGCGTCTCCGCCGGGAGCGCGATGCGCGCCGCGACCTTGCCGAGCAGCTCGCTCTCGCTGCCGTACGTGACGACGAGCGACGCGATGATGTCGCTCGCATCGGCGCCGTGCGCCTCGAGCACGCGCGCGCACACGAGCGCGGCGAGCGGATGCCCGGCCTTGAGGCAGAACCACGCGGTCTGGCGATAGACGTTCGCGGCGCGGGCATCGCCGAGCGCGAGTGCACAATCTGCGACGCGGATTCGTGCGTCGTAGTCGAGCGGCGCGACGGCGACGATCGCGTCGTACAGGCGGAGCGCTGCGAGGTGCTGGCCCTGACCGAACAGCACCGCGGCACTCCGCTTCACATCCCCCAGGCTGACCATCTCGCACCGAGCGTAATGTATAGTCGGCGTCTCGACGGGGGATTGCGTGAAGAAATGCGCTAGCTGTGCCAAGGACCTGCCGGAAGCGGCGCTGCACTGCGTGTTCTGCGGTGCGAAGCAGCCGCCGGCACCCGCGGTGCAACCGGGGGTGGCGAAGACCGCGTTCGGCTACTCCGCCGATCAGGTGCTGAACGAGATCAATCGCCAGCGCACGGCGTCGAGCCAGCCGCCGATCAACCAGCAGCAGATGCAGCAGCTGCCGATGCAGCAGCCCCCGATGCCGGCGCCACAGCCCGCGATGCCGCAGCCGGCGAACGCCGCCGCCAGCGCGAAGACGATGTTCGCGCCGGGCCCGCCGCCCGCGCAGCAGCAGTACCAGCCGCCGCCGCCGCAGCAGTACCAGGCGTACGGCTCGGGCGGCATGCCGCCGCAGCAGGCGCAGGTGCCGGCCGCCGCGCCCTACGCCGCGACGCAGGCCGTGCCGCCGACGCCCGGCGCCGGCATGGGCATCCACTCGCCGCAGCAGATCACGCCACAGCCGCTGCCGACGGCGCCGCCGCCGTACCTCGCGTCGCAGACCGCCGCGCGCGCCGGCCGACCGATCGAGCCGTGGAAGGACTCGCTGAAGATCCAGATGTTCATCTGGGGCGCGCTGACGCTGATCGCGTTCGTCACGCCGGTCGCGACGAACCCGATGGCGTTCAACTGGGACGCGATCATCCACGCGCCCGGCACCGCGAAGATCGGGCCGCTGCTGCTCGGTGCGATCGGCGTGCTCGCGATCGCGCTCGCCGTGATCCCGATGGCCCCCGCGCCGCGCGGCGTGCTCGCCGCCGTGCTCGGCCTCGCAGGCATCTTCGTCCCGATCTTCCTGCACGGCATGCCGCCGTGGACGGCGCTGCTCAACATCGCGGGCATGCTCGCGCTCGTCTCCGGCCTGCTCGTGCGCAACGAGTATGTCGAGTCGATGTTCGCGCGCATCCTCGTGACGATCGGCGTCGTGTGCGTGCTGCTGCCGCTCGTGATTCCCGAGCACGGCGAGGTGCCGCTCGTCGCGCTGTTCAAGGGCCTGATCAACGCCGAGGGCAAGGAGAAGATCGTCCCCGTGCTGCAGCTCGGCTTCATCGTCATCGCGGTGATGTCGCTGCTCGCGTGGATGCCCGGGCCGGCGACCGGCGGAGGCAAGGCCTTCGCGTGGCTCTTGATCCTGTGGCCGACGCTGATCACGCAGGTCGTGATGCTCGTGATCGCGGGGCACATCGGCGACTCCGTCAAGGAGAACCCGTACGAGGCGACGATGGCGTGGGCGCCGCTCGCCGCATATATCGTGCTTGTCGGCTACGGCCTTGCTAGCGTGTTCGGCAAGCAACTCGAGTGAGCAGAGAAACGATCATCGGCACGACGGTCCTCGGCCGTCCGATCGAAGCGGTGTGCTTCTCGCCGCCGGGCTACGCGAAGCCGCGGCCGCCCGCGATCCTGTTCGGCGCGATCCACGGCGACGAGCCGGTCAGCCAGCTCATGCTCGAGCGCCTCGCCGACGAGCTGGTCGAGCGGCCGCCCGGGCGCGAGACGTGGATCATCCCCGTCGTCAACGTCGACGGCCTGCTCGCGGGCACGCGCAACAACGCGAACGACGTCGATCTCAACCGCAACTTCGCGTCGAAGTCGTGGGGCACCGAGCGGCGGCCCGGCTACAACCCCGGCGCGGCCGCGGAGGACCAGCCGGAGACGCGCGCACTCGTCGAGCTGATCGAGAAGGTCGGCGCGGAGCGCCTGATCGCGGTCCACGCGACGTACCGCATGGTCAACTGGGACGGCCGCGGCGAGCCGCTCGCGAAGGAGATGTCGGAGCGCTGCGGCTACCCGGTCGAGCACGACATGGGCTATCCGTGCCCCGGCTCGTTCGGGACGAAGTACGGCGTCGAGCGGAACCTCGAGGTGATCACGCTCGAGTCGCCGTACCTGCTCGCCGAGGAAGCCGGCTGGCTCGAGTGCCGCACCGCGCTGCGCTGGTGTGTCGATTTGCCCGACTGAATCGCGCGCGTTCGTCGACGGGTTGACGGGTATGTGACGAGTTGTCACACTGCTGCGCGTGCGAGCGCCGTGGTGGCAAGGCCTCGATCTACGCGTGCTCAAGCACGTGCGCGGCGTGCTGCGCCGGCGCGATCTCGAGCTGACGCTCGTCGAGCATCGGCCGGCGGAGCGCTGCGCGTTCGCACCGCTGCTCGCCGACGAGCCGACGGGCGCCGGCCTCGCCGTGATCGCGCCGCAGGTCTCCGCGCCCGAGCTCGCGTTCGTCGAGTCGATGCTCGGCGAGGCCGCGCTCGATGTCGCGACGGCGCTGCGCGACCGCGAGACCCCGACGCCGCGCAAGGGCTACGCCGGGATCATCGGCGCGTCGCCGGCAATGACCGAGCTGTTCTCGCTGCTCGAGCGTGTCGCGCCGTCGGAGTCGACGGTCCTCATCCAGGGCGAGAACGGCACCGGCAAGGAGCTCGTCGCGCGCGCGATCCACGAGCGGTCGCTGCGGCGCGATCACCCGTTCGTCGTCACGAACTGCTCGGCGTTCAACGACAACCTGCTCGAATCGGAGCTGTTCGGGCACGTGCGCGGCGCGTTCACCGGTGCGTCGTCGGACAAGACGGGGTTGTTCGAGGCCGCAGACCTCGGCACGTTCTTCCTCGACGAGATCGGTGACATGTCGCCGGCGCTGCAGGTGCGCGTCCTGCGTGTCCTTCAGGGCGGCGAGTACACGCGGGTGGGCGATACGGAGGTGCGGCAGTGCGACGTCCGCATCATCGCGGCGACGAACCGCGACCTCGCGGCCATGGTCAAGGACGGCCGCTTCCGCGAGGACCTCTACTACCGCATCAACGTCATCAACGTTCACCTGCCCGCGCTGCGCGACCGCGGCGACGACATCCCGCTGCTGATCGACTACTTCCTCGGCCGCCACCGTCGCAACCGCCGCCCGAAGCGCCTCTCGCCCGAGTGCCTGCAGCAGATGCTCGCGTACCCGTGGCCCGGCAACGTGCGCGAGCTCGAGAACGAGATCGAGCGCCTCGTCGTGCTCGCCGGCGACAACCAGCTGATCGACATCGCCCTGCTCTCGCCGCGCATCCGCAACTTCTCACCGTCCGATGACGAGCCCGCCTCCGACACCGGCTCGCTGCCCGCCGCGATCGAGTCGCTCGAGCGCCGCATGATCACGGCCGCGATGCGCCGCCACAACGGCAACAAGACGCGCGCCGCCGAGGACCTGAAGGTCTCGCGTCGCAACCTGATCCGCCTCGTCCAGAAGTACCAGCTGGAGAAATGATCGTCCGCGAGCATGGCCCCGCGGGCCCCGCGACCGTCGTCGTGCTGCACGGTGGGCCGGGCGCACCCGGCTCCGCCGGCGGCCTCGCGCACGCGCTCGCGGATCCGGCGCACGTGCTCGAGCCGTTCCAGCGGGCGGGTGGCACGGTCGCGCAGCACCTCGCGGACCTGCACGCGCTGATCGGCGAGCGCTCCGTGGCGCTCGTCGGCCACTCCTGGGGCGCGATGCTCGCGCTCGCCTACGCGGCCGAGCACCCGGTGCGCTCGCTCGTCCTGGTGTGCTCGGGCACGTTCGATCTCGCGTCGCGCGCCGTCTTCCGCGCCGCCCTGCCCGACACCTCGCAGCTGCCGCCGCACGCGCGGTTCGCCGCGATCGATCGCGCGTATCACGTCGATCCGCTGCCGCGCGACCCGCTCGAGGCCGGCGACGTCGCGTTCGACGAGGTGGCGTGGAACGACATGCTGCGCCTCCAGGCGGAGGGCCGCTACCCGGCCGCGTTCGCCGCGATCACCGCGCCCGTGCTGATGGTCCACGGCGCCGACGACCCGCACCCGGGCGCGATGATTCGCGATTCGCTGCCGATCCCACGGCTCGTCTATCGCGAGCTCCCGCGCTGCGGCCACTACCCGTGGCACGAGCGACACGCGCGCGCGGCGTTTATTTCGATCGTGCGCGGTTTTCTGAATCATCACGATCGTCCACACCGAATTCGAGCTGGAGTGACGAGCGGTTAGCCGCTGCGCAACCGCGCCGCGCGGCGGCCGATAGGAGCGCATGGCCTACCTGTCGCTGCTGCCCGCGATCGCAATCGGGTTTGTCATGGCGCTCTCGCCGGGCGCGATCCAGGGCGCGCCGCCGCGCGGCGTCGTGATCGCGGTGCACGCCTCGCCAGACGGCACCGCCCTCGTCGCGTGGACGACGCCGGACGCGGACTACATCACGCACGTGCGCGCCGACGGCACGGTGATCAGCGCGGAGCGCGCGAGCGCACGGCTCGACGCCGACGTGTTCGAGAAGCGCGACGAGGTCGTCGACGAGTGCGGCGGCTTCGGATGCGGCACGTACCGCGGCAAGCGCGTCATCGTGCACGAGCACGCGATCTCGATCGACGGCGTCGAGCACGAGCTCCCGGAGCTGCGGCCTCCGTCGAGCGCGATCCCGGTGAGGCTGTGGCCCCTGCAGCGAGAGCTGCCGCAGCTCGTCGGTCTCGACACGGCCAAGGGCCCGGCGGTCGTCGACCTCGAGACCGCGGGGATCGTGTGGAGCGAGGAATCCGAGGATCGCGTCGTGCGCGACGGCGCCCACCTCTACATCGTCGGGAGCGATGGCGTGCGTGCGTTCGACCCGCTGACGTTCTCGGCGTCGCGCGTGGCAGACGCGGTCGAGCCGGATCAGATCGGCGGCGGGTCCGTGTGGACGTACGCGCACGGCGAGCACGCGATCTACGCACCGGTGGTGCGCGCGATCCGGCGGGACGCGGCGATCACCGCTCGGCGCTGAGCGCGGCGACCACGGCCTCGTCGAGATCCGGGTGCTCGAACGCGAAGCCGAGCTCGTGCAGCTTCGTGGGCACCGCACGGCGGCCGTTGAGGATCGTCTCGGCGAGCTCGCCGACGGCAGCCTTGAGCGCGAAGCCGGGGACCGGCAGCCAGCTCGGGCGGTGGAGCGCGCGGCCGATCGCGCGCGAGAAGTCAGCGTTGCGCGTGGAGTCGGCGACCGTGTTGATCGGGCCGGTGTAGCGGTCGTCGGCGAGCGCGGCGATGTACGCGCGCACGACATCGTCGAGGTGGATCCACGACACCCACTGGCGGCCGGAGCCGATCTTGCCGCCCGCGAACAGCTTGAACGGCGTCTCGAGGCGCGCGAGTGCGCCGCCGGGGCCGAGCACGAGACCGGTGCGGAACGCGGCGACGCGCACGCCGAGCCGCTGCGCGCCAAACGCCTCCCGCTCCCAGTCGCGGCACACGCGGCCGAGGAACGTATCGGCGGCCGGGTCGGCTTCCGTGACCTCGTCGTCGTCGAGCAGGCCGCCGGCGTACGCGTAGATGTCGATGCCGGAGGCGGTGAGCAGCACGCGCGGCCGGTGGGTGGCGGCGGCGAGCGCCTCGACGATCGCGCGCGTGGACTCGACGCGCGAGTCGCGGATGCGTTGCTTCTGGCGGGCGTCCCAGCGGCGCGCGGCGACCGGCTCGCCCGCGAGGTGGATGATCGCGTCGTGGCCGTCGAGGATCGGCGTGAGGGCCGCCGCGGACTCGAGCTCCGTCTCGACGACGCGGGTCGCGAGATCCGGTGCGCGCTTGGCGGAGCGCGTGAGCGCGGTGACGGCGTGGCCGCCGGCGAGCAGCGCGCGAACGAGCGGCCGGCCGATGAAGCCGGTCGCGCCGGTGACGACGACCTTCACGCGGCTTGGATACCACGCGGTCGCGCGGGTTACACGACGGCGGGAGCGCCGCGGCCGGGACGCGCCGGCGAGGCGATGCGCTCGCGGACGTAGTCCTTCGCCAGGCTGCAGGCATCCGGGAGCTCGCGGCCGTGCGCGAGGTGCGCGGCGATCGCCGACGACAGCGCGCAGCCGGTGCCGTGCACGTGCTCTCCCGACGGGATCCGCGGCGCGCGCAGCTCCTCGCGGCCGCTCTGCGTGAGCAGCACGTCGATCGACTCGTCGGTCGCGAGGTGGCCGCCCTTGACCAGGACGGCGCAGTCGAGCTTGCTGGCGAGCACGCGCCCGGCCGCCTCGGCGGACGCCAGGTCGGTGACCGGCAGGTCCGTCATGAACGCGAGCTCGCGCGCGTTCGGCGTGACGATCGTCAGGTGCGGGCGCAGCGCGAGCATCGCATCGCCGAACAGCGAGTCCGTGAGCGCGATGTCGCCGCGCGACGGATAGAGGATCGGATCCCACACGACGGGCGCGGAGGTCAGGTGGAGCGCGTTCGCGATCGCCTTCGCGATCGGCGTCGAGCCGACCATGCCGATCTTGATCGCGCGGACCTCGATGTCGGTCAGCAGGAACGCGAGCTGGTCGCCGACGATCTCCGGATCGCAGGCCTGGCACGCGACGACGCCGGTCGTGTTCTGCACGGTCAGCGCGGTGACGACCCCGCTCGGACGCACGCCGAGCTCCGAGGTCACGCGGACATCCGCGATCAGCCCCGCGCCACCCGACGGATCCAGCCCGCTGCAGATCAACAGGTCGGGCGCGGCGGTCTGCGCGGGGCCGCGGTACGGCGTCACTCGAACGCCGCGATGCCCGTGACGTCCTGGCCGACGACGAGCGTGTGGATGTCGTGCGTGCCCTCGTACGTGTAGACCGACTCGAGGTTGAGCATGTGGCGCCCGCACTGGTAGTCGTCCGTGACGCCGTTCGCGCCGAGGATGTCGCGGGCGTCGCGCGCGATGTCGCGGGCCATCGACACGCAGTTGCGCTTGGCGAGCGAGATCTGCGAGGGGGTGAGCTTGCCGCTCTCCTTGAGCCGTCCGAGGCGCCACGTGAGGAGCTGCGCGTTCGTGATCGCCTGGACCATGTCGACGAGCTTGCGCTGCACGAGCTGGTAGCCGGCGATCGGGCGCGAGAACTGGACGCGGTCCTTCGCGTACGAGAGCGCCTCGTCGTAGCAGGCCATCGCGGCGCCGACCGCGCCGTAGCAGATGCCGAAGCGCGCCTGCGAGAGGCACGACAGCGGGCCCTTGAGGCCGGAGACGTTCGGCAGGAGCGCGTCCTCGCCGACGACGACGTCCTCGAGGATCAGCTCGGACGTGATCGACGCGCGGAGCGACCACTTGCCGTGGATGTCGCGCGCGGTGAAGCCGGGGGTCTTCGTCGGGACGAGGAAGCCGCGGACCTTGCCGTCGAGCTTGGCCCAGATGACGGCGAGGTGAGCGACCGAGCCGTTCGTGATCCAGCGCTTCGTGCCGGTGATCTTGTAGCCACCGGAGACGCGCGTGGCGGTCGTCAGCATGCCGCTCGGGTTCGAGCCGAAGTCCGGCTCGGTCAGACCGAAGCAGCCGATCATGCGGCCGGCGGCCATCTCGGGCAGGTACTTCTGCTTCTGTTCCTCGGAGCCGAACGCCCAGATCGGATACATGACGAGCGAGCCCTGCACCGAGCAGAACGAGCGGATGCCGGAGTCGCCGCGCTCGAGCTCCTGGCAGATCAGGCCGTAGGCGGTCGGCGAGATGCCGGCGCAGCCGTAGCCGGTCAGCGACGGCCCGAGCAGGCCCATCTCGCCGAACACCGGGATCAGCTCCTGCGGGAACGTGCCCGCCGAGAAGTGCTTGCCGATCGTTGGCAGGACGCGCGATTGCACGAGCTCGCGCACGGTGTCGCGGATCATGCGTTCCTCGTGCGTGTAGAGCTCGTCGATGCCGAAGTAATCGAGCGCCGCGTATGCCATCGCCCGGCGGTATATCAGAAAGGTCGCGGCGCAGGATCGACTCGCTATACTCGAGGCGTGCGAGCGATCCTCGTTCTCCTCCTCGCGTGCGGGGTCGCCGAGGCCAAGGGCGCGAAGCCCGCCGCCCCCGCGCCGAAAGCGGCCAGGCCGGCCGATCCGGCGGCGGTGAAGGCGCTCGGCGAGGCGTTCCGCGCGTACGACGCGGGGGACCTCGAGCGCGCGCGCAAGCTGGTCAGCGGCATCGCCGACGAGTCGGTCGTCGACCGCGATTACCTGTTGTGGCTGCGCGGGATGGTCGCGCTGCGCACCGGGGAGACGGCGTCGGCGCAGAAGGCGTTCGAGGCGCTCGGCAAGCTGCGCGGGTCGCGGTTCGCGCGCGAGGTGCCGTGGCGGCTCGCGGACTGCGCGTGGGACCGCGGCGACAAGGCAGCGGCCGCGAAGGCGTACGGCGCGCTGATCAAGGCGGCGGGGGCGGAGGATGTCGGTGATGTCGGCACGGCGATGTGGCGGATCGCGGAAGCCAAGCCGAGCGCCGCGGCGTATCGAGCGCTCGTGATCGCCCACCCGGCGCACCCGCTCGCGGAGCGGGCCGAGGCGAAGATGCTCGAGCTCGGCGGCGCGCCGCTGACCGCGCACGATCGGATCGAGCGCGCGAAGCAGCTCTCCAACGCGCACCTGTGGGATCAGGCGGTCGCGGAGCTCGCGCTCGTGCCGCCGGGCGAGGAGGCCGTCGAGCACGATTACTGGCTCGGCACGACGCTGTTCGAGATGCGCCGCCGCTACGGCGACGCGGCGACGCTGCTGCTCGGCGTCTATCCCAAGCTCGGCAGCGATCACCAGGCCGAGGCGATGTTTCACGGCGCACGCGCGCTGTCGCGGGCCGACAAGGATGACGACGCGATCGCCTGGTACCACAAGGTCGTCGCGCAGTACCCGCGCACGGCGTGGGCGCAGGAGGCGCAGTTCCTCAGCGGCTGGCTCGAGTTCAACCGCGGTCACTTCAAGGAGGCGATCGCGCCGCTCGAAGACTCGCTCGCGCGCTATCCGCGATCGAAGTGGGTCGATGACTCGCTGTGGTTCCTCGGCATGAGCCACTACTTCCTCGGCGAGTGGGCGCCCGCGCGCGACAAGCTCGACGCGCTCGTCAAGCACGGCGGCGGCGCGCTCGAGGGCGGCAAGGGCATGTACTGGCTCGCGCGGCTCGACGAACGCCTCGGCGACACCGCGAAGGCGAAGGCGCGCTACCACCAGGTCGCGACGACGTTCCCGTTCTCCTGGTACGCGTTGCTCGCCCACGCGCGGCTCGCGAAGCTCGGTGACAACCTCGGGCCGTTCGGCGATCAGCCGGGCACGCCGAAGGGGCCCAAGCTCGCGGGCGAGATCGATCCGACGCTCGCGAGCGACGAGCTGATCCGGCGCGCCGACGAGCTGATCGCGGCGGGGCTCGGCGTCGACGCGGGCATCGAGCTCGCGCGCGACGAGCGCGGGTTCCTGAAGCGTCACGATCGCGCGAAGGCGTTCGCGATGCTGCTCGATCGCTACGTCAAGGCCGGCAACTACAACCGGCCGTGGATGCTCGCCGTCAGCTACTCGGGGAGCGCGCTCGACGGGCCGCCCGAGGGCGACGCGCGCCGCTGGTGGGAGAACGCGTATCCGCGTGCGTACCGCGCGCTCGTCGAGAAGTACCAGGCGCTCGGCCACAACCCCGAGGGCTACCTGTACTCGATCATGCGCAAGGAGAGCGGGTTCGATCCTCACGACCTGAGCTATGCCGACGCGCAGGGCCTCTTGCAGATGATCCCGCCGACGACGATGCGCGTCGCGAAGGCGCTCGACATCCCCTACGACCCGGGCAAGCTCTACGAGCCCGCGTACAACATCCAGACCGGCAGCTGGTACATCGGGCACCTGCTCGAGAAGTTCCGCGGCCAGATCCCGCTCGGCGCCGGCTCGTTCAACAGCGGTCCGCGCCCGGTGATGAAGTGGATCGATCAGTACGGCGACCGCGACATCGACGAGCTGGTCGAGCTCGTCCCGTACACGCAGACGCGCGAGTACATGAAGAAGGTCACCGAGAACTACGCCCGCTACCGGTACCTGTACGGCGGTGAGGTCTACGAGCAGCCGCTCACGGTGCAGAAGTACGTCGTCGACCAGCTGACGTACTGATGGCCGAACGCGTCAGCGCAAGCTATGGTCTCTCCATGAAGCTCAAGGGCACGATCCGCCGGAGCGACCTCGAAGGTGGACACTGGGTACTCCACACCGACAGTGGCGACCAGTACCAGCTGACCGGCACGATCGACGGCGCGAAGGACGGCATGCGCGCCGAGGTCGAGGGCAAGGTCGACAAGGGCGCGATGGGCATCGGCATGACCGGTCCCCACTTCACGGTCCAGAAGCTGACCGCGCTCTGATAGCATCGAGCCGATGGGGCTCGCGATCATCGGCTATGAAGCGTCGCGCGGCGAGCTGCGCGGCATCTACGACAAGATGCGCGAGCGCCCGCTGCCGCCGGTCTACCGTCCCTCGCACGGCGGCGCGCCCGGCATCATCACCGCGCACAGCCTCGACCCCGCGCTGATCGCGCGCGTGTTCGCGACGTCGTCGACGCTCAACGGCGCCGGCCCGCTCTCGTGGCCCGAGCGCGAGCTCGTCAACGCGACGACCTCACGCCTCAACCAATGTTTCTATTGAACGGCGTGTCACGCAGAGTTTCTGCGTGTCGCGCTCGATGACGACGCCCTCCCCCGCGCGCTGATCGCCAACCCGCGCACCACCGATGCGGGCCTGCCCCGTCGCCAGGCGCTCGTCGAGCTCGCGACGCTCGTCACCGCCGAGCCGTGGACGCTCTCGCGCGCCAAGCTCAACCACTGGCACGACGCCGGCCTCTCCGACGAGGACGTCCTCCACGCGGTCGCCCTCTCGGCGTACTTCGGGCACCTCAACCGCGTCGCCGATGCCACGAGCGTCCCGCTCGATTACGACGTCCGCCACACGCCGGCACACGCCGACCCGACCACGCCGCCGTGGCCCGAAGCGGCCGAGCTCGTCACCGGCCGCGCCGCGATCGACATCGCCGCCCGCCCCGCGACTGCCGCCGCGCTCACCGAGTGGAAGACGTACATGTTCCACCGCGACGCGCCGCTGACGCGCCGCCAGCGCACGCTGATCGTCCGCTACGTCGCGCAGTGGCTCGGCGACGGCGGCATCTCGTCGCCGGCCGACCTCACCGCGAACACGCTCGACGACGCGCTGCGCGCGCTCGCACACACCGTCACGCTCGCGCCGTGGCAGCTCTCGGACGCCCACTATCGCGACCTGCGCGCGGCCGGCTTCGACGATGCCGCGCTGTTCGACGTCGTGGCGACCGCGACGACGGCCGGCGTGTTCTCGCGCCTCGCGGTCGCGCTCGCCGCGCTGGCGAGCTGAGCGCCGCTACTCCAGCGTGTCGCCCGATGCGAGCGAGCCGAGCGCCGCTACTTCAGCGTGTCGCCCGATGCGGGCGGCGCAGGCGGCGTCGTGTCGGCCGGCTTGTCGGCCGGCGTTGCGGGCGGCGTCGTGTCGGCCGGCTTGTCGGCCGGCGCGGTCGCCGATCCTGCGGGCTTCGCGGGTGCGTGCGCGGGTGCGCGGGTCGCGGCGTGCGCGGGTGCCTTTGCGGGCGTCGCGGCCTTCTCGGCCGGCGCCTTCGCGGGCGTCGCGGCCTTGTCCGCGGGCGCAGCGGCCTTGTCCGCGGGCGTCGCGCCTGCCGGGGCAGCCGAGCCCTCGGGCGCAGCGGCCGAGCCGGTAGCGGGCGCGGTGGAACCCGCCGAGCCGTCGTCAT
The DNA here is from genome assembly GCA_964446175.1 of uncultured Kofleriaceae bacterium. Classification (GTDB taxonomy): domain Bacteria; phylum Myxococcota_A; class Polyangia; order Haliangiales; family Haliangiaceae; genus JABFXX01. Next base: position 90,426 of record CAYUNM010000017.1, read on the forward strand.
TCATCTCGATCTCGCCCGAGCCCTGCGCCGCGGGCGCGTTCGGGTCGGGGCCGACGAACGTGACCTCGGTGCCTTCCGTGCTCGCGTCGGCGGGGCACGCGATCTTGACGCCGCTCGCGTCCGCGGTGACGACGGTGCAGGAGAGCTTCTGCTCGCTGCCCTTCGGCGAGACGAGGATCCGCTGCTGCGGCGTGACACCGCTCGCGGTCTTGAACGTCGCGGTGAGGACGGGCGCGCGGACGAGCTTGGCGACCGTATCGCCTGCGGCGACCTTGCTGCTGGCCTTCGCGACCGAGGTCAGCTTGCCGTCGCCGGGCGACTTGATCTGCAGCTTGGCGAGGTCGGCCTGCTTCGTGGCGATCTTGGCCTGCTTGTCCTCGAGGCTCTTCTTGCGATCGGCGATGCGCGCTTCGGCGGCCGTGAGTGCCGCCTTGTTGCCGGCGGTCTGCGCGGCGTCGCGATCCTTCTCGGCCTTGTCGAGCTCGGGCTTGACGCGCGAGTCGATGTCCTTCTGCATCGCCGCGATCTCGGCCTCGAGCGGCTTGTGGCCGGCGAGCTGGGCGATCGTGTCGCCGGTCTTGACCTGCGTGTCCGCGGTCGCGACGGTCTCGAGCGTGCCGGCGACGGTCGCCTTGAGATCGACCGGGTCCTGCTGCTCGGTCGCGAGCTTCTGGCTCTCGACGGGCGGCGGCGGCGGCGGCTCGGGCTGCGTGGGCGGCACCGGCTGCGTCGTCGCGCTGGTATCGGTCTTGGTTTCCTTCTTGAGCAGGAACTTCCACGCGAAGAAGCCGGCGGCCGCGAGCACCGCGATGACGAGCAGCGCGATGAGCACCGGGCTCGTGCCACCGCTCGGCGCGGGAGGCACGACGGGACGCTTCTCTTCGGGCGGCGCCTTCTTCGGCGCCTCGACGGCGGGCTTCGCCTTCGCTTCGGCGCGAGGCTCGGGCTTCTTCTCGACCTTCGGCTCGGCCTTGGGCTCGGGCTTCTTCTCGACCTTCGGCTCGGGCTTGGCTTCCGCCTTCGCCTCGGCCTTCGCGGCCTCGGCGCGCTGCTTCTCGATGCGCTCGGCCTTGTCGGCGGCCCTCTGCTCGGCCTTCGACAGCGGCTTCTTCGCCTCGACAGCCGGCTCGGCCTTCTTCGGCTCGGGAGACGTCGTGACCGTGGGCTCGACCGACTCGAGCAGCTCCTTCGGCACGTCGACGGCCTTCATCACCTGCGAGGCGCGAACGGCTTCCTTGACGTCCTCGGCGCCGACCGCCATGTGATCGGCGAGATCGATCGACACGTCGGACTTGCCGGCGTGGCCGAGCGGGATGTCGGAGGTCTTCGGGACGGGCGGACGGCTCGCGGGCGCGGGCGTCGCGCCGGGGGCGCCGAGCTCGAGATCGGCGGCCTTCGGGAGATCGGTCTCGACCTTCGGGGCGTGAGCGCCGGCGGAGCCAAGCTCGACATCGTCGGCGGCAGGCGCGCGAGCGCCGGTGCCCTTCGCGACGACGACACCCGGCTCGAGATATTCGTCCGGATCGCCCATCGCCGTGGGCTGATCCCACTTGTTGACGGCCGGCTTCTGCGCCGGCTTGACGCCCGCGGGGACGGCGGCCGGGCGCGGCGCCTCGACTGGGGCAGCGGTCGCGGGCTTCGCAGCGGCCGCGGCGGCAGCGCCGGACTCGAGGTAGCCGAGGTCGCGCAGCGTCGAGATGACGATCTGCACTTCCTTGGCGGAGGCCTGGAGGCCGAGCTCTTCCTTCGCCCACTGGACGATGCCAGCGACGTCGCGCTCGCCGTCCATCGCGCAGGCGAGCGAGTACTCGACCTCGTAGAAGCGGAAGAGGTTACCGGTGTCCGGATCGGCGACGTCGATGAAGCGCGTCGCACCATCCTCGACCGGCTCTGCCACCAGGTCCTGACGGAACCGGGGCTTGTCAGCACCAGCAGAAGCGACCATGGTCACCCGCCTTTTCGCAGCTCGGTCAGCACGAGCTTCGCGACAGCCTTGAGCGTATCGAACACGCCGATCCCCTTCGGCGCGACCGCCTCGAAGCTCGGAACCTTCGTCGGGTTCAGCGCCTCTTCGAGCTCGGTCATCGGGATCGCGTTCGGCAGATCGCGCTTGTTGTACTGGACGACGTACGGGAGCTTGTCGAGATCGTAGCCCTGCTCCTGCAAGTTGGAGCGAAGGTTATCGAGCGACTCGATGTTCGCTTCCATGCGCTCCATCTGCGAGTCGCCGACGTACACGACGCCGTCGACGCCCTTGAGGATCAGCTTGCGACTCGCGTCGTAGAAGACCTGCCCGGGCACCGTGTAGAGGTGGAAGCGCGTCTTGAAGCCGCGGATCTCGCCGAGCGAGAGCGGCAGGAAGTCGAAGAACAGCGTGCGCTCGGTCTCCGTGGCGAGGGAGATCATCTTGCCCTTCGCCTCGGGATTCGTCTTGTTGTAGATGTACTGGAGATTCGTCGTCTTGCCGCAGAGGCCTGGCCCGTAATAGACGATCTTGCAGTTGATCTCGCGCGACGAGTAGTTGATGAAGCTCATCGGGGTCGCGCCTTAGTCGTTGAAGAGGTTGTCGATGTCGTCGTCGGTGATCTCGGAGAACACCGACGGCTGCGTACCCGACGCACTCTTCTTCGCCAGCACATCGAGAACCTTGATCAGGTCCGTCGTCGCCTTGCGCACGCGCAGGCGCACGAGGCCGAGCGAGCTGCGCTCGTCGAACAGCACGACCATGATCACGCGCTGACCGACGATCGAGATGTGGACGTTCGTCTTCTCGCCCTCGTGGAACTGCCCGGCGAATTCTTTCTCCGCGAGCAGCGAGGCGATCGCCCCCGTGGCGGCGACGTTGCCCGCCGTCAGCGACGACAGCGACGTGACGTCGAGCTGATCGACCTCACCGGCCTGCGCGAACGCCTGGCCGTTCTTGTCGATGACGAGCACCGCCCTCGCGTTGGCGTCCCGGTGAAGCGTCTCGCAGATCGCAGTGATCTGCGCGAGCTCCTCCTCGTACATGACGAGCTGTTGGATCATCCGGCCTGGCTCCTCTGCGCGGTTGGATGCCCAAAAAAGAGGGCTCCCCGCCGTCGAGTCACGGTACCAACCCCCCCGTTTTCGTTCAACTCTACGGCAGACGAAACCGCGCGGAGCTACCTCAGCGCAACCCTAGAGCGGCGCGCGACCGGCCAGCGCGCGGGCGATCGTCGCCTGGTCGCTGTACTCGAGCTCTCCACCTACAGGTAGTCCTGTCGCGATCCGAGAAACCTTGACCCCGAGCGGCTTGATCACGCGCGCGACGTACATCGCGGTCGCCTCCCCGTCGACGCTCGGCGAGGTCGCGATGATCACCTCGCGCACGCTGCCGTCGAGGCGGCGCACCAGCTCGGCGACGCGGATATCGTCGGGGCCGATGCCCTCGAGCGGCGACAGCAGGCCGTGCAGCACGTGGTAGCGGCCGCGGAAGTGCCCACCGCGGTCGATCGCGATGACATCGGACGGCGTCGCGACGACACAGATCATCTCCGGATCGCGGCGCGGGTCGCTGCAGAGCACGCACGGGTCCTGCTCGGTCATGTTCGTGCAGATCGAGCAAAGCCGAATCTTGTCGGTCACATCGACCAGCGCCTGCGCGAGGTCGAGGACCTGCTGGCGGTTGCCGCGCACCAGGTGGAACGCGAGCCGGGTCGCCGTCTTCTCGCCGATGCCAGGCAGCCGCGACAGCTCCTGGACCAGCCGCCGGATCGGATCAGCAGCCATCAGCAACCCACCATGGGCGGAGTCGCGAAGCGGCTCGGCATGCTCAGAACATCCCGGGGAGCCCCATGCCGGCCATGGGCCCCATCGCCGCCTGCATCTTCGCCTTGCTCGTCTCGCGGACCTTCGTCGCCGCCGCGTTGAACGCCGCGGTGACCAGATCCTCGAGCATGCCGACGTCGTTCGGGTCGACGACCTGCTTGTCGATCTTGACCTTCGTGACCTCGAAGTTGCCGTTGACGGTCACCGTGACCAGGCCGCCGCCCGCGGCGCCGTCGCACTCGAGCTTGGCGATCTCTTCCTGGACCTTCGCGACGTCGGTCTGGAGCTTCTGCGCCTGCTTCATCAGCGCGTTGAGGTCGGGCATCTTGGGGTTAGACATCGGTCTTGATCTCCTTGATCTGGGCTCCGAACGTCTGGAGCACGTGCTTCGTGATCGGGTGCTCGCGGGCCTCCGCCTCGCGCCGGGACCGTTCCGCCGTCGACTTCTCGCGCGTCGACTCGATGATCGAGCGGGTGGGCAGCGCCTTGCTCTCCGCCGCATCGAGCATGCGCACGCTGACGCGGACCTTGTGGCCGAGCTGCTCGAGGATCGCCTTGATCTCGTCGAGGTTCTGCTTCTCGCCCGCGTTCTCGCCGGCCCACCGGCTGTCGTGGTCGTCCGCAAACCCGAGCTCGACGTCGCTCGCCGTCCACTTGAGCACGCGCGCGAACTCGAAGTAGCCGCGCAGCGAGATCTTGCGCTGCGCCTCGAGGTAATCGATGACCTGCGCCCACGCCTTGAGCGCCTCGGCCGCGTTCGTCGGCACCGGGATGTGCGGGCCCGACCCGGCGGCGGACTGCTCGCTCGCCATCGGCCGGGGCACCGGGCCGCTCGGCTGCATCGAGACGGGCGCACTCTTCACGCCGTTCGCACCCGGGCCGCCATGGGCGCCGTTGACGGGGGCGCTGCTCGCGCCGGCATGCTCGACGGGAATGCCATCGAGCCGCGCGTCACCGCGCGCCGTCATCGAGCCCGATGCGGAACCCGAGGAGTCGCGCGCCGTCATCGAGCCCGATGCGGAGCCCGAGCCGTCGGCACGCGGACCGTCGGCCTTCGCGGTCGGCTTGGAGCTCGGCGCGGACTTGCTCGGCGCGGGCGCGGGCCGGGTCCCACCGCCACCACCGCTGCCACCACCGCCGTGCGTGGCGCCGCCGGACGCGGCCGGGCGGGCGCCGCCCCCGCGCGCGATGCGGGCCTCGAGATCGCCGAGGCGCTCGATCAGATCGCCGAGCGGGACGAGCGGCTCGATCGTCGCGACGTCGATCAGCGCGCAGTCGAGCACGAGGCGTGGCTGGAGCGTCTTGCCGAGCTCGTCGCAGCAGCGGAGCATGCGCTCGAACATCTGCGTGACGCGCGTGCGCTCGATCGACTGCGACTCGGCGACGAGCTCCGCGCGCTCTTCATCGCTCGCATCGACGAGCTCCGCGCGCTGCGGCGCGACCTGGAGCACGGCGAGGTCACGCAGGTAGCGCACGATCGCGCGCGCGAGCTGGACCTCGTCGACGCCGCGCTCGATCGCGCTCTCGACGGCACCGAGCGCCGCGCCGGCATCGCCCGTGGCGAGCGCCTTGACGAGCGTGCGGGTCAGCGAGCGATCGGCGACGCCGAGGACCTCGGCGACGTGCTTCTCCTCGATCTTCGCGTCGCCGACGTACGAGATGATCTGGTCGCACAGCGACAGCGCATCGCGCACCGAGCCGCCGGACTCGCGCACGATCAGGCTGATCGCGCCGGCATCGATCTTGAGCTTCTCCTGCTTGAAGATCGACGCGAGGTGCTGGGCCAGGCGCGACGCCGGCACGAGCTTGAAGTCGTAGCGCTGGCAGCGGCTGAGGATCGTGTTCGGGAGCTTGTGCGGCTCGGTCGTGGCGAGCACGAACGTGACGTGCGGCGGCGGCTCCTCGAGCGTCTTGAGCAGCGCGTTGAACGCCTCGGTCGTGAGCATGTGGACTTCGTCGATGACGTAGACCTTCTTGCGCAGGACCGCCGGCTGGTAGCGCACGGCCTCGGTGAGCTCGCGGATCGCATCGATGCCGCGGTTGCTCGCGCCGTCCATCTCGATGTAGTCGACCGCGCTGCCGTTCGTGATGCTGACGCACGCCGAGCACTTGCCGCACGGCTCGGCGGTGCCGGTGGCCGGGCCGTTCTCGCAGTTCAGCGCCTTGCCGACGATGCGCGCGAGCGTGGTCTTGCCGCAGCCGCGCGGGCCGCAGAACAGAAACGCGTGGTGCACGCGCCCGGCGGCGAAGGCGTTGCCGAGCGTGCGCGTGACATGCTCCTGGCCGACGACCTCGCTGAACGTGGTCGGACGGTACTTGCGTGCGAGGACCAGGTAGGACATGCCGGCTCGTCGGGCACTATACCCGGTGCGTCTGTCGCTACAACGTCATCGTTCCGCAGATCTGCTTGGCCGTCATCACGACCTTGTCGCGCAGATCTCCGAGCGGATTGGAGGCCGCATCCTTGTAGAGCGAGCCCCAGCACACGAGGTGCTTGCCGCCGTACATCACGAGCGTGCGAAACGCGGGTGCGCCGTTGCCGTCGCTGCCTTCGAGGTACCAGGCGGCACCGCGCTGGCGATTGAGTGACACGTTGAGCAGCTTGTTGTCGGCGAGCCACTTCATGTACGCGTCGCGATCGTCGGGCGCGCCCGCCGGGTCGTATCCGTAGTGGAAGGAGAACACGCGCGTATCGCTGCTGTTCGGCACGTTCAACACGAACGAGATCGTGCCGGCCTCGCCGACGTCACGCACCCAGTTCGGCTCGAGGTCTATCTTGATCGCGGCGAGCTCGGGCGGCGGCTTCACCGGCACGCGCGCGGCGGGCTTGCCGCTCGTCGTCGCGGGCGTGGTCGTCGTCGTCGCGGGCGTGGTCGTCGTCGCGGGCGCGGTCGCCGTCGCGGCGGGCTTGCTCCCAGGGGCCGGCGCGGCCGAGCCCATCGCCGCGTTCGAGCCCTTCGCGGACGCCGGCGAGCCATTCATCGCGACCGCCGAGCCACTCATCGCGACCGCCGAGCCACTCATCGCGACCGCCGAGCCATTCATCGCGACCGCCGAGCCCGTTGCCGCGCTCGCGGACGGGCTGCCCGATCCGGTCGCCGGCGCGGCGGCCGTCAGGGGGACCGACGGCGCAGAGGAGCCTTCCTTCGCGAGCTCGGCCGAGAGGCTCGCCGAGAACCCGGTCCCCTTCTTCGCGGCACTGCCGGTGCTGGCGCTTCCGGCGGCCGGTGCACCGCTGCCCGTGCCGGCACCTTCGTCCTTCGAGCACGCGGTCAGCGAGCACGTGGCGGCAAGCAGGACGAGCGCGACGCTTCGCACATCGATAGCGTGACGCGGACCGTGCCCGAAATGCAAACCCGCGCATGTGCCACCGCGACTGTGGCCGAAATGCAGACCCGCGCATGTGCCACCGCGGACTGCGGCGGAAATGCAGACCCGCGCATGTGCCACCGCGGACTGCGGCGGAAATGCAGACCCGCGCATGTGCCACCGCGGCCCGCGGCGCCGGACTGCCGCGCCGAAAAGGCAAACGAGCGACGATCGCTCGTCGCTCGCTTCAAAAAAGGTGGCCCCAGGCACCCACTAATACCGCTACCGTTGCTCCCTTCCGGGCCTGGCGGGGTTCACAGCTTTCGCGTCACCCGGGACCATGAACACGCAAGTTGCTGCCGTGGCGGAGGGAGAGGGATTCGAACCCTCGGTACCTTTCGATACACACGATTTCCAATCGTGCACCTTCGGCCACTCGGTCATCCCTCCAGAAGCGGGATGGCAGCTTGGTCATGGAATGTGGCGGAGGAGGAGGGATTTGAACCCCCGGTGCTTTCGCACATCTGATTTCGAATCAGACACCATAGGCCACTCGGACACTCCTCCAGAAACGGCACTAACCTAGGCTTTGAACGTGGGCCCCTTGCGGAGCTCGGCGAAGAATCGAGAGAGCTCGGCGGCGCACTCGGTGGCGAGGATGCCGCCGGTGACGTCGACACGATGATTGAGGCGAGCGTCGGTGACGAGGTTGTAGAGCGTCGCGACGGCGCCGGCCTTCGGGTTGCTGCAGCCGTAGACGAGGCGCTTGACGCGAGCGTTGACGATCGCGCCGGCGCACATCGGGCACGGCTCCTGGGTGACGTAGAGAGTTGCTTCGACGCGCCACATGCCGAGCGCGCGGGCGGCGTCGCGGAGGGCGATGACCTCGGCGTGAGCGGTGGGGTCTCGATCGACCTCGCGGCGGTTGTGACCGCGGCCGATGATCGAGCCGTCGGAGACGATGATGGCACCGACCGGCACGTCGCCGGCGGCGCCTGCTGCGCGCGCTTCGTCGAGCGCGATCGTCATCCACTGGTCGTCTGTCATATGTCGCGGATCCGAGAGGGGTCGAACCTCTAACCCCCGGTTCCGTAGACCGGTGCTCTATCCATTGAGCTACGGATCCAAAATCAAATGTTGGTGGAGAGAGAGGGATTCGAACCCTCGGTACCAGAAAAACCCAGTACGCCGGTTTAGCAAACCGGTGCCTTCAGCCACTCGGCCATCTCTCCTTATAGTCCGGGCTGGCCTGCCAAACAGGTATGTGGTGCGGGACGGGCGCGGCCGCCACGTCCCGCTTCATGACCACTTGCGTGACACTATTCAGTTCTCAAGTCGGCGTTGCGGAGGAGGAGGGATTCGAACCCCCGGAGCTTGCGCTCGGCGGTTTTCAAGACCGCTGCCTTCGACCACTCGGCCACTCCTCCAGGCGATCCCAGAGGTGGGGGGCAGTATAGGGATCGAACTTCCCTTGTAAAGGATGATCTCGGGTTTTCCGTGCTCCCGATGACTTCCATCCCGGGGGAAACGCTCTACTTCGTGATGCGCTCGAGACCGCCGAGGTAGGGGCGGAGGGCGGCGGGGACGAGCACCGAGCCGTCCTCCTGCTGGTACTGCTCGAGGATGGCGACGATCGTGCGGCCGACCGCGAGGCCGGAGCCGTTGAGCGTGTGGCACGGACGCGGCTTCTCGCCGGCGACCGGGCGGTAGCGGATCTTCGCGCGGCGCGCCTGGAAGTCCTCGAAGTTCGAGCAGCTCGAGATCTCGCGATACGTGTCCTGGCCGGGAAGCCAGACCTCGATGTCGTAGGTCTTCGCCGACGCGAAGCTCATGTCGCCGGTGCACAGCGTGACGACGCGGTAATGCAGGCCGAGGCCCTGCAGCACGCGCTCGGCGTCCTGGCGGAGTGCTTCGAGCTCGCCGTAGCTCGTCTCGGGCGGCACGAACTTCACGAGCTCGACCTTGTCGAACTGGTGCTGGCGGATCAGGCCGCGCGTGTCCTTGCCGTGCGCGCCGGCCTCGGCGCGGAAGCACGCCGAGTACGCGCAGAAGCGACGCGGCAGCTCGCCGGGCTCGAAGATGTGATCGGCGTAGAGGTTGGTGACCTGGACCTCGGCCGTCGGCGACAGGAAGAGATCGTTGTCGGGGACGTGGTCGGGGCCCGTCGGGATCGCGAGCTTGAACAGATCCTGCTCGAACTTCGGGAGCTGGCCGGTGCCGCGCAGCGACGCGCGACGCACCACGGCGGGCGGCCAGATCTCGTCGTAGCCGGCCTGCCCGTGCAGATCGAGCATGTAGTTGATGAGCGCGCGCGTCAGCTTGCTCGCGCCGCGGCGCAGGACGGTGAAGCGCGCGCCGGTGATCTTCGTGCCCGCCTCGAAGTCGAGGATGCCGAGCGACTCGCCGATCTCCCAGTGCGGCTTCGGCTGGAACGCGTACGACGGCTTGTGACCCCACGTGTGGAGCACCGGGTTCGCGGTCTCGTCGGTGCCGACGGGCACGCTCGCGTGCGGCGCGTTCGGCAGCGCGAGCAGCGCCTGCTCCCAGTCGGCCTCGACCTTCGCGAGCTCGGTCTCGTCGGCCTTGATCTTCGTCGACAGCGCCTTCATCTCGTCGCGCGCGGCGGCGAAGTCAGGACCCTTCTTGTCGAGCTTGGCCATCTTCTCGTTGGCGGTGTTGCGCTGCTGGCGCAGGCCATCGAGCTCGCCCTGCAGGCGACGGCGCTGAGCGTCGAGGGCTTTCCATGCGTCGACGGCGGCCGAGACGCCCTCGCCGCGGCGCAGCACCTCGTCCATTTTGGAAGGGTCGAGCATGATAGAACTCCAATGATGAAGGGTGGTTGGAGGGGCAACCTACCCCGGGCTTAACACTGGTGGCAAGCCGCGGGTCCACTCCCCGTGCAGGCCGCCGCCACTCTCCTGATGGAACGCGTGAGCGACGTCCTCGATCCTGACCGGGAGCTTGCCGAGCGGTTTCGCGCCGGTGAGCGCGAGGCGTTCGACCAGCTCGTGCGGCGGCACCAGCAGGGCGTGTGGCGGATCGTCCGGCGCTACGTCAAGCGCGACGCCGACGCCGCCGACGTCACGCAGCTCGTGTTCGTGCGCGCGTTCAAGGGCATCGGCGGGTTTCGCGGCACGGCGAGCGTGCGCAGCTGGCTGTACCGCATCGCGATCAACTGCTCGCTGTCGTGGCTGCGCGATCACCGGCGCGAGCAGCCGACCGAGATCGCCGAGGACGCGATGACGGAGGCGCCGGTCGCGCCGGGCAAGCTCGCGTCGGGAGAAGACTCCGCGCGCCTGCGAGCCGCGATCGCGCTGCTGCCGCCGAAGCAGAAGCTCGTGCTCGAGCTGCGCGTGTTCGATGATCTGTCGTTCAAGGAAGTGGCGGAGCTCGCCGATTGCACCGAGAACACCGCGAAGGTGAACTTCCACTACGCGGTGAAGAAGCTCCGTGACATCCTCGGAGGTAGCCATGGCGGCTAACGACGACGAGCTGCTCGCCGCGTACGTCGACGGCGTCGCGGAGCTGACGCCCGAGGAGCGGCGGCGCGTCGAGGGCAAGCTCGGCGAGCTCGATGTCGCCGGCACGCGCGACGTGATCCAGCAGCTGCGGGCGCTGCCGCCCGAGGGCACCGAGCCCGACTGGCGCGCGATGCAGGCGCGGATCGCCAAGGCGATCGACGAGGCGCCGCGCCCGTGGTGGCGGCGGTGGTTCGTGCCCGTCGGTGGGCTCGCGGTCGTCGTCGGTGCGGCGCTGCTGCTGTTGACGATGCGCCACGACGAGCCGGCGCCGACCGTGCAGCCGCCGGTCGCCGTGCAGATGCCGGATGCCGCCGTGCCCGCGCCGCCCGCGCAGGCGACGGAGCTGTGGCTCGACGGTCAGCTCGTCGATGTCAGCGACGTCGATCCGGAGGCACTGTTCGACGATCTCGACGTGCCCGATGCCATCGCCGATGACGGCGAGCTGTTGACCGTCGACCAGCTCGACGACAAGGCGCTCGACAACCTCGATCGCTGGCTCGAGAGGAAGAAGTCGTGATTCGCATCCTCGCGCTCGTGCTCGCACTCGTGACGGTTTCCCCCGCGTTCGCGCAGGTTCCGGCGCCGACGCCAGCCGCGGCTCGCCGCGAGAAGATCAAGAAGAAGATCCGCGCGCTGCGCGCGTACACGCTGACCGAGGAGCTGCAGCTCGACGAGACGACCGCCGGCAAGCTGTTCCCGGTGCTCGCGAAGTACGACGACGAGCTCGATCGCCTGCTCCTGCAGCGCGCCGATATCGAGCGGCGGCTCAAGGCCACCGGCGACGTCAAGGACGCGCGCGGGCTCGACAAGCTGATCGACGAGGCGGTCGCGAACCAGAAGGCGTTCTGGGAGTCGCAGGAGCACCGCATCGGCGAGCTGCGAAAGATCCTCACGCCGGCGCAGACGGCGCGCCTGCTCGTCGTGCTCCCGGAGTTCGAGCGGCGGATCCAGAACCAGCTGCAGCGCGCGATCAAGGGCGGGCCGGCGGTGCGCGCAGGGCGGGAGGGCCGCGGCGAGCTGGCTCCGAACCCGTACGATGACGACGACGACGACGCGCCGAAGGGACGGCCGGCGAAATAGGCATTCCGCGGGCGGGCGCGGTATCATGTCCGCTCATGATCGAGGTGACTTGCGCGGCGTGCGGGGCGCAAAACCGCATCGCCGAAGCTGACGTCGCGCCCGGGGCGAGGTTCGTGACGTGCACGAGTTGCAAGTCGCGCGTGGCGCTGCCGATGAAGGCGCCGACCGGAGCGATCCCGAAGGTCCCGCCGATCCCGAGCGCGCCGATCCCGAAGATCCCGCCGCCGATTCCGTCACCGGCGAAGCCGAGCGCCGTCGATCTCGCCGACCTGCCCGCGCCCAAGCGCACGAGCCCGCTCGCGACGCTCGACTCGAGCAAGCCCGCGCCGCGCTCCGCGCTCGATCTCGCCGATCTGCCCGCGCCCAAGACGCAGGCCAAGCCCGGCGCCGCGCCGATGGATCTCGACGACCTCATGCCGTCGGCCGATCTGCCGGCCCCGAAGTCGAAGACCGGCCCCGTGCCGCGCCCGCCCGCACCCGCGCCCGATGCCGGGTTCTCCGATCTGCCCGCGCCGAAGTCGAAGACCGGGCCCGTGCCGAGGCCGCTCGCGCCCGACGTCGGGATCGCGGATCTGCCGGCGCCGAAGGGCAAGGCCGTCGCGAAGGCGCCGCCGCCGCCGGGCAACGCGCTCGACGACGACATCCTCGATCTGCCCAAGCCGAAGGCGAACGAGATCATCGACCTGCCGACGCCGAAGGTGCCGAGCGAGATCGTCGATCTGCCGACGCCGAAAGGCATCACGGACCTGCCGGCTCCCAAGCCGGGCGCGAATGGCGATCTCCCCGCGCCCAAGGGCTTCTTCGACGACCTCCCCCAGCCCGCGAAGGGCGGCGGCAAGGGCGGCATCGATCTGCCCGCGCCCAAGGGCTTCTTCGACGACCTCCCCCAGCCCGCGAAGCAGTCCGCCAAGCCCGACCTGCCCGCGCCCAAGGGCTTCTTCGACGACCTCCCCCAGCCCGCGAAGCAGTCCG
>CAYUNM010000017.1:103196-132119 GCA_964446175.1 uncultured Kofleriaceae bacterium
CCAAGCCCGACCTGCCCGCACCCAAGGGCTTCTTCGACGACCTCCCCCAGCCCGCGGCGCAGCAGCCTCCCGCGAAGTCCGGCGGCGGCGTGTTCGACGACCTGCCCGAGCCGAGCAAGAGCACGCCCGCGCTCGATCTCGACGCGTTCGATCTCGAAGGCACGGGCTCCGGCAAGCCGCTCGAGCTCGCCGACAGCGCCGGCCCCGAGCTCGGCGACCGCAGCCAGAGCGGCACGTTCGATCTCGCCGGCGGCGGCTTCAAGGATCTCGAGCTCGCGGAGCCGGCGAAGCCCGCGGTTCGCATCAACGAGTCGCCGATCAAGATCAAGGCGAAGGCCGACGACGCCACGCCGCAGACGCCGATCGCGAAGGCCTCGCTCGCCAAGCCGAAGGGCGACGCGCCGCTCGAGCTCGCGCTCGAGGACGAGCCGCGCGGAGTCGCGCAGGCGAAGACGTCGCCGAAGCTGCAGCAGCGCAAGCAGAAGGCCGAGGAGGCCGCGGCGGCGAGTGCGGCGAAGAAGAAGCGCACGCAGCGCGTGCTCGCCGGCGTGCTCGGCCTCGCGCTCGTCGGCAGCGGCGGGTTCTACTTCTACCAGCGCCACGCGGCGGCCGCGAAGAAGGCCGCGGAGATCGACTCGCAGCTGAGCGTCGCGCGGAAGTCGCTCGAGGCGGCGACGCCGAACCACTGGCAGAAGGCGGCGACGGCGGCGCGGGCGGTCGTCGATCTCGACGGGCACAACGCGGCCGGCTACGGCATCGCGGCCGAGGCGCTGATCGCCGGTGCGCTCGATACCGGCATCAACGGGCAGGCGCGCATCGGCCAGGGCCGCATGCTGATCGGCAAGGCGCAGGAAGCGAGCGTCACCGGGCCCGAGCTCGATCGCGCGCAGGCGGTGTCGGCGATCGCGGCGAACCAGCCCGACCGCGCGATCGGCAAGCTGCAGCAGCTGATCGCGGCGAACCCGAAAGACGGCTTCCTGCAGCTGTACATGGGCTGGGCGCAGCTCGCGAAGGGCGACGCGCCGGCGGCGATCAAGGCGTTCGACGCGGCCGTCGCGGCGGCGCCGGCGACGAAGCTGCCCGCGATCTACGGCCACGGCAAGGCGAAGCTGCTGATGGCCGACATCGAGGGCGCGAAGGCCGACTTCGCGGCGATCCTGCAGGCCGATCCGAACCAGGTCGGCGCGCAGGTCGGCCTGATCGCGACGCATCCGCCGCAGCAGGCCGCGCAGACCGAGGCCGAGCTGATCGCGCTGCTCGCGAACGACAAGCAGATCAAGGACGCGGATCCGCGCGCGGTCGTGCAGGCGTGGACGCTCGCGGCGGATGTCGCGCGGCAGAGCGGCCGGCTCGACGTCGCGCGCGACCGCTACGCGAAGGCGCTGCAGATCAACGGCACCGATGTCGCCGCGCTCACCGGCAGCGCCGCGGTCGAGCTGCGCGACGGCAAGCTCGCGGCGGCCGCCGATCAGATCAACAAGGCGCTCGCCGCGAACGCCGACAACGTCGAGGCGCAGCTCGTCAGCGCCGAGATCAACATCCCGCAGGGCAAGCTCCCCGACGCGCTCGCGACGATCAAGAAGCTCGAGGCGCATCAGCCGCCGCTGCCTCCGCTGCAGCAAGCGCACCTGATGCTCGTCAAGGGCCGGCTGCTCGAGGCGCAGGGCCAGGACGAGGACGCGATCGACGCCTACATGCAGGGCGCGAAGCTCGCCGGCGATCTCGATCTGTCGCCGACGATGGCGGCCGTCGAGAGGCTCGCGACGCTCGCGAAGAAGGCCAGCGACGCGCACGACGACAAGAAGGCCGAGGAGTATCGCGCGCGCGCCGATCAGCAGCTGGCCGCGCTCGCCGACCGCGCGCAGGACGATCCGGCGCTCTCGCTGACGCTCGGCATCGCGTACCTGCAGGAGGGCGACGCGGCGAAGGCCGAGACGCTGCTGCGTCGTGCGGTCGAGATGCGCGGCAACGATCCCGACGCCAAGCTGCAGCTCGGCAAGGCCTACGCGAAGGAAGGCAAGATCGACGACGCGGTCGCGCAGCTGACGCAGGCGCAGAAGATCGATCCGATGCGCAGCGACATCGCTCTCGAGCTCGCGCGCACCTACGAGAGCGCCGGCAAGAAGGACGAGGCAAAGCTCGCGTACGACAAGCTACTCAAGCGCCCCGACGTGCCGCTCATCGCGCGCGTCTACGCCGGCAAGTTCTACGCGCGCTCGGGCTACATCGCGGAGGCGAAGGCGCTCGCGCAGCCGATCCTCGACGCGGATCCGCAGAGCGCGGCCGGCCACTACCTGCGCGGCGAGGGCTTGCTCGCTGATGGCAAGCTCGACGAGGCGCGCGTGGAGCTGACGACCGCGAGCTCGAACGAGCCCGACGTCCAGTACTACGATGCGCTCGGCCGCGCCGCCGAGGCGAGCTTCGCGGCGACGAACGATCCGAAGTTCCAGGAGCTCGCGATCCAGTCGTACCTGCGGGCGACCGAGGCGGATCCGACCTGGTTCAACCCGTGGGCGGGCCTCGGGCGCGCGCACGTGCAGCGACGCGAGTTCACGAAGTCGATCGACGAGCTCGCCCACGCGTTCAAGATCAAGGAAGACGCCGGGGTCGCCTACGACTTCGGGCTCGCCTACAAAACGCTCGGCCCCAAGCCGACCGCGATCCAGTGGCTCGAGACGAGCGCGCGCCTCGAGCCGAAGAGCGCCGACACCTGGTACCAGCTCGCGGAGCTGTACCGCGATGTGAACCGTCCCGGCGACGACCGCCGCGTGATCGAGGCGCTCGAGAAGGCGACGCGCCTCGGCGCCGAGGAAGAGGCGAAGGGCACGCAGCTCGACTGGCTGACCGAGGCCTACTACACGCTCGGCGACCAGTACCAGCTGATTCACAACGAGTCCGGCCAGAAGGCGGCGTGGCAGCGGTACATGGACCGCCACCCCAAGGACCAGCAGCACATCACAACGGTGACACAAGCGCTCTCGACGACGCTCAAGAGCGTTCGCTGAGCTATCCTGGCGCTCGTGCTGGAGCGCCTGAAGTCCCGTCTCGATCGCGCGGTCTTCTTCGCGAACGTGATCCGCGCGAGCAAGGTCGTTCAACCGGTGCGCCCGTCGCGGGTCGCGCAGTTCGTCCGCGATGCGCGGCAGACGCGGCTCGGGCCGCACCTCGCGGTCATGTATCACGGTGCGGCGCATCCCGACCGCGACGCGATCGTCGAGTACGGCGAGCACGGCGTGCGGCGGCTGACCTGGGGCGAGCTCGACGCGCTCGTCAACCGGCTCGCGCACGCGCTGATCGCACGCGGCGTCAGAGGCGGATCGCGCGTCGCGCTGATGCTGCCGAACGGCGTCGAGTACCTGATCGCGCAGCAGGCGCTCGCGCGCCTCGGCGGCCTCGCCGTGCAGATCGGCTACCGCCTCAAGCCGGCCGAGATCGCGTACATCCTCAGCAACGCGGAGCCGAGCGCGACGCTCGTCCACGCCGAGTACCTCGCGTCGATGCGCGAGGCGCGCGCGCAGGCCGGCAAGGGCGGCGCGCTGATCGCGGTGTCGGCGACCGGCCCCCTCGGCGAGGCCGATGACTGGGACCGCGCGCTCGCGGCGGCGTCGCCCGACATCCCTCCGCGCGTGCGCGGCGGCGACGGCGGCGGCGTCATCGTCTACACGTCGGGCACGACCGGCAAGCCGAAGGGCGCGACGCGTAGCTGGCGCAAGACCGGCTTCGAGTCCGTCGCGGACATGATCCTGCAGGTCGGCATGCGCGCCGACGATCGGCACCTCGTCGTGTGCCCGCTCTACCACTCGGCGGCGCCCGCGTTCGTCGCGATCATGCAGTCGCTCGGCGCGACGATCGTGCTGCAGAACCACTTCGAGCCCGAGCAGTGCCTCGAGATCATCCAGAAGGAGCGCATCACCTGCACGCTGATGGTCCCGACGATGATGATCCGCATGTGCGCGCTGCCGAAGGAGACGATCCGGAAGTACGACACGTCGTCGCTGCGCTGGGTGATGTCGGGCGCCGCGCCGCTGACGACCGAGGCCGCGCGCCGCTTCATGGACACGTTCGGCCCGATCCTGTGGAACTTCTACGGCGCGACCGAGACCGGCCTCGTCACGCTCGCCGGACCGCGCGATCACCTCACGCATCCGGGCACGATCGGCCGCGCGCTCCGCGGTAACGACATCCGCCTGCTCGACGATGCGGGCCGCGACGTCGCCGCCGGCCAGGTCGGCGAGCTGTTCGCGCGCAACTCCACGCTGATCACGGGCTACCACGGCAACGCGGAGGCGACGTCGCAGGCGCAGCGAGAAGGCTTCTTCTCCGTCGGAGACTGCGGGCGCGTCGATCGCGAGGGCTACTACTACCTCGAGTCGCGCAAGTCCGACATGGTGATCTCCGGCGGCGTGAACATCTACCCGCGCGAGATCGAGGACCACCTGTCGACGCACCCGTCGGTGCTCGAGTGCGCCGTGATCGGCGTGCCCGACGCGGAATGGGGCGAGACGCTGCGCGCGTTCATCGTGCTGCGCGACGGCGCGTCGCTCACCGAGATCGAGGTCATCGACTACTGCCGCAAGGAGCTCGCCGACTTCAAGCGGCCGCGCAAGATCACGTTCATGAAGGAGCTGCCGCGCAACCCGACCGGCAAGATCCTCAAGCGAGAGCTGCGAGAGCTGGCATGAAGCCCGGCTACGCGATCTTGTTCACGGCGAACCTGCCGGCGCTCGTCGCGTTCTACCGCGATGCGGTCGGGCTCGCGCTGCAGTGGGAGCAGCCCGATCTCGTGCGCTTCGAAGGGCTGATGCTGCACTTCGCGAAGCCGGCCGCCTCCGACGGCACGCCGCGCCAGGACACCGCGTGGAAGCCGGTGTTCGTGATGGACGACGTCGCGGGCGCCCGTGCACGGCTCGTCGCCGCCGGCGCGCGCGTGCGGGACCTGCAGACGTACGACGGCCGCACCGGGTTCGACGCGATCGATCCCGACGGGAACATCTTCCGCATCGCCAATGGCTAGCTCGGGAGGCTCCAGCCAGTGGCCACCTCGGAACGCTCGACGACGATGACCGGCGGCATCTTTCCGATCGTCCTCGGGACCGCCGGGCACATCGACCACGGCAAGACGTCGCTCGTGCGCGCGCTGACCGGGATCGATACGGACCGGCTGCCGGTCGAGAAGGCGCGCGGCATCACGACGGAGCTCGGGTTCGCGCGGCTCGATCTCGGCGAGCGTCGCGTGGCGGTCGTCGACGTGCCCGGGCACGAGCGCTTCGTCAAGTCGATGGTCGCGGGCGCCACGGGCATCGACGTGGTGATGCTCGTGATCGCGGCCGACGAGGGCGTGATGCCGCAGACCCGCGAGCACCTCGACATCTGCGATCTGCTCGGCGTGCGCCGCGGCCTGATCGTGCTGACGAAGCAGGATCTCGTCGACGACGAGTGGCTCGGCATGGTGACCGGCGACGTGCGCGCCGCGGTGGCTGGCACGTTCCTCAAGGCCGCGCCGATCGTCGCGTGCTCGACGAAGACCGGAGACGGCATCCCCGAGCTGAAGCGCGTGATCGGCGAGGTGATCGACTCGCTGCCGCCGCGCGAGGCGGCCGGCGTGTTCCGGCTGCCGATCGATCGCGTGTTCACGGTGAAGGGCTTCGGCACGATCGTCACGGGCACGGTGCTCGGCGGCCGCGTCGCGCTGGGCGACGAGCTGAGCGTGATCCCGAGCGGGCTCACCGCGCGCGTGCGAGGCATCGAGGTGCACGGCACGGCGGTCGAGGCGGCCGTCGCGGGCCATCGCGCGGCGCTGAACCTCGGGGGCGTCGCCGTCGAGGACCTCGCGCGCGGCGAGATGGTCGTGCATCCCGGGCGCGTCGCGGGCTCGCACATCCTCGACGTCGAGCTGCGCTACCTGCGCTCCGCGACGGCGCCGCTGCCCGCGCGCAGCAAGGTCCTCGTGCATCACGCGACCGCGCAGCTGATGGCCACGCTCGTGCTCGTCGAGCGCACGGAGCTCGCGCCCGGCGAGACGGCGCTCGCGCAGCTGCGCCTCGATCAGGAGACGCCGATCGGCGCGCTGCCCGGCGATCACTTCATCGTGCGCGGCTTCGTCACGAGCGCGTCCGCCGGCTCGACGATCGGCGGCGGCCGGATCATCCGCGTGCTCGCGCCGAAAGCCCGCAAGGGCGCCCAGCACGCGGCGGCGGTCGGCGCGCTCGCGGCGGCGAAGCTCGACCAGCGGCTCGCGCTCGAGATCCGGAGCTCGGCCGCCGCGGGTCTTTCGCTCGACGAGCTCGTGCGGCGACTCGGCGTGCCGGCGAGCGCCCTGACGGATCCGCTTGCCACGCTCGTCGGCAGCGGCGAGCTGCTCGCGGTCGGCGAGCACTACCTGCACGCGCAGGCGGTCGCGGAGCTCGAGCAGAAGATCGGCGGCCTCGTAGGGCCCGAGGGCATCTCGCGCGAGGAGCTGCGCACGCACCTGCCGGGCGCGCTGCCGGTGAAGGCCTACGACGCGATCCTCGCCGGGCTCGAGCGACGCGGCCTGATCGCGAGCGACGCCGATCGCGTACGCAAGTCCGCCGCGCCGAAGACGGCCGCGCTCGCGCCGCACGAGGCCGCGATCCTCGCGAAGCTCGAGCAGACGGGCGTCGAGCCGCCGCGGCCCAAGGAGCTGCCGCCGCTCGTCGGCGTTACCGAGCCGCAGGTCAACGCCGCGCTCGGCAAGCTCGTCACGGCCAAGCTCGCCGTGAAGATCAAGCCCGACCTCTTCATGCACGCGAAGATCGTCGACGGCGTGCGCGATCGCCTCGTCGCGTTCCTCGAGCAGCACGGCACGATCGACGCGCAGCAGTGGAAGGAGCTGACCGGCGCGAGCCGGAAGTTCACGATCCCGCTCGCCGAGTACTTCGACGGCGAGAAGCTCACGCTGCGCGTCGGCGAGGTCCGCCGCTTACGCAAGCGGTAGCTCAGAAGAACCCTCGCGGAAGTGCCGAAGGCGCGTTCCCGCGATGGGTCTGAGGAGTCGCGGTCGCGAGGCGACCGGCGCGCCGAAGGCGTGCGGCGGCGAAGCCGCCCGACTCAGAAGAACCCTCGCGGAAGTGCCGAAGGCGCGTTCCCGCGATGGGTCTGAGGAGTCGCGGTCGCGAGGCGACCGGCGCGCCGAAGGCGTGCGGCGGCGAAGCCGCCCGACTCAGAAGAAGTAGCCGCCGGAGATCCCGAAGAACGGGAACGTGCGGATGCCGCCCTCGATGTTGATGACGGCCTTCTCGGTCGGCTTGATCTGGAAGCCGATGATCGCGTTGACGACCGGGAACACGGGCGGCAGGTTGTACTTGACCGGCGCCGTCTCGGGCGAGCCGTTGCCGTCCGACGACGTGTGACCCGTACCGCCGGAGCCCGGCAGTGCGTCACCCGGCACGCAGCCCGGCGTCGGGTTCGAGTTCGTCGCGGTCCCCGCGCACTGGACGTCGTAGCGATAGAGGCTGCCGCTGACGATGCCGAGGCCCGCGCCGCCGCCGTACCGGAACGAGACGTACTTGTTGATCGGGGCGTGGTTGATGAACGTGAACTCGAGCGTGTACCAGCCGAGTGCCGAGCCTCCTGGCGCGTGATCCGGCGACAGGATGTAGTCCGCGGCGTCAGCCGGGACGTGGTTGTTGCTGTTGATGAACACGCCCTCCGGCGGCGGCAGGTTCTCGTGCTCGAACCCTAGCTGCAGCTCGCTCGTGCCGCGGCGACGCACCAGGTCAACGCCCCAGCCCCAGTTCTGGATTCCGCCGGAAGACCGCGCGACGAACAGATCGATGAACGACTGAGGGACCCAGACCGACCGGAGGCGGAGATCCGCCCCATACTCGACCTTGTCCTGCGAGGTCGTCAGCGTGTCGGGAGACGCGTTGGCGTCCGTGGTTCTCGCGGGCTTCTTGTCGTCGTCGAGTGCCGCCCCCGCGTGAGCGAGCGACGAACCGGCCAGCAGCGCTACCAAGCTCAAGCCAAAACGCATGGTTCCCCCGGGCTGCGGTCATAATATACTTCGCAGCGGAAGTCCGAAGATTTCCGCGCGGGAAACGTCTATCCAATGCGGCTTCGCTCACTGTTCGTCCTCGCCCTGCTTGCCGGGTGTCCCGGTGGCGATGGTGCGATCGGCGACCACTGCGGTGACCGCGGCGACTGCGCAAGCTCGCTCCAGTGCGTGGATTCGACGTGCGTTCCGAAGTGCCAGCGCGCCCCGGAGTGCGGTGACGGGTACTCGTGTGACAAGGACGGCATCTGTCGCGCCGCGACGGGTCAGCTCGGTGACTCGTGTTCGAGCGAGGTCGACTGTGCGGCCGGCCTGGCATGCGAGATCGACGGGACCGCGACCGATGCCCAGGGTCACCTCGCGGCGAGCTGCGTGATGGAGAACGCCGGTCGGCCGGCGGGCGATGTGTGCGTGCACGACGGCGACTGCCGCAACGGCACCTGCGCGCTCGGCCACTGCATCGATCTCTGCGTCGACACGCGCGACTGCGGCGCGGGCACGGCGTGCGCGCTGATCCCCCGCGTCGAGGCGGCGGGCTCGATGTTCGCGGGGTGCCTGCAGGCGCACGGCTCGCTGACGTTCCCGCTGCCGGTGCACGGTCCGAGCGACTTCGTCGCGCTGCCGATTCCCGATGCCGCGCGGGCCGTCTCGGTCACGTTCTCCGTCGAGGATCCGACGCAGGCCGTCGGCGCGACGCGCGTCACCGCGCCGGATGGCAGGGCGGTCGTCACCGACCAGAAGTTCGGCGACCCGATGCACTACAGCGATCCGGTGCGTCATCAGCTCGGGCTCGGACAGTCCGTGCTGGCGATGCCGTCGTCGCCCGATGCGCCGCTGGTGCCCGGCGTCTACGAGATGTCGGTCGCGTCGCAGACGGTGAACGCGTCGCCCGGCTCCGCGACGCCGTCGGCGATCGCCGTGATCAAGCTCGACACGAGCGTGATCCTCGACCTGCACTTCTACTTCCTCAACTTCGACGAGCACCCGTGCCTCGCATCGTTCGGTGGCCAGCTCGATGCGGCGACCGCCGGCACGAAGGCGTTCTTCCAGACCGACTACCTCGGCCAGCTGCGGAACGTGTTCGCGCACGCCGGCGTGGCGCTCGGCACGATCACGTACGAGGACCTGCGCAACCATCCCGACCTCGACGGCCTCAACGCCGCGAACGCGGGCGCGCTGTTCTCGCTCGGCTCGCACGCCGTCGGCATCAACGTGTTCTTCGTGCGCACGCTGTCGCCGGTCGGCCTCCAGGCCTTGGGGCCCGCGCCGGGTCCCGCCGGGCTCGCCGGCACGCCCGGCTCCGGCATCGTCATCGGCGCCGACACGCTGTGCTACCGCGGCTGGTCGGATGTCGCGCGGCTCACCGCGCACGAGCTCGCGCGCTACATGGGGCTGTACGACAATGTCGAGATCGACGACAGCGATGCCGCGCCCCGCCGCGATCCGATCAGCGACAGCGACATCTCGAATGCGAACCTGATGTACTTCAGCGAGCTCGGCGGCACGGATCTGTCGCCGGGACAGCGCGACGTCCTCTCGCGAAGCCCGGTGCTGCGATGAAGCCCGCCATCATCGCGTGCGTGCTCGCGGTGCTCGCGGCGGTCGCGACCGGCGACGTGACGATCCTGCAGGCTACCCAGCAGGCCGCGCTGACGACGATCGACACCGTGCCGACGAAGTCGCAGCTGCAGAACCACGACCTCGTCGTCCCCGACGACCTGATCACGATCGCCGCCGATGGCGAGAAGTTCGAGCCGGCGGTGCGGCTGCGCGCGATCCACGGGCTCGCCGTCTACTGCACGACGCCCGGCGTCACGTGCCCCGATCACAGCCCACCGCACGACACGCTCGTCGCGCTGATCACCGCGAACGCGGGGGCGCGCGCGGGCGCGGATCTGCTGATCCTGCGAGCCGCGATCGAGTCGCTCGGCCCGCTCCAGGTCCCGGGCGACCTCCAGCAGCTGACCGACCTGCTCAACCACCCCAGCCGCGACATCCGCGCGGCCGCGGCGCGGGCACTTGCCGCGCTGTGCAACACGGCGGCGATCAGCTACCTGCGCGTGCGCTACCAGAACGAGTCGACGGATCAGGTCAAGCTCGTGATTTCAGAGACCCTCCGGATCCTGAGCCAGCCTGGCAGCTGCCCTGTTAACTAGCGCACAACCGCCCGGAAACCTTGGTTTGCGGGGGTGGGGGGAGGGATCGTACAATCGCTGCTACCTCGGCGTGATCCCTGCGGACGACGTAGGGGCGTGGGGTAGTTATGACGACTCGCGATCCGCGATCCCGGCCTCCAGCGGCACCCGACCCGGGTGGGGTACGGGAACGGACCCAGTCGCTGCAGATCGAGATCGACGACGCGGTGCGCGACTCGCATCCGTCGCTCGCCGTCGGCACGAGTGACTCGCCGCGCACGAAGATCGAGTCGCCGAGCGGCCGCAACAAGACGCCGCAGCCACGCGACCCGCGCCCGGGGACGAAGCCACCGCCGGTGCCCGATCGCGCGGGCGAAGACCCGGAAGCGAGGATCGGCGAGGTGCTCGGCACGTACCGGCTCGCCGAGCTGCTCGGCAAGGGCGGCATGGGCTACGTGTATCGCGCGGAGCACGTGAAGCTCGGCCGCGAGGTCGCGCTGAAGCTGCTGCGCGGCGACTACGCGCGCCGGCGCGATGCGGTGCTGCGGTTCTTCCAGGAAGCGAAGACCGTCAATCGCGTCCGCCACCGCAACATCGTCGACGTCACCGACTTCGTCGAGCTCGACGACGGCACGACGTTCATCATCATGGAGTTCCTGCGCGGCCAGAGCCTCGGCAAGTGGGCGCGCACCGGGATCGATCTGCCGCGCGCGCTCGCCGTGCTCGTGCAGATCTGCGACGGCCTCGGCGCCGCGCACGCGGTCGGCGTCGTGCACCGCGACCTCAAGCCCGACAACGTGATCGTCGTGCCGACGAGCGACGGCGCGGAGATGGTCAAGCTGCTCGACTTCGGCGTCGCGAAGCTCGTCAATCGCGACGACGAGGATGTCGGGTTCCAGACCGCGGCCGGCAGCGTGATCGGCACGCCCGCGTACATGTCGCCCGAGCAGGCCGGCGGCATGATCGTCGACCACCGCAGCGACATCTACTCGCTCGGCGCGATCATGTACGAGCTGTTCACCGGGCAGCCGATGTTCCGCGGCCGCAGCTTCGGCGAGTACGTGCGCAAGCACCTGACCGAGATGCCGGTCGCGCCGCGCCAGACCGAGGGCGGCGCGCACATCGACGAGCGCCTCGAGGCGCTGATCCTGAAGTCGCTCGCGAAGGATCCGAACGAGCGCTTCAACCACATCCTCGAGCTGCGCGATGGCCTGTTGCACATGCTCGGCGGCATCGAGACGCATCCGCCCGGCTACGCGTCGCTCGCGCACTCCGCGGTTCGCCCCGCGCTGATGACGACGCAGCTGCCGCCGCACATGCTGCCGCTGCCCGCGCCGGCGATGGTGACGACGGTGCCGACGCCGCCGCACGCCTCGGGGATGGCGAGCCAGCCGAACCCCGCGCTGCTGTACAGCCAGTACACGCAGCAGCCCGCAGCGCCGGTCGAGTCAGCTCGTACACCGCTGTGGCTGTGGCTGGTTGGCGCCGCGGTCGCGATCGGCGGCGGTGTCGCCGGCGCGCTGTGGTACGCGAATCGCGAGCCCGCTCAGCCCGCGCCCGCCGCCCAGCCCGCGCCCGTGCAGATGGCGACGACGCCCGCGCCGCCCGCACCGACGGTCGATCCCGCGCAGCCCGCGCCGCCCCAGCTCGTCGAGCTGCGCTTCGATTCGCTGCCCTCCGCCGGCGTGTTCGCCGACGGGCACTCCGCCGAGCTGTGCCACACGCCGTGCAACTACACGTTCGACGTCAAGGACGGCGCGAAGCGCACGCTCGTCGTCCGGGCGGACGGCTATCGCGACAAGTCGATCGACGTCGACCTCGCGAGCGACCAGCGCGAGTTCTCCGTCACGCTCGATCACGTCGCGCCCCCGCCCCGCGAGCCCGAGCCGGCGGTCGAGACCGAGAGTCCTGCGACCACATCGAAGAAGACGCACGCGACGCATGCGACGAAGCACGCGAAGCCCGAGGCGAAGCCCGACGACAAGCCCGTCGAGACGAAGCCCGACGACAAGCCCGTCGAGACGAAGGTCGAGCCGCCGCCGCCGCCCCCTCCGGACACGACGAAGAAACCCGACGACAAGATCGATCCCGCCGACACGCACGACCCGTTCCGGCGCCACTGACCATGCCATTTCGCTTTTTCGCGCTGCCGCTGCTCGCGCTGCTGTTCGTGGTGACCCCACGTGTCGCGCATGCCGACGATCCCGCCACCCGCGCCGCGAAGCGCCACTTCGATCGCGGCGAGAAGCTGTTCGCGCTCGGCAAGTTCGACGACGCGCTCGACGAGTACCAGAAGGCCTTCGACGCGAAGCCGATCCCCGACTTCCTGTTCAACATCGGCCAGTGCTACCGGAACCTCGGCGACTACCAGCAGGCGATCTTCAGCTTCAAGAAGTACCTGAAGCTCGAACCCGACGCGCCCGACAAAGACAAGGTCGAGAAGCTGATCGACGACCTCGAGGAGAAGCAGGAGCGCGGCGAAGGGCAGCGGCTCGTCGGCAAGAAAGAACCACCTCCGCCTCCGCCACCGGCGCCCGCGTCGACACCGATCTACAAGAAGTGGTGGTTCTGGACCGGGATCGCCGTCGTCGGCGCGGGGACGGGCGTCGGCGTGTACGAGGCGACGAAGGGCGGTGCACCCGGGACGTCGCTCGGGAACATCACGTTCACCAAATGAAGCGCTCGCTGCTCGCACTGCTGCTGCTCGCCGGATGTGCGGACGACAAGTACATGGTCGTCACCGTCGACGCGCGTCCCGCCGTCACCGGCGCGAGCCAGCTCGTCGTCACGCTCGCGAACGCCGGCACGTCGCGCATGGACACGCTGCCGCTCGCCGGCCAGGCGTTCCCGGTGACGTTCAGCGTGAGCGCGCCCGGCCGCAGCGGCGAGCTCGCGATCAAGGTCGAGGCGCAGACGGGCGACGGCACGGATGTCGGCGTCGGCAGCGCGGCCGCGAAGGTCGGCGACAGCTCGGCGAACGTGATGCTCGATACCGCGGACTTCGTCGTCAACACCGACTACGCGATGGACCAGTTCCTCGCGCAGGACTACGAGGCGAACGGCCTGCAGCTCGCCGCCACCACCGACGGCCACTGGACGGCCGCGTATCGCGACTCGTGCAACCAGGGCGCGTGCACCGTCTACGGGCGCACGTTCGATCAGAACGGCGTGCCCTCGAGCACGGTCGCCGCGGCGGGCACGAATGCGTTCGCGCTGAGCTCGACGCTGACGACCACGCAGGCGATGCCCGCGCTCGCGGGCAGTGGCCCGAACATCCTCGCGTTCTGGGACTACTACGACACCGCCGGCGCCGGGCACGGCGTCGCGTGCCGCGCGCTCGATCCGAGCGGCAACCTGACGTCGGGGCAGCTCGCCGTCGCGACCGACGAGGCCGACACGGTCGCGGCGACTCAGCTCTCGAACGGCAACATCGCGGTGAGCTGGCAGGTCTACTCGCCGAGCGCGGCGATCCACGCCGTCGTCGTGAAGCCGGACTGCACGCCGTTCGGCAACGTCATCGGCGTCTCGACGACGGTCGGCACGGTCAGCGGCCCGCATCGCGCGCACGTCGCGGCGACCGGCAACTTCGTGCTCTACGCGTGGATCCAGGACGGCGACGTCCACGTACGCACGAGCAACAACGGCGGCTCGGTGTTCGGCAACGACACGACGCTGATCCCGAAGACGGCCACGATGGACGTCGAGAGCGTGCGAGTCGTGCCGATGGGCAGCGGGTTCGGGCTCGCCGCGCGCTGGGTCACGACGACGATGAGCGGCGGTGGTCCGGGCAAGATCGAGCTGAACCAGCTCACGAGCGCGGGGCAGCTCGTCGGCAGCCCGCAGCTCGTCACCGACCAGAGCCTGTCGGACTTCACCTCCGGCGAGCAGTCGTTCGGCATCGCGACGAACGGCCAGTCGCTGACGCTGCTCGCGTGGCACGTCTGTGACACGACCGGCAGCGCGTGCGAGGTCTACGGCCGCCTCGCGAACAGCGACGGCTCGATGCACGGCGACGTGTTCACGATCCCGACGACGACCGAGGGCGATCAGACGTCGCCGTCCGTCGTCGGGCTGCCGATGGGCTTCGCCGTCGCGTGGAACGACACGAGCCACGTCGCGCCCGACACGCAGGGCAGCGCGGTCCGCGCGCGTATCATCTACCCGCAGTAGGTCCGCGAGACCAACCCCCCGCGCACGCGAGACCAAGCCCCCGAGCGTAACTACTCGGCTTCGTCGTCGGCGCGGTGGTCGATGCCGAGCGCGCGCATCTTCTTGTAGAGGTGGCTGCGCTCGAGCTGCAGCTCGCGCGCGGTGTTCGAGACGTGGTGCTCGTTCGCGTCGAGCGCGGCGACGATGATCTCGCGCTCCGCGGCCGCGACCAGATCCTTGAACGGCGTGCCGCGAGCGAAGTCCGCCTTCACCGCCTTCACGCGCGGGAGCGCCTCGGCGACGTCCGTCTCCGTGATCACGTCGGCATCGCCGGTGAGGATCGCGAGCCGCTCGACGACGTTCTTCAGCTCGCGCACGTTCCCCGGCCAGTCGTGCTGCATGAGCATCGTCATCGCGCCCGAGGCGACCTTCTTCGTGCGGCGGTCGTTATCGGCGCACACCGCTTCGAGGAAGTGCTCGACGAGCACCGGGATGTCCTCGCGGCGCGCGCGCAGCGGTGGCAGCTCGATCGGCACGACGGCGAGCCGATAGTAGAGGTCCTCGCGGAAGCGGCCGGCCGCGATTTCGGCGCTGAGATCCTTGTTCGTCGCGGCGACGACGCGCACGTCGACCTTGATCGTCTCCGCCCCGCCGACGCGCTCGAGCTCGTTCTCCTGCAGCACGCGCAGCACCTTGGCCTGCGCGCTCGGGTTCATGTCGCCGACCTCGTCGAGGAACAGCGTGCCGCCGTCGGCGAGCTCGAACTTGCCGCGGCGCTGCTGCGTGGCGCCGGTGAACGCGCCCTTCTCGTGGCCGAACAGCTCGCTCTCGATCAGCTCCGACGGGATCGCCGCGCAGTTGAGCTTCACGAACGGGCCGTCCTTGCGCTTGCTGTGCTCGTGGATCGCGCGCGCGACGAGCTCCTTGCCGGTGCCGTTCTCGCCGGTGATCAGCACGCGGCCCGAGGATGGGGCCGTCTTCGCGACCTTGTCGAAGATCGCCTTGATCGCGGCGCCCTTGCCGATCATCGCGAAGTCGCGCTTGAGGCGCTGGTTCTCGGTACGCAGGCGCGCGAACGACAGCGCGTTCTGCACCGTGATCAGGAGCTTGTCGCCCGAGAGCGGCTTCTCGATGAAGTCGTACGCGCCGGCCTTGGTCGCCTGAACCGCCGTCTCGATCGTCGCGTTGCCCGACATCATGACGACCATCGTCTCGGGCTTCTTGGCGCGCAGCTTCGGGAGTGTCTCGAGGCCGGTCTCGCCCGGCATCATGACGTCGAGCAGGATGAGATCGATATCATTCTCGGCGAGCTTGGCGAGGCCCGCCGCCCCGCTGCCCGCGACCTCCACGGCATAGCCCTCCAGCTCGAGCGACCGCCGTACGGTCGTCAGGATGTTCGGCTCGTCATCGATGACGAGGATCGTGCTGCGGGGCATGCTGAACGAACCTAGCAGATTTGACTAACGCCTTGCGCCCATTTAGGTTTCAGCCCATGGGAAAGGTCCTCGTCGTGATCGCGCTGGCGTTCGCGATCGCCGCGTGCGGCAGCAAGCCAAAGCAGCCTGGCTGCAAGACGGACAAGGACTGCAAGTCGCCACAGGTGTGCTCGCAGAATAAATGCGTCGAGTGCACGGAAGATTCCCAGTGCCCGAAGGGCAAGAGCTGCCAGGCCAACGCGTGCGTCGCGAAGGCCCAGTGCATCAATGACGACCAGTGCCCGAGCGGCCAGGTCTGTCAGGCGGGGGCGTGCAAGCCATGTGCGTCCGATGGCGAGTGCGGGCCGGGTGGCTCGTGCCAGGCCGGCGCGTGCAAGAAGGCGAAGAAGTGCAGCAAGGACGAGGACTGCGCCGACGACGAGGACTGCGTCAACGGCTACTGCCTCAAGAGCGGCCAGGCGAACAACGCCGGCACGACGTGCGCGCTGCAGACCGTCTACTTCCAGTTCGACAACTCGGACATCCAGCAGAGCGAGCGCGACCGCCTCGACGCGAACAACAGCTGCATCAACCAGAACAAGGGCAAGTCCGTGTTCCTCGTCGGGCACACCGATACGTCGGGCACCGAGGAGTACAACATCGCGCTGTCCGAGCGCCGTGCGCAGTCGGTCGCCGACTACCTCGCGCGCCTCGGTACTGACCCGGCGCGGCTGCAGGTCGTGCCGAAGGGCGAGACCGAGCCGACCGGCCTTGGCGACGACAAAGACCGTCGCGTGGAGTTCCAATGGCACTGAAGACAGCCCTCCTCTGCCCGCTCCTGCTCACCGGTTGCTTCTGGGCGACGACGAAGAGCGAAGGTGAGTCGATGCGGCGCGACATCACGACGCTGCAGGGCCAGATGTCGAACAAGCAGGCCGAGCTCGACAAGGAGATCGTGCAGCTCAAGAGCGTGCTCGAGGATGCGACGAAGGTCCTCAAGCGAAACAGTGCCGACCTCGGCGCCGACGTCGACGGCCTGCGCTCCGACATCCGCACCGCGAACGGCCTCGTGACCGCGGTCAACAACTCGGTCAACGAGATGAAGACCTCGTTCGACAAGTACCGCAAGGATAACGATGCCCGCCTCGATGCGCTCGAGCAGCGCGTCGCGCAGATCGAGAGCGGCAAGCCGAGTGCGAACAGCTCGCCGGATGATCTGTGGCGGCTCGGCACGCAGGCGTTCGAGGCGCAGCGCTACAACGACGCGATCGACATCTTCAAGCGCCTCGTCCAGACGTACCCGACGCACTCGCGCGCCGACGACGCCCAGTACTTCCGCGGCCAGAGCTACACGAACCTCAAGGACTGGGACAAGGCGATCGGCGCCTACCAGCAGCTCGTCGAGAAGTATCCCGACAGCGAGCTCGCCGACGACGGCCTCTACTTCGCCGCGCTCGCCGCGCAGCAGCTCAAGAACTGCACGGAGGCGCGCACGTACCTCGGCCTCATCAAGTCGAAGTATCCGAAGTCGAACGTCTCGAAGCAGGCCGCCGAGCTCGACGTGACGATCAGGAAAGAGCTGAAGAACAAGGCGAAGTGCTCGTCCTGAGCACCGCACGCTCGTCCAGTCGCGAAGCCGAAAACTAAGAAAGGCGCCACGAGGGCGCCTTCGTCAGTGCTTGCCGGACGTGCCGGCAAACCGGAGAGACTCAGCTCTTCGCCGGGGCCTTCTCGGTCGCGGCCTTCTCCTTGGCCGGGGCCTTCGCCGGCGCCTTCTTGTCGGTCGCCTTCTTGTCGGTCGCCGTCTTGTCGGTCGCCTTCGCGTCCGTCTTGTCCGTCGCCTTGGCATCCTTCGCCGGCGCCTTGGCGTCGCCAGCCGGGGCCTTGTCCGCCGTCTTGTCGGCGGCCGGGGCCTTGTCGCCAGCCTTCGCCGTGTCGGCGAAGACGGGGGTCGAAACGAGAGCGAGCAGCAGCGCGATCTTCTTCATGTGGAGCTCCTTGTAAGGAGCAGAGTGATAATCGCCCCTCCCGAAAAACACAAGCGGCTAAAGGAGTTGCCGCTGTTTGGCGAGGCGCCCCGCCCCGCGTGGACAAACTGTCACTCGCGACATCGAGGGCTTGCCGCGAGATGCTCGTTCATCCGCGGGCGCCTCCCAGGGCGGCTACTTGCCGCCGGCCTTCTTGAACTGGTCGTACGCGTCCGGCTTCAGGTCGTAGCTCGGAGCGAGCTTGGAGTGGCAGGCGTTGCAGCTCTTGATGCCGGCCTTCTTCATGAACTTCTTCATCGCGTCCTTGGCCGCGCCCTGCCCCTTCTGACACGCCTCCTTCATCATCTCGGTCTTCTGTTCCTTGTGCTTGCAGCCATCACCGTCGGCATCCGCCGAGCGCACCGTCGCGAACGAGAGAGCACCGATCATCATGGCAACCGAGGCGAGGATTCCGAGCTTGGCCATCTGCAACTCCTGTTGGGGTACGACGTCTAGAGGCGTCGACTATTCACCCGTCGCAGATCCTGCAACACCGCGACGGGTCAGGCAACGTGCAGCTGCACCCACATCCGCTGCCTGGTTGACGCTGCCGATCGCGCAGATCGCGGACACCCCGGTCGCGAACACGGATTGCGCGTCGCGGGGCGTGATGCCGCCGATCGCGACGACGGGCACACCTGCCGCGGCCGCAACCGCGCGTGCGAGCGCCTCCGTTCCCTGCACGGGATCGGGGTTTTCCTTCGTGCGCGTCGCGAACACCGGTCCGTACGCCGCGTAGTCCGGCGCGAGCGCGATGGCGCGCTGCATCTGCGCGAGCGTGTGCGTCGAGATGCCGACGAGCAGCTGCGGCGCGATCCGGCGCGCCTCGGGCAGTGGCAGATCGGTCTGGCCGAGGTGGACGCCATCGGCGCGGGCGGCGAGCGCGAGATCGACGCGGTCGTTGACGAACAGCAGGATGCCGGCCTCGTCGCACACGCGGCGCGCCATGCGGGCGACGCGCAGGATGTCGTCGGCGTTGCCGGGCTTGATGCGAACCTGGAGGACGTCGGCGTGCGCGGCGAGCGTGCGCGCGAGCTGCTCGTCATCGCGGTCGAGCACCGCGTAGAAGCCGCGCGAGAACTTCATCGCGCCTGCTCGCATCGCACGAAACCGCGGGTCCGCCAAGCCCCCGGAGGCCGCGTGCGCATCATCGCATCTGGAGCTCGAGCAGCTCGAGCTCGCGGGCCTTGTCGCGCAGCGCGGCCGCGCGCTCGAACTCGAGGTCGGCGGCGGCCTGGCGCATCTCGGTGCGCAGCTTCTCGATCGCGGCGCGCAGCGAGTCGAGGTCGTCGATCTTCTTCATGTCGACGGCCGCGAGCTGCGCCGAGCGCTGGCCCTTCTTCGGCATCGGCTCGGCGGGCTGCACGTCGAGGATCGACCGGCTCGTCGAGCGCGGCACGATTCCGTGCTCCGCGTTGAACTTCGCCTGCACCTCGCGGCGCTGGCGCGTCGTGCCGACGGCCTCGCGGATCGAGTCCGTCTCCTTGTCCGCGTACAGGATCACCTTGCCGTGCAGGTTGCGCGCGGCGCGGCCGATCGTCTGGATCAGCGACCGCTCGGAGCGCAGGAAGCCCTCCTTGTCCGCATCGAGGATGCCGACGAGCGACACCTCGGGGATGTCGAGGCCCTCGCGAAGCAGGTTGATGCCGACGAGCACGTCGAACTCGCCGCGCCGCAGATCGCGGATGATCTGGATGCGCTCGAGCGTGTCGACGTCGGAGTGGAGGTAGCGGACCTTGATGCCGATCTCGCGGTAGTACTCGGTCAGGTCCTCGGCCATGCGCTTGGTGAGCGTGGTGACGAGGACCTTGTCGCCCTGCTTCGTGCGCTCGCGGATCTCGGCGAGCAGGTCGTCGACCTGGTGCCCGACGGGGCGGACCTCGACCTCGGGATCGAGCAGGCCGGTCGGCCGGATGATCTGCTCGACGACGACGCCCTTCGCCTCGTTGAGCTCCCAGTCCGCCGGCGTCGCCGAGACGTAGATCGTCTGCTTCGCGCGCTGGCGCCACTCGTCGAAGCGCAGCGGGCGGTTGTCGAGCGCGCTCGGCAGGCGGAAGCCGAACTCGACGAGCGTCTCCTTGCGCGAGCGGTCGCCGTTGTACATCGCGCCGATCTGCGGGACGGTCTGGTGCGACTCGTCGACGACGAGCAGGTAGTCGTCGGGGAAGTAGTCCATCAGCGTCGGCGGTGGCTCGCCGGAGGAGCGCCCCGTGAGGTGGCGCGAGTAGTTCTCGATACCCGAGCAGAAGCCCATCTGCTCGATCGACTCGAGGTCGTACATCGTGCGCTGCTCGAGGCGCTGGCGCTCCAGCAGCTTGCCCTGCTGCGACAGCTCCTCGAGGCGGTGCTTGAGCTCGACGCGGATCGACTCGATCGCGCGGCGCATCGTCTCCTGCGGCGTCGCGTAGTGCGAGGCCGCGAAGATCACGGTGCGATCGAGCTTGCGCTTCTCGCCGCCGCGCAGCGGATCGATCTCGCTCATCGCCTCGATCTGATCGCCCCACCACTCGATGCGGATCGCCGTGTCCGCCTCGTACGCCGGGAAGACCTCGACGGTGTCGCCGCGCACGCGGAACGTGCCGCGGTGGAAGTCGACGTCGTTGCGCTCGTACTGCAGCTCGACGAGCCGGCGCAGCACGCTGTCGCGATCGACGCTCGTGCCGACGTCGAGCTCGGCCGTCATCGACGCGTACGTGTCCTTCTCGCCGATGCCGTAGATGCACGACACGGAGGCGACGATGATCACGTCGCGGCGGGACAGGAGCGCGAACGTCGCCGCGTGGCGCATCCGATCGATCTCCTCGTTCACGATCGAGTCCTTCTCGATGAACGTGTCGGTCGTCGGGACGTACGCCTCGGGCTGGTAATAGTCGTAGTAGCTGACGAAGTAGTGGACCGCGTTATCCGGGAACAGCTCCTTGAACTCGCCGTAGAGCTGCGCGGCCAGGATCTTGTTGTGCGCGATGATCAGCGTCGGCCGGCCGGTCTCGGCGATGACGTTCGCCATCGTGAATGTCTTGCCCGAGCCGGTGATGCCGAGCAGCACCTGCGCCTCGTCGCCGCGCCTCAGGCCCTCGACGAGCTCCTGGATCGCCTTCGGCTGATCGCCGGCCGCCGCGTACGCCGACTTCAGGCGAAACGGCGACGACGAACGCGCGGGCAGCGGCGGAGCCTTGGCGCCCTCGTCGCTGCGTCGCGCCTTCTTGGAGCGATACCCGGCCACGGGGGCCACTCTAGCCCGCCTTCTTCCAGCCGGCCATCCACTGCCACCAGCCCGCACTCACGACTTCATCCCCTTCATGCGCTCGAGGACCTGGTCGCGGCTCAGCTGCTCGACGATCGCGCAGATCGTCCACTTGTTGCCTCCGACGTCGCGCACGCACGCGCTGCGATATCCGTAAAACTGGTTGTTCGGCTCGGCGACCGAGATCGCGCCGGCGGCGAGCGCCTGCTTGTACGTCGCGTCGACCGCGTCGCCGTTCGGCACGTAGAACGACAGGTTCGCCGGCATTGCCGGATCGTGGATCGCGTCGCCGAACATCACGACCGAGTCGCCGAGCATCACCTCGACGTGGCCGACCTTGCCGTCGGGAGCGTCGTAGCGATCGACGACGCGGCCGCCGAACGCCTTCTCGAGGAACGTCACGACGGCCGCCGCCTGCGGGACGATGAAGCCGGGCGTGATCGTGTGGTGGCCATCGGGACGGGGGAGAGTCTTCTTCATGTCGATCATGGGTGTTTCTTCCTTTCGAACTGGTACTTGCCACCGCCGCGTGACAGCCTACTGTCAGGTTTCGACATGAGGAAAAAGAGCAGGCTGTTCGCGCTCGCGGAGGCACTGCGCGGGCGGCGGACCGGCATCACGGCGGCCGAGCTCGCGGAGCGGTTCGGGGTGACGCTGCGCACGATCTATCGCGACATCGAGGCGCTGCAGGATGCCGGCATGCCGATCCGCGCCGACCGCGGGCGCGGCGGCGGCTACGCGCTCGACAAGAACTACCAGCTGCCGCCGGTGAACTTCACGGCGCGCGAGGCGGCGCTGCTGATCGCGCTGTCCCGGCTCGCGCTCGAGCACCGGCTGATGCCGTTCCCCAAGACGGTCGAGAGCGCGATCGACAAGGTGCGTGCGGCGCTGACGACGTCCGCGCAGCGCGAGCTGCTCGCGCTCGTCCGCGATCTGCAGCTCGTCGGTGTGCCGTCGCTGCCGGTGCCGAGCAACGTGCGCGATGCCGTCGAGCAGGCGTGGTTCGAGTCACGCACGCTGCGCATCGTGTACGAGAAGAAGGCGTGGCAGCTCTCGCCGCGCCTCGTGCGGATCCGCAACCTCGTGTTCGATCGCCAGGTCACGCTGCTCAACTGCATCGACCTCGAGACCGGCCAGGACCGCCAGTTCCGCCTCGACAAGATCAAGCAGGCGACCGTGCAGTGACGATCACTGCGGCACGAGCGCACCACTCGTGCACGAGCCCGCCGGCGACACCGTGGCCGGGCACGTCGCGCTCGTCGCGTTGATCCGGATCCGGCCCGCGCCGCCTCCACCGCCGCTGCCGCCCTGCCCGTTCGCGGCGAATGACGTGCCGGTCCCCGCCGGCGACGCGCCGCTCGCACCCGCGCCGCCCGCGCCCGCACCCGCCGAGCCGCCCGCGCCGCCATCGACGACGAGCATGCCGCCGAGCGAGAGCGAGGGCGCCTCGAGCAGCAACGAGCCGCCCGCGCCGCCTCCACCACCGCCATCGACGCTGTTCTCGCCATAGCCCGCGCCGCCGCGCGCGGCCAGCGTGCCGGTCACGGTGATCGACACGCGCGACGCGATCTCGATCGCGCCACCACCGCCGCCGCCGGCCCAGCCTTGCTGCACGTTCACCGTCGCATCGCCGCCCGCGCCGCCGCCGCTTCCGCCGACGAGCGGGATCAGCGTCGGCATGCTGCAGGCCATGTTGCTCGCGCCGCGCGGATTGCCGGTGTGGTCACCGTTGACGCACTTCCCGGTGCCGCCGTTCGCGCCCGCGGTCGCGTTGCCACCGCCGCCGCCACCGCCGCCGATCCAGTGATCGCCGATGTTCGGGCCGTCGTGATCGCCGCCCTTGCCGGGACACGGGCCGTGGCCGTCGGACTTGCTCGAGCTCGTCAGATCGGCGCCGGCAAAGCCGCCCGGGCCGCCCTTCGCGCCCGGCACGGCGTTCGTCGCGCTGGCGCCATCGGCAGCGAGCGTGCCCGCGATCGCGACCGGTCCGTCGACGATGAACACGAGCGCGCTCGTCGCGGGGCTCGCCGGATCCGCGGTCATCGTCACGCCGGCGTCGAGCGACAGCCGCGACAAGCAGAACCACGCGACGTTGGGCTGCACGGTCGTGATCACGTTCGTGCGATCGATGCGCGTCACGCCGCCGCCGCAGTCCGGCGTGCACTCGAGGTGCGTCGTGCCGTCGGTCGCCATCGTGACTGTCGCGCCGGACGGAGGTGCGAGCACGGGCGCGTTCGAGCCACACATCGCGACGTCCGCGATCGCCACGTTGCTCGCGACGACGCAGGCGCCCGCCGAGCACGTGAAGTCGCAGACCTTGTCCTGCGCGGGATCCCACATGCCATCGGCGCCGCACGTCTTGACGACGCGCCCCTCGCACGCGGTCTCGCTCGGCGTGCACGTCGCGGGGAGGCCGTCGATCGCGGTGTCGCTCATCGGCGCATCGCCCGCCGACTGCTGCGCCGTGCGCGCCGAGAACGAGCAGGCGCCGAGGACGAGCAGCGTGAACAACCGCATTCCCCGACGGTAGCAGCGGAGGTCGCGCTGCGATCGGCGAAAAATCGGGCTCACTTGTCCAACCGGTACATCAGGCGCCAGATCGTGAGCCCCGTCTCCTCGGCGTTCTGCTCGCGCCAGCTGCGCACGCCGTAGGGATTGCCCTGCTTCCAGAACGTCCACTCGCCCGCGACATTCGTGAAGCGCGGCTCGAACGAACGGAGCGCGTCGAGCGCGATGTCCCACACATCGGTCTGCACGAACAGCTCGCCGCCCGGCTCGAGGATGCGGCGGATGCCCTCGGCGAGCGTCGCGTCGACCATGCGCCGCGAGTGATGCTTCCGCTTGAACCACGGGTCCGGGAAGTTGACGTACACGCGATTGACCTTCGCGCCGCCGAAGATCTCGTCGATGTGCAGCTGCGCCTGGCAGAACACCGCGTGCACGGGCGCGCCGCGCTCGCGCGCGAGACGATTGACGAGGTCGACCAGCTCGTCGCGGATCTCGAGGCCGACGTACGTGCGCGACGGATCCTGCGCCGCACGCTCGAACAGGAACTGCGCCTCGGCACAGCCGATCTCGACCTCGATCGGGCGCCCCGGCTCGAGCGGCGGGCGCACGCCCTTGAACTGCTCGTAGTGCAGCCCGAGAGGGTTGACGTGCTGGCGGATGCGCACCGGCGGCGATCTATCACGCCCAGCGCGCGTCGAGTGCAACGAACCCGAACTGGCGCACGTTGAGCGGCGATTCGAGCCGACCGAGCTCCGCGCGATCGACCCAGCGGAACGCGCCGAACTCGTCGTTCGGGACAACCTCGGCATCGGCGCCAACCTCGCAGACGAACACGAAGTTCATGTGCAGGCCCTTGCTGCCGGCGACGTGCTCCTCGTAGCCGATCAGGCCGGGTGGGACGCCGTCGAGCGCGTCGGCCAGCGGGCGAAACGCACCGGCGAGGCCGGTCTCCTCGCGCAGCTCGCGAACCGCCGCCTCGAGCGGGGTCTCTCCGGCCTCGAGCTCGCCGCCGATCGGCAGCCACGTCTTCAGGCGGCGATGCTCGATGACGAGCACGCGCTCGCCACGCCGCACGTACACGGCGACCGAGAACGCGCGCCTCATGGCGCGAGGACCAGGAACGCGAGCGCGTTCGATGCGGTGTCGTTGACGGTCAGCACGATGCTGTTCTTGCCGAGCTGCGCCGCGTCCGGAACGACGACCTGCGCGCTCGTGTCGCTGAGCGCGACGATCGGCGCGCGGACATCGCCGAACGTGATCTCGCCGCCCGCGGTCATGCAGTCCCCGTCGCACAGCCGCTCGCCGGCGAGGGTCACGGTCGTGCCGTACGGGCCCGACGCGGGCGTGGCGGAGGTGAGGTGCGGGCCGTTCGTCTGCGCGCAGCCCGCGACGAGCAGCGCAAGCCACCCCTTCACTGCGGAACTTTTTTCCAGTCCTCGAGGAACTTCGAGAGCCCGATGTCGGTCAGCGGGTGCTTCGACAGCTGCATCAGCACGCTGAACGGCGCGGTCATCACGTGGGCGCCGAGGAGCGCGGCCTGCTGGCAGTGCATCGGATGGCGGACGCTCGCGACGAGCACTTCCGTGTCGAAGTTGTAGTTGTCGTAGATCTGGACGATCTCGCCGATCAGCTGCATGCCGTCCGTCGAGATGTCGTCGAGGCGGCCGACGAACGGCGAGATGTAGTTCGCGCCGGCCTTCGCGGCGAGCAGCGCCTGGGTCGCCGAGAAGCAGAGCGTGACGTTCGTCTTGATGCCCTCTTCGGCGCACGTGCGCACGGCCTTGAGGCCTTCGGGGATCAGCGGAATCTTGACGACGATGTTCGGGCGCAGCGCGGACAGCTCGCGCGCCTCCTTCATCATCTCGTCGTGCTTGAGCGTGACGACCTCGGCGGAGACGGGGCCTTTGACGATGTCGCAGATCTCGAGCAGCACGTCGCGGAACTTGCGGCCGCTCTTCGCGACCAGCGACGGGTTCGTCGTGACGCCGTCGACCAGTCCCATCGCGGCGGCTTCGCGGATCTCCTTGACGTCGGCGGTGTCGATGAAGAACTTCATGGGCGCTCCTTACGCTTGCACCATACCTGACGCCGACGTAGCGTGCGCCCTCTGTCGGAAGAAAGCGCCCTTCGAATCGGTACCGTCGACATCCCCGCGCGAGTCGAGCGCGAGCGGTACTTTGCCGAGCTGACGTACGTCGAGCTCTCCGTCCTGTTCGCAGGGCCGGCGAAGCCGAGCGTGCTCGCGAAGTGGGCGGAGGACGCGCCCGAAGATTCCGTCGGGCTCGTCGCGCCGTTTCCGCTGACGCATCGCAAGCCGCCGAGCGCGACGAAGCTGTGGCCGCACGATGCGTCGACGGGAGACTTCCGCGATAGCCCCGTGTCGCGCGCGACGATCGCGCCGCTGGCCGAGGCGGCCGCGCAGCTGAAGTCGCCGTGCGTGGTGTTCCGATCTCCGGAGTCGTTCTCGCCGAGTGCGGCGAATCGCGATCAGCTGAAGCGGTTCTTCAGCGAGGTCGCCGTGCTCGAGGTCCCGCGCGTGTGGGTGCCGGGCGGTCTGTGGAACGTGCGCACGGCGGTGAAGCTCGCAGGCGAGCTCGGGGTGACGTGCGCGTTCGATCCGATGGTCCGCGATCCGGGCGAGCCGCCCGAGGTCCACTACGACCTCGAAGCGGATTCGCTGTACCTGCGGATCGAGGGCGCCGGCCGCTCCGGGACGATGCGCCCCGAAAAGCTCGATGAGCTCGCCGACCTCGTGATGAATTACGAGGACCGGGAGCTCACCGTGGTGTTCGCGTCACCCGAGCGATGGTCGGATGCACGCAACTTCAAGAAACTGCTGGATGCGGACTGACGATCTAGAAGACGAACGTGGCAGTCGGAATCGGCAGCTCGCCGGACTTCTTCGGCAGCTCCACGATGTTCCGCGACGATCTGCGTTCGACCAGCTGGATGATCGGCTCGCTCTTTCTCGAGGACGGGACCGCGACGGTCTTTTTGCTGCGGCTGCCTTCGCCCTTACGCGCCGCCGGGCGCGCGGTCATCACCTTGCTTCGCATTCAAAATCCCCCAGAAGCTCTGTCCGCTATCGACTCTACGGATCCGTCTCTCCACGTGTCAATGTAGGCAATCTCATTCCTTTACTTCGCTCTGATCGCGCCGTATAACCGGGCGCCTTTCTTAGCAGTTACGGAGATTTATGAACTCGGCGACCACCTTCGAAGTGACTCAGCTCACGGGCCCGGTACTGCAGGCCAACGTCGACGCACTGGCGATCACCACGTTCGGTGAGCCGGGTAAGGATCCCGTTTTCAAATCGGTCGACCAGGCGCTCGGCGGCCACCTCGCGGAGGTCGCGAAGCACGAGTCGTTCGAGGGCAAGACCGGTCAGGTGCTCTCGCTCTACACGGCGGGCCGCATCGCCGCGAAGCGCGTGATCGTCGTGGGTGCGGGCGCCCGTGGTGACTTCGCGAACTCGGCGATGCGCGATGTCGCGGCGTCGGTCGCGCAGGCGGCGAACAAGATCAACGCGGCGAGCGTCGGGTTCGTGCTGCCGCAGCTCGGCGGCAATCGCGAGGCGATCCTCGTCCAGCTCGCGGTCGAGGGCCTCAATGAAGGCACGTACAAGTTCGCGCGCTACCTCACCGGCGACGATCACAAGAAGCCGCAGAGCCTGAAGTCGTTCGGCATCTTCACGGATGCGAAGGGCAAGAAGCCGGGCGCCGCGCAGGCGCGTGCGTTCCAGACCGCGGTGACGCGCGGCACCGTCGTGGCAGCCGCCGTGAACCACGCGCGCGACCTGATCAACGAGCCGGCCGCCGTGATCACGCCGACGGCACTCGCCGCCGATGCGCAGGCGATCGCGAAGAAGCACAAGGGCTCGCTTCACGTCACCGTGCTGACGCCGAAGCAGTGCCAGGAGCTCGGAATGGGGATGTTCCTCGCCGTCGGGCAGGGCTCTGACCAGGAGCCGCGCTTCATCCACCTGACGTACAAGCCCGCCAAGAAGCCGAAGAAGAAGATCTGCTTCATCGGTAAGGGCGTGACGTTCGACTCGGGCGGCTACTCGCTCAAGCCGAGCAACGCGATGGAGGACATGAAGATCGACATGTCCGGCGGCGCGGCCGTGATCTCCGCGATGGACGCGATCGCGACGCTCGGCTCGGACTGCGAAGTCCACGCGGTGTGCGCGGCGTGCGAGAACCTCGTCTCCGGCCGCGCGTACAAGCTCGGCGACGTGCTGCACTCGATGGACGGCACGACCGTCGAGATCAACAACACCGACGCCGAGGGCCGCCTGACGCTCGGTGACGCGATCACCTACGCGCGTACGAAGATCCAGCCGGACGAGATGTTCGACTTCGCGACGCTCACCGGCGCCTGCATGGTCGCGCTCGGACCGTACACGGCCGGCGTGTTCAGCGACAACGAAGGCCTCGTGCGCGCGTGGCTCAACACCGCCGACCGCACGGGCGAGGACATGTGGCGCATGCCGCTGACCTCGCGGCTGCGCGAGCAGCTGAAGTCGCCGATCGCCGACATGCGCAACACGGGCGACCGCTACGGCGGCGCGATCACGGCCGGCCTGTTCCTCAAGACGTTCGCCAAGGACACGCCCTGGGTCCACGTCGACCTCGCGGGCCCGGCCTCGACGTCGACCCCGCGCCCGAGCCAGCCCAAGGGCGGCACCGGATTCGCGGTCGCCACGATCGTCGAGTACGCGACGTCCAAGCACTGAATTTCGCGCGGCTGCGTGTAGGCGCGAGTCCGAGTTTTTGCAGGAATCTCGCTGCCTTGACTCGGTGCGCTGTTTGACACAGCACCCCCCGGCTGCTACGATAGCTCGTCAGGGGTGTTCCATTTGAAGCAGCAATTTTCAGTCGGGGACAAGGCCGTTTATCCGGTGCACGGGGTGGCCGAGGTGGTGGCGCTGGAGCAGCGGGACATCGGCGGCAGCAAGACCCCCGTCTACATCCTCAAGATCCTCGACACCGGGATGAAGATCATGGTGCCGACGATCAACGCCGGCTCGGTCGGCCTGCGTGACCTGATCTCGTCCAAGCAGGTCAAAGAGGTCTACTCGATCCTCAAGTCTCGGGATATCCCGCGGGACACCCAGACCTGGAACCGGCGCTATCGCGAGTACATGGAGAAGATCAAGACCGGCTCGGTCTTCGAGATCGCCGAGGTCCTCCGCGATCTCTGCGTCCTTCGCACGACGAAGGAGCTGTCGTTCGGCGAGCGCAAGATGCTCGACACCGCGCGTGGCCTGCTGATCAAGGAGCTCGCGCTCGCCAAGGGCGTGGGCGAGGACAAGATCACGGCCGAGATCGACGCGATCTTCGCCCCCGCGGCCGCGTAACCCGCGCGCAGCCCGCGCGCCAACCAACCCGCGCGCCAACCAACCCGCGCGCCAACCAACCCGCGCGCCAACCAA